>NZ_JBWKPL010000001.1:0-1326125 GCF_059418225.1 Caulobacter sp. GW821-FHT09B08 | reverse complement strand
GCCTTGGCCGCTGCCGCGGCGGCGGCCTTGGCGGCGGCTTCGCGAGCCGCGGCTTCGGCGGCGGCGCGGGCCTCGGCGGCGCGGCGCTCGACGGCCTGGCGTTCCTGCTGCTCGCGAGCGGCCTCGATGGCGCGCTGACGGGCGACCATCTCGCTCTGCGACAGACCGCCGGCGGACGAACCACCGCCACCGCCGCCTTGCGACGACGGCGGACGCGGAGCGTCGTTGCGGCGCTCGGCCGAGGACGGCGCGGCCAGGTTGCCGGTCGGCGGCGCGTGCGGACGCACGCGCTTGGTTTCAACCACCACCGTCTTGGTGCGGCCATGGCTGAAGCTCTGCTTCACGACGCCGGCGCTGACCGACCCCTGGCGGGGCTTCAGCGTCATGGGCGCTCGCCCACCGGGGTTGGAACCAGGCCGACCGTTATCGTTCTCGTCGCTCATGCGCTCGCTTGTACTTCCGCCGGCTGGGCCGGCCAAAAAACCGTTCGATCCATACGAGAAAGGGGCCTGGACGTACTTTCCGAAGAAAGCGCGTTTCCCGACCCTTCACTCAAGGAGCGGATCACGCCCCTATCTCAAGTTCCAGGACTCTCGCGACGACGAATGAAAGACCATCCGTCGAGACCAGGGCCTAGGGCTCCTCACGCCTACTCGCCGACCAACTCGGGGGAAGGAGTGGGCGGAAGCCTGATAACCGCTCGACGTCCAATGTCCAGCGATCCGTGCCGCGCCCAGCAAGGAGCGCCGTGTGTATCACATTCTCCCCGCCCAAGGCCAAACCCAATTCGTCGGATGTGAACATCCCGAAGATTTTGGGATCGTTCGGGGCCTTGCGGACGGCGGCGAGGATCTTTCGGCGGCCGTCGTCGGCGCCGTTCGACGCCTCGATCAGCCATGCGGTCTTGCCAGAGGCCAGAGCCGAACAGACCTTTTCGAAGCCCGAGATAATGCTTCCCCCGCGCCGCGCAAGACCCAGACCGTCAAGAACCCGCTTGGCCAGGAGCCGTTCCACCTGGTCGGCCAGATCGGCCGGGGCGGTCAGCTTGGTCTTGGCCGAGCGTGAGAACAGCCCCTTCTTGGCGGCGGCGGCCACGGCCTCGCGGGTGGATTCCACCCACATGCCGCGCCCGGGCAGCTTGCGGGCCACGTCCGGAACCACCGTCCCGTCGGGCCCGATCACGAACCGCACCAGGCGCGCCTCGTCGACCGCCTCGCCCAGGACGATGTCCTTGCGCTGGCGGCTGGCTTCGGCGTGGGTCTTGGGGGCGGTCGCGTCGGTCATATGGCTCGCAAAAGACCGCGCCTCCGACTTTCGTGGGAGGCGCGGGGCTCAGGATCAGTCTTCGGTGGTTTCTTCCGGGGCCTGGGCCGGCTCTTCGCCCGCCTCGGCCTCGCCAAGGTCCTCGTCGCCGACTTCCTCGTCGTAGACGCCTTCTTCCTCGACATATTCCGGTTCCGGTGGGGCCTCGACCCACCCCATGACGATGCGGGCGCGCATGATCAGGGCCTCGGCGTCTTCCGGCGACAGGTTGAAGCTGTCCAGGATGCCGGCCTCGCGCACGCGCTCGCCGTCCTTGGTCTCGAACCAGCCGCGCAGGTCGTCGGGGATCAGGCCCGCCAGGTCCTCGATGGACTTCACGTCGCCTTCGCCCAGGGCCACGGCCACGGCCAGGGTCACGCCCTCGATGGTCAGCAGCTCGTCCTCGACGCCCAGCTCGACGCGCTTGGCGTCCAGGGCGGCGGCTTCCTTTTCCAGGAATTCGCGGGCGCGGGTCTGCAGTTCCTCGGCGGTCTCCTCGTCGAAGCCCTCGATGGCCGCGATCTCGTGCGGCTCGACATAGGCGACGTCCTCCACCGTGGTGAAGCCTTCAGTGACCAGCAGTTGGGCGATGACCTCGTCCACGTCCAGGGCTTCCTGGAAGAGAGCGGTGGCCTCGGCGAACTGCTTCTGACGGCGCTCGCTCTCCTGGCTTTCGGTCATGATGTCGATCTGCCAACCGGTCAGCTGGCTGGCCAGGCGGACGTTCTGGCCGCGGCGGCCGATGGCCAGCGACAGCTGCTCGTCCGGCACCACCACTTCGACGCGCTCGTCCTCCTCGTCCATGACGACCTTGGAGACTTCGGCGGGGGCCAGGCCGTTGACGATGAAGGTCGCCTCGTCCTCGGACCACTGGATGATGTCGATCTTCTCGCCCTGCAGCTCGGCCACCACGGCCTGGACGCGCGAGCCGCGCATGCCCACGCACGCGCCGACCGGGTCGATGCTGGAGTCGTTGGAGATCACGGCCATCTTGGCGCGCGAGCCCGGGTCGCGGGCCACGGCGCGGATCTCGATGACGCCGTCATAGACTTCCGGCACTTCCTGCGCGAACAGCTTGGCCATGAAGCCGCCGTGGGCGCGGCTCAGCATGATCTGCGGACCCTTGGTCTCGCGGCGGACGTCGTAGATGTAGGCGCGGATGCGGTCGCCGACGTTGAAGTTCTCGCGCGGGATCGACTGGTCGCGACGCATGATGCCTTCGCCACGGCCCAGGTCGACGATGACGTTGCCGTATTCGACGCGCTTGACGCTGCCGTTGACGATCTCGCCGGCGCGGTCCTTGTACTCGTCGTACTGGCGCTCGCGCTCGGCTTCGCGGACCTTATGCATGACGACCTGGCGGGCCATCTGGGTCTGGACGCGGCCGATCTCGAACGGCGGCAGGTTCTCTTCGTAGATCTTGCCGATCTCGGCGTCGCGCCAGGTGCGCTTGGCCTTAGACAGCACCACCTTGCCGATCTCGCCTTCCAGCTCGAAGTCGTCCGGCACGACCTCGATCACCCGCTTCTGGGTGGTCTCGCCGGTGCGCGGGTCGATCTTCACGCGGATGTCGTGCTCGGCGCCGTAGCGGGCGCGGGCGGCCTTCTGCAGGGCGTCCTCGATCGCCTCGATGACGACTTCCTTCTCGATGCCCTTTTCACGCGCGACGGCGTCGGCGATCTGAAGCAGCTCGAGGCGGTTGGCGGAGATGCCGATGGCCATGGTCAGTCCTCTTCACTTTCGGACAGGTCAATATCGTCTTCGGCGTCGTCGCCGAGATCTTGGTCTGCGTCGTCGCCGTCGGCGGCCACCCGGGCCGCGCGCTGTTCGGCGCCGCGCTTCATGAGTTTGTCGGTCAGCACCAGCTTGGCGTCGACGATCCATTCGAAGGGGAAGTAGACGGTGACGTCGTCCTCGCCCTCGATGTTCAGGCCCACCTGGTCGTCCTCGACGCCGGCCAGCTCGCCCTTGAAGCGCTTGCGGCCCTCGGCGACGCGGTCCAGCTCGATGCGGACCTCGAAGCCCGCATAGGTGTCGAAATCCTTCAGCCGCGTCAGCGGGCGGTCGACGCCCGGGCTGGAGACCTCCAGGGTGTATTCGCCGGCGATCGGGTCGGCGGCGTCCATCACCTCGGAGATGGCGCGCGACAGGCGGGCGCAATCCTCGACGTTCATGTCGCCCCCGCTCCCGTCTTCCAGGAGCGGACGCTCGGCCATGATCTGCAGCCGGCGCTGCTCGGCCCCGCCCATCAGGCGCAGGCGGACGATCTCGTAGCCGACGGACTCGGCGACGGGATCGAGCAGTTCGATCAGCCCAGTGTCTTCCTGCGTCTTGCCGCGCACGGTTCTCTCAACTCGCTGGGCCGCCCGACACTCGGCGAAAAAGCCAAGCTGGCGAACGGCCAAAGAAAAAGCGGCAGCCTTTCGGGCCGCCGCTCGAAAGCGCTATCAGCGCTGACGGACGATGTGGGAGCTATATAGCGCGATGTTCGGACGGTTGGAAGCCCCCTGGCGAACGCCCTAGCCGAGACCAAATCGCACGCCCGATCGCGCCCATCGCCGTAGCGGGCTTCCGCACCGCAGCAACTTTGGCCTATACAGGCCCCGCGCAGGCTCGCCTCCCCGCGGGACCCCTCCCAAACGAAGAGTCACAATGGACCTCTCCAAGATCGCCGTCGGCGTGAATCCGCCGTACGACCTGAACGCCATCATCGAGATCCCGCAAGGCGGCGAGCCGGTGAAGTACGAGATCGACAAGGAAAGCGGGGCCCTGATGGTCGACCGCTTCCTGCACACGGCGATGTTCTACCCGGCCAATTACGGCTTCATCCCGCACACCCTGGCCGACGACGGCGACCCCGCCGACATCATGGTGGTGGGCCCCACCCCGGTGGTGCCGGGCGCGATCATCCGCTGCCGCCCGATCGGCGCCCTGATGATGGTCGACGAGGCCGGTTCGGACGAGAAGATCCTGGCCGTGCCGGTCGACAAGCTGCACCCGTTCTATACGGGCGTGTCCAGCTGGCGCGACCTGCCGACGATCCTGACCGAGCAGATCGCCCACTTCTTCCAGCACTACAAGGACCTGGAAAAGGGCAAGTCGACCAAGATCACCGGCTGGGCCGATCCGGACGAGACCGCCGAACTGATCCGTACGGCGATCAAGCGCCACGACGAGACCTACTAGGACGACATGGCCAGGATCGATCTGACCCTTCGGATCGTCCTGGCCGACCCGCCCGCCGGCGTGGTCTTTTCCAAGCAGGACGCCAAGAGCCGGCCGGTCGATCCGGTCATGGCCGACGGCGGCGATCTTGCCTTCGACATCCCCATCACCCTGACGCCGACGCCCGAGGGCCTTCGCCCCGGCGGCGGCTTCGTGCGCGTCGATGGTCGGGGACGGTTCGTCTATGTCGCCTCGGGCCGGCAGGCGGGGCAGCACTCCGAATGGTCCCGGCGCATCAAGGTCTATCTGCACGAGCTGCCCGCCGCCGAGGCGGGGGCCGTGCTTGAGGCCAGGATCGCCGGCCGCGACAAGGACGGCGGCCCGGCCTGCGCGACCGTGCCGCTGCTGTCGGGTTGGCGGCGGGTCTGAAGGCCACCGCAATTCGAACCATCCGCAAAACGGCCGGCGTTATGAATATTGCGCACGAAACCCCTCTATCTGTTGCTCTGCAAAGAGGGACCTTAGCGGCCCGATGGGCGCAGGCGCCGCCTATGCAAATCACCAAAGCAGTGCTGCCCTTCCACATGGAGATTCGGATCACGAGGCGTCGTGCTGGCAAATTGCCGGCGACCTTCACAGCCACCGGAGCTAAGCCATGGACATCAAGACGGACACCAATTTCATCAAGGCCGTCTGGACAGGCCTCAACAAACCCGTCCCCACTCGTCGCAACGAGAAAATGATCGCCAGTTACGTTGAGCGCATCGCCACGAGCGGATGGGCCTTCGGGTCGGACATCGAGGATTTCCCGACCTATCTCGATGGGCGTCTGGACCCCATCCACGATGTTCCATACCGCGACCTTGTCGATACGTTCGATCTTCCTCTTCGTTACGTGCACGATCAACCAAAGCGAGGCGAGGATGAGAGCTGGGGTTTCTCGGCTTTGGCGGCACCCGACTTCGCCTTCCTGCTGATCGAGTTGGAAAGGTTCGGATTCCTTATGGACCCAGAGCCGCTCGTAAAAGCGATCCGGCCAGCGCTTCTGGCTAAAACGCGAGTCACTTGGCAAGAGCGCCAAGTCATTCTCTACGAAAAGCAGCGCCATCGGATGGCGCCGGTTTGCTTACACGCCCCACCCATCGGCGAGTTTCGCGATTTGCTGGAGCAGAAGATGATGACTCCCGCTGGCTACAAGGTGTCGATGTATTCGACCGATCTTGGTGAGCCGGTCAGCCTAGAGGTAAAGTCGCCCAAATATCGCCGCTCGAAGATGAACGTCTAGCTTCCGGGCTTCCTGGGCTCAGCATTCCCCGCGCCGGCATGCTTAGAACGAAAGGCCGCAGAGGCCAGTGAGATCGATACCGGCTCTGAGACTTGGAAGCGGTACGGCCTGGAGCACGATCAAGGAGACCAGCTGCACAAGGCCGTTGGTTTGTTTTTCTTGGGCGACGGACTCCTTGTCCGTGCGCTAGGCGCCGGTTCCGGAATGCGGGCATGTTGCGTCTGGATCCGACCGGATCAGACCCGCACGAAATCCAGGAACACCGGGGCGCAGTCGCCCAGCTTCTTTTCCTCGTAGCGCGTGGTGACGTGGTCGGCCGGAGGGGCGTTGCGGTCGGCGTCGGGCTGGGCGAAGCGGAAGGCCGGGTCGGCCAGCACCCGTTCGACCGTCCACTCGGCGTAGTCGGCCCAGTCGGTGGCGAAGCGAAAGGCCGCGCCGGGCTTCAGCACCCGGGCCAGATCGGCGACGAAGGCCGGCTGGATGATCCGGCGCTTGTTGTGGCGCGCCTTGTGCCAGGGGTCGGGGAACATGATGAAGAGCCGGTCGATGCTGGCGTCGGGCAGCCAGCCGACCACGTCGCGGGCGTCGCCCTCGTGGATGCGGACGTTCTTGAGGGCCTGCTCTTCCACGTGACGCACGGCGCTGGCCACGCCGTTGACGAAGGGCTCGGCGCCGATCACCAGCACGTCGGGACGCCGGCCGGCCTGGGCGGCCATGTGCTCGCCGCCGCCGAAGCCGATCTCCAGCCAGACTTCCGAAGCCTCGGGCATCAGGTCCTTGGGCTGGAAGGCCGCGTGTGGCACCGAAATCTCGGGCAGCAGGGTGTCGAGCAGGGCCTGCTGGCGCGGCTTCACCGGCCGCGACTTCAGGCGGCCGAACGAGCGCAGCGGCCCGTGGGGCTGTTGGGGGTTGGTCATGGGCGGGGTCTTTACCCGAAATGCGGGCGCAAATGAAACGGGCCCCGATCTTGTGATCGAGGCCCGTTGATGCGGTCGGGGACACACGCCTGCGTGTGTCCCCGGTCCAGGTCGAGGCTTACGCCAGGCCCTTCAGCTCCGACACCAGGTCGGTCTTCTCCCACGAGAAGCCGCCCTCGTTGTCCGGCGTGCGGCCGAAGTGGCCGTAGGCGGCGGTGCGGGCGTAGATCGGCTTGTTCAGCTGCAGGTGCTCGCGGATGGCGCGCGGGGTGGCGCCGCCGATCAGCTGGGGCAGCAGCTTTTCCAGCTGGGCCGGATCGACCTTGCCCGTGCCGTGCAGGTCGACGTGGAACGACACCGGCTGGGCCACGCCGATGGCATAGGCGATCTGGATGGTGCAGCGGTCGGCCAGGCCCGCGGCCACGACGTTCTTGGCCAGGTACCGGCAGGCATAGGCGGCCGAGCGGTCGACCTTGGTCGGATCCTTGCCCGAGAACGCGCCGCCGCCGTGCGGAGCCGCGCCGCCGTAGGTGTCGACGATGATCTTGCGGCCGGTCACGCCGGCGTCGCCGTCCGGGCCGCCGATCTCGAAGCGGCCGGTCGGGTTGACCAGCCACTGGGTCTTCTTGGTGATCAGGCCGTCCGGGAAGATCGGCAGGATGTGCGGCTTGATCAGGTCGAGCACGCGCTTGGAGGTCGCGGACTTGCCGTCGATCTTCTTCTTGTGCTGGTGCGACACCACGATCGAGACGACGCGGACAGGCTTGCCGTTGGCGTCGTATTCCAGGGTCACCTGGCTCTTGGCGTCGGGCTCGAGCTCCGAGAGTTCGCCCGAGTGGCGCAGCTGGGCCAGGCGGCTGAGGATATTGTGGCTGTACTGCAGGGTGGCCGGCATCAGCTCCGGGGTCTCGGTGCTGGCGTAGCCGAACATGATGCCCTGGTCGCCGGCGCCCTCGTCCTTCTTGTCGGTGGCGTCGACGCCCTGGGCGATGTGGGCGGACTGGCCGTGCAGGAAGTTGGAGTACTTGGCCTTCTCCCAGTGGAAGCCCTTCTGCTCGTAGCCGATGTCCTTGATCGCGGCGCGCACCTTGGGCTCCAGCGATTTGAGGATGTCCTTGGTCAGTTGCTTGTTGGCGGCCTTGTCGCCGCCCGGCTTGCCGGCGCGCACCTCGCCCGCCAGGACGATGCGGTTGGTGGTGACCAGGGTCTCGCACGCGACGCGGGCTTCGGGGTCGGCGGTCAGGAAGGCGTCGACGACGGTGTCGCTGATCCGATCGGCGACCTTGTCCGGATGGCCTTCGGAAACGCTTTCACTGGTGAAGATGTAGGAAGAACGGCTCAAGGGTCAGCTCCGGACATGTCTTCGCCCGCGCGGGCGACCTGCCCGACGGCTAGACGGAACATATAAAGATAAGTTTATGTCCGCAACCCGCCCCGGACGGGCTTTCGCCCGAACGGGAGCCGATCCGAGGCCGATCAGGCCTCGGGCTCTTCCTCGACCATGTCCTCGGCCATCGAGCGGACGAGGTCCAGGATGCGGCGGCGCACGCGCGACTTGCCGATGCGCGGGAACAGGGCGGCCAGTTCCAGGCCTTCCGGCGTCATCAGAAAATCGTGCACGAACTGCTCGGAGCCGTTCTCGGCGAAGCCTTCCAGGTCGGTCGGATCGGCCAGGCCCTCGAAGAAGTACGAGACCGACGACTGCAGGCTCTTGGCGATCTCGTAGAGCTTGGACGCGCTCACGCGGTTGGCGCCCCGCTCGTACTTCTGAACCTGCTGGAAGGTCAGGCCCAGGTCGTCGGCCAGACGTTCCTGGCTGACGCCAAGAATCTTGCGACGCATGCGGATGCGGGCGCCCACGTGCAGGTCGACCGGATTGGGGAGGCGATCTTGCTCAACTGTCGTGTTCATGCCGTCGTCAATTCAATGAAAAAAGCGGTTAACTAAGCTTGTCTGTTTCAGTTCGCGGCTTTTTCCAAGCCCCGACCTGCTCTCAGGGGAAAAGCAGCCCCCATTGAGACCAAAAGTAGCAACAGGAACGGCCAATGCCCCAGCTTGGCGAAGGGCGGTTGACCCACCGTCCCAGGCACGAGGCCGTCGATCACCCCGCTCTGCCCCAGATCGAGCCGCTGGTCGCCCTCGACACGGCCTTGCGCGTCGATCAGGGCCGACACCCCGGTGGGAGTGGCGCGGATGATCGGCAGGCCCGTCTCGATGGCGCGATAGCTGGCCAGGTTCAGGTGTTGCAGCGGCCCCGAGGTGACCCCGAACCAGGCGTCGTTGGAGACGTTGACGATGGCCCGCAGGCCCGGCGTCGGCTGCGCCAGGCGCGGGAACAGGCTCTCGTAGCAGATCAGCGGCTGGACCAGCAGGTTGGGCGCGATCCGCATCGGGGCGGGCTTGGGGCCCGTGACGAAGCCGTCGCCCAGATGGGCCATGCTCTTGACCCCCAGCTTGGTCAGCAGGGCGTCGGCGGGCAGGTATTCGCCGAACGGCACCAGGCGGTGCTTGTCGTAGATCCCGACGGGCTCGACGTCGGTCGCCGTGCGACGCAGGGCCACCAGGCTGTTGTAATAGACCTGCTTGTCGGGCGTTCCCTCGTAGCGATAACCGCCGATCAGCAGGATCTGGCCGGGCTTCAGGGCGTCGACGATGGCCTGCCGCACCCAGCTGCCGGGGACCATGTAGTCGTTGATCGCCAGCGGCAGGGCGCCCTCGGGCCAGACGACGATGTCGGCGGGCGCGCCGGCATAGGGCTTGGCCGTCAGGGAGACATAGGCCTGGACGATCTGGGCGAAGCGCCCGGCGTCCCATTTGGACTCCTGGGGAATGTCGGCCTGAACGATGCGTACCCGCACCGGCGCGGTCTGGGCATGGGTCACACCCAGCGGAACCCAGCCGGCGACATAGAGCGCCACGAGAACCGCCGCGGCGGCGACCACCGCCTCCAGCCCCTTGCGCCCCTCGCGCCAGACGGCCGGGGCGGCGGCGACGGCCAGGGTGATCCAGGTCAGGCCGTAGGCGCCGACCACGGCGGCGAACTGCGACACCGGCGAGCCGGCCTTCCAGGTCTCGCCCGGCAGGTTCCAGGGAAAACCGGTCAGGACATGGCCGCGCGTCCATTCCAGGGCCGCGAAGGCCCCGGCGAACACCAGCACGCGGCGCACGCCAGCGGGCCTTGTCAGCCGATAGAGCACCGCCGCCAGGCCCCAGAAGAGCGCCAGGCCCGCGGCCATGGCGGCCACGGCGAACGGGGCCATCCAGCCCTGGTTGGCGGCGTCGACCATGAAAGCCTCGGCGATCCACCAGGTCGACAGGCCGAAATAGGCAAGCCCCGTCAGCCAGCCCCGGAAGAAGGCCGAACGCAGGGGCCGGGGGCCGTCGATGACATCGAGCAGCCAGAGCAAGACCGCGTAGCCCAGCAGGCCCGGCAGGAAGCCGAACGGCGGATGGGCCAGGGCGGCGAAGAGGCCCGCCAGCAGGGCCAGGCCCCGCGCGCGCCACGGCGTCAGCCTCGGCAGGGCCGGCAGTTTCACGAAGCGGCCACGCGACCGGGCTGGACCACGACGTCCGCCTCGTCCAGGTCGGCGACGGGACGCACCCGCACCCGGCGCACCCGGCGCGGATCGGCCTCGACCACTTCCAGGTCGAAGCCGGCGGGGTGGGCGATCACCTCGCCCCGCTGGGGCACGCGGCCGGCCAGGGCCACGACCAGACCGGCAACGGTGTCGATGTCTTCTTCCATGTCCGGCGGGGCCAGGTCGCGGTCGAGGGCGGCCTCCAGGTCCTCCAGCGGCGCGCGGGCGTCGACCTCGTAGAGGCCGCCGGGCCGCTCGACGATGCTGGAGACCTGGGCGTCGTCGTGCTCGTCGTCGATCTCGCCGACCACCGCCTCGATCAGGTCCTCCATGGTCACCAGGCCGTCGGTGCCGCCGAACTCGTCGATGACCAGGGCCATGTGGATACGGCTGGTGCGCATGCGCAGCAGCAGGTCGGCGGCCCGCATGGAGGCTGGCACGTACAACGCCTCGCGCTTGAGCCGCGATAGCACCAGGTCGGCCGGGCCGGGCCGCTTGTCGTCATTGGCCAGCAGGCGGAACACGTCCTTGACGTGGATCACCCCCACCGGGTCGTCCAGGGTCTCGCGATAGATCGGCATCCGCGAGTGCTCGGCCTCGGTGAACTGGGCCACCACCGCCTCGAACAGGCTGGAGACCTCGACGGCCACGATGTCGGCGCGCGGGGTCATGACGTCGGCCACCCGCAGGGTCTGGAAGGCCTCGGCCTGGTCGACCATGTCGACCTCGTGGGCCAGGGCCGGGTCGGCCGGACGCGTCTCGGGCGACAATGCGGGCCCGCTTTTGGCGAGGCTCCTGCGCATCCGGCGGAAGAACGCCCGCACGCCCCGGCTCAAGCGAGCCGGGCCGGCGGGCGTGGAACTCTGGTCGTCGCTGGGCATGCCCTGCTTGGTTATCCCTCTGGGGACGCCGGTTCGGCATAGGGGTCGGGAATGTCCAAGCCCGCGAGAATCTCGCGCTCGAACGCTTCCATGGCCTCGGCCTCCGCGTCGTCCTGATGGTCGTATCCTAAGAGATGAAGCACCCCGTGCGCCACCAGATGTTGCAAGTGGTGCGCAAGAGGCTTGCCCTGCTCGGCCGCTTCGCGCTGGCAGACGCCGAAGGCCAGGGCGATGTCGCCGATCTGGCCTTCCGGATTGCCCCCTGGAGCTTGAGCCGACGGGAAGGACAGGACGTTGGTCGCGTAGTCCTTCTGGCGGAAGTCGCGGTTCAGCGCCTGGACGCTGTCGTCGTCGGCCAGCAGGATGACGATGCCATTGCCCTCGATGTCCTCATGGGCGTCCAGCACGGCTTGCGCGGCGCGCCAGACCAGGGCCTCGACGTCCGGCTCGGCCTTCGTCCAGGCCTCATCCTCGATCTCGATATCGACGGTGATGGTCATCTAGCGGGTCGTGGTCTGGAGGGCGTCGGCGTCATAGGCCTTGACGATACGCTCCACCAGCGGATGGCGCACGACGTCGGCCGAGGTGAAGCGCGACACCGCCACGCCCTCGACGCCTTCGAGGATCGACACGGCATGGGCCAGGCCCGAGTCCCGGGGATTGAGCAGGTCGACCTGGGTCGGGTCGCCCGTCACCACCATCCGCGCGCCTTCGCCCAGACGGGTCAGCACCATCTTCATCTGCAGGCGCGAGCAGTTCTGGGCCTCGTCGACGATGACGAACGCATGCGCCAACGTGCGGCCGCGCATGAAGGCGATCGGGGCGACCTCGATCTCCAGCTTCTCGCGGCGGCGGCGCAACTGGTCGGCGCCCATGATGTCGGTCAGGGCCTCCCAGACCGGCGCCATGTAGGGATCGACCTTCTCGTTCAGGTCGCCCGGCAGGAAGCCCAGCTTCTCGCCGGCCTCGACGGCGGGACGGGTGACGATCAGGCGATCGACCTCGCCGCGCAGCAGCATGCCCGCCCCCTGGGCCACGGCCAGGAAGGTCTTGCCGGTGCCGGCGGGACCCAGGCCGAAGCACAGCGGATAGGTCGCCATGGCTTCCATGTAGCGGGCCTGGCCCTTGGTCTTGGGCGAGACATTGCCCTTGCGCACGGCGCGGGGCGAGGTCTGGCCGCCGGCGCTCTGGGCCTCGCCCACGGCCACGCGCACATCGGCCTCGACCACCTCGTCGCCGGCGTCGGCGCGTTCGGCCAGGTCGCGCAAGGCCCGCTTGGCGCCCGCGCGGCCCTTGACGTCGCCGGTGATCTTCACCCCGCCGCCCGGGGTCTCGAGCAGCACCTTGAAGGCGTCCTCGATCAGGGCGGCGTGACGGCCGCTCGGGCCGGAAACGGCGCGGACGGCGGTGTCGGACAGGGGCAGGAACTCAGGCGTACGGCTCAAGCGGGCTCCGAAACAGGTTGGGTCTCGAGCACGCCGCCCAGGCTCATCTTGGCCGACGACTCGATGCGGACGGGAACGATCTGGCCCAGCAGGTCCTCGGAACCCACCGCGTGCACCGCCTGCAGATAGGGACTGCGGCCGACGATTTGACCGGGGTTGCGGCCTTTTTTCTCGAACAGCACCGGCAGGACCTTGCCGACCTGGGCGGCGTTGAACGCCTTCTGCTGGTCGTCGAGCAGGGCGTTGAGGCGATCCAGGCGCTCGGCCTTGACCGCTTCCTCCACCTGGCCGGGCATGGCCGAGGCCGGGGTGCCGGGGCGGCGCGAATATTTGAACGAGAAGGCGCTGGCGAAGCCGACCTCGCGGACCAGGTCCAGGGTCTTTTCGAAATCGCCATCGCGCTCGCCGGGGAAGCCGACGATGAAGTCGCCGCTCATGGCGATGTCGGGCCGCGCGGCGCGGATCTTCTCGATCAGGCGGACATAGCTCTCGGCCGTGTGGTCGCGGTTCATGGCCTTGAGGATCTTGTCGCTGCCCGCCTGCACCGGCAGGTGCAGATAGGGCATCAGCTGCGGCAGCTCGCCATGAGCCTCGATCAGGTCGTCACCCATGTCGCGCGGGTGGCTGGTGGTGTAGCGGATGCGGTCCAGGCCCGGGATCTTGGCCAGGCGGCGCACCAGCTTGGCCAGGGTGATGCCGCCGCCGTCATAGGCGTTGACGTTCTGGCCCAGCAGGGTGACTTCGCGCACGCCCTGGTCGGCCAGGCGCTTGGCCTCCTCCTCGATGGACTCGGGCGGCCGCGACCACTCCCCGCCGCGCGTATAGGGCACCACGCAGAAGGTGCAGAACTTGTCGCAGCCCTCCTGCACGGTGAGGAAGGCGGTGACGCCGGTCACGTGGCGTTCGGCCGGCAGGGCGTCGAACTTCTCGTCGGCGGCGAAGTCGGCGCTCAGGCGCTCGCCGGTGGCCCGGTGGGCGCGGGCGATCAGCTCGGGCAGCTGGTGATAGGCCTGGGGGCCGACCACCAGATCGACGGCCGGCTGGCGATGCATGATCTCCTTGCCCTCGGCCTGGGCCACGCACCCGGCCACGGCGATGGTCATCTTGCCGCCGGCCTCGGCTTTCCGGCCCTTCATCTGCTTGATGTAGCCGAGTTCCGAATAGACCTTCTCGGTGGCCTTCTCGCGGATGTGGCAGGTGTTGAGCACCACCAGATCGGCCCCTTCGGGCTCGTCGACCACGCCATAGCCCAGCGGACGCAGGACATCGGCCATGCGCTCGCTGTCATAGACGTTCATCTGACAGCCGTAGGTCTTGATATAGAGGCGCTTTTGCGGGGTCTCGCTCATCGGGGCGTTATGAGCGCGAGGGCGGCCTTTCGCAAGGACAGCGGCGCCACACCCCGCCCCGCTACTCCTCCAGCGGCATCCCGTAGAGCTCCAGCCGGTGGTCGATCAGGCGATAGCCCAGCTTGCGGGCGATGGCGTTCTGGAGGGCCTCGATCTCCTCGTCCACGAACTCGACGACCTTGCCGGTCTTCATGTCGATCAGGTGGTCGTGGTGGTGGTCGGGCGTCTCTTCGTAGCGCGAGCGGCCGTCGCGGAAGTCGTGGCGCTCGATGATGCCGCTTTCCTCGAACAGGCGGACGGTCCGATAGACCGTGGCGATCGAGATATGCGGATCGACGGCGTGGGCGCGGCGATGCAGCTCCTCGACATCGGGGTGATCGGTGGCCGACGACAGCACGCGGGCGATGACCCGGCGCTGGTCGGTCATGCGCATGCCCTTTTCGATGCAGAGCTTTTCGAGGCGATCCACGGCGGCGTCTCCGGAAAGAGCGAGATTCGGGCGGAAGATAGGGGTTGAAACGCTAGGTGTTAAGCGTTCGCCGCATCACCACCGCGTCCTTGGCCCCATCCGGATGGGGATAATAGCCTTTTCGCAGGCCCACGCGCTCGAAACCCGTGCTCTCGTAGAGCTTGATGGCGGCCAGATTGTCGGCCGCCACCTCCAGGAACAGCTCGAAGGCGCCGGTCTCCCGGGCGATGCCGGCGGCCATCTCGACCAGGGCCGCGCCCCAGCCCCGGCGACGGGCGACCGGATCGACGCCGACGGTCAGGATCTCGGCCTCGCCGGCGATGGACCGGCACAGGATGAAGCCCTTGGGCTCTTCAGGCTCGCCCGCCTCGCCCAGCACCGCGAAGGCGCCGGGCCCCTTGAGCAGGGTCTCGAACTCTTCCGCCGACCAGGGCCGGTCGAAGGCGCGGTCGTGCAGGTCGGCGAGGACGAAGCAGGCTTCCAGCCCGACGGGACGCAGGATCATGCGGCGGGCGCCACGGCGTAGGGCGCGCGCAGATAGAGCGGCCGGGGCGAATGGGCGGGGGCGGACTTAGCGGCGGCCAGGCGGGCGACGGCGACGGGGTCCGGCCAGGCCAGGGCCAGCACGGCGGCGTCCGGCAGGACCTCGGCCACCAGCGGCGCGCCCGAACCGACCAGGGTGGCGGGACCGCCCGACCAGAGCTCGGCCAGGCGCGCGGCGGCCACCCCGACCTCCAGGGCGTCGGGCGCCATCAGGGCCTTGCCGCCGTCGAAGACCTGCAGATAGACCTGCCCCATCTTGGCGTCGAGCACGCCGGCCACCAGGCCCTTGCCCCCCACCGAAGCCGCCAGGGCTTCCAGGGTGTTGACCCCCACGCACGGGATCGACAGGGCCGTGGCCAGCCCCTTGGAGAAGGACAGCCCCACCCGCAGGCCGGTGAACGATCCGGGGCCGACGGTGACGGCGATCCGGGTCAGGTCGGCGAACTTCACCCCCGCCTCGGCCGCGACCTCGCGGGCCAGGACGGCGATGCGCTCCTGGTGGCCCCGGGTCATCGGCTCGCTGCGAGCGGCGCGGACGGTTTCGCCGTCCAGGATCGCGACCGAGCTGGCGGCCAGGCACGTGTCTATCGACAGGATCATCGGGGACAGGATCATTGGGTGGGCGCTCCGCCGCGCCAGAGGAATTCGCGCAAGGTCGCCTTCTCGCGCAGGACCGCCTCGGAAGGCATCGTATCGGCCGTCCAGCCGGGCACGCCGAACACGTAGCGCAGCACCGGCTCGCCGGGCTGGGTGCAGATCACGGCGTGGACGTCGCGGTCCTTGCCCATCCAGCAGCGCGGATAGTCCATGTCGGCGTCGGCCCAGCGCATGCCCAGGGTCTCGCCGCGCGGGCCTTGCGGGGTTCCGCCGGTGACACGGACGTCGCCGATGGTGTCGGTTCCGGGATTGGCCTGGACCTCGATCACGCTCCCACCCTGCTCGACCGTGAAGATCGGCTTCGGCTCGCCAGAACCTTCGTGCAGGAAGGCCTTCTCGACCTTCGCCTTGGGAAAGCGCTGCTGGACGGCGTCGAGCGCGAACTCGGTCTGGGCCATCAGCGGACCCACCGAGAACTCGTCCAGCATCAGGGGTCCGCCCTGATAGGGCGTGAAGCGGTCGACCTGGCCGTCGGCGGTCTGGCGGACGACCACGATCGGCGCCGGGGCCGCGGCGGGCGCGGCGGCCTTGGAGGCCTCGGGCTTGTCGGCCGGACCGCAGGCGGCCAGGGCCAGCAGGGGCGCGGCCAGGAAGAGACGTCGGATCATCGGGATCAGGCCGCGCCGACGGCGGCCTTCTCGGCCGGGCGCCAGACGAATTCGTTGAGCTGGCCCTTGGCCTTCAGCGTCTCGACCGGCGGCAGGCCGCCGCTCGTCCAGCCCGGCACGCCGAACACGTAGGAGACGGTCGGCGCCTCGGGGCGCACGCAGATGGTCTGGTTGACGGTGCGGCCCGAACCGGCGCGGCACTGGGCGATGTCGAAGCCGAGGTCGCCGAATTTGCTGAGCAGGGCTTCGCCCTTGGGGCCCTGCACGGGCCCACCGGCCAGGCGGATTTCGCCGATCCCGCCCTCGGGGCCCTTGCCGATCTCCAGCAGCGGGACGTTGTCCTGCTCCACCGTGATGATCGGTCCGGGCGGGCCTTCGCCGGCGTGGATGAAGGCGCTCTTGACCACCGCCTTGGGGAACAGGGCCGTGATGGTCAGGGCATCGAAGGCCGTGGCCTCGGTGATCGGCCCCACGCCGTCGGCGCGCACGTGCAGCGGCCCGCCGACATAGGGGGTGACCGCCACGGCCACCGGTCCCGAACTCGGAACCTCGGCCGACGGAGCCTTGGTGTCTTGCTTGGCGGGGCCGCAGGCGGCGAGCAGCAGCAGCGGAGCGGCGATCAGGGCGAGGCGCTGGGTCATGGGGCGGTTCTAGCATGTGCACGCATGCACATGTCATCCCGGACGAGCGCGGAGCGCGAAGATCCGGGACCGACCCGAAACGCCGCGCTCCATGTCGGTCCCGGATAGCGGCTGCGCCGCTTCCGGGATGACAGTCGTTTTCTAGATGATCTTCGCGGCTTCCTCGAAGGCCAGGCGCGGGCTGCGGGCGAACAGGTTCTCGTCGGTGCCGTAGCCGATCGAGGCGATGAAGTTGGACTTGATGTTGGTGCCCGCGAAGAACTCGGCGTCGACGCCGGCGTTGTCGAAGCCCGACATCGGACCGACGTCCAGGCCCAGGGCCCTGGCCGCCAGGATGAAGTAGCCGCCCTGCAGCGAACTGTTGCGCAGCGCGCCGACTTCCTTGGCCACGGGGTCGCCGAACCAGTTCTTGGCGCCGGGAGCGTGGGGGAACAGGCGGTCCAGGGTCTCGGGGAAGTCCAGGTCGTAGCCGATGATCACCGTGACCGGCGCCTTCAGGATCTTGGCGCCGTTCGTGCCCGACGACAGGGCCGCCAGCTTGGCCTTGGCTTCGTCGCTCTGGACGAAGATGAAGCGGGCCGGGGTGGTGTTGGCCGCGGTCGGGCCAAACTTCACCAGGTCGTACAGCTCGCGCAGCACCGGCTCGGGGATGGGCTGGTCGCTCCAGCCGTTGCGGCTGCGAGCTTCGGTGAACAGTTGGGCGAGAGCCGGATCGGCGAGCTTGGCCATGAGCAATCCTCAAGTGCGCTATCAGTAACTTGTATGGTTACAGTATGCGCTCAACCTACCGCCCGCAAGCGGCTGGCGGCCGAGTTTTTCTCCAAGGCCCTAGAGCGTCTGCTCGACCCGGGTCACTTCGGGCACATAGTGCTTGAGCATGTTCTCGACCCCGGCCTTCAGCGTGGCCGACGAAGACGGACAGCCCGAGCAGGCGCCGCGCATGTGCAGCCACACCACGCCGGTGGCGGGTTCGAACTTTGAGAACACGATGTCGCCGCCGTCCTGGGCCACGGCCGGGCGGATGCGGGTGTCCAGCAGGTCCTTGATCTCGGCGACGATCTGGGCGGCATCGTCGTCATAGACGCCGTCCTCGTCGTGGCCGCTTTCGGCCTGATCCAGCAGCAGGGGCCGGCCGCTGGTGAAGTGGTCCATGATGGCGGCCAGGATCGGCGCCTTCAGGTGCGGCCATTCGGCGCCCTCGGCCTTGGTGACCGTCAGGAAGTCGGGACCGAAGAAGACCCGGTCGACGTCGCCCAGGCGGAACAGGGCTTCGGCGAGGGGCGAGGCGTCGCCTTCCTCCATCGTCCGGAACTCCCGCGCACCCTCGCCCAGCACTTCGCGGCCGGGCAGGAACTTCAGGACCTCGGGATTGGGCGTGGTTTCGGTCTGGATGAACATGCCGGACAGATGGACCCGTGACGCCCCCAGGACAAGAGGGCGCCTGCCCTTAGCGTCATCGTGACAAACGAACCGCGTTATGGCTCCATCGTCAAAACAAACGTTTCAAGGGAGGTCGCCATGAGCGACGGAGCCATCGACCTGTCGGGCGAGCGGGACGCGGCGCGGGCCAAGGCCTATTCCATGCCCCTGGAACAGATCGACGTCGCCGACCCGGCCCTGTTCGCGGCCGACGCCCACTGGCCCTATTTCGAGCGCCTGCGGGCCGAGGACCCGGTCCACTACTGCGCCGACAGCGAGCACGGGCCGTACTGGTCGATCACTCGCTATAACGACATCATGACCGTCGACACCACTCACCAGGTGTTCTCGTCGGATAGCAGCTTCGGCGGCATCACCATCCGCAACTTCGACGAGGACTTCGTCCTGCCGATGTTCATCGCGATGGACCCGCCCAAGCACGACATTCAGCGCAAGACCGTCAGCCCGATCGTCTCGCCGGTGAACCTGGCGCTGCTGGAAGGCACAATCCGTGAGCGGGTGGGCGGGATCCTGGACAGCCTGCCCATCGGCGAGACCTTCGACTGGGTCGACAAGGTGTCGATAGAGCTGACCACCCAGATGCTGGCCACCCTGTTCGACTTCCCCTGGGAGGAACGCCGCAAGCTGACCCGCTGGTCGGACGTCTCCACCGCCGTGCCGGGCGCCGGTATCGTCGACACCGAGGAACAGCGCCGGGCCGAGCTGATGGAGTGCCTGGCCTATTTCACCGAGCTGTGGAACCAGCGGGTCAATTCCACCGAGCCGGGCAACGACCTGATCTCGATGCTGGCCCATGGCGAGGCGACGCGGGACATGCCGCCGCTGGAATATCTGGGCAACATCATCCTGCTGATCGTCGGCGGCAACGACACCACCCGCAACTCGATCACCGGCGGCCTGCTGGCCCTCAGCCAGAACCCCGACCAGGAGAAGAAGCTCCGGGCCGACCCGTCGCTGATCCCCAACATGGTCTCGGAGATCATCCGCTGGCAGACGCCCCTGGCCTATATGCGCCGCACGGCCAAGGAAGACTTCGAGCTGTCGGGCAAGACCATCAAGGCCGGCGACAAGGTGGTGATGTGGTACGTCTCGGGCAACCGCGACGATACGGTCATCGAAAACCCGAACGCCTTCATCATCGACCGGCCCCAGGCCCGCCGCCACCTGTCGTTCGGCTTCGGCATCCACCGCTGCGTGGGCAACCGCCTGGCCGAGCTGCAGCTGAAGATCATCTGGGAGGAGATCCTCAAGCGCTTCCCCAGGATCGAGGTGATGGGCGAGCCCAAGCGGGTCTATTCGGCCTTCGTGAAGGGCTACGAGAGCCTGCCGGTGCGGATTCCCGAACGGCTGTGATCCTGCGCCGTTCGCCTGGCCGCCGGGTCGGTGTATGGCGTTCGACGGTCAGGCCGCCTTGGGGATTCGATCCATGCGACAACAGCTGCGCCGCGTGGTTCATCGCGGGCTGGAGATTTCCGGCCTGATCGGCGTGTTCCACCGTCGCCAGGAGCGGCGGATCGCCCAGGCGCCGCACGAGACCCTCGACGACGGACGCCCCATGCCCCCGGCCGAGCTGCGGGTGGTGATCGGCGGCACGCCCGATCCTGTCTGGTTTTCCGAGCGCGGCCAGGCCGACGCGGAAAGGTTCATGGCCCTGGCTCGCGCCCACGGCCTGGACCCCGCCAAGCCTCTGGACGTCTGGGACCTGGGTTGCGGCTGCGGCCGCATCGCCCGCTGGATGGCGCCGGACGTCACGGCGGCGGGCGGGTCGTTCCACGGCAGCGACATCAATCCGCGCCTGGTCGCCTGGTGCGAGGCCAACCTGCCGGGACGCTATCTGGTCAATCGCCTGAAACCGCCGGCGCGGCTGGCGGCCGGCTCCAAGGACCTCGTCTACGCCTATTCGGTGCTGACCCACCTGCGCGAGACCGCCGCCCAGGCCTGGCTGGCCGAGGTGGCCCGCGTCCTGCGGCCCGGGGGCCTGGCCCTGCTGACCTTCCACGACGAGGACTATGCGCGCGCCTGGGGCCCGCCCGGCGTGGCCGACGCCCTGGAGACCCAGGACTATCTGGTGCTGAACAACGCGCTGGAAGGTTCGAACTACATGTCGTCCTGGACCAGCCGGCGCTATTTCACGCAGCTGGCGGACGCGCGGTTCGAGGTGCTGGAGATCCAGCCCGGAAACACCCAGACGCCCGTCCAGGCCACCGCCGTCCTGCGACGGCGGGGCTGAACGGCGGGCGTCAGGCGCCCCAGAAGCCGACCAGCTTCTTGACCTCGGCCACGGTCGGGGCCGCGACTTCCGAGGCCCGCTCGGCGCCGGCCTTGAGGATGGCGTCGATCTCGGCCGGGTCGGCCAGATAGCGGCGCATGGTCTCGCCCACCGGGGCCAGCTTCTCGACCGCCAGCTCGGCCAGGGCCGGCTTGAAGGTTCCGAAGCCCTTGCCGGCGTACTCGGCCAGCACCTCGGCCTTGGTCCGGCCGGCCAGCGCCGCGAAGATGCCGACCAGGTTGTCGGCCTCGGCGCGGGCGGAGAGCTCTTCCAGCGTTTCCGGCAGCGGTTCCGGATCGGTGCGGGCCTTCTTGACCTTGCCGGCGATGGCGTCGGCGTCGTCGGTCAGGTTGATGCGGCTGTAGTCCGACGGGTCGGACTTGCTCATCTTGGCCGAGCCGTCGCGCAGGCTCATCACCCGGGCGCCGGGACCCTGGATCAGGGGCTCGGGCTGCGGGAAGTAGGCCGGAACCCCGAAGTCGTGGTTGAACTTGCCGGCGATGTCGCGGGTCAGTTCCAGGTGCTGCTTCTGGTCCTCGCCCACCGGCACGTGGGTGGCCTTGTAGACCAGGATGTCGGCGGCCTGCAGCACCGGATAGGTGTAGAGGCCCACGCTCGAGCGCTCCTTGTGCTTGCCGCTCTTTTCCTTGAACTGGGTCATGCGGTCGAGCCAGCCGAGGCGGGCCGTGCACTGGAAGATCCAGGCCAGTTCCGAATGCTCGCGCACCGCCGACTGCGGGAAGATGGTGGCCTTCTTCGGGTCCAGGCCCGCGGCCAGATAGGCGGCGGCGATCTCGCGGGTCTGCTGGGCCAGCAGGGCCGGGTCCTGCCAGACGGTGATGGCGTGCAGGTCGGCCACGAAGATGAAGGTGTCCATCTCGTGCTGCAGGCGGGCGAACTTCACCAGGGCGCCCAGATAGTTGCCCAGGTGCAGGGCGCCGGACGGCTGGACGCCGGAGAGCACGCGGGTGGGGCCCGTGTAGGGAACAGGGGTGTGGTCGGTCATGGCTTCAGCCTTGGAACTTGAAAGCGGTATGGCGAGGGCGCGATTGCGCGAACCGCGTGCACGACGCGGCGATCGAGGTCAGAGGAAGCTGCGCCATCGCGGCGCGGAAGAACCGATCGAAGCCATGCACGCTCGTTACCGGGCCAAGGCCGCGAGGGCAAGACTCTAGGCCTTGCCCCGCCGCAGCAGACCCTTGACCTCCGCCGGGGTCACCCCGCCGAACAGCAGGACCAGCGGCGGATAGAGCGCCCCGCCGACCAGCACGGTCAGCACCAGGGCCAGCTCCTTGGCGCCCAGGGTGTGGCCGCGCAGGCCCAGCTCGCGCAGCGGGGCCTCGATCAGCGGCCGCCAGTGCGAGGCCGCCGCCAGCGCCCCGCCCATGGCGACGCTGGCCGCCAGGATGCGGGTCACCCGCGACCAGGTCGAGAGCGAGGGGTTGTAGTGGCCCTTGCGCGACAGGCCCCAGGCCATCTGGCCCACATTGATCCACGAGGCCACGGCGGTGGCCGCCGCGATGCCCTTCACCCCGATCAGGTTGAACAGCACGATGCCCAGGCCGATGTTCATCGCCACCGAGATCAGGGCGTAGCGCATCGGGCTCTTGGTGTCGCCGCGCGCGAAGAAGGCCCGCGAATAGAGCTGCTGCAGCACGAAGGCCGGGGTGCCCAGGCCGTAGAAGAACAGGGCCGAGGCCGTCTGGCTGGCGTCGAAGCTGGTGAACTCGCCCCGGGTGTAGAGGGCGTCCGACAGGAAGCCGGGCATGGCGACCAGGGCCGCGGCGGCGGGGATGGTCAGGGCCATGGCCAGGGTGATGGCCTGGTCCATGGCGCTCTGGGCGTCGTCGCCGTCGCCGGTGTTCACCGCCCGCGACAGGCGCGGCAGCAGGGCCACGCCGATGGCCACGCCCACCAGGCCCAGGGGCAGCTGATAGAGGCGGTCGGCGGTGGCCAGCCAGGAGCGGCCGCCGGGCACGTGGCTGGCGAGGTTCCCGGAGATGAAGATGTTGACCTGGGTGGCGCTGGCCGCGAGCGCCCCCGGGATGGCCTTGCCGATCAGCTCGCGCACCTCCGGCGTCAGGCGCGGCAGCCGCCAGTGCACCTTGGCGCCGGACTTGTTGACGCCCCAGGTCAGCAGGGCCGCCTGGGCGACGCCCGCCACCACCACCCCCGCCGAGCCCCAGGTCGCCGCGCCGACGGCGCTGGTCTGGGGCAGGATGAAGGCCAGGGTGAAGATGTTGAGCAGGATCGGCGCTCCGGCCGACAGGATGAAGCGGTCGCGGGCGTTCAGCACCCCCGACAGGTGGGCGACGATGGCCATGCACGGCAGGTAGGGCATGGTGATCTGGGTCAGCAGCACCGCCAGCTTGTACTTCTCGGTGCCCCAGCCGAAGCCGGGGCTGATCAGCATCATCAGCCAGGGCATGGCCAGCTGGCAGATCACCGTGATGATGATGGTCGAGGCCGCCAGGGTGGCCATGGCGTCGGCGGCCAGGATGTCGGCCTTCTCCTCGCCGTCGCGCTGCAGCGACTTGGCGTAGGCCGGCACGAAGGCGGCGGCGAAGGCTCCCTCGGCGAAGAACCGGCGGAAGAGGTTGGGGAAGGCGAGCGCCGCGTTGTAGGCGTCGGCCGCCGGGGTGGCGCTGGCCCCCATCCGGTACGAGACCGCCAGGTCCCGGGCGAAACCCATGAACCGGCTGACCAGGGTCAGGCCGGAATAGATCATCGACGACTTCAGCAGCCCTCCGCCCTTCTTGGCGGGAGCGGCGTCGGTCGGGGCTTTTTCGGGGGGCGCGATGTCGGTCACGAACGGCTTCTGGGCGCTGGACGGTGGGCCGTCAAGCGAGGGCGCGCGGCGGAAGCCGAGGATTTTCCATGCAGACGGCGCGGGCTCGCGCCCGCGCCTTCGCCAGAGCCCTCAGGCGACCGTGGGAAGCGCCTCGATCAGCTTGTCCAGCGTCACCGGATAGTCGCGCACGCGCACGCCGGTGGCGTTGTGGATCGCGTTGGCCACGGCGGCGGCCACGCCGCAGATGCCCAGCTCCCCCACGCCCTTGGCCTTCATCGGCGACGACATCGGATCGGTCTCGTCCAGGAAGATCACCTCCTGGTGCGGGATGTCGGCGTGCACCGGCACCTCGTAGCCGGCCAGGTCGTGATTGACGAAGAAACCCATGCGCTTGTCGACGACCAGCTCCTCCATCAGGGCCGCGCCGGCCCCCATGGTCATGGCCCCGATCACCTGGCTGCGGGCCGCCTTCGGGTTCAGGATCCGGCCGGCGGCGCAGACGGCCAGCATCCGGCGCACCCGGATCTCGGCCGTGAAGGCGTCGACGCCCACCTCGACGAAGTGGCCGCCGAAGGTCGACTGCTGGTGGGTCTTGGCCAGGTCGCCGTATTCCATGAAGTCCTCGGCGACGACGGGCGCGTCCGCCGCCGCCCGGGCCAGCGGCAGGCTCCGGGCGCCAACCGTCACCTGGCCGTCCGAGAACACCGCCGTGGCGGGATCCAGGCCCAGCTTCGTCGCCACCGCTTCGCGCAGCTTCACGCAGGCCGCGTAGACGCCCGCGGTCGAGCTGTTGGCGCCCCACTGGCCGCCGGAACCGGCCGAGACGGGGAAGGTCGAGTCGCCCAGCCTGACGTCCACCTGGCGCAGCGGGACGCCCATCATCTCGGCGGCGGTCTGGGCGATGATCGTGTACGAGCCCGTGCCGATGTCGGTCATGTCGGTCTCGACGACGATCCAGCCCGAACTTTCCAGACGCACGCGGGCCGCCGACTTCATCACCAGATTGTTGCGGAACGCCGCCGCCACGCCCATGCCGACCAGCCAGCGGCCGTCGCGGACCTGGCCGGGGCGCGCCGCGCGCTTGTCCCAGCCGAACCTGTCCGCGCCGGTGCGCAGGCACTCGACCAGGCGCCGCTGCGAGAACGGGCGGGCGGGCTTTTCCGGATCCACCTGGGTGTCGTTGAGGATGCGGAACTGGACCGGGTCGAGGTTCAGCTTCTCGGCCATCTCGTCGATGGCGATCTCCAGCGCCATCAGCCCCGGCGCCTCGCCGGGCGCGCGCATGGCGTTGCCCTCGGGCAGGTCCAGGGTGGCCAGGCGCATCCGGGTCATGCGGTTCTCGCCGGCATAGAGCAGCCGGGTCTGCTGGACGGCCGTTTCCAGCCCGCCGCCGGGCAGGTCGCCCGACCAGCTCTCGTGGCCGATGGCCGTGATCCTGCCGTCTCGAGTCGCGCCTAGGCGGACGCGCTGGATGGTGGCGGGCCGGTGGGTGGTGTTGTTGAACATCAGCGGCCGCTGCAGGGCCACCTTCACCGGTCGTCCCGCAGCCTTGGCGCCCAGGGCGGCCAGGATCGCGTCGGCCCGCACGAACAGCTTGCCGCCGAAGCCGCCGCCGATGAAGGGCGAGACCAGCCGGACGTCCTCCTTCTTCATCCCCAGCGTCTTGGCCACGTCACCGGCGCCCCAGGCGATCATCTGGTTCGAGGTCCACAGGGTCAGCTTCTGGCCCTTCCAGGCCGCGATCGAGGCGTGCGGCTCCATCATGGCGTGGGCGTGGTCGGGCGTGGTGTAGGTCTCGTCCACCGTGACCGGCGCGGCGGCGAAGGCGGCGGCGAAATCGCCGACGGCCGTGTCGGGATCGCCCTTCTCGGGCGCGACCACCGCGTCCTTGACCGAGGCCAGGTCGAAGCTTCCCTTGTCGCGGACATAGTCGACCTTGATCAGGGCGGCGGCGGCGCGGGCCTGCTCGAAGGTCTCCGCCACCACCAGGGCGACGGCCTGGTGGTAGTGCTGGACCTGCGGCCCGCCCAGCAGGTCGGCGGTGTTGAACTGGCCCTTGGCCAGCTTGCCGGCGGTCTGGGCCGTGACGATGGTCAGCACGCCGGGCGCGGCCTTGGCGCGGGAGACGTCCATCGCCGAGATCCGGCCCTTGGCGATCGCCGCCCCCAGCACGTAGCCGTAGGCGATGTCGGGCAGGTCGCCGTGCCGTTCATAGGCATAGGGGGCCGTACCGGTGGTCTTGCGCGGACCGTCGATGCGATCGGTCGGCTTGCCGATGATCTTCAGCTGGTCGATCGGATTGGTGGTGGCGGGCGTGTCGAACTTCATCGGATCAGCCCTTCGCCTGCGCCATCGCCGCGCCCAGGGCGCGCTCGGCCAAGGTCAGCTTGAAGGCGTTCTGCGGGGTGGTGCGGGCGCCGGCGAGCAGGCCGGCGGTCACGGCCTTGGCGCCCCTCGGCATCTCCGCTTCGGCGGCCTCGACCCGCCAGGGCTTGTGCGCCACGCCGCCCAGGGCCACGCGCCCCGAGCCGTCCTTGCGCAGGATCGTCGCCACCGAGACCAGGGCGAAGGCATAGGAGGCCCGGTCCCGCACCTTGTGATAGGCGTGCGCGCCGCCGACCGGCTTGGGCAGGGTGACGGCGGTGATCAGCTCGCCGGGCGCGAGGGCCGTCTCCACGTGCGGGGTGTTTCCCGGCAGCCGGTGGAAGTCGGCGATGGGAATGACCCGGGTCGCCCCGTCCGGACGGACGGTCTCGACCTCGGCGTCGAGCACGCGCATCGCCACGGCCATGTCGCTGGGGTGGGTCGCGATGCAGGCCTCGCTGGCCCCCAGCACCGCCAGCGACCGGGTGAAGCCGCCGATGGCCGAACAGCCCGCGCCGGGCCGGCGCTTATTGCAGGGCATGTTGGTGTCGTAGAAATACGGGCACCGGGTCCGCTGCAGCAGGTTGCCGGCGGTGGTGGCCTTGTTGCGCAGCTGGCCCGAGGCGCCCGCCAGCAGGGCGCGCGACAGGACGCCGTAGTCCTCGCGCACCCGCTTGTCGGACGCCAGGTCGGTGTTGCGCACCAGGGCGCCGATCCGCAGCCCGCCGTCCGGGGTCGCCTCGATCCTGTCGAGCTTCAGGCCGTTGACGTCGATCAGCCGGTGGGGCGTCTCGATCTCCAGCTTCATCAGGTCCAGAAGGTTGGTGCCGCCGGCGATGAAGCGGGCGGCGGGATCGCGGGCCACGGCCGCGGCGGCCTCGGCCGGCGTGCGGGCGCGCTCGTAGGCGAAGGCCCTCATGCCTTTTCTCCCACGAAGGCGCTTCCCGCGACCTCGGCTATGGCCTCGACGATGTTCGAATAGGCCCCGCAGCGACAGATGTTGCCGCTCATCCGCTCGCGCAGCTCCGCCTCGGTGACCTTCGGCGCGTCGGTGAGGTCGGCGCTGACGTGGCTGGGCACGCCGGCCTTGATCTCGTCGAGCACCGCCTTGGCCGAGCAGATCTGGCCGGGCGTGCAGTAGCCGCACTGGTAGCCGTCGTGCTTGACGAAGGCCGCCTGCAGGGGATGCAGCTTGTCGGGCGTGCCCAGGCCTTCGATCGTGACGATGCTGTCGCCCTCGTGCATCACGGCCAGGGTCAGGCAGGAATTGATCCGTCGACCCTCGACGATGACCGTGCAGGCGCCGCACTGGCCGTGGTCGCAACCCTTCTTGGTGCCCGTCAGCTTCAGATGCTCGCGCAGCGCGTCGAGCAGGGTGGTGCGGGTGTCCAGGTCCAGCGCGTGCTTGCGGCCGTTCACCTCGAAGGCGACCTGGGCGCTGAACGTCTCCGACGCCGCGGCGCCGGCCGTCGCCGGGACGCCGGACAGCGTGGCGGCCGCCGCGCCGGCGGCCATCAGGCCCCGCCTCGAAACGGCGACATCATCCAGATCGAGCATCCCATCCTCCAGGCCTCCGAGCGCGCCGCTATCTAAGCGACGGAGCGTTCGGGTGGTTGCGGTGCGAACGGCGAGGCTAGAGGAGATCCGGGCCTTGGATTAGGGGGTCCGCACGACATGGCCTCATGCGGGAAATTCATCAATCGCCGGGGTTTCCGACGATCCGGCCCACCTATCGCGCGACGCTGGCCCGCGCGCGCTTCAGCCCCGGCCGCGTGTTCGGCGCACCGGCCTCGTTCTGCTCAAGCGCCGCCAGCAGGTCGGCCTTCAGCGCCATGACCTTCTTGGCGTCGGCCACCTTCCCGCCCTCGGACGTCTGGACGTAGAAGGCATCGACCGCCCGCTCGCCATAGCCGTCGATGTGGGCCGACTGGATGGACAGGCCGTTGTCGGCCAGGGTGCGGGCCAGGGCCTGCAGCAGGCCCGGCCGGTCGCGGCCCGAGGCCTCGACCACGGTGGCCTCGTTGGAGGCCTCGTTGTCGATCACCACCGACGGGGCGATGGAGAAGGCCGCCGTGCGCGACAGCTCGCCGCCGCGCCGGGGCTCGACCGCGATCGGCTCGCCGCGACCGGCCGCCTCCAGGGCGTCGGCCAGGCGGCGCAGGGCCCGGGGGTTTTCGCAGCCCAGGGCCGCGCCGGTCACGTCCTGCACATGGAAGACGTCCAGGGCCTGGCCCTGGCGGGAGGTGAAGACCCGGGCCCCGACGACATTGCCGCCCAGCGAGGAGATAGCCAGGGCCAGGTCGGCGAACAGGCCGCGCCGGTCCTTGGCGGCGATGACGATCTCGGCGGCGTTGGCGCCCGTGGGCACCCGGCCCTCGGCGGCGGCTCCGCCCTGGATCGCCGCGCGACGGGCCAGTTCGGCGTGGGCTTTCAGGTCGTCCTGCGAGAAGGCGCCGAAATAGGCCGCTTCCATGGCCTGGGCCCAGCCCTTGGCGGCGGGGTCGGCCTCGACCAGGGCCAGGCGCGCCTGCTCGGCAGCCGCCTCCTGGTGGCGCTGGACGCTGGCGGCGGCGTCGCTGCCGCGCCCGCCCCGGAAGACGGCCTCGGTGGCGTTGTAGAGCTCGCGCAGCAGCTGGCCCTTCCAGCCATTCCACACGCCCGGACCCACCGCCCGGATATCGGCCACGGTGATGACCAGCAGCAGGCGCAGGCGCTCGGGGTTCTCGACGATGCGGGCGAAGGCGGCCACGGTGCCGGGATCGGCCACGTCGCGCTTCTGGGCGAAGTCGCTCATGACCAGATGGTTCTCGACCAGCCAGGCCACCAGCTCGACCTTGGCGCGATCGACGCCCAGGCGTTCGCAGGCGCTGCGGGCGCTGCGGGCCCCAGCCTTCTCCTGGCCGCCCACCCCGCCCTTGCCGGTGTCGTGCAGCAGCATGGCCAGGAACAGGGCCTCGCGGTCCTCGATCAGCGGCATGATCGACACGGCCAGCGGGTGGTCGTCCACCAGGCGCCCCGCGGCCATGTCGCCGATCAGCCCCACGGCCCGCAGGGTGTGCTCGTCCACCGTGTAGGAGTGGTACATGTTGAACTGCATCTGGGCCACGACCCGGCCGAACTCCGGGATGAAGCGGCCCAGCACGCCGGCGTCGTTCATCAGGGTCAGGGTGCGGTAGCTGCGCTTGCCGTAAGCCAGCAGGTCCAGGAACGCCCGGGTGGCCTGCGGGTCACGGCGGACCTTGGACGTGATCAGGTGCAGGTTGCGGGTCACCGCCGTGAAGGCGTCGGGGTGCAGATCCAGGTCCCGCTCGTCGGCGGTCTTGAACAGCCGGATCAGATTGACGGGATCGGCCTCGAACACCTGCGGCCCGTCGATGTTCAGACGGCCGCCGTCCTCGTAGAAGCCGGCCACGTCCAGGGCCTTGCGCTTGGGCTTGCCGCCGCCCGGCAGGAAGCGGGAGATGCCCTTGGGCTCGTGCTTGAAGTGCTCGGCCTCCAGCTTGGCCGAGAAGGCGCGGGTCAGGGCCCCGACCTCCTTGGCCACCAGGAAGTAGCGGCGCATGAAGCGCTCGACGGCGGGCGCGTCGCCCCGGTCGCCATAGCCCATGCGGCGGGCGATCTCGGGCTGCAGGTCGAAGGTCAGGCGCTCTTCGGGCCGGCCGGTGGCGAAGTGCAGGTGGGCGCGCACCGCGTGCAGGAAGTCGAAGGCGCGGATGAAGCCCTTGGCCTCGCGCCGGTCGAACACCTCCAGCTTGAAGACGTCCTCGGGGCGGTCGACCGGGTGCAGATATTCGGCGATCCACATCAGGGTGTGCAGGTCGCGCAGGCCGCCCTTGCCTTCCTTGACGTTGGGCTCGACCATGTAGCGGCTGGCCCCGGCCCGGGCCTGGCGGTCGTCGCGCTCCTTGAGCTTGGCGGCCACGAACTGGGCGCCGGTGCCCTTCATGACGTCGTCGCGGAAGCGCTTCTTGAGCTCCTCGCCCAGGCGCTCGTCGCCGGTCAGGCGGCGGGCCTCCAGGATCGAGGTGCGGATCGTGAAGTCTTCCTTCGACAGCCGCACGCATTCCTCGATGGTCCGCGAGGCGTGGCCCACCTTGAAGCCCAGGTCCCACAGCGCATAGAGCATGAACTCGATCACGCTCTCGGCGTGCGGCGTCTGCTTGTAGGGCCGCAGGAACAGCAGATCGATGTCCGAGAACGGCGCCAGGGTGCGGCGGCCGTAGCCGCCCACGGCCAGCAGGCACAGGCGCTCGCCCTCGGTGGGATTGCGGGCCCGGAACACGTGGACGGTGGTGAAGTCGTAGAGGGCGGTGATCACCTCGTCGGTGACGCCACTGAGCAGGCGGGCCGTCTCGAGGCCCCCGGCCCCGTTCTCCAGCCGCTCCTTGGCGATCATCCGGCCGCGAAACAGGGCCTGTTTCAGGATCTCGATGGCGCGAGCGCGCTGGCCCGCCTCGTCGCCGATCAGGTCGAGGGCGGCGGCCGACAGGCGCGCGCGCAGGGCGTGTCCGTCGACGACGTGTTCCAGCGGGGTGGGGCGAAGACGGCGGGGCATGGCGACTATATGGGGTTCCCAAACGCGGCCGTCGAACTCTTTGAGCCGGTCCGGCGAGCCGCCGCCTTCACTATAGGATGTCAGGTCTTGAGAAGAGCCTTAAGACGGTAAAGCGCGTCCAGCGCCTCGCGCGGGCTCATGCCGTCGACGTCGAGGTCGGCCAGGGCCGCATCCGTACGGCTGGGCGCCGCTTGAACAGGCGCCGCGACTGGAGCCGAGGCGGCGAACAGGGGCAGCTCGTCCAGCTTGGCCGGTGATTCGGTCTTGCTCTCCAGGCGGTCCAGCACCTCCTTGGCGCGGGCCACGACCTGGGGCGGCACCCCGGCCAGCTTGGCCACCTGGACGCCGTAGGAACGGTCGGCCGGACCGGCGGCGGCTTCGTGCAGGAAGACCAGGTCGCCGTTCCACTCCTTGGCGCGCAAGCTGAGGTTGGAGACGTGGGCCATCCGCGTCTCCAGCGTGGCCAGCTCGTGATAGTGGGTGGCGAAGAGAGCCCGGCAGCGGTTGACGTCGTGCAGGGCCTCGGCGCACGCCCAGGCGATGGCCAGGCCATCGTAGGTGGCCGTGCCCCGGCCGATCTCGTCCAGGATCACCAGGCTGCGCGGGCTGGCCTGGGTCAGGATGGCGGCGGTCTCGACCATCTCCATCATGAAGGTCGAACGGCCCCGGGCCAGGTCGTCGCCGGCCCCGACGCGGCTGAACAGGCGGTCGACCACGCCCAGCCGGAAGCTCTTGGCCGGCACGTAGCAGCCCGACTGGGCCAGGATGGCCAGCAAGGCGTTCTGGCGCAGGAAGGTCGACTTACCGGCCATGTTCGGGCCGGTGACGATGGACAGGCGCGCCCCCGCCTCGCCGGCCGCGTCCAGGCGGCAGTCGTTGGGGGTGTAGGGGTCGCCCGCGCGCTTGACGGCGGCCTCGACCACCGGGTGGCGGGCGGCCTTGGCCTCGAAGGCCAGCGAGCGGTCGACGGTGGGGCGCACCGCGCCGGCGTCCTCCGCCCATTCGGCCAGGGCGGAGGCGACGTCGAGGCGAGCCAGGGCCTCGGCGGCCAGCTGGATCGGCTCGGCCAACGCGACGGCCTCGGCGCGCCAGTCCTCGAAGGCGGCCACTTCCATGGCCAGGGCCCGCTCGGCGGCCTGGGCGATGCGGGCGTCCAGGTCGGCCAGTTCGACGGTGGTGAACCGCACTTGGTTCGCAAGCGTCTGGCGATGGATGAAGGTCGCGTTCAGCGGCGGCTGGAACAGCGGGTCGGCCTTGCCGGCCGTGGCCTCGACGAAATAGCCGAGCACGCCGTTGTGGCGGATCTTCAGCGGCACGCCACTTTCCTGGACCAGACGCGCTTCGAGCGCGGCCACCACCCGGCGGCTGTCGTCGCGCAGGGCTCGGGCCTGGTCCAGCTCGGGACGCACCCCGGCGGCCACGAAGCCGCCGTCGCGGGCCAGGGCCGGCAGGTCGGGGCCCAGGCCCGTCTCAAGCTGGGCCAGCAGACGCGACAGGCCTTCTTGCAGCGAGGGGGTCAGGGCCTTCAGCGCTGTTTCCAGCTCGGCGGGCGGCGGCGACAGCGGGTCACCCGAGCCGCCGACCATGCCGGCCAGCTTCTCGCCGGTCTTCAGCCCGTCCTTGATGCAGCCCAGATCGCGCGGGCCGCCCCGGCCCAGGGCCAGGCGCGAGAGGGCGCGGGCCATGTCGCCGGCGCCCTTCAGCACCTCGCGCAGGCGTTCGCGCAGCATCCGCTGGTCGACGAACCACTCCACCGCGTCCAGGCGCGCGTCGATGGCGGCCGGGTCCAGCAGGGGCCGGGCCAGGCGCGAGGCAAGCAGGCGCGCGCCGCCGGCGGTCACCGTGCGGTCGATGGCGGCCAGCAGCGAGCCGTTGCGGTCGCCGCCCTGGGTGCGGTCGATCTCGAGACTGCCACGCGTGGCCGGGTCGATGGCCATGACGTCGGCCTCGGCCGCGCGGCGCGGGGCGCGCAGGGCGGGCAGCTTGCCGGCCTGGGTCATCTCCAAATGGGCGGCGATCAGGCCGAGAGCCCCGATCTCGGCGCTGGAAAGACCGCCGAACCCGTCCAGGGTGTCGACGCCGTAGAGGCGCTTGACACGGGTCTCCGACGCCTGGGGCTCGGACAGGGCCGAGGGCATGGGCTGGATCAGGCCGCCGCAGATCTTCAGGGTCTGGGCAAGGTAGTCGTCCGACAGCAGGCGGTCGGCGACCAGGGTCTCCGACGGGGCCAGGGCCGCCAGGATCGCGGCCACAGCGTCCTTGGCCACCAGGAAGCACTCCACCTCGCCGGTCGACAGCTCCACGGCCGCCACGGCCGCCTGGCCGGCCCGCACGGCCACGGCGGCCAGGCGGTTGGCGCCGCGCGCGTCCAGCAGGCCGTCCTCGGTCAGGGTGCCGGGCGTGACCACGCGGACGATGTCGCGGCGGACCACAGACTTGGAGCCGCGCTTCTTGGCCTCGGCCGGGTCTTCCATCTGCTCGCAGACGGCGACCTTGAAGCCCATGCGGATCAGCTTGGAGAGATAGGCCTCGGCCGCGTGCTGCGGCACCCCGGCCATCGGGATCGGCTGGCCGGCGTGCGTGCCCCGGAAGGTCTGGCTGATGCCCAGAGCGGCGGCCGCCTTATAGGCGTCGTCGAAGAACAGCTCGTAGAAGTCGCCCATCCGAAAGAAGATCAGCGCGTCGGGCTGACGCGCCTTCATCTCGAAGAACTGCTGCATCACCGGCGTCGCGCCGGTGGCGTCATAGGTCTGGGTGACGGTAGGGGCAGGGGCGTTCATGGCTCGAAGAGCCTACAGGGCCTCGGCCGCGCCGTTAAGACTTCGGCAACGGATATCCACAAGCCCTGGGGATCGATCCCATGGAAACCCGCTAAATATGCGAAGCGGGCGGTGTTCGGATACCGCCTGGACCCCAACCACAACCTTCGCCGCCCCATCTCGGACTTAGAGTTTGCCGATCACGATCGAAGATGGGATAGGTGTGTTCCTGATTTGTACTAGATCTGACAATCAGACTTGAGGACGGCATGAGCGACGGCGAGATCGTTCTCTACAACACCGAAGATGGCCTGGCGCGCGTCCAGCTACGGGCGTCGGACGGCACGGTTTGGGTAACCCAAGCGCAGATGGCGGACCTGTTCCAAACTACGCGCCCCAACATCACACAACACCTCACAGCCATCTTTGGATCAGGCGAGTGCGTCGAGGCGGCAGTATGTAAGCAAGACTTACTAACTGCCGCAGATGGCAAGCGGTATCAGACGACGCTCTATCGCCTTGAAGCCATCCTGGCCGTTGGCTATCGAGTGCGATCAGCGCGGGGCGTTCAGTTCCGGCAGTGGGCGACGACACGTCTGCAAGAGTATCTGATCAAGGGCTTCGTGCTCGACGACCAGCGCCTGCGCGACCCAACCCCCTTCGACTATTTCGATGAACTGCTGGAGAAGATCCGCGACATCCGAGCTTCGGAAAAGCGGTTCTACCAGAAGGTTCGCGACGTCTACGCCACCGCCGCCGACTACGACGGACGCTCGGAAACCGCACGGCTGTTCTTCGCCACCGTTCAGAACAAGATGTTGCATGCCGTCACCGGCAAGACCGCCGGCGAACTGATCGTGGCCCGCGCCGACGCGGGGGCGCCGAACATGGGCCTGCAAAGCTGGAAAGGCGGCAAGGTTCGCAAGGGCGACGTCGACACCGCCAAGAATTATCTGAGCACCGACGAAGTGAGCGACCTCAACCGCATCGTGACGATGTTCCTGGATTTCGCCGAGGATCAGGCCCGGCGCCGGAAAGCGATGACCGTGGCGGAGTGGGCCGCGCGACTGGACGCCTTTCTCGAATTCAACGATCGCGACGTACTGGACGGCGCCGGCCGAATTGCCGCCGACGAGGCCAAGCGGGTGGCCCATGAGCGCTTCGAGACATTCGACACAGCCCGACGCGCCGCGGAAGACGTGGCCGCCGAGGCCGAGCACGTCGAGGAATTCCTACAGCTGACCGCCGCCGTGACGCCGCTCCCGAAAGACCAACCCTAGCTGCCCGTCACTTCTTCCCAGAAGCGCTTGGCCTTGCCGACGAAGTTGGCGGACTTGGGGTTCTGTTTCTCGCCGCACAGGCCGGCCAGTTCCTGGAGGAGCTCCTTCTGGCGGGCCGACAGGTGGGTGGGGGTTTCCACGAACAGCTCGACCACCAGGTCGCCGCGTTGGCGGCTGCGCAGGGAGGGCATGCCGCGGCCCTTGAGGCGGACGGTCTTGCCGGTCTGGGCGCCTTCCGGGACCTTGACGGTCTGGCGGTTGGAGCCGTCGCAGTTCTCGCCGCCCAGCAGGCAGGGGGCCTCGATCTCGCCGCCCAGGGCGGCCACGGTCATGGGCACCGGCACGGTGCACAGCAGGTCCAACCCGTCGCGCTCGAACAGCTCGTGCGGGATCACCGACAGGAAGAGGTAGAGGTCGCCGCGCGGACCGCCGCGCACGCCCGCGTCGCCTTCGCCCGCCAGGCGGATCCGGGCGCCGTCGTCGACGCCGGCCGGGATGCGCACCGACAGGATGCGCTCCTTGCGCACCTGGCCGTGGCCGTGACAGGCCTGGCAGGGGTCCAGAACCAGACGGCCTGAACCGGAGCAGCGCGGGCAGGCGCGCTCGACGGCGAAAAAGCCTTGGGTGGCCCGCACGCGGCCGGCGCCGCCGCAGGTGCCGCAGACCGTCGGGCTGGTGCCGGGCTTGGCGCCCGAACCGTCGCAGACCTCGCAGGTGATGGCGGCGGGAACCTTGATCTCGACCTCGGCGCCCGCATAGGCCTGCTCGAGGGTGATCTCCAGATCGTAGCGCAGGTCCTGGCCGCGCTGGGGACCGTTCGACTGGCGGCGGCCGCCGCCGAACATCTCGCCGAACACATCGCCGAAGACGTCGTTGAAGATGTCGCTGGCGTCGGCGCCGCCGAAGCCGCCCGGTCCGCCCTGCGGACCGTTCACCCCGGCATGGCCGTAGCGGTCGTAGGCGGCGCGCTTCTGGGCGTCCGACAGCACCGAATAGGCTTCGTTGACTTCCTTGAACCGCGAGGAAGCGTTCTCGCACCCGCCGTTGCGGTCGGGGTGGTGCTCCATCGCCATCTTGCGAAAGGCGGCCTTGAGGGCGGCGTCATCGCAGCCACGGGCCACGCCCAGGACTTCGTAATAGTCGCGCATCGTCAGGGTCGATCACTGGTCATGTTGGAAGAGGAGGTGGGAGGACTCCCGCCCGACCGCAAGCGGCGGGCGGGAGCCTTGTCCCGGAAGGTGGGGGCGGAAAGAACCGAAGTCATGCCGTCCGCCCCGCGACCCATGGTCACGCCGACGGCTTGGAGTCGTCGACTTCTTCGAATTCGGCGTCGACGACACCGTCATCGGCGGCGGCCTCGTCGCCGCCTTCAGCGCCTTGCTGGGCGTTGTACATCGCCTCGCCCAGCTTCATCGACGCCTGGATCAGGGCCTGGGTCTTGGCCTGGATGGCCTCGACGTCCTCGCCTTCCAGCGCCGACTTCAGGTCGGTCAGGCCGGTCTCGATCGCGGTCTTCTCGGCCGCGCCGACCTTGTCGCCGTGCTCGGCCAGGGCCTTCTCGGTCGAGTGCACGATGGCCTCGCCCTGGTTCTTGGCCTCGACCAGCGCCTTCTTCTTCTCGTCCGAAGCCTTGTTGGCCTCGGCTTCCTTGACCATGCGCTCGATGTCCGCGTCCGAGAGGCCGCCGTTGGCCTGGATGCGGATCGAGTGCTCCTTGTTGGTCGCCTTGTCCTTGGCGTGGACGTTGACGATGCCGTTGGCGTCGATGTCGAAGGTGACCTCGATCTGCGGCACGCCGCGCGGCGCCGGCGGAATGCCCTGCAGGTCGAACTGACCCAGGAACTTGTTGTCGACGGCCATCGGACGCTCGCCCTGGAAGGCGCGGATCGTCACGGCCGACTGGTTGTCGTCGGCGGTCGAGAAGGTCTGCGAGCGCTTGGTCGGGATGGTGGTGTTGCGCTCGATCAGCGGGGTGAACACGCCGCCCAGGGTCTCGATGCCCAGGGTCAGAGGGGTCACGTCCAGCAGCAGCACGTCCTTGACGTCGCCTTGCAGCACGCCGGCCTGGACGGCGGCGCCCAGGGCCACGACTTCATCGGGGTTCACGCCCTTGTGGGGCTCGCGGCCGAAGAAGTCCTGCACCGCCTGCTGCACCTTGGGCATGCGGCTCATGCCGCCCACCAGGATGACTTCGTCGATGTCGCTCTTCTTCAGGCCGGCGTCCTTCAGGGCCTGCTCGCACGGACCGATGGTGCGGGCGATCAGGTCCTCGACCAGGGCTTCCAGCTTGGAGCGCGACAGCTTGATGTTCAGGTGCAGCGGACCCGAGGCGTTCATGCTGATGAACGGCAGGTTGACCTCGTACTGAGCCGTCGAGGACAGCTCCTTCTTGGCCTTTTCAGCCTCTTCGCGCAGGCGCTGGAGGGCCAGCTTGTCCTTGCGCAGGTCGACGCCCTGCTCCTTCTTGAACTCGTCGGCCAGGTAGTCGACGACGCGCAGGTCGAAGTCCTCGCCGCCCAGGAAGGTGTCGCCGTTGGTCGACTTCACTTCGAAGACGCCGTCGCCGATCTCCAGGATCGAGACGTCGAAGGTGCCGCCGCCCAGGTCGTAAACGGCGATCTTCTTGCCGTCGTTCTTTTCCAGACCGTAAGCCAGGGCCGCCGCGGTCGGCTCGTTGATGATGCGCAGAACCTCAAGGCCGGCGATCTTGCCGGCGTCCTTGGTGGCCTGACGCTGGGCGTCGTTGAAATAGGCCGGAACGGTGATGACCGCCTTGGTCACCGGCTCGCCCAGGTGGGTTTCGGCGGCTTCCTTCATCTTCTGCAGGATGAAGGCCGAGACTTCCTGCGGGCTGTAGTCCTTGCCGTGGGCCTTGACCCAGGCGTCGCCCGTCGGACCCTTGACGATCTCGTAGGGCACCATGCCCTTGTCTTTTTCCACGACCGGGTCATTCGCGTTGCGGCCAATCAGGCGCTTGATCGCGAAAAGGGTGTTGGTCGGGTTGGTGACGGCCTGGCGCTTGGCGGGCTGGCCGACGAGGCGCTCGCCGTCCTCGAGGAAGCCGACCACCGACGGGGTGGTGCGAGCGCCCTCGGCGTTCTCGATCACCTTGGGGGTCTTGCCGTCCATGATGGCAACGCACGAGTTCGTGGTGCCAAGGTCGATACCGATAATCTTGCTCATGTGTGAGACCTGTAGCTCCTGAATGGCGGACGGCGGTGACAAGGGCCTTAAGACAAGCGCCCCGGTTTTTCTCGAGCCGTCCCCGTCTGGTCGCGTTCTAACGGTTGATCCAAATCCTTACCGCGCGGACGGCGTCTACCAAACGACGTCAGCACGGAAAGCGTTCGTTCAATCGAAGTTGACGAGCCCGTCAACCCCGCTTCGAAGCCGATATGGGGGATAGGTGTCAGCCTGCAAGGCCAATCCCGCAGGGAATGAAGGGGAATCGCGCCCTGCGACGAAAAGGGCCGCGCCTGAAAAAGCGCGGCCCTTGAGTCAGTTAGGCGGCGAAAGAGGCCTCAAAGCCTCACCTCGCGTTCGATGAACCCGCTCAGCCGCCCTTCTTGGCGACCCAGGCGGTGATCTGCGGCAGGGCGGCCTTGCGGGCCTTGATCCGCGTGTTGATGGCCGCGACCGACTTCTCGACCTCGCCGCGCGAGCCCTCCGGCAGGTTGGCCACGCCGTAGGCGCGGACCTTCTCCACCATGGCCGGATCGGCCGAACCCGAGGCCAGGCCCGGGATGAACTTGGTCGAAGAGGCCGCGTCGACCTTGCCGTTCACCGCGTCCTTGTGGGCGACGGCGAAGTCGAAGGCCTGGTCGGGGTGCAGGTTGGCGACCCGCGAGATCATGTTGGCCGACAGGGTCTCGCCCGGCTCGTCGGTCAGGGCCAGGGCCAGGGCCTTGGCCGACAGGGTCTCGTCCTCGGCCGAGGCCAGCTGGGCGTACAGCTGGTCGCGGATCAGCGGGGTCTTCTCGGCCTTGGCGCGTTCGTGCAGCGAGTCCCAGGTGGCCGCGTCGGCGTTGCGGGCCACGGTGGCGATGATCGCCTTGCGCAGCGGACCGGGCACGGCCGTCGGGTCGGTCTTGTCGGCGGCGTAGCGGCGCTTGGCCTCGGCGGTCACGGCCGGGTCGCCCAGGGCGCCCAGGGTGTTGATCAGGGTGGTGCGCAGGGTGGCGACCGGCGCGGCCTCGCCCGGCTTGGCCGTCCAGCCGACCTTGTCGAACACCGGCGACAGGCGGGCGATGGCCAGCTTGCGGAAGGCGGGACGATCGGCCGGGGCGCTCTCGTACATGCCGTTGACGCTGGACAGAATGCCCGCGACGCGGCCCCAGACCTGCGGGTCGGCGTCCAGCGGGGTGGCCATGGCCAGGTCCAGGGCGTCGGTGACGGCCTGCTGGCCGTTCAGGCCCAGGGCCCAGGCGTCGGAGATCACGCCCAGTTGGTCGATGGCCGGCAGCTTGGCGAAGCTGGCCGCCACGCCGGCGAAGGCCTTGGGCGTGTAGAGGGTGCGGAAGTAGCCCGACTGGCCGGCGTTGACGATCACCGGGCCGCAGCCGTCGACGCTGAGCGAGCCCTTGCCGCCGGTGACCAGGGTCTTGGCCACGGTGCTGGAGCCGGCCACCTGGGCCGAGACCGGCACGCGCCAGGCCAGGGGGGTCTTTTCCGGCTTGTCGCGGCTGAACTCGCCCTGGGTCAGGGTGACGGACGTCTTGCCGGCCGCGCAGGCGCCGGTGTCGACGGTGAGCAACGGGATGCCCGGCTGCAGGGTGAAGTCGTGGGCGATGGCTGTGATCGGCTTGCCGGCGGCCTTCTCGACCTCGGTCCACAGGTCGTCGGTCTGGGTGTTGCCGTGGGCGTGGGCCTTGATGTAGCTGCGCACGCCGGCCCGCCAGGCGTCGGCGCCGACATAGGCCTCAAGCATGCGGATGACCGCCTCGCCCTTCTGGTAGGTGATGGCGTCGAAGGCCTGGCTGGCCTGATCGACGGTCTCGACGTGCTGGACGACCGGGTGGGTGGTGGCCAGCGAGTCCAGGCCCATGGCGTATTCACGCCCGCCGATCGCGGCCAGGTGGGCGTTCCACTCGGGGTGGAAGTGCTCGGTGGCGCGGCCTTCCATCCACGAGGCGAAGCCTTCGTTCAGCCACAGGTCGTCCCACCACTGCATGGTGACCAGGTCGCCGAACCACTGGTGGGCCATTTCGTGAGCCACTGTGGTGTAGATGTTCTCGCGGTCGTTCTGGGTGGAGATCGCCGGATCTTCCAGCAGGGCGTACTCGAAGTAGAAGATCGCGCCCCAGTTCTCCATGGCGCTGAAGAACTGGCTCTGGCCGGGGGCGGCGATGTGGTCCAGCTTCGGCAGCGGGTAGGGCGCGCCGAAATAGTCGTTGTACCACTCCAGGATCGGACCCGCCGACTTCAGGGCGAAGTCGGCCTTGGACAGGTCGCCCTTCTTGGTGATGACGCCCATCTCGACATTGCCGACCTTGGCGGTGGCGCGGTCGAAGTCGCCCAGGCCGAAGAACAGCAGATAGGTCGACATCTTGGGCGAGGTGGCGAAGGTCACCTTGGACTTGCCGCCGCCCAGATCCTCGGTCTTGCTGATCGGCATGTTGCCGATGGCCATCTGGCCGGTCGGGACCGTCACCTGGACGTCGTAGGTGGCCTTGAAGAACGGCTCGTCCCACGAGGGGATGAAGCGGCGGGCGTCGCTGTTCTCGAACTGGGTGTAGAGGGCGCGCTTCTTGCCCTGCTCGGTGTCGTAGTCCAGGGCGAACAGGCCGGCGGCCTGCTTGTAGATCTTGCCGCTATAGTCGATCGACAGCACGTGGGCGCCGGCGCTGACGGGCTTGTCGAAGGTGAAGGTGGCGGTCTGGGCCTCGGCGTCGACCGTGATCTTGGCGGGACCGACGCCGGCCAGCTCGGCCTTGGCGAAGGTCAGGTCGGCGGCCTGGAGGGTGATGGTGTTGGTCGGCTTGGCCACGTTGACGTCGATCTTCACCGAGGCGGTGAAGGTCAGCTTCTCGGCGTCGGGCGTGAAGGCCAGGGCGTAATGGGTCGGGACCACGCCGCGCGGCAGCTGGGTCGTCACGTTGGCGGCGGTGATGGGAGCCCCACCGGTCTTGGGGGCGGCGGGGGTCGCGGCCATCGCCGAACCGGCGGCAAGGACGAGCACGGCGGCGGCCGCGGAGGAGAGAAGTCGACGCATGAACGCCCCTGGCTTGAAAGATTTGTTCGGCAGCGATGCCGGCGGCGCAAAACAACACTGTCCCGCAGCGTCTGACCCATTAAATATCGGTAATGATTAAACCGATCAGCGTCTTGCCCGGTTTCGACCTATGGCCCGGCCTGCTGGGCCCGGAAGCGCGGCACGACCTCGTTCGAGCGGTGATGGCGGCGTTCGAGAACGCCCCGCCGGCCCGCTACGAAACCGCCTACGGCAAGGCCATGAGCGTGGCCATGACCAGCTTCGGCCCCCTGGGCTGGACCAGCGACAAGGCCGGCTATCGCTATGCCCAGCGCCATCCGGGCACGGGCCGGCCCTGGCCCGCCATGCCCCAGGCCCTGCTCGATCTGTGGGCGGCGCTGGGCGACCCGGAAACGCCGCCCGACAGCGCCCTGGTCAATCTCTATCGGGACGACGCCCGCATGGGCCTGCACCAGGACCGCGACGAGGCCGATCCGCGCTTTCCGGTGCTGTCGATCTCGCTGGGCGACACGGCGGTGTTCCGGATCGGCGGAACGGCGCGCAAGGACCCGACCCGGTCGCTGAAGCTGTCGTCCGGCGACGTCTGCCGGCTGTCGGGCCCCGCGCGGCTGGCCTTCCACGGGGTGGACCGCATCCTGGCCGGCTCGTCGGACCTGGTGCCGGGCGGCGGGCGACTGAACATCACCCTGCGCCGGGCGCGACCCGCCTAGGGCGCCAAGAGCCGTGCGTGGACGGATCGTCCAGTGGCTGGCTCTATCAAAGTGATAGGAACAATTGATTTTACCAAGGGCCAGATGAGGGGGAGTGATTAGGGCGTCGGGGCGCGGAAACACATAAACCCCTTGTGGAGGAAACCATGGACGCGAAGGTCGAAGACGCCGCTCAAGGCCAGTGCCCGGTCGGGCATGGTCGCAGGGGCAATCGGGACTGGTGGCCGCAGAATCTGCGCCTGGACGGTCTCAACCAGCATAACCCGCGCTCCAATCCCCTGGGCGAGGCGTTCGACTATGCCGAGGCGTTCAAGACCCTGGACCTGGACGCGGTCATCGCCGACCTGAAGGCGCTGATGACCGACAGCCAGGACTGGTGGCCCGCCGATTTCGGTCACTATGGCGGCCTCTTCATCCGCCTGGCCTGGCACAGCGCCGGCACCTATCGCATCAGCGACGGCCGGGGCGGGGCGGGCGGCGGCCAGCAGCGGTTCGCGCCGCTCAACAGCTGGCCCGACAACGCCAATCTCGACAAGGCCCGCCGCCTGCTGTGGCCGATCAAGCAGAAGTACGGCGCCAAGCTGTCGTGGGCCGACCTCTATGTGCTGGTCGGCAACGCGGCCCTGGAGTCCATGGGCTTCAAGACCTTCGGCTTCGGCGGCGGCCGCGCCGACCAGTGGGAGCCCGAGGAGCTGTATTGGGGTCCCGAAGGCTCGTGGCTGGGCGACGAGCGCTATAGCGGCGAGCGCCAGCTGCATCCGGCCCTGGGCGCGGTGCAGATGGGCCTGATCTACGTCAATCCCGAAGGTCCTAACGGCAACCCCGACCCGCTGGCCTCGGCCCGCGACATCCGCGACACCTTCGCCCGCATGGCCATGAACGACGAGGAGACCGTCGCTCTGATCGCCGGCGGCCACACCTTCGGCAAGACCCACGGGGCGGGCGACCCCTCGTTCGTCGGGCCCGAGCCGGAAGGCGGCGAGATCGAGCACGGCGGTCTGGGCTGGCGCAGCAAGCACGGCACGGGCCTGGGCGCCGACGCGATCACGTCCGGACTGGAAGTCACCTGGACCCAGACGCCCACGCGCTGGAGCAACCACTTCTTCGATAACCTCTTCAACTTCGAGTACGAGCTGACCAAGAGCCCCGGCGGCGCCCGCCAATGGGAAGCCAAGGACGCGCCGTCCGACATCCCGAACGCCTTCGATCCGTCCAAGACGCAGCGCCCGCGCATGCTGACCTCGGACCTGGCCCTGCGGTTCGACCCCGACTACGAAAAGATCTCGCGCCGCTTCCACGAGAACCCCGACCAGTTCGCCGACGCCTTCGCTCGCGCCTGGTTCAAGCTGACCCACCGCGACATGGGACCGATCGGCCGCTATCTGGGCCCGCTGGTCCCCAAGGAAGAGCTGATCTGGCAGGACCCGATCCCGCCGGTGGACCACCCGCTGGTCGACGCCGCCGACATCAAGGCCCTGAAGGACAAGGTTCTGGCCTCGGGCCTGTCGGTTTCGGAGCTGGTCTCGACGGCCTGGGCCTCGGCCTCGACCTGGCGCAAGTCCGACAAGCGCGGCGGCGCCAACGGCGCGCGCGTCCGCCTGGCGCCGCAGAAGGACTGGCCGGTCAACGACCCGCCCGTCCTGGCCAAGGTTCTGTCGATCCTCGAGAAGATCCAGGGCGAGTTCAACGGCTTCGCCGCCGGCGGCAAGAAGATCTCCCTGGCCGACCTGATCGTGCTGGCCGGCGACGCGGCGGTCGAGAAGGCCGCCCAGGACGCCGGAAACCCGGTCGAGATCGTCTTCTCGCCGGGCCGCATGGACGCCTCGGCCGAGCAGACCGACGCCGACTCCTTTGACGCCCTGGAGCCGCTGTCGGACGGCTTCCGCAACTACCGCAACGGCGGCACCCAGTTCATGGCCCCGGAAGAGGCCCTGGTCGACCGGGCCCAGCTCCTGGGCCTGTCCGGGCCGGAGCTGACGGTGCTGGTCGGCGGCCTGCGCGTCCTGGGGGCCAATACCGGCGCTTCCAGGGCCGGGGTCTTCACCGACCGCCCGGGCGTGCTGACCAACGACTTCTTCGTCAACCTGCTGGACATGGGCACCACCTGGGCTCCCACGGCGGCCAACGCCTTCGCCGGCCAGGACCGCAAGGCCAGCCAGGCGCGCTGGACGGCCACGCGCGTGGACCTGATCTTCGGCTCCCACGCAGAGCTTCGGGCCTTCGCCGAGGTCTATGGCAGCGGGGACGCCAAGCAGAAGTTCGCCACGGACTTCGCGGCGGCGTGGACCAAGGTGATGAACGCCGATCGGCTGGATCTCTAAGGGGATCAGCTTGGGGAGGGCGGTCAGGCCCGCTCTCCCTGTGGCGCACAAAGAAAAAGGGCCGCCCCGATGGGACGGCCCTTTGTCGTATCCGGAAGGTCTAAAACCCTCAGCCGCGCAGCTTGCGGGTGATGGTCTCCAGGTCCTGGCTCAGGGCCGGGTCCTCGGCGCGCAGGGCTTCGATGCGGCGCACGGCGTGCAGGACGGTGGTGTGGTCGCGGCCGCCGAAGCGCCGGCCGATGTCGGGCAGCGAACGGGTGGTCAGCTGCTTGGCCAGCCACATGGCCGCTTGGCGCGGACGGGCGATGGCGCGGTTGCGGCGCTCGCTGAGCAGGTCGGCCTGTTTCATGCCGTAGTGCTCGGCCGTGGCCTTCTGGATGTCGTCGATGGTGATGCGCTTCTCGCCGGCCCGCAGGTGCGGACGCAGGATGGCCTGCACCTCGTCCAGGGTCAGGCGCGAGACGCCTTCGCCGGCCCGGGCCGACAGGGTGTTCAGCGCGCCTTCCAGCTCGCGGACGCTGTCGGTGAAACGGTCGGCCAGGAAGTTCATCACTTCGGGACGCATGGTCGGGTCAAAGCCGTGCTGGCGCGACAGGGCCTGCAGCTTGCGCTCCAGGATGCCGATGCGCAGGGCGCGGTCGGCCGGCTCCAGGCCGCAGACCAGGCCCGCCTGCAGGTGCGAGCGCAGGCGCGCGTCCATCTCGGTCATGGCCGCAGGCGCGCGGTCCGAGGAGAACACCACCCGGCGGCCGTCCTCGACCAGGGCGGTCAGGGTGTGGAACAGCTCTTCCTGGCTGGACTGCTTGCCGGCGATGAAGTGCACGTCGTCGATGATCAGCAGGTCGGCGCCGCGCAGCTCTTCCTTGAAGGCGGCGGTCTGGCGATCCATCACCGCGCGGACGAAGGTCGACAGGAAGCGCTCGGCGGTCAGATAGACCACGCGCTTGGTTGGGGCCTGGCGCATGGCCTCCCAGGCCAGGGCGTTGAGCAGGTGGGTCTTGCCGAAGCCGTAGGGGCCGTGGAACAGCACCGGATTGAAGTGGCCGTCGGCCCAGCTGGCCACCCGGCGCGCCACGGCGTGGGCGAATTCGTTGGCGGGGCCCGGCACGAAGGTGTCGAACGTGAAGCGTTCCTGCAGGCCTTGAACAGGCGAAGGCTTGGCGCCGGCCGTCGCGGCGGGCGCCAGGGCGGGAACGTCGCTGGAGACGGGCAGGACGATCTCGATCGGCTCGACCTTGGCGTCGTGCGCGCCCATCGGACCGTTGGCGGCCTCGAACTCGATGCGCGACTTCAGGTCCAGACGGCGGGCGCTGGTGTCGTTGGCGGCCCACAGCTCGCTGATGCGACGCCACGCGCTGCGACGGATCCAGTCACGGGCGATGCCCGTCGGAGTCACCAGGACCACGTCGCCGGCCGCGCCGTCACGCAGGGCGGCCGGGGCCAGCCACGAGCCGAAGGCGGCGTCGCCCAGCTCGCGCTTCAGCACCACGCACACCTTGCCCCAGACGGCGCTCGCGGGTTCGCCGGCGACCGTCGAATACACAGCCGAAAACTCCTGGCTCACTACCCCGCCCTTGATCGTCATCGGTCACCGCCTCGCGTACATGTCGTGTCATCCCGATCGCCGCCCCCCATGGCGCACGACCGCGTCCCAGAGCCTCCGTCCAACAGACACAGGGGTTCGATCGGGGAACATAGGGTTCCGCCGCCGCCACTCGTTTTTCCATGGACTGGAAGGTCGCTGAGACCTTTAAACTAGCCAGCGGACCCTGCCGGTCAAACGGAAAACTTGCGTCCGACCCCGGATATTTCTGTTGACTCGACGGACGTCCTCGCCCGCCAAGGGAATGCAAATTCCCCTCCCGATAATCACACGCGAATTGTCCCGAAGGACAATCAGGAGTTTGCAGGAAGGCAATAGAAAAAGCCGACCGAGTTTCCTCGATCGGCTTCTCTAAGTCTTTGAATTCGCTGAACGAACGACGTTCGGCGAGAAACTGGATTAGGCGGCGGCCTGATCAAGCTTCTTCAGGCGGGCGGCCAGGCGCGAGACCTTGCGCGAGCCGGTGTTGGGGTGGACGACGCCCTTGGAGACGGCGCGCATCAGTTCCGACTGCGCTTCGACGAAAGCGGCCTTGGCGACGGCGACGTCGCCGGCCGAGATCGCGTCTTCGAACTTGCGCAGGAAGGTGCGCACGCGCGAACGGCGAGCGGAGTTCACTTCGGTGCGACGAGCGATCTTGCGGATCGCTTTCTTGGCGCCGGGATTATTGGCCATGGTTTGGACCTTCAGACGGACAGCCGCGCGGGCAGCCGCGAAGCAGGAGAAATCAAGAGCGCGCGGATATACGGGAAGGTGGTTTCCGGGTCAATGCATCCGCGACCGGAATCTGGCGCCCGGGTACGAGCCTACCTTCACGTCCCCTTGAACGCCGGTTTGCGCTTCTCGACGAAGGCCCCCATGCCCTCCTTCTGGTCATCGAAGGCGAACAGCGAGTGGAACAGGCGCCGCTCGTAGACCAGCCCCATGCTGAGGGTCGTCTCGTAGGCGGCGTTGACCATGTCCTTGTTCATGGCCACGGCCAGGGGCGACTGGGCGGCGATCTTGGCGGCGATGGCCAGGGTCTCGGACTCCAGCATGTCAGCCGGGAAGATCCGCGAGGCCAGGCCCGCGCGCTCGGCCTCCTCGGCGCCCATCATCCGGCCGGTCAGGATCATGTCCATGGCCTTGGACTTGCCGATCAGGCGGGTCAGGCGCTGGGTGCCGCCGATACCGGGGGTGACGCCCAGATTGATCTCGGGCTGGCCGAACTTGGCGGTGTCGGCGGCCAGGATGAAGTCGCACATCATGGCCAGCTCGCAGCCGCCGCCCAGGGCGTAGCCGGCGACCGCGGCGATGATCGGCTTGCGGATGCTCTCGACCCCGCGCCCGCCGGCGGCGAAGAAGTCCTCCTTGAACATCTCCGGATAGGTCTTGGTCGACATCTCCTTGACGTCGGCGCCGGCCGCGAAGGCCTTGGCCGAGCCGGTGATGACGATACAGCCCACCGCGTCGTCGGCCTGGGCGGCGGCCAGGGCCTGGCCCAGCTCGCTCAGCAGTTCCGAATTGAGGGCGTTCAGGGCCTCGGGCCGGTTCAGGCGGATCAGGGCGACCCCGGGCGCGCTTTGCGGCGCTTCGACGATCAGGGTCTGGTACTCGGCCATCGGCGTCTCCTGCTTGAGCGCCGCTGTTTATAGAGGGCCGCACGCCGTTGGCGAGCCCCGGGCGCGAACCTTCGCCGTGAGGCGCCCATCGCTGGAGCGATGAATCGCGACGAGGCCGGTCGGCGGCCGCGCTTTCGTCGAGAAAAAGGGCGGAGGGGCGCCGGATCGCGCCCCTCCTGACAGGCTTAGAACGTGCGGACGTAGGCGACGGTGAAGCCGTCGACCGGCACGTCGTTGATGTCGTAGTGCGTGTAGTCGAAGCGCGCGCCGCTCTTGGCGTCGAACTTGTATTGCGCACCGACGCCGTACGAGATCGCGCCGTCGTTGGTGTCTTCCGACACACTGCCGCTCTTGACCTTGGCGGCCAGGTGGCCGTAGCCGACGCGGCCGATCAGGTCGACCTTGTCGCCGACGGGCAGGAAGCCGACGCCGTAGATGAAGGCGGCGCTGTCGATCTTCACGTCGACGGCCGGGGCGTCATAGATGCGGTCGTCCTTCAGACCGAAGAACAGGTCGCCCTCGACGCCGACATACTTGTTGGCCTTCCAGCCGAAGCGGCCGCCCAGCGTGGGCAGCTTGGCGTCGTCCACGTTCAGGCTGCTGTCGAACTTCAGGGTCTGGATGCCGGCGTTCACGGCGCCGTAGATTTCAGCCGAGGCCGGAGCGGCGACGGCCAGAGCGGCGACGGCGGCGGTCGCGGCCAGATAAGCGAACTTCATAAGGAAAAACCCCCCTCAAAATCCCGGGAACATCCGGGACCGGAGCGCTTAGGGTGATCTTCCCTGACGAGCAATCGGGGCGGGACTTCCTCCGGTTGCTTTCCCGGAGGACTGATACAAATCTGATACAGTCAAGCTTGCCGGTCCCGTACCCGGCCCTTCAGACCTGGCAGACCGGACAGAAGAAGGTCGAGCGGCCGGCCTGGACCTCGCGGCCGATCACGCCCCTGCAGCCGGGCGTCGGGCAGGACTGGCCCTCGCGGTCGTAGACCCGGAACCGGTGCTGGAAATAGCCCAGGGCCCCGTCGGCCGCCGCGAAGTCCTTGAGGGACGAGCCGCCCACCTCGACCGCCTCGACCAGCACGTCCTTGATCGCCGTGGTCAGCGGCCCCAGCCGCTTGCCGGCGATCATGCCCGACGGCTTGAACGGCGAGATGTGGGCGCGATGCAGGGCTTCGCAGACATAGATGTTGCCCAGGCCCGCCACGGTCTTCTGGTCCAGCAGCAGGGTCTTGGGGCCCTGCTTGCGGCCGTTGAAGGCCTTGACCAGGGTCTTGGCGTCGAAGGCCTCGCTCAGCGGTTCGGGGCCCATGGTCGCGAACCACGGGTGGCGGTCGACCCGGTCGGTGGCGATCAGGTCCATGAAGCCGAAGCGGCGGGGATCGTAATAGGTGACCGTGGCGCCGTCTTCGGTCTCGAAGACCACATGGGCGTGCTTGTCGTCGGGCGTGACCTCGCGGGCAAAGTCGCCGGGACGGACAGCGCGCTCGGACGAGGGCGCGGCGATCTCGAACCTTCCGGTCATGCCCAGGTGCATCACCAGGGTGTCGCCGCGATCCAGCGGGGCCAGCAGGTACTTGGCCCGGCGGTCCAGCCGCAGGATCCTGGCTCCCGTCAGGCGCTGGACGAAACCCTCGGGCAGGGGAAAGCGCAGGTCGGGCCGGTTGGCGCGCACGCGGGACAGGCGCGCGCCGCTCAGCACCGGCTCCAGGCCTCGGCGCACGGTCTCGACTTCGGGCAGTTCGGGCAAGGAAGACCTCGGCTCTGTCTTGGGGCGACAGATATCGGGCATACCGGCGGCCGTTCCTAGGGCGCCGCGCGCAAAACCGGTGACGGACGAACCCTGACGGTTATAAGAGCCGGACGAACCGCCCACCGACCTCGAGCGATGACATGACCAAGGCCTCCGCCACCTTCGGATTCAAGGACGTCGACGCTTCGGCCAAGGCCGGGCTGGTGCGCGGGGTGTTCGACCGGGTCGCCAAGAACTACGACCTGATGAACGACGTGATGAGCGGCGGGGTGCACCGGCTGTGGAAGGACGCGGTCGCCGCGCGCCTGAACCCGCAGCCGGGCGAGATCATCGTCGACTGCGCCGGCGGCACCGGCGACATGGCCCGCCGCTTCGCCAAGATGGCCCGTCAGGCCCAGGAACGCCGGGGCGGCCCGGACGCCGCCGTCCACATCATCGACTACAACGCCGAGATGATCGCCGCCGGCATCGAGAAGGGCGGCGCGCCCGAGATCACCTGGACCGTGGGCGACGCACAGCGCCTGCCGTTGCCCGACGCCTATGCCGACGCCTATGTGATCTCGTTCGGCATCCGCAACGTCACCGACATCGACGCGGCCCTGCGCGAGGCGCGCCGGGTGCTGAAGCCCGGCGGCCGCTTCATCTGCCTGGAATTCTCCAAGCCGGTGACCGAGGCCCTGTCCAAGGCCTATGACGCCTATTCCTTCAAGCTGATCCCGCAGTTCGGCGAGTGGCTGGCCAAGGACCGCGACGCCTATCAGTACCTGGTCGAGAGCATCCGCCGCTTCCCCGACCAGAAGACCTTCGCGGGGATGATGGAAAACGCCGGCTTCAAGCGGGTGACGATCACCAACTTCACCGGCGGCGTGGCGGCCATGCACCAGGGCTGGGCGCTCTAGGAAACCGGCTGGACATGACCCGGGGTCAACGGGCTACGGCGCGGCCATGACCGACCTGCAGATCCACGACCGCCTGATCGAAACGCCCCGGGGCCGCCTCTTCGCGCGTCGCTGGGACAAAGGCGAACCCAGCCCCGGCGCGCCGCTCGTCCTGCTGCACGACAGCACCGGCTCGGTCGAGCAGTGGCGCGACCTGCCCGAACGCCTGGTGGAAGCCACCGGCCGGTCCGTCATCGCCTATGACCGCCTGGGCTTCGGCAGGTCCGATCCGCATCCGGGGCGGCTGAACCCCGATTTCATCCACGACGAGGCCCATTCGGGGCTTGCCTATGTGCGGGAGGCCTTCGGGGTGACGCGCATGGTCCTGCTGGGCCACAGCGTCGGCGGCGGCATGGCCATGGCCTGCGGGGCGGCCTATCCCGAAGCGACCGACGGGGTGATCGCCATCTCGGCCCAGGCCTTTCGCGAAGACCGGACCGTGGCGGGCGTGCAGGCGGCCAGGATCGCTTTCCAGGCCGAGGACCAGGTCGCGCGCGTGGCCCGCTATCACGGCGACAAGGCCCGCTGGGTGCTGGACGCCTGGATCGAGACCTGGCTGGCGCCGTCCTTCGCCGACTGGACTCTGGACGCCGACCTGCGCCGGCTGCGCGCCCCGGTCCTGGCGATCCACGGCGACCAGGACGAATACGGCTCGGTGGCCCATCCCCAGCGGATCGTCCGCGAGGCGGGCGGTCCGGCCGAGCTGGTCATCCTGGAGGGCGGGCGCCACATGCCGCATCGGGAGCAGCCGGATCTGATCCTGAAGCTGGTCGGCGACTTCGTGCGCGGCGCCCCCTAAAGCGCGGGCCGGGTCAGGGCGTAACAGCAGCTCGGCCCGGCGATCTCGCCCAGCTGTGGGCGCGCCTCCCAGTTCTCCAGCGTCGCCTCGTGAACGAGCCCGGCCTTGCGCAGGACGGCGGCCGAGGCGGCGTTATCGGGATGGCAGGTGGCCCAGACGCGGAAGATCCCGGGCTGGGCGATGGTCCAGGCGACCACCGCGCGGGCGGCCTCGCTGGCCAGGCCCCGCCCCCAGAACGCTTCGCCCAGCACATAGCCGAAATCGGCCTTGGGCGGCGACAGCCGTAGCTCCAGGACCCCGGCCAGCTTGCCCGAGGCCGTTTCGATCAGCGCCCAGGGAAAGGCCGAGCCGGACGCCCAGCAGGCCTCGCAGCGCTCGGCGAAGGCCAGGCTCTCGCCCACGTCGCGATGGGTTTCGAAGGTCATGAACCGCGTCGGCGCGGCCTCGCCCGCATAGCGGAAGATGTCTGCCGCATCGGCCCGCTCGACCGGGCGGAGATGCAGTCGCTCGGTGCGAAATGCCTCGGGAGCCCGCATGCGGTCAGCGCGTCAGCACGATGTGGGTCACCAGCTCCATCGGGACCACCTCGGCCACCCGGTAGCCCAGGCCCGGCAGATCGAGATCCGCGAACAGGGACTCGCCGCGCCCCAGGACGACCGGCGCCTGGGCCAGGTGCAGCTCGTCGATGGCGCCCGCCCGCAGATATTGGCGCACCGTAGAGACGCCGCCGCCGATCTTCACGTCCAGGTCGCCCGCCGCGGCCTTGGCCTGGGCCAGGGCGGACTCGATGCCGTCGGTGACGAAATGGAAGGTGGTGCCGCCCTCCATCACGATGGGGTCGCGGGGGTGATGGGTCAGGACGAAGGTCGGCGCGTGATAGGGCGGATCGTCGCCCCACCAGCCCTTCCAGTCGGGTCCGCCCCAGTCGTCGCCGGCCGGGCCGAACATGTTGCGGCCGATGATGAAGGCGCCGAAGCCCTTCATCGCCGCGTCGGCGAATCGGTCGTCGGTCCCGCCGTCCTGGCCGGTCATCGCCCGAAAGGCGCGGGTCGGATAGAACCAGCCGTGCAGGGCCTGGCCGCCCTTGCCCAGCGGATGCTCCAGGCTCTGGTCGAGGCCGGCCCCGAAACCGTCGATCGACACCGCGAACCCCGCCGCGCGCACCTTGCCCATGGGGCCTCCGTTTGAATTCGACGCCTGGACGAACGGCCCGTGGACCTAGGCCATCCGGATAACGATATTCGACAACGGCCGCGCGGCGATGTCTTCCATCATTTCGTGGAGGGAACGCGTTCCGCCAGGTCGCCGCAAAGCCTTGAGCGCGCCGGAATTGAGAAAGACCAGTTGCACCTCTCCGGGCCAACCCGGCCCGCCGCCGCTTACGGCGTCCCAGAAGGCGTCCATGTTTCGCCCGAAGAGGTGTCCGTTTTCGGGTCGAGCAGCGTCGAGGTAGCGCTGCCAGAACGCCTCGACGCTCGCGACACCGGCGCAGTCGACGGTCACCATCGGCATTTCGCTCTTGTCGCGAGCTTGGCTTTCCGCGCGATCATCGTCGGGAACGAGTTTCGCAGAGACGCAGTAGGCCAGGAAATCCGCGCCATAGGCAGGTTCGAGCAGAACCAGCTTGGCTGTTCCCGCCTCAAGTCTGATCAGCTGCCTGTCGCGGAAGGCGTCATACTTCGAGTGATACTCGGCGGCGGCCGATTGGTGCGGCCGCAGGAAGAGCGCCTCCAAATTCGCGAGCATCTCGCCTGCCGACAGGCCGACCTCTTCGAAGTCCGGGCCGGAAGCCACCTGGAGCTCGGAGATGGTGTTCCCTTCCCGGAAGCCGTCCATGCAGAGGGCCTCCACGCCATCGAGTTCCAACGTGAAGCGCCGCCCGTCGACATGCGTCAATCCGAGCAAAGCCCGCCCCTCGCCGACGGCGATCGCCCTCAATTGGCCGTCATGCAGGCCGGTCAGCGGGCCGGTCAGCGGGCCGATTAGGCTGGGTAGCGTCATGCGCCCGACTTGACGGGCCCGCCGGGTCGCCGTCAATGACCGTGACGGGTGGAGAGCGGACGTCGGTCTAGACACTCGCCGTCATCGTTCCTACGCTCCTGCCCAAATGCAAAATAACCCTTGGTTCGCTCGCATCGGCTTCGTGCTCATCCCGATCACCATGCGCGGGTTCTTGTTCGCCTTCGGAATGATCTCCATGGCGGTATATCTTTGCAACGCTGGTGGCGAGTTCCTTGATCTTGGCGATGGTCTTCGCGCCACGATCTTTATTCCACTAGGGTTCCTCGTTGGCCTCGCGTACGTAGTCATCGGCCTATTTAAGTCCCGCCCGTTCCGGCGGTAGATGAGAAGTCTGATCACTAGGTGCGCAACGGGTCGACGCGAACCCTTTCCCGCTAGAAGCAGCGCCTCCGGCCAGCCTTTTCGCATCCCTCGGCCGACCGCCGGGCGAAAGCGGCCTTGACCCGGGCGCGCGGAGCGGGCTTTCAGGCCGGACGATGATCTTCACCGCGACTCCGCTTCGCCGTTCGCCCGCCGAGACCTCCGCCGCATGAGCCGGGTCGCCGCGGGTCTGCGCCTGATCGCCGTCGGTTGGCGCCTGGTCCGGGCCGACGCCCTGATCCCGCGCGAGGTCGAGCCCCTGCTGCCGCCGTCGGCGCGCCTGGCCGGGCGGGCGCTGCGGCTGTTCTCCGGCGGCGCGGCGCGCAAGGGCCGGCCGGGCGAGCGCCTGGCGCGGGTGCTGGAGCGCCAGGGACCGGCCGCCATCAAGATGGGCCAGTTCCTGTCGACCCGGGCCGACATCTTCGGCGCCGACTTCGCCGAGGACCTGTCGCACCTGAAGGACCGCCTGCCGGCCTTCCCGCTGGAGACGGCCAAGGCCGAGATCGAGCGCGGCCTGCAGGCGCCGCTCGACACCCTTTACGCCAGTTTCGACGCCTCCATCGCGGCCGCCTCCCTGGCCCAGGCCCATTCGGCCACCCTGCTGGACGGAACCCGGGTGGCCGTGAAGGTGCTGCGCCCCGGGGTCGAGCGCCAAGTGGCCGACGACACCGCCGCCTTGCGGCTGGCCGCAGACCTGGCCGAACGCCTGGTTCCCGCCGCCCGCCGCCTCAAGCCCCGCGAGTTCGTCGAGGTGGTGATCCGGGCCCTGGACCTGGAACTGGACCTGCGCTTCGAGGCCGCCGGCTGCGCCGAGCTGGGCCAGGCCATGAAGGCCGATCCCTACATGCGCGCGCCGGACGTGGTGTGGGACGGGGTCGGCAAGCGCTTCCTGACCCTGGGTTGGGCGCCGGGCATGGCCCTGTCGGACCCCGCCGCCCTGAAGCAGGAGGGCCTGGACCGCAAGACCCTGGCCGAGAACGTGACGCGCGGCTTCCTGGCCCAGGCCCTGGACCACGGCCTGTTCCACGCCGACCTGCACGAGGGCAACCTGTTCGTCAGCGCCCCGGCCTCCATCGTCGCGGTCGACTACGGCATACTGGGGCGCCTGGGTCCGGGCGAGCGCAAGTACCTGGCCGAGATCCTCTACGGCTTCCTCAATCGCGACTATCCGCGCGTGGCCGCGATCCATTTCGACGCCGGCTACGTGCCCGCCCACCAGGACCGCGACGCCTTCGCCCAGGCCCTGCGGGCGGTGGGCGAGCCGGTGTTCGGCCGCGACGCCTCGGGCGTGTCGATGGGCAAGCTGCTGGCCCAGCTGTTCGAGATCACCGCCCTGTTCGACATGGCCCTGCGCCCCGAGCTCGTCCTCCTCCAGAAGACCATGGTCACCGTCGAGGGCGTGGCCCGCCGCATCGACCCCAGCCACGACCTCTGGGCCGCCGCCGACCCCGTGGTGCGCCGCTGGATCGGCCGCGAGCTGTCGCCCGCCGCCCGCATCCGCGACTTCGCCGAGGAGGCGACGCGGGCGCTGAAGGCCATGGCCCGCCTGGCCGAGGCGCCCCCTGCCCCGGCCGTCGCGGTGGTCGAGACGACGCGCACTCGACCACTGCTGTGGTTCCTGGCGGGCGCGGCGGTGGCGACCCTGGCCTTCGCGGTCGGGGCTTGGCTCGTTTAAGACCCTGTCGGCACGCCGACTGGCTCCTTACCCCCTCACCCTCCCAACCGCTTCGTGGTCGGGCCCCTCCCTCTCCCTATGGGAGAGGGTTTTCTCAGGCGCAGCCTAGCTGTCGCTGCTGCTGGAACCCCGATCCCGCGAGGCGGTGCTTCGCCGGCCGCCGCCGGCCTTCTGCTGGGTCCAATAGGCTTCACCGTCGTCGGGCTTGAACATGGTGCGCGGCGCGCCTGTCTTGGTGACCACCGCGAAGACATTGCCCTTGGGGTCGTAGATCAGGGTGTCGCCATTGGACCGCTGCAGGGTCTGGACGCCCGCCGGCGGGTGGCCGACGAAGGCGTGGACCTTGCGGACATAGTCGTCGACATCGGTGGCGGCGAACTGGTCGCCGAAGCGCTCGAAGCCGCGCTGGGCCGCCTCCTCGGCGGTGCGCGTGCGGTTGGCGGCCCACATCGGCTTGCCGGCGATCTTGGGCACGGGCGCGTCGCGCGGATCGGCCCGCCGCTCGGACCGCGCCGCACCGCCGTCGTAAGATGGCGGATCACGATCCGAAGCCGGCTCGGCCGAGGCGATCCGGTCGCCCTTGGCCGCCTTCACCGCCGAGGCCCCGCCGTCGCAGGCGGCCACGCCGAGGGCCAGGCCCAGGACGGCCACGGCGGAAAGCCAGGACGCGCACCGTATCGTCATGCTCGATCTCCAGGTTTATTTTCTACTTTAACGATTAGGAACGAAAAAAGAACGCCTGTCGAGTCCTCGTTAAGGATTTTCTTCGTGGGGGCTTACGCTGACGGCCGCGTCGCTCTATGCGCCTGGAGACGCGCCAAGGACCTACCCGTCCAGGCGAGGCGCGGGACGGAGACCACACCGTGAGCGACAAGCGGGTTCTTCTGATCGTCGGCGGCGGCGTGGCCGCCTACAAGGCGCTGGAGCTGACGCGCCTGCTGCGCAAGGCCGGCGTCGGCGTGCGGCCGATCCTGACAAAGGCGGGCGCGGAATTCGTCACCGCCCTCTCCCTCTCGGCGCTTGCCGAGGACAAGGTCTATTCGGAGCTGTTCTCGCTGACCGACGAGGCCGAGATGGGCCACATCGAGCTGTCGCGCTCGGCCGACCTGGTCGTGGTGGCGCCCGCCACGGCCGACCTGATCGCCAAGGCGGCCAACGGCCTGGCCGGGGATTTGGCCTCGACCACCCTGCTGGCCACCGACAAGCCCGTGCTGATGGCGCCCGCCATGAACGTGCGGATGTGGCTGCATCCGGCCACCCAGCGCAATATCGCCACCCTTAAGGCCGACGGCGTCGCCTTCGTCGGCCCCGACGAGGGCGCCATGGCCTGCGGCGAGTTCGGCCCGGGGCGCCTGGCCGAGCCGCCGGTGATCTTCGACGCCATCATGGCCGCGCTCGAAGGGCCCGCCGCCAAGCCCCTGGCCGGCAAGCACGCCCTGGTCACCGCCGGCCCGACCTTCGAGGCCATCGACCCGGTGCGCGGCATCACCAACCGCTCCAGCGGGCGGCAGGGCTACGCCATCGCCGGCGCCCTGGCGAAACTGGGCGCGCGGGTCACCCTGGTCAGCGGCCCGGTGTCGCTGGCGACGCCCCTGGGCGTGGACCGGGTGGACGTCGAGAGCGCGCGCGACATGCTGGCCGCCTGCGAGGCGGCCCTGCCGGCCGACGTCGGGGTGTTCGTGGCCGCCGTCGCCGACTGGCGCATCGACGAGGTGTTCGGGACCAAGCTGAAGAAGGACAAGCACGGCCCGCCCGCCCTGACCTTCGTGGAGAACCCCGACATCCTGGCCACCCTGTCGGCCACCGGACCCCGGCGCCCGAAGCTGGTTATCGGCTTCGCGGCCGAGACCAACGACGTCGAGAAACACGCCCGCGCCAAGCTGGCGCGCAAGGGCTGCGACTGGATCATCGCCAACGACGTCACCGAGCCCGGCGTGATGGGCGGCGACGAGAACGCCGTCCTGCTGATCTCCAAGGACAAGACCGAACGCTGGACGCGGGCCGCCAAGGATTCCGTGGCCCACGACCTCGCCCAACGCATCGCCCGATACCTCTAGAAACGAGCCCTTCATGACCACGCCGCACATCCCCGTCGTCCAGCTGGATCACGCCCAGGGCCTGCCCCTGCCCGCCTACGAGACCGACGGCGCGGCCGGCATGGACCTGCGGGCGGCGGTGGCAGAGGACGCGCCCCTGACCCTGAAGCCGGGCTCGCGCTTCATGGTCCCCACGGGCCTGGCCTTCGCCCTGCCCCACGGCTTCGAGGCCCAGGTGCGGCCGCGCTCGGGCCTGGCGGCCAAGGCCGGCGTCACGTGCCTGAACACCCCCGGCACCATCGACAGCGACTATCGCGGCGAGGTGAAGGTGATCCTGATCAATCTGGGCGAGGAAGACTTCGTCATCCGCCGGGGCGACCGCATCGCCCAGCTGGTGATCGCTCCGGTGGTCCAGGCCTCGTGGGGCCTGACCACCAGCCTGGACGAGACCACGCGCGGCGCGGGCGGCTTCGGCTCGACCGGCGGGCGCTGACCGGGATCGGAAAACTCAGGGCGTGACTCGCGAGAAACTTGCCTCTAGGGTCGCGCCCATGATCCTCGCCGCCAGCCAACAGCTGTTTTGGTATTTTAGCTATCCGACGCCTCTGGCGCCGGGAAGGGATCGTTCGGCCTGAAATCAGGCTCCAAGAACACCTTTCACCAGCCGCCAGGGGTTCCCCGGGCGGCTTTTTTGATGGCCGCCGGACCTCCCGACCTTCCAGGAGTTACGCCGTGCCTTCCTCGACCGCCCCCAATATCGTCTCGCTGCCCGTCCCCACCGACGACCTGCGGATAAAACAGCTGCAGACCCTCAGCCCGCCCGCCCAGGTGATCGGCGAGGCGCCGGCCACCTCGTCCATCGCCGAGGTCGTGGGCGACGCCCGCCAAGCCGTGCATGAGGTGCTGAACGGCCGCGACGACCGGCTGGTGGTGGTGATCGGCCCCTGCTCGATCCACGACCCCAAGGCCGCCCTGGAATACGCCCGCCGCCTGGCCGTCGAGCGCGAGCGCCATGCGGGCGAGCTGGAAGTGATCATGCGGGTCTATTTCGAGAAGCCCCGCACCACGGTGGGCTGGAAGGGCCTGATCAACGACCCGGATCTGGACGGCGGCTTCCGCATCAACGAGGGCCTGCGCCTGGCGCGGCGGGTGCTGCTGGACGTCAGCGCCCAGGGCCTGCCGGCGGCCTGCGAGTTCCTGGACGTCACCACCCCGCAATACATCGCCGACCTGGTGGCCTGGGGCGCGATCGGCGCCCGCACCACCGAGAGCCAGATCCACCGCGAGATGGCCTCGGGCCTCTCCTGCCCGGTCGGCTTCAAGAACGGCACCAACGGCGACGTGAAGGTGGCCATCGACGCGGTGACCGCCGCGGCTCAGCCGCACCATTTCCTGGCCGTGACCAAGGAAGGCCGCGCCGCCATCGCCACCACCACGGGCAACGCCGACAGCCACGTGGTGCTGCGCGGCGGCAAGACGCCCAACTACGACGCCGAAAGCGTGGCGGCCGTGGCGCAGGCCCTGACCAAGGCGGGCCTGGCGCCGCGCGTGATGGTGGACGCCAGCCACGCCAACAGCGGCAAGAACCATGAGAACCAGCCGGCCGTCGTGGCCGACATCGCCGCCCAGGTGGCGACCGGCGCCTCGCCCATCATGGGCGTGATGATCGAGAGCAATCTGGTGGCGGGCCGCCAGGACATCGTGCCCGGTCAGCCCCTGACCTACGGTCAGTCGGTCACCGACGCCTGCGTCGACTGGGAAACCTCGGTGCGGATGCTGGACGAACTGGCGGCGTCCGTGCGGGCCGGACGCGAGGCGCGGGCGCGCTAAGGCAAGACTTCGTCGGTCGCTCCTCCAGGGGAGCGGCCGTCAGCCGCCGTGCAGGGCCGGCGACATCGCCAGATAGCCGCCGAAGCCGGCCGCGAAGGCGGCGGCCGCCAGCCACAGGACGGGGCGGAACATGGACAGCGGACCGTGGGCGTTCATCGGGCGTTTCCTGAGCGGCGGCGCGGAACATACGGTTCCACGTCTGGAAATACGCGCGCGCGGCTCCCCCGGTTGCGCCGGCGCGTGAAGATTCTTGCCGCGATTCGCCCTTTACGCGAAGCGGCCCGTCAGGACGCGCTTTCAGGTCGAAACTCGACGCGCCCGAATAACGACGTTCTAGTTTTCAAACAAGCGAAGTACTGTTCTACGACAGTCGCTGCGGCGATCCGCCGCATGAGGAGGAAATCCCTGTCTCGGTAGGCGCTTTCCGCGCCTGTTCGCAACGGTTGGTACGCCTTTACCTGAAGGAAAAGGCGAATGTTCGTTTTGTTAAGGATGTCCGGACCAGAAGTCCCTCGCAACACGTTCGCCAGGGATCGCGGGACATGCTGAACAACCTCAAGGTAGCGCGCAAACTCTTGATCGCTTTCGCGATCCTCGTCGCGGCCGTGGCCACCGCCGGCGCCCTGGTGTGGAGCGGCCTGTCGACCATCCGCCAGGTCACCGCCCTCAACGAGCACAGCTACGCCTATGTGGGCACGGTCGACGAGACCTTGATGGCCCTGGTCGAACAGCAGAACGCCGCGCGCGGCTATGTGGCCAGCCTGGATCCGTCCTTCGTCGAGAAGTACGACAAGCAACAGGCCGCGTACGACAAGCAGTTCAAAGCCCTGATGGACGGGGTGGAGAGCGACGACGAGAAGGCCCGCGCCACCGCCCTGGCCGCCGCCGTCGACACCTTCCGCGCCGAGACCCGCGCCCAGATCGCCGCCGCCGGCGACCCGACCCAGCTGGAAACCACCCGCGCGGGCGTCGCCAAGGCCGGCCGCCTGACCGAGATCCGCAAGGTGCTCAAGGCCGTGCGCGACAACGAGCAGGCCCAGCTGGCCGAGCGCTCCAAGGACCAGGCCAAGGCCTTCGTCGCCGCCAACGCCGCCCTGGCCGTCGGCGGGGCCCTGGCCGTGGGCATCGCCGTCCTGATGGGCTGGCTGCTGACCGGCGCCATCGCCGCGCCCATCGCCGCCATGACCGCCGCCATGCGCCGCCTGGCCGACGGCGACAACACCGTCGCCGTGCCCGCCGTCGGCCGCAAGGACGAGGTGGGCGCCATGGCCGACGCCGTCCTGACTTTCAAGGACGCCGCCATCGAGAAGCTGCGCGTCGAGGGCCAGGCCGCCGAGCAGCGCCAGCAGGCCGAGGACGAGCGCCAGGCCAACGAGGCCGGCCGCGCCGCCGCCGCCCGCGAGCAGTCGGCCGTGGTCGACAGCCTGGGCCAGGCCCTGGAGCACCTGGCGCAGGGCGACCTGACCTATCGCCTGACCCAGACCTTCCCGGCCAGCTATCGCAAGCTGCAGGACGACTTCAACGCCGCCCTCGGCCGCCTGCAGGAGACCATGACGGTGATCACCGGCGCGGTGCAGGGCATCCGCTCGGGCTCGGGCGAGATCAGCCACGCCGCCGACGACCTGTCGCGCCGCACCGAGCAACAGGCCGCCGGCCTGGAAGAGACCGCCGCCGCCCTGGACGAGATCGTCGCCACCGTGCGCCGCACGGCCCAAGGGACCAGCGAGGCCGACCAGGCCGTCAAGGCCGCCCGCGCGGACGCCGAGACCGCCGGCCAAGTGGTCGAGCGCGCCATCAAGGCCATGACCGAGATCGAGTCCTCGTCGCAGCAGGTCAGCCAGATCATCGGCGTCATCGACGAGATCGCCTTCCAGACCAATCTTCTGGCGCTCAACGCCGGGGTCGAGGCCGCCCGTGCGGGCGACGCCGGCCGCGGCTTCGCGGTGGTGGCCCAGGAAGTCCGCGCCCTGGCCCAACGGTCCGCCGAGGCCGCCAAGGAGATCAAGACCCTGATCTCGACCTCCTCCCAGCAGGTGGGCGCGGGGGTGGAGCTGGTCGGCGAGACCGGCGAGGCCCTGCAGCGGATCGCCGCCGGCGTCGTGCAGATCAACCGCACCGTCGGCGAGATCGCCGCCTCGGCCCAGGAACAGGCCGTCGGCCTGCAGCAGATCAACACCGCCGTGAACCAGATGGACCAGGCCACGCAGCAGAACGCGGCCATGGTCGAGGAGAGCACCGCCGCCAGTCACTCGCTGTCCAACGAGGCCTCGGAACTGCAGCGGCTGGTCGGTCGCTTCCGCATCGAGGACGCCCCGTCGCGGAGCGTCCGCGCGGCGTGATGACGCGGCGCCAAGACAAGGTAGGGACTTTGATCGGGCGTTAAGTTGATTTTTGGACGGGTGCGTCCATTTATCCCTTGCCCGGGACGAAACGCCGATATATCGCCCCGGTCCATCGAACTGTTTTCGGGATCGAAGTCCATGGCCGCCGCGTCGAAGAAGAAGCTGGTTCCCCTGATCGTCGGCGGCGTCGCCCTGACGGCGCTGGTCGTGGGCGGCGGGCTGTGGTTCGTCGACAAGCAGCGCTACGAGACCACCGACAACGCCTTCGTCCAAGCCGACACCGTGCAGGTCAGCCCGCAGGTCTCCGGCTATGTGGTCGAAGTGCTGGTGGCCGACAACCAGCGGGTCGAGGCCGGCCAGGTCGTGGCCCGCATCGACCCCGCCCCCGCCCAGGCCAAGCTGGACCAGGCCATCGCCAACGCCCAGGCCCTGGAAGCGGCCATCAAGGGCGTCGACGACAAGGCCGCCCTGGAACAGGCCATGATCGCCCAGCGCGCCGCCGGCGTCGCCTCGGCCCAGGCCGACCAGGGCCGCGCCAAGGCCGACCTGATCCGCTACGACGCCCTGGCCAAGCAGGGCTGGGTCTCGGCCCAGAAGGTCCAGACCACCCAGGCCAGCGCCGCCCAGTCGGCCGCCGCCGTGCAGAGCGCCCAGGCCGCCCTGGAAGCCGAACGCCGCAGCGCCGAGTCGCTGGGCTCGGCCCGCGCCCAGACCGTGGCCCAGGCCGCCGCCGCCCGCGCCGCCGTCGAGCAGGCCCGCATCGACCTGGACCGCACCGTGATCCGCGCCCCCGCCGGCGGCGTGGTCGGCGCCCGGTCCTTGCGCCCCGGCCAGTTGGTCTCGCCGGGCGTGGCCCTGATGTCGATCGTCCCGGTCGGCCAGGGCTATATCGTCGCCAACTTCAAGGAGACCCAAGTGGCCCGCCTGCGCGTGGGCCAGCCGGTCGAGATCCAGGCCGACGCCTTCGGCAAGGCCAAGATCCACGGCAAGGTCGACAGCTTCGCCCCGGCCACCGGCCAGGAGTTCGCCCTGATCCCGGTCGAGAACGCCGTGGGCAACTTCACCAAGATCACCCAGCGCCTGCCGGTGAAGATCGTCGTCGAGAAGTCCCAGCTGGGCGCGGCCCTGCGTCCGGGCCTGTCGGTCGACGTCAAGGTCGACGTGCGCGATCGCTCGGGCCCGACCTTCGCCGAGGCCGGCCAGCCCAACACGCCCCAGTACGCCCAGAAAACCCCGGCGGGCCAGGCGCGCTAAGGCGCGCCGGACAGGATCGTCGCCATGACCGACGCCGCCCTCCCCACCCAAACCCCACTTGGCCAGGCCGCCGCGCCACCCAAGCCTGAAGTCGACTGGACCAAGCTGTTCCTCGGCTTCGGGGCAATGGTCATCGGCCAGTTCATGGCCATCCTGGACATCCAGATCGTGGCGGCCTCCCTGCCGCAGATCCAGGCCGGGGTGGGCGCCAGCGCCGACCAGGTCAGCTGGATCCAGACCGCCTATCTGATCCCCGAGGTCGTGATGATCCCGCTGTCGGGATATCTGTCGCGGCTGTGGGGCACCCAGCGCGTCTACCTGATCTCGTGCGCCGGCTTCATCGTGATGAGCGTGCTGACGGGTCTTAGCTCGTCCATCGACATGATGATCATCACCCGGGCCCTGCAGGGCTTCATCGGCGGGGCCATGATCCCCACGGTGTTCGCCGTGGCCTTCACCGCCTTCCCGCCCGAGCGGCGGGTGACGGCCAGCGTGATCATGGGCCTGATCGTCACCCTGGCCCCGACCGTCGGCCCCACCCTGGGCGGCCACCTGACCGAGGCCCTGTCCTGGCGCTGGCTGTTCTTCATCAACGTGCCCACCGGCATCGTCGTGCTGTTCGGCGTGGCCCGCTGGGGCCAGTTCGACAAGGGCGACCCCAGCCTGGCCAAGGGCTTCGACTGGTTCGGCCTGGCCGTGATGGCCACCTTCCTGATGAGCATGCAGTTCGTGCTGGAGGAAGGCTCCAAGGACGGCTGGTTCGAGGACACCGGCATCCTGTTCCTGACCGTGCTGGCGGTGATCACCGGCGTGGTCTTCGTCTGGCGGTCGCTGACCTACAACAACCCCATCGTCGAGCTGCGCGCCTTCGCCAACCGCAACTTCTCGATCGGCGTGGTGATGACGGCGATGTCGGGGGCCAGCCTGTTCGGCGGCACCTTCCTGATGCCGCAGTTCCTGGGCCGGGTGCGGCACTATTCGGCCTCGGAAGTGGGCACCACCATGGTGGTCTCGGGCCTGTCGATGTTCGCCACCGGCCCTCTGGCCGGGCGGCTGGTGCGAGGCATCGATCCGCGCATTCCGCTGTTCATCGGCTTCATGCTGGCCGGCTGGGGCATGTACATGGCCCATGGCGTGACCAAGGACTGGGGCTTCTGGCAGTTCGCCGGCGTCCAGGCCTGCCGGGGCGTGGGCGTGATGATCGCCATGATCGCCACCCAGCAGGTGACGATGAGCACCCTGCCGCCCAGCATGGTCAAGAACGCCTCGGGCCTGGTGAACCTTGCCCGCAATACCGGCGGGGCCATCGGCCTGGCCCTGCTGGCCACGGCGATCACCAACCAGACGGCCCTCTACTACATGGGCCTGTCGGACGAACTGAGCCAGGGCGACCAGCGCATGGCCGCCATGATGCAGGGCCTGGCCGCGCGCATGACCCAGCTGGGCGTGGCTGACCCCGACGGGGCGGCGCGCAAGGCGATCGGCGGCATGTTGCAGCAGCAGGCGACGGTTCTGGCCTTCGGCGACAGTTTCACCATGTTGGCCATTGGCTGCGTCGGGGCCGCCGTGATCTCCCTTCTGGCCAAGCCGGTGAAGAACGCCCCTCCTCCCCCTTCGGACGCTCACTAATGCCAAGAGTTGCGGGACAGATCGACGTCGCCAAGACCGAGGCCATCCTCGACGCCGCCGTCGAGGTGATCGGCCAGCGCGGCCTCTCCGCGCCCATGGAGGCCATCGCCAAGCGGGCCGAGGTCTCCAAGCAGACGGTCTACAACCACTACGGCTCCAAGGCCGAGCTGGTGCGGGCCCTGATGGCTCGCCGCGTGGCGATGATCACCGCGCCCCTGCGCGATCCGGGCGCCATCGACAATCCGCGCGAGGCCCTGGAGGCCTTCGCCCGCTCGATGCTGGAGACGGTGGCCACCACCAAGGCCTACGCCATCATGCGCGTGGTGATCCAGGGCGCGGGCGAGATGCCCGACGTGGCCCGCGAGGTGTTCGAGGCCGGCCCCCGCCAGACCCGCCGCCAGCTGTCGCTGTTCCTGGCCGAGGAGCACCGGCTGGGCCGACTGAAGGTCGAGGATCCCGACCAGGCGGCCGAGTTCTTCGGCGGCATGGTGCTAAGCCACCACCAGCTGCGCAGCCTCCTGGGTCTGCCGTCGGAAAAGACCCCCGAGGAATTCGCCGCCCTGGCCACCGAGGCGGCCGAACGGTTCATGCGGGCCTACGCGGTCTAAAGAAAAAGGCCCCGCCGGTGAGCGGGGCCTTCATCGTTTTCAGGCTTCGAAACCTAGGCTTCCGCCTCGTCCGGCATGCCCATCATGTGGAAGCCGGCGTCGACGTGGACGACTTCGCCCGTGGTCGATTTGCCCAGGTCCGAGACCAGCCACAGGGCCGCGCCCGCGACGCCTTCCATCGAGGTGTCTTCCTTCATGGCGCTGAACGCCCGGCCCTGGGCGATCATGCCCCGGCCGCCGGCGATGCCCGCCAGGGCCAGGGTGCGCATGGCGCCGGCCGAGATGGCGTTGCAGCGGATGCCCTTGGGACCCAGGTCGCGGGCGATGTAGCGGGTCGCCGCTTCCAGGGCGGCCTTGGCCACGCCCATGGTGTTGTAGTTCGGGATGGTCCGCTCCGACCCCAGATAGGTCATGGTGATCAGCGAACCGCCGTTCGGCATGATCTTGGCCGCGCGCTTGGCGACGTCCACGAAGCTGAAGGCCGAGATGTTCAGGGCCGTCAGGAAGCCCTCGCGGGTAGTGTTGTCGACGAACGAACCCTTCAGCTCGTCCTTGTTGGCGAAGGCGACGGAGTGGACGACGAAGTCGATGGTCCCGAACTTCTCCTCGATGGCGGCGAAGGCCGCGTCCATCGAGGCGTCGTCGGTGACGTCGGCCGGGACCAGGGTGGTGACGCCGATGCTCTCGGCCAGCGGCCGCACGCGGCGCTCCAGGGCCTCGCCCTGGTAGGTGAAGATCATCTCCGCGCCCTGGGCGGCGAGCTGCGAGGCGATACCCCAGGCGATGGAGTTGTGGTTGGCCACGCCCATGACGAGGCCCTTCTTGCCTCGCATCAGCTCGCCCTTGGGGAATGCGTAATCGTCGGCCATTGGTCGGCTCTCCTGGAATCCTTGAGCGCTAGCTAGCAGGAGGTTTCCTCCTGGGAAACCTTTCAGATGTCGAAGCCGGCGGGCGCCAGGCCCGCCTGGGCGCGGCGATGCATGGCCTCGAAGGCCGCCTCCAGGCCCCGGGCGAAGGCGGCGGGATCGAACACCGCCGAGGTTCGAAGGGCCTCGCCCAGACGGGTTTTCAGCGCCGCGAGCGCGGACCGGTCGGTCGCCAGGCGCGCGGCCGTGGCCACATAGGCCCCGACGTCCGGCGCGACCAGTTCGGGCAGGTCCAGAGCGGTCAGCAGGCTGGTCCCGACCCGGCTGGCGAAGCTTCGACCCGGCAGGGTCAGGACCGGAACGCCCATCCGCAGGGCGTCGCTGGCGGTGGTGTGGGCGCCGTAGGGCCAGGTGTCGAGCACCAGATCGGCCAGGGCCTGGCGCGCCAGATGCTCGGCATGGGGCGCGGGCGCGGCGAAGACCAGGCGAGCCGGATCGACGCCCGCCGCCTGGGCCTCGCGCCGCAGATTGGCCGGAACCGCCGAAGCGCCCCCGTAGAGCCACAGCACCGATCCGGGCGCGCGTCGCAGAATCTCCATCCAGGCCGCGAAGGTCTCGGGCGCGATCTTGCCGGGATTGTTCAGGCAGGCGAACACGAAGGCGTCGTTCGGCAGGCCCTCGTCGGCGCGGCTGGCCGTGGCGCTCGCCGGCGCCAGGGCGTCGTTGGGCTGGTAGAGTGGCAGGCGGACCACCGCCTCGCTCCAGTCGGCCTCGGCGCCCGGCGGCAGGGTCACGACGTCGGCGATCACGTAGTCGGCATAGGGCGCGGCCAGGGTTCCAGGATAGCCCAGCCAGCTGACCTGGACGGGCGCCAGGCGTTGAGCCAGCAGGCCCGGCCGACCATCCTGGGTGTGGCCCTTCAGGTCGACGGCGATGTCGACGCCAAGCTCGCGCGCCAGGGCCGCCACGGCGGCGTCGGGCATGCGCCGCACGTCGATCCGCCGATCCAACGCCGCGTCGATCCGCGTCCGCAGCGGGCTCGGCGTATCAGGCCCCCAGGACAGGGCGACGATTTCGAACCGGCTCCGGTCGTGCGCCTCCAGCAGGCCGGCCATCAGGCGGGCGGTGGCGTGGTCGTGCAGGTCGGCCGACAGATAGGCCACGCGGATCCGTTCGCCCGGCGGCCGCTCGGGCCAGGCCTCGACCGCGACCGGCGACGGCGCGGCCAGGGCGGCGCAGGCGCGGTGCAGGGCCGGGTCGTCGAACACCGACAGGGCCGCGAACGGAGCGATGGCCGGATGGCCCGACTCCAGCTCTGCCTGGATCGCCCCGCGCAGGGCCGCGTCGTCCCGCCAGTCGCAGGCCAGGCGGCGGGCGTGCAGCAGGTCGCCCCGGGCGCGGGGATGACGCGGGTCCAGGGCCAGGACCGCCTCCAGATCGCGGGCCGCCGCGTCCGGCCGGTTCAGCACCAGCAGCAGGGCCGCGCGATTGGTCAAGGCCTGGGGATGTTTCGGAGCGGCGGCGCAGGCCGTGTCGTGGGCGGCCAGGGCCTCGTCGAACCGGCCCAGGTCCGACAGGGCCACGCCGCGATTGCATAGGGCGTCGACGAAGTTCGGATCGGCGGCCAGGGCCGCGTCATAGGCCGCCAGGGCCTCGGACGGACGGCCCAGGCGGCGCAGGGCCACGCCCCGGGCGTTGAGCACCACGGGATTGGCCGGATCGTGGATCAGAGCCTGGTCGCAGGCCGTCACCGTTTCGGGGTCGCGTCCCAGGGCGACCAGGGCCGCCGCCCGCGCCGACAGCGCGCCCGTACGGGCCGGGTCCAGAGCCAGGGCCTGGTCGAGCGCCGCCAAGGCCTCATCGGCGCGGCCTAGGATCAGCTCGGCCGCGCCCAGCAGGTGCCAGGCCGGGCCCGAGGCCGGATCGGCGGCGGTCAGCTTGCGGCACAGGGCGGCGGCCTCGGCGGCGCGGCCGGCCTGGAACAGGGCGAGGGCCTCTCGCACGGTCATGGGCGCGGGGTCAGAAGCGCGGCGTCCGGCGCAGCAGGCGGGCCAGCAGGCTGCCGCCCAGCTGGCGGATCGGCACGCGCGCGGGCCGCCCGTTCCGGCGCGGCCAGACCCAGCCGCCGGTCGCGATATTGGCCGGCAGGCGCACATAGGGCCGCTTGGGCGTCGACAGCATCGGCGTGTAGTAGAGGCAATCCTCGAAATAGTAGTGCAGCACCAGCGACTGGCGGGTGGAATCCTTGTCGAGGATCGGCGAGCCGCCGTGGGCCAGGTTGGCCGCCCACACCGCGATCTGGCCCTTCTTCAGCAGGCCGTGGCGCGGCGCGAAGCCGCCCGCCTCCAGGCTCTTCAGCATCGCCGGACCGTAGGTCTCGTTGTAGTTCTTGATCGTCACCCCGCCGTCGGCCCCGGCGTCCTGCATGGTCAGGACCGGCAGGCGGTGACTGCCCGGATAGTAGCGCAGCGGCCCCGAGGCCGGGCTGACGTCCTCGAGAGCCGCCCAGACGCCGCACATGAACAGCGGCGGCTCGGCGTGGAAGTGCAGGGCGTCGGAATGGATGTCCTGCTGGCTGCCGCGCATGAAGCTGAGGCTCTGGAACGGGAACGGCGCGCGGCCATAGGCCAGGGCCAGGGCCTCCAGCAGCACCGGATGGGTGGCCAGTTCGCGGATGGCGGGCGAGCGGCGCCAGGCCTCGTGCACGCGGGTCACGCCCGGGCGGGCGAAGTGGCCGGCGGTCTCGGCGGCGATGCGGTCGCAGAGGGCGGGCATGTCCGGACCCAGGTCCAGAATCGCCAGGCCGTCGCGGGCCAGGTCGCGGGCGAAGGTCTTGAGGGCCTCGGACGCGTCGCTGGCCGCCAGCCGCGCCTCCAGGGCGTCGGATTCCACCCAGGGCGTCTGGGGAAGGTTCTGGGAAGAAGTCTTGTGAAGCATGCCGACCCCGGTTGTCACCGCGATCCTTCGAACACGCGCCACAGCCGGTCAACCATCGGGGCACGAACGGCGTGAAAATCCAGGTGATGGTCGGCGCCGGCGGCGGGGCCGACATAGGCGGGATCGACCACGTCGTCCGGGCCCAGGAACGGCGTCAGCTGGTCGTGGACGCCGAAGCCCAGGGCGGTCGCCGCCTGGGCCAGGGCCTGGCCGAAGCCCGCGTGCAGGGCCGTGCGGGCGGCCAGGTCCGGCAGCTCCAGCCCCGCCAGGCGCGCCGGCAGGTCCGCCTGGTCGTCGGGTCCGTGCAGCTGGACCAGGTGGGCGTTGACATAGCCCGTCCGCCAGGCCGCGTCCGACAGGGTGGGCGGAAACAGCGAGCAGACCCGCACCCGCGCCCGGTCGGCGGGCGCAACGGCCTGCGCCAGGAAATCGGCGTAGCGCGACACGGTCTCGTCGGCGAAGGCCTCGAAGGCGGTGGGGTCGAAATCGCGCCGGCCGCTCTCCAGCCGCTTGAAGACCTGCACGAACTCCAGGTCCACCTGGCCGAACTTGACCAGCACGGGCAGATCGTCGGCCGCGCCCAGGGCCCGGTCGAGGGCGGCGTGCACGCGCGGTCCGGCGCCCGAACGCGCCTCGGCCTGGCCAAGGCCCCGCGCCGAGGCCCCGGTCTCCAGCCACCACAAGGGCAGCAGCCACGCCCCATCCGCCCGCCGCGACCGGCGCGCCAGCAGGCGGCCGTGACTGTCGCCGATCACCGCATAGGGTCGGGCCCCGTCGCGGGCCAGGGCGCGCAAGCGGGTGAGATCGCCCGAGGCGGCGGCGGTCAGGGCCAGCTCGGCCCAGGCCTTTTCAAGAGTCGAGGCCGCGTCCGGCCGGTCGGCGCCGAAGCCGCGTCCGGCGGCGGCCAGGACGGCCCGCGCCGGAGCATCGGGGGTCGCCGACGACCAGAGCGTGCGACCGGCGCCCCGAACCAGGTCCAGAGCCAGCCGGCCGACCAAGCCTAGTCGACCTTGCTGAAGATCAGCGTGCCGTTGGTGCCGCCGAAGCCGAAGCTGTTGGACATCACCGTGGTCAGCGGCTTGTCCGAGAGCTCCAGCAGGATGGGCAGGTCGGCGAACTCGGGGTCGAGGTTCTCGATGTTGGCGCTCTGGGCGGCGAAGCCGTTGTCCAGCATCAGGATCGAATAGATCGCCTCCTGCGCCCCGGCCGCGCCCAGGCTGTGGCCGGTCAGCGACTTGGTCGAGGAGATCAGCGGAGCCTTGTCGCCGAAGACCTCGCGCACCGCGCCCATCTCCTTGCTGTCGCCCACCGGCGTGGAGGTGCCGTGCGGGTTCAGATAGTCGATGGTCCGGCCGCCGGCTTCCGCCATGGCCAGCTTCATGCAGCGCGCCGCGCCCTCGCCCGAGGGGGCGACCATGTCGAAGCCGTCGGAATTGGCCGCGTAGCCGACCAGTTCGCCGTAGATCTTGGCCCCGCGCGCCTTGGCGTGCTCGTACTCTTCCAGGACGACGATGCCGGCGCCGCCGGCGATCACGAAGCCGTCGCGGTCCTTGTCGTAGGCGCGGCTAGCCACGGCCGGACGGTCGTTGAAGTTGCTGCTCATGGCGCCCATGGCGTCGAACAGGTTCGACAGGGTCCAGTCCAGCTCCTCGCAGCCGCCGGCGAAGACGATATCCTGCTTGCCCAGCTGGATCTGCTCGGCGCCCGCGCCGATGCAGTGGGCGCTGGTCGCGCAGGCCGAGCTGATCGAATAGTTGATCCCGCGGATCTTAAACCAGGTCGACAGCACCGCCGACGGGCCCGAGCTCATGGCCTTGGGCACGGCGAACGGGCCGATGCGCTTGGGGCCCTTTTCCTGGGTGGTGGCCGCCGCGTCGACGATCACCCGCGTGGACGGGCCGCCCGAACCGACGATCAGGCCGGTGCGCTCGTTGGAGATGTCGCCCTCTTCCAGGCCCGAATCCGCGATCGCCTGTTCCATGGCGATGTGGGCGTAGGCCGTGCCGGGCGCGAGGAACCGCGCCGCGCGGCGGTCGACCAGGGCTTCCCAGCTGTCGAGCTTGACGTTGGCGTGAACCTGGCAGCGAAAGCCCAGTTCCGCATATTCCGGCGCGGAGACCACGCCGGACTTGGCTTCACGCAGTGAGGCGAGCACCTCATTGGCGTTGTTGCCGATGGACGAGACGATTCCCAGTCCGGTGACGACGACGCGACGCATGAACAATCCTCTTTCTTCCCCACGATCCAGAAGGGGGCGGCTCTAGGCGGCCACCCTACAGGTGGATCACGACGCCATTTGTTCCGGGGTGAACAGACCGACTTTCAGATCCTTGGCCTCATAGATGGGCTTGCCATCGGCCTCCACCACGCCGTCGGCGATACCCATGACCAGCTTGCGCATGATCACGCGCTTCAGGTCGATCTTGTAGGTGACCTTCTTGATGTCCGGGGTGACCTGGCCGGTGAACTTCACCTCGCCCACGCCCAGGGCGCGGCCGCGGCCGGGACCACCCGACCAGCCCAGGAAGAAGCCGACCAGCTGCCACATGGCGTCCAGGCCCAGGCAACCGGGCATGACGGGGTCGCCGATGAAGTGGCAGGCGAAGAACCAGAGGTCCGGATTGATGTCGAATTCAGCCTCGACGTAACCCTTGCCGTACTTGCCGCCCTCGGACTCGATGCGGACGATGCGATCGAACATCAGCATCGGCGGCGCCGGCAGCTGGGCGTTTCCGGGGCCGAACAGTTCGCCGCGGCCGCAGGCCAGGAGTTCTTCGAAGGTGTAGGAACTTTGTTGCATGGCCTCGCCCTAGCACGGCGGCGGGCCGCGCCTCAATGTTACTTTCGGTAACGTCCGTGATCGCCGATCGCTGCCTAGGGCGGAAACGAGGCGAAAAAGACCTATTCCTTGCACTGGATACCGGGGGCCGCGCCCCAGATCTCGCTTTCCGGCGCCCAGCCGGCCTCGCCGTCGGCCTTCAGCCGGCACCAGCCCTTCTCGCAGCGGTCGAGATTGGCGGTCGAGCGCCCGGCCAGATAGGCGGTGACCTTGGCGCTCGCCTTGGGCTGAGCGCGCAGGGCCAGGGGCGTGGCCTGGACCCGCATGGCCGTGCGCCGGCCGTCGACCATGCGCTTGAGCACCCACGACAGATTGCCTTCCGGGTCGCAGATGCGTCGCCATTCGCGGGTCTCGGCCACCACCTGCACCGGCAAGCCCTTGCTGCGATAGGCCCACAGCACCCGGTGCGCCTCGTCGGGACCGACCCGGGCATTGACCTCGCCGTACTTCAGCGAGACGTAGCGCGGCACGTCCATGCCCGACGGCGTGGTCTTGGGCGGCTGAGCCCAGGCGACGCCGCCGCCTAGCACCAGGACCAAGGCCGCCAGCATCGGCGCATCGACCGAACGATGTTTGCGATTCGTCGGCATGTTGCTTGGCCGCATGGGGCCCCTTTGCTACAGATTCCGAACACCCGTCAGGAACGCCCCATTTGGGGAACGCCCACTTGGGGAAGGCTTTTCGAACCGCTCATGTCAGCTCGCAAGCTCAAAGTCATCGTCACCCGCAAACTCCCCGATCCGGTGGAGACGCGGATGTGCGAGCTGTTCGACACTCAGCTGAACGTCACCGACAAACCCTTGACGGCCGATGAACTGGTCGAGGCGATGAACCAGGCCGACGTCCTGGTGCCCACCATCACAGACCGCATCGACAGCCGCCTACTGTCGCGCTCGGGCGACCGCCTCAAGCTGATCGCCAATTTCGGGGCCGGGGTCGACAATATCGACGTCGCCACCGCCAATGCGCGCGGCATCATCGTCACCAACACGCCGGGCGTGCTGACCGAGGACACCGCCGACCTGACCATGACCCTGATCATGGCCGCCTCGCGCCGGGTGGTCGAAGGCGCCGAGGTGGTCAAGGCCGGCGGCTTCCACGGCTGGTCGCCGACCTGGATGCTGGGCCGGCGCCTGTGGGGCAAGCGCCTGGGCATCATCGGCATGGGCCGCATCGGCCAGGCCGTGGCCCGCCGCGCCAAGGCCTTCGGCATGCAGGTGCACTATCACAACCGCAAGCCCGTCGGTCCGCGCATCGCCGAGGAGGTGGGGGCCACCTACTGGGAGAGCCTGGACCAGATGCTGGCCCGGATGGACTTCATCTCGGTCAACTGCCCGCACACCCCGGCCACCTACCATCTGCTGTCGGCCCGCCGGCTGAAGCTGCTGCGGCCCCAGGCCATCCTCGTCAACACCGCGCGCGGCGAGGTGATCGACGAAGGGGCCCTGGCCAACATGCTGGCGCGCGGCGAGATCGCCGGCGCGGGCCTGGACGTCTACGAGCACGAGCCGGCCATCAATCCCAAGCTCCTGAAGCTGCCCAACGTCGTTCTCCTGCCCCACATGGGCTCGGCCACGGTCGAGGGCCGCATCGACATGGGCGAGAAGGTCATCGTCAACGTGAAGACCTTCATGGACGGCCACCGCCCGCCGGACCGCGTGATCCCGGCGATGCTGTGACGACATGCTCGTCGCCGGCGTCGATGGGACAAAGGCAGGTTGGGTCACTGCGCTGTGGGATGGCAAAACTTAATATTGTGATCGTGAACGTGGCGATATCCGCCACCATTCCGCGCCAACGAAAAGGCCACTGACAACGGGTTAATGGCTAACCATCTTCATCGTAGTTCGGGAAGCTCTGAAAGCTCGGAGCCGGTTCTGCATAGTGAAACAGCCCCTCAGGTCCGTTGTAGGTCACGAGGTATCGCTTAAGGAATGAGCGACCAAGTAGGACGCGCGAACTAGGCCGCGTCATGGGAAGAGCGAACACTTCAACCCAATCTCGAAATCCAAGGCCCGGGATAGCCATTTCCGCCATAAATACACTGGCTTCAACGGTAGTGCCGTCCGCCACCTCCATATGCTTCATGTTGATGGCAACCAGCCCAAGGCGCAGCGCGACCCGCTTATCTAAGCAGATCACAGACGCGCCAGTATCTACTATACCCTCAAGCGACTCTGTTGGAGCCCCAGGGTTCGATCCATGCAAAGTAATGTCTATAATTGGGCCCGACACCCAAAGTTCAGCAGGCACTTACCCGTTGATCTGCACGAACGGTGCAGTCTCCACTAGTTCATCCGTATGACGGATCAGAACCTGTTCTTGTATATTATTGGATATTACGTAACGCGCGGCATCGGAAAACTCGGCAAACGTGGACACGAGTCGACTATCGATGACAAGGGCCCAAACTGAACCATACTTACTGCGGATAGTCGGCAGCAATTCATGATACGCTTCAATTTGTTGCGAGAGCGTGGCGGCCATCCTGGTTACACTTTCCGGGCCTATCGACCCATCGTGGCGAATCACTTTAGCAGGATGCCTGGAATCTGTCTTTGCGGGTTAACCCGCGTTAACACATTGTGTACGGCAAGCGCCGACTAACCAAGCTTGTCAGCGCCATACCCTAAGCCACCCACCAGACACACATTGGATATCGTGCCAATGACACGGGCGGGATCAAATTTGCGCCGATCCTGTTGCGCAGGATCGCATAGGCCGGTTCGCCTAGCTTCATGGTCGGAGACTGTATTCGAGCGTTCCATCCTCCGCTCCTAAAGAAACGCACCTGAGAGATAGGCGTGTTTGCTACGTAATACTCGAAATTTGGAGCTAAAAGACTCAGCCTCCACAGCTCGGGCAGGCGGGATCAGCCCCGATCCGCACCGTCCGCGTCTCGGCGGCCAGGGCGTCGTAGATCAGCAGGCGGCCCGCCAGGCTCTGGCCGGCGCCGGTGATCGCCTTGACGGCTTCCAGGGCCATCATCGAGCCGATCACCCCGGCCAGGGCGCCGACCACCCCGACCATCGCGCAGGTCTCGGCGTCGGGCGGTATGTCCGGCACCAGGCAGCGGTAGCACGGTCGGCCGTGGAACACCCCCACCTGGCCGGTCCAGCGACCCAAGGCCCCGGAAACCAAGGGTTTTCCCTCGGCCACGCAGGCGTCGCTGACGGCGAAGCGGGTGGCGAAGTCGTCGGTGCCGTCCAGCACCAAGTCATACCCCGAAACCACCGCCCTGGCGTTGGTCTCGCTCAGCCATACCGGGTGGGTTTCGACGGTCAGGTGCGGATTGAGCGCGGCCAGATGCTCGGCCGCCGCCTCGACCTTGGGCCGGCCGGTGTCGGCGGTGGAAAACAGCACCTGGCGCTGCAGGTTCGACAGCGAGACGGTGTCGGCGTCGACCAGGCCGATGGTCCCGACCCCGGCGGCGGCCAGGTAGAGGGCGGCGGGCGCGCCCAAACCCCCGGCCCCGACCACCAGCACCCGCGCCGCCTTCAGCTTCTGCTGGCCCGGCCCGCCGATCTCGCGCAGCACCAGATGCCGGGCGTAGCGTTCGACCTCGTCTTGCGAGAAGCTCATGGGGAAAACCTCATCGCGCTTGACCCTCAGGCTTGGCCTCGCCACATGCGAAGCCATGCAAAACAGCAATTCCTTCCCCGACTGGCACGGCACGACCATTCTGGCGGTGCGCAAGAACGGACAGACCGTGATCGCCGGCGACGGACAGGTCTCCATGGGCCCAACCGTCGTCAAGGGCAACGCCCGCAAGGTGCGCCGCCTGGCCGGCGGCAAGGTGGTGGCGGGCTTCGCCGGCGCCACGGCCGACGCCTTCACCCTGATCGAGCGGCTGGAAGCCAAGCTGGAACAATACCCCGACCAGCTGGCCCGCGCCTGCGTGGACCTGGCCAAGGACTGGCGCACCGACCGCTACCTGCGCCGCCTGGAAGCCATGCTCCTCGTCGCCGACGCCACCTCGATCTACACCGTGACCGGGGTCGGCGACGTGCTGGAGCCGGGCGAGAGCGACGGCGGTTCGGTGGCGGCCATCGGCTCGGGCGGCAACTACGCCCTGGCCGCGGCCAAGGCCCTGGTCGACCAGGACCTCACCGCCGAGGAAGTCGCCCGCAAGGCGATGGCCATCGCCGCCGAGATCTGCGTCTACACCAACGGCAACCTGACGGTGGAAAGCCTGTAAATGACCGAGTTTTCCCCCCGCGAAATCGTCTCCGAACTGGATCGCTACATCGTCGGCCACGCCGAGGCGAAGAAGGCCGTAGCCGTCGCCCTGCGCAACCGCTGGCGCCGCCGCCGCGTGCCGGCCGACCTGCGCGACGAGGTCACGCCCAAGAACATCCTGCTGATCGGCCCCACGGGCGTGGGCAAGACCGAGATCGCCCGGCGCCTGGCCAAGCTGGCTCAGGCCCCGTTCCTGAAGGTGGAAGCCACCAAGTTCACCGAGGTGGGCTATGTGGGCCGCGACGTCGACCAGATCGTCCGCGACCTGGTCGAAAGCGCCCTGGCCATGGTCCGCGACAAGCGCCGCGCGGGCGTGAAGGCCAAGGCCGAGGCGGCCGCCGAGGAGCGCATCCTGGACGCCCTGACCGGCCCCGGCTCGACCGCCGCCCGTGAGAGCTTCCGCAAGAAGCTGCGCGCCGGCGAGCTGGACGACAAGGAAGTGGAGCTGCAACTGGCCGACACGGGCGGCGGCGGCATGTTCGAGATCCCCGGCCAGCCCGGCGCCTCGGTGCTGAACCTGTCGGAGATGATGAAGTCGTTCGGCGGCGGCCGCACCAAGACCCACAAGACCACCGTCACCGGCGCCTGGGCTCCCCTGATCGCCGAGGAAAGCGACAAGCTGCTGGACCAGGAGGCCCTCACGCAAGAGGCCCTGGAGCTGGCCGAGAACCACGGCATCGTCTTCCTGGACGAGATCGACAAGGTCGCCAGCAGCTCCCAGCGCTCGGGCGCCGACGTCAGCCGCGAGGGGGTGCAGCGCGACCTGCTGCCGTTGATCGAGGGCACGACGGTCTCGACCAAGTACGGGCCGGTGAAGACCGACCACATCCTGTTCATCGCCTCGGGCGCCTTCCACGTGGCCAAGCCCAGCGACCTGCTGCCCGAACTGCAGGGCCGCCTGCCGATCCGCGTGGAGCTGAAGGGCCTGAGCCGTGACGACCTGCGCCGCATCCTCACCGAGCCGGAAGCCAATCTGATCCGCCAGCACCAGGCCCTGATGCTGACGGAAGGGGTCACGCTGGTGTTCGACGACGCGGCCATCGACGCCGTCGCCGACGCGGCCGTGGCGGTCAACGCCTCGGTCGAGAACATCGGCGCTCGCCGCCTGCAGACCATCCTGGAAAAGGTGGTCGAGGAGATCAGCTTCACCGCCGCCGATCGCTCCGGCGAGACGGTGACGGTGGACGCCGACTACGTGGCCAGCCGGATCGGGGCCTTGGCGGCCAACGCCGACCTCAGCCGGTTCATCCTCTAGCGAACGCCTTCTGGTCCGCCTCGACCTGGCCGGCCGCCGCCCTGGCGGCGGTCCGCAGCCAACCGGGCGGCAGGGTCGCCAGATGGGCCGCCAGCGCCGCAAATCGCACGACGTCGCCGGCGTGACAGTTGGCGATCTCGTGGCCCATCGTCTCCAGCATGGCCGGAGCCAGCAGGTCGGCGGCCGAGTCCTTGGCCTCGATCTTGCGGCTGTTGGGCGACAGGCGGCGGATCACCGCGCCGTCCCTCACCCGGTAGTGCGGATCGACGGCGCGGAACCGCCCGTCGGCGATCTCGGCGATCCGTATGGCCGGATCCCCGCCGTGCCGCAGCGTCCAGGCCGAGACGACCACCGCCTTGACCTCGCGCAGCACCGGCCCGCCACGCCAGTCGGCCCGGGCCACGAAGCGCGGCCGCCCCAGGCTGCCCACGCCGGCGCTGCGCGGAAAGACGTCGAAGGCCGTCGCCGGGTCGGGCAAGGCGTCGCGCAGCAGGGTCCGGTACCGGGGCGGGATCGTCGCGGGCCTGAAGGCCCCGAACTTCTCCCAGAAGGCGGCGCGCTCGGCCTCCGGCAGCATCACCGCCTTGCGCAGCCATTTGGGGTCGCGCTCCAGGGCGAAGGGCCGAGGATCGCCCAGGCCCGCCGCATAGCCCCGCAGGATCGCGTCGCAGATGTCGCCCGGGTCCGGCGAACCGCCCGACGCCTTGGCGTCGCGGGCCAGCAGGGCGCTGGTCGCCAACCGCACCAGGTCCAGAGGCCAGGGCATGACGGCCGCGTCGTCGAAGTCGTTGGCGCCCCAGACCAGACGCCCCTCGGCGTCGCGCCAGCAGCCGAAGTTCTCGACGTGGGTGTCGCCGATGGCCAGCACCGGCGGGGCGGCCGCCAGGCCTGGAAGGACCTCGAGGACGGTCTCGGCCCACCGCCAATAGGTGGCGCGCAGGAACGGGAACGGTCCCTTGCGCATCTTGTCGTGCTTTTCGGCCAGGTCGTCCTCGACCAGGTCACCGCCCAGCGCCGCCGCCAGCCAGGCCTCGTAGGCCTTGGTCGACGCCTTGATCGAGATCGACATGCCCTGCCCCCGAGCGACGGCCGTCGCGGCCGCCCGGAAACCATAGCGGGCCGGACCTAGACCGCCAGCCCCGCGCGGGCCCCGACCGCCTCCATGCCCAGCATGGCGGCCTTGCGGGCCAGGCCCCAGTGATAGCCGGTCAGCCGGCCGTCCTTGGCGATGGCCCGATGACAGGGGATCAGCAGCGAGATCGGATTGGCCCCGATGGCCCCGCCGGTGGCCTGGTAGGCGCGCGGGCTGCCCGCCCAAGCGGCGATCTCGCCATAGGTGCTGGTCCGGCCCGGCGGGATGCGCAGCAGGGCCTTCCAGACCTGGACGTTGAACGGCGAGCCGATCAGCACCACCGGCAGGGGCGCGTTTCCGCCGGCGAAGGCGTGCAGCGCCGTGCGGACCGCCGCTTCGTCGTCGCGACGCCACTCAGCGGCGGGGAAACGGCGGTACATGTCCTCGAAGGTCGCCTCGTCGTCGCCGTCCGAGAAGGCCAGGCCCGCCAGGCCGCGCGGGGCCATGACGAACAGGCCCTTGCCGTAGGGCGTGGGCGCCCAGCCCCAGGTCAGGTTCATGCCCTCCCCGCGTCGGCGCACGTCGCCGGGGGTGACCGCCTCCTGGGCGATGAACAGGTCGTGCAGGCGCGAGGGACCGGAGAGACCAGCGTCATAGGCCGCGTCGAGCACGCTGGCCCCCTCCTCCAGCGACCGCCGAGCCTCGGCATGGGCGATGGCGGCGACGAAGGTCTTGGGGCTGACCCCGGCCCAGCGGCTGAAGACGCGCTGGAAGTGGAAGGGCGACAGGCCCACGGCCTGGGCGGCCTCGTCCAGCGACGGCCGCTCCTGCCAGCGGTCGGCCAGCCAGGCCAGGGCCTTGGCCATGCGGTCGTAGTCGGCCGACCGTTCGGTCAGGTGGGCGAAGGCTTCGGAGGGGGCGATGTCGAGGGCCATGGCGGGAAGATAGAGCCGTGCGCGCGCCTCGTCCGCCCGGTTCTTGCGCCCGTCAGGAATAGCGTTCGGCGCGGGCCTCGCCGATGGCCCGGCGCAGGGCCTCGGCGAAGGCCACGCGTTCGTCCGGGCTGAGGGCGCGGCCCAGGGTCAGGCGGCGGCGCGACATCATCAGCCGCACCCGGGCCTCGTGCTCGCCGGGCTGGTCGACGCCCACGCGGGTGAAGGCGGTCGGCGAGGTCCAGATCACCCGCGCGCCCTTTTCGTCCTCGCGGCTGACCGTCACGGCCTCGGCGGTGACCCGCACCCGCTCGGAGCGCTCGGCGGCCCGGAAGCTGGCGCGCAGGGCCAGGCCCACCGCCAGGACGTCCAGCCCCAGGAACGGCAGCACCGGCGGCGCGCCCAGCACCAGCAGGAACACCGCCACCATCAGGTTGAAGGCCACCATCACGCCCATCACCACGTACAGCCCGCGCCGGCTCATCGAGCGGTTGGGCTTGATCACGGCGTCCATATACAGCGGCGCGGTCATGAGGCTGATTTAGGCGCTCGGGCTTGCCTTGGCGAGCTTGCTTGGCGAACCGGGCGCATCACGGCATGGTCGCCGCGATGGCCAAAGCTTCCAAACCGCTCGTCAAGAAACGCCCCGCCGCCAAGCGGATCTCGCCGGCCGAGCGCGAGCGGGCGCAGGTGCTGTTCTCGCGCTTCGAGAGCCTGGACGACCATCCCAAGACCGAGCTGCACTATTCGAACGCCTATACCCTGGTGACCGCCGTGGCCCTGTCGGCCCAGGCCACCGACGTCCAGGTCAACAAGGCCACCGGCCCGCTGTTCGCGGTGGCCGACAGCGCCGCCAAGATGCTGGAGCTGGGGGAAGCCGAGCTCACCCGCTACATCGCCTCGATCGGCCTGTTCCGCACCAAGGCCAAGAACGTCATCGCCGCCGCCCACATCTTGATGGATCGCTACGGCGGCGAGGTGCCGCTGAACCGCGAAGCGCTGGAAAGCCTGCCGGGCGTGGGCCGCAAGACCGCCAGCGTGGTGCTGAACGAGCTGGACATCGAACCGGCCATCGCCGTGGACACCCACGTGTTTCGGGTCTCGCACCGGCTGAAGCTGTCGGCGGGCAAGACGCCGGACGCGGTCGAGGCCGACCTGATGCGGGTGGTGCCGGGGCCTTACCAGACGCGGGCGCACCATTGGCTGATCCTGCACGGGCGGTATGTGTGCGTGGCGCGGAAACCGAAGTGCGAGATTTGCCGGATCTCGGATCTTTGTCCGTCGCGGGAACTGTTTCTAGGGGCTTAGTGGGTTCCCACTTGCCTCCACCTGGCGACTTCGTCGCCTGTCCGCCCCCATAGGGGGCGGAGCCTAGGTCAGCGCGGCGCGGCTCTTCCCCCCTATGGGGGAAGACGACCGCGAAGCGGTCCGTAGGAGGCAAGTGCTGATCTACAGCGCCCGAACCACCGCCTTCGCAAACGCCGCCCCACCGTCATGCGCGTGCGCCAAAAACAGGTCCGGCTCGATGACCTCCAGCTCCATCAGCTGCGGCGTGCCGTCCAGGCCGCGGATCAAATCCACCCGGGCATAGGTCAGCGACCTGCCGACCGCCTTCAGCACCATCTCCGCCGCATGCAGCGCCTCCGGCTCGGGCGCGACGCCGGTCACCTGGCCGCCGAACTGCGGCTGGACCCGGAAATCACCCGCCGCCGCCACCTTTGTCACGGCGTGGCTGAAGGCGCCGTCAAAGAAGAACAGCGACAGCTCGCCCTCCTCGCCCACCGCCGGCAGGAAGGGCTGGATCAGGGCCGGACCCGTCGTGCAGCCAGCCAGGCCGTCGGCATGGCGCAGCTTCACCGTGTCCTGCGAGCCGCCGGAGATCTGCGGCTTGGCCACCAGCACGTCGACGCCGAACACGTCGCGGGCGTGGTCCAGGGCCTCCATCGTCAGCTGGTCCACCGCGTGGGTCGGCACCACCGGCGCGCCCTTGGCGGCCAGTTCGGCGAGATAGGTCTTGGTGGTGTTCCAGCGCAGCACCGAGGCCGGATTGGCCAGGCGCGCGCCGGCCGCCTCCAGGGCGTCCAGCCGGGCGAACCACTCGTCGGCCCGCAGGTGATAGCCCCAGCTGAGCAGCGGCAGCACCACCCTGGCGCCGGCCGTGTCGGCGTCGACCCAGCTGGCGGCCTCGACGTTCAGCCCCTCGGCCCGCAGCGGCGCGGCCAGGCGTTCGAACAGGGGCGACCAGCTGTTGGCGAAACGCGGCTCGTCGGGCGCGGGGGTCAGGATAAGGACGTCGGTCATACTTCTGGCGGTAGAACGCCGTGATGCATCCGGCAAGGCTCGCGTTGCCTTGCCGGCCTCTATCCGGTACTCCGCGCGCGTCGCCACTCTGCAAAAGGCCTTACATGACCGCCCTCTACGACGTCGCCGCCATCGGCAACGCCATCGTCGACGTCATCGCCCAGTGCGACGACGCCTTCCTCGAGCGCGAAGGCCTGGTGAAGGGCTCGATGGCCCTGATCGACGTGGCGCGGGCCTCCAGCCTCTACGACGTCATGGCCCAGGGCATCGAGGCCTCGGGCGGCAGCGCCGGCAACACCGTGGCGGGCGTGGCCAGCTTCGGCGGCAAGGCCGCCTTCATCGGCAAGGTCGCCGACGACCAGCTGGGCCGCGTCTTCACCCACGACATGCGCGCCATCGGCGCCGTCTTCGACACCCCGCCCCTGGCCGAAGGCCCGGCCACGGCCCAGAGCCTGATCAACGTCACCGCCGACGCCCAGCGCACCATGTCGACCTATCTGGGCGCCTGCGTGGAGCTGACCTCGGCCGACGTCGATCCCGCGATCATCGAGGCGGCCCAGTACGCCTATCTGGAAGGCTATCTGTTCGACCCGCTGGAGGCCCGCAAGGCCTTCGCCAAGGCCGCCGCCCTGTCGCACGGCGCCGGGCGAAAGATCGCCATCACGCTTTCCGACAGCTTCGTGGTCGAGCGCCACCGCGACACCCTGCTGGGCTTCGTCGAGACCCAGTGCGACATCGTCTTCGCCAACGCCTCGGAAGTCTGCGCCCTGTTCCAGACCGACGACTTCGACGCGGCCGTCAAGGCCCTGGCCGGCAAGGTCGAGATCGCCGCCGTCACCCGCAGCGAACACGGCTCGGTCGTTGTGCAGGGCGGGCAGGTTCACGAAATCTCGGCCTACCCCGTGGAAAAAGTCGTGGACACCACCGGCGCCGGCGACCAATACGCGGCGGGCTTCCTCTGCGGCCTCTCCCAGGGCCGCCCCCTGCCCGTCTGCGGCAAGCTGGGCTCCCTGGCCGCCGCCGAGGTCATCGCGCACTACGGTCCGCGCCCGCAGGTCAGCCTGCGGGAGCTGGCCGCCCAGAACGGCCTGTAAGGTCACAAGGACTGTAGGACACCATGGCCCGCACCGCTGAAGTGGTCCGCGAGACGAAGGAGACCCAGATCCGGGTCTGGATCGATCTCGACGGGACCGGCGCCTCGACGATCTCCACCGGCATCGGTTTCTACGACCATATGCTGGAGAGCTTCGCGCGCCACGGCGGCTTCGACCTGAAGGTCGAGACCAAGGGCGACCTGCACATCGACATGCACCACACGGTGGAAGACACCGGCATCGTGCTGGGCCAGGCGATCAACAAAGCCCTCGACGGGTTCAAGGGCATTCGCCGCTTCGGCCACGCCTATATCCCGATGGACGAGACCCTGACGCGCTGCGCCATCGACCTGTCCAACCGGCCCTATCTGATCTGGAAGGTCGACTTCAAGCGCCCCAAGGTCGGCGAGATGGACACCGAGCTCTTCAAGGAGTTCCACCACGCGTTCGCCATGAACTGCGGGGCGTGCGTCCACCTGGAGACCCTCTACGGCGACAACACCCACCACGTCGCCGAGAGCGGGTTCAAGGCCCTGGCCCGGGCGCTTCGCCAGGCGGTCGAGATCGACCCCAAGACCGGCGGCCATGCGCCCTCCACCAAGGGCGTGCTGTAGGAAAGTCGATTTCATGCAGACCGTCGCCCTGATCGATTACGGGTCGGGCAACCTGCGCTCGGCCCAGAAGGCCCTGCGCGAGGCGGCCCGCCGCCACGCCCTGGACGCCGACATCGTCGTCACGGCCGATCCCGCGATCGTGGCCGCCGCCGACCGCGTGTTCCTGCCGGGCGTGGGAGCCTTCGCCTCGTGCCGCGCGGGCCTGGACGCCACGGGCGTCTACGAGGCCATGAACGAGGCCGTGCACGGGCGCGGCGTGCCGTTCATGGGCATCTGCGTGGGCCACCAGCTGCTGGCCACCGAAGGCCTGGAGTTCGGCGTCACCCCGGGTCTCGACTGGATTTCCGGCCAGGTGAAGAAGCTCGAGCCCGCCGATCCGGCCCTGACCATCCCGCACATGGGCTGGAACGCCATCGCCTTCGCGCGCGACCACGCCCTCTTCAATGGCGTGCCGGACGGCGCCCACATGTACTACGCCAACTCCTTCGCCCTGACGGCTTCCCACCCGGAAGACGTCGTGGCCACGACCGACCACGGCGGCCCGTTCACGGCCGCTGTGGCCAAGGGCAACGTGGCGGGCGTACAGTTCCACCCCGAAAAATCCCAAGCCGCGGGGCTCGCCCTGCTCGCCAACTTCCTGGAATGGCGCCCATGATCCTCTATCCCGCCATCGACCTGAAGGACGGCCAGTGCGTGCGCCTGCTGCACGGCGACATGGAAAAGGCCACGGTCTTCAACAATTCGCCCGCCGACCAGGCCCAGCGCTTCGTCAAGGACGGCTTTTCGTGGCTGCACGTGGTCGACCTGAACGGCGCCATCGAGGGCAAGTCGGTCAATACCGCCGCCGTGCAGTCGATCCTGGAGTCGATCTCGATCCCGGTGCAGCTGGGCGGCGGCATCCGCACCCTGGAAGGCATCGAGGCCTGGATCGAGGCGGGCGTTTCCCGCGTGATCCTGGGCACCATCGCCGTCCATGACCCGGACCTCGTCCGCAAGGCCGCCCGCCTGTGGCCCGAGCAGATCGCCGTGGCCGTCGACGTGCGCGACGGCAAGGTGGCGGTCGACGGCTGGACCGGCCTGTCGGACCTGGACGCCATCACCCTGGGCAAGCGCTTCGAGGACGTGGGCGTGGCCGCCCTGATCGTCACCGACATCAGCCGCGACGGCGCCCTGACCGGCGTAAACGTCGAGGGCGTGGGCGAACTGGCCGACGCGGTCTCGATCCCGGTCATCGCCTCGGGCGGCGTGGCCTCGGTGGCCGACATCGAGCGGCTGAAGGCCCGCGAGGGCGTCGAGATCGCCGGGGCCATCCTGGGCCGCTCGCTTTATGCCGGCACGATCAAGCCGGCCGAAGCCCTGACCATAGCGGCCGCCTGATGCTGAAGACCCGGATCATTCCTTGCCTGGACGTCAAGGACGGCCGGGTGGTCAAGGGGGTCAATTTCGTGGCCCTGCGCGACGCCGGCGACCCGGTGGAACAGGCCACGGCCTATGACGCGGCCGGCGCCGACGAGCTGATGTTCCTGGACATCACCGCCTCCAGCGAAAAGCGCGGCCTGCTGCTGGACGTGATCTCGCGCACCGCCGAGGTCTGTTTCATGCCCGTCTCGGTGGGCGGCGGCGTGCGCGAGGTGTCCGACATGCGTCGCCTGCTGCTGGCCGGGGCCGACAAGGTCTCGACCAACACCGCCGCCGTGGAAAACCCCGACCTGATCGCCGCCGGCGCCGACGCCTTCGGGGCCCAGTGCGTGGTGGTGGCCATCGACGCCAAGGCCCGCGAGGACGGCTCGGGCGGCTGGAACGTCTGGACCTATGGCGGCCGCAAGGACACCGGCATCGACGTGGTCGACTGGGCCGCCAAGGTGGTGGAACGCGGCGCGGGCGAGATCCTGCTGACCTCGATGGACCGCGACGGGGCCAAGATTGGCTATGATATCCCGCTGCTGAAGGCCGTGACCGGCGCGGTGACCGTGCCGGTGATCGCCTCGGGCGGCGCCGGCAAGACCGAACACCTGGTGGAGGCCGCTCGCGACGGCCACGCCGCCGCCGTCCTGGCCGCCTCGATCTTCCACTTCGGCGAGATTTCCATCGGCGAAGCCAAGCAGGCCATGGCCGACGCGGGCATTCCGGTGCGCCTGGACGGGCTGAAGGGGGCGGCATGAGCCAGCGTCTGTTCGAGGTCCTGGAGCGGCTGGCCGCCACCATCGAGGCCCGCAAGGGTGGCGATCCGTCGGTGTCCTACACCGCCAAGCTGCTGAACGACCCCGCCCTGGCCGCCAAGAAGCTGGGCGAGGAAGCCGTCGAGACGGTGATCGCCGCCGTGGCCCAGGGGCCGGACGCGCTGGCGTCGGAGAGCGCCGACCTGCTGTACCACTGGCTGGCCCTGATGGCGGCCTCGGGGGTTTCGCTGGACGCGGTGGCCGAGAAGCTGGCGGCCCGCGAGGGGACGTCCGGGATCGCCGAGAAGGCTTCGCGGAGCCAATAGCGGCTCACCACTTGCCCCCACCTGGCGGCTTCGCCGCCTGTCCGCCCCCATAGGGGGCGGAGCCACGGTCAGCGCGGCGCAGCTCTTCCCCCTATGGGGGAAGACGACCGCGAAGCGGTCCGTAGGGGGCAAGTGGCGCGTTAGAGCTCAGACCCTACGTTTCAGCGCCACGTACAGCGCCCCCTCGCCCCCGTGCCGCTGGTCGGCCACCGACACCCCGGCGACCATCTCCCTGAGCGCCGGATCAGCCAGCCATTCGGGCGTGCGCTGCTTGAGCACCCCGTGCCCCACCTTGCCCTTGCCGGTAATCACCAGCACGGCGCGATGACCCTCGTCGAAGGCCCGACGGATGAACCCCTCCAGCGTCGCCCGGGCGCGGTCCTGGTCCAGGCCGTGCATGTCGAGCCGCGCCCCGATCGGGTCGTGCTCCTTGGCGATGCGGCGCTTGCGGTTGGGCTCGATGTGGCCCGGCGGCGGCTTGGCGGCCTTGGGCCTGGGGGCGCGGATCTCGTCGGGATGGATGCGCAGCGGCGCGATCGACTCCAGGCGCGTGGGCAGGGCCGCCTCGGCGACGTGGGCCATCAGCTCGGTCTTGGCGGCCGGGCGCGGCTTGGCCTTCACCCGCATCTTCTCCGCCCGTTCGGGCGCGCGGCCCTTCACGGTCGAAGCCACCAGCCGCCAGAGGCGCAGACCGTCGTCGTCGGGCGGCGAGCGCTTGGTCACAGTCTCAGCCCAGCGGAACCAGGCGGTAGAGCCGCAGCTCGTGGCGCACGCGCCCGGCCTCGGCTCCGGCCGCAGCGCCCGTGCCGGTATAGAGATCGGCCCGCACGTCGCCCTTGATCGCCCCGCCGACATCCAGCGCCACCGCCAGGCGGCGATAGGCCGGGAAGGCGCCGGTCAGCTTGGGCGCGCTGGCGTCCAGCCAGTAGAGCCCGCCCATGGGGTGCTTGCTGGGGTCCACGGCGATGGCGCGGCCGGCCGGCAGCGGGATCCCCGCCGCGCCCACCGCTTGGCGGCCGTCGTCGGGCAGGGTCTGGAAGAACACGTAGCGCGGATTCAGCTGCATGATGGCGTCGGCCTCGGGACCGCGATGGTCGGCCAGCCAAGTGCGGATGGCGTCGCCCGAGGTGTTGTTGTCGGGCAGCAGGCCCCGGTCGCGCATGGGCGTGGCGATGCCCACGAAGGGCCGGCCGTTATGGGCCGCGAAGGCCGCCCGCACTCGGCGCCCGTCGGGCAGGACCAGGATGCCCGAGCCCTGGATTTGCAGGAAGAACAGGTCCTCGGGCCGCATCCAGGCCAGGGGACGATCCACCGGCGAGGCCTCGATGGCGGCGCGGTCCAGATACGGCGTCAGCTGGCCGCCCTCGACCTCGCCGGTCACCTTCTTGCCGGCCAGGGCCGGGTCGAACTGGGAAAGATCGACGGTCAGCAGGTCGGCCGGCTTGCCGCGCATCGGGGCGCTGAACTCGGCCGAGCGCGACATGCGCGCCTCGTATTCCGGGGCGAAATAGGCGGTCAGCAGGCCCTGGCCGGCGACCGGCTCGGGACGGAAGTGGGTTTCCAGGAAGCGGCGGGCCTGGCCGTCGTCGGCCGAGCGGTCGGCCCGCGCCTTGCGGCAGACCTCGGCCAGGGCCGGGTCCTTGGCGACGCCGCAGCCTTCGCGGAACGCCTGCAGGGCGCCGAGGTGATCCTCCTGCGCCCAACCGGCCAGGTCGGCGAACGACATGCCGGTCGGCGTCGTGGTCACGGGCGGGATCGGCGTGGTGGTGATCGGCCCGGGACCCGTCGGCGCGGGACCGGGGCCGGCCGGCGTGGGCGACGTGGTGGTGCAGGCCGCCAGCGCCAGCACGGCGAAGGCGGCGACGAAACCCCCTCGCACCACAGATGGGCGAAGCATCACGCCTCCGCGACGTCGACGCGGACCAGGGTCCAGTTCGGGTTCTTGCTCTTCAGGTCGCGCTCGAGCGTCCACAGGTCGGCGGTGCGGCGGTCGTCCACCGCCTCGCCCTCGGCGCTGGTCGAGCGGGTGCGGATCTCGGCCAGGATGCGGACCACCGCCCGGGCCATGTCGCCCTCCACGGTGATGGAGTCCAGATCCGTGCGCGGCGGGGCTAGGAACTCGGCCTTCTCGGTGCGGCCCGCGGCCTCGCGCGCGGCGATGGCGGCCTCGAAATTGGCCATGACGTCGGGCGACAGCAGCGGGCGCAGCGTGTCGCGGTCGCCGGCGGCGAAAGCCTTGACGATCATCTCGTAGGCCTGGCGGGCGCCGCTCAGGAAATGGCCGATGTCGAAGTCCGCCTGGCGGGCGCGCAGGGCGGCCAGGCCCGACAGAGCCTCTCCAGGAACCTCGGGCGCCTTCAGGTCACGCGGCGACGGGCCGGCCGGGACCACCGCCGGGGCGTCCTCGGGCTGGCGCCCGACCCGACGCCCCAGAGTGGCGTAGAGCTGGTAGAGGATGACCGCGGCCAGGGCCGCCAGGATGATCCATTCAAACACGATATATTCCGCTCACTCGGCCAAGTCGCCCCATCACGCCTATATAGGCGATAACGGGCTCGCGCGTCAGGCGCCTGGCGTTGCGCGCCAGCCGCCCGCGTGTTAGCAGCCCGGCTCTCTCCTAGCGGCCAATTTCGACGCCGAATACGGATTTTATCGATCATGACCGACACCACCGCCGCTCCGCCCGCCGCGCAGGACGAAACCGCGCCCGCCGAAAACGGCATCCGCATCATCGCCCAGTTCGTGCGCGACTTCTCGTTCGAGAGCCCCCACGCGCCGGATTCCCTGCGCGCCGGCGGCGCTCCGCCCGCCATCGACATGGGCGTGGAGATGAACGCGCGCGGTCGCCAGGACGGCCTGTTCGAAGTCGACCTGAAGCTCTCGGCCCGCGCCAGCCGCGACGAGCAGCCGGTGTTCCACGTCGAAGTGCTGTACGGCGGCCTGTTCCACATCGCCGGCGTGCCGGAAGCCGATCTGGAAGCCGTTCTGCTGATCGAGTGCCCGCGCTTCCTGTTCCCGTTCGCCCGCCGCCTGATCTCGGACGTCACCACGGAAGGCGGCTTCCCGCCCTTCCTGATCGACCCGATCGACTTCGCCGGCGTCTACGCCGCCCGCAAGGCCCAGGCCGAGGGCGTGGTGGTCGGCAACGCCTGATCACGGGCGGATCGCTGAAAGAAAAAAGCCCCGGTCGCTTCGCGCGGCCGGGGCTTTTTGCTGGGCTAAAGTCTGTCATCCCGGACAAGCGCATAGCGCGAAGATCCGGGACCGACGCGTGAACTCAGAACTTCGGGTCGGTCCCGGATCGGCGGCCCTGCGGGCCTTGTCCGGGATGACAACTGTTTGTAGCTCAGGGCTGCAGCCGATACCCGCCCATCTCGGTGATCAGGATCCGCGCCACGGCCGGGTCGGGCTCGATCTTCTGGCGCAGGCGATAGACGTGGGTCTCCAGGGTGTGGGTGGTGACCCCGGCGTTGTAGCCCCATACCTCGGTCAGCAGCTCCTCGCGCGACACCGGCTTGGAGCCGGCGCGGTAGAGGTACTTCAGGATGTTGGTTTCCTTCTCGGTCAGCCGGACCTTCTTCTGCTTCTCGTCGATCAGCAGCTTGGCCGAAGGGCGGAACTCGTAGGGACCGATGCGGAAGAGCGCGTCCTCCGAGGCCTCGTAGCTGCGCAGCTGGGCGCGGATGCGGGCCAGCAGCACGCCGAACCGGAAGGGCTTGGTGACATAGTCGTTGGCCCCCGACTCCAGGCCCAGGATCGTGTCGCTGTCGCTGGCCGCGGCCGTCAGCATGATCACCGGCGCGGTGACGCCGTTCTTGCGCATCAGGCGGCAGGCCTCGCGGCCGTCCATGTCGGGCAGGTCGACATCCAGCAGGACCAGGTCGGGCTTGAGGTCGCGGGCCATCCGCACGCCCTCGCCGGCCGTGGGAGCCTCGGCGACCGCGAACTCCTCGTGAAGGGCCAGCTGCTCGGCCAGAGCGCCGCGCAGATCATCGTCGTCGTCGACCAGGAGAAGGGTTTTGCGTTGCGCCATGGCGGGGAACATGCACCGCTGCGGCCCCCGGCGCCAAGGGCGCTTTCCGAACCTTGCGCCACAGCGTTGCTGGAGACCCGGTCTTGACGATCTTTCGCGCTCACCCCGACGGTCGGATCGCCTGGGAAGGACACGAGGTCCGCTGCGCCCTGGGCAAGGCCGGGGTGATCGCGGCGGCCGACAAGCGCGAGGGCGACAACAAGAGCCCCGTGGGCGTGTGGCCGATGCGCGAGGTCTGGTACCGGCCCGACGCCTATCCGGACGGCCCAACCACCGCCCTGCCCGTCCGCGCCACGGCCCCGGACGACGGCTGGTGCGACGCCCCGGACGACCCGGCCTACAACCGGCCGGTCAAGCTGCCCTACCCGGCCAGCGCCGAGCGGATGTGGCGCGACGACGCCGTCTACGACTTGGTGGTGATCCTGGGGCACAACGACGATCCGCCGGTCCCGGGCATGGGCTCGGCGATCTTCCTGCACCTGGCCCGCGAGGGCTATCCCGGCACCGAGGGCTGCGTGGCCCTGGCCCGCGCGGATGCCGAGGCCCTGCTGGCGGCGGCCAAGCCTGGCGACGCCGTCGAGATCGCGGCCGACTAGGTCCGGGTGCCGAACAGCGCCGAACCCACGCGCACCGAGGTCGCCCCGCAGGCGATGGCGGTCTCGAAATCGTCGCTCATGCCCATGGAGAGCTTCTCCAGGCCGTTGCGGGCGGCGATGTCGGCCAGCATCCGGAAGTGCGGCGCGGGATCGAGGTCGGCGGGCGGAATACACATCAACCCCTCCACCGGCAGGTCCAGGGCCCGGCAACGGGCGACGAAGGCGTCGGCCTGGCCGGGCGTCACGCCCGCCTTCTGCGGTTCCTCGCCGGTGTTGACCTGGACGAACAGGCGCGGCGCCCTGCCCTGGGCCTGGACCTCGTCGGCCAGCACCCGGGCCAGCTTCTCGCGGTCCAGGCTCTCGATCACGTCGAAGAAGGCGACCGCGTCGCGGGCCTTGTTGGTCTGCAGCGGACCGATCAGGCGCAGTTCGATGTCCGCGCGACGCTCGCTCCAGCGGCCCATGGCCTCCTGGACGCGATTTTCGCCGAACACCCGCTGGCCCGCGTCGAGAACAGGAGCGATATGATCCCAGGGCTGCAGCTTGGACACCGCCACCAGCGTCACCGCGTCGGCGGGACGGCCGGCGGCCAGGGCGGCGGCCTGGATGCGCGAACGGATCGAGGCGTAGACTTCAGACATGGATTGCGGACACCCGATCGACGAGATGGACGCCCTGTCTAGAACGGCGGCGCGCCTTCGCCCATGGCCGGTGCGCGGAAAGCCGCTGCCGAACCTGCTGTTCTTCACCGATCCGGTGCGCACGCCCGACCCGGAAGCCGTCGCCGAGCGCCTGCCCGCCGGGGCGGCCGTGGTGTTCCGAGCGTTCGGGGCGCCGGACGCCGAGGCGCGGGGACTGAGACTGCGCGAGATCACCCGGCGGCGCGGGCTTATGCTGCTGGTGGGGGCGGACGCCGGTCTGGCCCGCGCGGTCGAGGCCGATGGCCTGCACCTGCCCGAGCGGCTGGCGGCGGATCTGCCGGGCCTGCGGGAGAGCCATCCGGACTGGCTGATCACCATCGCCGCCCACGACGAAGCGGCCGCCCGGGCCGGGTCGACGGCCGGCGCCGACGCCCTGGTGGTGTCGCCCGTCTTCCCCAGCGCCAGCCCCTCGGCGGGCGCGCCGCTGGGCGTGGAAGGCCTGAAACGGATCGTCGAGGCGGTGCAGACGCCGGTCTACGCCCTAGGCGGGGTGCGCGCGAACACAGTGGCGCGCTTGGCGGACACGGGAATCGTCGGGATCGCGGCGGTCGAGGCGCTCAGCGCCTAGCAGACCTTAGAATTTGAAGGCGGTTTCCAGCTTCACCCGGGGGGCGGGTTCCTGGATTTCGTTCCGGCGGGCCGCCAGGGCCGGGTTCTGGTCGCCCAGGGCCACGGCGCCGCCGACGCGGATCGACGGGGTGACGCTGTAGTACGCGCCGGCCTGGACGTCCTTGGCTTCCATCTCGCGGCCCACGGGCTGGTCGAGATCGAGCTTGAGGCCCCACTTGCCCTTCTTGTCGTCCCACTTCAGGGACTTCTTCGGGCCTTGCTGGGGGTTGAACGGCGCCATCGAGGGTGCGTTGGCGAAGTCGTTCTTGACGCTGAAATCAGGAACGGTGGTGCGCGCCTTGCTCTGGGCATGGACAGCCGAAGCCGATCCCAGAAGGATCAGCGCCGTGGCGCCCGCCGTGAAGAACCTTGCCGCGAACATGTACTCGAACCCAATCCCCATCCCGCGCCTGATCAAGAGCCTAAACCCTATATAGGAGCGGGGTCCCTGAATATCGAATAAAGGCCCTCATACAACGCGGTCAACCGCAGTTGGATTGCGCCAGACGTCGCAGGAGTCGATTCAAGCGGCGCCTGTGGCGGCTGAGCCACGCGATTCCTGTTTTGACGCAGCGCGACCGTGCTATAGACCGCTTCCGGCCGCGGGGGCGCGCCTGGTCCGCGTGAATGCGCCGGCGATACATTGGAGCGAGGTACTATGGCGTTTGAGCGTGGGTCGGTGTTGCGCGGCGTCGCCGCTGGCGTGCTGGCGCTGACGGTTCTGACCGGTGTTTCGGCGTGCGGCGGCAACAAGGGCGGCGGCCAGTTCACCACCCAGAACGAAGAGCCGGGCTTCAACCCGTTCAAGGGTCGCCTGGGCGGCGGCGGCGGCAAGGCCGCGCCCCAACCGGGTTCGATCGGCGTCAACGGCTTCCTGTGGCGCGCCAGCCTGGACACCCTGGCCTTCATGCCCCTGGCCTCGGCCGACCCGTACGGCGGCGTGATCGTCACCGACTGGTACGTGAACCCGGAAAAGCCGGACGAGCGCTTCAAGGCGACCGTCTACATCCTGGACACCCGCCTGCGGGCCGACGGCCTGAACGTGACGATCTTCAAGCAGATCAACACCGGCGGGACCTGGACCGATACGGCGGCCACCGAACAGACGGCGACCGACATCGAGAACGCCATCCTGACCCGCGCCCGTCAGCTTCGACTTTCCAACATCAAGAACTAGGGTTCTTCCCTGGTTCTGCGCGGGAGCCCTTTGTCCGCGAGACAAATGGCTCCCGTTCGCTTTTTTAGAACCGCGCCCCTTTTTCGGACGCGCCTGGGCCAAAACCGCTTATGACTTCCGCGGATCATGCCTGAGGCGTGAGCCCCCGCACGAACAGTCTGGTTTCATGGCCCGCTACAATCCCAAAGACACCGAGCCGAAGTGGCGCGCCGCCTGGGCGACCGCCAACACCTTCCTGACGCCGATCACGCCCGACGCGCGTCCGAAGTACTACGTGCTCGAGATGTTCCCCTATCCGTCGGGGCGCATCCACATGGGCCATGTGCGCAACTACGCCATGGGCGACGTCGTGGCCCGCTACAAGCGCGCCCAGGGCTTCAACGTGCTGCACCCGATGGGCTGGGACGCCTTCGGCATGCCGGCCGAGAACGCGGCCATGGAGCGCGGCGTCCACCCCAAGGGCTGGACCTACGACAACATCGCCGCCATGCGCGAGCAGCTGAAGGCCCTGGGCCTGTCGGTCGACTGGTCGCGCGAGTTCGCCACCTGTGACCCGGAATATTACGGCAAGCAGCAGGCCTGGTTCCTGCGCCTGCTGAAGCGCGGTCTGGTCTATCGCAAGGAAGCCTCGGTCAACTGGGACCCGGTCGACATGACCGTGCTGGCCAACGAGCAGGTGATCGACGGCAAGGGCTGGCGCTCGGGCGCGACCGTGGAGAAGCGCAAGCTGACCCAGTGGTTCCTGCGCATCACCGACTATGCCGACGCCCTGATCGATGGCCTGAAGACCCTGGATCGCTGGCCCGAGAAGGTCCGCATCATGCAGGAGAACTGGATCGGCCGGTCCAAGGGCCTGCGGTTCACGTTCAAGTTCGACGGTGAGGCGCCGCAAGGCCACGCCGACGGCCTGGAGGTCTACACCACCCGCCCCGACACCCTGTTCGGGGCCAGCTTCGTGGGGATCGCCCCCGAGCACCCGCTGGCCGAGCAGCTGGCGGCGGCCGACCCAGCCGTGGCCGCCTTCGTCGCCGAATGCCGCAAGGGCGGCACGTCGGAAGCCGACATCGAGGGCGCCGAGAAGCTGGGCCGCGACACCGGCCTGCGCGTCGTACACCCGCTGGACCCGACCCAGACCCTGCCGGTGTGGATCGCCAACTTCATCCTGATGGACTACGGCACCGGCGCCATCTTCGCCTGCCCGGCTCACGACCAGCGCGACCTGGACTTCGCCCGCAAGTACGACCTGCCGGTCAAGCCCGTGGTGTTGCCGCCGGGCGAGGACGCCGCGACGTTCGCGGTCGGCAAGGAGGCCTATGTCGGCCCCGGCGCCATCTTCAATTCGAAGTTCCTGGACGGGCTGGACATCGAGGCCGCCAAGACCGAGGCGGTGAACCGCATCGAGGCCATGGACCAGGGCCAGGGCGCGACTGTCTATCGCCTGCGCGACTGGGGCGTTTCGCGCCAGCGCTATTGGGGCTGCCCGATCCCGGTCATCCACTGCGAGGCCTGCGGCCCCGTGGGCGTGCCGGAAGACCAGCTGCCGGTGGTGCTGCCCGACGACGTTTCCTTCGACAAGCCGGGCAACCCGCTGCTGCGCCATCCGACCTGGCGCCACACCACCTGCCCCAGCTGCGGCGGCAAGGCCGAGCGCGAGACCGACACGCTGGACACCTTCGTCGACAGCAGCTGGTACTTCGCCCGCTTCACCGACCCGACCGCCGCCGAGCCGATCAGCAAGGCCGCGGCCGACCACTGGATGCCGGTGGACCAGTATATCGGCGGCGTCGAGCACGCGGTGCTGCACCTGCTGTACGCCCGCTTCATCACCCGCGCCCTGAAGGACGAGGGCCTGGTCTCGGTGGAGGAGCCGTTCGCGGGCCTGTTCACCCAAGGGATGGTCACCCACGAGGCCTACAAGAACGCCGCCGGTGAGTGGGTCGAGCCTTCGGACATCCGCATCACCGTCGAAGGTAACGCCCGTTCGGCCGTCCATGCGACGACGGGCGAGCCGATCACCATCGGCGACATCGAGAAGATGTCGAAGTCCAAGAAGAACGTCGTCGCCCCCGAAGACATCTTCGAGGCCTATGGCGTCGACGCCGCGCGCCTGTTCGTGATGAGCGACAGCCCGCCCGAGCGCGACGTGCAGTGGACCAACAGCGGCGTCGAAGGCTCCTGGCGCTTCACCCACCGGGTCTGGAACGAGTTCGAGAGCCAGCCGGCCGGCGATTTTACCCATGACGAGGCCGACGCGGCCGCCGTGGCCCTGCGCAAGGGCGCCCACCGCCTGATCGGCTTCGTGACCGACTCCATCGAAGGCTTCCGCTTCAACAGCGGCGTGGCGCGCCTGTACGAGTTCCTGAACATGCTGAAGGCCGCGCCGGCCGAAAACGCCACGCATGGCGTCCTGGCCGCCCGCGCCGAGGCGCTGGACATCCTGGCCCGCCTGATCTCGCCCTTCACGCCTCACCTGGCCGAAGAGGCCTGGGCGCACCTGGGCAAGGCCGGCATGGCGGTCGACGCGCCCTGGCCCAAGGCCGACGCGGCCCTGGCGGCCGACGACGAGCGCGTGCTGCCCATCCAGATCAACGGCAAGCGCCGCGGCGAGATCAAGGTCAAGGCCGGCACGGCCGACGCCGAGGTCGAGAAAATCGCTCTGGCGGATCAACACGTCATGGCCCACCTTGAGGGCCTGACCGTTCGCAAGGTGATCGTGGTGAAAGACCGTATCGTCAACATCGTGGCCGGCTGATCCATGAAGCGCTTCTCGCCCTTGAAGGCTCTCCCCGCCGCCCTGATCGCCGTCTCGGCGCTGACCCTGTCGGCCTGCGGCTTCACCCCGCTGTACGGCCCGGAATCGGTCACCCGGGGCCTCGGCTCGATCGACGTGATCGCGCCCGAAGGCCGGGCCGGCTATCTGCTGCGCGAGAAGCTGGACGACGCCCTGGCGCGTGACGTCAACCTGCTGCCGACCCATCGGCTGACCTATACGGTCAAGGAGCAGCGCTACGCCCGCGGCGTGCGCGTCGACAACGTGGCCAACCGCTACGAGCTGATCCTGACGGCCAACTGGAAGCTGATGGACGCCAAGACCGGACAGCCGGTCCGCGCCGGCCAGTCCTCGGCGACCGTCACCTACGACTCCGCCGACCAGCCCTACGCCTCCATCGCCTCGCAGCAGGACAGCCAGGAGCGCGCGGCCACCGAGGTGGCGCGCAAGATCCAGCTGGAACTGGCCGCCTGGCTGGCCGGCAAGGCGGCCTGATCGTCGCCCTCCCCCGTCTAGGCGCCCCGTCATGATCCTGTCGAAGCGACCGGACATCGAACGCTTCCTGAAGGAGCCGGCGGCCGATATCCGCGCCGTGGTCATCTACGGGCGCGACCGTGGCGTGGTGCGCGACCGCGCCGACCAGCTGGTCAAGCGGCTGTTCGAGCGGCCGGACGATCCCTTCGACACGGCCCAGCTGACCGAAAGCGACCTGGAATCCCAGGGTGGCAAGCTGGAGGACGAGCTGTCGGCCCTGTCGATGATGGGCGGCCGGCGCCTGGTGCGCCTGCGCCTGACCGGCGAGAAGGGCGGACCCGACAAACAGGCCGCAGAGGCCCTGACCCGTCACGTCGAGGGCCAGCTGAACCCCGACGCCTTCTTCGTGGTCGAGGCCGGGGCCCTGGGCCGCGATTCCACCCTGCGCAAGGTGGCCGAGAAGGCCGCCGGCGCGGCGGTGATCCCCTGCTACGAGGACGAGGCCGGCGACCTGGCGCGCCTGGCGCGCGAGACCCTGGCCAAGGACAAGGTCAGCCTGAACGGCGAGGCCCTGGACCTGTTCGTCTCGCGCCTGCCCAAGGAACGTGGCGTCGCCCGCGCCGAGGTCGAGCGCCTGGCGCTGTATCTCGGCCCGGGCAGCGGCGTGGTGGCCACGCCCGCCGACCTGACCGACTTCCTGGGCGTCGAGCCCGAGGCCTCGTTGTTCGACGCCGCCTCCGACGCGTTCGGCGGCCGCGTGGGTCCCGCCCAGGCCGGCCTGCGCCGCGCCGCCGCCGAGGGCGAAGGCGGACCGGCGGCCGTGCGCGCGATGGGCTTTCACCTGGGCAAGCTGCGCCGCACCCTGACCCTGCACAAGAACGGCGTCGACCTGGCGGCCGCCGCCAAGGCCTCGGGTATCTTCTGGAAGCAGGAGCGCGAGTTCCTGCGCCAGGCCCGCGCCTGGACCCTGGAACAGCTGCTGACGGTCCAGGCCGAGATCCTGGCGGCCGACAAGGCCTGCAAGACCTCCGGCTCGCCCGACCAGCTGATCTCCGAACGGCTGGCCCTGCAGATCGCCGGCAAGGCGCGACGCCTGGGCCTCTAGGCCGGATCGACGTCCAGCTACGTCATATCTTTTAAGTTACGTCATTCCGGGCCTTGTGCCCGGAACCCCTCTGTCCGCCGCAAGTGCGGGAGGGGCGGGCCGCCAGCGGTCCGCTTGCCCTTCACATGCGGGCTGAACCAGGGGTCCCGGGCACAGGCCCGGGATGACGGCGGTTTGGGGGGTGGGGCTGAGCTTGAACGTCGATTCCGTCCTAGCCCCCGCCTCTCAAGCGAATCACGGGCCTTTCGCCCAGGGACGCGGCGAGGGGAGCGAGTCGGGCGCTTCGTCAAACGATCCGCCGTCCTATCCCCAGGAATTTGTCCGAGAAGGTCCGAAATGGGCCCGACCAAATCTCGCGGTCGAAATCGATATTTCCCTTTGCGGATCAGGCATTTGACGGCGTTTTACCGCTCGCCCAACCTCGATTCTGGCAAACAGCTCGACCGTGGATACGGTCGAGCCTTGCTCCGTGCGCCACAGAGGACCCTCCCCGAGGGCGCTACGCGCCCCGCGTCAGGCGGTTGCAGAGGTCGTCCAGCTGCTCGAGCGTCGCGTAGCGGATCGTCAGGGCGCCCGAGCCGCCGCGGTCGTCGATCTCGACGTCGAGGCCGAGCAGCGACGACAGGTCGGCTTCCAGAGACTGGGTGTCGGTGTCCTTGGTCTTGGGCGCCCGGGCGCCGGTGGGCTTGGCGCGAGCCTCGCCGTCGGCGGTGGGGGCGCGACGGGCCAGGGCCTCGGCGTCGCGGACCGACAGGCCCTTCTCGATGACCTCGCGAGCCAGGGCCGCCGGGTCGGGCACATTGGCGATGGCGCGGGCGTGGCCGGCCGTCATCTCGCCCGAGGTGACGTAGTGCTGCACCGAGTCCGGCAGGGCCAGAAGGCGCAGGGTGTTGGCCACGTGGCTGCGGCTCTTGCCCACGGTCTGGGCGATCATCTCCTGGGTCTGGCCGAACTTCTCGATCAGCACCTTGTAGCTCAACGCCTCTTCGATGGCGTTGAGGTCGGCGCGCTGGACGTTCTCGATGATGCCGATCTCGAGCACGGCCAGGTCGTCCAGCTCGCGGATCATGATCGGGATGGTCTTCAGGCCCGCGCGCTGGGCGGCCCGCCAGCGGCGCTCGCCGGCGACGATCTGGTACTCGCCCGCCGCGCCCGGCGCGGGACGCACCAGGATCGGCTGCAGCACGCCCTTCTCGCGGATCGAGTCCGAAAGTTCTACCAGGTCTTCCTCGCGGAAGGTCCGACGCGGCTGGTCGGGATTGCGTCGCACCAGTTCGATCGGCGCCTCGCGCGAGCCGCCGGCGGTATCACCGGGCGCCTGGGCGGGCGCGGAATCGACCTCGCCGAGCAAGGCCGAGAGCCCCCGACCCAGACCACGACGACCTTCCGACATCCCCGGTTCTCCCACCACGACCGACTCCCTCACGCGCTCGACTCTCAAATTCGACAATGACTTGGATGGTTATCCTCAGGCGCCGATCAGGCGGCCTGGGAGACCCTGGACTTTTCGCGGCTGATCACCTCGCGCGCCAGCCGCAGGTAGGCCTGGCTGCCGGCGCACTTGAGGTCGTAGAGCAGCACGGGCTTACCGAAGGACGGCGCCTCGGAGACCCGGACGTTGCGCGGTATGACCGCGTCATACACCTTGTCGCCGAAGTGCTCGCGCACGTCGCGGGCCACCTGGTCCGAAAGGCTGTTGCGGCGATCGTACATGGTCAGCACCACGCCCTGGATCTCCAGCTTCGGATTGAGGCTGCCGCGCACCCGCTCGATGGTCCGCATCAGCTGGGTCAGGCCCTCCAGGGCGAAGAACTCGCACTGCAGCGGCACGAACACCGCGTCGGCGGCGGTCATGGCGTTGACGGTCAGCACATTCAGCGACGGCGGGCAGTCGATCAGCACATAGGTGTAGGGGCCGTTGGCGCGCAGCGGCTCCAGGGCGTCGCGCAGGCGGTAGGAACGGCGGGCCTGCTGGCCCAGCTCGATCTCCACGCCCGACAGGTCCGCGTCGGCCGGGATCACGTCCAGGCCGGGCAGCTCGGTCTTCACGGCCGCGTCGACCACCGGCGCCTCGCCCATCAGGACGTCGTACAAGGTGGTGCGGCGCTGCAGGCGGGTGATGCCCAGGCCCGTCGAGCAGTTGCCCTGCGGGTCGGCGTCGATCAGCAGCACGCGCTCGCCGCAGGCCGCCAGGGCGGTGCCCAGGTTGATCGCGGTCGTGGTCTTGCCCACCCCGCCCTTCTGGTTGGCGATGGCGAGGACGCGCAGCGGTTGGTCAACGGACACTCTTAAGCCCCTTCACTTGCACGATCTGGCCTCTCGGGTCGCTCCGGGAGGGCCGCAGGTCGGACTCGAATTTCCAATATGTGGCGGCTTCCGCCAGTTCGGACGCGACATCTTGTCCCTTCAGGAACAGGGCGGTCGCGCCGCGCTTGAAGTAGGGCTGGGCATAACCCAGCAGTCTGACCATCGGCGCGCAGGCCCGGGCGGTGACGATCTGGACCTTCAGGTCCAGCTCCTCGGCACGGGCGTTGTGGATCTCGACGGGCAGGTTCAGCTCGTCGGCCACCACCCGCAGGAAGCGGCAGCGCTTGGCCATGCTCTCGACCAGGTGGACCTTGGCCCCCGGCGTGTCCTTCAGCAGGATCGCCAGCACCACGCCCGGCAGGCCCGCGCCGGCGCCCAGGTCGGCCCAGGTCTTGGCGTCGGGCGCCAGGGTCAACAGCTGGGCGCTGTCCCACGCATGGCGGTTCCAGTAGGTTGCGATCGTGGCCGGACCGACCAGGTTCATGACTTCGTTCCACTCGGCCAGCAGGGCCTGGAAGCGGGTCAGGTCGGCCAGCTGAGCGTCGGTGCAGCCCGTCAGCCGCTGGAAGGCGGCGGCGTCGACGGGGTCGAGCTCTTCGACCAGGGGGGCGGCGCTCACGGACATCAAGCGGCCTTCGACCGGCGGACGTGGGCCAGCAGGGCCGTCAGGGCGCCCGGCGTCACGCCTTCGATCCGCGCGGCCTGGCCCAGGGTCAGGGGCTTCACCCGCGCCAGCTTCTCGCGCACCTCGTTCGACAGGCTGCCGACCAGGCCGTAGTCCAGATCGGCCGGCAGGCGCAGATCCTCTTCCTTGCGGAAGGCCTCGGCGTCGTCGCGCTGGCGGTCGAGATAGCCGGCATAGGCCGCCTCGATCTCGATCTGCTCGCGGGCCATCGGGCTCCACGCGGCGATCTCCGGCCATACCGTCGCCAGTCGGTCCAGCGTCACCTCGGGCAGGGCCAGCATGGCCAGGACGTCGCGGCGCTGGCCGTCGTGATTGACCTTGAAGCCGGCGCGATTGGCCTCGGCGGGGGTCAGGGTCACCGAGCGGGCGAAGGCGCGGACGGCGGCCAGCTCGGCCTTCTTGGCGCCCCAGGCCTCGGCGCGGACCGGACCCACCACGCCCAGTCCCAGGCCCTTGTCGGTCAGACGCTGGTCGGCGTTGTCGGCCCGCAGGATCAGGCGGAACTCTGCCCGGCTGGTGAACATGCGATAGGGCTCGGTGACGCCCCGGGTGACCAGGTCGTCGATCATCACCCCGATATAGGCCTCGTCACGTGCGAAGACGGCGGGCTCCCTGCCCTGCACGGCCAGGGCCGCGTTCAGCCCCGCCATCAGACCCTGGGCGCCGGCTTCTTCATAGCCCGTCGTGCCGTTGATCTGGCCGGCCAGGTAGAGCCCCGGCAAGCGCTTGGTCTCCAGCGTCGGGTAGAGCTCGCGCGGATCGACATAGTCATACTCGATCGCATAGCCGTACCGGATGACCTCGACGTTCTCCAGGCCCGGCATGGTGCGCAGGAACAAGAGCTGGGTCTCGGCCGAGACCGAGGTCGAGATGCCGTTCGGATAGACCGTGTCGTCGTCCAGGCCTTCCGGCTCCAGGAACACCTGGTGGCTGGTCTTGTCGGCGAAGCGGACGACCTTGTCCTCGATGGACGGGCAATAGCGCGGGCCGATGCCGGTGGCGCGGCCGCCATAGACCGCCGACTCGCCCAGGCGCTCGGCGATGATCTTGTGGGTCTCGGCCGTGGTGTAGGTGATGCCGCACTGGATCTGCGGCACGTCCACGTGAGACGTCAGGAACGAGAACGGCTCGGGCTGCTCGTCGGCGGCCTGCATCTCCAGGCGATCCCAGGCGATGGTCTTGCCGTCCAGGCGCGCGGGCGTGCCGGTCTTCAGCCGGCCCATGTCGAAGCCCAGGGCGTAGAGCCGGTCCGACAGGCCGATGGACGGCGCGTCGCCGACACGGCCGGCCGAGATGCGGGTCTCGCCCTGGTGGATGACGCCCTTCAGGAAGGTGCCGGTGGTCAGCACCACACGTGAAGCACGATAGACGCCGCCCTCCCCGTCCACGACGCCGGCGACCTTGCCGTCCTCGACGATCAGGTCTTCGGCGGCGGCGGCGATCACGTCGAGGTTCGGATAGGCGAACAGCTCGGCCTGCATGGCCTCGCGATAGAGCTTGCGGTCGATCTGCGAGCGCGGGCCGCGCACGGCGGGCCCCTTGGAGCGGTTCAGCAGACGATACTGGATGCCGGCCTTGTCGCCCATGCGGCCCATCAGGCCGTCCAGGGCGTCGATCTCGCGGACCAGATGGCCCTTGCCCAGGCCGCCAATGGCCGGGTTGCACGACATCTCGCCGACGGTCTCGCGCTTATGGGTCAGCAGCAGGGTGCGCGCGCCGGCCCGCGCCGACGCGGCGGCAGCCTCGCAGCCGGCGTGACCGCCGCCGATGACAATGACATCCCAGGTGTTGGACAAGGTTACGCGCCTCAATGCGAACGCCCCCTTCGCGGCATAGACGTCGCGGCGGGGGCGCAAGCAGTCTTATACGCGCGACTCCCCGAAACGGCGAGTCGGTCGCGGGTGTTTCACGTGAAACACGCCGGGGACATCTGAGGTCGACCTGTGGATACTTCAAGCCGATGTTTCACGTGAAACATCACTTCCCGATGCAGAAGCTTGAAAACACTCGATCGAGCACATCCTCGGGATCGATCCGGCCGGTGATACGCGACAGGGCACGAGCGGCCAGGCGGACGTCTTCCGCCGCAAGCTCCACCTCCAGGCCGACATCGGAAAGGGCGCGCTGAAGGTACGACCGGGCTTCGGTCAGGCTTTCGGCGTGGCGGATCCGAGTAGCGGCCGGGAACTCCGCGCCGGACAAGGCGTCGACAACGTGGGAGGTCAGGGCCGCCCTCGCCTGCTCCGCGCCACCGGGCTTGCGGGCGGCCAGTTCGAGGACCTTCAGGCCCTGGGCCGACAGCGCCTCGCGAAGTTCCTCCAGGCGGAAGCCGTCCACCAGGTCGATCTTGTTGATCATCGCCCAGTCGCCCGGCCGGATCACGGCATCCTCTTCGGCCTGTTTCACGTGAAACATGGAGGCGTCGATCACCCACAGCCGCAGGTCCGCCTCGGCCGCCCAGGCACGAGCTCGCCGGACGCCCTCGGCCTCGATGGCGTCCTCGGTCTCCCGCAGACCGGCGGTGTCGGCCAGCAAGGTCTTGTAGCCGCCGAGCGTCAGGGGAACCTCGATGATGTCTCGCGTGGTGCCCGGCGTGGAGGTAACGATGGCCGCATCGCGCTCGACCAGGGCGTTGAGCAGGGTGCTCTTGCCCGCATTGGGCGCCCCGACCAGGGCGATCCGGAAGCCGTCGCGCACCCGCCGTCCACGTGAAGCATCGGCCAGGGCCTCGCCGATCTCGGCGTGCAGAGCCTCCAGTCCAGGGCGAGCCCGGGCGGCGACGTCCTCCGGCAGCTCCTCGTCCGGAAAGTCCACGGCCGCTTCCAGCATGGCCAGGGCCTGGACCAGCAAGCCCCGCCAAGCGTCATAGCGCTGGCTGAGCGCCCCGCCCAACTGACCCAAGGCCTGCCGGCGCTGGGCCTCGGTCTCGGCGTCGATCAGGTCGGCCACGCCCTCGGCCTGGGTCAGGTCCAGCTTGCCGTTCTCGAAGGCCCGGCGCGTGAACTCCCCCGGCTCGGCGAGACGCAGGCCGTTCTCGTTCAGAGCCGACAACACCGCCTCGACCACCGCCCGGCCGCCATGCACGTGAAACTCGGCCGAGTCCTCGCCGGTGTAGCTGGCCGGCCCCTCGAACCAGATGACCAGGGCGTCGTCCAGCACCACGCCCTGGTGGGTCAGCTTTCGCAGAACGGCGCGCCGGGGCTTGGGAACGGCGCCCGCCAGGTCCCGCACCGCCTCGCTGGCGCGCGGTCCCGACACCCGGATGACGGCCACCGCCGCCCTGCCCGCGCCGGTGGCCGGCGCGTAGATCGTGTCGTTCATTCCGACTTGCCGCCCATGCCCGTCATGGCCGCCCCGGCCGCCGCCGTCATCAGCTTGCGGAACTGGTCCTGGGCGCCCGTGCCGAACGCCATCCAGTTCTTCATCAGCTCCTCGGGCGCCAGCATGGCCATGTTGCTGGTCATGCGGTCCTGCATTTCCTTGACCAGATGGTCGTTGAGCGCCGTGACGTCCGGGAGGCCGAGAAAAGCCCGCGCCTCGACCGGGGTGCAGTCAATCTCAATGGTCATCTTCATGATCTGGGGTTCCCTGGGGTCGAAGCACGATGTTGTTATGCCTCGACCGCGACGGCGCACGTTAGAGCGCTTCGGGCCAAACGCCCATCGATACGGAGAGCCCCTATGAGCGAGACCCTCACGATCACCACGCCCGACGGCGCCTTCTCGGCCTATGTGGCGCGTCCTTCCGCGGAGTCCGCCCCGGCGGTCGTGGTCATCCAGGAGATCTTCGGCGTCAACAAGGTGATGCGCGACGTCTGCGACGCCCTGGCCGACCAGGGCTTCCTCGCCGTCTGCCCGGACCTGTTCTGGCGGATCGAGCCGGGCATCGACATCACCGACCAGAGCGAAGCCGAGTGGAAGAAGGCCTTCGAGCTCTACAACGCCTTCGACGTCGACCACGGCGTAGCCGACATCGCCGCCACCATCGCCGCCGTCCGCGCCCTGCCCGGCGTGAACGGCAAGGTCGGGGCGGTCGGCTACTGCCTGGGCGGCCTGCTGGCCTTCCTGACCTCCGCCCGCACCGACGCCGACGCCACCGTCGCCTATTACGGCGTAGGCATCGAAAAGCACGTGGGCGAGGCCGAGAAGCTGGCGCGCCCCCTGCTGATCCACATCGCCGAGGAAGACCAGTTCGTGCCCAAGGAGGCCCAGAAGGTGATCCTCGACGCGCTGAAGGAACATCCGCAGATCGAGATCCACACCTATCCTGGCCGCGACCATGCCTTCGCCCGGGTGGGCGGCGAGCACTACGACGCGGCTGACGCGGGTAAGGCCAACGGCCGCAGCCTGACCTTCTTCAAATCCAACCTGGGCTGACCCGATGCTGGCCATACAAGCCGTCCGCACCGGCGGCCCCGAGGTGCTCGAGGCCGTCGACCTGCCCGCGCCCGCGCCGGGTCCGGGCCAGGTCCTGGTCCGTCACCAGGCCGTGGGCCTGAACTTCATCGACACCTATCATCGCGGCGGCCTGTATCCCCTGAAGATGCCCGCGGTGCTGGGGCTGGAGGCGGCAGGCGTCGTCGAGGCCCTGGGCGAAGGCGTCACGCGGTTCGGGGTGGGCGACCGCGTCGCCTACAACGGCACGCTCGGCGCCTATGCCCAGGCCGCCGTGGTTCCCGCCGATCGCGCGGTGAAGGTTCCCGACGCGGTCAGTCTGGAGACGGCGGCGGCGGTGCTGCTCAAGGGCATGACCGCCGAATTCCTGGTCCGACGCTGCCACAAAGTCGAACCCGGTCAGACCGTATTGATCCATGCCGCCGCCGGCGGGGTGGGCTCGATCCTGGTGCAGTGGTGCAAGGCCCTGGGGGCGACCGTGATCGCCACGGTCGGGTCCGAGGCCAAGGCCGCCCTCGCCCGCGACCACGGCGCCGACCATGTGATCCTCTACGGGCAGGAGGACGTCGCGGCCCGGGTGCTGGAGATCACCGGCGGCCAGGGCGTGGCGGTGGCCTATGACGGGGTCGGCAAGGACACCTTCGAGGCCAGCCTCAAGAGCCTGGGACGGCGCGGGGTGCTGGCCACCTTCGGCAACGCCTCGGGACCGGTACCACCGTTCGCCCCACTGGAGCTGTCGGGCAAGTCGCTGTTCGTCACCCGGCCCCGGCTGTTCGATTACATCGCCTCGACCGCCGAGCTGGACGAAAGCGCCGAGGCGCTGTTCGCCGTGCTGGCTTCAGGCGCGGTGAAGATCGAGATCGGCCAGACGTTTCCGTTGGCCGAGGCCCGTGCGGCGCACGAGGCGCTGGAGGGTCGGCGGACGACCGGAGCGACGCTGCTGATTCCGTAATACTTCTCCTCCCCCGTGAAACGGGGGAGGTGGCCGCGCAGTGGACGGAGGGGGCGTCCGGCCGCCGCACGACGCCCCCTCCGTCACGATGCGTATTCGCATCGCGACACCTCCCCCGCTTCGCGGGGGAGGAGGAAAGGCGCGTCTATCCCTAGCGGATAGCCAACGGAGTTCAGCGATTTCAATCGCCTGAAAAATCTCGACCACACTTATCCCCCACCTCACGGCCTGGCGCATAATCGAGGGACTTCAAGGCGATGGGGAGGGCGCTAAGGCCTGCGACCTTCGCGGCCTTGGGGTGCGGTCGAGCGGGCGCGCTCGTCGGCGGCGGTCTCGCAAGAGGCCGTAACCTTGTCCATCTGGTGCCGGCCGGGCCTCGAAAATAAACGGCGTTGGACGAAGGGCCGATGAGGGCGACAGGCTTGCGGCGACGCAAGCGTTCCGGGACCGGGCGACGCAAGCCCGGCCCGCCCGTCGGGGGCTAAGACCGGCGCGGTTCCAACAGGACCGGACGCCGGGCGCTCCCGGATAATGATCGCGCGGAGCGTCGGTCCAAGTCGAAACGGTATTTCTTCAAACAGCTTCCGGGCCTGGCCCGGCGCTCCGCAGCCCTCCCCGAATTTCGCAGCGAAAGCGCGAGGACGAGAGATCATGCGCGCTGACACTTGCCCCCACCTGGCGGCTTCGCCGCCTGTCCGCCCCCGTAGGGGGCGGAGGACGCGCACCTCTTCCCCTACGGGGGGAAGACGACCGCGAAGCGGTCCGTAGGGGGCAAGTGGGCGCCGCACCAACCCCTGCAAGCAACAAAAAAGGCGGCCGGTTCGCACAGGCCGCCCTTCGTGTTTCACGTGAAACACCAAGCTTAAGTGTTCATGCTCTGGAAGAAATCGCCGTTCGTCTTCGACTGGCGCAGCTTTTCCAGCAGGAACTCGATGGCGTCCGAAGCGCCCATCGGGTTGAGGATGCGGCGCAGGACGTAGGTCTTCTGCAGCTGGTCCTTCGGGGTGATGAGCTCTTCCTTGCGGGTGCCGGACTTGAGCACGTCGATGGCCGGGAAGATGCGCTTGTCGGCGACCTTGCGGTCCAGGACGATTTCCGAGTTACCGGTGCCCTTGAACTCTTCGAAGATCACTTCGTCCATGCGGCTGCCGGTGTCGATCAGGGCCGTGGCGATGATCGACAGCGAGCCGCCCTCCTCCACGTTGCGCGCCGCGCCGAAGAAGCGCTTGGGGCGCTGCAGGGCGTTGGCGTCGACACCGCCGGTCAGCACCTTGCCCGACGACGGGACGGTGGTGTTGTAGGCGCGGCCCAGACGCGTGACCGAGTCGAGCAGGATGACCACGTCGCGCTTGTGCTCGACCAGGCGCTTGGCCTTTTCGATGACCATCTCGGCCACCTGCACGTGGCGGGTCGCCGGCTCGTCGAAGGTCGAGGCGATGACCTCGCCCTTCACGGTGCGCTGCATGTCAGTGACTTCTTCCGGGCGCTCGTCGATCAGCAGGACGATCAGATAGCACTCGGGGTGGTTGGTCTCGATCGACTTGGCGATGTTCTGCAGCATCACCGTCTTGCCGACGCGCGGCGGGGCGACGATCAGGCAGCGCTGGCCCTTGCCCAGCGGGGCGACGATGTCGATGACCCGGCCCGAGCGATCCTTGATGGTCGGATCGGGCAGTTCCATGTTCAGGCGCTCTTCGGGATAGAGCGGCGTCAGATTGTCGAAGTGGACCTTGTGGCGGACGTTGTCCGGGCTCTCGAAGTTGATCTTCGAGACGCTGGTCAGGGCGAAGTAGCGTTCGCCTTCGCGCGGCGAGCGGATAGCGCCCTCCACGCTGTCGCCGGTGCGCAGGCCGAACTTGCGGATTTGCGAGGGCGACACGTAGATATCGTCCGGACCCGGAAGATAGTTGGCTTCCGGCGAGCGCAGGAAGCCGAAGCCGTCCTGCACCACTTCCATCGTGCCCGAGCCGAAGATCTCCACGCCTTCCTCGGCGAGGGTCTTCAGGATCGCGAACATCATGTCCTGCTTGCGCATGGAGTTGGCGTTCTCGACCTCGAAGGTCTCGGCGAAGGCCAGCAGGTCGGCGGGCGACTTTTCCTTCAGCTCCTGCAGCGACATCCGCGTCAGGCCCATGGCGGCGACGGCGGCGCTGATCTCGGAGTCTTCGTCGCCGGCGTCATCGCCGACGGAGGTGTCAGTGGCCGGCTCGACCGTCGTATCGACGACGGGTTCCAGCTCGGGGGTGTTTTCGGGGGTTTCGGTCTGGTCAGTCATAGTGACACTCAACGTCGCGCGGCCCGCGAGGTCGCGAGCCGTGCCTTGGTTCTAGACGGACTCGTCGCGGTGAAGCGGCGAGCGGGTCGCGCCATGACGACGGCGCGTATCGATCGGGGGACAGACCTTCGAAGCCAGAGCTCCGGGGGCGCGTCAGGACGAGCGCCGGTCCGTAAGAGGCGGGAACGCGGAGCCTTGGCGCCGCGCCTGTCTGGATGGGAACCACAAGCAGCCTCGCCGGTCAAGCAAAGCCGCCAGCAGATCAGTGTCCCAGGAACTTGGTCGTCACCGACAGCACGATGACGATCGCCGCCAGGAAGGGCAGCTCGTTGGTCATCCGCCAGAACTTCTCCGAGCGGGTATTGGTCCCCGAGGCGAACTGGCGGCGGGCCTTGGAAACGAAGCCGTGCCAGGCGAACAGGAAGATGAGGGCGGCGATCTTGGTCAGGGCCCAGGGCTTCAGATAGAAGTCCGGCCCCAGCCGCTGGGTGTCGGCCATGGCCAGCAGCAGGCCCATCAGGAGCGCCAGGATCATAGCCGGGTTGATGATGATCCGCAGGGTGCGCAGTTCGGCCAGCTTGAACGTCGCGTCCATCTCCGAACCGGGCTCGGCCTTCATGTGATAGACGAACAGGCGCGGCAGGATCAGCATGCCGGCGATCCAGGCCATCACGAAGATGATGTGCAGGCCGCGGATCAGGTCGAAATGACCGGCCAGGAAATCCATCATGCGCGCGCTTCCTTGACGCTGGAGCCTTGAACCCGGTCGTCCGAGCCGACGGCGGTTTCCACCGCGCGACCCAGGGCCCGGACGAAGCCCGGCGCGACGCCCAGGGCCGGCACGCGGACATAGACCGGGCAGCCCGCCTCAAAGGCCACTTCGCGATATTCGTGGTCAAGCTCGACCAGGGTCTCGATGTGCTCGGAGACGAAGGCGATGGGGGTCACGACGAGGGCCAGCCCCTGCTTGGCGGCGGCGCGGATCTCATCCTCGGTCGAAGGGCCGATCCACTTCATAGGCCCGACCCGGCTCTGATAGGTCACCCGCCAGTCCCAGCCCTCGCCCAGCCTGGCCGCCACCGCCGCGGCCGTCGCCTCGATCTGCTGCTGGTAGGGATCGCCGCCCAGGATCACCTTCTCCGGCAGACCATGGGCCGAGAACAGCAACCGCGCCGGACCCGGACGTCCGGCCTTGTCGTAGGTGGCCTGGATCAGGTCGGCATGGGCCTGAATGAAATCTTCGTCCGTCGGATAGCTGAGGATCGTCGAGACCCGACCCGGACCCTTGCGATAGGCGCGCTTCCACGCCTTCAGCGACGAGCCGGTCGTGGTCGTGGAGTACTGCGGATAGAGCGGCAGCAGCACCACCTCGTCCGGGGCGAAGGCCTTCACCGCCTTGGCCGTCTCGTTGGTCAGCGGCTTCCAGTAGCGCATGGCGATGAAGCAACGCGTCTCGGCGTCCGGCAAGCGGGCGGCCAGGTCGGCTTCCAGCGCCCGGGCCTGTTTCTCGGTTTCCGGCAACAGGGGCGAACCGCCGCCCATCAGGGCGTAGTTTTCCTTGGCGAGCTTCGTGCGGGTCGTCGCGATCAGGGCCGCGATCGGATAGCGCGCCGGGGCCGGCAGGCCGATGATCGCCGGGTCCCGGAAGAGGTTGAACAGGAACGGCCGCACCGAGTCCTGTCCGTCCGGTCCGCCCAGGTTGAACAGGACGACGGCGATCTTGCGCCTCTTGCCCCCCGTGGTCGTCATTTGCCGGTGACCCGCGCCAGCACCGCCTCGACATGGGCGATGGGCGTGTCGGGCAGGATGCCATGACCCAGGTTGAAGATGTAAGGGCCCTGCCCCCACTGCTCCAGCAGCTGATCCACCCGCGCCAGCAGGGCGTCTCCGCCGGCCCGCAGCAGCAGCGGATCCAGCGCGCCCTGGATGGCCTTGGTCTTCTGGATCGACTGGCCCAGGGCGGCGGAGGCCTGGGTGTCCAGCGCCACGCCCTGCACGGGGGCGAGCTTGGCGTAGGTCTCGACCAGGGTCCCGGCCCCACGCGGGAAGCCGATGATCGGGGTGGTCACGCCCTTGGCGCGCAGGCCCTCGACGATGGCGGTGTGCGGCTTGGTCACCAGGCGGTCGAACAGCGGCTCAGACAGCCCTTCGGCCCAGCTCTCGAACAGCTTCAGCACCTGAGCGCCCGAGGCCGCTTGCATAGCCAGGTAGTCGATGGTGGCGTCGACCAGCACCTGGATCAAGGCGTCCAGCTTTTCGGGGTTCTGATAGGCGAAGGTCCGAGCCCCGGAACGATCGCTGGATCCGCCTTCGATCATGTAGGTCGCCACCGTCCAGGGCGCGCCGGCAAAACCGATCAGGGTCCGGTCCGGCTCGAGAGCCGAACGCACCCGGCTCAGGGTCTCGCCCACCGCGCCCAGCGCCTGGCCGGCCTGGCTTGTCAGGTCGCGCATCGACTCGATCGACGGCAGCTCGCCCAGCTTGGGCCCCTCGCCCGCCTCGAACCAGACCTTCTGGCCCAGGGCCTGGGGTATCAGCAGGATGTCGGCGAAGACGATGGCCGCGTCGTACGGAAACCGCCGCATGGGCTGCAGCGTCACCTCGGCGGCCTTCTCCGGGTTCAGGCAGAAATCGATGAAGGTCGGCTCGGTGGCCCGGACGGCCCGATACTCCGGCAGATACCGTCCGGCCTGGCGCATGAACCACACGGGCGGGCGTTCGGCCTTCTGGCCATCAAGGACGGAAAGGAGCTTGGGCTTCTGAGCGTTCGACATGCAGGCCTTAAATCCCGTCAGGCCCGTGGGCTCAAGCCCGTATCTCCCCGGAGGCCTTCTTCCTTTCTACCTTCTTTCTTTAAGAAGATCTTAAGGAAGATTGTAGGAGATGGTGAGCAAGTGCCTAACGGGGAAAACCCGTTCGCGGTCGCGTGCGCTCTCAGGACATCGCCAGAACATCCAAGCTCCGCCCACATGTGGGCGCGGCCCTGTGAACTGTGGGGATCGTTTGCTAGAGCTTCGAAATTGCTAATGAAACGTTAATATGGCTAACGGCGCCGTAACCATGAGCGCGCGCTCATCCCCGGTTTGGGGGAATCGCGGCTACACGATCTGTGGAGACGATCTCAGACTGGGGATTGTCCGCGATCAACGCGACCGTTTAACACAGGGTCAGTTCGACGCACCGTAACGAGGCGGGATTCACCCCCGCTCATCCCCAGGGGTCAGGCCAGTGGTTAAGCAACCGTTAACGGATGATCCACAGGAAGCTGGCCTGGCTGAGGAAAAGGCCGCGCCCAGGTTCGCCACCTATTTCCACATCCACCTGGTGTCGGACTCCACCGGCGAGACCCTGAACGCCATGGCCCGGGCGGTCTGCGCGCGGTTCACCGACATTCTGCCGATAGAACACATCTACGCCCTGGTGCGTTCCACGCGCCAACTCGACCGGGCGTTGGAGGAGATCGCCGGCGCGCCGGGCGTGGTGATGCACACGATCATCGACCCCAATCTGCGCGCGGCGCTGGAAGAAGGCTGCCGGCGGCTGGAGATGCCGTGCATCGCCGCTCTGGACCCAGTGGTCAGCGCCATGTCGCGCTATCTGGGCGCGCGGATCTCGACCCGGGTCGGCGCCCAGCACGCCCTGAACAACGACTATTTCGACCGCATCGAGGCCTTGGACTACGCCATCGCCCACGACGACGGCCAGGGCGGTCAGGACCTGACCCAGGCCGACGTCATCCTGGTGGGGGTGTCGCGCACCTCCAAGACCCCGACCTGCATCTATCTGGCCCATCGCGGCGTGCGCGCCGCCAACGTGCCGCTGGTGCCGGGCCGCCCGCCGCCCGACGAGCTGTTCACCCTGAAGAACACTCTGATCGTCGGGCTGATGACCTCGCCCGAGCGGCTGATCCAGATCCGCCGCAACCGCCTGCTCTCCCTCAAGGAGAACCGCGAGAGCGACTATATCGACACCGACGCCGTGCGGCAGGAGATCATCGCCGCCCGCCGGCTGTTCGAGCGCCAGGGCTGGCCGATCATCGACGTCACCCGCCGCTCGGTCGAGGAGACGGCGGCGGCGATCATCAACCTGCTGTCGGGCGGCCGGGGCCAGGTCGAGGTCCTGGGATGAGCTCACCGCCCATCACCCTGGCTTCGACCAGCGCGACCCGCCAGGCGATCCTGCGCAACGCCGGCGTCGCCTTCGAGGCTGTCGCGTCCGGCGTCGACGAGGACGCCGCCAAGGCCGGCCTGCTGGCCGAGGGCGCCGCGCCCCGCGACATCGCCGACGCCCTGGCCGAGCTGAAGGCCTTCAAGGTCTCGACCAAGCGCTCGGGCCTGGTGATCGGCTCGGACCAGACCCTGGAGCTGGACGGCGTCCTGATCGACAAGGTCGACACCGTCGAAGAGGCCCGCGCACGCCTGATCCAGTTGCGCGGCAAGGTCCACAAGCTGCACTCGGCCGTGGTCGTGGCGCGCGACGGCCAGCCGATCTGGCGCATCGTCGAGACCGCCCGGCTGTCGGTGCGGACTTTCAGCGACGCCTGGCTCGACGGCTATATCGAGCGCAACAGCCCCGACATCCTGTGGTCGGTGGGCTGCTACCTGCTGGAAGGCGAAGGCGTGCAGCTGTTCGACCGCGTCGACGGCGACTATTTCGGCATCCTGGGCCTGCCGGTCACCCGCCTGTTCGATTTCTTGCGCCTGCACGGAGCCCTCCCCTCATGAGCGTCACGGGAGCGGCCATCGTCGCCGGGGTCTGCGGCCAGCCGATCCGCCATTCGATGAGCCCGGTGATCCACAACGCCTGGATCGCCGCGGCCGCGCTGAACGCCGCGTATGTGCCGTTCGCCCCGGGCGAGGACAGTTTCGAGACCTTCGTCGAGGGCCTGCGCGGCGGGGCGATCCGGGGGCTCAACGTCACCATCCCGTTCAAGGAGCAGGCCCTGGCGGCGGCCGACCGCTGCAGCGACCTGGCCCGCTTGGCCGGCGCGGCCAACCTGCTGGTCTTCGAGGCCGACGGCGCGATCGTCGCCGACAATACCGATGGTCCCGGCCTGATCGCCGCTATCGCGGTGCAAGCTCCCGGCTTCGACCTGGCGTCCTCGCCCGTGGTGATCCTGGGCGCCGGCGGCGCGGCGCGGGGCGCGGCGGCCGCCCTGGCCTTGGCCGGCGCGCCCCGCGTCAGCATCGTCAACCGCACCTTCGCCCGCGCCGAGGCCATCGCCCGCACCGTCGGCGGCGTGGTCGAGGCCGCCGCCGAAGACGAGCTGGACACCCTGCTGGCCGACGCCGGCCTCGTCATCAACGCCACGTCCCTGGGCCTGGGCGGCGGACCCGGTCCCGCCGCGCGGCTGGAGCTGACCCCGAAGAACGCCGTGGTGCTGGACATGGTCTACAAGCCCCTGCGCACCGAATTCCTCCAGCGCGCCGAGGCGGCCGGCCGGCGCACGGTGGACGGACTGGAGATGCTGCTGCGCCAGGCGGTCCCCAGCTTCGAGGCCTTCTTCGGCGTCGCGCCTCCCGCCGAAGTGGATATCCGCGCCCTCGCCCTGGCCCAGCTAGGAGCCGCGAAATGATCGTCGTGGGCCTCACCGGTTCCATCGGCATGGGCAAGTCGACGACCTCGACCATGTTCCAGGACGAGGGCGTGCCGGTCTATGACGCCGACGCGGCGGTCCATGCGCTCTACGCCAGCGGTGGGGCGGCGGTGGCCCCGGTCGAGGCGGCCTTTCCCGGCGTGGTGGTGGACGGCGCCATCGACCGCGCCCGGCTGAGCGCCAGGGTGGTCGGCGATTCCGAGGCCCTGGCGGTGCTGGAATCCATCGTCCATCCGCTGGTCGGCGCTCACCGCATCGGCTTCTTCGAGGATGCGCAGGCCCAGGGCGCCGACGTGGTGGTGCTCGACATCCCGCTCCTCTTCGAGACCAACGGTCACAAGAAGGTCGACAAGATCGTCGTGGTCTCGGCCCCCGCCGACGTCCAGCGCCGGCGGGTGCTGGCTCGGCCGGGCATGGACGAGGCCAAGTTCGAGGCGATCCTGGCCCGCCAGACGCCCGACGCCGAGAAGCGTGAACGCGCCGACTTCGTGATCGATACGGGACAAGGCCTGGACCACGCCCGCGACCAGGTCCGCGACATCCTGACTCGTCTTCGGACGGCGGCTCCGCTTGAAGGCTCCGGCGAACACGCCCATTAAACGGCCATGGCGCGTGAGATCATCCTCGACACCGAAACCACCGGCTTCGATCCCAAGACCGGCGACCGCCTGGTCGAAATCGGCTGCATCGAGGTGGTCGACTTCATGCCCACCGGCCGGTCGTTCCACGAATATTGCGACCCGCTGCGCGACATGCCGGCCGAGGCCGAGAAGGTGCACGGCCTGTCCAGCGCCTTCCTGAAGGGCAAGCCGAAGTTCGAGGAGATCGCCGACCGGTTCCTGGAGTTCGTCGGCGACAGCCCGGTGATCGCCCACAACGCCGCCTTCGACCGCAGCTTCGTCAATTTCGAGCTGGAAAAGTGCGGCCGCGCGCCGATCGTGGAGGCCAGCTGGGTCGATACCCTGGCCATGGCCAAGAAGCGCTTTCCGGGCATGTACAACTCGCTCGACGCGCTCTGCAAACGCTTCAAGATCAGCCTCGACAGCCGCGACAAGCACGGCGCCCTGATCGACGCCCACCTGCTGGCCGAGGTGTATCTGGAGCTGCAGGGCGGCAAGGAACGCGCCCTGGAGCTGACGGCGGTGGTGGCCGTCAACGCCGTCTCGGCCGCCCGCGCCGGCTCGTACGGCGCCCGCGCCCGGCCGCTGGCCCCGCGCTCGACCGAGGCGGAGCGCGAAATCCATGCCGCCTTCGTGAAGAAGAACCTCAAGGACAAGGCCGTCTGGATCCAGTTCGGCGTCGGGGCCGTGGCCGAGGGCTGAGCCCTTCATCACTTGCCCCCTTCGGGCCTTCGGCCCTCCTTCCCCCGTAGGGGGAAGAGGACGGTTTGCGTGGGCGTCCTCCGCCCCCTACGGGGGCGGACAGGCGGCGAAGCCGCCAGGTGGGGGCAAGTGGGTGTGATCCCACGCCGGCGGCTGTGAGTTGGAGGAAAGGGACGCGGAGCGCCGGACGACGTCCGGAGTGTTTGAATGTGTGTACCGTTTCGACGAAGCCCGTTCGCTCCGCGCAACCGTTACTCGCCAGCTTCCGGTAGGCAGCCCTGTTGAGGCTTAGCCGGACCCGGTTCCGCCGTTTCCGACGGTCCCGGACGCCGGGGGCGCGGACCTATGGGCAAAACACGCGCTTTATCCCCGTTCGACGCCGACGGCGGGCGGGCTCCCCAACGATGGAAGTCCCCGGACACGCTGGAGTAACCCCCTCCAGCCCAATCCCGCTCGATTACCCCCCGCCGCCGCATCGGTCGCTGGCCATGCGCCCTTTCCCTGCGTCGAGGTGAGGACAGGATACGGCGGGTCCGACACCCTGCGGGGAATAAAGATTTAGCGCAGCGATTTCAGAAGGCTGACGCGCCATGAGCCGGGGACATGCACTTGTGCGTGTCCCCACCTTCGCCCACGGCGTCTGATCGTCATGCTCAGCGGATGAGTTTGGGGACACGCACAAGTGCATGTCCCCGGCCGTGCGTGAACCTAGTCTCCGAAGTACCGCGCCTCCGCGATGTCCGCGAGAAGATCCGGCTGACGCGGCGTCCAGTCCAGCAAGGCCCGCGTCTTTGCCGCCGAGGTCGGGGAGTCCGCGCCGGCGAAGCGGACGAACCAGCCGAAGTGGTCGGCCGCCTCCTCTGGCGAGATGCTGACCGTCGGCACGCCCAGCCCTGCGCCGATGGCGTCGGCGATCGCCTTGAACGGCACGGCCTCCTCGGCGATGGCGTGGTAGCGCGCCCCGCCCTCGCCGCGCTCCAGCGCACGCCGGTAGACCGGCGCGGCGTCGAGGCGGTGCACGGCCGACCAGCGGTTGGCGCCGTCGCCGATATAGGCCGCCACGCCCTTCTCGCGCGCCAGGCCGATCAGGTGCGGCACGAAGCCGTGGTCGCCCCGGCCGTGGACCGACGGCGGCAGGCGCACGACCGAGGCCTTGATCCCGCGCGCGGCCAGCGCCGCTGCCGCGGTTTCCGACTGGCGTGGGTGGCCCTGCGCTGGCCAGGCGTCGTCCTCGACCGCCGTGCGCCCCTGGACCAGCAGCAGGGTTCCCGAGGTGACCAGCAGCGGCTTGTCCGATCCCTCCAGCGCTCCGCCCAGCGCCTCGATGGCGCGGCGGTCCAGCTCGCAGTTCTCGATGAAGCGCGAGAAGTCGTGATTGAAGGCGGTGTGGATCACGCCGTCGGCGGCGGCCGCGCCCCGGGCCAGGCTGTCCAGATCCTCGAGGGTTCCGAGATGGACCTGCGCCCCGGCCGTCTCGAGCGCCTGGGCTCCGGCGTCGGACCGAGTCAGGCCCAGCACCTGGTGGCCGGCGGCGATCAGGTCGGCGACCACCGCCGAGCCGACGAAGCCGGTGGCTCCGGTGACGAAAACACGCATGAAAACTCTCCGATAGTGCGACGAGAGTCATTCTGCGCCTATGATATGCCGGTAAAAGACGTGATCTTATCAGGGTATAATGACTAACAGGATCAGCCCGCCCTCGGTCCAGGACTCGCTGGCCACCTATCTAAAAGGTCGGCGCACGCGGCTGAACCCGGCCGATTTCGGCCTGCCCGCCGGTCGGCGGCGCACGCCGGGCCTGCGCCGCGAAGAGGTGGCGCAGCGGGCCAATATCAGCGCCACCTGGTACACCTGGCTGGAACAGGGACGCGGCGGCGCGCCCTCGGCCGACGTTCTGGATCGCATCGCCCGCGCCCTGCTGCTGACCGACGTCGAGCGCGAACACTTGTTCCTGCTGGGCCTGGGCCGCCCGCCCGAGGTTCGCTACGCCAAGTCCGAAGGGGTGACGCCCAGGCTGCAGCGGGTGCTGGACGCCTTCGAGGTCAGCCCGGCGCTGGTGCGCACCGCCACCTGGGACGTGGTGGCCTGGAACAAGGCGGCCGAGGCGGTGCTGACCGACTACGGCGCCCTGCCGCCCGACCAGCGCAACATCCTGCGGCTGATCTTCGGCGATCCGCGCGTGCGCGAGGCCCAGTTCGACTGGGACAGCGTGGCCCGGTTCGTGGTCGCGGCCTTCCGGGCCGACGCGGCGCGGGCCGGCGCCACCGACCAGGTCCAGGCCCTGGTCGAGGATCTGAGCCAGCAAAGCCCCGAGTTCGCCCGGCTGTGGCGCGAGAACGACGTGCGTCACTACGGCGAGGGCGTCAAACGCCTGCGCCATCCGCAGCTGGGGCCAATCGCCTTCGAATATTCCGCCTTCGCGGTGGATGGCCGGCCGGACCTGGGGCTGGTCGTCTACAATCCCGCGACGCCGGAGGATGTGGAGAGCGTGCGGGCGTTAATGCGGGCGAAAGCCAACTAGGTCCGCCCATCCCAATCACCGTCATCCCGGGCCTTGTGCCCGGGACCCCTCTATCCGCCGCAGGTGCGGGTGAGTGGCGCGCTGGCGCGCCAAGTCGCTTCACGTGAAAGCTGAACCAGGGGTCCCGGGCACAGGGCCCGGGATGACGGCTGAAAGAGAAACTAGACCTTCAAATCCGCCGTCACCGGTGCGTGGTCGCTGGGGCGTTCCCATTCGCGCACCGTGTCGTGCACCTTCGACGAGACCTTGCCGTCGACGATGGCCGCGTCGCGCAGGCCGGGGCTGGCCAGGATGTGGTCCAGGCGCAGGCCGCGGTTGGACTTGCGGAAGTCGGTGGCGCGGTAGCTCCACCAGGAAAACAGCTTTTCCGGCTCGGGCGTCGCCAGGCGCGGCAGGTCCAGCAGGTCCATCGCCTTGATCATGGCGTCGAAGGCTTCCAGCTCGGCCGGGGTGTGGCTGACGATCTTCAGCATCTGGCGGTGGCTCCAGACGTCGTTCTCGCCGGGCGCGATGTTCAGGTCGCCGGTGACGATCAGCGGCGCCTTGGGGTCGCGCTTCTTCAAGGCCGCCGTCAGGGTCTCGTAGAAATCGAGCTTGTGGTCGAACTTCGGATTGGCGGCCCGGTCGGGCAGGTCGCCGCCGGCCGGGATGTAGAAGTTCTGGATCTCGACTCCGGCCACCTTGACCGCCACGCAGCGGGCGTGGCCCTCGCGGCAGTTCATCAGGGTGGGCGCGTCCTCGATGGGCAGGCGCGAGGCGATGGCCACGCCGTGCCAGCCCTTCTGGCCCATGATCTTCAGGTGCGGCAGGCCCATTTCGACGAAGGCCTCGCGGGGGAATTCCCCCTCCTGGCACTTGATCTCCTGCATGCAGAGCACGTCGGGCGCCTGCTCGTCGACGAAGCGGGCGGCCTGCTCGGCGCGCAGGCGGACGGAATTGACGTTCCAGGTGGCGATACGGAGGCGCATGCCTCTCCTCTAGGGCCTGGCTTGGAGGCTGCACAACGAAAAACGCCCAGAGGCGGAGCCTCTGGGCGAAAGTCGGGTCTCTCATGCCGCCGCCGGGAGGGGATAGGTCCGGCACGGTTGCGAAGAGCGGGTCGGGCGCTCCTCGCCATGCGTGTTAAATCTGCCACGGCGAGAATCTAAGTCAAGGATAATCGCGTTAACATCTTGCATGTTGTGAAATTGTCGCATTTCACCTGCTTCGAACCGCGAAAATGCAACTACGGCTTGCCAACCCGGCGTCTCGGATCGGTAAGGACGAAGAGCTTCGGGTCCAGGCCCGAGGCCTTTTCGAAGTCGATCAGCCGCACGCGGGTCTCGCCGCCCTTCACGTCGGTGACGGTCCAGCCGATCAGGGCGGGCTCGCTGCTGAAGTCCAGGGCGATGCGGCCCAGAGTCTGGCGCTTGGCGTCGACGGCGGTGATCGTGAAGCCGTCCGCCAGCTTGCGCACGCCGGTGATGATCACGCCGCGATCCAGCCGCACCTCGCGGGCCAGCAGCAGGTTCAGCGGCGTGCGGCTGAGCGGATAGCTCTCGAAGGTCTTCAAGCGGCTGTCGAAGATGTTGACGTTGTTGCCGTTGCTGACGACCAGTAGGCCGCCCGGGCCGTCATAGGCGAAGCGGGCCTTGCCGGGACGCTGCAGGTAGAAGGTCCCCTGCGTCTGGGTCCCGCGCGCGTCGGTCTGGACGAACCGGCCCTTGGCCGAGCCCAGGGTCTGGATGTAGCCGGTGGCCTTGTCGACCAGGGCCTGGTCCTCGGCCGACAGCTTGGCCGCGGGCGGCTGGGCGGCCAGGGCCGGGCCGGCGAGCGCCAGGCTCAGGCCGGCGGCGAGGATCAGGCGGCGGCTGGAAGTCGTGGTGGTCATGCGATCTCCCGAGGGCGTTCCGCGAAAGTGTGAGCGGTTTCGCGAGTGGAACGCCCGTCCAAAAAAATGTCGCCAACCTTTGCCCTGACGATGCGACGAGCGAAAGGCTCTCGCGCGACCATTTTCCGGCGCTCCGATGAAGCACCGTTCAGGTTCGGAGTGGTTGGAGCCGAGACAAACGCCGGCGCAAGGTCAAGGTTGCGGCTGGGGACACACGCATGCGTGTGTCCCCAATCGTCATCAGTCCTTGGCGTCCTTGACGGCGCCCTTCAGGTCGCCCTGCTTGACGTTGCCGGCGACCTTGTCCGACTTGCCTTCCGACTTCAGGTCCTTGTCGCCGATGACCGTCCCGACGCCGGACTCGACCTTGCCGACGGTTTCCTGCTTGCGGCCGGCTTCGCGGTCGCAGGCGGCGAGGCCCGCCAGGGCGGTCACGAGGGTCAGGGCCAGGATCGGCGTGCGGCGTCGGGTCATGGTCGAGGCTCCGTTTCGGTCGTAGGTCGCCCTACAACGCAAGCGGAGCCTTGATCGATCCGGGCGCCTACAGCGGAGGCGGCGGCGGGGCCAGAATCTCGCGCTTGCCGGCGTGGTTGGCGGGGCCGACCACGCCCTCCTTCTCCATCCGCTCCATCAGCGAGGCGGCGCGGTTGTAGCCGATCTGCAGGCGGCGCTGGATGTAGCTGGTCGAGGCCTTGCGGTCGCGGGTGACCACCGCCACGGCGTGGTCGTAGAGGTCGTTGGCCCCGCCCTCGCCCGAGAACGCGCCCTCGATCGCCTCTTCCTGCTCCTCGTCGCCGCCGGCGGTGACTTCTTCCAGGTAGTTGGGGATGCCCTGGTCGCGCAGGAACTTGGCCACGGCCTCGACCTCGCCGTCGCTGACGAACGGGCCGTGCAGACGGGTGATGCGGCCGCCGCCGGCCATGTAGAGCATGTCGCCCTGGCCCAGCAGCTGCTCGGCGCCCTGCTCGCCCAGGATGGTGCGGGCGTCGATCTTGCTGGTGACCTGGAAGCTGATCCGGGTGGGGAAGTTGGCCTTGATGGTGCCGGTGATGACGTCGACCGACGGGCGCTGGGTGGCCATGATCAGGTGGATGCCGGCGGCGCGGGCCATCTGGGCCAGGCGCTGGACGGCGCCTTCGATGTCCTTGCCGGCCACCATCATCAGGTCGGCCACCTCGTCGATGACCACCACGAGGTAGGGCATGGGCTCGGGGCGGATCTTCTCGGTCTCGTAGATCGGGCGGCCGGCGTCGTCGAAGCCGGTCTGGACGGTGCGTTCGAAGTGCTCGCCCTTCTCCAGGGCCTCGTTGGCCTTCTCGTTGAAGCCGCCGATGTTGCGCACGCCGATCTTGGACATCCGGCGATAGCGGTCCTCCATCTCGCGGACGGTCCACTTCAGCGCCACCACGGCCTTCTTCGGATCGGTCACGACCGGCGCCAGCAGATGCGGGATGCCGTCGTAGACGCTGAGCTCCAGCATCTTCGGGTCGATCATGATGAAGCGGCATTTCTCGGGCGGCAGCTTGTAGAGGATCGACAGGATCATGGCGTTGACGCCGACCGACTTGCCCGAGCCGGTGGTGCCGGCGATCAGCAGGTGGGGCATCTTGGCCAGGTCGGCGATGTAGGTGTCGCCGCCGATGGTCTCGCCCAGGGCCATGGGCAGGTTGTGGCTGGCGCGCTCGTAGTCGGCCGAGGACAGCAGGTCGCGCAGATAGACCGTCTCGCGGCGCGAGTTGGGCATCTCGATGCCGATGGCGTTGCGGCCCTGGGCCACGGCCACGCGGCACGAGATCACGCTCATGGAGCGGGCGATGTCATCCGCGAGTGCAACGACGCGGGCGGTCTTGGTGCCGGCGGCCGGCACCAGCTCGTACATGGTGACCACGGGGCCGGGTCGGATCTGGTCGATCTGGCCGCGCACGCCGAACTCGGCCAGCACGCTCTCCAGCAGGCGGGCGTTCTGGCGCAGGGCCTCTTCGTCGAACTCGGCCGAGCGCGGCTTGGGCTTGGCCAGCATGGCCAGCTCCGGCAGCTGGAAGCCGCCCTCGTCCTCGAAGTCGAAGGCCTTCTGCTGTTCGCGCTGCTCGCGGGTGTTGGACTTGGCCGGCGTCTTGGGCTGGGCGATCGCCAGCGGGCGGGCGTCGAAGCTGGGCTCGAAGGCGTCGTCGTCATCATCCTCGACGACGGGCGTGGGCTTGGCCGGCTTGGCCGCCTTGCGGGGAACGACGGGCGCTTCGGGCTCGATCTCGATCACCGGCGCGGCGGCCGCCTTGCGAGGCGCGCGCGGACGGGCGGGGGCCTGCGGCTCCGGAACCGGGGCCGGCGCGGGGGCGCGCTCGCGGGGTTGGCTCAGGCCGTGGAGGAAGTCGCCGATGGCCTCCGGATCGATGCGGCGCACGCCGATGGCGTAGCCCAGGGCCACGGCCGCGGCGATGGCCAGCAGCAGGGCGGCGATCAGATGGGCGCCGGGCAGGCGCGCGAAGCCGAGGATCCCGGCCACCAGGTTCAGGAGGCCGTCGCCCCAGAACCCGCCCAGGCCCTTGGCCAGCGGCCAGGCGGCGGGGCGCGGCGGGGCGGCCAGCAGGCCGGCCAGGGCCAGCAGGCCCAGGCCTCCGACCAGGGCGCGCACCCGCAGGTCGCGGCGATGGGCGGCCGGATCGGGCTGCGACACCCGGCTCATGCCGAACACCAGCATCAGGGCCGCGGCGACCCAGCCGGCCAGGCCCAACGACTGCATGACGATGTCGGCCAGGGCCGCGCCGGGCCCGCCCAGCGCGTTGGTGGCCGGCAGGCCGGTGGCGGCGTTCAGGCTGGGATCAGCGGCGTTGTAGGTGGCGACCGCCAGCAGCAGGCCCGCGCCCACCACGCAGATCACCCCGCCCCGGAACCGCGCCGTCCACGGCTGAGCCCAGCCGTAGCGGATCGCCTCCCAGACCAGTTCGACGTTGGATCGCCGCGCCGCTCGCGCCATGGATAGTCACCCTGAACTCGTAGAACCCCGATGTTTTGCCCCAAGAGGGTTAAGGGGCGTTTACCTCGATGGCCGCGCGATGTGGCTTGGCGTCGCGGCCTGGGGCCGTACGACCGGACTCGACGTGCCGGCGAGTCACACTGGCCCGTAACCCGCCATTGGTCGGCGGGCAGTGGGTGTCGTGATGGACAAGGAGCTTTTGAGTCAGTTGCCGTTGGTGTTGACGGCGTTCGCCGGGGTGGTCACCGCCCTGGCCACCTTGGTGTGGGCGTTCCGGCGCAAGCCCTGAGCTTGCGCCGGGGGTTCACTCAGGCCGTGCCGAGGTAATCGCGCTTGCCGATCTCGACCCCGTTCTTGCGCAGGATCGCGTAGGCGGTGGTCAGGTGGAAGAAGAAGTTCGGCTGGGCCTGGGTCTGCAGATAGGCAAGGCCCTTGACCACGCTGGTCTCGCCGCGACGCGTCAGGGTGATGTCGCGATCCTCGGCGTTCTCGAAGGCGGCCGGATCCAGGCCCTCCACATAGGCGATGGCGCGGTCGATACGGGCGATCAGGTCATCGAACCCGGTCTCCACGTCGTCCCAGGCGGGAACCTCCTCGCCGGCCAGGCGCGCGCAGCAGCCCTTGGCGAAGTCGGTGGCGATCTGCACCTGGCGCAGCAGGGGGAACATGTCGGGGAACAGGCGCGCCTTCAGCAGGCTGTCGGGGTCCAGCTTCTTGGCCTCGACATGGGCGGCGGCCTTGGCCAGCACGCCCTTGAGGCCCTTCAGGCCCTGGACGAAGACCGGCACGCTGGCCTGGTGGATGGTGATGGTCATGAAGGACTCCGGGGGATGAGGCCGGGCCGGTCTAGCCTGCGTCGCGGCCTCGGCAAAGAGATGGGGCAAAGCGGCGCCGGACGGAACGGGGCGAGCGCGGCGGGGTTTCTGTGGGGTCTCAATTCACTCCTTCAGGAGCATCCCCCATGAAAGTCAGCGACGCGATGACCAGCCAGGTCTCCACCGCCGCCCCCACCGACAGCATCCGCAAGGTCGCCCAGGTCATGGCCCACGTCGACAGCGGCGTGGTGCCGGTGGTCGAGGGCGGCAAGGTGGTGGGCCTGGTCACCGACCGCGACATCGTCCTGCGCGTGGTCGCCGAAGGCCGCAGCTTCGACAGCCCCGTCTCCGAAGCCATGAGCGAGGGCGAGGTCCAGAGCGTGCGCGAGGACGACGTCCTGGCCGACGCCACCGCCAAGATGGCCAACCACCAGATCCGCCGCCTGGTCGTGCTCAACGAGGCCGGAAACCTGACCGGCATCCTGTCGCTGGGCGACGTGGCCAAGGACTACGGCGCCAAGCAGGTGGGCCGGACGCTGGAGGAGATCTCGCAGGAAGGCGGCGAGGCGGCGGCGCACTAGACCCCCTCAGTCGCTCCGCGACAGCTCCCCCTGAGGGGGAGCATTGCTCGGCGTAAATCCTCCCCCTCTGGGGGAGGTGGCCCGGAGGGCCGGAGGGGGTCCTGCGGCGTCGGCAAAGAAAAAGGGCGGCCCCTTTCGGAGCCGCCCTTTCCATATCCGAAGCTCGTAAAAGCCTAGACCAGCGACGGGTCGATAGCCTTGCAGGCTTCCATCAGGCCCTTCACCGACTCGACGGACTTGGCGAACATCGCCTTTTCCTCGTCGTTGGTTTCGAACTCGATGATCTTCTCCGCGCCGCCGGCGCCGATCAGGACCGGAACGCCCACGTACAGGTCCGACAGGCCGTATTGGCCGGTCAGGAAGGTGGCGCACGGCAGGACGCGCTTCTTGTCCTTGATGTAGCTGGTGGCCATGGCGATGGCGCTTTCGGCCGGGGCGTAGAAAGCCGAGCCGGTCTTCAGCAGGGCCACGATCTCGCCGCCGCCCTTGCGGGTGCGCTCGACGATGGCGTCCAGTTCTTCCTGCGACAGGAAGCCGGCCTTCACGGCGTCGGGCAGCGGCAGGCCGCCGACGGTGGAGTGACGGACCATCGGCACCATGTCGTCGCCGTGACCGCCCAGGGTCCAGGCGTGGATGTCTTCCACCGACACGCCGGTCTTTTCGGCCAGGAAGTAGGCGAAGCGCGCCGAGTCCAGGACGCCGGCCATGCCGATGACCTTTTCCTTGGGCAGGCCCGAGAACTGCTGCAGCGCCCAGACCATGGCGTCCAGCGGGTTGGTGATGCAGATGACGAAGGCGTTGGGCGCATGCTGCTTGATGCCTTCGCCGACGGCCTTCATGACCTTCAGGTTGATACCCAGCAGGTCGTCGCGGCTCATGCCCGGCTTGCGCGGCACGCCGGCGGTGACGATGCAGACGTCGGCGCCGGCGATGTCGGCGTAGTCGTTGGCGCCCTTCAGGGACACGTCCTTGCCGAACACGGCCGAGGCCTCGGCGATGTCCAGCGACTTGCCCTGGGGCGTGCCCTCGGCGATGTCGAACAGGATCACGTCGCCCAGCTCTTCGCGAGCGGCGATGTGGGCCAGGGTGCCGCCGATCATACCGGCGCCGATGAGGGCGATCTTCGCGCGAGCCATGGGGTCTCCATCAGGGCTGTGGACGAGAAATGTCGCGCGCGGTCTACGCCCGCTGCGGCTCAGTCTCAAGCCCTCTTTCCCGTTTCGCTGCGGTGCGGCAAAACGAAGTGAACAACGATAAGGACGTGCGCCGATGAGCAAGACCGATCCGGGGAACTATTTCGAGGATTTCAGGCTCGGCCAAGTCATCGTGCATGCGATCCCGCGCACGGTCACGGCGGGCGACGTGGCGCTGTACATGGCGCTTTACGGGCCAAGGTTTTCGCTGTTTTCGTCCGACGTCTTCGCCCGCGATTGCGGTCTGGAAAGCGCCCCGGTCGATCCCCTGGTCGCCTTCCACGTGATCTTCGGCAAGACCGTTCCGGACATCAGCCTCAACGCCGTGGCCAACCTGGGCTACGCAGAGGGCCGGTTCCTGGCGCCGGTGCATCCGGGCGACACCCTGTCGGCCAAGTCCGAGGTGATCGGGCTGAAGGAGAACTCCAACGGCAAGACGGGCGTGGTCTATGTGCGCACCACGGGCGTGAACCAGCGCGGCGTGGCGGTGCTCTCCTACGTGCGCTGGGTGATGGTGCGAAAGCGCGACCCGGCCGCGGTGGTCGAGGGCCAGTCCGTGCCGGAGCTGGCGAGCGCGGTGGCCGCCGGCGATCTGGTCCCGCCGCCAGGGCTGAGCTTCAAGAAATACGACTATCTCCACGCCGGCGCCCCGCATGCCTTCGAGGACTACGCGGTCGGCGAGAAGATCGACCACGTGGACGGCATGGCGGTGGAAGAGGCCGAGGCCCAGATGGCCACCCGGCTGTGGCAGAACACCGCCAAGGTCCACTTCAACCAGTTCGAGCGCGCGAAAGACCCGTCGGGGCGGCGGCTGGTCTATGGCGGGGTGGTGATCTCCACGGCCAAGGCCCTGTCGTTCAACGGCCTGCAGAACGCCGGGCTGATCTTGGCGATCAACGGCGGGCGTCACGTCAGCCCGTTCTTCGCGGGCGGCACGGTGTTCGGCTGGTCCGAGGTGCTCGACAAGGCCGACCTGGGGTCGATGGGCGCGCTGCGCCTGCGGCTGGTGGCGACGGTCGACCGGCCGTGCGGCGACTTCCCTGACAAGGACGAGGCCGGGGCCTATGCGCCGGGCGTGATCCTCGACTTCGACTATTGGGCGGCGGTTCCGAAACGTGGCTGAGTTCGTCCTCGATCCGGCCTTCGTGGCTACGTCCCATCTGATCGGCGACCTGCCCCTGTGCCAGGCGCGGCTGCAGGACGACGCCCGCTATCCGTGGATCGTGCTGATCCCGCGCCTGCCGGGCCTGCGCGAGATCGAGGACCTGTCGGCCGCCGATCGCGTCCGGCTGGTCGAGGAGACCGTGCGGGCCGGTTCGGCCGTCCGGGCGGTGGCGCGGGACCTGGGCCTGGCGGTCGACAAGCTCAATGTCGGCGCCCTGGGCAATGTCACGCCCCAGCTGCACGTCCACGTCCTGGGCCGCCGGGTTGGAGACCCCGCCTGGCCGGGACCGGTGTGGGGGCATTCGGCGGGTCAGGCGTACGGGCCGGATCTGCTGGAAAAGGCCCTGGCGACGGCGAAGGCGGCTTTGGAGATCTAGTCGGGGACATGCCGCAAGGGCATGTCCCCGGCCGTTACCGCTTCTTCTTCTTGCTCGAACCCTTGGCCGTGGCCTTGCCCTTGGCGCCCTTCTTCGGCGCGACGGCCTTGCCCTTGCCCGCCTTCTTGCCCTTGGCGGTGGCGCCCTTGCCGGACTTCTTGGCGGCGGCCGCGCACTTGGCCTTGGCGGCCTTCAGGGCCTTGCCCTTCTTGCCCTTGGTCGAGCAGGCCGCCGGCTTTTCCGGAGCCGGGGCGGCGCGGGCCACGGGACGGGGCGCGCCCCAGATCACCGGGCCGCGGCCGGTGGGCACATAGCCCTCGGGCAGGGTGGCCTGGGCCACGCGGCGGGCGGTGACCGGGATCGCGGCGCCGTTGTCGGTCAGCTTGCCCGACCACGTCCCGTCGCCGCGCGGCGTCAGGTCCAGGGTCGCCAGCTGGCCGGGCTTGGGCGAGAAGCGCGCGGAAAAGCCGCCATAGGTGCGGTCGACGAAATCGATCAGGCCCGTCGAGCCCACCGCGCCCGGGCGGCGCATGTCGCGCCAGGCGCCTTCCAGCCCGTCGTAACCGCCCACCTTGTCGACGATCTGCAGGGCGTAGAGCGCCGCGCCGTCGGGGCCGTCGACCGCCCAGCCGCCGTCCAGCGGGCCCTGCAGGCCCTGGGCGGCCAGGATCGAGCTCTTGACCCGCAGGTCGTAGGCCTCGGCCACCGGCACATAGGCGCCCTGAGGGATGGCGCGGTTGGGATCGGCCTCGTCCGGATCGGGCGTGGGGATGGGCAGGATGGTCGGCTTGTGCGGCGCGACCTGGGCCGGCGGCGCGGCCTCCTCCTCGTCGGTGGTCTGGGGACCGCTCTGGGCGATCAGGTCGGCCAGGGGATCGACCGCCTCGGTCGCCGAGGGCGCGGCGGCGTCCTGGGTCGCCGGCGGGGCGGCCACCACCGGCGGCGGTGTTTGAGGCGCGGTCGCCACCGGCGCCTCCTGCGCGAAGGCGGTGGCGGCGACGGAGAGGGCCAGCAGGGAGATCAGAAGCGCGCGCATTGTCTTGGCTTCTAGGCCGCCGCGCGGTCGGCGATGGCGGCGGCCACCGCCACCAGCCGCTCGGCCTGGGTCAGGTGCAGCCGCTCGGCCATCTTGCCCTCGACCCGCAGGGCGCCCTTGCCGGCGTTCTCCGGCGCGGCGAAGGCGGCGATCACCGCCCGGCTCCAGGCGATCTCGTCGGCCGTGGGCGAGAAGGCGCGGTTGCAGATCTCCAGATGCTTGGGGTGGATCAGGGTCTTGCCGTCGAAGCCGAAGTCGACGGCCTGGCCGCAGACCGCCTCCAGGGCGTCCAGGTCCTCGATGTCGTTGTGCACCCCGTCCAAGATCGTCAGGCCGTGGGCGCGGGCGGCGGCCACCGACAGCGACAGGATCGGCAGGAAGGCCTCGCGCCCCGGCGTCTGGCGGGCCCGCATCTCCTTGGCCAGGTCGTTGACCCCCATCACCCAGCCCGAGAGCCGGGTGGTCCTGGACGCGGCGGCGATCTCCCACAGGTGGAAGGCGGCCTTGCCGGTCTCGATCATGGTCCACAGGCGCGTGGCGGCCGGGGCGGCGTGCAGGGCGGCCTGGTAGGCGTGGACGTTGGCGGCGTCGTTGACCTTCGGCACCAGCACCGCGTCGGGGCCGGCCTCGGCGGCGGCCTTCAGGTCGGCCGCGCCCCAGGGGGTGTCCAGGCCATTGGTGCGGATCACGATCTCGCGCGGGCCGAAGCCCCCGGCCTTGACCGCCGCCACGGCGGCCTCGCGGGCGGCCTCCTTCATGTCGGGGGCGACGGCGTCTTCCAGGTCCAGGATGATCACGTCGGCGTCCAGCGTGCGCGCCTTCTCCACCGCCTTGGCGTTGGAGGCGGGCATGTAGAGGGCGCTGCGGCGCGGCCGGGCGATGTCGGACATGGGGCTCCCGAGGGAATTCTGGGTCTTCCGGTTCTTCTAAAGCACCTGAAGCGCGACATCGGAAGACTTCACACGTCGCGACGGCAGAACGGTGTCCAGATTCGCGAGAACGGGGTTAAGCTCGCGCCATGACCACGCGCTACGACGACAACGCCAAGAACGTCCTGGGCCAGGAGCTGCAGCCCTGCTCGCTGAACCCGGTGACGGGCTTCTATCGCAACGGCTGCTGCGAGACGGGGCCGCACGACCTGGGCCTGCACACCGTGTGCGCGGTGATGACCGAGGAGTTCCTGGCCTTCTCGGCGGCCACGGGCAATGACCTGTCGACGCCGCGCCCGGAATACGCCTTCCGCGGCCTGGTCCCCGGCGACCGCTGGTGCCTGTGCGCCGGCCGCTGGAAGGAGGCGCTAGACGCCGGCGTCGCCCCGCAGGTGGTGCTGGACGCCACCCACGAGGAGATGCTGGCGGTGGTGCCGTTGGGGGTGCTCAAGGACCACGCCGTCGCCTAGGGCCGGGGACATGCACTCGTGCGTGTCCCCAACCGTCGCACGGCGTTTTTCATGATGAGCTTGGGGACACGCGCAAGCGCATGTCCCCGGCCGCGCTAGTCCAGCGGCTTCAACTCGCCCAACATCGTCGGGATCAGCTCCGACACCGTCGGATGGATGTGCACCGCGCGCTGGATCGTCGTGTAGGGCGCCTTGGCGTACATCAGGTCGAGCATGCCGTGCACGGCCTCGTCGCCGTTCAGACCCAGGATCGCCGCGCCGAGGATCTGTTTGGTCTCGGCGTCGACCACCACCTTCATGAAGCCCTGGGTCTCGCCCTTCTCGACCGCCCGGCCGACGCGGGTCATCGGGCGCTGGCCGACCAGCAGGGGGCGGCCCGTGGCGCGGGCCTCGGCCTCGGTCATGCCCACGCGCCCCAGGGGCGGGTCGATGAACAGGCCGTAGCAAGTGATGCGGTCGCTGACTTTTCTCGGATCGTCGTCCAGCAGGTTGGCCGCGACGATCTCGAAGTCGTTGTAGGCGGTGTGGGTGAAGGCGCCCTTGCCGTTGCAGTCGCCCATCGCCCAGATGCCCGGAACACTGGTGCGCAGCTGGTCGTCGACCACCACATAGCCGCGCTTGTCGAGTTCCACCCCGGCCTTGTCCAGACCCAGGTCGTCGGTGTTGGGCTTGCGGCCGATGGCCAAGAGCACGTGCGAGCCGAGCACCTGCGGCGCGCCCTCCTGGCAGGTCACGTGCACGCAGACCCCCTCGTCGTGCGGGGCGAAGCTGATGCATTCGGAATTGAGCCGGAAGTTCACCCCCTCGGCCTCGAGGATCTCGCGCACGGCGTCGGAGATCTCCGGATCCTCGCGGCCGATGAGGCGCGGACCCATCTCGACCACGGTCACCTCGGCGCCGAAGCGCCGGTACATCTGGGCGAACTCCAGCCCGATATAGCTGCCGCCGACGATGACCAGGTGCTGAGGCACGGTCTCGACCGCCATCATGCCGACATTGGTCAGGTACGAGATCTGGTCCAGGCCCGGCATGGGCGGGGCGTTGGCGCGGCCGCCGACGTTGAGGAAGATCTTCGGCGCGGTCAGCAGGTCCTCGCCCACCCGCACGGTGTTTTCGCTCTCGAAGCGGGCATGGCCCCGGAAGACCGTGCAGCCCTTCATGCCGTCCAGCCAGGTTTCCAGATTGCCCCGGGCGTTGAGGGTGACGGTGCGGGCGCGGTCGTGGACCTTCTTCATGTCGATCCCGACCTCGCCGCTCAGCGTGACGCCGTAGTCGGCCGCCCGCCGGGCCAGATGGGCGGCGTAGGCGCTGGCCACCAGGGTTTTGGTCGGCATGCAGCCGGTGTTGACGCAGGTGCCGCCGAAGTCCTGGCGCTCGATCACCGCCACGGTCCAGCCGGCGGCGGTCAGGCGGCCGGCCAACGAGGGTCCCGCCTGGCCGGCCCCGATGACGATGGCGTCGAAACTTTTGGGCACGCGCGATCCTTACTTGGTGGCGACGACGATCAGGATAGCGCCGCCGACGGCGACAAGATCCTCGATCAGGGCGGCGGGCAGGTCCTTGCCGAAGGCCTTGGCCAGGCGTCCGCGCACATCGGCCCCGCCCAGGGTGCCGATCACCGCCCCGGCGGCGCCGGCCACGGCGCCGCCGATCCAGGCGTTGCCGAGGAAGCCGATGGCCGCGCCGCAGAAGGCGCCGCTGAGGATGCGGGTTCCGAACTGCACCGGCACCTTGCGGCTGGGGGTCTTGGGCAGCTGGTCGCTGACCAGCTCCAGCACGGCCAGCACGGTGAACACCCAGGGCGCGATGGCGCCGCCCAGCCAGGCCAGGGGCGTGCCCTGAAGCGGGATCAGGCTCAGATGGGCGCCCCAGGCGACGGCGGCGGGGGCGGTCATGGCGCGCAGGCCGGCGATCACGCCGATCAGCAGGGCGAACAGATAGAGGGTCATCAGCGGGTCCGATCCTTCGAGCGCCGCCGTGATCTGGCGCGCGGGCGGATCAAACCGCAAGACCGAACGACGTTCTTGGACGTTTCGGCTCCGCTTGGACCGTCCCCGACGCTAGGGACTCAGCGGATACTCGGCCTCCAGGCGGTAGGCCGAGCCGTGCTTGGTCTGCCAGCTGGAATAGAGCCCGAACCGGTCCACCCGGAACGGCGGCGAGCGCAGCAGATTGTGGCCCTGGATCCAGGCGGCGACCTCGGGGACCGGCGGATTCTTCAGATAGGCCAGGGTGACGTGAGGGCGATAGGCGCGCGTCTCGGGCTTGAGGCCGACGTGGCGCGCGGCCGCCTCGTTGGCGTGCTGCAGCCGGGTCAGGCCGGGACTGTCGGCCACCCCCGCCCAGACGGCGTGGATGTCGGCGCCCTCGCCGAAATGACCGGCCCCGGCCAGGCTCAGGTCGAAGGCTGGCGCTTCGATCCTGGACAGTTCCTCGGCAAGGTCCGCCGCGTCCGGCTCGGGCACGTCGCCGACGAAGCGCAGGGTGATGTGGAACGCCTCGACCGGTCGCCACCTGGCGCCGTCGATGCCGTACTGGCGGGGGACCAGGTCTTCGGCCAGGTCGCGAGGGATGGCGATGGCGGTGAACAGGCGGATCATGGGTGTCTCTTACTCCTCACCCGCGCAGCGGGGGAGGTGTCGCGATGCGAATACGCATCGTGACGGAGGGGGCGTCGTGCGGCGGTTGGACGCCCCCTCCGTCCGCTACGCGGACACCTCCCCCGTTTCACGGGTGAGGAGAGATCAGGGACAAGGATTGGGCTGCAGCGCGTGCAGGGCGTTGACCGCCTTTTCCATCTCCTCGGTCCAGACCAGGTCGAAAGCGCCGATGTCGGTCTTCAACTGGTCCATCGAGGTGGCGCCGATGATGGTCGAGGTCACGAACGGGCGGGTGTCGCAGAACTTCAGGGCCAGCTGAGCAGGATCGACGCCGAAATGGGCGGCCAGATCCACATATCCGCGGATGGCCGGCTCGGCGCCGGGGCCTTCGTAGCGGGCCATGCGGTTGTAGAGCGCCTTGCGCGAACCCTCGGGGATCTTGCCGTCCAGGTACTTGCCGGTCAGCTGGCCCTGGGCCAGGGGCGAATAGGCCAGCAGGCCCACCTGCTCGCGCATGGCGATCTCGGCCAGACCATATTCGAAGGTGCGGTTGGCCAAGTGGTAGGCGTTCTGAATCGAGGCGATGCGCGGCAGGCCCTTGGTTTCCGCCTCGGCCAGGAAGCGCATCACGCCCCAGGGAAACTCGTTGGAGACGCCGATGCTGCGGATCGTGCCCTTCTTCACATGGGCGTCCAGGGCTTCGAGGATGTCACCGAAGCTCTCGAAGTCCTGCGCATAGTCCTGGAAGGTCTGGCCGCCGAACACCCGCACCGGGCGGTCGGGCCAGTGCAGCTGGTAGAGATCCAGGTAATCGGTCTGAAGACGCTTCAGCGAGCCCTCGACCGCCTCGTCGATCTGGGCGCGGGTCTGGCGGGTGATGGAGCCGTCCTTGCGCATCCACGGCAGGCCGCCGAAGGCGCTGCCTCGGCCGGCGACCTTGGAGGCCAGGACGATCTCGCCGCGCTTGCCGGTCTTCTTCAGCCACGAGCCGATGTAGCGCTCGGTATTGCCCTGGGTCTCGGGATTGGGCGGGCTGGAATACATCTCGGCGGTGTCCCAGAAGGTCACGCCCTGGGCCAGGGCGTAGTCCATCTGTTCATGGGCTTCGGCCTCGCTGTTCTGCGAACCCCAGGTCATGGTGCCCAGGCAGCAGCGCGAGACCTGGATGCCGGTCCGGCCGAGTTCCACGTAATCCATGTCGTTTCCTTCGATGCGCGCCCGCCGCGACGCGTAAGTATTTTAGATAGAGGCTGGCCGCCGCCGCAGAAAGCGCAACATCTTGCATGATCCTGGCAGGACCCCGATATTCGGGGAGCGTCCAACACGGGCGCGCTGCTTTTGCGAAGGGTCTTACCCCGATGAACGACTTCAACCGCGGCTACGCGCGCTCGATCCCCGCGGATCGCGCCGACATGTCGGTTGACGCCGGCCTGCGTAGTTTCATGCTCGGCGTCTACAACAAGGTCGCCCTGGGCCTCCTGCTGTCGGCCGTCCTGGCCTTCCTGACCAGCTACTATCAGCCGGTCGCCAGCCTGCTTTATGTGGTCACTCCCGAAGGCCGTATCGGCTTCACCGGCCTGGGCCTGGCGCTTCGCTTCGCGCCTATCGTCATGATGCTGGTGGCGATGTTCGCCATGCGTAACCCCACCGCCCGCTCGTCCGGCGCCCTCTACTGGGCCCTGGTCGCGTCCATCGGCGCGGGCCTGGGCCTGTGGCTGCTGCGCTTCAACATCCAGTCGGTGTTCTCAACCTTCCTGATCACCTCGATCGCCTTCGGCGGCCTCTCCCTGTTCGGCTACACCACCAAGAAGGACCTGACCGGCTTCGGCAGCTTCCTGATCATGGGCCTGATCGGCCTGGTGCTGGCCTCGCTGGCGCAGATGTTCCTGCAGCTGCCGGGCCTGTCGTTCATCATCAGCATCCTGGGCGTGTTCATCTTCGCGGGCCTGATCGCCTACGACACCCAGAATCTGAAGATGAGCTACTACCAGATGGGCGGCGACGTGCAGTCGATGGCGGTGGCCACCAACTACGGCGCGCTGAACCTCTATCTGAACTTCATCAACCTGTTCCAATTCCTGCTCAGCATCTTCGGCCGCGGCCGCTAGATCCTGAACTTCGGAACGATAGAGCCCCGGCGGGAAACCGCCGGGGCTTTTTGTTTGGTCGTCGCCGCTGGACGCCCCCTCCGTCATGTCGCGTATCCGCGCCATGCCACCTCCCCCGTTTCACGGGTGAGGAGGAGCAGCGCCGATCTTCTCCTCCCCTGCGAAGCGGGGGAGGTGGCGCGAGGCGAAGCGGAGGGGGCGTCCAGCGCCGCCCTAATCCACCACCTTGAACCGCCCCTTGTCGAACATCCGCAGCACCTGAGCCAGGTCATGACCGCGCTTGAGCGTCATGCCGCCCTGGCCGATCACCGCCCATTCGCCCTGCTTGCGGGCCAGGGCGGGGCGTTTCTCGATGCGGTAGAGCGGGGCCTCGGCCGCGTGGCGGAACACCGAGAAGACGGCGTGGTCGCTCTGGCCGGCCATGCCGTAGTCGCGCCACTCGCCGGCGGCGACCATCCGGCCATAGAGCCGCAGGAGCTGGTCGATCTCGCGACGCTCGAAGAACACGACACCGGCCTTGCCGGTGATGGGGGGGCTGGAATCCAGGGCCATCGGACGAATCCTAAACCCAAATCGGCCCTCCTGGCGAGCGGGGCAAACAAGGCCTTCCGACCCCCCCGCCGGGACAAGCGTTGCCGTGACGCTACAGCCCGGATCGATAATCTCCGACCTGTCTCATGCCGCCACGGAATGACCTTAATTCGGACTTTCGACCGCCCGGTTGCCCCATCAGTTTGACGATGTCGGCTGATCGGACATCCTGCGGTTCAGGATCCTGAACAGCCCCCCCAGCCCCCTTGATCGTGGGCCGGTCGGCCGACAGACACCGCCTGAGACATATCGCTAGAGACCCCGCGTGGCGCCCCTCTCCACGCGGGGTTTTCGCGTCTGGGGCCTGGCTCGCGGGCGCGGCGGCGCTCGAACACATCTCGAACACGAACGGTCGCGAAACGACCTTGATCGCGCCCTGTGAGCGCCGGCTTGGGCCGCCATAACATCAGGGTCGACCGGTCAGACCTTCGGGATCGGACCCTGATTGCCCCCCAGCCCTCCCGACCCTTGGGTCCGGCCGGCCGACGAACATTCCCCTCCCCTAAGAGGCCCGTGCGGAAACCCCCTCCCCGCGCGGGCCTTTCTTTATGGGGTTTATTTCTCGGCGGGTTCCTGCAGCACCCCGATCACCCGGCCGCCCTTGGCGCCCTGGACGATGACCACGGTCTTCAGGTCTTCGTCGCCCGAGGTCGGCAGGCGATAGAGCTTGGGCCGGCCGCTCCAGGGACCCAGGCGGACCAGCTCGCGCACCACGTTGCGGTGGACCAGGGTCTGGCCGCGATTGTCGCCGCGCTTGACGGCGATGTCCTGCTCGCGCGGGTCGTAGCGCACCAGCCAGACCTCGCCGCCGCCGCGCGGGGCGGGGCCCGAGCCGACGGCCACGCGGTTCGTGCCGATGAATTCCATGTCCGGCGCGCGGGGCGGCGTCTTGGCCGCGTCCTTGACCAGGGTCTGCACCGCCTCGGCCTTGGCGCCGGAGGCCTGCTGGCGGCCGGCCACCACCACCTGCGGGGTCGGCACGTCGCGCAGCGAGAACTTGGTGGCGTAGGCGCGCTGGCGGGCGGCGAAGGCCGGCTTGGCGAAGGTGTCGCTCCAGCCGAGGTAGTCCCAGTAGTCAACCGAATAGGTCAGGGCCAGCACGCCCTTGTCGTCGGCGAGATCCGCCACGACCTGGTTGGCCTTGCCGCACGAGGAACAACCTTGAGCGGTGAACAGCTCGACGACCACCGGCGGTTTCGCGGCGAACGCGGACGCGCTCGAAAAACCCGAAAGGGCGACGACAACGAAGAAGAGCAAGGCCTGACGCATGTGCGGGGCACTTAAGCCAAGATCGCGGCCGATGGCCGTTCACGAGGCCGTGAAGGCGGCATTCTCGCGCAAAAGAAGAATCCCCGACGGGACATCTGCGGGACGGGCAAAGAAAAAGCCGGGCCCCGCGAGAGGTCCGGCTTGATCTTTTCGGCGCTGAAAAGCCCCGCGCTTAGTCGGCCTTGGCCAGGTTGCGCAGCACGTAGTTCAGCACGCCGCCGTTCTTGAAGTATTCAAGCTCGGTCGGGGTGTCGATGCGGCAGCGCACCGGGAAGCGGGCGATGCGGCCATCGGTCGGGCGATAAAGCTCGACGATCAGCTGCTTGCGCGGCGCCAGGTCCTGCAGGCCGCGGATCGAGACGATCTCCTCGCCCGTCAGTTCCAGCTTCTGCCAGCCTTCCTGGACGAACTGCAGGGGCAGCACGCCCATGCCGACCAGGTTCGAGCGGTGGATGCGCTCGAAGCTTTCGCAGATCACCGCGCGGACGCCCAGCAGCTTGGTGCCCTTGGCGGCCCAGTCACGCGAGCTGCCGGTGCCGTATTCCTTGCCGCCGAACACGACGGCCGGACGGCCCTCGGCCTGGTACTTCATGGCCGCGTCGTAGATCGACATCACTTCGCCCGAGGGGAAGTGCTTGGTCACGCCGCCTTCGATCTCCGGGGTGATCTTGTTGCGGATGCGGATGTTGGCGAAGGTGCCGCGCATCATGACCTGGTGGTTGCCGCGGCGGGCGCCGTAGCCGTTGAAGTCCAGCGGGTCGACGCCGTGGTCGATCAGGTACTGGCCGGCCGGGCTGGTCTTCTTGATCGAACCGGCCGGGCTGATGTGGTCGGTGGTGATCGAGTCGCCGAACACGGCCAGGACGCGGGCTTCCACGATGTCGGTGACCGGGGTCGGGGTCATCGACATGTTGGGGAAGTAGGGCGGGTTCTGGACGTAGGTGGAGTCGCCTTCCCAGGCGTAGGTCTGGCCGCCGGTGATCTTGATCCCCTGCCAGTTCTTGTCGCCCTTGAAGACGTCGCCGTAGCGGGTGGCGAACATCTTTTCGTTGATGGCCTTGCGCTGCAGGGCGGCGATGTCCTCGTTCGAAGGCCAGATGTCCTTCAGGAAGACGTCGTTGCCCTTCTTGTCCTGGCCGATCGGCTGGGTGGCTAAGTCGATCTTCATCGAGCCGGCCAGGGCGTAGGCCACCACCAGCGGCGGCGAGGCCAGGTAGTTGGCGCGCACGTCCGGGTTCACGCGGCCTTCGAAGTTGCGGTTGCCCGACAGCACCGAGCAGGCCACCAGGTCGGCGTCGTTGACGGCCTTGCTGATGTTCTCCGGCAGCGGGCCGGAGTTGCCGATGCAGGTGGTGCAGCCATAACCCACGAGGTTGAAGCCCAGGGCGTCCAGGTGCTTGGTCAGGCCGGCCTTGGCCAGGTAGTCGGTGACCACCTGCGAGCCGGGGGCTAGCGAGGTCTTCACCCACGGCTTGGCCTTCAGGCCCTTGGCGACCGCGTTCTTGGCCAGCAGGCCGGCGGCGATCAGCACCGAGGGGTTGGAGGTGTTGGTGCACGAGGTGATGGCCGCGATGACCACGTCGCCGTGACCGACGTCGAAGTTCTCGCCTTCCACCGGCACGCGGGCGTCGGGGGACTCGGCCTTGCCGAACTCGCCGACCAGGCTTTCAGCGAATTTCGAGGCGGCGTCCGACAGCAGAACGCGGTCCTGCGGGCGCTTGGGGCCGGCCAGCGACGGCAGGACCGACGACAGGTCCAGTTCCAGGGTGTCGGTGAAGGTGGGCTCGGCGACGCCGGGCTCCCACCACAGGCCCTGGGCCTTGGCGTAGGCTTCCACCAGGGCGACGCGCTCGGCCGTGCGGCCGGTGCCCTTCAGGAAGGCGATGGTGGCGGCGCTGATCGGGAAGAAGCCGCAGGTGGCGCCGTATTCCGGAGCCATGTTGGCGATGGTGGCCTGGTCTTCCAGGGTGAGGTTCGCCAGGGCGTCGCCGTAGAATTCGACGAACTTGCCGACCACGCCCTTCTTGCGCAGCATCTGGGTGACGGTCAGCACCAGGTCGGTGGCGGTCGCGCCTTCCGGCATGGCGCCGGTCAGCTTGAAGCCGATGACCTCGGGGATCAGCATCGGGATCGGCTGGCCCAGCATCGCGGCCTCGGCCTCGATGCCGCCCACGCCCCAGCCCAGGACCGACAGGCCGTTGACCATGGTGGTGTGGCTGTCGGTGCCGACGACGGTGTCGGGATAGGCCACTTCGCCGTCTTCGGCCGCGGCGGTCCAGACGGTCTGGGCCAGATATTCCAGGTTCACCTGGTGACAGATGCCGGTGCCCGGGGGCACGACGCGGAAGTTGTTGAAGGCCGACGAGCCCCAGCGCAGGAAGCGGTAGCGCTCGATGTTGCGCTCGTATTCCTTGGCGACGTTCTCGTCATAGGCCTTGGGCGAACCGAAGTTGTCGACCATGACCGAGTGGTCGATGACCAGGTCGACGGGGTTCAGCGGGTTGATCTTGGCCGGGTCCGAACCCAGGGCGACCATGGCGTCGCGCATGGCGGCCAGGTCGACGACGGCCGGAACGCCGGTGAAGTCCTGCATCAGCACGCGGGCCGGGCGGAAGCTGATCTCGTGCTCGACCGAGCCCTTGTTGTTCAGCCAGTTGGCCACGGCCTTCAGGTCGTCTTCGTTGACCGAAACGCCGTCTTCATAGCGCAGCAGGTTCTCCAGCAGCACCTTCATCGAGACCGGAAGCTTGCTGGTGTCGGCAAGACCGGCTTCCTCGGCGGCGGGAAGGCTGTAATAGACGTAGGTCTTGCCGCCGACGACGAGTTCGCGGCGGGTTTTGAGGCTGTCGACTGACGCCATTTGGAAGGATCCCTTCTCTGTCCACGGCCGCCGGAAAACCACTCCCGGGATCGCGCGCTCGAGGCGGACCCACAGCGTCCATCCCCGCGCCGCGTACATCCCATCCAAATCGGAGGGTGACGGCCGAGGGCTTCTTAGCCTTGGACGATGGCAACGTCCATGCACAGGGCAGGGTCTTAGAGGCTTCCGGCCCATGTTGAGAACTATTCGCATCAAGGACTTAAGTCTTGTCCGGGGCGAACGGCGGCTGTTCTCGGGGCTAGACCTGGAGATCTCGGCGGGAGACGCCGTGGCCCTGACCGGCCGCAACGGCGCGGGCAAGACCAGCCTGCTGCGGGCGGTGGCGGGACTCTTACGGCCCATCGATGGGGCGATTTCGTTTCACGGCGAGGCCGGCGAGCTGGAGGCCGAGGCGGCCCGAGCCGAGGCCCTGCACATGGTCGGCCATCACGACGGGCTGAAATCCACCCGCTCGGCCTGGGAGGAACTGCGGTTCCAGACCCTGTGGACCGGCGGGACCGAGGCCTCGGCGCGGGCGGCCGCGACGGCGTTGGACCTGGACCGCCTGCTCGATCTGGAGGTCCGCCGCCTGTCGGCCGGCCAGCGGCGGCGGGTGGCCCTGGCGCGTCTGCTGGCCAGCCCCCGGTCGCTGTGGCTGCTGGACGAGCCGATGGCTCCGCTGGACGCCGGTCATCGCGAAGGCTTCGGCGCCCTGATGGCCGCGCACCTTTCCGCTGGCGGCATGGTGCTGGCCGCCGTGCACGACCCCCTGCCCGTCCCCTGCCGCGTGGTCGAGGTGGGCGGATGAAGGCGTTCCTGGTCCTCCTGAAGCGCGAACTGGCCCTGGCCTGGGGCAAGGGCGGCGGACCGCTGCTGGCCCTGGCCTTCTACGCCTGCGTGGTCACCCTGTTGCCGCTGGCCGCTGGCCGCGCGCCCGAGCGGCTGGCCAGTTTGGCGCCCGGCATCGCCTGGCTGGCCCTGGCCCTGGCGGCCCTGCTGTCGCTGGAGCGCCTGTTCGAGCGCGACTTCGAGGACGGGGCGCTGGACCTGCTGGCCCTCGGCCCCGCGCCGCTCGAAGCGGTGGCCGTCGCCAAATGCCTGGCCCACTGGCTGGCCGCTGGCGCGCCTTTAGCCCTGGCCGCTCCGGTCGCGGCGCTGGCCTTGGGCGCCTCGCCGGCCATCATCCCGCTGCTGATCCCCTGCGCCCTCGCCGGGGGGCTGGCCTTCTCGTTCCTGGGTGGCCTCGGGGCGAGCCTGGCCCTGGGCTCCAAGCGCGGCGGTCTCTTGGTGGCGGTGATCGTCCTGCCGCTCTACGTGCCGCCGGTGATCTTCGGCGCCGGCGCGCTGGACGCCCTGGCCGGCGGCCTGCCGTGGACGGGCGGGCTGTTCCTGCTGCTGGCCTATTCAGCGGCATCGGTGGCGCTGAGCCCCATCGCCATGGCGGCGGCGTGTCGGAATGCGTTGGATTGATGCTCCCTCTCCCAGAGGGAGAGGGTCGGGGTGAGGGGTTACGGAGTTCGACGGAGTGCCGGCACGTCGGTTGAGGTCTTAACCCCTCACCCTCCCATCGCTTCGCGACGGGTCCCTCCCTCTCCCTCTGGGAGAGGGTCCGATATCTAAATCGGCCCCGCGCTGGCTGTTACCGCCGGGGGCTCGAGCTTCTCGCCCAGCACCACCGCGAAGCTGCCGGCGATGATCATCACACCCCCCGCGCCCAGGGCCCAGGTCAGGTGGTCGCCGAACAGCAGGACGCCGATGCAGGCCCCCATCAGCGGCTCGATATTGATGAACACCCCGGCGCTGGCGCTGCCCACCCGGGCCGAGCCGTACTGCCAGGCGGCCGTGGCCAGCAGGGTGCCGAACACCCCCACCCCCAGGATGCCGGTCCAGGCCAGGGGCGAGAGGGCCAGTTTCGGCGGGCCGTGCATGATCCAGGCGAGCGGCAGGATCGTGAAGGCGGCGATGATCACCGTCGCGGCCGGGATGGCCATGGCGTCCGACAGCTTGGGCGCGCGGCGCAGCACGATCAGCCAGGCCAGGAAGATGAACAGCGACCCCAGCGACAGGGCCACGCCCAGGGGCGAGCCGGCGCCGTCGGGCTTGCCGGCGATCAGGGCCGCCCCCAGGGTCGCGGCCGCCACCCCGCCCCACGAGGCGCGGCTGACCTTTTCGCCCAAGAGCTTGGCCGAGATGGCGATCAGGGCCGGCATGGCCCCCACCAGCAGGGCCGCCAGGGTGACGCTGACATGGGCCAGGCCCTCGAACTGCACCATGAAGGCCACGCCATAGAGCGCGCCCGCCGCCAGGATCACCGGTGACTTGAACAGCGCCCGCGCCTCGGCCGTCCGGAGGGCGAACGGCGCGGCCACCACGGCGGCCACGGCGAAGCGCAGCAGCACCAGGTGGGCGGCGTCGGTCTCGCGCAGCACCAGCTTGCTCAGCGGAAAGCCCAGCCCCCAGCAGAAGCCGGCGAGGGCCAGGGCGAAGAAGGCGACGGACTTGGCGGAACGGTTCATGGCCGGGCTTCTAGCCGCTTTCGCGGGACGAACGATAGGCGGGCTGTCTAGCGGCGGCGATTGTCAGTTCGTGGCAGCAGTCACAGCTTCAGGCCAAAGCGAGGTCCCACCGCCGTCATGCCCAGATAGAGGCCGACGGTCACCGCGCAGCCGATCCCGAGCGCGACCCAGAAATCCACGCCTCGCCGCAGCAGGGCCGGTACGATCAGGAACATCGGCAGGGACGGCAGCACGTACCAGAACGTCGCCTCCACATGGGCCGCCATCCGCTCCACGTCGCGGGTGTCGCGCCACAGCCACAGCATGCCCAGGATCGAGATCAGCGGCAGGGAGGCCACCAAGGCGCCGAAGCCGGGCTGGCGCTTGGCGATCTCCGACACCAGGGCGATGATCACGCCCGAAATCGCGGCCTTGGCCAGCAGATAGAGCATCTTGGAGGTCTCCCGAGTCCTTCGTTGCGACGCGGTGATCCTAGGCCTGCCCCTGTCCGTCAGTCCTGCAACATTCGCCGAAACTTCTGACATTCCGACGTTACACGGAGCATTGAGGGTCCGGGCCAGGGACATTTTCCATCGGAGCAACCTCATGCGCTTCCAGCCGAGCCGCCTCGCCCTTCTGGCCGCGGCCGCGATCTCTCTCTCCACCGTGGCGGTCGCCGTCGCCCAGGACGGCCCGCCTCCCGGCCCGCCGCCGATGGGCCAGGACGGCCCGGGCGGTCCCGGCGGTCCGCCGATGCGCCATCACCGCTTCGACCCCGAGGCCCGCGCCCAGCACCTGCGCGACGTGCTGCAACTGCGCGCCGACCAGGACGGCGCCCTGAAAACCTATCTGGCCGCCACCGCCCCGCCGGAACGCGACGGCAAGGGCCCGGACCGCAAGTCGGCCGACGGTCCGCCCAAGCGCCCGACCACGCCCGAGCGCCTGGACCGCGAGACCGAGCATCTGAACCGCGCCAAGGCCCGCATCGACGCCACCCGCGCCTTCTACGCCGCCCTGTCGCCCAGCCAGAGGAAGGCCTTCGACGCCATCGGCCCGGCAGGCGGCGACCACGGTCCGCGCTTCCGCCATGCCCAGTTCCGCCACTTCAAGGGCGGTCCGGACGGCTTCCCGGGCAAGGGTCCCGAGCGCCCGAAGGCCGACTAGGTAGCGTCCACGATTGCGGGCGCCCTCCAGGTCTTCTAAGGCTCGGTCATGGGCGCCCGTGATCCACACCACCATCCGCTGGACTTCCTGACCAACCCCGAGCGGTTCATGGCCTTCTCGCGCTGGGCCGCGCCGATGTTCGGCGCCCTGGCGGCCGGTCTCGCCGTGGTCGGCCTGGTCCTGACCTTCGCCGCGCCGGAGGACTATCAGCAGGGCGACACGGTGCGGATGATGTTCATACACGTGCCGGCCGCCGTGATCAGCATGTTCGTCTATTTCTGCCTGGGCGCAGCGAGCTTCCTGGCTTTGATTTTCCGCCACGCCCTGGCCGACGCCGCCGCCGTGGCCTGCGCGCCGCTGGGCGCGGTGTTCACCGTCCTGGCCCTGGCCACCGGTTCGCTGTGGGGCAAGCCGATGTGGGGCACCTGGTGGGTGTGGGACGCCCGCCTGACCTCGGTGCTGGTGCTGCTGCTGTTCTATCTGGGCTATCTGGCCCTGCGTTCGGCCCTTGAGGACGAGCAGAAGGCGGCCCGCGCCGCCGCCATCCTGGCCCTGGTGGGCCTGATCAACCTGCCGATCATCAAGTTCTCGGTCGAATGGTGGAACAGTCTGCACCAGGGCAGCTCCACCCTGCTGGCCAAGCCGGGCGACGCCCTGCCGGCGGTCTATGCCTGGCCGATGCTGATCATGACCCTGGCCTATCTGTCGGCCTTCGGGTCCCTGTGGTTGGTGCGGATCCGGGCGCTGGTCTGGCGGCGTAAGGCTCGGGCCCTGGCCCTGCAGCTGGCTGAAAACTAGAGACTGGGGGGCTAGCCGTGCACTTCGATTTCGACGCGGGCAAATACGCCGTTTTCGTCTGGCCGGCCTTCGCCCTGTCGGCCGCCGCCTTCGTCTGGATGATCGCCGACAGCCTGGCCTCGGCCCGCCGCTGGCGGCGCGAAGCCGAGCGGCTGGCGGCGCTGAAAGAGGCCCGCAAGCCGTGAGGCGCTGGATCGGTTTCGCGCCGCTGATCGTGCTGGTCGGCCTGGGCGTGCTGTTCGCCGGCTATGCCTTGAAGCACGACCCGCACGTCCAGCCTCATGCCCTGGTGGGTAAGCCGGTCCCGGCCGTCACCTTGCCCGACATGGACACCGGCGTGATGACCGCCGTGCGTGAGGCCCCCGCCGGCCCTCGGCTGATCAATTTCTACGCCTCCTGGTGCGCGCCCTGCCGGGTCGAGGCCCCGCAGCTGATGACGCTGAAGGCCCAGGGGGTCACCGTGGTCGGGATCGCCTACAAGGACGATCCGGCCAAGACCCGCGCCTTCCTGGCCGAGCTGGGCGATCCGTTCGCCGCCAAGCTGGTCGACCGCAGCGGCCGGGCCGGCATCGAGTTCGGCGTCACCGGCGTGCCCGAGACCTTCGTGGTCGGGTCCGACGGCACGATCCTGGCCAAGCACAGCGGCCCGCTGACCGACGCCGACGCGGCGGAATTGGCCAGCAAGCTGCGCTGAGACGGCAAAAGGCCCGGACGGCTTTCGCGGTCCGGGCCTTTCCTTTCAGGCTTCAAGTCAGGTTAGCAGCGCGAACCCTTGCCGATCTGGCTGCCGGCATAGGCGCCGACGCCGGCGCCCAGCAGGGTGCCCGGGGTGCGGTCGCCGCGCGAGACCGAGTTGCCCAGCAGGCCGCCGGCCAGGGCGCCGATGATCGCGCCGGTCGCCTTGCCGCTCTTGCGGTCGGCGCGGCAGCGCTCGTAGCCGCGATAGCGGGTGTCGTAGCGACGGTCGTAACGGTTGTCGTAGCGCGTCTCGTAGCGGTGGTTGTCGCGATAGTAGCGGCCATCATGGGCCGAGGCGAAGCTCGGAGCCGAAACCAGCGACAGCGCGGCCGTGGCGGCGGCGATGGTCGAAACGGTGATCTTGGTGGCGGTACGCATCGGGTGTCCCTTTCGGAAAAGCTTTGGTTCGACCGCTCCGGCCCCGAATCCGTTGCGATCTTGAGGACACCCTAGACGGCCCACCCTGAACGGCGTCGACAACCCGACTTTCATCTGGCGTTCAGGTTCGCGGCGGGCTTTCCCCGTTTCTACGGGTTTTTACCCAGACGGAGCCGCGACCATTAACCGCGCGTTGACCATGCTCGCCGACTTTCCATTAACCATGATAGAGTCGCGTCCATGAGCACGATCCGCCCGACCGGCCTGCCCTCCGTTCCTACGCGCCCTGCCTCGACGCAGGGTTCGGCGGGCGCCGGCGGCTCGCGCGCGGCGGCGTTCTTCCAGGCGGCCGTGGCCGACGCCACGCCGACGCGGCCCACCACCCCGCCCATCGCGGTCCAGCTGCAGACCCAGGCCCAGCCGCAGCGCCAGCCTCCGGCCAAGCCGTTCGTCCAGCCGGCCGAACCGCCGCAGAAGGTCCTGCGTCCGGGTTCGCTGCTGAATATCCTGGTTTAACCCTAGCCTAGACCGGCCCTAAACCGGCCAGGTCTCCGGGCTCAGCGCCAGCACCTCACCCGCCAGGTAGAGCGAGCCGCAAATCAGCACGTGCGGCGCGGGCTCGATGGCCAGGGCCTTGTCCAGCGCCTGCTCGACCCCCTCGCAGGCATGGGCCCTCAGACCCGCCAGTTCACCGGCCGCCGCCGTCTGGGCGGCGCTGGCGGCGGCGTGGCCCTCGAAGCTGACCGTGAACAGCTTGGGTTTCAGCGGCGCGAACGGGGTGAAGAAGCCGGTGGCGTCCTTGTTGGCCAGCAGGCCGGCGATCAGGGCCACGGGCCGGCCGTCGCGGGCCGCCAGCTCGCCCAAGGCCCGGGCCACGGCCGCGCCGGCATGGGGATTATGGCCGCCGTCCAGCCAAAGGTCCGCCCCCGCCGCCTTGGCCTTGTCGGCCAGCGGCCCGGCCGTCAGCCGCTGGAAGCGGGCGGGCCAGGTCACTGACGTCACGCCCTTGGCGATGGCCGCCTCGTCGATGCGTGGATCGTTCAGCGTCAGGATCGCCGCCACCGCCAGGCCGGCATTGGCGAACTGGTGTTCCCCGGGCAGGGCCGGGGCCGGCAGGTCCAGCAGACGGTCCTGCATCTGCACCAGCAGCCGTCCTCGCTCGCTCCAGGCGTCGAAATCGCGGCCCATCAGGGTCAGGTCGGCTTCGAACAGATCGGCCTCGCGCTCGACGACCCGTTCGGCCTCCTCCTGCTGGCGGGCCGAGACGACAGGCGTATTGGGCTTGATGATCCCAGCCTTCTCCTGGGCGATGGCGCCCAGGGTATCGCCCAGAAACTCGCGGTGGTCGATGTCGATAGGGGCGATGACGCTGGCCGCCGGGTTGACCACGTTGGTGGCGTCCAGCACCCCGCCCAGGCCGACCTCGACCAGGCACAGGTCGGCCGGGACCTCCGAAAAGGCCTGGAAGGCCGCGGCGGTGGTGATCTCGAAGAAGGTGATCGGCAGGCCGGCGTTGGCGGTCTCGACCCGGTCCAGCACGTCGGCCAGATGTTCGTCGGTGATCAGGGTCCCGGCGAGACGAATGCGCTCGGCGAACCGCACCAGGTGCGGCGAGGTGAAGACGTGCACCTTCAGGCCCGCCGCCTCGGCGATGGCGCGCAGATAGGCGACCGTCGAGCCCTTGCCGTTGGTGCCGGCCACGTGGATCACCGGCGGCAGCTTCTTCTGCGGATCGCCCAGGGCGGCGCACAGCCGGTTCATCCGGTCCAGCGACAGGTCGATCAGCTTGGGGTGCAGGGCCTGCAGCCGCGCCAGCGCGGCGTCATGGGCGCGGAGGTGGTCGGTCATGAAGGCGGTTAGGCCGCCTTCAGCTTCCGGCCCATCATCAAGGTGCCCAGGATCGAGCCCAGCACCGCCGGCAGTTCCTTGCGCGGGGTGACGCGATCGACCATGCCCTTCTCGACCAGATATTCCGAGCGCTGGAAGCCCGGCGGCAGGGTCTCGCGGATGGTCTGCTCGATGACGCGCGGACCGGCGAAGCCGATCAGGGCGCCCGGCTCGGCCAGGTGGACGTCGCCCAACATGGCGTAGGAGGCGGTGACGCCGCCGGTGGTCGGGTCGGTGAGGACCACGACGTAAGGCAGGCCGGCGTCCTTCATGGCGTTGATGGCCAGGGTGGTGCGGGCCATCTGCATCAGGGACAGGGCCCCTTCCTGCATCCGCGCGCCGCCGGCGGCGGTGAAGGCGATCAGCGGCACCTGACGGGCGATCGCGGCCTCGGCGGCGGCGATGAAGCCCTCGCCGGCGGCCATGCCCAGCGAACCGCCCATGAAGGCGAAGTCCTGGACCAGCACCACGGCCTCGACGCCGCCCACCTTGCCGAAGCCGATGGCCATGGCGTCCTGCTCGCCGGTGCTCTTGCGCGCGGCGGCCAGGCGGTCCTTGTAGGACTTGCCGTCGGAGAAATGCAGCGGATCCTCGACCACGGCCGGGGTCGGTAGGACCTCGTGCTCGCCGTCGTCGAAGGTGAACTTGAAGCGCGCCTCGGGACCGATGCGCATGTGACGCCCGGCCGGGGTGACCCACAGGGCCGCCTCCAGGTCGGAGCGGTAGATCATCTCGCCCGTGTCGGGGCATTTGACCCAAAGGTTCTCGGGCGTTTCGCGCTTGGCGAACGCGCCGCGCACGCCGGGCGCGATCCGCGAGAGCCAGCCGCCGCCGCGACGCTCGGTCGTGGCCTTGGTCTTGTCGCCGCCCTTCTTGGGCCCCTGGGGTTCAGCCATCGCCATAGCCTTCAGCCTCACGCCATTTCGAGTCGCGCCGATCGCACAGCCTTAGCCAGCTCCGACGCCTTGGAAAGAACCTTCTCGGTCACGTTTTCGTTCAACTTGGCCGCCGAAGCGATTTCGTCGACGAGGGCCGAGCCCACCACCACGCCGTCGGCCACGCGGGCCACGGCCGCCGCCCGTTCGGGTGTCTTGATGCCGAAACCCACGGCCACCGGCAGTCCCGAGGCCTTGCGCAGGCGCTCCACGGGCTTGGCCACGGCGTCGGCGTCGGCCTCCAGCACGCCGGTCACCCCGGCCACCGAGACGTAATAGATGAAGCCCGAGGTGCGGGCGACCACGGCCGGCAGGCGCGCGTCGTCGGTCGTGGGCGTGGCCAGGCGGATCAGGTTCATCTTGGCCGCCTCGAGCGCGTCGGTCAGCGGACCGGCCTCCTCGGGCGGGCAGTCGACGATGATCACCCCGTCGGCGCCCGCATCGGACGCGTCGTTGGCGAAGGCCTCGTAGCCGTGGAACAGCACCGGGTTCAGATAGCCCATCAGCACGATCGGCGTGACCGTATTGGTCTCGCGGAAGCGGCGGACCAGGGCGAGCACGTCGCGCATCTTGGTGCCGGCGGCCAGCGAGCGCTGCGAGGCCAGCTGGATGGTCGGTCCCTCGGCCATGGGATCGGAGAAGGGCATGCCCAGCTCGATCACGTCGGCGTGGTCGGCCAGGCCCTTCATGATCTGGAACGAGGTCTCCAGGTCCGGGTCGCCGGCCATGACATAGGCGATGAACAGGGCGCGGTGGTCGTTTTCCCGCTGGAAGGCGCGGTCCAGGCGCGTGCCGTCGCGATAGCTGGTCGTCATCTAGATCGTCCGTCCCAGGGCGTCGGCCACGGTGAAGATGTCCTTGTCGCCCCGGCCCGACAGGCACAGCACGATCACCCCGCCCTCGCCGATCTCCTTGGCCAGCTGCGGCAGCTTGGCCAGGGCGTGGGCGCTTTCGAGCGCGGGGATGATCCCCTCCAGCTCGGCGCACAGCTGGAAGGCCTTCAGGGCCTCGTCATCGGTGCAGGTCAGGTACTGGGCGCGGCCCACGTCGTGCAGGAAGCTGTGCTCGGGGCCGATGCCCGGATAGTCCAGGCCGGCCGAGATCGAGTGGGCGTCCAGGATCTGGCCGTCGTCGTCCTGCAGCAGGTAGGTCTTGTTGCCGTGCAGCACGCCCGGGCGGCCGCCGGTCAGGGAGGCGGCGTGCTTGTCGGTCTCCAGGCCGTGGCCCGAGGCCTCGACGCCGTAGATCTTGACGCTCTCGTCGGCCAGGAACGGGTGGAACATGCCGATGGCGTTACTGCCACCCCCCACACAAGCGACGACAGCGTCTGGAAGACGCCCTTCCAGCTCCTGGATCTGCTCGCGGGTCTCGGACCCGATCACGGCCTGAAAGTCGCGGACCATGGCCGGATAGGGATGCGGACCGGCGGCGGTGCCGATCATGTAATAGGTGTCGGCCACGTTGGTGACCCAGTCGCGCATGGCCTCGTTCATGGCGTCCTTGAGAGTCGCCGCGCCGGAGGTCACGGGGCGGACTTCCGCGCCCAAGAGGTTCATGCGGAAGACATTGGGCTTCTGCCGGGCCACGTCGACGGCGCCCATATAGACCACGCAGGGCAGGCCGAAGCGGGCGGTGACGGTGGCGCTGGCCACGCCGTGCTGGCCCGCGCCCGTCTCGGCGATGATCCGGGTCTTGCCCATGCGCTGGGCCAGCAGGATCTGGCCCATGCAGTTGTTGATCTTGTGCGCGCCGGTGTGGTTCAGCTCCTCGCGCTTGAAATAGATCTTCGCGCCGCCGAGATGCTTGGAAAGACGCTCGGCGAAATAGAGCGGCGAGGGGCGGCCGACGTAGTGGGTCAGATAGCCCTTCAGCTCGGCCTGGAACGCCGGATCGTTCTTGGCCTCGGTGTAGGCGCGGTCCAGCTCGAGCACGAGCGGCATCAGGGTCTCGGCCACGTAGAGGCCGCCGTAGTCGCCGAAGCGGCCCTTGGCGTCGGGATAGGCGGACCAGTCGTTAGGCCGTTCTGGGGGCTTGCTCGGAGCGTTCACGGGCTCTTCCAAATCGTCAGGCGCGTTTGACGGCGTCGAGAAACGCCGTGATCAGAGCCGGGTCCTTTAGGCCGGGACCCCGCTCGACGCCAGAGGAAACGTCCACCAGGGGCGCGCCGGAGGCCTTGATCGCCTCGCCCACGTTCCACGGATCCAGCCCTCCGGCCAGGAAATGCGGGCGAGAAAACCGCCGGCCGTCCAGCAGGCCCCAGTCGAACCTTGCGCCGGTGCCGCCGGGCAGGGTTGATCCTTCCATCGGCTTGGCGTCGAACATCAGGTGCTCGACCACGCCGTCGAAGGCCTTAGCGGCGTCGACGTCCGAGGCCGACGAGACCGAGAACGCCTTGATCATGCCGGCGCCCGAGCGGCGGCCGATCTCGGCGACGCGGGCGGGGGTCTCGCGGCCGTGCACCTGGATCAGGTCGGGCTTCAGCGTGGCCATCAGCCGGTCGACCAGGGCGTCGTCGGGATCGACCGTCACGGCCACGGTCTTGACCGGCGGGCCGTTGCGCAGCGGCTGGACGAGCCGCGCGGCGGCTTCTGGCTCCAGGTTGCGCGGGCTCTTGGCGAAGAACACGAACCCCACGAACGCGGCTCCACCCGCGACGGCGGCGGCGAGGGTCTCGGGGGTGGAAAGCCCGCAGATCTTGGCTTTGGTGACCATGGAGCGGGAGTTACGTGCGGGGAAGCGGGATGGCAAGGGCCGGCGCGGTGCGCAGGCGTCCTCCGCCCCCTACGGGGGCGGACAGACCGCGAAGCGGTCAGGTGGGGGCAAGTGGGTATGATCCCACGCCAGCGGCTGTGAGAAATGGGAAGGGTGCGAAGCGCCCGGGCCTCGCCCGGAGGTTTTGCAGTCTGTGTACCGTTTCGACGAAGTGCAGGCGCTTCGCGTGGACCGTTTTCCGGAAGCCTTCGGATCGCGGATTTTTAACCCGCTCCGATGGAGGCCCCCGACGGGCGGGACGCTGGCTACATCCCGGACCGCAGAGGCGATTTCAGCCCCTGCCTGCCGCGTTCGCCGATCCTCCGCCGCCAGGGCTTCGTCTCACTAAGAGCACCTGCCCTGGACCGCCGCGAAGTCGCCACTGAAGGCCACCGGCGAGCGCTCCCCGCTCGACCACCCCTGAGAGCCGTTCGGTCGCCGGCCGGACGCCCTTCCCATGCTTTCAGGTGACATCAGGATACGGCGGGTTTGAACGCCGAGCGTTCGTGACGCTGATATTTTCGCAAGCGGTTGAAAGTTCTGGTGTTCGGCGCGCCGCTGGCGGGGATAGACGCCGCTCTATCCCCCAAACGCCCCCTTCTCCCCTTGCGGGAGAAGGTGTCGGCGAAGCCGACGGATGAGGGGTTGATGAGCCTATCGGAAAGGCCCGCGCGACCCCTCACCCGACCTCCTTCGGAGCCCACCCTCTCCCGCAAGGGGAGAGGGATCGCCAACCGTCTACCTCCTCACCCCGCCGGACCGCCCACGGCGGCCAGGCCGCGCCCTGAAATCCATGGTGGCGAGCCTGCTCTGGGGTCTGACCGTGTCAAGGAGGGCTCTCCGAGCCCCCGCGACGCGGTCGCCGGAGGCGATCCTTGACACGGTCAGACCCCAGAGCTCCCATTCCACCAAGGGTTTCAGGACGTGGCCTCATCCGCTGAGGGGCGGATGAATTCCCTTCTATAGCAATGAAATAGCCCAAATGTCGGTCACATCATTCTTGACGAAAAGCTGTCAGGAACGCAGAAAAAATGTCAGACTGGAAATTCCTGTTGTCCATTAACGACGATTGTGCGATTGAATGAGGGCAAGGCGCGGAGGTTCGTTATGAGCAGCGGTCGAACAAGGGAAGATCTCGCGGAATTTCTGACCTATCTCGCAGCTAAAGGTCTGGTAGCCGGAGCGACAGTCGCGGCTCGCAAGGCGGCTGCGTCTAAGATTTTGGGCATACTCGATGAAGATGAAGCAGCAGATGTCACGGTTCTCAACATCGATGAGATCGTCGACAGATTTGGCCGTCTTCATGGGAAAAATTATACGACAGACAGTCTTCTGACCTACAGAAGTCGTCTCAAGTCCGCGATCAGCGATTTCAAGGCTTATTCGGACAATCCGCTCGCATTTCGACCAAACGGCCAAGGTCGTGACAAGTCAAATGGCAAGGGGCCCAAGGACAAGGTGCAGCCCAAATCTGAACGGCCCGAGTTTCGACCTGAAGCACCGCGTCCAAGTACGGTGCCGATCGCTTCAAGTCATATTTTGCCAATACCGTTGAGAGCGGACTTAACGGTTTATATTCAGGGATTGCCTTTTGACCTAACCGAAGCCGAGGCGCGCAAAATCGCCGGCGTCGTGAGTGCGATGGCTATTTCCTAGAGACATAGCCCCCTTCCAAAAGGGGCTATTTGACCGAGGCAACTCGGTCGGCGCGGAGCTGCTGGGGCCGGACGTCCAAAGTCCTAGTGCCCCAGCAGTCCAACTTCATAATTACAGGACGTCGGCTGCTGTTCAACCCTACTCCGCCGCCGCCAAATCCCCCGCCGCCTCGTACGCCGCCATCGTCGCCATGTTCAGCACCTTGGACACCGACGCCGACAGCGGCGCGATCTGCACCGGCTTGCTCAGCCCCAGCAGCACCGGCCCGATCACCGTCGCCTCGCCCAGGCTTTGGACCAGCTTGGTCGCGATCGAGGCCGAGTGGATGGCCGGCATGATCAGGATGTTGGCGCTGTCGGTCAGGCGCATGAACGGGTAGTTGGCGCGCTTTTCGGGGTCGAGCGCCAGTTCGGGCGGCATTTCGCCCTCGTATTCGAAGTCGACGTCCATCTCGTCGAGCATGGCCACGGCCTCGCGCACCTTGTCGGAGCGCTCGCCCATCGGGTTGCCGAAGGTGGAGTAGCTCATGAAGGCCACGCGCGGCTTGAAGCCCAGGCGCTTGACGGCGCGGGCGGCCTCGCAGGCGATCTCGACCAGCTCGTCGGCCTCGGGCAGTTCGGTGACGTTGGTGTCGGCCACGAAGACGGTGCGGCCCTTGGCCAGCACCACCGACATGCCCATGATCCGGCCGCCGGGGGCCGGGTCGACGACGCGGAGGACTTCCTCCAGGGCCTGGTCGAAGCTGCGGGTGACGCCGGTGACCATGCCGTCGGCCTCGCCCAGGGTGACCATCGAGGCGGCGAAGCTGTTGCGGTCCTGGTTGATCAGGCGCTGGACGTCGCGCTTGAGATAGCCCTGCCGCTGCAGGCGCTTGTAGAGATAGTCCACATAGTCGGGATTGCGGTCGCTGAGGCGGGCGTTGACGATCTCCAGCCCCGCGGTGTCGGGGTCCAGGCCCACCACGCGCATGTTCTCGTGCACCAGGTTCTCGCGGCCGCAGAGGATGGCCTTGCCGAAGCCGCCGGTCTGGAAGGCGTAGGCGGCGCGGATGACGGTGGGGTCCTCGCCCTCGGCGAAGACGATGCGCTTGGGATTGGCCAGGACCGAGCCGGAGATCTTCTGCAGGAAGCCGGCGGTGGGGTCCAGGCGCTGGGCGAGGCTGGCGCGATAGGCGTCCATGTCGGCGATGGGGCGGCGGGCCACGCCCGTGTCCATGGCCGCCTGGGCCACGAACGGCGGCACGTACCAGATCAGGCGCGGGTCGAAGGCCGAGGGGATGATGTAGTTGGGGCCGAACTTCAGCTGGCGGCCGTGATAGGCGGCGGCCACTTCATCCGGCACGTCCTCGCGGGCGAGCATGGCCAGGGCGTTGGCGCAGGCGATCTTCATCTCGTGATTGACGCGCCGGGCCCGCACGTCCAGCGCGCCGCGGAAGATGTAGGGGAAGCCCAGGACGTTGTTGACCTGGTTGGGATAGTCGCTGCGGCCGGTGCCCATGATCGCGTCCTTGCGGATGGCGTGGACCTCTTCCGGGGTGATCTCCGGATCCGGATTGGCCATGGCGAAGATGACCGGGTTGGGGGCCATGCTGGCGATCATCTCGGGCGTGAAGGCGCCTTTCGCGGAGAGGCCCAGCAGGACGTCGGCGCCCTTGACGGCTTCAGCCAGGGTGCGCAGGTCGGTCTCGACCGCGTGGGCGCTCTTCCACTGGTTCATACCCTCGGTGCGGCCGCGATAGAGCACGCCCTTGGAGTCGACGGCGATCACGTTCTCGGGCTTGACGCCCATGGCCTTGATCAGCTCCAGCGAGGCGATGCCCGCCGCGCCGGGGCCGTTCAGCACCACCTTCACGTCCTCGATGGCCTTGCCGGTGATGTGGCAGGCGTTGATCAGGCCGGCGGCGCAGATGATCGCCGTGCCGTGCTGGTCGTCGTGGAACACCGGGATGTCGAGCAGCTCCTGCAGCTCGGTCTCGATGCGGAAGCATTCGGGGCTCTTGATGTCCTCCAGATTGATGCCGCCGAAGGTGACGCCGATGTTCTTGACGACGGTGATCAGCTCGTCGGCGTCCTTGGTGGTCACCTCGATGTCGATGCTGTCGACGTCGCCGAAGCGCTTGAAGAGGACGCTCTTGCCTTCCATCACCGGCTTGGAGGCCAGGGCCCCCAGGTCGCCGAGGCCCAGGATGGCGGTGCCGTTGGAGATCACGGCCACCAGGTTGCCCTTGGAGGTGTAGTCGTAGGCGGTGTCGGGGTCTTTCGCGATCGCGTGCACCGGCACGGCGACGCCGGGGGAATAGGCCAGCGACAGGTCGCGCTGGGTGGCCATCGGCTTGGTGGCCACGACACCGATCTTCCCGGGGGTGGGATAGCGGTGGAAGTTCAGCGCTTCCTCGTCGGTGAAGGTCTTCTTTTCCGCGTCGCTCATTGGCGCGTCCCCCTGTCCTCTGACCACGGTTCCATGGTCGTCCTGCGCACACGTCGATGGAGGCGCCGATCGTGCGACGCGCCCTTATGATGGCCGCACCGTAGCGACGGGGGCGGCCCGTCACAACCTCGGCAGGCTGAAGTTTTTGCCCGCAAACGCTTGTTCTGCTTGGGATTGCCCGTGTCCAACGTTGTCATATCGCCCGGGCGGTCGCCGCCCGGTCCTTGACCTGAGGGGCGGGGCGGGAGAGTACCGCAGGGTCAATTCCGGGAGATCGCCTTGAGCCAGACTACCGCCGTCGAGCCCGTCCGCATCGCCCTGGCCGGCGCCCTGGGCCGCATGGGCCTGGCCCTGGCCAAGACCCTGGACGGCCGGACCGACGCGACGGTGACCGGACGCTTCGACCGTCCGGGCGCTGAAGGTCCGGGCCTGGTCGAGCGCGACGCCGCCCTGGCCGGCGCCGACGTGGCCATCGACTTCACGATCCCCGAGGCCTCGGTCGCCCTGGCCGAAGCCTGCGCCGACATTTCTACAAGAGAGGGCGGCGGCCCGGCCCTGGTGATCGGCTCCACCGGCTTTTCCGACGACCAGACCGCCCGCATCGCGGCGGCGGCGGCCAAGGTCGCCATCGTCAAGTCGGGCAACTATTCGCTGGGCGTCAACATGCTGATGGGGCTGGTGAAACAGGCCGCCGCCGCCCTGCCCGCTTCGGACTGGGACGTCGAGGTCTACGAGGCCCACCACAAGCGGAAGATCGACGCCCCTTCGGGCACCGCCCTGATGCTGGGCCAGGCGGCGGCCGACGGGCGGGGCGTGGGCCTGGGCCAAGTCGCCGACCGTGGCCGCGACGGCGTCACCGGTCCGCGCCAGGAGGGCGCCATCGGCTTTTCGGTGGTGCGCGGCGGCGGGATCATCGGCGAGCACAGCGTGATCTTCGCCGGCGAGGAGGAGGTCCTGACGCTGTCGCACTCGGCCACCGACCGGGGGCTGTTCGCGCGCGGCGCCGTGGCCGCCGCCCTGTGGGTGCGAGACAAGCCGCCCGGCCTCTACGACATGCAGGATGTGCTGGGCTTTTCGGCCTGAACTTTGTTGCGGCCCTGAAAAAAATCGCGGGCCTCAACCCCTGAGGCCTAACAATCGCCTCAGCTTGCGGCATTGTGCCCCCGATGGCCGACCCCCAGCCTGACGCCCAGCCGTCCCCCGTTTCCGATCGTCGCCCGACCCGCGCGGCCCTGCTCGACGCTGGGCTGGAGGCGATGAGCCTGGCGGCGCTCGCCTTCATCGCCATCGGGTTTTCCACCTATGCCGGACGCCGCGAGATCAGCCGCGAGCTGGCCCTGGCCTGGCTGAACGACAAGGGGATCGAGGCGACGCTCGACCTGGAGGATCTGGACGCCACGGGCTTCGCCGGCGCCATCCGCCTGGGTCCCAAGAACGCCCCGGTGTTCTCGGCCGAGCGGATCGAGGTGGCCTACGACCTGATCAGCCCGTGGAGCGGCGGCGATTTCGCGCTGAACACCCGGGCCGTGCGGCTGGTGCGGCCGCGCCTGAACGCCCGCCTCGACCAGAACGGCCTGGACTTCGGAACCCTGCAGCCCCTGATCGACCAGGCGCTGAAGTCGCCCGGCGAGCCCGACAAGCCCGGCCCCGCCATCCTGGTCGAGGACGCCCGGGTGCTGCTGCGCACCCCCGGCGGTCCGGCCCGGCTGAGCGGCGATGCCAGCCTGGACGACGGCAAGCTGTTGCGGTTCGACGGCCGCCTGGCCCCCATGCGTTACGCCACCCGCGACCTGTCGTTCGACACCGACGGCGCCCTGCTCAAGGCCCGCAAGCGCGGCGACCGGCTGACGCTGGACGTCCAGCTGGACCTGAAGGCCCTCAGCGCCGGCCAGCTGGACCTGACCGAGGCCGAAGGCGGCTTGCAGGCCGACCTCACCTATCCGGACCTCAAGAAGCTCTCGATGGTCGGCCCCGCCGAGGCGCGGCTGGCGATCCGGGCGCGCGGGGCCGAGGTCGAGGCCGCCAGCCTGGGTGGTCTGGAGGCCAATCTCGCCGTCTCGGGCCTGTTGAGCGGCGACCTCAAGCGCGGCGGCCTGACCGGCAAGGCCACCCTGCACGCGCGCGGCGAGCGGCTGACCGCCCAGGCGCTGGACAGCCGCGAGGTGGTCGCCGACCTCGATCTTTCCAAGCTGGCCCTGACCTACGATCCCTCCGGGACCCGCGGCTCGGCCGCTGCCCGCCTGTCGGCCGCGGCCGAGCGGGCGGTGGCGGGCGGGGCGGCCCTGTCGCGTTCGTCGTTGGAGGCGCGCTCGTCCAGCCTGACCCTCGTTTCCGACGCGCAGCGCAGCTCGATCAGCGGCCCGCTGACCGTGGCCGTGGGCGGCGGCCGGGTGGCCGTGGGCGGGGTGGTGCTGTCCAGCCTGGCGGCCGACGGCAAGGGGCGGTTCTCGGCCGGCACCGACGGGGTGGCCCTGGCGCTGGACGCCTATGCCGACGCCGACGGGGCCATGACCGGTCCCGACGCCCAGCGGGTGGCGGCCGCCCTGCCCAACCCGGCCTACGGCCAGGCGGCGGCGAAGGCCCTGTCGAACTTCACCTTCAGCGCTCCGGCCTTCCATCTGGGCGTCAGCGGCGGCCAGACGACCCTGGCCCTGCCCCGCCCCATCGTCGTGGCGGCCTCGACGGGCGCCAAGGCGACGCTCAGCGCGCCCGGCGGCCCGCTGCTGGCGGCGCGGGGCGACACGGCCGACGGCCGGCTGGCCCTGACCCTGGCCGGCGGCGGCCTGCCGGAACTGAGCCTGAAGGCGCCCAACTGGCGCTCGGGGCCTTCGGGCCTCTCCAGCGACGTGATCGTGGCCGGAAGCCTCGACGTGCCGCCGTTCGAGGGCGTGGCGGGAACCCTGGCCGGCCGCGCCCAGCTGGCCGGCGGCGCCCTGACGATCCGTCTTTCCCGCTGCACGCCGATGACCGCCAAGGCCATCGCCATGGGCGAGCCGCCGATCAGCGACGTGACGTTCGACCTCTGCCCCACGGCCCAGCCGCTGGTCCTGGCGGCCAACGGACTCTGGCGCGCCTCCGCCGACATCAAGGACGGCCAGGCCATGGTCAATGTGGCCCAGGCGCGGCTGGAGGGGGTGAACGCCAGCTTCGTCGGCGGCGGACGCGGCTTCGACGCCGCCCAGATCAAGGTCACCGGCGGCCGGGTGGTCGAGGCGTCCACCGAGGGCAAGCGCTTCGAGACCATCGCCGCCTCGGGCCAGGTCGACCTGGCGCGCGACCAGTGGGCGGGCGTCCTCAACGCCGTGACCCTGGATGGCCGTCCGCTGGGCAAGGTCACCATCCGCCACGACGTCGCCAGCGGCCGGGGCCAGGCCGATATCGACGCCTCGGGCCTGGCCTTCGCCAAGGGCGGGCTGCAGCCCTTGGGCCTGACGCCCCTGGCCGCCGTGGCCCGCGACGCCGAGGGCCCTGCCCCCTTCACCGGCCGCTTCGCCTGGGCGGGCGACGTCATGACCAGCCAGGGCCGCATCTCGACCTCGGGCCTGGATTTCAAGAGCCCGCTGGGCCAGGTCCACGGCCTGAAGGGCGCGATCGTCTTCGACAGCCTGGCGCCCCTGACCAGCCCGGCCGGCCAGACCCTGACCATCGACAAGGTCGACGCCATCGTGCCGATCCAGGACGTGAAGGCCAGCTTCGCCCTGGGTCCTGAGGCCCTGCACCTGGAAACCGCCACCTTCGAAGCCTCCAAGGGCAAGGTCACGGCTCAGCCCCTGGACGTTCCGCTGGACGGCAAGGGAACGATCAAGGGCGCGGTCGATATCGCGGGCCTGGACCTGGGCCTGCTGGTCTCCGGTTCGACCCTGGCCGACAAGGTCAAGGTCGAGGCGGCCATCGACGGGCGCCTGCCGTTCGAGTTCGGGCCGGCTGGTTTCCGCTTCGTCGACGGCAAGGTCTTCGCCACCGGCCCCGGCCGCCTGTCGATCGCCCGCGAGGCCCTGACCGGCGTCCGGGCGGGCCAGGGCGGCGTCGATCCCGCCGATCCGCTGACCGTCAAGAAGGACGCCCCGGTCAACGCTATCCAGGACTTTGCCTACCAGGCCATGGAGAACCTGCGGTTCGAGACCCTGGAGGCCGGGGTCAACAGCACCGACCAGGGGCGGCTGGGCGTCCTCTTCCACATCAAGGGCGAACACGATCCCAAGGTGGCCGAAAAGGCCCGGATCGGCCTGATGGAGCTGCTGAACGGCAGCGCCTTCCAGCGCCGCATCCCCCTGCCCGCCAAGACGCCGGTCGACCTGACCCTGGATACGTCGCTAAACTTCGACGAGCTGATCGCGGCCTGGAAGCGCGGTTGGCAGGAGAGCGAGCCCGCTCCGACCCCTGCCCCCGCCGAAACGCCGCGTTCAGACGCGGTTCAGCCGTGACGTCCCACCTTTCCCCCGAACTGGAGACCCGCACATGAAGCGCGCCCTGATCCTTCCCCTCCTCGCGGTGGGCGCCCTGGCGGCGTGCACCCCGACGGTGCGGGTCAAGGTCGACCCGATCAACATCTACGCCAAGCTGGACGCCGACGTGCGCGTGCGACTGGACAAGGAAGTCCAGACGCTGATCCAGCAGAACCCCAACCTGTTCTAGAACCCTGGCCTGATTTCATCAGGCAAGAGTTCTAGGTCTTTGTTTTAACGCATTTTCTTCACGCGAACCGGTATCCACTTCGCTCGAAAATGCTTTGGAGAAGAACCGACATGATCCGCAAGACTATGACGGTCCTGGCCCTGGCCGCTTCGCTGGGCGCGGTGGCCATCGCCGTTCCCGCCTTCGCTCAATCGGCCGCCGCCAAGGCCGCCGTCGACGCCGGCAAGGCCGCCGGTACGGTGGGCGAGCAGGCCGACGGCTTCCTGGGCGTGGTTTCGGGCGGCGACGCGGCCACCCGCGCCGCCGTGGCCGAGATCAACACCGCGCGCGCCGCGCTCTACAAGGACACGGCCGCCAAGACCGGCGTCACCGTCGACGCGGCCGGCCAGGCCACCGCCAAGCAGCTCTATGCCCGCCTGGCGCCCGGCCAGTACTGGAAGCCGCTGGACGGCGGCTGGACGAAGAAATAGGGCCGAACCGGGGACACACGCATGCGTGTGTCCCCAACCCGCGCACCCTCTTGAACCCGCGTCCGTGCATCGCCACCTAGTTTGGAGTGGCGTAGGCCGGACGCCGATCCCGGGTCCGGTCCCGCGCACGAAGTCGCTTGAGCGAGGACTTCGCGATGACCCGGACGATCCTGTTCGACAGCCCCTTCCTGCTGGGCTTCGAGCACACCAGAGACCTGATCGAGCGCGCGGCCAAGGCCGCCGCCGAAAGCTATCCGCCCTACAATGTCGAGCAATCGGACAACGGCGGGGTGCGCATCACCCTGGCGGTCGCCGGCTTCGCGCCCGACCAGCTGCACGTGACCGTCGAAGGCGGCCAGCTGGTGGTGGCCGGACGGCGCGACAACGAAGGCAAGCCCGAGGCCGACAAGGCCTATCTGCATCGCGGCATCGCCGCCCGTGGGTTCCTGCGCACCTTCGTGCTGGCCGACGGGATGGAGGTCACGGCCGCCACCCTCGAGCATGGCCTGCTGCACGTGGATCTGGCCCGTCCCGAGCCCGAACGGCTGGTCAAGCGCATACCGATCCGCTCGGTCGGATAGCCGTTTCGCCCCATCCTGATCATTGCCCTGAACGATTTCCCTGGGCGCTCCTTATGGTCGCGGTCTGAACCGAGACGCGACACGGGGCGTTCCCTTCCCGAAGGAGGTGGTCTTATGACACCTAACCCCGCTACCCCGTTCTTCTCCGCCGAGGCCTTCGCGGCCCTGGGCGCTCCGGACCTGGTCTATGTGCGTCCGATCAAGGCGGCGGAAATCATGGCCGACGTGCCGGTGGGCGTGACCGACGAGGTCGACCTGTCGCCCGACCAGACCCTGTACGCGGTGTTCCGCGCCGACGGCGCGCGCCTGGCCGTGCTGACCGACAAGGACTCCGCCGTCGCCGCCGCCCTGGCGCACGAGCTGGCGCCGGTTTCGGTGCACTAGGGCTTTGATCGCCATCGGCCGTCTGCGCCGATGGCGACATTCCCCCACTCCCTCTCCACCGTCATTCCCGCCCTTGTGGCGGGAACCCCTCGTTCAGCTGACGGTGAGAAGCCTTGGCGCGCTGACGCGCCACACGTCTGCCCTTGCGACGGACAAAGGGGTTCCCGCCACAAGGGCGGGAATGACGGCGTGAAAATTATTGGAATGAAGGGCTGAAAGCCCTCAGGCCGCCGTCGACTTGTTGTCGTGGTCCTGCGTCAGCAGCACGTGCACGGCGTCGGCCGACCGCGCCTTGCGCAGCTGTTCGCGCAGTTCGGGCTGGCGCATCAGGCGCGAGACGCGGGCGAGAGCCCGCAGATGGCTGGTGTTGGCGTCGACAGGGGCGAACAGGGCCACCAGCAGATCGACGGGCTTGTCGTCCACCGATCCGAAGGCCACCGGCGTCTCCAGGCGCACGAAGACCGCGCGGACGCGGTCCAGGCCGGTCAGGCGCGCGTGCGGGATCGCCACGCCCTGGCCAACGCCGGTCGAGCCGGCGGCCTCGCGCTCGACCAGGCCTTCCAGCGCTTCATTGACGTCGACGCCGAAGGCGCGGCCGGCGACATCGGCGATCACGCCCAGCACCTGACGCTTGTTGGCGGCGCTGACCCGCAAGGTGACCGCGCCGGAATCCAGGAGATCGCCGATGGTCATGGTCGTGGAAGCTCGCTCGTTGTCGGTCGTCGCGTCTCGGATCTTCCGGAACGCGCCGACCGACAACGGGTTCGGTCAGCTCGCGGTCGATCCGTGCCCGTTGAGCACCGTGGTGCGCTCGGGGTCGATCCAGCCGATATTTCCGTCCGGCCGCCGGTAGACCACCGACAATCCGTCGTGGGCGGCGTTCCTAAACACGATTGCCTGGGACTCGGTCAAGTCCAGTTCCATGACCGCCATGGAAACGGTCATGATCTTCAGCGAGGCCTGGGTCTCGGCGACGATCATGGCGGCGGGGGCGCCGGCGGGGTGGGCGTCTTCCGTCGCCCAGTCGTCGTCGTCGATCTCGTCGCTGTCGGGGGCCCGCAGCACGTACATGGCCGCGTTCTCGGCCTGCTTGGCGGTGGCGGCGATGGAGTGGCTCTTAAGTCGTCGCTTGTAGCGGCGGATCCGCGTCTCGATCTTGGCCAGGGCGGCGTCGAAGGCCGCGTGCGCGTCTCCTCCCGACCCGTGGCTGAGCAGTTGCTGACCCGAAGCCAGCTTTACCGAACAATCGGCGCGGAAGGCGTAACCCTCCTTGCTGATCACGACGTCGGCGTTCCCGCCGCGGTCGAAATACTTGCCGATGCTCAGGGCGATTTCGTCGGAGACTCGCGCTCGCAGAGCCTCACCAACGTCGACATGCTTGCCGGAGACTTGGACTTGCATGACCTATCAACGCGCCTGTCCCGGCCCGGTGTCAAGCGTCGCCTAAACGACTTAAAACAGCCCCGGAATCATGTGCAGGAGCCGCTGGACCGCGGCCGCCACCACGCCGGCGCTGAGGGCCAGCAGGCCCACGCTGATCGCGGCCATCAGATAGCCCAGCAGGGCCAGCAGGCCGTCGCGCTGCAGCAGCGACAGGGCCAGCACCGCCACCGTCGCGCCGGGCGCCAGGTTGCCCAGAGGGATGGGTAGCACCAGCACCATGGCCAGCAGGGTGCAGACCACGCCGATGGCCCGCTCGCCGATGGGGCCGAACATCACCTCCAGGCGCGGGCGGGTGACCAGCTCCATGCGCCGCACCACCGGGGTCAGGCGGCGAAACAGCCCCCGCAGGTCGTCGCGCTTCAGGGGATGGTCGATCAGCTTGCGCGGCAGCCAGGGGATGTCGGCGCCCCAGGCGATCTGCGGGGCCAGGATCAGGATCGGCAGGGACAGGATCGTCGACGAGCCCGGGGGCAGGGGCAGGCAGTTGAGCAGGCCGAACACCAGCAGCATGGCCCCGAAGGCCCGGCTGTCGAACTGTTCCAGCATCTGGCCGACGGTCAGGACGGGGCGCGCGTCCTCGCCGAACCCCGCGATCACGTCGGACAGCTTCTCTATGGTCATGCTTCGCCTTCAGACACGCCGATCAGAACGCGGGCGCGGCCGTTTGGAAGCATGGGATCAAGCCGTTTCCTTGATCAAGCGGCGACGCTCGACGGAGGAGGGGATCCGCAGGGCTTCCCGATATTTCGCCACCGTGCGGCGGGCGATGTCGACGCCGGCTTCCTTGAGGATCTCCACGATCCGGTCGTCGGAATGGACGTCGGTCTCGGTCTTCTCGGCCTCGACCAGGCCCTTGATCTTGTGGCGCACGCTGGCGGCCGAGTGGGCCTCGCCGCCTTCCGACGACTGGATGGCCGAGGTGAAGAAGTACTTCAGCTCGAACACGCCGCGCGGGGTGGCGATGTACTTGTTGGAGGTCACGCGGCTGACGGTGGACTCGTGCATGCCGATGGCGTCGGCGACGGTCTTCAGGTTCAGCGGGCGCAGGTGCTCGACGCCATAGGCCAGGAAGCCGTCCTGCTGGCGGACGATCTCGCTGGAGACCTTGAGGATGGTCTTGGCCCGCTGGTCGAGGCTTTTGACCAGCCAGTTGGCGGTGGCGAAGCTGTCGGAGACGAAGGTCTTTTCCTGCTCGGTCCGCGCGCCCTTGCTGACGCGGGCGTGATAGCGCTGGTCGACCAGCACCTTGGGCAGGGTGTCGGTGTTCAGCTCCACGTGCCACAGGCCGCCGGGCGTCTCGCGCACGTGGACGTCGGGGGCCAGGGTCTGAGGCGGTTCGGCGTGGAAGGCCGCGCCGGGACGCGGGGTCAGGGCGCGGATCTCGGCGACCATCTCGCGCAGATCCTCGTCGTCGACGCCGCAGAGCTTGCGCAGGGCGTTCATGTCGCGACGGGCCAGCAGGTCCAGGTTGTCGAGCAGGGCGGCCATGCAGGGGTCGTAGCGGTTGACGTCCTTCAGCTGCAGCATCAGGCACTCGCGCACGTCGCGGGCGGCCACGCCGGCGGGCTCGAAGCCCTGGACGACGGTCAGGACCTCCTCGACGAAGGCCAGGGCGCAGCCCAGGCGCTGGGCGATCTCGGCGAGGTCGGCGCGCAGGTAGCCGCCCTCGTCGACCGCGTCGATCAGGATGCCGGCCACCACGTTCTGGGCCGGTGTCAGGCCGGCCACGGCCAGCTGGCCGGTCAGGTGCTCGACCAGGGTCGGGGCGCGGGTCAGGGCGCCTTCGTAATTGTCGTCGCTCTCGAAATTGCCGCCGCCGCCGGTGCGCGACCAGTCGATCTGGCCGCCGGCCTGTTCGGGGCCGTGCTCGGCGCCCTGATCGGCGCCGTCGCCGGTGGCGCGCTCGCCGGGCGAGACGTCGTCGTGCACGGCGTCCATCTGGCTGCTGGCGGCATGATCCGACACCGAGTCCAGGCCCAGGTTTTCGGTCGGGCGGTCGGCCTCGGCGGAAGACGCCTCGACCTCGGCCGGACCGTCGTCGCGCTGGAGCAGGGGATTGCGCTCGAGCTCGGCCTCGACGAAGGCGTCGAGTTCGAGGTTCGACAGCTGCAGGAGCTTGATCGCCTGCTGAAGCTGCGGCGTGATGACAAGGCCCTGGCCTTGCCGAAGCTCCAATCTGTGGCCGAGAGCCAATGCGCCCTCCTGGGCAAATCAACGCGGTTCGTTGATCCCCATTGAAAGGGCAGTCTGGTTAACGGGGCGCGAACGCCAGCAAAAAGCGGGCCAGTGCGACACTCCGTCCGGCAAGACCGGTGTTTTTCTCGCGGAGTCTCGTCAAGCCCTTGAAAAGACGCGGGATATTTCCAGGCGATGGAATCGAAAAGGCCGCGCGATCCGGAAGGCGGAGCGCGCGGCCTGTCAATTTCTGCCGCGACAAGCTGTCCGCGGATTAAAAAGTTCGCCTCAGCGCTCGTCGAAGCTGTCGCCCAGATAGACGCGGCGGACCTCGGGGTTGTCGATGATCTCCTGCGGGGCGCCTTCGAACAGCACCTCGCCGGCGTGGATGATCGAGGCCCGGTCCACCATCTGCAGCGTCTCGCGCACATTGTGGTCGGTGATCAGAATGCCGATGCCGCGACCCTTGAGGTAGCTGACCACCTCGCGGATGTCGGAAATGGCCAGGGGGTCGATGCCGGCGAACGGTTCGTCCAGCAGCATGAACGACGGCTCGCTGGCCAGGGCCCGGGCGATTTCCACCCGCCGTCGCTCGCCGCCCGACAGGGCCACGGCCGGCGACTTGCGGATGTGGGTGATGCGCAGCTCTTCCAGGATCTCGGTGACCGTCTCGCGGGCCTTGCGCTGGCTCTTCTGGCGCATCTCGACCACGGCCATGACGTTCTGCTCGACCGTCATGCCCCGGAAGATCGAGGCTTCCTGCGGCAGATAGCCCACGCCCATGCGGGCGCGCTGGAACATCGGCTGGCCGGTGATGTCCTCGCCGTCCAGATAGATCGAGCCGTAGTCGGCGGCGACCAGGCCGGTGATCATGTAGAAGCAGGTGGTCTTGCCGGCCCCGTTGGGGCCCAGCAGGCCCGCGACCTCGCCGCGCTTGAGGCGCAGGGAGACGCTCTTGACCACGGGACGGTCGCCGAACGACTTGCCGATCGCGTCGACGAACAGGCCCTCGGTGGTCGAGCCGTCGACGTGCAGGTGTTGCATAGTAAGCGCCATGAGATCCTACGGCTTAGCGGCGGCGGGCTTTTTGTCTTTGTCGGAGGGATAGAGCACCGCGCGCACCCGCGTCTTGCCGCGACCCGTGGCGTTGGATTCCATCTTCACGTCGTTGGTCTTGGTCTTGATGGTCATGCGGTCACCGCGCGCCACGTCCTGGCCCTGGACCGCCACCACGTCGCCGGTCACCACGATGGTGTCGGCGCCGTAGTCGTAGACGGCGTGGTTGCCGCGCACGGTCTGTTCGGGGGTGACGTAGAAGACGTTGCCGTCGGCCTCGACGCGGTCGACGTCGCCGCAGTCGTTGTTGCCGGTGGGCGAGGAGGTCTTACCCGGCGTCTTGCGGCGGTTGTAGACGGTCATGACGTTGGCGCGCATGCGGGCCTTGTCCTGCAACACCTCGACGGCGCCGCGGAAGATCGTCTTGCACTGGCTGTTGATGACTTCCTGCTCGTCGGCGGAGATGTCCACCGGCGCGCTGGAGTCGCTGCGGCCGCTGGACTGGGCCATAGCCGGGCCGCTCGTCAGAACCGCGCCGCTCAAGAGGCTGAGGGCGATCGCCGCCGGCGCCATCCATCGATTCATCAACCACGTCCTCATGTCTGTTCGCGATCGCCTCTATTGCACCGGGACCGACTGGCCGGTCTTGCGATCCAGCCGTGTCCTGACGCCGCCCCGGAAAATGATGCGGTCGCCCTTGTCATATACGGAGTAGGCGTTGGATTGCACCTGTCCAGTTGGACCTTCGCCTTGAAGCGAGGTTTCTCCGGTCGTGTTTCCGTTGCGAGTGTCGACCACGGCCTCGTTCGACGCGAAGCGGTAGCCGGCCCCGTCGTCCATCCGGACATTGCCGAACAGCTGCAGCATCATGGTGTCTTCGCGATAGACGCCGCGGTCGGCGGTCGAGCGCGTGGGGGCGGGGCTGCCGACGCCCAGGGTCAGGGTCGGGGCGTCCAGGAACACCCGCTTCATGTCGGCCTCGTCGCGCACCGCCGAGCGGGCGGTGATCATGAAGGGCCGGCCGTCGCTGGACTGGCCGTAGAAGCGCGGCGTGATCATGCGGATCTGGGCCTTGCTCTCCGACGCCCGGCGGTCGCCGCCGGTGACCGTGCGCCAGGCCACCTGGCCGCCGACCACCGCCAGCAGGGCGATCATGGCCGCGGGCAGCACGACGCGGGCCAGCTGGACGCGGCGCGAGCGCCTGCGCCAGCGGCGCAAGTCCCGCCGAAATCCGGCCCTATCCGCGTCGAGGGTGGTCAAGGATCGGGCCTCAGCTGTGGGCGAAGATGTCGACGTCTTCCCAGCCGGCCAGGTCGAGGGCGGCGCGGTGGGGCAGGTAGGCGAAGGCGGCGTCGGCCAGCTCCATGCGGCCCTCGCGCACCAGCATGGCGTTCAGCCGCTCGCGCAGGGCGTGGAGATGCAGCACGTCCGAGGCCGCATAGGCCACCTGGTCGGGCGACAGGGTGGCCTGGCCCCAGTCCGAGCTCTGCTGGACCTTGGACAGCTCGACCCCCACCAGTTCGCGCGTCACGTCCTTGAGGCCATGGCGGTCGGTATAGGTGCGGGCCAGCTTGCTGGCGATCTTGGTGCAGTACACCGGGGCGGTCATGACCCCCAGATGCAGCAGGAACATGGCGATATCGAAGCGGCCGAAGTGGAACAGCTTTACGATCGACGGATCGGTCAGCAGGCGCTTGAGGTTGGGGGCGTCGTAGGTCGAGCGGTCCAGGCGCACCACGTGGGCGTCGCCGTCGCCGGACGACAGCTGGACCACGCACAGCGGGTCGCGGCCCAGGCGCAGGCCCATGGTCTCGGAATCGATGGCGATGGCGGTCGCGCCGGCGAAGACGCCGTCGGGCAGATCGCCTTCATGCAGGAAGTTGGCCAAGTCTAACGTCTCCGCGCTTCAGGTCTCGTCGCGCGGACGCTGCGAATTCCCGATGCGCCTGAATGATGGGGCGCCGACCCTGTCGGCCGAATGAACAGGATATCTAACGCCTGGCCAACGTGACCGCCAGCCCATCCCGCGCGCGAGGCGTGACGCGCGACGGAAGCCGCGCCCCCGAAGGGACGAAACACCGTGTTGAATTTCGGGCTTCTTTTGGCTCCACCCCGACCTTCTTACGAAGGTTGGTAGGGGGTGGTGCCCAGGAGAGGACTCGAACCTCCACGACCTTTCGATCACTGGCACCTGAAGCCAGCGCGTCTACCAATTCCGCCACCTGGGCCTGCGAAGCGATCCGTGGACCGCCGCGAGGCCGGGACGTTTATGCAAAGGTTCTGGCCACGTCAATCGCTAATCGCGACCTTTTTTCCGGCTTCGATTGCGAAGGGGCTCGCGGTCGTCTAATCCCCGGCTCGAGACTTTAAGAGAGGTTTTCGCATGCAAGGTCTGGTCACGGTGTTCGGCGGCTCCGGCTTCGTCGGCGGCCAGGTCGTCCGGGCGCTCGCCAAGGCGGGCCATCGCGTGCGGGTGGCCGTGCGCAATCCCAACCTGGCCTACAGGATGCGGATGCTGGGCGACGTCGGCCAGATCGAGGTGGTGCAGGCCAATGTCCGCAACGCCCCGTCGGTGGCGCGCGCGGTCGAGGGCGCGGAAGCCGTGGTCAATCTGGTCGGCGTGCTCTGGGAGAGCGGCCGCCAGAAGTTCCAGACCCTGCACGTCATGGGCGCCAAGACCATCGCCGAACAGGCCAAGGCCGCCGGCGTGACCCGCTTCGTGCAGATCTCGGCCATCGGCGCCGACGCCAATTCCGCCTCCAAGTACCAGCGCACCAAGGCCGAGGGCGAAGCGGCCGTCCGCACCGTCTTCCCGGGCGCGGTGGTGATCCGTCCGTCGGTGGTGTTCGGCGCCGACGACAAGTTCTTCAACAAGTTCGGCCAGATGGCCGTGCTGGCGCCCGCCCTGCCGCTGATCGGCGGCGGCGAGACCAAGTTCCAGCCGGTGTTCGTGGGCGACGTGGCCGCGGTGGTGGCGAAAGCCGTCGCCAGCCCCGCCGCCGAGGGCCTGACCTATGAACTGGGCGGCCCGGCCGTCTACAGCTTCAAGGAAATCCTGGAGCTGATCCTGGTCGAGACCGGCCGCAATCGCTTCCTGGCCCCGCTGCCGTGGTTCGCCGCCGGCTTCCTGGGCAAGCTCTGCGACCTGTCGCCGATCGCCCCGCCGATCACCTCGGACCAGGTGGAGTCGCTGAAGACCGACAACGTGGCGGCCAACGGCCTGCCGGGCCTGGCCGAGGCCGGCGTCGTCCCGACCGCAGTCGAGGCGGTGGTCCCGTCCTACCTCTACCGCTACCGCAAGGGCGGCCAGTACGCCGAGGTCCCGGCGGGGGCGTTCTGATTATTTCCTTCTCCCCTTGCGGGAGAAGGTGTCGGCGAAGCCGACGGATGAGGGGTCGCACAGACGACAAAAGCCGCGACAGCTGAAAGGCTGGTCGCGGCTTTTTCGTTCTTCAACCCCTCACCCGACCCCACTCCGTGGGGCCACCCTCTCCCGCAAGGGGAGAGGGAAGCAGGATCACTTCGGCATGTAGATCAGGCCCAGGCCAACCACGCCCACCACGATCCGCCACCAGGCGAACGGGGCGAAGCCGCGCTTGCCGATGAAGGCGATCATGGTCTTGACCACCAGCAGGCCCGACAGGAACGACACGACAAAGCCGATGGCGATGGTGCCGGCGTGGCTGGGGTCGATGTCCTTGTAGCTCTTGAGCAGGTCCAGGGCGAAGGCGCCGACCATGATCGGGATGGCCATGAAGAAGCTGAACTCGGCGGCGGCCTTGCGGTCCACGCCGATCAGCATCGAGCCGACAATGGTGGAGCCCGAGCGCGACACGCCCGGCAGCAGCGACAGGCATTGGAAGAGGCCGATCAGGAGCGCCGTCTTCAGCGACAGGGTCATGCCGTCCATTTCCTTGGGGGCGGGGGCCTTCTTGTCGACGATCAGCAGCAGGATCCCGCCGATGATCAGCGACACGCAGATCACCTGCGGCAGGAACGGGTTCTCGAAGAAGTGCTTGATCACCCCGTGCAGGGCCAGGCCGGCGGCGAAGGCGGGAATGCAGCCGATGATAACACTGAGCGCGAAGCGGCGGGCTTCGGGCTTGGTGGGCAGGCCGACCACGACATTCCAGAGGCGCTGGAAATAGACGGCCACCACCGCCAGCACCGCGCCCAGCTGGATCAGCACGATGAAGGTGTCCCAGGTCGGATCGGTCAGGCCCAGGGCGATCTTGGTCAGCAGCAGGTGCCCCGTCGACGAGACGGGGATGAATTCGGTCAGGCCTTCCACCAGGCCCAGTACGATCGCGATCAGCCAATCCGGCATGGTCATTCCCTATCGGCGCGCACGCCCTCAAAAGCCCCGTCCGGGCGTGCGCCCGACACGGTAAACAAGTCGTTTATCCATAAAGTGGACTATCTTGGGCCATAACTGAGAGTCGCTCGCAATAACCCTGGCGTCATTACGGCTATATTTGTCCACCATTTTGACTGACGCATTCTTCTTGCCGCGAAGAGTCTGTAAGAGGCCCGCGCACGCAAATTTTTCCCCGGAAGCGGGGACGAGGGAAGTCGCATGGCCGAGCGCATGCTGAAATTCACGACCGTCGCCCGCACCACGCCCGAAAAGCGGGCGGCGGACGAGCGGAATGGCGACTTCCACGAGATCTACGCCGACTTCATCGATGCCAAGGCCACCGAGCAGGCCTCGCGTTGCTCGCAATGCGGCGTGCCGTTCTGCCAAACCCACTGCCCCCTGCACAACAACATCCCCGACTGGCTGCGGATGACCGCCGAAGGCCGTCTGGAAGAAGCCTACGCCCTATCGCAGGCGACCAATTCCATGCCGGAGGTCTGCGGTAGAATCTGCCCTCAGGACCGCCTCTGCGAAGGCAACTGCGTCATAGAGCAGTCGGGTCACGGCACCGTGACGATCGGCTCGGTCGAACGCTATCTGACCGACAAGGCCTGGGAGATGGGCTGGGTGAAGCCGCTCGTGGCCAAGGAAGGCCGCGGCCAGTCGATCGGCGTGATCGGCGCGGGCCCCGCGGGCCTGGCCGCCGCCGAGAAGCTGCGCGAGGAAGGCTACGCCGTCACCGTCTATGACCGCCACGACCGGGCCGGCGGCCTGCTGATCTACGGCATTCCCGGCTTCAAGCTGGAAAAGGACGTCGTCGAGCGCCGCACCCGGCGCCTGGCCGACGGCGGGGTCGAGTTCAAGCTCGGCTTCGAGGTCGGCAAGGACGCCACCCTGGAAGACCTGCGTGAAAAGCATGACGCGGTGCTGATCGCGGTGGGCGTCTATGCCGCGCGCGACCTGGTCGCTCCGGGTTCGGGCGCCGGCGGCGTGGTGCCCGCGCTGGACTATCTGATCGCCTCCAACAAGAAGACCCTGGGCGACGACGTCCCGGCCTATGACAGCGGCGAGCTGAACGCGGCCGGCAAGGACGTGGTGGTGGTCGGCGGCGGCGACACCGCCATGGACTGCGTGCGCACGGCCGTCCGCCAGGGCGCCACCTCGGTCACCTGCCTCTATCGCCGCGACAAGGCCAATATGCCCGGCTCCCTGCGCGAAGTGGCCAACGCCGAGGAAGAGGGCGTGACCTTCGAATGGCTGGCCGCGCCGCGCGCCCTGCAGGGCGACGCCGAGGCCGTCACGGGCGTGCGCGCCATCCGCATGCGCCTGGGGGCCCCGGACGCCTCGGGCCGCCAGACCCCCGAAGAGATCGACGGCGGCGACTTCGACCGTCCGGCCCAGCTGGTGGTCAAGGCCCTGGGCTTTGAGCCCGAGAACCTGCCCGAGCTGTGGTCGGCGCCGGACCTGAAGGTCACGCGCTGGGGCACGGTCAAGGCCGACGTCCGCCACCAGATGACCAATCTGGACGGCGTGTTCGCCGCCGGCGACATCGTGCGCGGCGCTTCCCTGGTGGTCTGGGCGATCAAGGACGGCCGCGACGCCGCCGACGCCATCCACAAGTACCTGCAGGCCAAGATCGGCGCGCCCGCGCTGATCGCGGCGGAATAAGAGAGAGGACCTGAGACCATGAACGAGATGGACCTCTATCTGAAGAACCGCCAGGCCCTGATCGACGGCCACGCCTATGATCCCTCCACCGAGCGCGACGCGTGCGGCGTGGGCCTGGTCTGCGCCATCGACGGCCAGCCGCGCCGCGAAGTCGTCGAGCTGGCGATCAAGGCCCTGAAGGCCCTGTGGCACCGGGGTGCGGTCGACGCCGACGGCAAGACCGGCGACGGCGCCGGCGTGCTGGTCAGCGTTCCGCAGGACTTCTTCATCGACCAGGTGCGGCGCACTGGCCACGCCCTGCGCCAGGGTCCCATCGCCGTGGGCCAGATCTTCCTGCCGCGCACGGATCTGGGCGCCCAGGAGGCCTGCCGCACGATCGTGGAAGCGGAAGCCCTGCGCTTCGGCTTCTACATTTACGGCTGGCGCCAGGTGCCGGTGAACACCGCCGTGATCGGCGAGAAGGCCAACGCCACCCGTCCGGAAATCGAGCAGATCATGCTGGCCGCCCCGGCCGGCCTGGAAGGCGAGGCCCTGGAGCGGGCCCTGTTCCTGTGCCGCAAGCGCATCGAAAAGCGCGTCCACGGCCAGAACATCTCTGACTTCTACATCTGCTCGTTCTCGGCCAAGTCCTTGATCTACAAGGGCATGTTCCTGGCCGAGCATATCGACGAGTTCTATCCGGACCTGAAGGACGAGCGCTTCGCCGCGGCCGTGGCGATCTTCCACCAGCGCTATTCGACCAACACCTTCCCGCAATGGCGCCTGGCCCAGCCGTTCCGGATGCTGGCCCACAATGGTGAGATCAACACCATCAAGGGCAACATCAACTGGATGAAGTCCCACGAAATCAAGATGGCGGCCGACGCCTTCGGCGAGTTCGGGGACGATGTGAAGCCGGTGATCCAGCCGGGCGGTTCGGATTCGGCCAACCTGGACAACACCTTCGAGGTGCTGGTCCGCGCCGGTCGCGACGCGCCCATGGCCAAGGCCCTGCTGGTGCCGGAAGCCTCCAACGACCACATGAAGGCCTCGCACAAGGCCCTCTACAGCTACTGCAACGCGGTGATGGAGCCGTGGGACGGCCCGGCCGCCCTGTGCGCCACCGACGGCCGCTGGGTCGTGGCCGGCAAGGACCGCTCGGGCCTGCGTCCGCTGCGCGTGGCCTATACCGACGACGGCCTGGTGATCATGGGCTCGGAGGCCGGCATGTGCGGCGTCGAGGAAAGCCGCATCACCCGCAAGCTGGCGATCTCGCCGGGCCGGATGATCGCCATCGACCTGGTGGGCGGCAAGCTCTACGGCGAAGACGACATCATCGACGAGCTGGCCGAGCGCCACCCCTATACCGACTGGCTGGGCAACATGGTCGATCTCGAAAAGGAGATCGGTCCCGGCCCCGAGCCGCGCAAGTACGGCCGCGAGGAGCTGACCCGCCGCCAGGCCGCCGCCGGCTTCAGCCTGGAAGACCTGGAAATGGTCCTGGCGCCCATGGTCGAGGACGGCAAGGAAGCCGTCGGCTCGATGGGCGACGACGCGCCCCTGGCCGTGCTGTCGGAAAAGTACCGGCCGCTCAGCCACTTCTTCCGCCAGAACTTCAGCCAGGTGACCAACCCGCCGATCGACCCCCTGCGGGAAACCGGCGTGATGAGCCTGAAGACCCGGTTCAAGAACCTGGGCAACATCCTGGCGCAAGACGCCGCGCAAGCCGACGTCTACGTGCTGGAAAGCCCGGTGCTGACCACCGGCATGTACGAACGCATCCACGGCCTGCTGGGCGAGAAGAGCGTGGTGGTCATCGACTGCACCATGCCGCTGCCGGCTCCGGAAGCTCGTCCGGGCGACGCCCTGCGCGCCAATCTCGACCGCATCCGGGCTGAAGCCGAGGACGCCGTCCTGCGCGGCTGCGGCGCCATCGTCCTGACCGACGAGGGCTCGGGCGAGGGCCGGGTGGCCCTGCCGATGATCTTGGCCACCGGCGGCGTCCACGCCCACCTGGTGGGCAAGGGCCTGCGGTCGTACGTCTCCATCATCGTCCGCTCGGCCGAGTGCCTGGACACCCACTATTTCGCGGTGTTGGTCGGGGTGGGCGCCACGGCGGTCAACGCCTATCTGGCCCAGGAAAGTTTCCAGGATCGCCTGGAGCGCGGCCTGATCGGCGACAAGTCGCTGCGCGACGTCTGCATCAACTTCAAGACGGCCATCGAGGGCGGCCTGCTGAAGATCATCTCCAAGATGGGCATCAGCGTCATCTCCTCGTACCGCGGCGGCTACAACTTCGAAGCCGTCGGCCTGTCGCGGGCGCTCGCCGCCGAGTTCTTCCCCGGCATGCCCTCGCGCATCTCGGGCATCGGCCTGGCGGGCCTGGAGTCCAAGGCGGTCGAGCTGCACCGCAAGGCCTGGGGCGAGTCGGCGGTGACCCTGCCAGTCGGCGGCTTGTATAAGTTGCGCCGGTCCGGCGAGGCCCACGCTTTCGAGGCGCGCCTGATCCACACCCTGCAGAGCGCCTGCGACACCGGCGACTTCGAGCTCTATCGCCGCTGGTCCAACGGCCTGCGCACGCAAAAGCCGATCCAGCTGCGCGACCTCCTGGACTGGCGTTCGGATCGCAACCCGATCTCCACCGACGACGTCGAGAGCGTCAACGAGATCCGCAAGCGCTTCGTCACGCCGGGCATGAGCCTGGGGGCGCTGGGCCCTGAAGCCCACGGCGCGCTGAACATCGCCATGAACCGCATCGGGGCCAAGTCGGTCTCGGGCGAGGGCGGCGAGGACAGCGCCCGCTACAAGCCGCTGCCCAACGGCGACAACCCCAACAGCGCCATCAAGCAGGTGGCCTCGGGCCGGTTCGGCGTCACGGCCGAATATCTGAACCAGTGCGTGGAGCTGGAGATCAAGGTCGCCCAGGGCGCCAAGCCCGGCGAGGGCGGCCAGCTGCCCGGCTTCAAGGTCACCGAGATGATCGCGCGCCTGCGTCACGCCACCCCCGGCGTGATGCTGATCAGCCCGCCGCCGCACCACGACATCTATTCGATCGAGGACCTGGCCCAGCTGATCTATGACCTCAAGCAGATCAACCCGGTCGCCCGGGTGACGGTCAAGCTGGTCGCGGCCACGGGCATCGGGGCCATCGCGGCGGGCGTGGCCAAGGCCAAGGCCGACGTGATCCTGGTCGCCGGCGGCGTCGGCGGCACGGGCGCCTCGCCCCAGACCTCGGTGAAATATGCCGGCGGTCCGTGGGAGATGGGCCTGTCGGAAGCCAACCAGGTGCTGACGCTCAACAACCTGCGCCACTCCGTGGTCCTGCGGGCCGACGGCGGCATGCGCACGGGCCGCGACATCGTCATCGCCGCCATGCTGGGCGCCGAGGAGTTCGGCATCGGCACCGCCTCGCTGGTGGCCATGGGCTGCATCATGGTGCGCCAGTGCCACTCCAACACCTGCCCCGTGGGCGTCTGCACCCAGGACGAGGCCCTGCGCGCCAAGTTCACCGGCACGCCGGACAAGGTCATCAACCTCTTCAGCTTCATCGCCGAGGAAGTGCGCGAGATCCTGGCGGGCCTCGGCTTCAAGAGCCTGCAGGAAATCGTCGGCCGCACCGACCTGCTGGCGCAGGTGTCGCGCGGCGGCGAGCACCTGGACGACCTCGACCTCAACCCGCTGCTGGTTCGCGCCGATCCCGGCCAGAACAAGCCCTACAACACCGTGGTTGGCCGCAACGCCGTTCCGGACACGCTCGACGCCCAGATCGTCCGCGACGCCGCCCCCCTCTTGGAGCGCGGTGAGAAGATGCAGCTGACCTATACGGTCCGCAGCACGGCCCGCTCGATCGGCTCGCGCACCTCCAGCCACATCGTGCGCAAGTTCGGCATGAAGGGCCTGCCCGCCGGCCACCTGACCGTCCAGCTCAAGGGCTCGGCCGGCCAGAGCCTGGGGGCCTTCGCGGTCCAGGGCCTGCGCATCGAACTGACCGGCGAGGCCAACGACTATGTCGGCAAGGGTCTGTCGGGCGCGACGATCGTGATCAAGCCGGCGCGCGGCCTGTCGGCGCCCGAGACCAACACCCTGCTGGGCAACACGGTCCTCTTCGGCGCCACCTCGGGCCGGCTGTTCGCGGCGGGCCAGGCGGGCGAGCGCTTCGCGGTCCGCAACTCGGGCGCCACGGCGGTGGTCGAGGGCTGCGGCGCCAACGGCTGCGAATACATGACCGGCGGCCAGGTGGTGATCCTGGGTCCGACGGGCGGCAACTTCGGGGCCGGCATGACCGGCGGCATGGCCTTCGTCCTCGACCAGCACGGCCGGTTCGAGAACCTGGTCAATCCGGAGAGCATCCTGGTCCAGCGCCTGGCCTCGCCCTATTGGGAAGGCGTGCTGCGCTCGCTGCTCGACGAGCACGCCCGCGAAACCGGCTCGGCCTTCGCCGAAAGCCTGCTGCGTGATTGGGACCGCGTGCGCGGCCTGTTCTGGCAGGTCTGTCCGAAGGAAATGGTCACGCGGTTGCCGCAGCCGCTGGCGGCGGAAGAGGCGGTTCACGAGCGGGCGTAGGCGGCTCACTCACTTGCCCCCACCTGACGGCTTCGCCGTCTGTCCGCCCCCGTAGGGGGCGGAGGACGAGAACGCGAATCCTCTTCCCCCTATGGGGGAAGGAGGGCCGCAGGCCCGAAGGAGGCAAGTGGTCGTCGGCTAGGTTGTGGGCCTCGTCCCCACATACCGCGCCCGCGGCCGGATCAGCTTGCCTGACTGCAACTGCTCGATCGCATGCGCATGCCACCCCGCCATCCGCCCCACGGCGAACAGGCTGAACGGCGCGTCGGCGGGCAGGGCCAGGGTCCTCGCCAGGGCCACGAGGGCGAAGTCGATATTGGGCGCCAGGCCCGTGGAGCCTTCCGTCTCGGCCCGCAGCTGGGCCAGCAGGGGCGGGACCTTGAAGGCGTCCAGCAGGGCCGCCGCGCGCGGGTCGCCGTCCGGATAGAGCGGGTGGCCGAAGCCCGGCATGGCTGCCCCCTGCGCCAGGCGCTCGGCCACGGCCCGCGCCGGTCCGCGCCGGTCGGCCTCGTCGACGAACATCTCCACCCGCGCGGCCATGCCGCCGTGCAGCGGCCCCGACAGCGCCGAGAGGCCGGCCAGGGACGCCGCCGCCAGCGAGGCGCCGGTCGAGGCCGCCACCCGCACCGCGAAGGTCGAGGCGTTCAGCTCGTGGTCGGCCAGCAGCACCAGGGTGCGGCGGACGAGGTCGCCGCCCTGGGCGTCCAGCTTCCAGGCGTCGGCCAGGCGCTGGTGGATCGGCCCGTCGCCGATGGAGCCCGCCACGGCGTCGGCGGCGGCTTCCAAGAGGCCCGCGGCCTCCATGGCCAGAGCCAGGGGCGCGCGGCCCCGGGCGGGCGGGTCGAGCCCGGCCCGCGCCGCCAGGGTCGAGAACAGACGCGCGCGCGGCGTGTCGCCCTTCTTGGGCTTCTTGGGCTCGGGACCGGTCAGGGGCGCGCCATGGCCGCCGCGCAGCAGCCGCGCCACCTGCTCCAGGCTGTGCATGCGCGCCAGGTCCACAGCGTCCTGGCCGCGATACCAGAGCCGGCCGCCCTCCACCGTGGTGATCGCCGAGGGCAGCACCGGCTCGCCCCAGGCGATGGCCTCGGCCGCCACGTCGGCGGCGCGGCGGCCCCGGGCCTTCTTGGCCGCCAGGGCCGCGACGTCGGAAGCGCGATAAAGGCTGCGGCGCGGATCGTCCGGATGGGGCGCGGCGCCCACCCGTCCCCGGCTGACATAGGCGTACAGCGTCTGAGCCCGCACCCCCAGGGCGGCCATCGCCTGTTCCGCGTCGATCCATTCGGCCATTTATATTGATTACATTGATCAAGATTGACGATCAAGCTTCCGAGGCGTGGATTGCCCGGCGAAAGGAGACCTCATCCATGTCCCAGGGTCTTTCCACCACCGCCTCCGCCGCCGGGCTGGAAGGCGTCGTCGCCGCCCACACCGTGCTGTCCGACGTCGACGGCCAGGCCGGCCGCCTGACCATCCGGGGCTACGCCGTCGAGGACCTGGCCCATCGCGCCGGGTTCGAGGACGTCGCCCACCTGCTGCTGGACGGCTTCTTCGACGCCATGCCGTCCGACCTCGCCCCGGCCCTGGGCGCCGCGCGGGTTCGCGCCTTCGCCGAGGTGGCCGCCCTGGACGAGGGCTTGGCCCGGCGCGACCCGGTCGAGGCCGTCCGCGCCCTGATGGCCCGCCTGCCCGACGGCGACGGACTGGACGTGGCCCTGACCCTGATCGCCGCCCCGGCCGTCTTCACCCCCGCCGTGCTGCGGGTCGCCGCCGGCCAGTCGCCGCTGGCCCCCGACGCGGCCCTGTCGCACGCCGCCGACATCCTGCGCATGACGCGCGGCGTTCCGGCCACGGACGGGGAGGCCCGGGCCTTGGACGCCTATCTGGTCACGGTCTGCGACCATGGCCTGAACGCCTCGACCTTCGCCGCCCGGGTGATCGCCTCGACGCGGGCGGGCCTGACCAGCGCGGTGCTGGGCGGGATCTCGGCCCTGAAAGGTCCGCTGCACGGCGGCGCGCCCGGACCGGTGATCGAAATGCTGGATCAGATCGGAACGTCTGATCAGGCCGAGACCTGGATCCTCCAGGCGCTGGCGCGGGGCGACCGGCTGATGGGCTTCGGCCATCGCATCTACCGGGTCCGCGACCCCCGCGCCGACGCCCTGAAGGCGGCGATCCGCCAGCTGGCCCAGACCTCCACGAGCGTCCCCGGCCGCCTGGCCTTCGCCGAGGGCGTCGAGCAGGCCGCCCTGCGCATCCTGCGCGACCACAAGCCCGACCGGCCGCTGGATACGAACGTCGAGTTCTACACCGCCGTCCTGCTGGAGGCCCTGGGCCTGCCGCCGGCCAGCTTCACCTGCGTCTTCGCCATGGGCCGCACCGCCGGCTGGATCGCACATGCCCGCGAACAGCTGGCCACCGGCAAGCTGGTGCGCCCGCAGTCGGTCTATGTGGGGCCGAGGACGAAGGCGGCGGCCTGAGGGAAATGCGGCCGGGGACACACGCATGCGTGTGTCCCCACACCGTGCGCCGTCTTCGCCCGAGAAGCGCGAGTCGTTCTCGCTGGGGTCGTGGCCGGGCTGTTGCTAAACAGTCCGCATGTCCGCCCCCGCGCTCACCGCCGCCGAATCCCAGAAGCTCACCCGCCGGGTGACGACCTTGTCGGTGGCCACGGCCGCGATCCTGATCGCGATCAAGGGCGTGGCCTGGGTCGCCGGCGGATCGGTGGCCATGCTGGCCTCGCTGGCCGACAGCGGCCTGGACCTGGTCGCCTCGCTGGTGACCTTCTTCGCCGTGCGCTACGCCGCCGCCCCGCCCGACGCCGAGCACCGCTTCGGCCACGGCAAGGCAGAGGCCTTTTCCAGCCTGGTCCAAGGCGGCCTGGTCTTCGCTTCCGGCGCCCTGATCGGCCAGGAGGCGATCAAGAGCCTGCTGCATCCGAGGCCCATCGCCGCCGAGGGCTTGGGCGTGGCCGTGATGATCGTCTCGATCCTGCTGACCCTGGCCCTGATCCGCGCCCAGGCCGAGGTCACCCGCCGCACCCGCTCGGTGGCGGTGTCGGGCGACAAGGCCCACTACGCGGCGGATCTCGCCGCCAATACCGTCAGCCTGCTGGGCATCGCCGCCGCCGGGTTCCTGGGCCTGACCTGGGTGGATGGCGCGGCGGGCCTCTTGATCGCCGCTTGGCTGGTCTGGGGCGCGGTTGGGGTGTTCCGCGAGGCGTCGCACCAGCTGATGGACCGCGAGCTGCCCGACGAGGACCGCGCCCGCATCGTGGCCCAGCTGACCGCCGATCCCCGGGTGATGGGCGTGCACCAGCTGCGCACCCGGGCTTCCGGTCCCAACATCCACGTCCAGGCCCACATGGACTTCGACGCCGACACGCCCCTGGCTCTCGCCCACACCCTGATGGTCGAGGCCGAGGGCCGGGTGCTGGAGGCCTTCCCGACCGCCGACATCCTGCTGCACCCCGACCCGCGCGGCGTGGCCGAGCCCCATGCGGGGGCCTTCAGCGAAGTGGAACCGCTCTGAAGGCTTGCCGATCCGCGCTCGCGGGGCCAAATGGCGCTTCTTCCGACGTGTTAGAGCGACCCATCTGATGGACGACACCCTGGCCAAGCTGCCGCGAGCCTTTTCGGGCGCCACCGTGCTGGTGCTGGGCGACGTGATGCTGGACCGCTTCGTCTACGGCGCGGTCGACCGCATCTCGCCCGAGGCGCCGGTGCCGGTGATCGCCATCGAGCGCGAGACGGCGATGCTGGGCGGGGCCGGCAACGTGGCCCGCAACGTCGCCGCGCTGGGCGGCCGGGCCGTGCTGGTGGGGGTGATCGGCGACGACGACGCCGGCCGCGCCCTGCTGGCGATGATCGACCGCGAGCCGAGCCTCGACTCCGCCCTGATCGTCGACCCCAAGCGCCGCACCACCGAGAAGACCCGCTACATCTCCGGCTCGCACCAGATGCTGCGCGCCGACCGCGAGGACCGGGGCGAGGCCGACGGCCGCGCGCTCTTGAAAGCGTTCGAGGCCCACCTGCGCGAGGTCGACGTGGTGGTGCTGTCCGACTACGCCAAGGGCGTTCTGAGCCCCGCCGTGCTGAAGGCCGCCATCGCCGCGGCCAACGCCGCCGGCAAGCCGGTGATCGTCGATCCCAAGAGCCGCGATTTCTCGCGCTATGACGGCGCGACCCTGATCAAGCCCAACCGCCGCGAGGCCGCCGAGGCCACGGGTGTGACCGGGGCGGGCGACGAAGCCGCCGCCGAGGCCGCCGACGCCATCCTGACGACCGCGCCCAACCTGTCGGCCGCCCTGATCACCCGGGGCGGGGCCGGCATGACCCTGGCCGTGCGCGGCGAGGCGCCGGTGCATCTTCCCGCGACGGCCCTGGAGGTGTTCGACGTCTCCGGCGCCGGCGACACCGTGGCCGCGACCCTGGCGCTCTCTTTGGCTAAGGGTGCGCGTCCGCTGGACGCGGCGCGCCTGGCCAATCTCGCCGCCGGCCTGGTGGTGGCCAAGCTGGGCACCGACGTGGTCACCGCCGACGAGCTGGTCGGCCTGGCCCACGGCGAGCACGGCGATCCGGTGGCCGACAAGATCGCCGACCTGGACGGCGCCCTGGCGGTGGTGGCCGGCTGGCGCGCGCGGGGCCTGAAGGTGGGCTTCACCAACGGCTGCTTCGACCTGCTGCACCCCGGCCACGTCTCGCTTCTGGCCCAGGCCAAGGCCGCCTGCGACCGGCTGATCGTGGGCCTCAACACCGACGCCTCGGTCTCGCGCCTGAAGGGCCCGACCCGGCCGGTGCAGAAGGAGCAGGCCCGCGCCACCGTGCTGGCCTCGCTGTCGGCGGTCGATCTGGTGGTGCTGTTCGACGAGCAGACCCCCCTGAACCTGATCAAGGCCTTCCGCCCCGACGTGCTGGTCAAGGGCGCCGACTACACGGTGGAGACCGTGGTCGGCTCGGACGTGGTGCTGGGCTATGGCGGCAAGGTGGTCCTGGCCGAACTGAAGGCCGGCCAGAGCACGACCAACCTGATCGGCCGGATGAACGCCAAGGCTTGAGCCGGTCGCCAGCCCGAGCCGGACCTGGGAAATCTTACGAATTCCCTTAATTCGGCCGTGAAAGGGGTCGATGACCCGCGTTCAGCAAGTTCTTGTTAAACAAAACGGCGCATCGATCGAACGATGCAGCCTGAATGCGCGTGGGCATGAGCGTCGAACGTACCCTTCACCATTTCCCCCTGGACCCGGCCTCGCGCCAGGTGCGTCTCGCCCTGGGCGAGAAGCGCCTGCCGTTCGTCGAGGTGCAGGTGCGCTATTGGGAAGGGCCGACCGAGTTCCTCAAGCTGAACCCCTCGGGCGTGCCGCCGGTGCTGGTGGAGACCAAGCACCAGCGCACCACGGTGGTGGCCGAGACCCGCGCCATCCTCGAGCACATCGAGGAACAGGAGCCGGAACCGGCCCTGCTGGGCCGCGAGCCGGGCGAGCGGGCCGAGGCGCGCCGCCTCTTGCAATGGTTCGACCGCAAGTTCGACAACGAGGTCAACGGCTTCCTGCTGCACGAGAAGATGGAGAAGCGCCTGCTTCGCCTGGGCGCGCCGGACCTGTCGTCGCTGCGCCGGGGCCGCGACGCCCTGCGCCAGCACCTGGACTATATCGAGGGCCTGCTGAACCAGCGCGACTGGCTGGCCGGCCGCCGCATGAGCCTGGCCGACTTCGCCGCCGCCGCCCACCTGTCGGTGATCGACTATTTCGGCGACGTGCCGTGGAAGGACTTCCCGACGACCAGGACCTGGTACATGAAGCTGAAGTCCAGGCCCGCCTTCCGACCCATCCTGGCCGATCGCTGGCCGGGCCTGGCGCCGGTCGCGCACTATGACGATCTCGACTTCTAGCCATCCGAACCAAGCGCTGAGAGACGAAATCCGCGCCGAGGCCCTGCGGCTGGGCTTCGACACGTGCGGTTTCGCGAGCGCCTCGGACGCCTGGCCCAACGGCGGCTGGCTGCGGCAGTTCGTGGCCGAGGGCTTCCACGGGGCCATGGGCTGGATGGAGGAGACGCTGGACCGGCGCTCTCACCCCACCGCCATGTGGCAGGATGCGACGAGCGCGGTGGTGCTGGGCGTCAACTACGGCCCCGACACCGATCCGCTGCTGGCCCTGGAAGACCCGTCGCGCGCGGCGATCAGCGTCTATGCCCAGGGCGACGACTATCACGAGGTGATCAAGAAGCGGCTCAAGACCCTGGCCCGCTGGATGCACGGCCGGTTCGGCGGCGAGGTGAAGGTGTTCGTCGACACCGCGCCCCTGATGGAAAAGCCCCTGGCCCAGCGTGCGGGCTTGGGCTGGCAGGGCAAGCACACCAACCTCGTCTCGCGCCAGTTCGGCTCGTGGCTGTTCCTGGGCAGCGTGCTGACCACCCTGGACCTGCCCGCCGATCCGCCCGAGCGCGACCACTGCGGCTCGTGCCGGGCGTGCCTGGACATCTGTCCGACGGGGGCCTTCCCCGAACCGCATCGCCTGGATGCGCGGCGGTGCATCTCGTACCTGACCATCGAGCTGTCAGGCCCGATCCCGGCGGAGTTCCGGCCCGCCCTGGGCAACCGCATCTACGGCTGCGACGACTGCCTGGCCGCGTGCCCGTGGAACAAGTTCGCCAGCCTGTCGGGCGAAATGGCCTTCCACGCCCGCGAGACGCTGAAGGGGCCGTCGCTGGCCGAGCTGGCGGGGCTGGACGATCCGGCGTTCCGGGCGCTGTTCAGCAAGAGCCCGGTCAAGCGCATCGGTCGCGACCGCTTCGTGCGCAACGTGCTCTACGCCCTCGGCAACAGCGGGGACGTAGGGATGATGGCGGTGGTCGAGCCGCTGCTGGCCGATGCGTCGCCGACGGTGCGCGGCGCGGCGGTGTGGGCGGCGGGAAGGCTGCTGAACACGGAGGCGTTCGCGCGGTTGGCGGAAACGGTGGTCGAGGAGGATGAGACGGTGCGGGCGGAGTGGGCCGCAGCATCCCCAAGGCCCGGGATGACGGCTGAAAAATAAGTGCGAAATGCAGAAGGTGAGGGCGTCACCCGCGCGCCAGCCGCTTCAAATACTGCCCATACTCCGTCTTCCCCATGGCCTCGCCCAGCGCCGCCACCTCGTCGGCGGTGATCCAGCCCTGGCCGAAGGCGATCTCCTCGGGGCAGCCCACCTTCTGGCCCTGGCGCTTTTCGATGGCGCGGATGAATTCGGTGGCTTCGACCAGGCTGTCGTGGGTGCCGGTGTCGAGCCAGGCATAGCCGCGCCCCAGCTTGGCCACCGACAGCCGGCCTTGCTCGAGATAAAGCCGGTTGATGTCGGTGATCTCCAGCTCGCCGCGCGCGGAGGGCTTGAGGCTCTTGGCCATCTCAACCACCTGGCGGTCGTAGAAATAGAGGCCGGTCACCGCCCAGTTCGAGCGCGGAGCCTTGGGCTTTTCCTCCAGGGCCACGGCGCGGCCGTCGGCGTCGAAATCGACCACGCCGTACCGTTCCGGATCGGTGACATGATAGGCGAAGACCGTCGCCCCGGCGTCGGAGGCGGCGGCCTGGACCAGGGCGTCGGAGAGGCCGTGGCCGAAATAGAGGTTGTCGCCCAGCACCAGGGCGCATTTGTCGTCACCGACGAAGCTCTCGCCCACGATGAAGGCGTCAGCCAGGCCGCGGGGGGTGTCCTGCACCGCGTACTCGAACCGCACGCCCCAGGCCGAGCCGTCGCCCAGCAGGTCCTTGAACAGCGGGATGTCCTTGGGGGTCGAGATGATCAGGATGTCGCGGATGCCGGCCAGCATCAGGGTGCTGATCGGATAATAGACCATCGGCTTGTCGTAGATCGGCAAGAGCTGCTTGCAGACGGCCAGGGTCAGGGGATGGAGGCGCGTGCCGGACCCGCCGGCCAGAACGATACCTTTCATGGAAGCTCCATCTCGTTGACGCAGTCCGCCAGACTCTCGCGCCAGGGGCGGCGGGGGAGGTTCAGGGCGGCGTCGATCTTGCCGCGATCCAGCCGCGAATTGGCGGGACGCCGGGCGGGGGTGGGATATTCGTCGCTGGTGATCGGGCGGACCGTCGCGGTGGGGCCGCCGCGCCGGGCCGACAGGGCGAAGGTCTCGGCGGCGAGGTCGGCCCAGCTGGCGTCGTCGGGGCCGCTGAAATGGTAGAGCCCGGCCAGGGCGGGATCGCGCTCCAGCCCCTCTAGCGCCGCCAGGGCGGCAAGCGCGGCGTCGCGGGCCCAGGTGGGGCGGCCGATCTGGTCGGCCACCACGCTGACCTCGTCGCGGTCGGCGGCCAGGCGCAGCATGGTCTTGATGAAGTTGGTCCCGTGGGCGCTGTAGACCCAGGCCGTGCGCAGGATGATGGCCGGGCCGCCCGCCGACGCCACGGCCTCTTCGCCGGCCAGCTTGCTGGCGCCGTAGACGCTGGTCGGGCCGGTGGGGTCGGTCTCGACATAGGGCCGGTCCAGCGTGCCGTCGAACACATAGTCGGTGGAGAAGTGGATCAGCGGCAGGCCACGCTCGGCGCAGGCCCGGGCCATGGCGGCCGGGGCGTCGCGGTTCAGCGCATAGGCGGCCTGCGCCTCGCGTTCGGCCCGGTCCACGGCGGTGTAGGCGGCGGCGTTGATCACCGCCCGGGGCGCGACCCGGGCGATCAGGGCGTCAACGCCGGCGGGATCGGTCAGGTCCAGGGTCTCGCGGCCGGCGAAGACCATCGCGCGATCGCCGGCCACGCCGGCCAGTTCGCGCGCCACCTGGCCGCCGCGGCCGAAGACGAGAATGGGAGGGGTCATCAAGCTCAGCCGGCCTTGGCGTCCAGCAGGCCCAGGCGCCGGCCGTCATAGGCCGCGCGCAGCGGCGTCCACCAGTCGCGGCGGGCCAGGTACCATTCGACGGTCTTGCGGATGCCGGTCTCGAAGGTCTCGCGCGCCCGCCAGCCCAGCTCGGCCTCGATCTTGCCGGCGTCGATGGCGTAGCGCTGGTCGTGGCCCGGGCGGTCGGCGACGAACGTGATCAGGTCGTGGTGCGAGCCTTGGGGACTGGGCGCCAGCTCGTCCAGCAGGTCGCAGATGGTCCGCACCACCTGCAGATTGGTGCGCTCGTTGCGGCCGCCCACATTGTACTTCTCGCCCGGACGGCCCGTTTCCAGGATCGTGCGCAGGGCGCGGGCGTGGTCCTCGACATACAGCCAGTCGCGGATATTGGCCCCGTCGCCGTAGACGGGCAGGGGGCGGCGATCCAGGCCGTTGAGGATCATCAGCGGGATCAGCTTCTCGGGGAAGTGATAGGGGCCGTAGTTGTTGGAGCAGTTGGAGACGATCACCGGCAGGCCATAGGTGTGGAACCAGGCCAGGGCCAGGTGGTCGGCCGCCGCCTTGGACGCCGAATAGGGCGAGGTCGGGGCGTAGGCGGTAGTCTCTTCGAACAGGCCCTCGGCGCCCAGGCTGCCATAGACCTCGTCGGTGGAGACGTGGACGAAGCGGAAGGCGTCCTTGGCCGGGCCTTCCAGCCCGCGCCAATAGTCCAGGGCGCAGTCCAGCATGGTGTAGGCGCCGACGATGTTGGTCTGGATGAACGGTCCGGCCCCGGTGATCGAGCGGTCGACGTGGGATTCGGCGGCCAGGTGCAGCACCGCGTCGGGCCGGTGGGTGTCGAACACCGCCTGGATCGCGGCCCGGTCGGCGACGTCGGCGCGGACGAAGGCGTAGTCGGGCGAGCCGGAGACCTCGGCCAGCGAGGTCAGGTCGCCGGCATAGGTGAGCTTGTCGACATTGACGACCTGGTCGCCGGTCTCGCCGAGCAGAAGGCGGCAGACCGCCGAGCCGATGAAGCCCGCGCCGCCGGTGACCAGTATCTTCACGCCCTGTCCCTTCCAGGCCGCCGACGCTTGGGTTCGCGTCCGCAACCCTTGCGGAATATCACCTGCCGTCGGGCTTCGAAAGCCGTGCGGGCGCCTGGGCCGGGAACGGGGTGTCCAGCTCGGCCAGCAGCGGGGCGGCGGCGTCGCGGGCGTTGGTGGTGATCTCGCCGGCCGGCACGATCCAGTCGATGGCCAGGGCCGGATCGTTCCAGCGCAGGGCGCCCTCGGCCTGGGGGGCGTAGTAGGCGGTGACCTTGTAGATCACCTCGCAGTCCTGGCTGAGCGTGCAGTAGCCGTGGGCGAAGCCCTTGGGGACCAGCATCTGCCGGCCGTTGTCGCCCGACAGCTCGGCGGCGACCCAGCGGCCGAAGGTCGGCGAGCCCTCGCGGATATCGACCGCCACGTCCAGGATCGCGCCCTGGATGCAGCGCACCAGCTTGTCCTGAGCGTGGGGCGGCTTCTGGAAATGCAGGCCGCGCAGCAGGCCGCGCCGGGTGGACCGGGCATGGTTGTCCTGCACGAAGGCCCCGCCCGCGAAGCCGGCCTCGTCGAGCGCCGAGGCGCGGAAAGTCTCGGAAAACCAACCCCGCTCGTCGCCATGGCGCGTCGGCGTGATAAGCAGCACGTCGGGAATCGCCATCGGCGTGATTTTCACGAGTCGAACCTTCTTGGAAACGAGTGCGCCACGCATGGCTCGCCCCATCGGCAATGGCAAGAGCGACGCGGCCCCCAATGGCGGGTTGATCAGCGGTGGGCCGATGTTCAGCGTGATCATCGTCTCCTACGAGAGCGGCCCCACCCTGGCGCTGTGCCTGGCGGCGCTGAAGGCCCAGACCTTCACCGATTTCGAGATCCTGCTGGTCGACAACGCCTCGACCGACGGGGCGCCGCAGGCGGCCGCGGCGGCCGACCCGGCGATCCGCTTCCTGCAGCCGGGCGCCAATCTGGGCTTCGCGGCCGGCAACAACCTGGCGGCGCGGCAGGCCAGAGGGCGGTGGCTGGCCCTGCTCAATCCCGACGCCTACGCCAAGCCCGACTGGCTGGAGGCCCTGGCCGCCGGCGCGGCCCGCCATCCGGACGTGCGCTGCTTCACCTCGCTGCAGATGAGCGCCGACGAGCCGGGCCTGATGGACGGGGCGGGCGACGTGATGACCTCGGCCGGCATCCCGTTCCGGGGCGGCTATCGCCGTCGTCGGCCCGCGACCCTGCCCGAAGGCGAGGTGTTTTCGGCCTGCGGGGCGGCCACCCTGATCGACCGCGAACTGTTCCTGGGACTGGGCGGCTTCGACGAGCGGTTCTTCTGCTACTGCGAGGACGTGGACCTGGGCTACCGCTTGCGGCTGGCGGGCGAGGCGACCCTGCTGTTGCCCGAAGCGGTGGTCGAGCATGTGGGCTCGGCCAGCACCGGGGTGGGCTCGGCCTTCTCGGTGTTCCACGGCACCCGCAACCGCATCTGGGTCTTCCTGAAGAACACCCCGCCGCTGCTCCTGTGGCTGACCACGCCGCTGCACGTGGCGGTGACGGCGGGCCTGTTCCTGCTGCACGTGCGCCGGGGCGACGCCCCGCCGGTGGTGCGGGGGATCAAGGCGGCCCTGAAGCGCGAGGCCCTGGCCCCGATCCTGGCCTCGCGGCGCGAGCTGCAGGCCGTCCGCAAGGCCGGCTCGTGGGACATCCTGCGGGCCATGGCCATCGATCCGGTGGCCTTCTTCGGCCGGCGGATCGTCATCCGGAAGTGGAAAGGTCCTCGATCAGCCGGCGCATGAAGGCCGCGCCGCGTTCCATCTGGCTGATCTCGACGAACTCGTCGGGCTGGTGGGCCTGGTCGATGGAGCCTGGGCCGCAGATCACGGTCGAGAAGCCCGCGCCTTGGAACTGGCCGGCCTCGGCGGCGTAGGGCACGACGCGCGGCGGGCCGTTGTCGCCGGCGATCTTGCGGGCGAAGGCCTCGGCCGCGCCGTTCTCCTCGGGAGCGAAGGCGGGAGTCATCGAGCGGGTCTCGACCACCACGCCGCCTTCGGGGGCCTTGGCCTTGATCTGGGCGTCCAGCGTCCGCGCCAAGGCGAAGAAGTCGGCTAGGATGACCTCGGCCTTCAGGCCGGCGGGCATGCGCAGGTCGAAGATGAACACGCATTCGCGGGCCAGGATGTTGACCGCCGTGCCGCCGTTGACCTGGCCGATGGTCAGGGTCGCGCCCTTCGGGGTGAATGGCGAAGCGGGGTCGGCTTCGCGCTCCAGCCGTTCGGACAGCTCCACCAGATGGTTCATCAGCTTGATGGCGACCATGTTGGCCGAGACGCCCAGGTGGGTCAGGCTGGAATGGGCCTCGCGGCCGGTGACCGTGACGCGGAAGCTGGCGATGCCCTTGTGGCCGCGCACGGCGACCATGTCGGTGGGTTCGCCCACCACCACCAGGGCCGGGCGGGGCAGCTCGCTGGCGATCACCGCGATCATGTCCGGCGCGCCCAGGCAGCCGATCTCCTCGTCATAGGAGAAGGCCAGGTGTACGGGGCGGGAAAGCTGGGCCTTGGCCAGGTCCGGCGCGGCGGCCAGGGCCAGGGCCAGGAACCCCTTCATGTCGCAGGTCCCGCGCCCGTAGAGGCGGCCGTCGCGCGGGGTCAGGACGAAGGGGTCGCTGCTCCAGGGCTGGCCGTCGACCGGCACCACGTCGGTATGGCCCGACAGCACCACCCCACCGGGCACGGCCGGGCCGATGCTGGCCATCAGGTTGCTCTTGGTCCCGTCGTGGTTGGGCACCCGCCGCGAGGCCACGCCCAGGTCCGACAGATAGGCCTCGACCCATTCGACCAGGGCCAGGTTCGACAGCCGCGAGGTGGTGTCGAAGGCCACCAGGGTGGAGAGGATGTCGATCGCCCGGCTGGCGAGGACCTCGGAGGACGTGATTTCGGAAACGGACATGGCCCGACCCTAGCCTGCGTCTCGGCGCGCGCCTACCCGGACGCCCATCGGGCATGGCCATGAGGGCGCGCCTGGCGTTCTATGCCTGCACGACAAGCGGAGACGCGCGATGATCGACCTCTACACCTGGACCACGCCCAACGGCCGCAAGGTTCCCATCGCCCTGGAGGAGCTGGGGCTGGACTATCGCGTCCACCCGGTCGACATCGGCCAGAACCAGCAGTTCGCGCCCGACTTCCTGTCGATCTCGCCCAACAACAAGATCCCGGCCATCGTCGATCACGGCGCGCCTGGCGGGCCGCAGTCGGTGTTCGAGAGCGGGGCGATCCTAGTCTATCTGGCCGAGAAGACCGGCAGGCTGCTGGCCCCGTCGGGCCCGGCGCGGGTGGCGGCGCTGGAATGGACCTTCTGGCAGGTCGGGGGCTTGGGTCCCATGGCCGGACAGCTAGGCTATTTCGCCCTGCGCGCGCCCGAGCCCATCGAACTGGCCATCGACCGCTTCGCCGACGAGGTGCGCCGGCTTCTGGGGGTGATGGAGGGGCGGCTGGAGAAGGTCGCCTATCTGGCCGGCGCCGACTATTCGATCGCCGACATCGCGGCCTATCCCTGGACGGTGGCGACGCTGGAGGTGCTGGAGAAGATCCAGCCCGACCGCCCCGGCCTGCCGGCGATCCGCGCCTGGCTCAAGACCCTGGGCGCGCGGCCCGCTGTGGCCAAGGGCATGGTCGTCCTGGAAGGCTAGGTGGCCCCGCCGGCCTTGGGCGCCGGCGCGCTGGCGGGCAGCACGCCCAGCAGCTCGATGCGGAACACCATCACGCTGTTGCCGGGGATCGGGCCGTTGTCGCGGGCGCCGTAGCCCAGCTCCGGCGGCACATAGAGCGTCCACTCGTCGCCCGGCCGCATCCGCACCAGGGCCTCCTTCCAGGCCGGGACCAGGCCCTGCAGCGGGAACGAGGCGGGGACGCCGCGCGCGTAGGAGCTGTCGAACACCGTGCCGTCCAGCAGCTTGCCCTCGTAGTTGACCTTCACCTCGTCATTGGGGTTGGGCTTGACGCCGTTGGCCGGGCCCGAGCGCACGATCTTGTATTGCAGGCCGTCGGGCAGGGTGACCACGCCGGGCTTCTTGCCGTTCTCGGCGAGGAAGGTCTGGGACGCCGCCAGGGTCTCCTGCTGCTTCTTGTTGGGACCGCAGCCGGACAGGGCCAGGGCCGCGCCGAGGGCGACGATGGAGAGGGCGAGGCGGAAGGGGCGGGCCATGGCGGCGAACTCCAGACGACGTTCCGGACCCTGCTAGACCATTTCGCGCCAGGCCGCGCGCCGATTTTCGGCAGTCAGGTCTTTGAGACGGACAGTCACAGAACAGTGGTGGCGCGCGGCGGCGGCGCGCCCTAGAAAACCTCCGCAAGCTGTGACCGCTCACGAGGCCTTCATGAAACCCGTCCGTAAAGCCGTTCTTCCCGTCGCCGGTTTCGGCACCCGGGTCCTGCCCGGCACCAAGACCACGCCGAAGGAACTGCTCAACGTCGTGGACCGGCCGATCCTGTCCTACATCGTCGAAGAGGGCCGCGCGGCGGGCATCGAGCACTTCGTGTTCGTGACCGGCCGCAACAAGGGCGCGATCGAAGACTATTTCGACCACCAGGTCGAGCTGGAGGCGGCCCTGGCCGCCAAGGGCAAGACGGCCATGCTCGAGGAACTGCTGGGCGAGCTGCCCAAGCCCGGCGAGATGAGCTTCGTGCGCCAGATGGCCCCGCTGGGCCTGGGCCACGCGGTGTGGTGCGCCCGCGACATCGTCGGCGACGAGCCCTTCGCGGTGATGCTGCCCGACATGGTGATGTCGGCGGCCAAGCCGGCCCTGGCCCAGGCCATCGAGGCCTACGACCAGAAGGGCGGCAACATCGTGGTGGTCGAGCCGGCCCCGGAAGGCATGGCCCACCAGTACGGCATCGTGGCGCTGGACGGCCAGGACGGCTGCCTGAACCGCATGACGGGCATGGTGGAAAAGCCGCCGAAGGGCACCGAGCCCTCGAACCTGTTCATTTCGGGCCGCTACATCCTGCAGCCGGAAATCTTCGACCTGCTGGAAAAGCAGGGCAAGGGCGCCGGCGGCGAGATCCAGCTGACCGACTCGATGCTGACCCTGCTGGAAAGCCAGGACTTCCACGCCCTGGAATACGAGGGCGACACCTATGACTGCGGCGACAAGATCGGCCTCTTGCGGGCCAATGTGGCCCTGGCGCTGAAGCGTCCGGACCTGGCCGACGCGGCGCGGGCGATGATCCAGGGCCTGCTCTAGGCCCCGGATCGAACGCGAAACAACAGGGCCGGCGAGGGCGACCTCGCCGGCCCTTTTTCGTTTACTGCAGCGGCGTCGTCGAGCTGAACGGCGTGCCGGGGTTGGTGTTATCCCGCACCTGGTTGTTGCCGTACGAGATGATCTGGCCGCCGTTCTCGGCGGTCATGGTGAAGTTGTTGCCGGCGATCACCGAGCTGCCGACGGTCACCACCGACAGGGCGCCGTTGGCGTTGATCCCGTTGGTGCCGTTGCCGGCGGTGGTCGAACGGTTCACCACGATCTTCACCGCCGTACCGGGATTGCTCAGGGCGATGATCCCGCCGTTGGTGTTCTGGGTGAATTCGCTGTCGATGATGTCGATCATCACGCCGGCGGCTGCGGCCGTGGCGCCTTCGCCGCGCACGCCCATCGCGTTGCCGGTCGCGCGGACATTGTTGAGCACGACCTTGGACGAGCCGGTGCCGCCCTGAGGCCGAATGACGATGCCGCCGCTGCCGTTCTTGCTCAGGGTCACGTTGTTGAGGAACAGGTTGCTGGCGGCGGACGGCGAGAAGTCGATGCCGAAACCGGTGTTGTTGCCGATATAGGCGTTCTCGATGGTCAGCGAGCCGCCGGCCAGGAAGCGGACGCCGTTCAGGCCGGTGCCGCCGCCTTGGAAGGCGAGACCGCGCAGCACGACGGCGTCGGTGGCCCCGGCGTTGATGACGACGCCGTTGGTCGAGGAGTTGAGGATGCCGCCGTATTCCGGAGGCATGACGATGGTCATGGCCTTGGTGATGGTCACCGTGCCGAAGCCGCCCGGATCCAGCACGTCGATCTCGCCGCCCGCGGCGGTCTTGGAGATCGCGCCCGCAAAGGTCTTGCACGGGGCGGTGCGGCTGCACGGGTTGACGTCGTCACCCACGCCCGAAACCCAGGTCCTGGTCGCCTGCGCGTGGGCGAGCGTTGAGGCCATCGACAAGGCGGCGAACGCGCCGATAGCGACGAGGGACTTTCTTCCGACGAACATCCTGCATCTCCTGAAAGGGGATTTTTTCGGGGCGCTGTTGGGATTAAATCGCGATGCGCCCTCGTTTTCGCGAGAACGCTGTTACGTGACCTTAATCGGAAGCGTTTGTCGACTGCGGCGCCGGCCAGAAGTTGAGGAAATCGCACGCCATATTGCGCGGATGGCGGACACCGCTATCGTGAAGCTTGGTCTACTCTTTGGTCGAGCTTGTTCTTATGTCGCGATTGTTCTCCTGGATGTTCGACGCCGGCGAACAGCGGATCAGCACCAGGATCGTGGAGCTGGACGCGGTGGTCCGGCGGCTGGAGAGCCGCTTCGAAGCCGAGGCGGCCGCTCGGCGCGACGACCTGGCCCGTCTGTCGGTCCTGGTCGAGCAGGTCGGCTCGGCCCAGAAGGACCAGGCCCAGGCCTTGCAGGAGCGGCTAACGGCGCTGGACGCCCTGGGCCAGGCCGCCAACCGCTGGCTGCAGGTCCAGGATTCCTGGCTGCTGGATCGCGGCAACGGCCGCCGGTTCCCCGTCGCCCGCACCCCCGACGGCCAGTTGCTGGCGCGGCTGGACCGCGACGAGCGTCCGCCGGTGGCGGTGATCTCGATCCCCAAGGCCGGCACCTATCTGGTCGGGCTCCTGCTGGAGCGGCTAGGCTATCGCGACACCGAGCTGCACGTCTCGCCGACCTTCCTGACCGACTACCGGGCGCTGTCGATCGCCGGCAAGCGCGGCGACTATCAGGACCACACCTTCTTCCTGCCGATCCACACCTCGGCCATGCTGGTGGCCGGCGGGCAGTTCGTGGTCGGCCATCTGCCCTATGTGCCTGACGTCCACCGGGCGCTGAACGGCTTCCGCAAGCTGTTCCTGCACCGCAACCTGGTGGACGCCACGGTCTCGCACATGCGGTTCATGGTCGAGACCGGCCGGGCCGGCGACGCCGACTGGACCCGCATGGACGCCTCGCCAGACCAGATGCTGGCCTTCCTGCGCGACAAGGGGGTGGAGCTGTTCGAAGGCAACTACCGGCCGCTGATGGGTTGGCTGGACGATCCGGAGGTGTTCGCTCTCGGGTTCGACATCCTGGCCGACGCCCAGGCCCCCGGCCGGGCCGAGCGCCTGGCCGCCCTGGCGGCCTATCTGGGGACCGACCAGGACCTGGCGGCGCTACTGGACCGCGAGGTGATCGGCCAGCCGACCAAGACCCTGTCCAGCGGCCGCACCCGGGTGGAGCCCTATCTCGACGAGCGGGTGCGCGAGGCGTTCAGGGCCCTGCAGGTCGACGCCTACAACGCGCGCCTGGGCTACGGCCCGATCTAGAGGGGCGGATCAGACCGCGCGGGGCGGGTAGCCCTTCTCGCGCAGGGCGTCCATGACCTCCTGGGTGTGCTGGGCGTCGCGGGTCTCGATGGTGATGTCGAATTCCGCGCCCTTGGCCGGCACGTCCAGGGCCAGGCGGTTGTGGTTGACCTCGATGATGTTGGCGCCCATCGCGCCGATCACGTGCGAGACGGTCGATAGCAGGCCCGGGCGGTCGTCGCCGACGATGCGCAGGGACACCAGTCGCTGGGCGCGCACCAGTTCGCGGGTCAGGACCGAGGCCAGCAGGCGCGTGTCGATATTGCCGCCGCACAGGATCAGGCCGCACTTCTTGCCGCGGAACCGCTCGGGATAGGCCAGCAGGGCGGCCAGCGAGGCCGCCCCGGCGCCCTCGGCGATGGTCTTCTCGACGTTGCAGTACAGCGAGACCGCCTGCTCCAGATGCGGCTCTTCCAGTAGCAGCACGTCGTCGATCAATGGCCGGGCCACGCCGTAGGTCAGGTCGCCCACCTGCTTGACCGCCACGCCCTCGGCAATCGTCTGGCCGCCGCAGTGGGCGGTGACGCCGCGCATCTTGGCGGTGAACGAGGGGTACATGGCCGGCTCGCAACCGACGACGCGGATATTGGGCGAGATGGCTTTGGCGGCCGTGGCCACGCCGCTGATCAGGCCGCCGCCGCCGATCGGCACCGGCAGGATCTCCAGATCCGGCACGTCCTCCAGCATTTCCAGGGCGATGGTGCCCTGGCCAGCCATGATGTCGTAGTCGTCGAACGGGTGGACGAAGGTCAGGTTCTGCTCGGCCTGCAGCTTGCGGGCGTGGGCCGAGGCGTCGTCATAGGTTTCGCCCTCGATGATCACCGTGGCCCCGAAGTCGCGGGTGTGCTGCACCTTCACGAAGGGGGTGGTCTTGGGCATGACGATGGTCACGGGCACGCCGAGGCGCGCGCCGTGATAGGCCAGGCCCTGGGCATGGTTGCCGGCGCTGGCAGCGATGACGCCCCGGGCCTTCTCGACGTCCGACAGCAGCATCAGCTTGTTGAGCGCCCCGCGCTCCTTGTAGGCGGCGGTGAACTGCAGGTTCTCGAACTTCACCCACACCTCCGCGCCGGTGATCTTCGACAGCGTCCTGGAATAGCGGCAGGGCGTGCGCTCGATCTGGCCGGCCAGGCGAGTGGCGGCGGCGCGGATGGCGGTGATGTCGAGAGTCATGGGCGGACCGAACCTTTGCGAGGCCGGGAACCTAGCGATCCGGAACCGTCGCCGCAATCGACTTGGTCCTGTGGGGTCCGAAGGGCGTCGGCGCGGATTTGGCCTTGCTAAACCCATCGGTCAGCGCCATTCGCAAACGAGTCAAAAATTCGCCTGGATGAAACCATGGTCCAAGTTCCGTACGCCGCCGTTCGTCGCTGGATGTTCGACGAGGCGTTGCCGTTCTGGGCCGAGGCGGGGGTCGACCGGGTCGACGGCGGCTATGTGGAGCAGCTGGACTTCGAGGGCCGCGACGCGGGCGTGGACTTCAAGCGCGTGCGGGTCACCTGCCGCCAGATCTACGTTTTCTCCCATGCCGCCACCTTGGGCTGGGCCCCGGGCCTGGAGTTGGCCCGCCACGGCTATGACTTCCTGACGCAAAAGGCGTGGCTGGGTCCCGAGGGCGGCTGGGCGCGGACCCTGACCCGCCAGGGCGCGGTGCGCGACACGACGCCCGACCTCTACGACATCGCCTTCGCCATGTTCGCCCTGGGCTGGTACGGCCGCGCCTCGGGCGAGACCGCGCCCAAGGCCCTGGCGCTGCAGACCCTGGACTTCCTTGAGGCTCAGATGCGCCCGGCCAACGGCCTGGGCTTCCTGCACGAAAAGCCCGCCCAGGGCTCGCGCCTGCAGAACCCGCACATGCACCTGCTGGAAGCCGCCCTGGTCTGCCAGGAGACCTGGCCCGATCCGCGCTTCGAGGCCCTGGCGCGCGAGCTGGTCGACCTCTTCTCGACCCGGCTGTTCAATCCCGAAACCGGCACGCTGTCGGAATATTTCACCGACGACTGGTCGCGCGAGCCGGGCGAGCGCGGGCGGATCACCGAGCCGGGCCACCAGCTGGAATGGGCCTGGATCCTGGCCAACGCCCAGCGTCTGCTGGGCGTGGACGCCAAGGCGATCATCCAGGCCCTGGTCGGCTCGGCCGAGCGCCACGGCGTCGATCCGGCCAGCCACGCCACCTATAACGAGGTGCGCGACGACGGCGCGCCGATCAACCGTGGCTCGCGCAGCTGGCCCAACACCGAGCGGATCAAGGCCCACGTGGCCCTGTTCGAGACCTTCGGGACCGATCCTTCGGCGGCCGTGGCGGACTCCGCCGACCTGCTGCTGGACCGCTACCTGGCCACCCCGGTGCGCGGGCTGTGGATCGACCAGTTCGACGCCGATGGTCGTCCGACCTCGACCACCGTGCCGGCCTCGACGCTCTATCACGTGTTCCTGGCCTTCGCCGAACTGCTGCGGCTTGAGGGGAAGGTCTAGGCGTTCCGCTTCGGCAACGCCGCCAGGGCCTGCGCGATCACCGTGTCCAGGTCGCCGCCCGCATAGCGCACGCCGCGGACGCCGGCCGCGGCGGCCGCCTGCACGTCGGTGGGCTGGTCGCCGATCATCAGGCTGGCGGACGGATCGACGTCCCAGGTCTTGATCAGGTCGTGCAGCATGCCCGGCTCGGGCTTGCGGTGGGTGCAGCCGCCCTCGGTGAAGTCTGGGTGGTGGGGACAGTAGGACCAGTCGTCGATATGGGCGCCGGCCGCCTTGAACCGGGCTTGCATCCAGGCGTGCAGCTCGCGAATCTGCTCCTCGCCGTAATAGCCGCGCGCCACCCCGGCCTGGTTGGTGACCACAAAGGCCAGCAGGCCCGCGTCGTTGACGCGCTTGATCGCCTTGATGGCCCCGGGGACCCATTCGATCTGGTCGGGGCGGTGGGCGTAGCCGACATCGACGTTCAGCGTGCCGTCGCGGTCGAAGAACACCGCGCCTCGGCGGGCCACCGACGGCACGAAGCTCTGCGCCTCGCTGAACGAGTCCGGCACGCCGATGTCGATGAACGGACGGTCGTAGACCCGGCCCTCCAACCGCCCCTCGGCGGCCAGCCCCGGAAAGACGTCCTGCTCCAGCGACATCGGCTTGCGGTCGATGCGGTCCAGGATCTCGCGGCGCATCCAGTAGACGCCGCCGTTGATCACGCCGGGCGTGGCGTCATTGGACTTCTCGCTGAAGCCGACCACCTTGTCGCCGTCCAGGGTGACGCGGCCGTAGCGGCCGGCGTCGTCCACCTGGCGCAGGGCGGCGCGGGCGACCACGCCGTCGGCCAGGGGCTGGCACAGGTCCAGCAGGTTGATGTCCAGCAGGGAGTCGCCGTTCATCAGCAGGAACGTCTCGTCCAGCAGGTCGGCGGCGTAGGTCAGGGCCCCGGCGGTGCCGGCCGGCTCGGGCTCGATCACGTGGCGGATCGTCAGGCCGAACGCGGAACCATCGCCCAGCACCGCCTCCAGCTGCTCGCCCTTGTAGCCGCCCAGCATCACCGCCTCGGTGAAGCCGTGGCGGGCCACTTCGCGCAGCAGCCAGGCCAGGAACGGCCGCCCGCCCACGGGCAGCAGCGGCTTGGGCGTGGCCTGGGTCAGGGCGCCCAGCCGCGTGCCGAGCCCCCCCACCAGGAAGACGCACTGGCGCGGGAACTGGGCGGAGGGTTCGGCGGAGGACATGAGGGTTCGAAACCTACAGGGCGTCGGCGTATTCGCGCTCGATCAGCCGGCGAAGGCCTTCCTCGAGCGACAGCTTGGGCTTCCAGCCGGTGGCGTCCAGGAAGCGCGACGAATCCAGCAGCTTGAAGGCCGCGCCGCTGAAGCTGTTGGCCTCGCTGACCGCCGGCACGTCCCAGTTCAGGGCGCGCAGGGCGGCGGCGGCCACCTCGCCCACCGTGGCCGGGGTGTTGGCGGCGGTGTTCAGGATCGTGTTATCGAAGGCCTCGTTGGCGGCCAGGATCGCGTCGATCTGGTCGTCGACATACAGCACCTCGCGCACGGTGTTGGGATCACCCCAAACCGGGAACTCGGTCTTGCCGGCCTTCTTGTCGTTGGCGGCGCGCTCGACCACGGCGCCCACGAAGTGGCTGCGGTCGGGGGCCTTGTGGTCCTCGGGGCCGTACATGGTGGCCAGGATGCAGTGCAGCTGGTGCAGGCCGTACTGGTCGGCATAGGTCGAGGCGCCCATGGCCAGCACCTGCTTGCCGACCGCGTACCCCTTGACCGAGGGGTGGGCGTGGCCGGTCATGAACAGGTCTTCCGACAGCGGCCGGTCCAGCTCCGGATAGGCGCAGGAGCTGCCGGTCGAGACCAGCTTGGCCCTCGGCTGGCGCAGACGCCAGGCCTCCAGCACGTTGAGGTGCGTGCGGCAATTGACGGCCAGCAGCTCGCCCTGGATGCCGTACTGTACCTGGCCGGTGCGCTGGCGGGTGACGACGTGGAAGATCACGTCGCTGTCGGGGGCGGCGGCGAAGGCGGCGTCCGCAATGCCGGGCTGCGACAGGTCGCCGGCCGCCTTGCCAATGCCGTGCACGCTCCAGCCGCCCAGTTCGTTCAGGCGGCGGGTGAGGTTCTTTCCGAGAAAGCCGTCCGAGCCGAGGATGATCGCCTTACGCATCGGCCAGGGCCTTCCGGTACCAGTCGGTGGTGACCTTCAGCCCCTGTTCCAGGGACGTGAAGGCCTCGATGCCGAACGCCTCGCGCACGCGGTCGGCGCTGGAGCGGCGGGCCCGCACGGCAGCCGGGGCGAACTCGGCGTCCAGCTTCAGGGCCTTGCCCGTGCCCGCCGTCTCGATGGCCAGCTGGGCCAGGTTGCGCAGGGTCGTGGTCTGGCCGCTGCACAGGTTGTAGGTCTCGGTCCGGCCGCGCCAGTCCAGCGACTTGAGGAACACGTCCACCACGTCGTCGACGAAGATGAAGTCGCGCTCGACGTCGGGATCGCCCTGCAGGGCGAAGCTGTCGCCGGGGGCCAGGGCGCGCATCACGAAGGCCGGGGCCACGTGGGCGGCCTTGGTGTCGATCGAGTCGAACGGGCCGTAGGGATTGCTCAGGCGGAAGGCCACCGTCGCGATGCCGTAGCGCTCGGAGAACAGGTCGGCGGCGATCTCGGCCCAGCGCTTGGACCAGGCGTAGAACGCCTCGTTGCGATGGGGCGGGGCGTTGAGGTCGACCGGGACGGCGTCGTCCATGATCGGCAGGCCGGCCTGGTAGACCGCCACGCTGCTGGCCATCCGCACTTCCTTGATCCCGCGCGCGGCGCAGAAGGCGAAGACGCGGTCGGTCAGCTCGACATTGGCCGAGAGGATGTCGCTCTGGGCCATTTCGAAGCGCGAGGCGTCGTAGCGCTGGGCGGCCACGTGGACGACGATGGCGTCGTCCAGCGGGATTTCGGCGGTGTCGAGGTCAGCCATGGCCACCCCGCGCGCCGCGCCGGGCGGGCAGGCGCCCGAGCGGCTGACGGCGGTGACGTCGTCGCCGCGCGCCGCCAGGGCCGCCAGGATGTTGCGGCCCACGAAGCCCGTGGCGCCGAACAGGACGATGTTGCGCGGCATCCTAAGCGTCCGCCGGCTCGGGCAGGTCCTGCTTGGTGTAGACGCGCAGCTCGGGCACCGGGACGATGAACTCGCCGCCGGCGGTCAGGTAGTCGCGCTCCTTCAGCAGGAACTCGTCCAGGAAGTTCCACGACAGCACCAGATAGGCGTCGGGACGCGGCACGGTGGCCTCGTCGACGATCGGGATGCGCACGCCCGGGATCATGTGGTTGAACTTCAGCGGGCTCTTCTCGACCGCCAGCTCGACCAGGTCCGAACCGATGCCGAACGAGTTGAGCAGGGTCGCCCCCTTGGCCGGCGCGCCGTAGCAATAGACGCTCTTGCCTTGCTCGGCATAGGTCTTCAGCAGGCCCACCAGGTCGTCGCGCAGGCGCCAGACATTGTCGGCGAAGCGCTTGTAGGTTTCCAGCTCGCCATAGCCCTTGGCCTCTTCGTCGCGGGCCATGGCCTTGACCGACTCGCCCACCGGGCGGTGGCCCTTGTGGCCGACATGGGCCTCCAGCGAGCCGCCGTGCACCGACACCACCGAGATGTCGAACACCTCCAGGCCGTGGCGGCCCAGCAGCTCCTGCAGGGACTTCAGCGTGTAGTAGCAGAGGTGCTCGTGATAGATCTGGTCGAAGGCGGTGTTCTCGATCATGCCGCCCAGATAGATGGCCTGGACGCAGAACACGCCGTCGTCCGACAGCAGGGCCTTGATGCCGTCGCAGACGCTGTGCAGCTCTTCCAGGTGGAAGAACACGCCGGCGGCGGTGACCAGGTCGGCCTTGCCTTCCTGGGCCAGGATGTCCTGGGCGGTTTCGAGGTTGAAGAACCGGTTCCAGGTGCGCACGCCGGCGGCGTTGGCCATTTCGGCCACGTTCGAGGCGGGCTCGACGCCCAGCACGCGCAGGCCGAACGGCGCGTATTGCTTCAGCCAGGTGCCGTCGTTGGAGCCGATGTCGACCACCAGGCTGTCGGACCCGAAGCCGTAGCCCTCGACCAGGCGCTTGGAGGTCGCGGCGAAGTGGCTGGGCAGGGTCTTGGTGGTGCCCGAGACGTACGGATAGTTGGAGAACATGCTCTCCTTGGGGATGGTGTAGTCGATCTGCACCATCGTGCACGCGCGGCAGAAGCCGGCGCGCAGGGGGAAGCGGGGTTCTTGCTTGTCGGCCAGCTCGGGCGGGATCAGGCGGTTGCAGTGGGGCTGATCGCTGAGGTCGAGAAAGAGTTCGACGTCGCGCGCGCCGCAGCAGCGGCAGTTCATGTCAAGGGTGTCGCCAGGACGCATCAGAATATCCGACTCCTCGTTTCGCCCCGAAAATCGGCCAGAGCACGGGTCCCTGTCTGTCTGAGGTTGTTCGGATATTCAAGCCCATAGCCCCTTCTCGGCTATCGGCTGAACGCCGCCGGGTTGTTATGAGGGAAACTCGAGGCGAATATGACGAATTGGCGAAGCTGAACCGTATGGCGGTTGCCACACGCTGAAGTGAGTGGGTACCTTGGGTTGGGTAGGGGCGAAGCGGCTGGGGGGTCGCAAGTCACGCGAAGTGATGGGAATGAGTGCATGCTTAACGACATCGGCGATGTCCTGACCGGCAAGGGCAATTCGAGGCAAAAGCGGGAGTCGGATCGCCTTTTCGAAACGCTGCAATCAGTAGTCGAGCAACTCAATTCTTCTACCTTCATGCAGCAGGTGGGCGTCGACGAGCTGAAGGGCCTGCTCATTGCGCAACAGACCGTGGTCGTCGACGAGCTGGAAAAACTGTCGACGCGCCTGGACGCGCTCCAGGCCACGGTCGGCGGCCTGGACGAGCTCCAGCAGCGGGGCTGGGAGGGTCTGGGCCAGCTGGACCACCACCTGCGCTGGGCGCGCGACTACGATCGCGAGCTCCTGGACAACATCGGCAGCATCCTGACCAAGCTGGACGGCCACGTGCGCTGGGCGCGCGACTACGACCGCGAACAGCTGGACGCCATCGCCAACGGCGTCTCCATCCAGGCCGTGCTGCAGGATCAGCGCGCCATCGACGTGCAGGCCCGCTTCGACGCCTTGCGCGAAGACGTGCTGTCGGCCGCGCCGGCGCTGGAGAGCCACTTCGAGGCGCTGCACCAGGACGCGGTGTCGGCGGTCGCGCTGGTGGAGACCCGGTTCGAGGCCCTGCACCACGACGTGGTGCAGGCGGCGGCCGGGATCGAAGCCGGCGGCGAACGCCGCCTGGCCGACCTGGGCCGCGACGTGATCGGCCGGCTGCAGGGCGCGTTCAGCGACTCCGACGGCGGAAATTCCGAACGCATCGACCTGGTCAAGCAGGACCTGAATCTGCTGTACGGCCGGCTGATCCAGCTGGACAAGGACCAGGCCGACCGCGCCCGCTCGATCGAGGACGGCCTGCTGACCCTGGGTACGCAGATGCGCGAACTGTTCGGGCAGCTGAAGGCCCAGGACGTCGTCGAGGCGCCCGCCGCGCCCGTCGCGCCGGAGGCGAACGCCGCCGAGATCCCCGGCGTGTTCATCGTCGGCCACGCCCGTTCGGGCACCTCGGTGCTGGCCGGCGCGCTCAACAGCTCGCCCGACCTCTACATCTTCGGCGAGCCCTATCTCTATCTCGAAGCCCAGCGCCCCGATTTCCGCGACTGGTACAACGACATGCACCTGGGCCTGGGCAATCCGCCCCAGAAGGGCACCTACTGCCCGGCCCTGCTGGACGGTCCGGCCACCGGCTTCGACTACATGCGGGCGCTGTCGAAGATCTATCGCCGGGTCGGCGAGAAGGTCGCCTTCCGCGACGTCTCCCTGGGCTATGACCTGGACCGCTATCTGAAGTTCCAGGAGCGCTACTTCTTCCAGGGCAAGTACGTCTGCATCACCCGCAATCCGGGCGGGGTGATCGGGTCGTGCCTGCGGATGTTCGGCGACAGCCAGCCGCTGCTCTACGCGCGCTCGTACCTGGCGGTGACCAAGTGCATCCTGCACATCTGCGCCTGCTTCCCCGACGCGCGTCTGGTGCTGCACGAGACGCTGGACGCCCGCGCCATCGGCAAGCTGGCCGAGTTCCTGGACGTCGACCTGAGCATGGCGTCGCAACACTACGACTCCAAGCACCAGAAGACGAACGGCTTCGACCTGCACGCCTACTATTCCGAAGAGCTGGCCGAGACCCTGCACTGGGCCTACGAGCAGGCGGTGTTCTACCAGAACCCCGAGGACCTGATCCTGGCCGACCGGCTGGGCGGTCTGGCCGACGCCCAGATGCGTCTGGCCGTCCGCATCGCCGAACTGGACGACATGATCGCCAACGGCGTGGACGCCAAGGTCCCGCCGTCGCAGGCCAAGCAGCCCACGACCCCCGCCGCGCCGCCCACGCGGTCGCGCAAGTCGTCCAAGAAGGCCTGAGGCGGCTGGACGCCGGCCCGGTCAGTCGACCCTACTAGTCGACTGGGGCCGGTTCCAGCGGAACGGGGATCAGGCCGGGCATGGCCGGCAGGTCGCCGACCTTCTCGAAGATGCGGCTCTTGGGGCAGGCGGCCTGCAGCTCCGGCGGCAGGTTGATCGCCGGTTCGCCCAGCCAGCCGGCGGCCATCACCTGGAAGATCGGCTTGTCGGTCTCGGGCTTGCCCCACGACCCCAGCTGCACCACGCAATCGCAATCGTCCGGCACGGCCATGTCGGGCCGGTAGGTCACGCGCGCCCCGACGGCGTCGGCGGCGATCCGCAGATAGGGCACGCTGCCGGGACGGCCCAGCACCACGATGTCGCGATAGTGGGCGACGATGAAGTCGATCAGTTCCTTGCGGATCAGCCAGGAGCACCAGTGCGGCTGGTCGTTGTAGTCGACATAGCCGGCGCGGGCGGCGGGCTGGGGCGCGGCCTCGGGCTCGCTCCGGCGACCGAAGGCCGACAGCAGCGAGGCGACCAGGCCCTTGCGCGGGGCGGGCTCGGTTTCGGGCTCCGGCGTCCGGTGCGGGTCGGTCTCCGGGCGGGCCGCCCGCAGGGCCGCGTTCAGCTGGCGCTTGATGCCGATGGTGTCGAGCGGGACGTCCCTCAGGGTCCAGGTGTCCGACGCCGCCACCTTGGTCGAGACGGTGCCGCACTGGACTTCCCAGTCCGCGGTCTGGGCGGCGAACTCGTCGCTGTAGGCCACGCGGACCACGGCCGCGCCCACATAGTCGCCCAGGTCGGCCAGGCTCTGGTTGACGCTGTCCAGAGGGATGTCGTCGCCCTGGACCATGTCCATGGCGATCTCGTGATTGGCCTCCGAATAGCCCGCCCAGCGCACGCCCAGCAGGGGGCTGTAGGGGTGGGGGCGATAGTCGTGGCTGATGCGCGGATAGACCATCCACTGGGTCAACCAGAACAGCTGGCTGGCGTCGTCGGTCAGGATGATGTCGGCCGAGCGGATCTCGTCGTGGATGCGCCGCAGCGACTGGTAGACCTCCAGCCGGCCTTCGTCGCGGGCCATGAAGTAGTCGGTGAACACCAGGTCCGACAGCAGGATCGAGGCCGGCGGGGCGCAGACGTGCTTGACGTGGACCTCGACCGGCGACTGGGCGACGAACTCCTCCAGCGCCCGCTTGAAGATCAGGCGGAAGGGGTTGGTGTCGATCAGCGAGACGATCTTGACCGCCTTGCCGCCGGTCGCCGCGCCGCCGTCGGCGCGCAGGATGGAATCGACGCTCTGGGCCGGGTCCAGACCCGCGCCCAGGCCGTGCTTGGACAGGGTCAGGGCCAGGTTCACGAAGCCCAGGGAGTCGATCTGCTCCTTGATCGGGCGGGCGGTGTCCAGCCACGGGAACAGCTCGGCCAGGTCGGCGCGGGCGCGCTCGACCGGCGAGGCGCCGTCGCGGGCGGTCTCGGCCAGCAGGGCGCGCTTGCGCCAGTGCTCGCCGGTCTTCTTGCGATTGATCTTGCCCGACGAGGTCTTGGTGACGAAGCGCGGCGGCACGAAATAGGCCTGGGCCGACTCCAGGCCCGTGCGACGGATCACCTTGGCGACGGTGTCCTGGTCGCGGTTGCGCCGCCAGAACCCAGGGTCCTCGATCAGGATCACCGGCCGCTCGGTGCCGAGGTCGGCGTCGACCTGGGCGAAGGCGGCGATGCGGCCCGCGGCTTCCGGAACCTCCTGGGCCACGACGTCGTCGATGTCGCTGAGGATGGTCTTGCGGCCGGCGTTGTTGATCATGTCCTGCCGGCGGCCCTGCAGATAGACCTCGCCGTCGATCACCGCGCCCAGGTCGCCGGTGCGGTAGAAGCCCTCGGGATCCAGCCGGATGTCCTGGCCGATATAGGCCTGGACGGAATAGGCGCTGCGGACCAGCACCTCGCCGTCGTCGATCTTGACCTCGACGCCGGGAATGGGCTTGCCGCAGCTGACCACCTCGACGCCGTCGATCGTGGCGGTCTTCAGGCTCTCGGTCTGGGCGACGGCGAAGATGTTCTCGGCCATGCCCCAGCAGTTGAACAGCTTCTCGCGCGGCGTGCCGGTGGCCTCGCTGAAGCGCTGCATGGTGCGCGCCCGCGTCGGCTCCGAGCACGAGATCCACTTGCGCATGCTGGGCGTGGGGGCGGGCTTGGAGGCCATCACCTCGAAGCCGAAATTGGGCATGTAGCAGACCGCGCCCTGGTGGGCGTCGATGGCCTCCCACAGCATCTCGGGGCGGCGGATCCAGGCGATCGGATCCATCAGCACCAGCTTGCAGCCGATGATGCGCGGCAGCAGGAACGCGGCCACGAAGCCCATGTCGTGATAGAGCGGCAGCCAGGACACCACGCAGTCGCCGGGCTTCAGCCCCAGGACCTTGTTGTACTCCTCGGCATGGGCGTGGACCGCCGCCATGTCGAAGCGGATGCCCTTGCGGAAGCCCGTGGTGCCCGAGCTCATCTGGATGATCGAGCCGTCGCGCGGCAGGTCGCAGCGGCCCACCGCTCCGGGGATGGCCGGGACGCCGTCCAGCAGGATGCGGGGGATTTCCAGGTCCGGCACGCAGGCGCTGTCGGCGCAGAGCAGCAGGTCGATCCCGACCGTGCGCACCGCGCTGGCCATCTCCGATTCCCAATAGACCCGCGACAGCTTGGCGGTGGGATAGTGCAGGATGATCGGCTGGTGGCCCAGGTTCAGGGCCGCCTGCCAGGCCTCGACCAGCACGCGGCCGGTGGGCGCGATCAGCCCCACCACGCCCTTGTTCGGCAACGCCTTGGCGATCGCCGCCTCGAAGCCGGGCGTCAGTCTCCAGTCGTCGGTTCCAAGGTGATCGTCACCGGAATCGCTACTGAACAGGATCATTTCCAACCTCGGATAGGCGCCGCCGGCGACGTCATCAACGTCCGATCATCCTTGTGGGCGGGGTCAGTTTTGGCAATCCCCTGCCCTTGGCGATTTCAAGTTGATCGAGGAACCGCTCGACTTCGGAATAGTTGCGCTCGGGCAGGATGGAAAGGTCGTACGACCACCATTCCGAGGCCAGAATCCGCTCGATCAGCTCCGGTTCGAAGCGATATTTGATGATCTTGGCCGGAACGCCGCCGACGATGGCGAATGGCGGGACGTCGTGGGTGACCACCGAATTCGCCGCCACGATGGCGCCGATCCCGACCTTGACGCCCGGCATGATGATCGCCCGGGCCCCGATCCAGACGTCGTGGTCGATCTCGGCGCGGTCGGACTTGTTGCGGGCGACCCGCGACAGGCTGGTCATGGCCGTGGCCTTGTAGCGGCGGGACTCGATCATGCCGGCCGAGATGCCGGACGGGTCCGAGACGACCGGGCTGGTCGACAGGAAGTCGGTGGGGTGCATCCCAGGATTGACGATGACGTGCTGCCCGATCGAGCAGTAACGGCCCACATCGGTGGCGTTCAGCTCGCACGAGCTGTTGAAGAAGGTATAGGCGCCGACCGAGCATTCACCCGAGATCGTGGCGTTGAAGACGTTGACGGGGGCTTCGAGGGTCACGCGACCGAAAATATGATCAAGGAAAACATAGAACTCTTCCGACTTGAGTCCTTCGTTCGTGAATTTTCGGATGTCTTGGTACACAACTTGCCTCGTCACCACTTCGCGCAGCGCTCGATAGCGCGCGCCGCGGCGGTCCGCCGCGACCCATCAAGGTAGGCAAAAGCCTGGATACTTCACCCTCCCGCTTCGACGAAAGTGATTTCGTCGGTGGTCGGCAAGCTTGAGTTGTCCCGGAGGGTTGGCCTTGGGCGACCGATCGACTATCAACCTGCCCTAGGGTAGGTCGATCACTTCTGATTTCGATCGACGTTCACGCGGGGGAGCGGATGGGCCGCAAGGTTCTGATCATCGACTTCAACCTTTTCCGAGAAGTCGGCGGCGGTCAAACAGTCTACAAAAATATTATTCGGCGACGCCCAGACGACGAATTCTATTATTTCTCGACCGATATCGACGCTGAACGCGACCGGCCCGCAAACGCCATCCCGATCCCTTTCAACGGAAGCGGGTACTTCAACGTCAGGCATCTGCCGATTGAAGGGCACTTCGCCCACGTCTTCAACGACTCCCTGCACCTGGCCCGCTCGGTGGCCGACGCCATGCCCGGGGCCTATTTCGACGTCGTCGACACGCCCGACTACCGCCAGAACGGCCTGTTCATCCGCAAGGCCCTGGAGATCCACGGCGTTAAGGTGGGCGTGGTGGCCCTGGCCCTGCACGGCACCCTGACCGCCTCGCTGCGCACGGCCTGGCCCTGGCAGGGCGACGCCGACCGCTTCTACGCCGAGCTCTATCTGCGCGAGCGCCTGCAGTTCAACGCGGTCGACGCCCGCTACGCGATCAGCGACTTCTACGCCGACGAGATGCGCCGGCACGCCGACCTGCCGGTCAATCCGCTCGACCCCACCCTGACGATCCGCGACACCGCCGCCGCCGCTCCGCCGGCGGACGCCGCCCGGCCCGACCTGGTGTTCATCGGCCGCCACGAGCGCCGCAAGGGTCCGGACCTGTTCATCGACCTGGCCTGGTGGGTCACCGACCAGGCCTACAGCCGCCTGCTGCTGATCGGCCCGGACGGCAAGAACCACCAGGGCGGCGGCGCCGAGCAGATCCTCCAGGGCGTCGGCGGCCGTCGCGCCCTGCGCTACGAGCGGGTCGACAAGCTGAGCCAGCAGGAGCTGCGCGAGCTGTGCGCCCGCCGCACCGTGGTGGTCGCGCCCTCGCGCTACGACCAGTTCAACCTGGTGGCCCTGGAGGCGCTGCTGGACGGCTGCCCGGTGCTGGTCAGCCGGAACACCGGCGTGGCGCGCTGGATCGAGACCCACCTGCCCGAGCTGAGCGACCTGGTGGTCGACATCACCTGCGACCGCCTGGCCGGCGAGCGGCTCTCGCGCCTGCTGGCCAATTACGACGCCGAGCGGGCCCGGATCGTCGCGGCCCTGGCCGCTGCGAACCTGCGTCCGGACGAGACCACGCTGGACCGCATGTACGACGCCACGCCGGTGGCGCCCCGGGTGCGCCGCCAGCTCGACGACATGGCGGCCCGGTTCCACCTGTTCTCCGCGATCCATTCGAACGAGCCGTCACCCGCCATCCAGGATCCGACCGTGCTCGCCGCGGGCGGCGCGGCCGTGGCCCTGCGCAAGGCCGGCAGCTTCGGCCGGCGCGCCAAGGGAGCGATCGACCGTCGCCTGGAGCCGGTGCGCGCGCGGCTGGCCAATTCGCGCTCGGTGCTGCACGCGGTGGCCTCGCGCCGCATCGCCGACACCTTCCAGCTCAGCGAGCGGGCGCGCCGCGAGTTCAACTTCATCTCCTCGCTGCCGGGCGTCTACGATCGCCTGCACAACACGCCCGAGCGGACCGACAAGGACATCGCCGGCAAGATCGATTTCCTGAATCTGCTGGTCAACGAGCGCAAGAGCGACCGTGTCCGCTGGTTCCGCGAGCTGGCTCGCCTGGAGCGCAAGCGCGGCAACGACCTGATCGGCGCCACCTACGACATGCGGGTCATGCGCTGGCTGAACCGCGACCACTTCGGCATGATCGGCCCGGTTAGGGAGTCGCTGGAGGCCCACGGCTTCGTGCGCGAGAGCCAGGCGGTCGACGCCCTGTTCGGCGATCCGACCAAGGCGCGCACGGCGTCCCGCGACTATCTGAAGGACCAGTACGGCCGCCACCTGAGCAAGCCGGACCTGCCGCTGGAGATCTCCGACGACCGTCGCGGCGACATCCGCCCCAAGGTCTCGGTGATCGTGTCGCTGTACAACGCCGCGTCCAAGATGCCCGACTTCATCGGCATGCTGCGCCAGCAGACCATGGCCGCCCAGGGCCAGATGGAAGTCATCTTCGTCGACAGCGGCTCGCCCGGCGACGAGCGCGGCATGTTCCTGAAGTACTGGGGCGACGGCGCGGGTCCGTTCCCGGCGCTCTACGCCCGCTCGGCCAACCGCGAGACCATCCAGGCGGCCTGGAACCGGGGCATCAAGCTGTCGCGCGGCGAATATCTGGCGTTCTACGGCGTCGACGAGGGCATGCGTCCCGACTGCCTGGAGCGGCTGTCCCAGGCCCTGGACCAGCAGCCCGAGGTCGACTGGGTGATGGCCGACTCGATCGTCACCGACGTGGACCGCAAGGGCGTCTACGCCAACGACATCATGATCTACGATCGCGCCGAGTACACCCAGCACCGGCACTATCTGGACACCTGCTATCTGAGCTGGGTGGGCGGTCTCTATCGCCGCTCGATGCACGACCGGTTCGGCTATTACGACGAGAACTTCCGCGCCGCCGGCGACACCGAGTTCAAGAACCGCATCTTGCCCCACATCAAGAGCGCCCGCGTCAACGCGGTGCTGGGGGTGTTCAACAACTATCCCGAGGAGCGCACGACCCAGCATCCGCGCGCCGAGATCGAGGATTTCCGCGCCTGGTACCTGCACCGCTCGTACGGCGGCATGGCCTACGCCTTCGACGACCGCGCCGCGGGCGAGGCGGTGCCGCTGCTGTGGGACACGCTGAACTACCGCAAGAGCTTCTGCTATCACCGCAGCACCGACGTGGAGCTGATGCTGTCGCTGGGCGACTACGTGGCCGATCGCTTCGGCGAGCCGCACTGGTACGACGCCCAGGTGAAGATGCGCCGCCTGGCCGATCTGTTCACCCACTACGAGCTGTGGCGCGGCGGCCTGTCGGGCCTGGGCGCCCAGTACCGCTTCGCCGACATGACCAAGGCCCTGGGCGTGGCGGCCGAGGAGGCCCGTCAGTCCCTGCGGATGGAAAGCCCGCAGGCCTTCGACGTGTTCAACGACAACCGCTACGAACAGCACTGGTGGTCGTGGAGCGAAGGCTCCTGATCCTCAGGCCCTGAGGTTCAGGCGAAATCGGCGGCCAGGCGCTCGACCAGCGCCTGGCCGCTGTGCGTTTCAGCCCAGGACGAGGCGGCCGCCGTGGCCCGGTAGTGGTCGCGGAACGCCATGACCTCGGCCACGCCCCGGGCGATGTCTCCGGCGTCGTAGTCGACGATCACTCCCACCGCGCCCGCAGGCACGTCCGCCGGCGCCTGCCAGGCGCGCAGGAGGCCGGAGACGGTCAGGCGGGTCTCGCCCAGCTCGGGGCGGACCAGGACCAGGTCGACACCGTCGGCGGCCTGGGAAGAGGTTTCGACCAGCACGCGCTCGCCGGCCGCCAGCCCGGACAAGTCCGCCGTCCCGGCCTCGACCGACAGGGGGGCGAGGCGCTCGCGCAGGGCCGCCAGATGGGCCTGCTGCGGCGGCCGGATCTGGGCGGCCATCCACGAGCCGGCGGTGACCAGCACGGGCGCGCCGGCCGCCAGGGCCTCGCTCATCACCCCCGACGAGCGGGCGCGGTAGGCGACGGGGTCGTAGGGGGTCAGGACCAAGTCGGCCCGGCCCAGCAGGTCGGCATAGGCGGCGCTGTCCAAGGCCGCGTCCAGCAGGCGCACGCCGGGGCCGGCGTCGCGCAGCGCGGCGTGGGCGCGGGCCGTGGCCGGATCGCCCGTCCCGTCGTTGAAATGGCCCTGCAGGGTGAAGGCCACGGCGCCCGCCCGCCGCTCGGGCGCCATGTCCAGGATCGCCTGGGCCAGCAACGGAAAGCCCTTCTCGTCGCGCGCGTCGCCCAGATAGACGGCCTGGAAGACGGGATCGGGCGCCTGCCGGGGCGAGGGGACGACCGGGATCGGCAGCTGGCCGACCGCCTGGCCCGACAGGGCGGCGTAGCGGCGGGCCAGGGGCTCGGTGTCGGCATAGAGGCGCACGCGGCCGCCGCCGGCCGCGGCCAGCTCGGCCAAGGCCGAGGCCCAGTCCTGGGCGGTCCAGCGTCCGCCGCCGTCGGCGAACACGTCGCGCCGCAGCATCACGGCCCAGCGGCCCTCGGGCGCGGGGAGGCGGCGCAGGAAGCGGGCCAGGCCCAGCACCTCGGTCACCCCGGCGTCTGTCAGCAGGGACAGGTCGGCGGGGCCAGCGCCAGTCGCGCCGTGGAACCCGGCCAGGTCGGCCTCGAAGTCGCGCGCGGCCAGGGCGTCGGACAGGCGGTCGGCCCGGTTCCGCCAGGCCTGGAAGATCCCGCGAAGCCGGCCGCGTCCGGGCGGCGTCGGCGCGGCGGCGGTGTCGGCCGGGCCGGGCGCGGCGGCGGGACCGGAGGGGGCGCGGCCCAGCAGGCGGGCCAGGGCCTTCTGATAGCGGTCGGGACCGAAGACGCGCCGCGCGGACCCTTCCTCGGCCTCGCCGCAGGCGCGGCGGAAGGCGGGGACGGCGTCGAGGTCGCCGTCATGGGCGCGGTGGGCGGCCAGGCGCGTGCGATAGCCCAGGGCGCTGGCCGCCTGGAGCACGCGGTGGGCGTAGTCGCGATAGTGGCCGACCCGGCCCTTCAGCGAAGGGCTGAGCAGCAGCAGCCGTCGGTCTTCAGACGGCGGTGAAGTCCACAACGCGACCGCCCTTCATGTGCAGCACCTTGTTGCAGAAGCTCTGGATGATGCTGGTGTCGTGCGAGGCCAGCACCAGGATGCTGGCGCGATCGACCAGCTCGACCAGGCGGGCGTGGGCGGCGACCCGGAACTCGGCGTCGCCGGCCGCCATCCATTCGTCCATCAGCAGGATGTCGGCGTCGAAGGCGGTGGCCGCGGCGAAGGCCAGGCGCGCCTGCATGCCGGCCGAATAGGCCTTCAGCGGCATGGCCAGGAAGGCGCCCAGGCCGGTGAAGGCGGCGATCTCGGGCATGCGCGCCTGGATGTCCTTGCGGGTGTAGCCCGCCAGCATCCCGCGCATGTAGATGTTCTCGTAGCCCGAGGCGAACGGGTCCATGCCCACGCCGACGTCGAGCAGGGCGGTGACCTTGCCGTGCGTCTCCACGCGGCCGGCGTCGGGCGCGAAGGCCCCGGCCAGCACGCGCAGCAGGGTGGTCTTGCCCGCGCCGTTGGGGCCCACCAGGCCCAGGCGGTCGCCCGCCTCGAGCTTGAAATTGACCCCGTGCAGGGCCTGGACGACGGGCGAGCCGCTGCGTCCGCGCCCGATGGCGCCGCCAATGGTCTTGGCCGCGACGGTTCTCTTCAGAGAGTGGGAATCAGCTCCGTAGATCGGAAACTGCAGGCCCAGGCCGGAAACGTTTATGGATGCCATTGTTCACAGATAGTGGACGATGCGACGACGCTGGGCGGCGTAGAACAGGAAGGCCACGAGCCAACCGACGGCGAGGAAGCCGAAGGAAAACGACCAAGTTAGGGCGCTGACGCCCTCGCCCATGATCGGTCCCCGGACAAGCTCGAGCATATGATAAAGCGGGTTGAAGTCGAGCACGAACCGATTGTGGCTGACCCCGGACGGGTGCCAGAAGATCGGCGTCATGAAGAAGGCCAGCTGCAGCAGGGCCGAAACGATCTGCGGCACGTCCTTGAAGCGGGCGCCGACGAAGGCGAGGATCGTGGAGATCCAGGCCAGGTTCAGCAGCAGCACCAGGGCGCCGGGAACCAGCAGCAGCGGCTTGACGTGCGTCCAGGAGCCCGAAACGCCCAAGACGATGGCGATGATGATCAGGTTGTGCGCAAGGATGATGATATTGCGCTGGATCGTCCGCCACACGAAGATGAACAGCGATATGCCGGACTGGCGAATAATCGGCGCGCCTTGACTGAAGGCGGTGGTCGATTCCTGGATCGACCCAGAGATGAATCCCCACAGGACGATGCCGCTGGCAAGGTAGGGGATGTAAACTCGCGCGTCGATGTGCAGCAGTTGAGTATAGAGCAGGCTCATGCCGCCGATCAGCGCCGCCATGCTCAGCGTGATCCACAGCGGACCAATCACCGAACCTCTATATCGGGCTACAGTATCCTGCCAAGCGAGCGCTGCCCAAATACGCCAGTGCGCAATGGACTCGGCAAGATCATGAAAGGCGTCCCCGATTTTCTTGCCGAAACTCTGCGAAGCACTGACGGTTACACTATGTCGATCCATTTTGTACCGCTTGCAGGCGTGGGTAGCGGCCACCCCGTACCAGTCCCCCGGAGGGCGCACAAGCTGTATTCCGAGCAATTTCACTCTCGACCCTGGCGACTCACCTGACTAAGGTCGGTAGGTCTTTACCTGCCTTGTCTGGGGAATTCGCCACATGATGGTCACGACCAGAACCCCGCTTCGCGTGAGTTTGTTCGGTGGTGGCACCGACTATCCGGCGTATTTCGAACAGCATCCCGGCGCCGTGATCGGTGTCGCCATCGACAAGTATATCTATATCTCGGCGCTCGAGCTTACGGCCTGGCAGGACTACAATTATCGTCTTGCCTATTCCAAGCTGGAGATGACCAAGACTATCGACGAGATCGAACATCCGTTGGTCCGCGCCGTCCTGGCCGACCGCAAGATCCGTGCTCGCCTCGACATCAACGTCATTTCCGACCTGCCCGCGAGTTCGGGCCTGGGCTCGTCCTCCGCGTTCAGCGTCGGCTTCGTCAATCTGATCACCCAGATGTTCAGCCGACCGATGACCAAGATGGAGCTGGCCCGCGCCGCCATGGACGTCGAGCAGCGCCTGCTGCAGGAGAACGTCGGCGTCCAGGACCAGCTGCACACCGCCTTCGGCGGCATCAACCGCTTCGACTTCCACGGCAAGCGCATGTCGGTCAGCCCGGTGGACATGGGGCTGAGCGCCATGGAGGCGCTCGACCGCTGCATGGTGCTGGTCCACACCGGCCGTCAGCGCCGCGCCACCCACGTGGCCGCCGACAAGATCGCCAGCATCAAGTCGGGCAAGACCACCGGCGAGCTGTCGACCCTCTACCAGATGGTCGGCGAGTGCATGGACATGCTGGAATCGGCCCAGGGCGAGGGCTTCGTGTCCGAGCTGGGCCGGATGCTGGATGAGAGCTGGAAGATCAAGCGCCGGCTGTCCAACAGCGTCTCCGACGAATCGATCGACGAGCTCTATGCGCGCGGCATGGCGGCGGGCGCCTTCGGCGGCAAGCTGTGCGGCGCCGGCGGCGGCGGCTTCATCCTGATGCTGGTCGATCCCGACGCCATCGACGACTTCACCGCCCGGATGTCGCCCAACCCGGTCATCCGGATCGGCGTCGACACTCAGGGCTCCACCCTGCTCAGCAGCGGCGAGCGTCCCAAGCGCATTCCCGCCGAGCGCCGCTCGTTCGTGGCCGCCTGATCGCCAGACCGGCCCACGAACGTCCCATGATCCGTAAGAGCCCAGGCCGCGACGCGGGCGCTTCGGCATGAGCCGGGGCGTGGCCGTCGTCGTGGGCGCGGGGGTGGTGGGCCTGGCCGTGGCCCGGGAGCTGGCCACGCGCGGACTGGAGACTTTCGTCCTGGAGGCCGACCGGCTGATCGGCGGCGGTGTCTCCTCGCGCAACAGCGAGGTCATCCACGCGGGCATGTACTATCCCACCGGCTCGCTGCGCGCGAAGCACTGCGTGGAAGGCCGTCGCTGGCTCTACGACTACTGCGCCGAGCGCGGCGTGGGTCACCGCCGCTGCGGCAAGCTGATGGTCGCCACCAGCGAGGCCGAGCTGGTCAAGCTGCAGGCCATCCACCGCCAGGGCCAGGTCAATGACGTCGAGGACCTGTCGTGGCTGGACGGCGACCAGGCGCGGGCCATGGAGCCGGCCCTGAACACCGTCGGAGCCCTGTGGTCGCCGCAGACCGGGATCATCGACTCCCACGGCCTGATGCTGGCGCTGCAGGGCGATCTCGAGGACCAGGGCGGCTGGATCGCCTTCGACGCGCCCCTGCTGTCGGCCGAGCGGGTTGACGGTCGCTGGAGCCTGCGCACCGGCGGGGCCGAGCCGTTCGCCTTCGAGGCCGACCTGCTGGTCAACGCCGCGGGCCTGGGCGCCCACGCCGTCGCCGCCTCGGTGGCCGACTATCCGGCCGACCGCATCCCGCCGCGCTGGCTGGCCAAGGGCAACTATTTCCGCTTCTCGGGCCGCGCGCCCTTCACCCGGCTGATCTATCCCGCGCCGGTGGACGGCGGGCTGGGCGTGCACGTCACCCTGGACCTGGGCGGCCAGGTCCGGCTGGGGCCGGACGTGGAGTGGATCGAGGCCGAGGACTACGCCGTCGACCCCGCCCGGGGCGAGGCCTTCTACGCCGCCGCCCGCCGCTACTGGCCCGGCCTGGCCGACGGCGCCCTGACCCCGGACTATTGCGGCGTGCGGCCCAAGATCTGCGGTCCGGGCCAGACCGCAGATTTCGTCATCGACGGTCCCGCCGACCACGGCGTGACGGGGCTCGTCCAGATGTTCGGCATCGAATCGCCGGGCCTGACCTCCTCGCCCTCCCTGGCCCGCGCGGTCGCCGACGCCCTGGACGCATGAGCCACCCAGGGATGCATCAGCGCGGTTGTCCATTTCGCCCAGGCTCGGCTATAGACCCACCCATTCATGAGCGTAGCTGACGCGTCTTTAACTCGGGATTCCTTGATGAAAATTCTGGTCACCGGCGGCGCCGGCTACATCGGCTCCACCCTGGTCCCCCAACTGCTGGAACTGGGTCACGAGGTCACGGTCCTGGACACGTTCAAGGCCGGCGGCACCGAACTGTCGGCCGCCTGCCGCTATGACGGCTTCAAGCCGATCAAGGGCGACGCCCGCGACGAGCGCATCCTCGACGACCTGGTGCCCAAGCACGACGTGCTGATCCCGCTGGCCGCCCTGGTCGGCGCGCCGCTGTGCAAGGAAGACGCGATCGGCGCCCAGACCCTGAACCAGGACGCCGTCGAGGCCCTGGTCAAGCGTTCGAGCGGCGACCAGCGGATCGTCTATCCCACCACCAATTCCGGCTACGGCGTCGGCGAGGCCGGGAAGTTCTGCACCGAGGAAACCCCGCTGAACCCGATCTCGCTGTACGGCGTGACCAAGTGCGAGGCCGAGAAGGCCGTGCTGGGTTCGGGCCGCGGCGTGACCGTGCGCCTGGCCACCGTGTTCGGCATGGCCCCGCGCATGCGCATCGACCTGCTGGTCAACGACTTCACCTACCGCGCCCTGAACGACCGCGCCGTGCTGATCTTCGAAGGCCACTTCAAGCGCAACTTCATCCACATCCGCGACGTGGCCAAGGGCTTCATCCACGCCATCGACAACTTCGACGCCATGCGCGGCGAGGCCTACAACATGGGCCTGTCGTCGGCGAACCTGTCGAAGCTGGAGCTGTGCGAGCGCATCCAGCGCCAGCTGCCCAACTTCGTCTATGTCGAGGCCCCGATCGGCGAGGATCCGGACAAGCGCGACTACATCGTCTCGAACGAGAAGTTGGAAGCGACCGGCTGGTCGCCGGACTGGACCCTGGACGCCGGCATCGCCGAGCTGATCAAGGGCTACACCATGCTGCGCAACTCGCGCTTCGCCAACGTCTAGACCGGTCATGGGCGCGCCGGGTCTCCTGTCGGCCGCCGCCAGTCTCTGGCGCCGCGCCGCGCCCGACGCGCTTCGCCGCCCCGCGGCCCGATGGATGCAGGCCCGCAAGGCCAAGGCCATCGGCCGGGGGCGCGCCGCCCGCCCCGGCGGTCCGGTCCGGACCGTCGAGGTGGCCGGCCTGCTCAGCCAGATCATCGGCGTGGGGGAGGGGGCCAGGTTGGCCGCCGCCGCCCTCGAGGACGCCGGCTACGCGGTGATCCGCACCGATCTGGCGCCGCTGTTCGGGCGCGAGCCCCAGCTGGACGTCCCACCTGGCGCCTCGGGCGCGCCCGACGTCACGATCTTTCACCTGAACGGTCCCGAGCTGCTGCACCTGGCGGTGACCCAGGGCGAGGCGCCGTTCGCCGCCCCTTGGACCATCGGCTACTGGGCCTGGGAGCTGGAGGCTCTGCCGGCCGCCTGGGATCCGGCCTTCCACCTGCTGGACGAGGTCTGGTGCCCGTCGGAGTTCACCGCCCGGGCCGTGCGGGCCCGCGCCCCGGCCCGCGTGCGCGTGCGGGTGGCGCCCCATCCGGTGCACGAGCTAGCCGTGGCCCCGCCCGACCGCGCCCGCTTCGACCTGCCGCAAGACGCGGTGGTGGTGCTGACCAGCTTCGACGTCGGCTCGACCTTCGCCCGCAAGAACCCCGACGAGGCCTTGGAAGCGTTCCGCCTGGCTGCGGCTCAGGACGGCCCGGAAAGCCTGATGGTCTGCAAGGTGGTGGGCGGCGGGCGCGATCCGGCGGCCTTGGCCGCGCTGCGGGCCCGGGCGCCGGCCAATGTGCGGCTGCTGGAGGCGTCGCTGAGCGATGCGGAGATGTCTGGCCTGATCGCCAGCGCCGACATCGTCCTGTCCCTGCACCGGGCCGAGGGCTTCGGCCTGCTGCTGGCCCGCGCCATGCTGGCCGGCAAGCCCGTGGTGGCCACCGGCTGGTCGGGCAATCTGGATTTCATGACCGACGAGACCTCGGTCCTGGTGCCCTACGACCTGCGGCCGACTCGCGATCCCCAGGGGCTCTACAAGGGCGGGCGCTGGGCCTGGCCCCGGGTCGAGCCGGCGGCGGCGGCGCTGGCCGCCCTGATCGCCGACGCCGAGCACCGCACGACCCTTGGCGCGCGGGCGCGGACCCGGGCCGAGACGCTGTTTGGCCCTGAGGCCTATCGCGGCCTGCTGCACGGCCTGCTGGGGACCCCGAGGGATCCCCAGCCCTAGGCGGGGATCAGCCGGCGGCGGCCGCCACGGCCTCGGCGGTGATGCCGAACTCCTTGTAGAGGCGCTCGTACGGGGCGCTGGCGCCGAAGTGGGTCATGCCCACGAACTTGCCGTCCTCACCGATGAAGCGCTCCCAGCCCATGCGGACGGCGGCCTCGACGGCGATGCGGACCGGGGCCTTGCCGATGACCGAGGCCTTGTAGGCGTCGCTCTGCAGCTCGAAGAGGTCCCAGCACGGGGTGGAGACCACGCGGGTCGGCTTGCCCTGGGCTTGCAGGATGTCGCGGGCGGCCACGGCCACCGAGACTTCCGTGCCCGACGAGAAGATCGTCACCTGGGCCTCGCCGCCCTCGGCGGCCAGCAGCTCGTAGGCGCCCTTGGCCGACAGGTTCTCCGAGGCGCTGCCCCGCACGGCCGGCACCTTCTGGCGCGACAGGCACATGACCGACGGCTGGGCGTCGTGTTCCAGGGCGATCTTCCAGCACTCGGCCACTTCCACGGCGTCGGCCGGACGGAAGACCAGGAGGTTGGGCATGGCGCGCAGGGACGCGACCTGCTCGACCGGCTGGTGGGTGGGGCCGTCTTCGCCCAGGCCGATGGAGTCGTGGGTCATCACGTGGATGACGCGCGCCTGCATCAGGGCGCCCAGGCGGATGGCCGGACGGCTGTAGTCGGCGAAGGCCAGGAAGGTGCCCGAATAGGGGATCACGCCGCCGTGCAGGGACATGCCGTTCATGGCCGCGGCCATGCCGAACTCGCGCACGCCGTAGTGGACGTAGCGGCCGGCGTAGTCGGGGGTGTCGAACGCGCCCATGCCCTTGACCAAGGTGTTGTTCGAGCCGGTCAGGTCGGCCGAGCCGCCGATCATTTCCGGGATGGCCGGGATCAGCTGGTCCAGGGCCGCGCCGGAGTGGACGCGGGTGGCGTTGTTCGGCTTGGCCTCGGCGGCCGAGGCCGTGTAGGCGGTCAGCTTGTCGAAGGCGCCGGTGGGCAGCTTGCCGGCCATGGCGCGCTCGAACTCGGCGGCGTTGGCGTTGGTCTTCAGTGCCGCGTCCCAGGCCTTGCGCACGCGGGCGCCGCGACGGCCGACGGCCTTCCAGGCCTTGGCGATGTCGTCGGGCACGGTGAACGGCGCGGCGTCCCAGCCCATGGCGACCCGGGCGTCGGCGATTTCCTTGTCGAACAGGGTGTAGCCGTGGCTGTGGTGGTCGCCTTCCTTGGGACCCGCGCCCTTGGAGATCAGGGTCTTGCAGGCGATCAGGGTCGGGCGGTCCTGCTTGGTGGCCCAGCGCAGGGCCGCGGCGATCTTGGCGTGGTCGTGGCCGTCGACGGCCTTGACCGCCCAGCCGGCGGCCTTGAAGCGCAGCAGCTGGTCGCCGGTCTCGGCGATGGTGGCCTCGCCGTCGATGGTGGTGTCGTTGTCGTCGAACAGGACGGTCAGCTTCGAAAGCTTCAGGCGGCCGGCCAGGCTGATGGCCTCGTGGCTGACGCCCTCCATCAGGCAGCCGTCGCCGGCGATCACCCAGGTGCGGTGGTCGACGATGTCCTTGCCGAAGCGCGAGGCCAAGTGAGCCTCGGCCATGGCCATGCCGACGGCGGTGGCCAGGCCCTGGCCCAGCGGACCGGTGGTGGTCTCCACGCCCGGGGTGTGGTGCACTTCGGGGTGGCCGGGGGTCAGCGAACCCCACTGACGGAAGTTCTCGATCTGCGCCATCGTCATGGCCTTGAAGCCGGTCAGGTGCAGCAGGGAATAGAGCAGCATCGAGCCGTGGCCGGCCGACAGCACGAAGCGGTCGCGGTCGGCCCAGTCGGGCTTGGCGGCGTCGAACTTCAGGAACTTGCCCCACAGAACCGTCGCCACGTCGGCCATGCCCATCGGCATGCCCTGGTGTCCGGACTTGGCCTTGTGGACCGCGTCCATCGAAAGGACGCGGATCGCGTCGGCCATCTTGATGGGCGAAACGGGCATGGGATTTCCGTCTTGTTCTAATGTTTTGCGGGGCTGCGCGAGGCGGCAGGTCGCACGATGCCCCCCGTGGGTCAACCCGGCAGGCGGGCCTGCGGTTCTACCGGGCGCGCCGCGTGGGCGCTATGCAACAACGTCCGGAGGCGTTATAGCTGAAGACAGACTTATGCTCACTTTTAGCATAACCTCGAAAGGCCGGGTCTCTTGAGTTCTCCGTCGTTCTTCTCGCCTTATCGTCATGGGTTCGTTCGGGTCGCCACAGCGGTCCCGAAGGTCAGGCTGGCCGACCCGGCGGCCAATGCGCAGAGCGTCCTGGCCCTGGCGCGCGAGGCCCATGCGGCGGGGGTGGCGGTGCTTGTCCTGCCCGAGCTGGGCCTGACCGGCTACACCATCGACGACCTCTTGCAACAGGACGCCCTGCTGGACGCCGTCGAGGCGGCGATCACGACCCTGGCGGAGGCCAGCGCCGATCTTGCGCCCCTACTGGTGGTCGGCGCGCCGCTGCGCGACGGCGGCCGGCTCTACAATACCGCGGTCGCGATCCAGGGCGGCCGGGTGCTGGGCGTGGTCCCCAAGAGCTTCCTGCCCAACTATCGCGAGTTCTACGAGCGCCGCTGGTTCACGCCGGGCGCGGGCGTCGTCGGCCGCACCCTGGACCTGGCCGGCCAGACGGTGCCGTTCGGGACGGACGTCCTGTTCCGGGGTAACGGCCCGACGGCCTTCACCGTCGGCGTCGAGATCTGCGAGGACGTCTGGACGCCCACCCCGCCCAGCACCGCCCAGGCCCTGGCCGGGGCCGAGATCCTGCTGAACCTGTCGGCCAGCAACATCACCATCGGCAAGTCCGAGACCCGCCGCCTGCTGTGCGCCAGCCAGTCGGCCCGGGCCATCGCGGCCTATGTCTATTCGGCGGCCGGGGCGGGCGAGAGCTCGACGGACCTGGCCTGGGACGGCCATGTCGACATCCACGAGCTGGGCGAGCTGCTGGCCGAAAGCCCGCGCTTCGCCACGGGACCGGTGATGGCCATGGCCGACGTCGATGTCGGCCGCATCCGCCAGGAGCGCATGCGGGTGGTCAGCTTCGGCGACGCCGCGGCCTTGGCCCCGCCCGCTGCGCCGTTCCGGATCGCGACCTTCGACTTCACGCCGCCCGCCGGCGACCTGGCCCTCAAGCGCAAGATCGAGCGCTTCCCCTTCACCCCGTCAGACCCGGCCAAGCTGGCCGAGAACTGCTACGAGGCCTACAACATCCAGGTCCAGGGCCTGGCTCGGCGCCTCGAGGCCTCGGGCCTGAAGAAGCTGGTGATCGGCGTCTCGGGCGGCCTCGACTCGACCCACGCCCTGATCGTCGCCGCCAAGGCCATGGACCAGTTGGGCCTGCCGCGCGGCAATATCCTGGCCTACACCCTGCCGGGCTTCGCCACCTCCGACCGCACCAAGTCCAACGCCTGGTCATTGATGAAGGCCATGGGCGCTGGCGCCGACGAGATCGACATCCGCCCCGCCGCCCTGCAGATGCTGAAGGACCTGGACCACCCCTATTCGCGGGGCGAGCCGGTCTATGACGTCACTTTCGAGAACGTCCAGGCGGGGCTGCGCACCGACTATCTGTTCCGCCTGGCCAACCACAACGGCGCCCTGGTGGTGGGCACCGGCGACCTGTCGGAACTGGCCCTGGGCTGGTGCACCTACGGCGTCGGCGACCAGATGAGCCACTACAACCCCAACAGCGGCGTGCCCAAGACCCTGATCCAGCACCTGATCCGCTTCGTGGCCGCCTCGGGCGACGTGGACGAAGCCACGGGCGATCTGCTGGAAGACATCCTGGCCACCGAGATCTCGCCGGAACTGGTGCCGGGCGAGCAGGTGCAGGCCACCGAGAGCTTCGTGGGCCCCTACGCCCTGCAGGACTTCAACCTCTATTACATGACCCGCTACGGCATGGCGCCGTCCAAGATCGCCTTCCTGGCCTGGAGCGCCTGGCACGACGCGGCGGCCGGCGCCTGGCCGGTCGGCACGCCGGAGACGGCGCGGCGGGCCTATGACCTGGCCGAGATCAAGCGCTGGCTGGAGCTGTTCCTCAAGCGGTTCTTCGCCAACCAGTTCAAGCGCTCGGCCATCCCCAACGGGCCGAAGATCTCGTCGGGCGGGGCCCTGTCGCCGCGCGGCGACTGGCGCATGCCGTCCGACGCCTCGGCCGACACCTGGCTGGCGGAACTGCGCGCCGGAACCCCGACTTGAGTTTTTACGCAACTTCAGTTTTAACGCAACTTTCGTAGGCCCACGGGCGATCTCGAGGTTTGTTGTGCTCGAAACAGGCATGATGGCGTTCAGCGACGCCCCGGCGCGGGAAATCTCGTGACCGCCATCTTCCCCGTCATCCTGTGCGGCGGCTCCGGCGCCCGCCTGTGGCCCGCCTCGCGGCCCGACCGTCCCAAGCAGTTCCTGCGGCTGCTGGGCGCCTATTCCAGCTTCCAGGAGACCCTGCTGCGGGTGCGCGACCTGGCCGGGACGCGCGACATCGTCGTGGTCACCGGCGCGGCCATGGTCGAGATGGTCCGCCAGCAGGCCGAGGAGGTCGAGGCGGCGATCACGGTGCTGGTCGAGCCCCAGGCCCGCAATTCGGCGCCCGCCGTGGCCGCCGCCGCCGTCCATGTCGAGCGGCTGGACCCGGACGGCGTGATGCTGATGCTGGCCGCCGACCACCATGTCGGCGAGCCCGAGGCTTTCCGCCAGGCGGCCCGGGTGGCGGCCACCGCCGCCGAGCAGGGCCTGATCGTCACCTTCGGCGTCCAGCCCACCGGTCCGGCCACGGGCTTCGGCTACATCCGCCCCGGCAAGCCGGCGGGCGCGGGGGTGTTCCAGGTCGCCGCCTTCGTCGAGAAGCCCGACCTGGAGACCGCCCGCCGCTATGTGGCCGAGGGCTATCTGTGGAACAGCGGCAATTTCGCCTTCAAGGCCGCGACCCTGCTGAGCGAGCTGGAACGCCTGGAGCCCAGCGTGGCCGAAGGGGTCCGCGCGGCCTTCGCCGACGCCGTCGCCGAGCCGGGCCTGACGCGGCTGGACGCGGCGGGTTTCGCCCGCGCCGCCAGCATCTCGATCGACTATGCGGTGATGGAGCGCACCGACAAGGCGGCGGTCGTGCCGGCGGCCTTCGACTGGTCCGACCTGGGGGCCTGGGACGCCATCTGGGGCGCCTCGCCCCAGGACGGGGCCGGCAACGCCGCCCAGGGCGACGTGACCCTGGTGGAGACCACCGGCGTCCTGGCCCGTTCGACGGGTCCCTTCGTCGGGGCCATCGGCGTGCACGACCTGATGATCGTGGCCGAGCCAGACGCGGTGCTGGTCTGCCGCCGCGACGACGCCCAGTCGGTCAAGGCGCTGGTCGACGGCCTGAAGGCCCGGGGCCGGGACCTGGCCCACCGTCACCCGACCACCATCGCCGGCGGCGTCGAGCGCCAGCCGGTGGCCCAGACCGATCAGGCCGGGGTCGAGCTCTGGCGCCTGGCCGCCGGGGCGACGGCCACCCTGCCGGTCGCCAGCGTGCAGGTGCTGGGCGGCGCCCTGCGGGGCGATGACCGGACCTGGGCCGTCGGCGAGCGCCTGGAGCCGGCCGCGCCGATCCTCGTCACGGCCGCGACGGCCGCGACCCTCCTGGTCACGACGTGGCGTTGACCGCCTGGTCCAGCTCCAGGATGGCGCAGACGATGTGGTAGAACGAGCTGGCCGGGGCGGCTTCGTCGACGAAGCTTCCATCGGCCTGCAGCTTATCGCGCCACAGCCCCTTCACCGGGGTGTCGAAATACTTCAGCAGAGCCTCGGCGCCGTCGGCGGCGGTGGTCCACCAGCGCGGATCGCCGGTGACCCGGGCGGCCTGGACGCCGGCCTTGATCTGCTCGGTCTGGGCCCACAGGCGCGCGATGTCGTCATGCACGCTCATGTCGTCCAGCAGGGCGAAGATCGCCACGCCGCGCTTGGGGTCCACGCCCGGACCCTGGCCGATCTCGATCATCTGTAGCGCCGCCGAAGTGGCGTCGTCGCGCCCGGCCAGCTTGCCCCAGCGCAGCAGCAGCCAGGCCCATTCGAACTGGTGGCCGGGCTCGAGGATCCGACCCTGGACGCCCGGCGCCGGGTTCCAGTCGCCGTCGTAATATTCCCGCAGGCCGCCGGTCACGGGGTCGATGAACTTGGTGAGAGCCAACTGCGCGATCTCGTCGGCCAGGGTGCGCCAGCCCGCGTCGCCGCCCGCTTCGATCCAGGCCAAGCTGGCCTCGAACAGGTGCATGTGCGGGTTGGAGAGCAGCGGCAGGCTGCGCGGGACGCTTTCCTCGAAACCCGCGACAGGGTGCTTCAGCGTGGCGTACAGAGCCGCGCGCAGGTCCGTGGCCAGGCTGGTCACGTCTTCGCGCTCGGGCAGCACCGAATGGGCCATGGCCAGGCCGAACAGGCCGAACGCCTGGTCGTAGAGATCGACCTTGTCGTCCAGCGGCGCGCCGTCGCTGGCCACCAGGGTGCGCATGAAGCCGTCGGGGCGGCGGTACTTGCTCAGATAGAAGTCCAGCCCGTGCTCCAGGGCCTGCTTCCACGGCCCTTGCCAGCCCAGCAGGCCCGCGGCGGCGTAGGAATAGATCTGCCGGGGCTGCACCCGCGCCCGGCGCGGCGCCTCGACCGGCGTTCCGTCCAGGGCGATCTTCTCGAAGAAGCCGCCATTGACCTTGTCGGCCCCGACCTCCCACCACAGCGGGAAGGCGTGGTCCAGCGCCCAGGCCTTGAGCGTGTCGCGCAGGCGGACGAGGCGGGCGAAGTCGTCGGTCATGGTATCGGTCCCTTGGAGACGGCCGGGCCGTTCTAGGCGGTCGCGGCGTGCTTCGCCAAGCCTTGGCCCCAAACCAATGCCCGAGCGGGTCGGGACTTTTCCCGACTTGGCTCCGAAGCCCCGGGCGGATAAATGACCTGCCCCCGAAATTCTAGCGAAGCACAGCGCCATGCAGATCTTCCTCGACAGCACCGACACCAAGGTCATCGCCGACCTGGCCTCCACGGGCCTCGTGGACGGGGTGACCACCAACCCGACCCTGATCGCCAAGTCGGGCCGCCCGATGCTCGAGGTGATCGCCGAGATCTGCGACCTGGTGCCCGGCCCGATCAGCGCCGAAGTGGCCGCCACCACCCACGAGGCCATGGTCGCCGAGGGCAAGAAGCTGGCCTCGATCGCCCCCAACGTGGTGGTGAAGATCCCCCTGACCCGCGACGGCCTGATCGCCTGCGCCGCCTTCGCCGGCGAGGGCATCTCGACCAACGTCACCCTGTGCTTCTCGCCGACCCAGGCCCTGCTGGCCGCCAAGGCCGGCGCGACCTACGTCTCGCCGTTCATCGGCCGCTTGGACGACTACGGCTTCGACGGCATGGACCTGATCCGCGACATCCGCGCGATCTACGACAACTACGGCTACGAGACCGAGATCCTGGCCGCCTCGATCCGCAACGCCACCCACGTCAAGGAAGCCGCCATCGTCGGCGCCGACGTGGTGACCATCCCGCCGGCCACCTTCTCCGACCTCTTCAAGCACCCGCTGACCGACAAGGGCCTGGAGCAGTTCCTGAAGGATTGGGCCGGCACGGGGCAGTCGATCCTCTAGGAAGGCGAAGCCTCTTCATTTCCTGCGCGGCCCCGGAGCAATCCGGGGCCGTTTGCATTTTGCACCTGCTAAGTTTGTTCGCATTTGCGAACTGGCGCGTTAAGCTCCCAGTATCCTTGTGGAGCGCGCCCATGAAAGCCGCCGACATCGCCGTCGAGATCTGCATCGCTTCCGCCGAGGAGGCCCTGCGCTTCTCGGTCTTCGTGCGGGAATTCCTGGCCCGCAACGGCTTCCCGTTCGTGATGATCCACAACGACCCGGACGTCGCGCCGGAACAGCCCGGCGAGCGGCGCAAGGTGGTGTTCGAGGACGCGGTGGTCAGCCGCAAGTTCGCCCGCGAATGGAGTCTGGGCGCCGCCGCGGCCTAGCTGGCGTAACGGCGTTTGCGCTTTCACAAAACCGGCCTAGATAGGGAGATCGTTTCTCTCCGTCGCCGAGTTGCGCCATGAACGACCCCAAATCCGCCCTTCCTCCGGTTGCCGCTTCCGCGCTCGACCTGATCGGCCGCACGCCGATGATGGAGGTCCGCAACCTCGACACGGGGCCGTGCCGACTGTTCCTGAAGCTGGAGAACCAGAACCCCGGCGGCTCGATCAAGGACCGGGTGGCGCGCTCGATGATCGAGGCGGCCGAGGCGGACGGCAGCCTCAAGCCGGGCGGCACGATCATCGAAGCCACCGCCGGCAATACGGGCCTGGGCCTGGCCCAGGTGGCCACCCTGAAGGGCTATAAGCTGATCCTGATCGTGCCCGACAAGATGGCGCGCGAGAAGATCCTGCACCTGCGGGCCATGGGCGTGGACGTGCGCCTGACCCGCAGCGACGTCGGCAAGGGCCATCCGGAATACTACCAGGACATGGCCCAGACCCTGGCCCAGTCGATCCCCGGCGCGCTCTACGCCAACCAGTTCGAGAACCCGGCCAATCCGCTGGCCCACGAGACCACGACCGGTCCCGAGATTTTCGAGCAGATGGGCGGCGACATCGACGCGGTGGTCGTGGGCGTCGGCTCGGGCGGCACCTTGACCGGCATCGGTCGGTTTATGGCCAAGCACTCGCCGAAGACGGAGATGGTGCTGGCCGACCCGGTCGGCTCGATCCTCTGCGACTACGTGGCGACCGGGACCTATGGCGAGGCCGGGTCGTGGATCGTCGAGGGCATCGGCGAGGATTTCATCCCGGTCAACGCCCAGATGGACTTCGTGAAGAAGGCCTATTCGATCAGCGACCGCGAGAGCGTCGACACCGCCCGCCTGCTGCTGCGCAAGGAAGGCGTGCTGGCCGGCTCGTCCTCGGGCACCCTGCTGGCGGCGGCCCTGCGCTACTGCCAGGCCCAGACCGAGCCGAAGCGGGTGGTGACCCTGGTCTGCGACACGGGCGCCAAGTACCTGACCAAGATGTTCAACGACATGTGGCTGGCCGCCCATGGCTTCGACCAGCGCGAGCTGCACGGCGACCTGCGCGACCTGATCGCCAAGCGCTACGCCGACGGCGGGGTGGTGGCCATCGGGCCCGACGATACCCTGCTGACCGCCTACAACCGCATGCGCTCGTCCGACATCAGCCAGTTGCCGGTGGTCGACCACGGCAAGCTGGTGGGCATTCTCGATGAGAGCGACATCCTGGCCGCCGTCGAGGGCGTGGAGGACGACGATCGCGGTCCCAAGTTCAAGACCCTGGTCGGGGCGGCCATGACCAAGGCGCTCAACACCCTGCAGTCGACCCAGGGCGTCGACGCCCTGCCCGACGTCTTCGACCGCGACGAGGTGGCCCTGGTCTGCGACGGCGAGGAATTCGTGGGGGTGATCACGCGGGTGGACCTGATCAACCACTTGCGGCTGAGCGCGTAGGTGTTGCGGATTTGTTCTCGCGGAGTCATGCTGTGGGCGTCGACGATACAGCCGAGGGTCGTGTGATCATGAAAGTCGAATTGACGCCCGCGCTTGAAGCCTTCGTCCAAGACAGCATCGCCGACGGCCGTTATCGCGACGCCAGCGAGGTCGTGAGTTCTGGCCTTCAGCTTCTTCAGGATCAGGACGCTCGCAAGGCGGCGTTCATGGCGATGCTGAAGGAGGCCGAAGAGGAGGCCGAACGCGACGGCTATTTCACAATCGAAGAGGTCGTGGCCGAAATGGACGCGATCATCGATGCGGTCGAGGCAGAGAAAGCCAAGGCCGCAGCCGAATAGATGCCGCCCGCCATCCTGGCCTCAGGCGCGCGACGCGACATGCGAAACGCCGTGCGCGTCATCGCTCAGGACAATGTTTCGGCCGCTCGCCGCTTTCCCAGAGCAGTGGAGGCGATCGCCCGACGGATCGGAGAATTTCCGGAGATCGGCGTCGAGCGCCTGGAACTGGCTTCGCCGCCCTATAGGTTCGTGGTTGTCTCCGGCTTCTCGTACGTCGCGGTCTATGATGCGTCCCAACGGCCGCCGGCTATCTTGCGTATCCTTCACGGCGCGCGGGATCTCCAAGACATCCTGAGGGATCTCCCTCACAACAGAACCTGAATCCTCGCCTGAAAGCCGTCCGCATGACCGACATCCCTGGCAAGAACCGCCTGGCCTTCGCCACCCGCACGATCCATGGCGGCCAGTTTCCCGACCCGACGACGGGGGCGGTGATGGTGCCGATCTACGCGACCTCGACCTACGTCCAGTCCAGTCCCGGCGAGCACAAGGGCTTCGAGTACAGCCGCAGCCATAACCCGACGCGGTTCGCCTTCGAGCGGTCCATCGCGGATCTGGAGAGCGGCACGGCTGGTTTCGCCTTCGCCTCGGGCCTGGCGGCGGCCTCGACGATCCTGGAAATCCTCGACAGCGGCGCCCACGTGATCGCCAGCGACGACCTCTACGGCGGCTCGTTCCGGCTGTTCGACAAGGTGCGCAAGCGCTCGGCCGGCCTGACCTTCAGCTTCGTCGACATGGGCGATCTGGCGGCCATCGAGGCGGCCATCACGCCGCAGACGAAGATGATCTGGGTGGAGACCCCGACCAATCCGATGCTGCGTCTGGCCGACCTGTCGGGGATCGCGGCCCTGGCCAAGAAGCACGGCCTGATCACCGTGGCCGACAACACCTTCGCCAGCCCCTATGTCCAGCGGCCGCTGGAGCTGGGTTTCGACGTGGTGATGCATTCGGCCACCAAGTACCTGAACGGCCACTCCGACGTGGTGGCCGGCGTGGCGGTGGTCGGCGAGAACGCCGAGATCGCCGACAAGCTGAAGTTCCTGCAGAACGCCGTGGGCGGGGTGCTGGGGCCGTTCGACAGCTTCCTGGCCCTGCGCGGCGTCAAGACCCTGGCCCTGCGCATGCAGCGAGCCTGCGACAGCGCCCTGGCCATCGCCAAGTGGCTGTCGACCCGCAAGGACGTCGAGCGGGTGATCTATCCGGGCCTGCCCAGCCATCCGCAGCACGAGCTGGCCAAGCGCCAGATGCACGGCGGTTTCGGCGGCATCATCTCGGTGGAGCTGAAGGGCGATGTGAACACCGCCAAGCGGATGCTGGAGCGCACGCGCCTGTTCACGCTCGCGGAAAGCCTGGGCGGGGTGGAGAGCCTGATCGAGCATCCGGCCATCATGACCCACGCCTCGATCCCGGCCGATCAGCGCGCGGCGCTGGGCATCTCCGATACGCTCATTCGGCTTTCGGTGGGGATTGAGGACTGCGACGACCTGATCGCCGACCTGTCCGAGGCTTTGGGAGTCTGAACAGGTGATGGTCCTTGTCGCCCGGCATGGCCGGCGACGGGTCCGGGGCCTTGGACTTGCGCGGCGGCGGCAGCTCCCGCGTCGGGTCCTCGGCCCACAGGTGGGCGGCCAGCATCAGGTCGGTCTTCACCGGGCCGTAGTCCTCCTTGGCCGTCCAGACGCGGATGGCGGCCTGGGCGAAGGCTTCGGAGAGATCGACGACCTCGATCATCACCGCCGGTTCCTTGCGCACCCGCGGATCGCCCTCGGCCCGCTCGCGCATCTTCTGCAGCACGGCCACCAGGTCGGTCTTCAGCGGCACCTTGAACACCACGTCGGCCCGTCGCGTGCGGTGGGTGGAGTAGTTGAGGATGACGTCGCCGAACACCTTGCTGTTGGGGATCATCACCTTGACGTTGTCGGGCGTGGCGATCTCGGTGAACAGCAGGTCCAGCGATTTGACCGTGCCGTTGCGGGTCGAGGTCTCGATCACGTCGCCCACCTTGTAGGGACGGAACAGCAGGATCATCACCCCCGCCGCCACGTTCGACAGGGCGCCCTGTAGGGCCAGGCCAATAGCCAGCGAGGCCGCGCCCAGCACCGCGATGATCGAGGTGGCCTGCACGCCCAGCTGCTGCAGCACCGCCACCAGGCCCACGGCCACCACGGCGTAGCGCACCAGGGACGACAGGAAGCTCTCCAGCGTCGGGTCGGGGTTCTTGCGATGGACGCGGCCCAGCGCCCGCCTGGCCACCCCCGCCAGCTTGCCCGCCACCCAGAAGGTGAAGGCCAGGATCAGGGCGGCGACCACCAGGTTCACCGCCACCTTGCCCAGCCAGTCGAGGAAATGCCCGAACATGGTCTCGTCGGCTTTCACGTTGGCGAGCGAGGGAAGGGTGATGTCGGACGGTACGGCGTTCGGCTTGGTCTGCATGCGTCTCTCGATGGCGCCCCCGCGCCAAGCCGTCAACGAACCAGCTTCCGCGCCGTTCCTTGGACGGCCACGCTTCGTTCCGGAGAAACACTCGGTTACATCAATTGGCTCGAAACCGTCGCAAACCGCCTCTAAGAGCGCCGCCCATGAGCATGTCCTTCATCGACCTCGCCGCGCAGCAGCGCCGGATCCGCGACAAGATCGACACGGCGATCGCCGCCGTGCTCGACAGCGGCGCCTATGTGATGGGCCCGCAGGTGCGCGAGTTCGAGGCCAAGCTGGCCGCGTTCGGCCAGGCCGAGCTGGCTCTCTCGTGCGCCAACGGCACCGACGCCATCGCCCTGCCGCTGATGGCCTGGGGCGTGGGTCCCGGCGACGCGGTGTTCTGCCCGTCCTTCACCTTCGCGGCGACGCCCGAAGTCGTGCCGTGGGTCGGCGCCACGCCGGTATTCGTCGATGTGCTCTCCGACACCTTCAACCTCGACCCCGCCAGGCTGGAAGCGGCCATCGCCGGCGTAAAGGCCGAGGGCAAGCTGACGCCCAAGGTGGTGATCGCCGTCGACCTGTTCGGTCAGCCGGCCGACTATCCGGCCATCAAGGCCATCTGCGACCGCGAAGGCCTGAAGCTGATATCCGACAGCGCCCAGGGCTTCGGCTGCACCCTGGACGGCAAGCACCCGCTGCACTGGGCGGACGTCGCCACCACCAGCTTCTTCCCGGCCAAGCCGCTGGGCTGCTACGGCGACGGCGGGGCGGTGCTGACCAACGACCAGACCCTGTGGGACCTGATGGACAGCTACCGGGTGCACGGCAAGGCCGTAACGCCCGACCTAGTGGGCCGCACCTTCGACCACGACACCAAGTACCTGAACACCCGCATCGGCATGAATTCGCGGCTGGACACGATCCAGGCCGCGATCCTGATCGAGAAGCTGGCCATCTTCCAGGAAGAGATCGACCTGCGGCAGGTCGTGGCGAACCGCTACGCCGAGGGCCTGGAGGGCGCGGTGATCGCCACGCCCAAGGTCATCGACGGCGGCGTCTCGGTCTGGGCCCAGTACGTGATCGAGCACGACAACCGCGACGGTCTGGCCGCCCACCTGAAGACGCAAGGCATCCCCACGGCCGTCTACTACCCCGTGCCCATGCACGTGCAGGCGCCCTATGCCGCCTTCCCGCGCGGCGCCGGCGGCCTGCCGGTCACCGAGGCCAAGGCCGAGACCGTGCTGGCCCTGCCGATGCACCCCTATCTGGCGCGGGACGACCAGCAGCGGATCATCGACGCGATCCGGGCGTTCAACGGCTGAGCCCGCCGCATTCCCGCCTCACCGGACGGTATGGTGAGGCGCGCGCGGCTTAGAAGGTTCAGATGCACGATCCAGTGACGTCGTTCGTGGTGGCGGTGTTCAGCATGCCTGGCGCCGCCCTGATGATGGCCGGCGCCATCCTGGTCTTCGCCATCGGACTGATCGTCCAGTCGGGCCACTTCGAATACGCCTCCCTGCGCGAGGACCTGACCCGCCGCGCCGAGATGCTGGACGGGCTGAGCGGCGACCGCCAGGCGGCCTTCGCCGAGAACTTCACGGCCATCGACAAGCGCCTCGGCGACGTCGCCCACCCCGCGCTGGAGCTGGGCTGGGCCCATTATCGCAGCCAGCTGACGCCCACCGAGGACGGACGCCTGGCGGCCTCGGTCCACGCGGCCGATGTCTTCGACCATGCCGACACGCCGGCCCGGACCCTGGAGTGGTGGGCCAACCTGATGGTGGCCATCGGCCTGGTCATCACCTTCATGGGCATCGTGGCGGCCCTGACCGAGGCCACCGCCGCCATGGCCCCCGACGCGGCCGGTTCGGGCGGCGCGGCCATGCAGGGCGCGCTGGTCCATCTGCTGACCATCGCCGCCACAAAGTTCTGGACCTCGATCGCCGGGGTGCTGGCCTCGATCATCCTGCGCCTGGCCGCGCGCCGCCGCCGCCAGGTCATCGAGGGGCTGGAGGCCCACTTCTTCGCCCTGCTGGACGCCTGCGTTCGCTTTGCCCCGCCCGAGAAGGTGATGCTGGAGCAGCTGGCGGTGCTGGGCCGGATCGAGGCGGCCCTGGCCGGGCGGCCCGCCCCGGCTCCGCGCGCGGCGGATGTGGCCTGATGCGACGCAGGCGCGGTCGCGCGGCCGACGTCGAGGAGGGCGAAAGCTACTACGTCTCGATGACCGACATGATGGTGGGGGTGATCTTCATCTTCATCATCATGCTCAGCTATTTCGCCTTCGAGTTCCGCGCCTCCACCGTCCGACTGAAGACGGCCAAACAGCCGGAGACCGCCGTCCTGCTGACCCAGGCCGCCGCGCTGCAGCCGCGCAACGCCGACATCCAGGTCGACTACAAGGCCAGGGTGCTGTGCGTGCCCGAGGCCGTGCTCAGCGAGAGCGGCGACGGCGCCCCGGGCGAGCGGCGCTGCTTCTCGTTCTCGCCGCCGGCCAAGTCGCCCGCCGCCCAGACCGTCTCGGCCGGCGACGCCCAGCGCCTGCTGCTGGAGTCGCTGGAGGCCGACCTGCGCGACGCCAAGGCCCCGCTCGCCGGCCCCGCCTCGAACGACACCCTGGCCTTCAAGGCCGGCCAGATCTTCCTGCCGGGCACGGCCACCCTGTCGCCCGACGGCCAGAGGATCGCCGGCCAGGTGGCGCAGACCCTGGCGCGCCGCCTGCCTTGCCTGGGCTACGGCGCTCCGGCCTCGGCGGCTTGCGAGCCGGGCGGCGCCAAGCTGGCGGTGGTCAATGTGGTCGGCCAGACGGCCCTGGACGCCTTCACCCCCGAGGGCCAGCAGGCCGCCGCCCTGGCCCTGCAGCGCGCGGTGGCCTTCCATCGCGGCCTGACCGCCGCCCAGCCGATGCTGGCCACCCTGCGCAACGTCCCGGCCGGCGAGACCGGATCCCAGCCCCTGTTGCGGGTCGCCAGCGTGGGCCAGTCGCAGGAAGCGGCCGCCAAGGTCGGGGATGACCAGATCGTGAGCATCCAGTTCCGGATGGCCGCCGACTAGGCGCGGGAGCCATTGGGGGTTTGGCGAGCGGGCGGCCTCGTCCTATATGCCCCCATCGCGTCTCGCGCCCGCCGGCGCTTCGGCGTTTCCGGCCCAGTGGAGAGCGTCATGTCGTCCAGTCCAGAAGCCGTCGCCCGGCCCCATGCCGGCATGGGGTTCGGCCAGTTCGTCGCCCTGATCGCGGCAATGATGGCCACCAACGCCCTGGCCATCGACTCCATGCTGCCGGCCATGCCGCAGATCGGCGAGGCCCTGGGCATCGCCTCGGCCAACGAGCGCCAGTGGATCCTGACCGCCTATCTGCTGGGCTTCGGCGTGGCCCAGATCGCCTACGGCCCCCTGGCCGACCGCTATGGGCGCAAGCCCGTGCTGATGGTCGGGCTGGGGCTCTATGTGGTGTTCGCCGCGGCTTGCGCCTTCGCCACCTCGTTCGAGATGCTGCTGGCGGCGCGGGCCCTGTGCGGCGTCGGGGCGGCGGCCACGCGGGTGCTGTCGGTGTCGATCGTGCGCGACTGCTACAGCGGCCGGCAGATGGCGCGGGTGATGTCGCTGTCGTTCATCGTCTTCCTGGGCGTGCCGATCATCGCCCCGTCGGTGGGCCAGGCCATCCTGCTGGTCGCGCCCTGGCCGTGGGTGTTCGGGGTGCTGTCGCTGTTCGGCCTGGCGGTGATCGCCTGGGCGGCGCTGAAGCTGCCCGAGACCCTGCATCCGGAAGACCGCGTGCCCCTGGCCGCTGGTCCGGTGCTGGCGGCGTTCAAGGACTGCCTGACCGACCGGATCGCCGTGGGCTACACCCTGGCCGCCACCCTGGTGCTGGGCGGGCTGTTCGGGTTCCTCAACTCGGCCCAGCAGGTATTTGTCGACGTGCTGGGCGCGGGCCGGTCTTTCCCGCTGATCTTCGCGGCCATCGCCGGCGGCATCGCGGTCTCGTCCCTGCTCAATTCCCACATCGTCGAGAAGCTGGGCATGCGGCTGGTCTCGCACACGGCCCTCGTGGCCTATATCGCCTTCGCGGTGGTCCACGCCTTCGTCGCCGTCAGCGGCCACGAGACCCTGTGGACCTTTTCGCTGCTGCAGGCGGGGATGATGTTCTGTTTCGGCCTGGTGATGGGCAATTTCGGCTCGATCGCCATGGAGCCCCTGGGCCATCTGGCGGGCACGGCGGCCTCGGTGCAGGGCTTCATCACCACCATCGGCGGGGCCCTGTTCGGCTTCTGCATCGGCCAGCTGTTCGACGGCACCACCGTGCCCCTGACCCTGGGCTTCGCGGGCTTCGGCATCGCCGGCCTGATCGCCGTGCTGATCACCGAGAAGGGCCGCATGTTCCACCCCGGCTCGGGCTCCCCGGCGGCCGAGGGGGCCGGGTTCCACTAATCCAGCATCCGCTCCAGGGTCTCGAGTTCGTCCGCCTCCCGTGAAGGCTTGTCCCAGCGGATGCGGCTGATGCGCGGAAAGCGCATGGCCACGCCCGACTTGTGGCGGGTCGAGCGTTGCAGGCCCTCGAAGGCCACCTCGAACACCAGGCCGAAGTCCTGGTCGGCGCGCACCGAGCGCACCGGCCCGAACCGCTCGACGGTGTGGTCGCGCACGAACTTGTCGATCTGCTTCAGCTCCTCGTCGGTGAAGCCGAAATAGGCCTTGCCCACGGGGGTCAGATGGCGCGCCCCGGTCTCGTCCTCGCGCCAGACCCCGAAGGTGTAGTCGGAATAGAAGCTGGAGCGCTTGCCGTGGCCGCGCTGGGCGTACATCAGCACCGCGTCGATCAGGCGGGGATCGCGCTTCCACTTGAACCACGGGCCCTTGGGACGGCCCGGCTCGTAGACGCTGTCCCAGCGCTTGAGCATCAGCCCCTCGGCGATGGCCGGGTCGCCGTCGGGCGGATCGGCGCGCAGGGCGGCCAGGCCCTCCCAGGTGTCGAACGGCTGGATCGGCGACAGGTCGACGCGGGGGCTGGCCGCTTTCGCCACGAAGGCCTCCAGCCGCTCGCGCCGCTCTCTGAACGACAGACCCCGCAGGTCGGTCTCGCCGTCCAGCAAGAGGTCGTAGGCGCGGATGCCCGCCGGGAAGTCCCGCAGCTGCCTGGCGTCCACCGTCTTGCGGTTCAGCCGCTGCTGCAGATCGCCGAAACTGGCCACGGCGCCGTCGCGCATCACCAGCAGCTCACCGTCGATGGCGCCTTCGAAGGTCAGGGCCTCCAGCACGTCGGGAAACGTAGCCGAGATGTCGTCGCCGGTGCGGGTGTAGAGCCGCCTTTCGCCGCGCTCGCTGACCGCCTGGACGCGGATGCCGTCCCACTTCCATTCGGCGGCGTAGTCGGCCGGGTTCAGCTTGCCGAAATCCACCGCCTCGTCGATCGCCTGCGCCAGCATCACCGGCCGGAAGCGTCCCGGCGCGTCAGGCGAGGGGCGCTCGGACCGGCCTTCCAGCCACGCGAAGAGGTCGCCATAGGGCGGGGCCATGGCGTGCCAGACTTCCTCGACCGCCCCGATCTCGACCCCGCCGAGATCGGCGCAGGCCTGCTTGGCCAGGCGCGCCGAGACCCCCACCCGCAGGCCGCCGGTCATCAGTTTCAGCAGCGCCCAGCGGCCGTCGGCGTCCAGCGCGTCCAGCCACCCCTCGATCAACCGCTGGACCTCGGCGCGCGAGGCGGTGCGCAAGGCTTCGACCACCTCCGAAAGGTCCGGTTCGCGATTGGCGCCGGGCCGCTCCGGCCAGGCCAGCGCGACGGTCTCGGCCAGGTCCCCGACATAGTCGTAGGACCAGGCGAACAGCTGGGCGTCCATCCGGCTCTCGACGGCCTTCCTGATGAAGGCCGGCTTGGCGGCGTTGAACGACAGCGCCCCGGTCAGGGCCGCCAGCACCCAGCCGCGCTCCGGATCGGGCGTCTGGCGCAGGAAATCCTTGATCAGGGTCAGCTTGGCGTTGCGCGAGGCGGTCAGGGACAGCCGGTCGAGAAGATGGGCGAAGGCGCGCATGGTCGCCATTCAACGCGCGAAACGGCCTTGGCGCTACGGGAGCGGTGTTTCCTCGGGCGGAGGCTTGCGGGGCAGGCGGGGCAGGCGCTTGCGCAGCACCCAGACCGCCAGGCCCAGCACCAGGAGCCAGGGCGCGGCCCAGGCGACGAACAGCACCAGGGCCGCCAGGGACCGCGCCAGGATCGAGGCGATGTCGGCCAGGGCCTGGGCCAGCGGCGCCCAGGCGCCGGTCGGGCGGGTCACCGCGCCGGATTCGTAGCGCAGGGTCAGGGCCGAGGTGGCGACCCGGGTCTTCATCACCGCCAGGGTCGACTGGGCGGAATCGATCTCGCCCTGCACCCGCGCCAGCTCCTGTTCGACCTCCAGCAGCTCCGAAAGCTTGCCGGGGCGGTCGGCCAGCAGGGCCTGCAGGCGGTCGCGCAGGGTGGTCTGGGCGCGCAGCCGGGCCTCGCCGTCGACGATGGAGCGAGTGAGGTCTTCGCTGGTGACCTGGGAGTCGGTGACCCGGCCGCCCACCGCCTTGGCGTCGGCGTCCAGTCCGCCCCTCAGCCTGGCGATCCAGGCCGGCGAGGCCCGCAGCGACAGCGTCGCCTCCGTCACCCCGCCTTCCGCGCCGCCGCGGCTGGAGGCGATCACTTGGCAGTCGGCCGTTCCGGCCGCGACGCAGGCCTTCTGGTGGGCGTCCATCAGCGGCTTGATGCGGCCGGCGGGCGCCCAGATCGTGTCGGCATAGTCGTAGGCGATCATCGGGCCGGCGGCGGTCGGCGTCTTGGCGGCCTCGGCGGCTTGCCGCGCCGAACCGGCCACCGGCGACGGCGCCTCCATCATCACGGCCGCGTCGGAATAAGACTTGTCGGCCGGGATCTGGCGGCCGCACCCTGCCAGGACGAGGCTTGCGGTCAGCAGGACGGCGAGGCGCATGGCGGATCCCCTACGAGGTCGATGCGGCCACGCTAGCAGGTCGCGCGACGCACGCCAGCATAAAATTGACAGACGTAATTTTAAAGCGTCAGCCCGCCCGCGTCTCGTCCAGCTGGCCCAGGATCATGATCTTCTGCCAAATCTTGCGGCCCAGGTCCGAGGTCAGGGTCTCGATGTCGTTGACCGCGGCGATCACCGTCGGGTCGTCGCTCTCGCCGGCATAGAGGGCGGCCAGCTTGGCGACCAGGGCCAGCATCTCGGCGCAGTAGTCCAGGTAGCGGGCCAGTTCGAAGCGGCTCATCTCGCGGGCCGGCGAGGAGCGCGTGCGCGGGCCCAGCACCAGGGTCGGGTCCTTGGTCAGCTGGTGCATGTCGATCACGTGGGCGAACGACCGCAGCTCGTGCAGGGCCTTCTGGACACGCGAGCGCTTCCACCGCGACTCCAGCGAGACCAGGAACCAGATGGCCGCCGCCGACAGCAGCAGCAGGTTGATCACCGGCTCCAGTCCCTGGGCCAGGTTCAGGGTGTCGGCCTTGCGCAGGCTGTCCAGCCAGTCCAGGCGCCCGACCAGCATGGCCTCCAGCCCGACCGCCGTCAGGGCGATGGCGGCGACCAGGGTCCGCAGCCCCAGATACGGCCGCGACAGGCGATGGGCGCGCTGGGCGGTGACCCGGGCCGTCGCCGCCAGCTGGCCGCAGACCTCGGCCAGACCCGAGTCCGGAAACCGTTCGGCCACGCGGGCCGTCAGGTGGTCCAGCGTCTGCACCACCTTGTCGGCGTTCAGCTTCAAGACGCCGTTGCGCTTGGCCATGCGGGTCCCCCGATCCGAGAGACGAGGCTAACACGGCCGCGAGGCTGGACGTCAATTCAAACGTCTGTTTAAATCCTCGCATCCGGCTTCAGGAGGACGACATGACGTTCCAGCCGCCCGAGCCCTTCGCACCCCACCCGCGCACGAGTCCGCTGACCGCGCCGTGGGAACCGATCTTCGCCGACATCCGCGAGGACCGCTGGGTGCTGGCCGTGCAGGTGCGCGAGCCCCACACCAATTCGCGCGGCAATCCCCACGGCGGCCTGATCGCGGCCCTGGCCGACAACGCCATGGGCCTGTCGTGCGGGGTGATGCTGGGCCGGCTGAAGATCCCCAGCCGGGGCCTGGTGACCATGTCCCTGGGCCTGGACTACCTGGCCGCTGCCCAGATGGGCCAGTGGCTGGCCTTCGACACCGACTTCATCAAGCCCGGCAAGTCGATCTGCTACGCCGAGGCCACTGTGCGCGCCGACGACAAGCCGGTGGCTCGGGCGCGAGCGACGTTCAAGGTGGTGTAGGGGCAACGCCGTTCATACGTTGCGCCTTCAAGGTGAAGAAGACTCTTCGCTATCTCGCGGCTCAATCAGTCTCCATGCGGTCCGCTTCCGCGCTGAATTCCCGCATCACCTCGTCAGGATGACGATGAGTGAACATATAGTCGATGGAGTTTCGCCAGAGAGTCATGTTCAGCACAGCCGGATCATCCTCCTCCTGATCGTAGTAGGCGCCATCCGGCTCGTCGTGCTCATTATCGAGCCTTAGGACACGTGTTGGGCTTAGTGGAAGTAACACTACGGTGCCAGGGTCGGAGATGCCACGAAACGTCCCCGATGGATGGGCGATAGCTACCGGATTGTCCGTTGTTATAAATAGTGGCTGCCGCATGGTAAGCATCGAGTAACGCATATCGAGAAGTTTTGGCGCTATATCGCCAGCGTTGGCGATATATGCATTCCACGAAGCCTTCATTTCCTCTTCACCGGCGTTTTGAAAAGTGGGCCAATCGCTCGGATCGACTCCCCGTCTCACGCCACCGATGGTGATGTGAGTGGGCAATTCATCGAAAGCAGAAATCTGATCCACCATCTGGCGGTGCGTTTTTTTCCACCGGTCGAATTGAAGCGGGTTGCGCACGTAAGTGGTGGCCACGATCAAGGCCAGCATCTTGCGCAGTGGTTTCCAGTTCAAATCAACTGTTTCGTTACAGAGCAAGCGCCACATGCGTTGGCCGAACCATTGCTCTAGATCACCAAGTTTTTTCTCAAGAGAATCATCACGTTTCCCATCTGTACCCAGCGGTGCGTATAGGTGATGCTTCACTGCGACTTTGTCGATCCGTTTGAGCTCTGGATCGCCGCTAGTTTTGCTGAATCGCCAAATACGATTGCGATCCCCCTCGACGCTAAACGTGCGAAGGTAAGATTGCGAAACCCAGTGGCATCGTTTTGTAGTTTGCGCCGCCATTCGTCCTACTCCCCCTCCTCCTCGTCATAGCCCACCAGCCGCAGCGCCCGCGCGGGGATGCCTTCCAGCTCGCACCAGCGCTCCAGGGCCTCTTCGCGGCCGTGGGTGATCCACACCTCGCCGGGGCGCAGTTCGTCGAGGGTGGCGGTCAGCTCGTCCCAGTCGGCGTGGTCGGAGATGACCAGCGGAAGTTCGACGCCGCGCTGGCGCGCTCTTGCCCGCACCCGCATCCAGCCCGAGGCGAAGCAGTCGACCGGGTCGGGGAAGCGCCGCGACCAGCGGTCGGCCAGGGCCGAGGGCGGGGCGACGATGATCGCGCCCTCGAAGTCCTTCTTCCTGGTGTCGGTGGTGGCCGGGGCCAGCGGTCCGAGATCCACGCCGTGGCGCTCGTAAAGGCGGTTGAGCCGGTCCATGGCCCCGTGCACATGGATGGTCCGGTCCCAGCCCGCTTCGCGCAGCAGGCGGATCACCCGCTGGGCCTTGCCCAGGGCGTAGGCGCCGACGATGTGGCTGCGCTCGGGGAACTGCTCGACCGACCGCAGCAGGGCCGCGACCTCGCCCCGGTCGTCGGGATGGCGGAACACCGGCAGGCCGAAGGTCGCCTCGGTCACGAAGACGTCGCAGGGCACCGGCTCGAAGGCCGGGCAGGTGGGGTCGCGGCGGCGCTTGTAATCGCCGGAGACGACGATGGTCATGCCCTTCCAGCGCACCACGGCCTGGGCCGAGCCCAGCACGTGGCCGGCGGGGACCAGCCCCACCTCGACGCCGTTGTGGGTGATGGTCTGGCCATAGGCCACCGGCTGGCGGCGGACGGCGAAGTCCTCGCCATAGCGCTCGGCCATGATCGCCAGGGTCTCGGGGGTGGCGGCCACCGTCCCGTGGCCCGAGCGGGCGTGGTCGGCGTGGCCATGGGTGATCACGGCCCGGCCCACGGGACGGACCGGGTCGATATAGAAGTCCCCGGGCGGGCAGTAGAGCCCGTCGGGCCTTGGACAGATCAGGTCTTGCGGCTTCATCACGGTGGATATGGGAACGCGGGCGGCTATAACCGTATCCCGATGACCGACGAAGAACACCGCGCCATAGCCCAGGCGATGAACGAGGGCAGCCCCCAGGCCAAGGCGCTGGGCCTCCAGACCCTGGAGATCGGCCACGCGGTGGCGATCCTGAAAATGCCCTATCGGCCCGAGATCGTCGGCGATCCCGAGACCGGCGTCATCGCCGGCGGGGTGATGACCACCCTCTTGGACCACACCTGTGGCCAGGCCGTGCACGCGGCGCAGTCGGAATGGGGCTTCATCGCCACCCTGGACCTGCGCATCGACTACATGCGGCCCGCCGAGCCCGGTCGCGACATCCTGGCCCGGGCCCACTGCTACAAGCTGACCCGCTCGGTCGCCTTCGTGCGGGCCGTGGCCTACGAGGACGATCCGGACAACCCGGTGGCCGCCGCCCAGGCCGCCTTCATGCTGGACTCCAGCGCCGGCCGGAAGCCGGGCGCCAATTTCAAGCCGCCGCGTGGAAGCTCCCCGACCGGCGCCTCGGGAGACATGGCATGAGCGACGCTCAGGACAAGCTGAACGCCGTCCTCGCCTCGATCCCCTATGCCCGCTTCATCGGGGTGCGGGCCGAACTGGCCGGCGACGAGATGACGGCCGTCCTGCCGTTCTCCGACACCATCGTCGGCAATCCGATCCTGCCGGCCATCCACGGCGGGGTTCTGGGCGCCTTCATGGAGATGACGGCCCTGGCCCAGCTGTCGATCCTGGAACCGTTGAAGCGCCAGCCGCGCACCATCGACGTGTCGATCGAATATCTGCGCTCGGGCCGTCCTCTGACCACCTATGCCCGCGCCAAGATCAACAAGGTCGGCCGGCGGATCGCCAACGTCCATGTCGAGGCCTGGCAGGAACAGCGCGCCGCCCCCATCGCCGCCCTGCGCGGCCATTTCCTGGTGACCTCGGCGGAAGACTGACCCGGCCCCCTGGCGGTCCATATCGACCACCGATATGCGCCGAACGCCGGTCTTCCGAGGTAAAATATTGCTAAGTGAAGCTCGATAATAGCTACATTACACTCGTGTAATGCGAGTTTCTTGCGTCAACGTTTCTTAAAAAGGCTTCATGAAGCAAAGGTAACGGGTGTTCACCATCCGCCGGGCCTATACCCCTGATCACCGGACGCGGTCGTCGCGCCGGACTTTCAGGGAACCAAGACAATGACCTTCTCCAACAACGCCTTCGCCGGTTTCGCCAGCATCGTCCTGGCCATGCTGCCCCTCGTCGTGATCGCCGGTTCGCTCGTCACGAGCTTCTAAGTGATCGCCGCGTAACTCCGCCGGATAGCGACCCTTTAGGCTTCGAGAGCCTTGCGGGCCGCCCGGTGGAGAAGGGCGTGACGATGCGCCAATCGATCGATGTCGGGGTCGTATCCGCCGCCGATCACCCCGGTCACCGGGATATTCCTTTCCAGACACGAGCCCAGGACGAACGCCTCGCGCCGCGCCAGGCCCTCGTCGCTCAGACCAAGACGCCCCAGTTTGTCGTCCGCATGCGGATCGACCCCGGCGTTGAAGAACACCAGGTCCGGCGCCGTCCGCGCCAGAAGGTCCGGCAGGATCGCCTCCAGCTTCTCCAGATAGGCCGCGTCGCCCGTGCCGTCGGCCAGGTCGATATCCAGGTCGCTGACCGCCTTGCGGGCCGGAAAGTTCTTCTCGGCATGCATCGAGAAGGTGAAGACCGCCGGCTCGTCCTCGAAGATGCGCGCCGTGCCGTCGCCCTGGTGAACGTCCAGGTCCACCACCAGCACCTTGCTCACCGCGCCTTCCGCCAGCAGCCGCCGGGCCGCCACGGCCACGTCGTTGAAGACGCAGAAGCCGGCCCCGCCTTCGGCCGAAGCATGATGGCTGCCGCCGGCGGTGTTGCAGGCGATGCCGTGCGCCAGGGCCAGGCGCGCGGCCGCCAGGGTGCCGCCCACCGCCGCCTGGGCGCGCCTGGCCACCGACTCGGTGTTGGGCAGGCCCACCCGCCGCGCCACGTCGGCCGGCAGGGTCAGGTCGATCACCCCGCGCACATAGGCCTCGTCGTGGACCAGCAACAGGCTTTCCAGGTCGATGGGCTCAGGCAGGACGAAACCGGCCGGTCCTGCCACGCCCTCGGCCTCCAGCACTGCGGCCAGGCGCGAGAACTTGTCCATCGGAAAGCGATGGCCCGGCGGCATCTCGGCGCGGAAGGCGGGGTGGTGGATGATCGGCGGGAAGCGGTCGGCCATGACCCCACGATGGGAAGCCGGACGATCTGACGCAAGGTCATGTCTTGCCCGGCTGGTCCCACAAGACTAACCAGCGATCATGCGTACCCCCGAAGACCTCGCCGAAATCCTCGACCTCGAAGCCATCGAGGTGAATCTGTTCCGGGGGACCAGCCCCAACGACGGCCCGCCCCGCATCTTCGGCGGCCTGGTCATCGCCCAGGCCCTGATGGCGGCCTACAAGACGGTGCCCGAGCGGATCTGCCATTCGCTGCACGCCTATTTCATCCGTCCCGGCGACGTGAACGCCCCGGTGCTCTACGAGGTCGAGCGGGCCCGCGACGGCGGCACCTTCACCACCCGCCGCGTCGCCGCCATCCAGCACGGCGAGCAGATCTTCAACCTGGCCGCCTCGTTCCAGACCCCGGAGGAGGGGCTGGAGCACCAGGCGACCATGCCCGCGACGGCCGATCCGGAGACCCTGCCGACCGACCTGGAATACGCTCGTTCTCTGGGCGACGAGGCGCCGCGCGCCTTCGTGCGGTTCGCCGAGTCGCCGCGCCCGATCGACCTGCGCTGGGTCGACCCGCAGCATCCGGGCAAGCCGGTGCCCAAGTCGGGCAACAAGGAGGTCTGGATGCGGGCCAAGGCGCCGATCGGCGACAATGTGCGCCTGCAGCAGTGCGCCCTGGCCTATGCGTCCGACATGGCCTTCATGGAAAGCGCCCTGCGCCCGCACGGCCTGATCTGGACCTCGCCGGGCCTGCAGGCCGCGAGCCTCGACCACGCCATGTGGTTCCACCACGGCTTCGACTTCAATGACTGGATCCTGTTCTCGCAGGACAGCCCCTCCGCCTCGCAGGGCCGGGGCCTGGTGCGCGGCCAGATGTTCAGCCGCGACGGCAAGCTGGTGGCCTCGGTGGCCCAGGAATGCCTGATGCGGGTGCGCACGAAGGACTAGGCGGATCCGAGGCGTTCCAGGACGCCGATGAACCGGTCCAGGTCGCCGCCGGTCATGGCGCGCTCGGCCTCGATCACCAGCTGAAGCTTGCGGGCCAGCAGCCGCAGCTCGATCTCGCCGGCTTCGGCCTGGGTCTTGGCGGCCGTCGCCTTGCTGGCCTCGGCCTCCGCCAGCAGCTTCGTCGCCCGGGCGGCCAGGGCCTCGTTCTCCAGACCGGTGCGCGACAGGCGATCCTTCAGGTGTTCGATGGAGCGGGTGAGCAGGTCCTGGGCCTCGTCGCGCACGGTGGTCCGCCGGTTGTGATCGACGACGGAGTCGAGCACCGCCGCGAGGGCCTGGGTCAGCTTGGGGACCAGGCTGTTGCCGACGGTCGGCAGGGCGGGCTCGTGCGAGCGACGCCGGGTGGCGACGAACACGTCGATGACCAGCTTCATCGCGGCGATCGCGGAATCCGACTTCAGGACTGTCGCCGCCATCACGACGCCATGCTCGGTGAACACCCAGGGCGTCTTGCGCCGCCCGCCCCAACTTGATGTCGCATTTTGCGACATCAAGTTCGTCGCCTCGTCCGGAGTGAGCTGGAAGGCGTAGCCTTCGAACCGGCCGGCGTTGCGGCGCACCTGTTCGTTCAACCGCCGGGTCTCGACGCCGAAGAGCGCGGCGATGGCGTCGTCGAGCACGACGCTCTCTCCGCGAACCCTATGGATCTGCGCTTGAATCGGCGGGATCGGGACGATTGTCGACATGGCGTACGCGCGAGCTATTTTGAGAACAAAATAGCAACCTTATCGCGACCGGTGTCAATCCTCAGTCGTAGTGGCGCTCGACGTCGTCTTCCTGGTCCGGCGTTTCAGGGCCTTCCGGCTCGCCCACCAGCGCCGGCGGGTCGGCCAGGACGACGCCTTCGGCGATCTTCACTTCCGGCACGGCGGCCCGGGTGAAGGGCAGGTACCAGGTCTGGCCGCCCAGGGCGGGCGTGATCTCGAGCAGGTCGTCGGCGCCGAAGTTCTGGACGCTCTTGATCTTGCCCAGCAGGGCGTCGGTGGCGACGTGGCGCACCGGCAGGCCGATCAGGTCGGCCAGGTAGAATTCGTCTTCCTCGGGCTCGGGCAGGGCCGAGCGGGGAACATAGAGCCGCAGGCCGCGCAGGGCGTCGGCGGCCTCCTTGGTGTCGATCCCGACGCAGCGGGCCACGACGCCGTCCTTGGCTACGCGGGCGCTGGTCACGGTCAGGCCGGGCGAGCCGTCCTGGCGGGTCAGCACCTTGAACCGGGTCAAGGTCAGGGGGTCTTCGGTGAAGGTGGCGATCCGCACCTCGCCGCGCACGCCGAAGCCGCCGGCGACGCGGCCGACCAGGATCAGGTTGTGCGAGGGCGTAGGGGCCATGGGGGACCGCGCAAAAGAAAACGCCGCCGCCAGACGGATGTCCGGCGGCGGCGCGTCCGAAAGCCTTAGCCTTCGGTGGTTTCTTCCGAAGCCGGGGCTTCTTCAGCGGCGGCTTCAGCGGCAGGAGCCTCTTCGGCGACCACTTCCGGCTCCGGCTCCGGAGCCGGAGCAGCGGCGGCCTCGGCAGCGGCGGCGGCGGCGGCTTCAGCGGCGGCCTTGGCGTCTTCCTTGGCCTGGGCTTCGGCGGCGGCGCGCTCTTCTTCGCGCTGGGCGCGTTCGGCGATGCGCTCTTGAGCCTTCTTGCCCGGGGCGCCCTTCTGCGGGTTGTTGCCGTGGGTCCAGGCGCCGATGCCTTGGGCGGCCAGGAAGCGGGCGACGCGGTCGGTGGGCTGGGCGCCCTTCTTGAGCCACTCCTGGATGGACTCGACCTTCAGGGTCACGCGCGCGGCGTCGTCCTTCTTGAGCAGCGGGTTGTAGGTGCCGACCTTCTCGATGAAGCGGCCATCGCGCGGCGAGTGGCTGTCGGCGATGACGATCGAGTAGTAGGGGCGCTTCTTGGCGCCGCCACGGGCGAGACGGATCTTCAGCATTGTCGTAGTCCTTGGTCTAAAGTTCTATTTCTTGAACGGGTTGAAGCCGGGCAGGCCCAGGCCGGAAAGGGGATTGGGCTTGTCGCCGCCGCCCCCCGAGAGACCCGGCAGGCCGGGCAGCCCCGAGAGGCCTTGGCCTCCCGCTGCATTGGGATCGGGCTGGGCGATCTTGCCCCCGCCCATGGATTTCAGTCGGGCCATGTCGCCGCCGCCCATCATGGCGGCCATGCGGGCCATGCCCTTGCCGCCGTCCTTGGACATGGCCTTGAACATGTCGGCCATCTGGCGGTGCTGCTTGAGCAGGCGGTTGACCTCGGCGACGTCGACGCCGGCGCCGGCCGCGATGCGGCGCTTGCGCGAGGCGGCCAGCACGTCGGGCTTCTTGCGCTCCAGCTTGGTCATCGAGCTGATGATCGCCTGCTGGCGGCGGAAGATGCTGTCGTCGATGCCGCTCTCGGCGATCTGCTTTTTGACCTTCTGGACGCCGGGCAGCAGGCCCATGATGCCCTGCATGCCGCCCATCTTCTGCATCTGGTTCAGCTGGGCCGACAGGTCGTTGAGGTCGAACTGGCCCTTGGCCAGCTTCTTGGCCATGCGCTCGGCTTCGGCCACGTCGAGGTCTTGCGCGGCCTTCTCGACCAGGGCGACGACGTCGCCCTGACCCAGGATCCGGCCGGCCACGCGGCGGGCGTCGAAGACGTCGAGCGCGTCGATCTTCTCGCCGGCGCCGAGGAACTTGATCGGCAGGCCGGTGACGTGGCGCATCGACAGGGCCGCGCCGCCCCGGCCGTCGCCGTCGGCGCGGGTCAGGATCAGGCCGGTCAGCGGCAGGCGCTCGTGGAAGGCTTTCGCGGTGCGCACCGCGTCCTGGCCGGTCAGGCTGTCGGCGACCAGGATGGTCTCGGACGGGGTGGCGATGCGGGCGATTTCCGCCGCCTCGCTCATCATCGCCTCGTCCAGGGTGGTGCGGCCGGCGGTGTCGAGGATCAGGACGTCGTAGCCGCCCAGCTTGGCGGCGGTCAGGGCGCGCTTGGCGATGTCGGCGGCGCTCTGGCCCGCGACGATCGGCAGGCTCTCGACCTCGACCTGCTTGGCCAGCATGGCCAGCTGTTCCATGGCGGCCGGGCGGCGGGTGTCGAGCGAGGCGACAAGCACCTTCTTCCGCTCGATCTTGTTCAGCCGCAGGGCCAGCTTGCCGGTGGTGGTGGTCTTGCCCGAGCCCTGCAGGCCGGCCATCAGGATCACCGACGGCGGGTTCAGGGCCAGGTTCAGGCCGGTGGGGACCTCGCCGCCCAGCATGTCGACCAGGCCGTCATAGACGATCTTGACCACCTGGTCGGCCGGCTTGACCGACCGGATGACCGCCTCGCCCGAGGCGGCTTCCTTGGCCTTGCTGATGAAGTCCTTGACCACCGGCAGGGCGACGTCGGCTTCCAGCAGGGCGACGCGGACTTCGCGCAGCGCCTCGTCGATGTCCTTCTCGGACAGCACGCCGCGACCGCCGAGGCGGTCGAAGACCCCTGAAAGTCGCTCTGTAAGGCCGTCGAACATGCGGAACCCACGTCAAGAATAGTGACCAAACGCAATCAGCCCCCGTGGACGATCACGTCGACGGGGGTCCTCGCCGTCCTCGTCCGGATGGATCCTGCGCTAACAGGCCGGGGTCGTGACGGTGGAGGCGCTGCTGATAAAGCGCCGGAAGGGCGCGCTTATGCACGAAAGGCGGCGGGGAGTCAAAGCGCCCGCCGCCCCGCGCGGCCCTAGAGCAGCCAGTTGCCGGTCGACAGGCCCTGGCCCGTGACCAGCACGGCGAAGTCGCTGGTGGCGTCGCCGTCCAGGTCGCCCCAGATCACCGAGGCCTGGCCGAAAAGGCCGCCCAGGCCGAACGCGCCCACGTCCACCCCGCCCAGCGCCCCGATGGCGGTGAACAGGCTGGCATAGGTGACCACCATCAGCTGGCCGCCGCCGGTGGCGCTCAGGCTGGAGACCAGGGCGAAGGCCTGGTCTCCATCGACGTCGGCGTCGCCGTCCAGGGCGCTGAAGTCGAAGAGGTCGCTGCGGTTGTAGTCGCTGACATAGTCGATCGAGAAGTCGTCGTCGAACGAGGCGCCGTCGAAGGCGAAGACGTCGTTTCCGCCGCCGCCCACCAGGATGTCGAAGTCCGCGCCGCCGTTCAGGCGGTCGGCGCCCGCCCCGCCCAGCAGAATATCCTTGCCGCCGGCTCCGTACAGGCTGTCGTTCCCGCCGTCGCCGGTCAGCAGGTTGGAGACGTCGTTACCCTCGATAGTGTTGTTGAGGCTGTTGCCGGTGCCGAGCGCGGCGTCGCCGGTCAGCTTCAGGTTCTCAAGGTTTGAGCCCAGGCTGTAGCTGATCGAACTCCAGACCGTGTCGGTCCCGCCGCCCGAGGTCTCGACCACCGTGTCGCGCCAGTTGTCGACCACGTAGCGGTCGTCGCCCGCTCCGCCGGTCATCTTGTCGACGCCCGTCCCGCCGTCCAGCACGTCGTTTCCGAGGCCGCCGACCAGGATGTCGTTCCCGTCGCGGCCCTCCAGGGTGTCGTTGCCGGCGTTGCCGGTCAGGGTGTTGGCGGCGGTGTTGCCGATCAGGCGGTCCGAGCCGCTGCCGCCCACGCCGTTCTCGATCGTTGCGCCGTAGGCGATGCCGACATTGTCGGTCAGCCGCCCGACCACCGGATTGGCGGCCAGCAGGGCCATGTTGGAATTGTAGGTCGCCAGCGACACCGGGGCGTAGCCGGCCGCGGCCCGGTTGGCGTTGACCTGCTCGAACGAGGGCGCCGTGTCGTAGGTCACCCCGCCGATGCTGCTGAGCGAGCCGGGGGTCAGGTCGATGATCTGGTCGGTGGCGTAGCCCGAGGCGTCCAGCGTATCGATGCCGCCGGCGTCCCAGATGGCCATGACCGGGGCGGGGGTCTTGGTGAAATCGTAGCTGTCGCGCCCGGCGTTGCTGTTGAAGCCGTAGGTGGTGTTGCCCGTCCGGGTGGTCATGTCGGCGCCGTAGATCGCCTGGATGGCGGCGATGTCGTGCACCAGCGGGGTCGAGGCATAGACCGTGGTGGAGATGTTGAAGTCGAAGTGCCGCGCGCCCGTCTCCGAGGCCGAGAAGTAGGACATGATGCTGTAGGCGCGGCTGTCCTGGTAATATTCGGCGTTGGCGGCGTAGGTGATGCTGACGCCGGGGGCGGCGTTGTAGTCGCCCGGATGCTCCAGCCCCAGGGCGTGGCCGCTCTCGTGGGTCAGGGTGTGGATGCCGTAGAGGCCCTCGTCCAATTGGAAGTTGGACGGCTGGTTGGCGCTGACCCAGATGTCGCCGGCGATCAGGTCGAACTGGTCGGGCGTGTAGTCATACGGCAGGTAGGCGTAGGCCTGGGTGCCCGGCTGGTTGGTGTAGTTGGCGAAGGTGATGTCGGCCTCTTCGGGCGCGGTCTCGACCAGGGTGGGGGCGATCAGGTCGTCCCAGCTGGTCATGGCCTCGCGGGCGGCGGCCTTCTGGGCCTCGGTGAACGGGGCGAAGCCGAAATATTCGGTCAGGCCGTAGAGCTCTCCGTCCTCCTCGTAGACATAGGGCTCGGCGAACATGCTCTCGGCGGTATGGAAGCCGTAGTTCAGCACGGTGACGTCGCCGTCGCGCGGCACGGCGTGGTCGACATTGCCGGGCGTCCAGCCCGCCCCGCCGCGATTGAGCTGCTCGATCACCTGCTCGATCGTGAACACCGGCTTGTCGCGGATCGTGCCGCCCTGGCCGTCCACCGAGGCCGCGACCGGCTGCAGCGAGACGTCCAGAGCCGGGGTCACCGTGTCGGTCGGTCCCTGGAACACCGGATAGCTGGTCTCGCGATGGAGGTCCTGGTCGAGGCTTTCGTCGTGGAGGCGCATCGGTTCTTCCCGGGTCTGGAGGTTTCAGGGGCGAGGGTTAGGGCAGTCGCGGCTGGCGCCACGGCAGGGCTTCGGCGAGCGCCGCGTTCAGCGCCGTGTCGAACGGGGGACTTCCGCCGGCCGCCGGCAGGGCCACGACGCGCGGCGCGGGGCCGAACAGCTCCGAAGGCGCGGCGGTGGCGCGGAAGACGCGCAGGGAAAAGACCAGCAGCGATCCACGCCCCTCGGGGCCGGGCTGCACATGGCCGTGGAACAGCAGGACGGCGGTGTCGGCGGCGATCAGGCGTGGATCGCCCGGCGCCAGCACCACGACCGGGATCGGGGCCTTGTCGGCGGCCAGGCCCCGCACCCGCTCGCAGAGGCCGGCCTGCAGTCGGCGGCGGTCGGGCAGGGTGTCGGGCGCGACCAGGCACTGCACGCCCAGGCGCTTGGCGCCGTCCCAGGACAGGCTCGGCGTCGAAGCCTTGGCCGATGCGCCGCAAATCATGGCCCCGATCAGGGGAAGGGCGCAGGCCCATGCCAGGATTTGTCGGGTTCGCGACATGGATTTCCCGCTGTCGGCCGCTGAAGGGTCTCTTCGTCCCCGTGAGATTTGCGAGAAACTTTGTTACATGCAAGCAATACGTGCATAGTGAAGCTTACATATTTCCGCGTGTGGTCACGCTTGATGCGGCAAGCGGGCCAGGCGCCGCCTAGTCGGTCGGCGAGGTGACCGTGGCGCCGGAGGCCTTCAGGCGGTCGAGCACGCCGTTGGCCGGCAGCAGGAAGGCCAGGTCCACGACCGCCACCGTGACGCCGGGACGGCCCAGGGCCTCGTTCAAGGCGTTGGCCGACTGGCCGATCTGGTCGGCCAGCAGGCCGGGGCCGCCGGGCGCCCGCATCAGGCAGCGCTGGGCCGCCGAGGACGAGTAGCGGGCCCGAACGCTGGCCAGGTCGCCGTTGGCCCAATCGGTTCCGATGGTGGTGGCGTGGGCCGCGTCGTAGTCGATCTCCGACAGGGCGTCGCGCAGGCAGGCCAGCTGGCCCTCGTCCGACAGCTTGCCGACCACGCCCAGCACCGGCCCCAGCCGGTACTGGCTCATGGCCTTGACCTTGACGCCCTTGGCCTTGGCCATCCGCTCGATGGTGCTGACCGGCTTGGCTTCGGAGATGCCGGCGGCCTGGCGGAAGTCCGACATCACGATGAAACCCGCCACGGCCGGCTTCCAGTCCTTGTAGGGCACGGCGGTGCGGCCGGCCTGTTCGCGCACGTTGATGAAGCGCGCCTTCACGTCGGGCGGCAGGGTGTTTTCCAGCTTCTTGCCGAACGGCTGGCGCAGGCCGCCGCCGCCGGTGAGCACGAACTTGGTCATCTGCAGGGGACCGACCGAGGCCTCGGGCGGGACGAGGACCAGCGAGGCCTGGTCGAGCGCCCGGTTCAGGCGCGGGCTGTCCCATTTCAGCTGATGGTTCAGGGGCGGGGCCGAGCCGACGACATAGAGCTTGGCGCCGCCCTTCTCGACCAGCCACAGGGCGGGGCCGGGCGGCCGGGCCACGATCAGCAACTCCTCGACCACGGCGCTGCCGGGATCCTGCGGGAAGAGCTCGACGGTCCGGGGCGGTTCGGCGGGAGTCTGGGCCTGGGCGGCCAGGGGGCCGAACGCCAAGGCCAGGACTGGGCCGATCATCGCCAAAATGCGTCCCGCCATGGCCGTCCTCCCGCGCGCTACCCTTTAACTGGCCAGATGGGTATCGGAATGCCGTGGCGAAAGCGCGGCGGGCGGCAGGTCGCGCAGGGTCTGGGCCAGCAGCCGTCCTTCGGCCCCCCGGCTAGAGCCGTTGCGCCAGGCCACGACGATCTCGCGGCTGGGATGGTCGGCGTTCAGCGGGCGGATAGTGACCGGCGTGTTCTGGGTCAGGCCCGCGGCCACGGCCATGGACGGCAGGAACGACACGCCCAGGCCCGAGCCGATCATCTGCACCAGGGTGGGCAGGGAGGTGGCCGCGAAGCTCTCCTCGTCGCCGGCGGCCGAGTGGCGCGGCGGCTCCAGGCCGCAGGCGGCCAGGGCGTGGTCGCGCAGGCAGTGGCCGTCTTCCAGCAGGATCATGTCGTCGCCGCTGAGGCTGGCGGGGTCCACCCGGTCGAAGGCGGCCATGCGGTGGTTGGCTGGACCGGCGGCCAGCAGCTCGTCGTCCTCGACATGGGCCCAGTCCAGGCCCGTCATGTCGTAGGGCAGGGCGATCAGGGCCGCGTCCAGGGCGCCGGACTTCAGGGCCGCGATCAGCCGGTGGGTCAGGTCCTCGCGCAGATAGAGCCGCAGCTTGGGGAACTGGTCGCGCAGGGCCGGCAAGGCGCGGGGCAGCAGATAGGGGGCGACGGTGGGGATCACGCCCAGGCGGAACCGCCCGGCCAGGGGCTGGCCGGCGCCGCGCGCGGCCTGCACCAGATCCTCTGCTTGAGCGAGGATCGCCTCGGCCCGGCGCACGGCTTCCTGGCCGGCGGCGGTCAGGATCACGCCCGAGCGGGCGCGGTCGACAACGGGCGCGCCCAGGATCTTCTCCAGTTCCTGGATGCCGGCCGACAGGGTGGGCTGGGTGACGTGGCAGGCCTCGGCCGCCCGGCTGAACGAGCCGTGCTCGGACAGGAGCTTCAGATATTGCAGCTGGCGCAGGGTGGGGAGCATGGGGTGAATATAGGGACGATCTATCGTGAAATGAAAGTAGATCGAGAAAATCCTATGCGGCGACCGTTTGCCCCCACCTGACGGCTTCGCCGTCTGTCCGCCCCCGTAGGGGGCGGAGGACTTAAACGCGGCGTCCTCTCCCCCTGTGGGGGAAGGAGGGCCGAAGGCCCGAAGGGGGCAAGTGAGCGCCCCGCCTCAGCTCAGCGCGATGTCACCGACGCCAACGCCTTGGCGATCTGGTGCACGTTGTACGGTTTCCTCACGATCGGGGCGTCGAAGCCCATCGGGGCGGCCTTGTCGGCATAGCCGGTGGCGAACACGAAGGGGCGGCCCTCGCGGCGCAGGACTTCGGCCACCGGGGCCACCGACTGGCCGTTGAGGTCGGCGTCCAGCACCGCGGCGTCGAAGGTCAGCTCCAGCATCTGCAGCGCCTCGGCCAGCTCGGCCGCGCAGCCCACCACCTCGACGCCGGAATCCTCCAGCCCCGCCTCCAGCTCCATGGCCAGCAGCAGGGAGTCCTCGACGATCAGCACCTTAAGCCCCGCGATGTCGCCGGCCTTGAAGCTGTCCTCACCGCCGCCGAAGGTCTCGACGATGCGGGCGTCGGGCGCGGCTTCCGGTTCCGGTTCGGGCTCGTCGACCAGGGCGTCGGCGGCGGCGTGGATCAGGGCGGTCACGCCGCTGCGCTTGTATTCGATGGTGGCCCGCCCGCCGAGTTCGCGGCCGACCACGTCCTCGATCAGGGTCACGCCGAAGCCGCGCACCTCGGGTGGCGTGGTCATGGGACCGCCGGTCTCCAGCCATTCCAGATTGAAGCCGCCGCCAGGGGCCACGCGCCAGACCACCTCGACCCGGCCGCTCTCCACCGACAGCGAGCCGAATTTCACCGCGTTGACGGCCAGCTCGTGCAGGGTCAGCGACAGGGCTGCCGCCGCCTTGGGGGTCAGGAACAGTTCGGGCCCGTCCCAGCGCGTCTGGTTGGGGGCCACCCCGCCCAGCTCGGCGGCGGCGATGCGGGCCAGGGTGGCGCCGCGCCAGCGGGCGGCGCTGAGCAGGTCGTGGGCCGAGCTCATCGACTTGAGCCGGCCGTTGAAGGCCTTCAGGAAGCCGTCCAGCGACGAGGCCTTGCGGGCCGACTGGCCGGCCACCGACTGCACCACGGCCAGGATGTTCTTGATGCGGTGGTCCAGCTCGGTGACCAGGTTCTCGCGCTGGTCGTCGGCGTCGCGGCGCTCGGTGACGTCCTGGACCACACCGATCAGCCGCAGGGGCTGCTTGTCGCCGTCCAGCACCAGCAGGCCCGCCACCCGGGTCCAGACCACGCGGTCGGGCTCGGCGGTCACGCGGCGGAACTCCACCTCGTAGCGGCCCTGGGCCTTCAGCTGCTCCTCGACCTCGGCGCGGATGAGGTCGCGGTCGATGGGGTGGACGAAGCTGTAGAGCGCCTCGCCGCCCTCGGCCGGGGCCAGGCCCTCGGGGATCTCGGTGATGCGGGCCATGCGCGGGCTGACCCGCACGGTGTCGGCGGCGATGTCCCAGACAAACTCGCCCAGATTGGCCGCGCGCAGGGCGAGAGCAATGCGCTCGCTGTCCAGGGTGCGCTCGGCGACGTTGCGGGCGGTCTCGGCGTCGTGCAGCAGCTCTTCCATGGCCAGGGCGGCCAGATCCGCCAGGGCCTCGGCCAGGCCGGGATCGATGGCCGCGCGGGGCTTGGCGTCCTCGACGGTCAGCAGGCCGACGATCTCGCCGCCGGCGGTCTTGAGCGGGGCGCAGGCGAAGAAGCGGCTGTCGGCGCACCAGGGCCGCAGGGGCTGGTTCGGGTCGTTGTCGAGGTCGGGGCTGGAGACCACCCCGCATTCGCGCAGCCGGTCGGACAGGCCGGTGGGGCGGGGCTCGCTCAAATGGTCGAAGCCGACCTTGGCCTTCAGCCAGACCTGGTCCTTGCCGATCAGCCGGATCGCCGCCCGGGGGGCGTCGAACAGGCGCGAGGCCAATCGAACGATCCGGTCGAATCGGGGGTCGGCCGGGTCGCCCTCCAGGGCGTGCAGGGCGTCGAGCGCGCGCAGTCGCCGCGCCTCGTAGTCATCCGCCAGCGATCCGCTCGCATCATCCATGGTCCGACCATAGACCGGGTTCGCGCGTCGCGCGAGATCGATAAAGCCGAGGTTCGTTCGATCCCCTGTGGTGAAGCTCCAACCTTGACGCTACAATGGAACTTGTCGCCTCGGCCCGGCGTTGTGCGGGCGCAGCTTCGCTGCTGTCGCCCCCCACAAGCCGCCCTCTACAGGCCCGAGCCGCGAACCGGAGATCATCATGCCCGACAACGCCCTGAACCCCGCCCTGAAGGAAGCCGACAAGGCGGCGTCGAACGCCGGCGCGGCGCTGGATCACGCCGAGCGCAGCTTCGGCGAAGCCGCCAGCGCGGCCAAGGCCAACCTCGGCGAGGCCGCCGCCAGCGCCAAGGCCAACCTGTCCGAAGCCGCCAAGCGCATCGAGGCGTCCCTGACCCAGGGCCTGGAAACTCTCCGCGCCCAGACCCGCACCTATACCGACACCGCCGGCCAGCAGGTCGATGAGGCCAGCCGCTATGTCAGCGAGCGGGTCCGCGAGCGTCCGATCACCGCCACCCTGGCCGGCCTCGGCGTCGGCGTCCTCCTGGGCCTGCTGCTGGCCGGAAACCGTAGCGGCCGCGACAAGTGATCTTCGGAAAGACTCTGACGACCTTGGCAGCGGCCGCGGCGATCGCCGCGGCCGCTGCCGTGAGCGTGTTCGCCGCCGCCTTCGCCCTGTTCGCGGTGCTGCAGCCCCATCTCGGCGCGGCCGGTTCGGCGGCGGTGGTCGCGGCCGTGGCCGCCCTGATCGTCGGGTTCGCCGGCCTGCTGGCCGCGCTGAAGGCCGAGGACAAGTCGCATCACCACCACCATCAGCCCGCCGGGCCGGACGGTTTCGCCTTCGCCGAGAAGGCCATCGAAATGGTCAAGGAGCGCCCGATCCTGACGGTCAGCGCCGGCCTGGCGGCGGGGATCATCGCCTTCCGAAATCCGGCCCTGGCGGCGGTCGTCGCCAAGGCTTTGCTGGACGCTGGTAAACCGCCGCCGCGTTAAGGCCGGCTATTCCGGACTCTCGTCTTTCCCGCCTCTGGTTTTCTGGGTCTTCCCGCCCATGTGCCAGGGGCGTTTTACTTGGAGCGATCTGATGTTTACCCTCCCCGAACTGCCCTACCCCTATGAAGCCCTGGAGCCGACCATCTCGGCCAACACGCTTCATTTCCATCACGACAAGCACCACGCGGCCTATGTGAACGCCCTGAACGGCCTGCTGCCGGAAGGCGACACGCGTCCGCTGGAAACGGTCATCAAGGAAGCCGGCCCCGGCAAGGTGTTCAACAACGCCGCCCAGATCTGGAACCACCAGTTCTTCTGGGACTGCATGAGCGCCGACAAGACCGGTCCGGGCGCCGAGCTGTCGGCCGCCATCGACGAAGCCTTCGGCGGCCTGGCCGGCCTGAAGGAAAAGTTCGTCGCCGAGGGCATCGGCCACTTCGGTTCGGGCTGGGTGTGGCTGGCCGTCCAGGGCGGCAAGCTGGTGGTCCTGTCCACCCACGACGCCGACGACACCCTGACCAAGGACGGCATCGTCCCGCTGCTGGTCTGCGACGTGTGGGAGCACGCCTACTATCTGGACCACCAGAACAATCGGAAGGGCTTCCTGGAAGCCTGGTTCGACATCCTGCCCAACTGGGCCTTCGCCGACGGCCAGTTCGCCGCGGCCAAGGGCCAGGGTGCGGTCTGGACCTTCCCCCAGGCCTGATCCTTTCCGGATCTAGATCTGAAGCGGCGCGACCTCGGTCGCGCCGTTTTCTTTTGGAACGCAGCGGCGCGGCACCGACCAGGTGCGGAAGGTCACGAACTGGGTCCGCTCGAAGGCCAGGGCCGTGATGCGGATGTCGAGGTCGTCGATCTCGATGACGTTGAAGCTGGGCGGCACGCCGCGCTCGCGCACCGACAGGGTGCCCGACCCCACCGCCTGGGTGCAGCCGTCCGAGAACGGGTAGGGATGCACGAACGGTGCGTGGATGTGGCCGGTCAGGACCAGGTCCACCCCGGCGTGGGCGAAGGCCTGGGCCGCCGCCGTGCCGCCGCGCACCTTGGCGGTCATCGGCCCGCCCAGCATCTCGATCAGCGGATGGTGGCAGACCACGATCTTCATCGCCCCGGGGGCGGCGTCCTTCAGGTCGGCGCAGACCTCGCGCACCTGGCGGCGGGAGACCGCGCCCTTGGACCAGTTCAGCCGCAGCTGGAAGGCGCGGGCCGAGTTGAGGCTGGCGATGGTGGCGCGCGGATCGTCCCAGTCGCCGTTCATCCGCGCGCCGAACCGCCGCTCGTAGCGCCGCCAGGGGGCGACGATGCGGGTCAGGATCTCGCGCGGTCCGACGAACGGGGTATCGTGATTGCCGGGGGTGACCAGCTGGGGCCGAGGCAGGCGGGCCAGCCACGCCTGGGCGGCGTCGAACTCTTCTTCCTTGCCGTCCTTGGTCAGGTCGCCGGCGGCGATCACCAGGTCGGGCGCCTCGGCGTGGATGCGCTCGACGGCCGCCTCGACGGCTTCTTTATGCTCGCCGCCGAAATGGATGTCGGAGACCTGGACCAGCTTCAGCGGCTTCATGCGTCGGAAACCGCGGCGAGGGGCACCATGGCGCGGAAGGCCTTGGGGCGGAAGCGGATGCTGACGCTGTCGTCCAGCCGCACCGGCTCGCCGTCCAGGATCGCGGGGATGCGCCCGCCGGCCCAGACCTTGCCGATCCGGCAGCGGCCCACCACCACCGACGGATCGTCGCGCCAGTTGCCGGTTACGGCGCTGACCCCCAGGCGGAAGATGTCCAGCGCGCTGGCCGGATCCAGGGCCGCGGCCTCCAGCGCCCGCTCGTCCTCGTGCAGCTGTGTCGAGACCAGGGGGCACAGCAGGCTCAGGGCCTCGGTCTTGCCCTTGGGCCGACCGTCCAGCACGTAGCGCAGGCGGCTGGAGAAGGCCCGGCGCAGGGCCCGCTGGGCGCGCATCAGGGCCAGGTCCGCGCGGCCCGCCCGGGCGGCCTCGCGCGCCTCGGCCCACAGGGCCGGGCTGCCCAGTATGGCGGCCACGAAGAACACCCGGCCGTTGATCTCGCCACCCGAGATCATCTTGGTGTCCCAGCCCTTCAGGCAGTTGGCCATGGCCTCGGGCCAGGGGATCGCGCCGTAGAGGGCGTGGGGCAGCATGTTCATGGTGCCGCCGGGCAGGGGCGCGATGGGCGGACCGTCGGGGCCGGCCATCTCGGCCGCGGCGCGGGCGGTGCCGTCGCCGGCCACCACCATCACCGCGTCCGGGGCGGAATCGATGGCGTCGCGCAGGCAGGCCGTCAGCTCGCCCTCGCCGGGCGCGTGGACGCGTCCGGTGACGCCGTGCTCGGCCAGGATCGCCTCGGCCTGGGCCGGCGCGGTCTTGCCCACCGAGCCGGAGGCGATGTTGGTGATCACTTCCACGCGCATGCGAAATCCATTTCCCCGAGATGATGACCCGCCCCCGCAGGCCAAACGGCGGCGCTTGGTCCGGGTTCCCGGAACCGTTGGCGTGGCGTGGCCGTTTGCCTGCCTGGGACATGCTCGGAGGAGAGCCACGATGAACAAGACCTTGATCGCCCTCTTGGGCGTCGGCGTGCTGGCCACGGCCTGCACCGCCACCGGCAATACCGAACGCAACGCCGCCGGCGGCGCGGCCCTGGGCGCCCTGGCCGGCGCGGTGATCGGCAACAACGTGGGCAGCGGCAGCGCCGGCACCGGCGCCCTCGTGGGCGCGGCCATCGGCGGCACGGCCGGCGCGGTCAAGGGCTGTCGCGAAGACGGCGGCTGCGGCGCCACCAACGTCAATCGCCGTCAGTACTATGACGAGCGCGCCGGACGGTATTACTACTACGACTCGCGCAGCGGTCGTTACTACTGGGAAGACGGCAGCCCCCGTTAAGTCGGGCGGCGCTGAAACACCGGGAAAGGCGGTCGGCTCGCGTCGGCCGCCTTTCGCGCGCCGGGACCTTAGAGGGCAGAGGGCAAGCGATGAACAAGGTGGGACGGGCCGCGATCGGCCTCTTGGCGCTGGGCGGCTTGCTGGCGGGGTGCGCCTCGAGCAGCCCCTGGCCCAAGTCGCGGTCGCAGATCGTGAAGATGGCGCCGGCCTGCGAGGACTTCTCGGTGCAGATCTATTTCGAAAGCCAGTCCGCGGCCCTGACCAAGGAAGCCCGGTCGGTGCTCAAGAGCGCCGAGGCCATGGCCACCGGCTGCAAGGTGGCCTCGGTGCGCGTGGTCGGCCTGGCCGACGCCGTGGGCCAGCCGGACGCGAACCTGGCTCTGTCCAAGCAGCGCGCCGACACCGTGACCCGGGCCCTGACCAAGGCCGGCTTCGGCAAGGTGGACTTCGAGGTCGGGGCGGCGGGCGACGCCGGAGCGACCAACAGCGCCGGCGAGGCGCGACCCCTGCGCCGCCGGGCCGACATCCGCTTCGACCTGGACGGCCGCCTGAAGTAGGGGGGCGGATTCTTTTGAAATTGTCATCCCGGGCGTAGCGCAGCGAAGACCCGGGACCGACGCCTGAGCTCGGCGCTTCGGGTCGGTCCCGGATCGGCGCGCTACGCGCTTGTCCGGGATGACAGCGATCTTTGCGCTCACGAACTGTGAGCCCCGCCACCCATACAGAAAGGGCGGGCCGCGAGGGTCCGCCCGAAGGGCTAAAGAGGGGGTGCGGAGGCAGCAGGCCAGCTATCGCCAGCCTTCAAGTCGGGGGGGCGTCGCCGCCTCCGCAATTCGAAAACGTGGCGCCCGCCGACCGGTTCCCGCCGCGCGAAAATTTTTTCGCGCATGCCGCGATTATTTTTCACCGACGTCCCGCAGGCCTTTGCCGCCCCCACCCCAAGGGAACGTCGCCGGGGACGGAACGTTGATTTCCCGAAGGCCAAGAGGGCCTTGCACTGGGGAGCGACGACGGTGATCCGCACCTATCAAGCCGAACACGGTGGCCTGGTCTTCGACACGGCGCTGACGCGTCGACAGAAGGTCCGGCGCAATCGGATCGTGGCCCTGGCGGTGATCTCCGCCGTGGCGGCCTCGGCGGGGCTCCTCCAGCGTTTCCACGACAATCCCGCCTCGGGCGTTCCGACGATGTTGGACGCCGGGGGCTATTCCGCCGCCCGATAAGGAGGCCCGACACATGCCCGCCGATCTCGAACATCACGGACCCGTCCTGAACGCCACCCGCGCCCGCCAGGGCCGCTGGGGCCGTCACGTCTTCTGGGTGCTGATCATCTCGACCGTCCTGGCCGCCGCCGCCCTGTTCGGCGCCTGGGGCATGCGCTCGGGCGACCTGGCCGGCGCCGAACGCAACAACGGCGCCAGCACGCCGGCCGAGGCCCAGCACTATTCCAGCGAACAGAGCAAGTCCGGCACGACCCCCAACGGGTGACGCGGCCGGCCTATCCGCTACGACGGCGTGGCGCGCATGAAAAAGGCCCCGGCGGTTTCCCGCCGGGGCCTTGATCGTTTTAGGCCCGAAGGATCAGGCCGCCTTCTGGGTCCGGCGCGGATGGAAGAACAGCGCCTGGCCGATCGCCGCCTTCACCGTTTCCGGCTGGAAGGGCTTGGTGATCAGGAAGGTGGGTTCCGGGCGCTCGCCGGTCAGCAGGCGCTCGGGGAAGGCGGTGATGAAGATCACCGGCACGTCCAGGCGCGCCAGGATGTCCTTGACCGCGTCGATGCCCGACGAGCCGTCGGCCAGCTGGATGTCGGCCAGGACCAGGCCCGGGGTGCGGCGCGCCACCGCGTCCACGGCTTCGCCGCGGGTGGCGGCGATGTCGATGACGTCATGACCCAGCTCGCGAACCAGGGCTTCGATGTCGGCGGCGATCACCGGCTCGTCCTCGATGATCAGGACCTCGGTGGCCAGCTCGGCGTCGATCTCGCTCTGGGCCTCGGAGATCAGGCGCTCGACCTCGGCGAAGTCGCAGTCGAGGATCTGCGCGGCCTCGGTGGGCGTGAAGCCTTCCAGGGCGGTCAGCAGGAACGCCTGGCGCGAACGCGGGGCGATGCGCATCAGACGCTGCGAAGCGTCGTCGCTCAGGCTGACGGTGTCGTCACGGCGCGCTTCGAGCTGAGCGCCCGAGGACAGCCAGATGGCGTGGAACACGCGATAAAGGGCGACGCGTGGCGACAGATTGGCGTCCAGCGACCGCTCGCCGGCCGCCAGGGCCTCGAGCGCGACGCGCACATAGTGGTCGCCGGTGGTCTGGTCGCCGGTCAGCGCGCGGGCGTAGCGACGAACATAAGGCAAGTGCGGCGCCAGCCGGGCAAGAAGACTCATGACCCCTCCCGTTAGAGTGTCTTCGGAACAAAAAAGCCTCCGGTGCGGTGAAGCTGCGCCGTTCGGCTATCCGAACATAAACGCGGGTTCCCCGCCCCGGTTCCGTTCCCGGTTCCGAAGGGCGAATAATTTTGCCATCATATGCCCAAGCTTGTGGAACCCCATACGGAATCCGACGTTGTCATCCGGCGTACACTCATTCGGCCAAAGGGGGCGGGCGCCGCGCTTTGTCGGCGTCGAGGACATGATCGAACACGTACCCATGGAAGATCACCGTAAAGGCGCCGCCGCTCTCGACGAAGCCCGGCTCCGCCAGCAGGCCATCGGCGTCAAGCTTCGCCAGATGTTCGACGAAGTCGTGAACGAGCCCGTGCCGGACGAGTTCCTCGACATCCTGCGCAAGGCCGAGAAGCCCGCGGGAGAGCGTTGAGCATGAGCGAAGCTCAGGTCGGCCGCTCCCCCTTCGATCCGGCGCGTGACAACACGTTCAAGAAAGAACTGGTCACGCTGATCCCCCATCTGCGCGCCTTCGCCCGGACCCTGACCGGCGATCCCACCGCGGCCGACGATCTGGCGCAGGACGCCATGATGAAGGCCTGGGACGCCCGCGCCAGCTTCCAGCTGGGCACCAACATGAAGGCCTGGACCTTCATGATCCTGCGCAACCAGTTCTATTCCGAGAAGCGCCGCTCGTGGCGCCAGAGCCAGCTGGACCAGGAGGCGGCCGAACGCACCCTGGTGGCGGTAGACGATCCCGAGGCCCCGGTGGCCCTGGACGAGCTGCGGATGAGCCTGGCCATGCTGCCGCCCGAACAGCGCGAAGCGTTGATCCTGGTCGGCGCCGGCGGCTTCGCCTACGAGGAGGCGGCCGAGATCTGCGGCTGCGCCGTGGGCACGGTGAAGAGCCGGGTCAGCCGCGCGCGGCGGGCCCTGCAGGCGATCCTGGAGTCCGGCGCCTATGACCGCGACGGCGCCGCCGCCGGCGACGCGATGTACGCCATCCTGGCCGACGCGGAGAGACTGAGCACTCTGCGGTGAAATCGTTTCTCGGGCGAGGGGGCGACGCGGCGGGGTCCATCCGGGTCCGTCTGGCCGGCGCGCTGTTCCTCGCGCTTCTGCCCGTTCTGATCCTGGGGGTCCTGCAGTCGGTCTTCGCCTTCAAGGCGGAGGCGGACTCGCGGCGTCAGAGCCTGGACCTGGCCGCCGGCCGCAGCGCCGCGATCGCCCATGCTCGCATCGAGTCGGCCGGGGTCCTGCTGGAGGCCCTGGGTCCCGGCTCGGTGGGGCTGGAGTGCGTCCAGCGCCTGGACACGGTCAAGCAGCGCCTGCACGGCTATTCCAACCTGATCCGGTTCGACGAATACGGGCGGGTGTCCTGCGCGTCCGGCACCGTGCCGCCCGATCCCCAGCGCGCCGACCGGCCCTGGTTCAAGCGCCTGGAAAACGGCGCCGACATGGTGGTGGCCAGCGCGCCGGGCGCGGCCTATGCCGACGAGCCGGCCATTCTGGCGGCCGTGCGGGCCAAGCGGCGTGACGGGACCTTCGACGGCGCCATGGCCGCGGTGCTGACTCTCTCCAGCCTCCAGCCCGAGACCGCCAACCGCTACCTGCCCGGCGGGGCCGAGGTGGCCCTGGCCGATTCCGAGGGCCACATCTTCGCCGCCACCAATCCCAAGGCGTTCGGCGCGCCGCCGAGCGACTGGCGGGCCCTGGCCGCCCGCAACGGCTCGGCCCTGTGGTCGGGCCGCGACGCCGACCATCGCCACCGCGACTTCTCGGCCGCGCCCCTGGTGGGCCAGGAGGTGTTCGTCATCCTGTCGGCCAAGGCCCCGGGCATCGCCTCGTGGGCCTGGCTGAATCCCATGCTGCGCCTGCTGGCCCCGATCCTGGCCTTCGTCCTGGCCCTGGCGGCGGTGCTGTACGCCACCGAGCAGGCGGTGATCCGCTGGATCGTCTATCTGCGCCGGGTGGCGGCCATCTACGCCCGGGGCCGGTTCACCGTGCGGCCGCTGCAGGCCGAGCGGGCGCCGCCGGAGATCCGCGAGCTGGCCGCCACGCTGGACGACATGGCCGCCGGGATCGTCGCCCGCGACGCCTCGCTGCGCGACAGCCTGGGCGAGAAGGACGCGCTGATGCGCGAGATCCATCACCGGGTGAAGAACAATCTGCAGATCATCTCGTCCCTGCTGAACATGCAGCAGCGGGCCTTGACCGATCCGGCCGCCCGCACCGCCCTGAACGACACCCGCCAGCGGATCACCGCCCTGGCCCAGATCTATCGCGCCCTCTACCAGGGACCGGACCTGAAGCGGGTGGACCTGCGGCCGTTCCTGGAGGAGCTGACGGCGCTGTTGCTGGCCGGCGACATGTCGACCGGCGGGCCGATCCGCACCGAGGTCCACGCCGATCCCCTGGTCATCGATCCCGACCGCCTGGCGCCCCTGGCCCTGTTTGCGGTCGAGGCCATCACCAACGCCCAGAAGCACGCCCTGGCCGACAACGGCGGCACGCTCACGGTCGACTTCTTCGTGCGTGGCGAGGAGGCGGAGCTGGCCATCGGCGACGACGGCCCCGGCGCGCCCAAGGGGCCGGTCGAGGGGGTGGGGCGCACCCTGATGACCGCCTTCGCCCGCCAGCTGCGCGGCAAGCTGGTGTTCGACACTTCGCCCGCCGGCGGCCTGCTGGTGCGGCTGATCTTCCCCACGCCGCTGGTTCCGGCGGACGAGGTCGCGCACGCCGGAACTTAGCTGGGCCGCTTACGTTCAAGTGGGGCAACGCCTTGTAGACGCCCGGTCTGGGCGATCACCCCGGAGAAAAACCCATGCGTAAGCTCGTCATCCTGGCCGCCCTGGCCGCCAGCCTCACCGTCGCCGCCTGCAACACCGTGGAAGGCGCCGGCAAGGACGTCTCGTCGGTCGGCGGCGCCGTCAGCGACACCGCCAAGGACGCCAAGTAAGTCCAGCGACGTCTTCGAGACCGGCTCCGCCGGCCCTCGCTTCGAGCCCGCCGATTCCGATCGGCGGGCTTTGTCGTTTCGGCTCCAGATTGCGTTTCGCAAATGCAATTGGACGACGAATTCGACACCTTTTCGCCGGCTTCGTGACAAACCCCCGCCCGGCGTAGCTTGCGGGTTACAAACCCGGTCCAAAGCCGAGGACGAGCGATATCCGCCTGGAAAGCTTGAGCGTCAGCCTGGAAGCCTCGCTTCAAGGGCTTTCCCGACTTGTCGTCTTCCGCTTCCTCCGCCCCGCCTGTCTTCGTCCATAGCGGCTGGCGCTGCTCCAGCACCTATGTCTGGCAGAAATTCCGCGCCGCGCCGGGGGCCATGGCCTTCTACGAGCCCTGGCACGAACAGCTGGCGCGGCTGACGCCCGAGACCATCGAACTGGAGCGCCCCGACAACAGCGGCCTGCGCCATCCCGGCGAAAGCCGGCCCTATCTGTCGGAGTTCCGCGACCTGCTGCACGGCCAGGCCGGGGTGGCCGGCTACGAGTCCCGCTTCGCCCTGGACGACTATTTCCTGGAGGCGGACGCCGAGGATCCCGCCCAGGCGGACTATGTCGGCAATCTGATCACAGCGGCCCGGGCCCGGGGCCGCGCGCCGGTCCTGGCCTGCTGTCGCACCCTGGGCCGGATCGGCTGGCTGCGGCGGCGGTTCGGCGGGACGCACATCGTGCTGATCCGCGATCCGGTGCAGCAGTGGCGCTCGTTCTACTCGCTGCGCAAGCGGCCCCGGCCGACCTATTTCGAACAGTGCCAGTACGTGATCCTGTCCGAGGCCGTCCAAGGGTCGGGGGCCGCGCGGCGGCTGGGGCTGAAGCCCGGCGAGGGCGACCTGGCCGCGCGGATCAAGGCGGTCCGCGACCGGTTCAAGCGCGCCCCGGCCAGGACGTCGTTCGCCGCCTTCCTGGCCGTCTACGTGCTGTCCTACCTGGCGGCCCTGCCCCAGGCGGACCTGGTGATCGACATCGACCGGCTGGGCGCCGAGCCCGACTACGCCCGCGAGACGGCCCAGCGAGTGGCGGCTCTGACGGGCCTGGCGGTCGATTTTTCAGACTGTCGCGCGCCCACGCCCCACGTGGAGCCGGCGGGGCTGGACTATCGGGAAGAGGCCATCGCCATGATCAACGCCCTGGACGCCGGCGCGGCGTTGCGGGCCAAGGGGCCGACCCAGGCGCTCTACGCCAAGCTGCTGGCGGCCCTGCCCGAACCGGCGGCCCGGCCCTCGCCGTGGCGGCGTCTGCTGGAAAAGCCGCGCCTGGCCTGGGCCCGCGCCTAGGCGGCCGCGCTGAAGCTGGGATCGCGGGTGAACAGGCCGGGGCGCCCGGCCACGGCCCGCACCGCGTCGGTGACGCCCGACACGGTCTCGCCGCCGCCCAGCAGCAGCACCCCGTCGTCCTCCAGCCGCGCGGCCAGGCTCTCGATCACCCGGCCGTGCACGCCCGGGTCCAGGCCCGGCAGGACGTTGCGCAGCAGGATGGCGTCGAACTTGCCCATCGACGACAGGTCGGCCAGCAGGTTGATCCGCCGCCAGCGCACGGCCTGGCGGATGCGCGGGCTGATCGCCCACATCTCGTCCTGGTTCTCGAAGTGCTTGACCAGCAGGCGGATCGGCAGGCCGCGCTGGACCTCGAACTGGGTGTAGAGCCCGCTCTGGGCCTTTTCCAGGCAGCGGTCCGACAGGTCCGAGCCGAAGAACTCGAACCGCGCGCCGGCCGCGATGTCGCGCGACTCCGCCGCCGTCATGGCCAAGGAATAGACCTCCTGGCCGGTCGAGCAGGCCGCGCTCCAGATGCGGATCGGGCGGTCGCGACCCAGCTTGGACAGGGCCGGCAGCAGCTCGTCGCGCAGGTGGGCGAACACCTCGCGGTCGCGGAAGAAGGTGGTCTCGTTCAGGGTCAGGGCCTCGACGACCGCCCAGATCAGCCGGTCCTCGCGATGGGTCCGCAGGGCCGCGACCATGGCGTCGATCGACTCGAAACCCTCGCGCCGCGCCAGCGGGTTCAGCCGGCTCTCGACCAGATAGGCCTTGTCGCTCTCGATGCGCAGGCCGGCGCGCTGGCGGGCCAGGGCGGCCAGCAGGTCCATGTCCTCGGGGCTCACAGCAGACCGGCCTCGGCGAACTTCGCCGCGATGATGTCGCCGTCGAACGGCTTCATGATGTATTCGTCGGCCCCGGCGTCCAGGGCCTCGCGGATGGCGTCGATCTTGTTCTCGACCGTGCAGAAGACCACGGTCGGCCCTTCGCCGCCCGGCTCCTTGCGCAGATGACGCAGGAACTCGATGCCGTTCATCACGGGCATGTTCCAGTCCAGGAGGACGGCGTCGGGCATGGCCGCCCGGCACCAGGCCAGGGCTTCCATTCCGTCGGCGGCCTCGGCGATCTCGAAGCCAATGTCCTCCAGGACGCGTCGGGCGACTTTGCGGATCACCCGGCTGTCGTCGACGACGAGGCAGGTCTTCACGGCACGCTCCACTTCAACGCCGCCAATCTGGCGCGAAGGGGGTTAAGGAGCGGTGACGGTAAGCGCGACGTTCAGGGTTTTATCGTCGCAGGGGGCGACCGCCCCTAGCCGGCCGGGACCCAGGCCGCCAGGCTGACCTGGTCTTCGCCCAGCTCGACGCCCACCTGGCCGCCAGCCGCCTTGACCAGCGAATGCAGATAGGCCGCCTGCACCCAGGGGCCGCCCAGGCCCTCGGCCAGGGGCTCGCCCTTCAGCCCGGCCAGGATTTCGGGACGCAGGCGCGCGCGCGGACCGGCGGCGTCGGCGGTGATCGCCACGCGGTCATCCAGCACCACGGCCCGCAGGGTGGCCTTGCCGCCGGCCGGCAGGGCGCTGGCGGCGATCTGGGCGATGTTGAGGATGGCCCGGGCGCTGGCCTTGTTCAGGGTGCAGGGCGGGATGGCCCAGTCCAGGGTCGGGCGCACGTGGGCGAACACGCCCTGGGCCAGTTTCTCCAGCTCGCGGCTGTCAAAGTTCTCGGCCGAGGCCGAGGCGCCGAACGCCACGCGGGTGAACTGGAGCAGGTCGGCCAGCTTGCGGGCGCTGGATGAGATCAGGCTCATGGCGTCCTCGCGCATGTCCTGGGCGGAGGGATCTTCCAGCAGGTCCAGGCCCGAGACGATGGCGCTGGCCGGGCTGATGAAGTCGTGACACAGCCGCGCGGCCACCAGCGAGGCGAACTGGGGACCGTTCACGTCCAGCTCGGGAGCGGGAGACGGGGCGGCGGGCGTGGGGGCGGCGTCGGTCATGGCGCGATCTTTGGCGTGATTTGAGACTTTGGCAAACGCTCCTGAGCGCCTATCAGAGCCCCTCATGGATCCGTTCATCGAGCCGGGCGTCCTGGTGCGCCATCCCGACCAGCCCGACTGGGGCCTGGGCCAGGTGCAGTCGGTGATCGCCCACCGCGTCACCGTCAATTTCGAGGACGCCGGCAAGCAGACCATCGACGCCAACCGCGTGCGCCTGATCTTCGTCGGCGACGACCCGAGGGGAGGCTGAGCATGACCCCCGAGACTCTCGCGGACATCGGCCGCGACCTGGCGGTCATCGTCGAGGAGGCCGCCGCGCTCATCCTGCCCTTCTGGCGCACGGAGCTGGACGTGGTGCGCAAGGCCGACGAGAGCCCCGTCACCGAGGCCGACCGGGCCGGCGAGCGGCTGATCCTGGCCCGCCTCTTCGAACGCTTCCCCGACATCCCTGTCGTTTCCGAAGAGCACGCCAGCGAGTTCGGCGCGCCCGAGGCCATCGGCCCGCGCTTCTTTCTGGTCGATCCGGTGGACGGCACCAAGGCCTTCGTGCGCGGCGATCCCAACTTCACGGTCAATATCGGCCTGATCGACCAGGGCCTGCCGGTGGCCGGCGCGATCTGCGCCCCGGCGACCGGCGAGACGTGGTTCACCACGGGCGGCGGCGTGCTCAAGCGCGAGGGGCCGAGCGGGGCCGAGGTTGGTGTAAGCGTCCGCCCGTGGCCGGAGGGCCAGGCCCTGGCCCTGCTCAGCCACACCATGAAGGAAGAGCGGATGGCCCAACTGGCGGCCCAGTACGGCTTTTCCCTGCGCGCCCCGATGGACAGCTCCATCAAGCTGGTCCGCCTGGCCGAGGGCGCGGCCGACATCTATCCTCGCCACGGCCCGACCATGGAATGGGACACCGCCGCCGGCCACGCCATCCTGCTGGCCGCCGGAGGAAGTTTCGAGGCGCTGGACGGCGGTGTGTTCACCTACGGCAAGGCCGACAGGGGCTTTCGCAACGAAGGCTTCGTGGCGCGCGGGGGTTAGGGCGGATTCGGGGACATGCACTCACGGCCGTGCGTCGGCCGGTTGGCAGGGCGTTCGAGGTGAGTGCGTGTCCCTAAAGTCGTCCGCCGAGCTTGAAGACGCCGCAGCCGAAGGTGGGGACACGCACTCGCCCTACGGCCGAGAGTCCCCTCGAAGGGCCCTGCCGCGAGTGCATGTCCCCGGCGATTCAGCGGTCACGGCTGGGGACACACGCATGCGTGTGTCCCCATCAGCAGGCGCTCTATCCCTAGCACATAGCGAATGAACTTCAGTGATTTCAATCGCTTGAAATTTCTCGGCCTAACTTATCCCCATCCCCCGGACCCGCCGTATCCTGTCCTCACCTCGACGCGGGAAAGGGCGCATGGCCAGCGACCGATGCGGCGGCGGGGGGCGATCGAGCGGGAAGCTCTGTCGGTGGTCTTCTTCGGAGGACCAACCCCATCCATCTGGTGCCGGCCGGGCCTCGAAAATAAACGGCGTTGGATAGGGGCCGATAGAACAGCAGGCGAGCCGTGACAGGCTCGCGGTCCGGGTTGGATATCGTTGGTCCAGCCCGCCCGTCGGAGGCTTCAAGGCGGCGAGGCCCTAACAAGGCTCAGCGTCGCGGGCTTCCGGCAAAACGAGCGCGCGGAGCGATCAGGCTTCGTCGAAACGGTACACACAATAAGCACTCCGGACGATGTCCGGCGCTCCGCGTCCCTTTCCGATAGCTCAGCGGATCCCCGTGTGAGACCGATAGATCGCGCCTATCGATCCGCCTCGGGATTAATAGGAAATTCCTATCCCGAAAAATGAAACAATCGATTGGCCCTATCGATTTTCACCCTTTATGGGTGCTCTCGCATTTCTTGCAGGAGAATTTCATGTCCGTGATCAACACCCAGATCAAACCCTTCACCGCCCAGGCCTATAAGGGCGGCAAGTTCGTCGAAGTCAGCGACGCCGACCTGAAGGGCAAGTGGTCCGTCGTGTTCTTCTACCCGGCCGACTTCACCTTCGTCTGCCCGACGGAACTGGAAGACCTGGCCGACAACTACGCGACGTTCCAGCGCCTGGGCGTGGAGATCTATTCGGTGTCGACCGACACCCACTTCTCGCACAAGGCCTGGCACGACAGCTCGCCGGCCATCGGCAAGATCGAATACACCATGGTCGGCGACCCGTCGGGCACGATCACCAACAACTTCGAAGTGATGCGTCCGGGCGTCGGCCTGGCCGACCGCGGCACCTTCCTGATCGACCCGGAAGGCGTGATCCAGTTCATGGAAATCACCGCCGAAGGCATCGGCCGCAACGCCATCGAGCTGCTGCGCAAGGTCAAGGCCGCCCAGTACGTGGCCAGCCACCCCGGCGAAGTCTGCCCGGCCAAGTGGGAAGAGGGTGAAAAGACCCTGGCCCCGTCGCTCGACCTGGTCGGCAAGATCTAAGCCTACGAAGTTCGTCGCGGCCCTCGGGTCGCGACGACAGGCTCGCCGCCGGTTTCGTCAGCCCACGAAGCCGGCGGCGACGCCCACGATGTCTCGACATTCTCTAGAATCCGGCGCGCCCTTCCCCCTCCCCCCTAGGGAACCGCGCGCCCAACAGTCGGAGCCCCGTCATGTTGGAAGATGGTCTGAAGACCCAGCTGAAAGCCTATCTGCAGAACCTGCGCCAGCCCATCGAGCTGGTCGCTTCGCTCGGCGAGGGCCAGGGTTCCAAGGACATGCTGGCGTTGCTCGAAGACGTCGCCGGCTGCTCGGACAAGGTCAGCCTGAACCTCTCGGGCGACGACGCCCGCAAGCCCTCATTCGCCATCGCCCGCGCCGACGGCAGCGCCGACGTCCGCTTCGCCGGCCTGCCCCTGGGCCACGAATTCACCTCGCTGGTGCTGGCCCTGCTGCACGTGGGCGGCCACCCGCCCAAGTTCGACGCCGAGGTGCTGGACCAGGTCCGCGCCCTGGACGGCGAGTTCCGCTTCGAGACCTATTTCTCGCAGAGCTGCCAGAACTGCCCGGACGTGGTCCAGGCGCTCAACACCATGGCCGCCCTGAACCCGAAGATCTCCCACGTGGCCATCGACGGCGCCCTGTTCCAGGCCGAGGTCGAGGAGCGCCAGGTCATGGCCGTGCCGACCATCCTCTTGAACGGCCAGCCGTTCGGCCAGGGGCGCATGACCCTGGAACAGATCCTGGCCAAGCTGGACACCGGCGCGGCGGCCCGTGACGCCGAGAAGATCAAGACCAAGGACGCCTTCGAGGTTCTGGTCATCGGCGGCGGTCCGGCCGGCGCGGCCTCGGCGATCTACGCCGCCCGCAAGGGCATCCGCACCGGCGTGGCGGCCGAGCGCTTCGGCGGCCAGGTGCTGGACACCATGGCCATCGAGAACTTCATCTCGGTCTCGCACACCGAGGGCCCGCGCCTGGCCGCCAATCTGGAACAGCACGTCAAGGACTACGACGTCGACATCATGAACCTGCAGAAGGCCGTGGGCCTGGTTCCGGCCAAGACCCCGGGCGGCCTGATCGAGGTCAAGCTCGAGAACGGCGCCAGCCTGAAGTCGCGCAGCGTGATCCTGTCGACCGGCGCCCGCTGGCGGAACATCAACGTGCCCGGCGAGGCCGAATACAAGAACAAGGGCGTGGCCTATTGCCCGCACTGCGACGGCCCGCTGTTCAAGGGCAAGCGCGTGGCGGTGATCGGCGGCGGCAACAGCGGCGTCGAGGCGGCCATCGACCTGGCCGGCATCGTGGCCCACGTGACCCTGATCGAGTTCGACAGCCAGCTGCGCGCCGACGCGGTGCTCCAGCGCAAGCTGGCCAGCCTGCCCAACGTCAAGATCGTCACCTCGGCCATGACCACCGAGGTGCTGGGCGACGGCGCCAAGGTGACCGGCCTGACCTACAAGGACCGCAACCACGACACCGCCCACCAGGTCGACCTGGAAGGCGTCTTCGTGCAGATCGGCCTGGTGCCCAACACCGAATGGCTGAAGGACACGGGCGTGGCGCTCAGCAATCGCGGCGAGATCGAGGTCGATCATCGCGGCGCGACCTCGCTGCCCGGGGTGTTCGCCGCCGGCGACGCCACGACCACGCCCTACAAGCAGATCGTCATCGCCATGGGCGAGGGCTCCAAGGCGGCCCTGTCGGCCTTCGACTATCTGATCCGCCAGGAACCGGCGGTCCCGGCCGAGCAGGAAGCGGCCTGATCCGCTTTCGCCGACCGCCTGGAAGCCGTCGCGCTCGCCCTTCGGGGCCGGCGCGGCGGCTTTCGTGCGTCTGGAGATGCGGCAATGCGCCTTCGCCGATCACGCGATCTGGACCTCGACAGCAATCTTGACCGCGGGCTATCCTGTTAACGAATGGGCAAATGATTCTGCGGGGCCAGGGGTCGAATCAGCGCGATGGGCGTTGAGTCCGCGGATCGTTACGAGGTGGGCAAGATGAGGCTGCTGTCGAAGGGCGATCGCAACACCAAGGGCGGAGTGAAGCCCGTGATGCTCGCCGCGGAAAATGACCGTCCCGAAACCGAGAGCGCCGACCGTCTGGTCGAGGCGACCCAGGCCATCGGCGTCCGCTACGAGACCATCCACGGCGGGCTGGACAGCATCAGCCGCGTGGTCGAGCACCTGCGGGCCATCGAGCCGCTGCTGTCGGAGATCCGCGCCCCGGTCGCCGAGGAGTTCGAGGCCCGCCGCGCCGAGCACGCCGAACTGATCGCCCTGCGCGCGGCCTTCGAACAGTCCTCGCGCCAGCTGGCCCAGGCCCAGGCCGAGGAACGCGATCTGTCGGCCAAGCTGGCCGCTTCCGAGGCCGCCCTGGTCGAGTCCGACGCCCGCCGCCAGGCCCTGGACGTCGCCCTCGAGGACGGCGCCCTGGAAATCGACCGCCTGCGCAACGGCCTGCAGCAGTCCGACCTGAAGGTCGGCGGCCTGGAAGCCTCCCTGCGCGACGCCACCGCCCGCGCCGATCACCTGTCGCAGGACGTCGAGACCCTGCGCGGCCAGACCCAGGACATCGACGCCCGTCGCGGCGAGTCCGAGGCGGCTCTCGCCGCCGCCAAGCAGCAGTCGGCCCTGCAGGTCGAAGAGCTGGGCACCCTGAAGAAGCGCCTGGACCAGGCCGGTTCGGACGTGGCCCGCCTGTCGCGCATCGAGACCGAGCTGGAAGCCCAGATCGCCGCCGAGCGCGCCCGCCTGCTGGCTTCGGAGAACGCCCTGGCCACCGTCCAGGCCGACACCGCCCGCACGATCCGGGGCCTGGAGGCCCAGGTCGAGTCGGGTCGCACCGAGGTTTCGGGCCTGCAGACCCGTCTGGAGACCGCCACCGGCCGCGCCGACAAGCTGGAAGAGATGAACGGCCAGATCTCGGCCCGCCTCAACGACTCCAGCGCCCAGCAGCAGGCCGTCGAGCGCCGCGCCGGCGATCTCAACGTCGCCCTGGAGCGCGCCCTGGAGCGGGTTCGCAATCTGGAGGATGAGGTCGAGGACCTGCGCGCCCGTCACGCCGGGGTCGACACCGCCCGCGCCGCCGCCATCGAGCGCGCCGACCAGCTGGCCAAGGCCGTCGGCGGTCACGAAAAGGCGCTCAAGCGCGCCGAGGAACGCGCCGCCCAGCTGCGCACCCGCTTCGAGGCCCTGCAGGCCTCGGAAGACGAGACCCGCCGCGCCCACGACGACAAGATCGCCGAGATGCAGGCCGAGATCGAACGGATCCGCTCCGAGGCCGCCCTGGCCGAAGGCGCCCTGGAGACCGCCCGCCGCGACCGTGCCCGCCTCCAGATGGCCCTGCTCGGCGCCACCAGCGACGACATCCAGGCCGCCGGCTAGTCGCCGATCGCCTCACCGAATGCATGGACCCCGGGCCTCGCGCCCGGGGTTTTTGCTTTCTGGAGCTAGGGCGCCTTGCCCGTCTCGACATAGACCTTGAACCGGTCGAACTGCTCGCCCAGCACCCGGTCGACGATGGGCGCGATCTTGTCGAGTCCGCCGGCCATATAGCCGCCGACGTCATAGGTCTGGACCAGCGTGGTCTGGCCGTCCTTCTCGCTCAGGGTCCAGCCCAGATGCCCGGTCGCGCCGCTCATCTGCAGCGGCCCCAGGGCGCCGGCCAGCCGCAAGCCCTGGCCCGGCTGGGCGAAGACCACGGTCATGTGCATCACCGACCCGCCATTGGGCAACTTCTCGCAGAAGCACCCGCCGGCCATGGGCGCCAGCGACAGATTGGCCGCCGAGCCGGACCAGGTATGGTCCTTGCTCCACCACTGCGAAGGCTGGGCCAGGGCGGCGTAGACCTTGTCGGCCGGCGCGTTCAACACCGCCGTGCGCTTGACCTGGAAGCCGTTCGGCTGGGCGTCGACCACCTCGGCCCGCGAAACGGCCGGCAAAGCGGCGGCGAGCGCCAGGGTCGTCGCCAGGATCAAGGTCCGCATGGGCGCTCTCCGTCGGAAAAGCAGAGGTTGATCACGGCTTCGTCCAGCGTCAACCTCGACCCGGCCGATGTCGGCGCAAGGGGCGGGGGACGCGATGAAGGTGAAATTCTGGCGCGGCGTGATGGCGGCGGCCTGCCTGCTCGGAGCGGCGGGTCCAGCCCTGGCGCGGGACGGAAAGGTCGACGCCTCCCTGGCCGCCTATGCCGACGACAGCGCCTCGGCGACCCTGGCCGACGGCCGCAAGATCCACATGGTCTGCATGGGGCAGGGCTCGCCCACCGTGATCCTGACCGCGGGTCTGGGCGACTGGGGCGCGGTCTGGGGCAAGGTGCAGCCGGCCATCGCCAAGACCACCCGGGTCTGCGCCTGGGATCGGCCGGGCGCGGGCTTCAGTTCGCCCAGTCCTAAGCCCCAGACCGTGGACAACACCACGGCCGACCTGGATGAGGCCCTGCGGGCCGGAGGGGTCAAGGGGCCCTACGTCATGGTCGGTCATTCGCTGGGCGGCTACGAGAGCCTGCTTTTCACCGACCGGCATCGTTCGGACGTGGCCGGCATGGTGCTGGTCGACCCCAGCATCCCCGACCAGATGGCGGTCTTCGCCAAGGCCGCGCCGGCGTTCAGCAAGTGGGTCGGGGCCTATTTCGCCGAGGGACTGTCCCAGGTCCGAGGCTGCGCACGGGACCTGCGGAGCGGGACCCTGGCGCCTGGAAAGCCCGATCCCGTCGGGTGTCTCAGCCAGTCGCCCACCTATCCGCCGTCGCTGAGCCAGAGTCTGACGCGCTTCCAGACCGACCCGGCCGTGTTCGACACCATGGCCTCGCTGATGGAGAACTTCGATCGTGACGGCCAGATCGTGGCTCGGCCCGGCCGAGCCTATGGCGACCTGCCGCTCGTCGTGCTGACCGCCACCGTGCCCCAGCCGTTCCCGCCAGGCACGTCGGACGAGGTCCGCAAGGACGGGCCGCTGTTCATGGCGGCGTTCTCGCGGGGCCATGACGACATCGCCGCGCTGTCGAGCCGAGGCGTCAATCGCCCCGTGCCCGGCGCCAGCCACTACATCCAGGTCCAGAAGCCCGAGGTGGTCATCGAGGCGATCCAGACGGTGATCGCCCAGGCGCGAGGGAATTAGGCGCGAGGCGGCTAGGCCGCCTCGAATTCCAGCGGCCCGCCCCAGAAGGTCTGGACCAGGGCGTTCTGCGGGCCGGGCGCGCCGGTGGTCAGGAACTTGCGCGAACCGCCGGTTCCAGGGTCCAGCTCCGGATGGCGTTGCAGATAGAGCTCCAAGGCGTCGGCGGTGGACGTCGGCTGCTGGATCATCGGCGTGCCGGCCGGCAGGGCCGCCCGAAAGATGTCGGCGATGATCTCGTAATGGGTGCAGCCCAGCACCGCGCGGTCGGGATAGCGGCCGATGCGGGTCTTCAGGGCCAGGACATAGCCCTCCACCGCCTTGGCCAGATCCACCGCCCCGGCGTCGGCCTCGATCATCGGCACCAGGTCCGGGCAGGGCTGGGAGAAGACCGCGATGTCCTGCTTGCGCTTGTCGATCTCGATCTCGTAGACGCGCGAGTTGGTCGTGCCCTGGGTCGAGAACACGCCCAGCACGTCCAGCTGCTCGACCTTGTCGCCGCGCCGCTCGGCTTCGTGCTCCCAGGGCAGGCCGGTGGCGGCCTCGATGGTCGGCACGATGATGCCCAGCACGTTGACCGGCCGGCCCAGGGCCTTGCGGTAGCCCGGCAGCCAGGTCTGCTGCAGCCGGCGCAGGGCGATGGCCGAGGCGGTGTTGCAGGCCAGGACCACCAGGCTGGCGCCGGCGTCGAACAGCCGCTCGCAGCCGGCCCGGGTCAGGTCGACGACCTCTTCGCCGGGCCGTCCGCCATAGGGGGCGTTGGCCTGGTCGGCGAGATAGATGAAGTCCGCCTGGGGCAGACGCTGCACGAGGGCGCGGTGGACCGTGAGGCCGCCCACGCCGGAGTCGAAGACGCCGATGGACATGCCCCTGGCTTAGCGCGCCGCCGCTTCACCGTCCACGCGGCGCGAGCCGGATTCCGATGGAGAAACGGTGCAGCCAAATTCCGATGGTCTAAGATATATCGAAAATCCCCTTGACCCGATCTAATTTCGATATATCTATAATTCCGATATAACGGAAAGGATCTAAACCACATGTTTGGACGTCATCATCACCACGGTCGCCACATGGGCCATCACGGCGGGCATCACAGCCGCCATCCCTTCGGCTTCCACGGCCACGAAGGCCCGCACCGCCGCGGCGGCCGCATGGGCCGGTTCTTCGATCACGGCGACCTGCGCCTGGTCGTGCTCAAGCTGATCGCCGACAAGCCCAGCCATGGCTACGAGCTGATCAAGGCCGTCGAGACCGCCGCCGGCGGCGCCTATACGCCCAGCCCCGGCGTCATCTACCCGACCCTGACCCTGCTGGAAGAGCTGGCCTATGTCACCGCGGCCGACGCCGGCGGCGGCAAGAAGCTCTATACGATCACCGACGAAGGCCGGGCCTTCCTCGAAACCAACAGCCAGCCGGTCGATGGCCTGTTCGCCCGAATGGCCGAGGCGGCCTCCCAGAGCGCGGCCTTCTCGCCGCAGATCATGCGGGCCCGCGAGAACCTCAAGACCGCCCTGCGCCTGAAGCTGACCGGCGGGGCCCTGACCCCCGAACAGGTCTCAGCCATCGCTAAGGTCATGGACGACGCGGCCGCGGCCATCGAGGGGGTCTAGGCGTCATGCAGAGCCACGCCCGCCTGAACACCGACAAGGCCGCGCGCTACATGACCCAGCTGGCCAGGCACTGGAGCCACAGGTTCGAGGTGTCGTACGACGACATCTCGGCCTTGATCCCTCTGCCGCTGGGGACCTGCAGCATGCTGGTCGATCCCGAGGGCCTGGCGATCACCGTCGAGGCCGTCGACCTGGAGGCCCTGGCCCGGCTGGAGGACGTGGTGGCCCAGCATCTGCTGCGTTTCGCCTTCCGCGAACCGGTCGACCGCCTGGCCTGGACCCGAGCCTGGGAGGCGGGGCGGATCGATCCGCCCGCCCTGCGGATCAACCGCGCGTCCTAGCCGTGCCTCCCAGGGTTGTCACTTTTTTGAGATGATCTGGGGACAGTCGATCAAACTTGCTTGCGCGTGTCCTCGAAGGGGCGTTTCATCCGACTCAAGCTCCGGTAGAGAGCTTTGGAGGAAGCCCATGGGTCACGTGGCTCGCGGTGTCGCCTATCGCGCGAGGGAAGACGGGCGCCCGAACCGTCTCGGCTGGCTGCTCTTGATGGCCGCCTTCAATCTGGTGTTGTGGAGCGGGCTCTTCGCCCTGATCGCCAAGGCCACCTAGCGGCTTGCGCCGAGGCGGCGTCGTCAGCGCAGGCCGCGCAGGACGTCCAGACGCCGCATCGCCTTGCCCGGCAGGGCCGAGACCGGCCCCAGCGGCAGGGATTCGGCGATGTCGCGCACGCGGTAGACGGCCCGGCGCGCCAGGGTCGAGACCGAGGGCGCGCCCAGCAGGCCGAAGGTCACCATCTGCTGGCGGTTCGACAGCTCGCGCTTGAACCGGTAGTCGCCCGCGCCCAGGTCCAGCCGACGATAGGGCGCGCCGTCCAGGCTCTTGAGGATGTCCTGGAACAGCAGCAGGCCGGGCGAATAGCGCTCGAACTTCGGGTCGTGGGCGATCAGCCAGCCGTGGATCGTGCCGCCGCCGCGCAGGTGGAAGTGGGCCGCCACCAGCTCCTCGCCCAGGTGCAGGGTATAGAGGCCGCCGCCGAACGTCGGATCGCGGGTCTCCAGCAGATCGTCCATCAGTTTCATGACCCAGGCGGTCTTGAAGAGGTCGGTCTGGCCGGTGGCCGCCAGCTGGGCGCGCTTCCAGGCGATCAGCTTCCAGAAGTCGGCGTGGTCGTCCGACATGGCGGTGAAGCGGGACGGGCCGATCTCGCGCTCGGCCTTGCGGCGCTTCTTGTCGATATCCTTGAGCACGCCCACGCCGGCCGCCTTGCGCTCGGCTTCGTAAGCGGCATAGCCGTCGGCGACCTCGACGATCCACGAGGTGTTCTGGCCGCGGGCATGGCCGAAGAAGGCCGGATCGTCGGCCTGCATGTGGCAGAAGTCGAAGCGCGAGACGCCCAGAGCCCGCAGCATGGCGCGCGGATCGGCCGGAAAGCCGGGGCGGGCGACCAGGGCCTGGTAGTCGCACATCGGCGCGCCCACCGGCATGGCCGAGGAGCCGCGCGTGCGCACGCCCAGGAAGGCGGCGGGCTGGCCGGCCATGTCGTACTGGACCGCCACCTTGACCGCGCTGGTCGGACCTTGAGCGCGGGCCACCGCCTCGGCCCACAGGGGCGACAGGAACGGACTGTCGAAGCGCGCCTCGCCGGCCTGGGCGGCCGACCAGGCCGCGCGGACCTCCGCGGGCAGCTCCAGTGCGGGGAAGACGTCGATCTTCAAGGCCAACCTCGATCCAGCCCAGGCGGAACGCCGGCCGGAATTCGGGGCCATAGTGCCGTGGATAGATTGAATGAGGGTTTACGGCCCGGAAACGGCGTTTTCCGGGCCGCCTTGTCACGTCAGTCCATCAGCTTCTTGGACAGGTAGACATATTCCAGCGCCTGGCGCCGCGCGGTCTCGGCCAGGTTGGCGGCCGCGGCGTGGCCGCCGTCGAGGTTCTCGTAATAGAGCACCGGATAGCCCAGCTCCATCAGCCGCGCGGCGGCCTTGCGGGCGTGGGACGGATGGACCCGGTCGTCCTTGGTCGAGGTCTCGATGAACACCTCGGGATAGGGCTTGCCGGCCTTGAGGTTCGAATAGGGATCGTACTTGGCGATCACCGCCCGCTCGGACGGGATGGTCGGGTCGCCGTATTCGCCCTTCCAGGAGTCGCCCGCGCCGATCTGGGTGTAGCGGATCATGTCGAACAGCGGCACCTGCACGACCACGGCGTTGTAGAGCTCGGGCCGCTGGGTCAGGGCCACGCCCATCAGCAGGCCCCCGTTCGACCCGCCCATGATCCCCAGCCGGCGGGGCGAGGTGATCTTGCGGGCGATCAGGTCCTGGGAGACGGCGAAGAAGTCGTCATAGGCCTTCTGGCGATTGGCCTTCAGGGCCGCGTCGTGCCAGGCCGGGCCGAACTCGCCGCCGCCCCGGATGTTGGCCACGACGTAAGTGCCGCCGCGCTCCAGCCAGAGCTTGCCCATCACCCCCGAATAGGCCGGGGTCATCGACACCTGGAAGCCGCCATAGGCGTAGAGCAGGGTCGGGGCCGAGCCGTCGTACTTCACGTCCTTGGGCCGCACGACGAAATAGGGGATCTTGACCCCGTCGCTGCTGACCGCCTCGAACTGCTCGACCACGTGGGTGGAGGCGTCGAAGCGGGCGGGCGAGGCCTTCACCTGCTCCAGCTTCAGCGAGTCGGCGTGGGCCAGCCAGTAGGTCGAGGGCGTCAGATAGCCGGTGACGCTGACGAACAGGCGGTCGTCCTTCTGCGAGGCCGAGCCCAGGCCGATCGTCGAATTGGCCGGCAGGGCCAGGTCCTGGCGCGCCCAGCCCTTGGGGCCGTGGGTGAAGACCAGGGCCTTGCCGGTGACGTTGTCCAGGAGGCCCACCACAAGCTTGTCGCGGGTCGAGGTCACCTGCTCCACCGACTGCTTGGCGGTGGGACGCAGCACCAGGGTGGCCGGCGCCGTCTCGGGCTTGGCCTTCAGGGTCGCCAGGTCGTAGCTGACCAGGTCGCCGGTCTTGAAGCCCTTCTCCGGCCAGTCCTGGTCCAGCGACACCAGCACCTGGCCGGCCACATAGGCCTGGATCGAGTGCTTCAGCGGCAGGGGCAGCTTCACCGCGCCCGCCTCGGTCAACAGGTAGGTCTCGCTCTCGAAGAAGCTGACCCCGCGATGGACGGTGACGGCCGCGACCTCGCCGTCGGCCTCGGTCAGGACGCTGGGCGAGACGGCGACGTCGTCGGTCACGCCGCGGAACACCTCCTTGGCCGAGGCCAGCGGCGCGCCGCGCTTCCATGCCTTCACGACGTAGGCATAGCCCGACTTGGTCACCTGGCCCGGCTCCCATTCGCGGGCCACCAGCAGGGTGTCCTTGTCGATCCACGAAACGCTCTGCTTGCCCTCGGGCAGTTCGAAACCGCCGGGCACGAAGGCCTTCGTCTTGATGTCGAATTCGCGGATCGTCACCGCATCCTTGCCGCCGTTCGACAGGGTCAGCAGGCAGCGGCTCTCGTCGGACGGCAGGCAGCTGGCGCCCTTGAACACCCAGTTGGCGTTCTCGGCCTTGGACAGGGCGTCGATGTCCAGGATCGTCTCCCACTGCGGCGCGGCGGTGCGATAGCTGTCCAGCGTCGTCTTGCGCCAGAGGCCGCGCACATGCTCGGCGTCCTGCCAGAAGTTGCGCAGGGTCCCGTCGTCGGCGAACGACACGCCCGGCACGCGGTCCTTGGCGTTGAGGATGGCCAGGGCCTGGCTCTCAAGGCCCGCATAGCGGGCGTCGCCCTGCAGCACGGCCAGGCTCCGGGCGTTCTCGGCCTTGGCCCAGGCCAGCGGCCGCTCGCCCTCGATCTCTTCCATCCACTTGTAGGGATCGTCCTTGCCCAGTTCGGCCAGCGGCGTGCGGACTTCGGTGGCGGGGACGGGATCGGCGGCTTGGGCGGCGATTGGGGCGGCTGTGGTCATGAGGCTCGTGGAGGCGAGGAGGGCGAGAAGCAGGCTACGCATCTAGGGATCCGACTGGAGACATGACAGGTGGAAACATCACAGGGGCGCCACCGTGGCCCTAGTCGCCGCTGTTGGGAAGCTTGAGGATTTCGCCGCAGGCCTTGCAGTGCACGGCGTCGGGGTCGTGGCGGTTCAGGGCGCAGCAGGGGCACTCGAACGTCACCTTGTGCGGCTTGAGGATCGACTGGATCAGGCCGATGAACAGCGACACCCCGCCCAGCATCACCGCCATCGACAGCAGCTTGCCCCACACGCCGGGCAGGGTGACGTCGCCATAGCCCGTGGTCGTCAGGCTGGTGACGGTGAAATAGAGGGCGTCCACATAGCCGGCGATGCCCTCGTGGCGTCCGGCGAAGCTGGAATAGACGAAGCCGGTAATCACGAAGACGAAGGTCAGCAGCGTGGCGGCCGCGCGGGTGATGTCCTCCACCCGGGTGTCGTCATAGCGCCGGCCGATGGTGCGCCAGAAGAACTCGCTGTGGATCAGGGTCCACAGCCGCATCACCCGCAGGAAGCCGAAATTGAACAGCCAGGCCGGGAACAGCAGGGTGGCCAGCACGAACAGGTCGACCCAGACGATCGGCTTCTTCAGCCAGGCCTTCAGGTCGCCATAGGCGATGGCCCGGGCCAGCAGGTCCAGGCTCAGGAAGCCGGCGACCCCGTAGTCGATCAGGTAGAAAGTCAGGCCGTGGCGGCGCATCAGCGGGGCGGCGATGAAGAAGGCGATGATCGCCAGGTCCACGACCAGGATCCCGTACCGGAACCGCACGGCCGTCGGCGAAGCGCCGTGATAGAGCGCGCGAAGCCGGGCGCGCAGGCGCAGACCTTCGGTGTTTTCGGCTGTCAAACGGACCATCCTGTCGGCCAACTGTCCTGTTCGCCCAGTAGAACGCCGTGGATCCTGTTTTGCGATCCCTGTTGAGGGCGGTTCCTGTGTGCGCTTCAGCGAGGGGTTTTCTTCGGCGCGACGCACTTGCCCCCTACGGACCGCTTCGCGGTCGTCTTCCCCCATAGGGGGAAGAGCTGCGTGCGTGCGGCGTCCTCCGCCCCCTACGGGGGCGGACAGACCGCGAAGCGGTCAGGTGGGGGCAAGTGGGTGCGCTCCCACGCCAAACTGGCCATGAGCTGGTGGGAAGGGTGCGAAGCGCCCGGGCCTCGCCCGGATGATTTGCAGTTTTGAGTACCGTTTCGACGAAGTTCGAGCGCTTCGCGCGGCCGTTATCCGGAAGCCCGCGACGCTGAGCCCTGTTAGGGCCTCGCCGCCTTGAAGCCTCCGACGGGCGGAACCAGGCCAACGCGCCCGATCCCGGACCGCGAGCGCATCACCGCCCGCCTGCTGCTGTGTCGGCCCCTATCCAACGCCGTTTATTTTCGAGGCCCGGCCGGCACCAGATGGATGGGGTTGGTCCTCCGAAGAGAACCACCGACAGAGCTTCCCGCTCGATCGCCCCCGAAAGCCGCAACGGTCGCCGTACGTGCGCCCTTCCCGTGCTTTCAGGTGACATCAGGATACGGGAGGTCCGCACGAGGGGGATAAGTTAGGTCGAGAAAGTTCAAGCGCTTGAAATCGCTTAACTCCGGTCGCTATCCGCTGAGGATAGAGCCTGCTGATGGGGACACGCGCATGCGTGTGTCCCCAGTCGTGATCGCCGAAACGCCGGGGACATGCACTCACGGCAAGGCCTCGGCGGGTTGATCGACGACTTCAAGGTGAGTGCGTGTCCCCACCTTCGGGCACGGCGCCTCCAGGCTCGGCGGACGACTTGGGGGACACGCACTCACATCAAACGCTCTGCAAACCGGCCGGCTCACGGCCGTGAGAGCATGTCCCCTGGGCGGTCGCGGCTTGGTTCCGCGCCACGAAAACCCGCGCTCAAAACGCCGCAGTGCGGCGCCGCCTCTGACTCGGCGCAGGTTTTCCACTATATAGCGCGGACCATGAGCCGCTCGTTTCTCAAGATGAACGGTCTCGGCAACGACTTCGTCGTGATCGAGACCCTGACCCAGCCCTTCAATCCGACCCCGGACGAGATCCGCGCGATCGCGAAACGTGAGGGCGGGATCGGCTGCGACCAGGTGATCGCCATCGACCCGCCGCGCGCGGAAGGCGCGTCGGCCTATGTGCGGTTCTGGAATTCCGACGGCGAGGAGACCGGCGCCTGCGGCAACGGCACCCGCTGCGTGGCGTGGCTGCTGATGCAATCGGCCAAGAAGGACAGCGTGGCCTTCGACACCGTGGCCGGGCGCCTGTCGGGCGTGATGGCCGGCGACAAGCTGGTCACCGTCGACATGGGCCGGCCGGGCCTGGCGTGGAACCAGATTCCCCTGGCCGAGGAGATGGACACGGTCGGGATCGAGCTGCAGGTCGGCCCGATCGACGCGCCGCTGGTCCACACGCCCGGTTGCGTCTCGATGGGCAATCCGCATGTGGTGTTCTTCGTGGAAGCCCCGGTCAGCGACGACTTCGCGCGCGGCACGGGGAGTCTCGTCGAGCATCACCCGCTGTTCCCGGAAGGCGTCAATGTCGGCTTCGCCCATATCGCCGCACGCGACCATATCCAGCTGAAGGTCTGGGAACGCGGGGCGGGCCTGACGGCCGCCTGCGGCACCGGCGCCTGCGCGGCCCAGGTGGCCGCCGTGCGTCGCGGCCTGACGGACCGGGTGGCCAAGGTCGAGTTCGAGAGCGGCGCCCTGACCATCGAATGGCGCGAGTCCGACGGCCACGTGATCATGACCGGTCCCGTGACCATGGAGTTCACCGGCAAGCTGCCGGAGAAGGTTGCCGCATGACCATCCATCCCGCCATCGGACCGGGCAAGACGGCGGTCGTGACCGGCGCGGCCGACGGCATCGGCCTGGCCGCCGCCCAGGCCTTCGCCGCGCGCGGCATGAACGTGGTCATGGCCGACATCATGGGCCGGGCGCTCAAGAAAGCCGCCGACGCCATCGGCGAAAACGCCCTGGCCGTGGAGACCGACGTCGCCGACCGCGCCGCCGTCCAGGCCCTGCGCGACGCCGCCGTCGACAGGTTCGGCGCCATCGACGTGCTGATGAACAACGCCGGGGTCGGCGGCGGGGGCGACGCCTTCTCGGGCGAAGACCCGTGGACGCGCGTGCTCGACGTCAATCTGTGGGGCGTGATCAACGGCGTCCAGGTGATCGGCGAGGAGATGGCCGCCAGCGGCCGCCCGGGCCTGATCATCAACACCGGTTCCAAGCAGGGCATAACCCAGCCGCCGGGCAACACGGCCTACAATGTCTCCAAGTCGGCGGTGAAGGCCCTGACGGAAGGCCTGGCCCACACCCTGCGCGAGATCGTCGATTGCCAGGTGGACGCCCGCCTGCTGATCCCCGGCTATGTCTTCACCGGCATGACCCGGCGCGGCGCGCCCAAGCCGCCGGGCGCCTGGACGGCCGAAGAGACCGTCGCCTTCATGCTGGAGAGCATCCAGCGCGGCGACTTCTACATCCTCTGCCCCGACAACGACGTGCCGCGCGCGCTCGACGAAAAGCGCATGGCCTGGGCCATGGGCGACGTCATCGAGAACCGCCCGGCCCTGTCGCGCTGGCATCCCGACTGGAAGGACGCCTTCGCGGCGTTTGTCGAGTCGTGACGACCTATACGCTTATCTCGCGGCCGCCGAAGCCCAAGCCTGAAGTCGGCGAGGAGGGTGGCCCGGCCACGACGATGTCGGGGCCGGACGGCGTCGACGTCGTCACCTTCGGCTGCCGGCTGAACGCCTACGAGTCCGAGGCCATCCGGGCGCGGGCCTCGGCCGACGGCCTCGCCGACGCGGTGGTGTTCAACACTTGCGCGGTGACCAACGAGGCCGTGCGCCAGGCGCGGCAGGCGATCCGCAAGGCCCGCCGCGAACGGCCGGACGCCCGGCTGATCGTCACCGGCTGCGCCGCCCAGATCGACCCCGCCGCCTTCGCCGCCATGCCGGAAGTGGACCTGGTGCTGGGCAACGCCGAGAAGGCCGCGCCGGGCGCGCTGCTCGACACCTCCACCCGCGTGCGGGTCAACGACATCATGTCGATCAAGGAGACCGCCGGTCACCTGATCGCCGGCCTGAAGGATCGCGCCCGGGCCTATGTGGAGGTCCAGAACGGCTGCGATCACCGCTGCACCTTCTGCATCATCCCCTATGGCCGCGGAAACTCGCGCTCGGCCCCGGCCGGCGAGGTGGTCGAGCAGGTCCGCCGCCTGGCGGCCGAGGGCTATAACGAGGTGGTGCTGACCGGCGTCGACGTCACCTCGTGGGGCGCCGACCTGCCCGGCCAGCCGACCCTGGGCCAGCTGGTGGGGCGGATCCTGAGGCTGGTCCCGGACCTGCCGCGCCTGCGCCTGTCGTCCATCGACGCGGCCGAGATCGATCCGGATCTCTTCAAGCTGCTGGAGACCGAGCCGCGCCTGATGCCCTACCTGCATCTGAGCCTGCAGGCCGGCGACAACATGATCCTCAAGCGCATGAAGCGCCGCCACAGCCGCGAGGACGCCCTGAAGCTGGTCGCCGAAGTGCGCCGCGTGCGCCCCGACACCGCCTTCGGCGCCGACCTGATCGCCGGCTTCCCGACCGAGACGGAAGAGGCCTTCGCCAACACCCTGAAGCTGGTCGAGGAGGCGGGCCTGGCCTTCCTGCACGTCTTCCCTTACAGCGCCCGCCCCGGCACGCCGGCCGCGCGGATGCCGCCGGTGAAGGGTCCGGTGATCAAGGACCGCGCCCGTCGCCTGCGCGAGGCGGGCCAGGCCGGGCTCGAGCGCCACCTCCAGCGCCAGGTGGGCCGCGTGCTGTCGGGCCTGGTCGAGCGCGAGGGCGTGGCCCGGGCCGAGGACTTCACCGAGATCGCCTTCGCGGGTGAGGCGCCTCAGGGCCAGATCGCCGCCTTCCGCGTGGTCGGCCACGACGGGACCCGGGTCCTGGCGGAGCTCGCCGCCTAGGACATGAGGGGACGCGACCTGACCGCCGCCCTGGTCGCGGCCCTGCTGATCTCGTCGCCGGTCCTGGCCCAGGACGTGCCTTTCGTGCCCGCCATCCCGGTCCCGAAGACCGAGGACACCCCGCCCGCGCCGTTCAAGCCTATCGGCCCGATCCAGCCGGTCGAGCTGAGCGTGATGACCTACAATGTCGAGGGCCTGCCCTGGCCGATCCGGTCTGGGCGCGGGTCCAAGCTCAAGGAGATCGGCCGCCAGCTGGCCGCCCTGCGCGAGAAGGGCCTGGAGCCCGACGTCGTCCTGCTGCAGGAGGGCTTCCGCGACGAGGTCGACGACCTGATCGAGCTCTCCGGCTACCCCTACGTCGCCAAGGGGCCGCGCAAGAAGCAGCGCGACGGCAGCCAGCTGCAGAAGGAAGACCGGCCGCGCTACAAGCGGGTCAAGTACCGCCGCAAGGGCGAGGGCTGGGGCAAGTGGGGCTCCAGCGGCCTGTGGGTGCTGAGCAACCATCCGATCAACTGGGTGAAGTCTCATGCCTATCACTACTGCGCGGGGCTGGACTGCCTGGCCAACAAGGGGGTCATGCTTGTCAGCCTGGACGTGCCGGGTCTGCCCACGCCCGTCGAGATCGCCGACACCCACCTGAACTCCAAGGGCGCCTCGGGCGTGCCGCGGGGCCGCAACCGCACCGCCCACCACCTGCAGGCCGCGGAGCTCGGCCAGTTCATGGCGACCGACCGCACGCCCGGCGCGCCGCTGATCGTCGGCGGCGACTTCAACGTCATGCATGCGCCCGACCGCTACGACTACGTCATGCAGCGCTATCCGTTCGAGGTGGTCAGCGAGGTCTGCTTCAAGACCCCCACGAGCTGCGACGCCAAGATCAGCGCCGACGGCGACGCCCCGTGGCTGGACACTCAGGACCTGATCGGCTTCAAGCCCGGCGACCGGGTGGCGATCCGGCCGATCCAGGTGGAGGCCCGCTTCGACGGCTCGGCCACCGGCGGGCCGGTGCTGTCCGATCACGACGCCTACGAGGTCACCTTCCGCCTGACGCCGATCCCCCTGCTGCCGGTCCCGCCGCACAAGCCCTGAGGTTTCCGATGTCCGATCAAGTTCTGACCGGTGGCTGCCAATGCGGCGCGGTGCGCTTCCGCGTCGAGGGCGAGCCGGGACGCGCCTCGATCTGCCACTGCCGCATGTGCCAGAAGGCCTTCGCCGGGCCGTTCGGGGCGCTGGTGACGGTGAATGTCGCCGACCTGGCCTGGACCCGCGGGACGCCGGCGGGCTTCCAGAGCTCCGACGCCATCCGCCGCGGCTTCTGCGCCGCCTGCGGCACGCCCCTGACCTTCGAATGGAGCGCCGACAAGATCGACCTGGCCGTCTTCGCCTTCGACGATCCCTCGCGGGTCGAGCCCGGCGTGCAGCTGGCCGTCGAAGGCCGTCCGGCCTGGATGGATCACCTGGCCGACATACCCGTGCGCCCGCCGATGGGTCCGTCAGGCGCGGTGGTCAGTCGCCAGCACCCGGATCACGAGACCTGAAAGGTTGTTCCCGCCTTGGGAATTTTATTGTTCCAAATCTGGGAACATGCTAACCTTCCCTCGTGAACGTCGTGACGAAGAGAATTCTGCAGGCGTTCTGGACGAAGCATCCAAACGCCAAGGGGCCGCTGATCGCCTGGTACGATCATGCGAGGGCGGCTCAATGGCGGACGCCGCAGGACATCAAGGATGATTTCCGCAGCGCCGATTTCGTCGGCGACAACCGGGTCATCTTCGACATCGGCGGCAACAATTATCGTGTGGTGGTGCGGGTTTCGTACACCTTCAAACAGATCCTGGTGAAGTTCGTCGGCACGCACGCGGACTACGACAAGATCGATCCGGAGACGGTGTGATGACCAAGATCGGCATTATTCGCGACGAAGCCGGTTACGCTGAGGCCCTGGCGGAATTCGAGACCTATTTCGACAATGAGCCCGAAGCCGGCAGCGACGCCGGAGATCGGTTCGAGCTGCTGGGCCTGCTGCTGGCCAAGTATGAGGAAGACCGTTTTCCTCTTCCGAGGACCGGCCCGGTCGAGGCGATCCGCTTCGCCATGGACCGCCAGGGTCTGGGCCAATCGGATCTTGCCGAACTGCTGGGTTCGCGGTCGCGGGCTTCGGAGATTCTCAACGGTCGCCGGGATCTGACCCTGCCGCAGATCCGGCTACTGTCGAAGTCGTGGAACATACCGGCTCAGGCTCTGATCGCCGAGGTCGAGGCCGCTTAAGGCGCGGGCGCGTCCTCGCCCCCGGCAAACCCCGGCAGGCTCCAGCCCAGCTTGAGGGCGCAGGCCCGCAGGCCGAAGGCGGCGACGAAGCCGGCGATCCCGGCCGGCCAGAAGTCGACATGGAACAGGGTCGTCAGCCCCGCGAACACCGAGGCGCCCAGCAGGGCGGCGGTGATGTAGATCTCGCGGCGCAGCAGGAGGTTCGGCTCCTCGGCCAGCACGTCGCGGATCACCCCGCCGAAGGCGGTGGTCAGGACGCCCATGACGACCGCCGTGAACGGATGGACGTGCAGGCTCAGCGCCTTGGCCGTGCCGACCACGGCGTAGGCGGCCATACCCAGGGCGTCCAGCCACAACAGGGCCCGGAACCGCCAGCCGCGTTTGCCCAGCAGCCAGACGGCCAGGGCGGCGGCCAGGCACACCATGATGTAGCCGGGCCGCTGGATCCAGAACACCGGGGCGTCGATCAGCAGGTCGCGCAGGGTGCCGCCCCCCACGCCGGTGATCGCCGCGAAGAAGCCGAAGGTGATGATGTCGTGCTTGCGATGCGCCGCCGCCAGCGCGCCGGTCGCGCCGAACACCGCGACGGCGGCGTAATCCAGCCAGAAAAGGGTCGTCGAAAGCGCGTCCATTGGCGTTTGATGCCACACCCCGCTAAAGGAACGCCATGAGCGAAAAGCCCGAGCAGAAAAAAGGCTGGTTCCAGCGGCTGACGGCCGGCCTGGCCCGGTCGTCCCAGCAGATGACCGAACAGGTCACCGGCGCCTTCACCAAGAAGCCGCTGGACCAGGAACAGCTGGACCAGCTGGAGGAGATGCTGATCGAGGCGGACCTGGGCCCCCAGATCGCCGCCCGCATCGCCGACGCCTTCGGCAAGGCGCGCTTCGGCAAGTCGTCGACCGATATCGAGGTCAAGGAGGCCCTGGCCGAACTGGTCGCCGCCGAGCTGACCGACCGTGAAGGTACCTTCGATCCGCTGTCCGGCCCCAAGCCCTATGTGGTGCTGTTCATCGGCGTCAACGGCTCGGGCAAGACCACCACCCTGGGCAAGATCGCCTCGGACCTGACGGGCAAGAAGGCCAAGGTGCTGATCGCCGCCGGCGACACCTTCCGCGCCGCCGCCGTCGAGCAGCTGAAGGTCTGGGCCGACCGGGCCGGCGCCGACTTCATGTCCAAGCCCCCCGGCTCGGACTCCGCGGCCCTGGCCTTCGAGGCCGTCGAGCGCGCCCGCGCCGAGGGCCACGACGTGGTGCTGATCGACACCGCCGGCCGGCTGCAGAACAAGCAGGGGCTGATGGACGAACTGCTGAAGGTGATCCGGGTGATCAAGAAGGTCGATCCGGACGCCCCGCACGAGACCCTGCTGGTGCTGGACGCCACGGTGGGCCGCAACGCCCTGGCCCAGGAGAAGATCTTCGGCAACCAGGTCGGCGTGTCCGGGATTGTGATGACCAAGCTGGACGGCACCGCGCGCGGCGGGGTGCTGGTCCCGGTGGCCCGCGCCTCGGACAGCCCGATCAAGCTGATCGGCGTAGGTGAAGGCGTGGACGACCTGCAACCCTTCGACGCGCGGGCCTTCTCGCGCTCGCTGGTCGGCCTGGAGGACTGAGCCATGACCGACACTCCGCCTGCCGCCAGGAAAAAGAACGCCGCCTGGGTGCGCACCGCCATCGACTACGGCGCGCCGGTCGCGTTCGGCGTCGCCTTCTTCGCCACCGGCCGCAACTTCCAGACCGCCACCTGGGTGCTGGTCGCCGCCTCGGCCCTGGCCCTGATCCTGGGCTATGTGGTCGAGCGCCGCGTGGCCCTGCTGCCGCTGTTCTCCGGCGTCATGGCCCTGATCTTCGGGACCCTGGGCCTGGTGTTCCACAGCGACGTGTTCGTGAAGATCAAGGTCACCGTGGTCAACGCGGCCCTGGCCCTGTTCATGATCGGCGGCGTCCTGACCCATCGCGCGCCGCTGAAGGCCCTGATGGGCGAGGCCGTCCATCTGCCCGACGAAGCCTGGCGCACCCTGACCCTGCGCTATGGCGGCTATTTCGCCTTCGCGGCCGTCGCCAACGAGATCGTCCGCCTCACCCAGACCACCGACACCTGGGTGAAGTTCCGTATCGGCCTGTTGCCCCTGGCCATCCTGTTCTCGCTCAGCCAGGTGCCCTTCATGATGAAGCACATCGCCAAGGGCGACGAGGCCAAGACCCCCGAACCGCCGGACGCGGGTTTCTAGGCCAAGCATTTTCAAGCGAAGTGGCTTTCGGTTCGCGTGAAGAAAATGCGTTGAAGCAAAGAATCGAGATCGACAGCCCACGGACCGTCTGTCGTCAAATCGACGTGTAACCGTGGTACTGAAAGGTCCGTCGGCGGAAACGAAGGGCGACGGACCATGGCCAAGACCAAGGGCGACAAGGGCGAGAGCAGAAACGACCAGGGTGGAGCGCTTTCGCGTTCGCCCAGCCATCTGCTTCACCGGGTCCTGCAGCTGGCCCTCGACATCTATGCCGAGGAGAGCGGCCCGGGCGGCGTCACCCAGCGTCAGTACGCGGTGCTGGCGGCCGTGGCCGAGAACGAGGGCGTCACCCAGACGGGCCTGGTCCGCGCCACCGGCATCGACCGCTCCACCCTGGCCGACATGGTCGCCCGGATGATCACCAAGGGTCACCTGGAACGCCAGCGCTCGGATCTGGACGCCCGCGCCAACACCGTCAGCCTCACCCCCGCCGGCGCCGCCGTGCTGGAGGAGAGCCGCCCCAAGGTGGCCATGGCCGACGCCCGCATTCTTGCATTGCTCAAGCCCTCCAAGCGCGAGGGCTTCCTCGAGCTGCTCAGCGACATGGCCGTCTCCGACGTCCACGCCGAGCCCGAGGTGAAGGCCAAGAAGCCGAAGGCCCCCAAGGCCGAGAAGCCGGCCAAGAAGGACAAGAAGCCCAAGAAGGACAAGGCGGCCAAGAAGGCGGCCTGATCGTTCGCGCTCACCCTTCAGCCGTCATCCCGGGCCTTGTGCCCGGGACCCCTGGTTCAGCTGACGGTGAAGTGCAATGGCGCGCTCGGCGCGCCACCCTCTTGCACCTGCGGCGGATAGAGGGGGCCCGGGCACGAGGCCCGGGATGACGGACGCTGGGGGCGGTTGTGAAACCCTTAGGTCCCCGCCCGGCGAGCCTCTAGACTTCGTCCACGCCGAAAGGGCGGCTCGGCCCGCCGGATCCCCCTGGCGCGCGAGCGTCCAGGCAGGAGCCGCCATGGCCAAGGGTCAGAAGAAGTCCAACAAGGAAATCCGCAAACCGAAGGCCGACAAGAAGACGCCCGCGGCCTCGGCCTCGCCGTTCATCGTCACGGCGGCGAAGAAGTAGGGCGGACCCCTATTTGCGCCTTCGTCCCACGAAGGGAGCCATCCTTACATCTCACGGCGAGACGATCGCCGTGAGATGTAAGGTTCGCACCGACCCGTTGCGGACTTTCGGCTGCGGGGCTTAACCTAGGATGGATTGGAGGCCGTCCCATGATGCAAGCGATGGTAGCTGCGGTAATCGTCCTGAGCGCCGTGGCGCTGCTTACAGTGATGTCTCTCCGCGCGGACCACCGCTTCGCGGACCAACCCCGGCTGCCGATGCAGTGGGGAGGGGATGGCTCGGTAAACTGGACCGCGCCCCGGAAGGTCGCGCTCGCATTCACCCCGATGCTGGCTGCGATCTGCTTGGCCCTCATCGCTGCCGCAGCAGCGTTCGTAAAACCGAGGCCTGGTCAGGAAGGCCTTGTCATACCGGTAGTCGCCTTCTGTGCGGTCGTCTTCCTCTCAGTGCACGCCTTCCATCTCTGGCTGATCCGGCGGGCGCTCAATAAGCAGCAGTAAGCCGCACCGCAATGCGCAGGTACGCGACCGCTTTCCACCCCTAGCCGCCACTACGAATCTCACGCCCCAAACGCGAACCGCCCGCCTCGCGGCAGCGAGACGGGCGGTCGACGATCCGAAACTCGGAAAGGCCTTAGGCGGGCTGTTGCACGCCGGCTTCGTTCAGCCATTCCAGGATCTTGGCCTTGGGCATGGCGCCCACCTTCATCGAGGCCATCTGGCCGTCGCGGAACAGCATCATGGTCGGGATGCCGCGCACGCCGTAGCGCGAGGGGGTGGTGGGGCTGTCCTCGATATTGACCTTGGCGACGGTCACCACGTCGGCCAGTTCCTCGGAGATCTGCTCCAGGGCCGGGGCGATCTGCTTACAGGGACCGCACCATTCGGCCCAGAAATCGACCAGCACGGGCTTGCCGGCCTTGAGGACGTCCTGTTCGAAGGACTCGTCGGTCACCACGACGGTGCTCATCTGTTGCTCCATCTGCGCCGGGGGATCGGGCGCGCTAGAAAACTGTCAAACCGGGGATTCGCTCCCCGTCTTGCGTCAAGATTTAGGGACCCGCGCCCCTTCCGGCAATGATCTAGAAGAGGCGGGCCAGCGCCGAGGCCATCACCTTTTCTGGAACCGCCATGAGTTTGGGACCGTCCGTCCACACGATAGCGGCCTCGATGGGCCGGTCGGGGAACACCTCGGCCAGCACGGCGGCATAGACCGCCATCTGGGCCAGATAGGCCGGATCGGCGTCCTCGATGCGGTCGGGCGAGGGGCGGTTGGTCTTGTAGTCGACCACCAGGACGCGGTCTTGCGTGACCACCAGCCGGTCGACGCGGCCGGCGATCCGCAGGGTTTCGGGCAGGGCGCGCCCGCCGCCGGCCACCGAGACCTCGGCCCGCGAGCCGGGGCCGAAGACGGCGGCGAAGCGGGGATCTTCCAGCACGCCGAAGGCGGCGCTCGCCATTTCCGCGCGCTGCTCGTCGGTCAGGTCGCGCTCGGCGGCCAGCAGGCGCTCGGCGGCGGCGCGGCGGGCGGCGGGCTCGATGTCGGGCAGCAGCTGCAGCAGCCGGTGGACGATCTCGCCGCGCCGGTAGCGGCCCAGGCCCGACACGACGGCCAGGGGCGAGGGCGCGCTGCCCCGGACCTCGTCCTCCAGGGTGGAGGGGGCGGCGTAGCGGGCGGCGGGCGTCTCGGGCGCGGCCGGGGCCAGGGTCCAGGCGGGCGTCGGGACCAGGGTCTCCGGCGGCGGAGCGTCGACGGCGTCGATCCGCATCGGGTCGGGGCCGAAACGCTTGCGGCCGTCTTCGCTGATCTCGCGCACGCCGGGTTCGATGTCGGCGTGGGCGAAGGCGGCCTGGGCGGCGGCGTACCAGCCGCCGACGTTCTCGTCCTTGGTGCGCGCGTCGATCCGTCCGCAGAGCACCAGCCGGTCGCGCGCCCGGGTCAGGGCCACGTAATAGAGGCGCAGGGCTTCCTCGGCGTCCTTCTTCTCGCGCAGCTCGCGGGCCTGCGCCGAGGCGGCGCAGTCGTTGGCCTTGCTGGCGCACCACAGGAAGCCGCCGTCGGCCGTGCGCATCAGGGGCGAGCCGCGCGCCCCGCCCTTCATGGTGGTCTCGGGCAGGAAGACGATGGGCGCCTCCAGCCCCTTGGAGCCGTGGGCGGTCATCACCCTCACCTCGCGGCGGGCGCCTTCCATCTCGCGCTTGACCACGATGTCCAGCCCCGCGAATTCGGCGACCAGGGCCTCCAGGTCGCGGACCCCGCGCTGCTCGGCGGCCAGGATCTGGGCCAGGAACTCGTCCAGGGCCTCGGCGGCCTCTTCGCCGAGACGCGTCAGCACCTTGGCGCGGTTGGAGCGCACGGTCTCGTCCACCCGGCCCAGCAGCAGGGCGTAGAACTCGAACGGCTGCTTGCGGCGGCTCTGGTCCAGGGCCCAGCGCAGCAGGTCGCGGGCGGCGACCCACTTCGGATGCTCGGCGGCCCGGGCGTTCAGCGCCGCCCACACGGTTCCGGGGCGGCCCTTGGCCAGGGCGTAGAGGTCGTCGTCCGACAGGTCGCAGAACGGGCTCTTGAGCAGGGCCGCCAGGGTCAGGTCGTCGTCGGGGAACAGGCAGAAGCGGCCCAGCGCCAGGAGGTCGTCGAACACGATGTGGGCCGACAGGGAGAGGCGGTCGGCCCCGGCCACGGGCACGCCGCGCCGCTTGAGCGCCCGCAGCACTTCCTCGAACAGCGCCTTGCGCCGGCGCACCAGCACCAGCACGTCGCCGGCGTGGGCGGGGCGCCATGCCCGCGTCTCCTTGTCGAACACCGCGTCGCCGCGCGCGATGAGGTCGGCGATCTCGATGGCGATCTTTTCGGCGAGGCGGCGGTTGGCGCTCTGCTCGCCGGGGGCGTCCAGCGGCGCGTCCCAGGCCTCGCGCTCCTCGCCGGGCGCCTCGCGCTCCAGCGGCCACAGGTCCACGCAGCCCTGGTGGTCGACCCGGAAGGGGATGTGGCGCACCAGGTCCTCGCCCCGGGGCGGCCGCACGCCCGACCGCGTCTCGGGCGCCGAGAACAGGGCGTCGACGAAGCTCAGCACCTCGCGCGTGGAGCGGTACGAGACGGTCAGGTCCACGCCCCGGGCGTCGCGCTCGACCGCCGTGATCAGCTCGATATAGCGCTGGGTCTCCGACAGCAGGCGGTCGGGATCGGCGCCCTGGAACGAATAGATCGACTGCTTGTCGTCGCCGACGATGAACAGGGTGCGGGCGTCGGCGGCCACGCCGCGCCGGTCGCGCACCGCCCCGGCTCCGGCGAAGAAGTCGGCGGTTAGGGCGTCCAGGATCGCCCACTGCTCCGGCGCGGTGTCCTGGGCCTCGTCCAGCAGGATGTGGTCGACGCCGCCGTCCAGCTTGTAGAGCACCCAGGCCGCGTCGACCTTTTCGGTCAGCAGGGTCTTGGTCTTCTCGATCAGGTCGGCGAAGTCCAGCGCGCCCCGGGCGGCCTTCTCCTCGATGAACCGCGAGACATAGAGCCCGGCCAGCAGCAGGGCGTCGGCGCTGTCCTCGGCCACCTTGGCGGCCCGCTGCCACTCGCGGGCCTCCTCAAGCCGCTCCTGCTCGGCCACCAGGCGCGCGCGCAGGTCTTCGCGCGCCTTCAGGCCCGAGGTCTTGCCCGGCCAGGTGGCGGGCGAGCCGGCGCCCTTCTCGGTGAACAGCACCGCCAGGGCCGCATCGAGCCCGGCGTCCGGATCGGCGGCGACCTCCAGCATCAGGGCCGCGAACTTGGCGTCGGTCTTGCCGCCGCCGGCCAGGACCTCGGCGACCGCACGCCACAGGCCCCGGTCCAGCCCCGCCATGGCCCGCGCCTCGACCGCCGCGACGCTTTGCGCGCCGTCGTGGAAGCCGCAGACCTTCCAGACGTCGTCCAGCGCCCCGGCCAGTCCCCCCTGGACGCCCAGATAGTCGCCGATGGCCCCCCGCTGGGTCTCGAAAGTCGCGAACATCGCCTCGAAGCTGGCGAAGTCCAGGGCCGTGGCGAAGCGGGCATAGGCGCGGGCGAAGGCGTCGTCGTTCTCGGTGACGTGGGCGGCTACCTGGCGCAGGGCCTCCTGGGCGATGGCGGCCGAGGCGCTGTCGTCCATCACCGTGAAGCCGGGCGAGACCCCGGCCTCCAGCGGGAAGCGCCGCAACAGCTTCTCGCAGAAGGCGTGGATGGTCTGGATCTTCAGCCCGCCCGGCGTCTCCAGCGCCTTGGCGAACAGGCCGCGCGCTTCGGACAGCCGCCGGGGGCTGAAGTCGGCCGGGTCGCGGCCCTCCAGCGCGCCCAGCTGTCGGCGCAGCTCGGCGTCGGGGGTGACACACCACTCGCCCAGGCGCTCGAACAGGCGCCGCTGCATCTCGGCGGCGGCGGCCTTGGTGTAGGTCACGCACAGGATCGCCTCGGGCTCGGACCGCGCCAGCAGCAGGCGCGCGACCCGATCGATCAGGGTCTTGGTCTTGCCCGAGCCGGCATTGGCCGTGACGAAGGCCGACAGGGCCGGATCGGCGGCGATGCGTTGGGGGTCTGGGGCGAGGCTCACTCCGAACCCTCCCCGTCATCGCCGCTGGTCGACCATTCGAACACCCGAGCCAGGTGGCCGTAGTCGCCGGCGTGGTCGTGCACGAACTGCGGGGCCACGCGCGACAGGTAGGGTTGGTTCGGATTGTCGTAGTGCTCGACCAGCTTGCGCAGGCCCTCCAGCGCCTGGATCGCCGCCTCCGTCGCCTCGACCCCGGCGCTGGCCCGCACCTCTTCGACCCCCGCCGGCTTGCGGCCGGTGACGCGCAGATAGGTCAGGTCGCCCGGCTCGCGGGGGCCGATCTCGGGGAAGCCGCCCTCGCGCAGTATGGCGGCGGTCAAGGTCAGCTGGGGCGAGAAGCCGGTCTCGACCTGCTTCTTGGTGGGCGCCGCGCCGGTCTTGTAGTCGAGGATGTGGGCCAGGCCCTCGGCCGTGGGCTCGATGCGGTCGGCCTTGGCGGTGACGGTGAACGGCCGCCCGCCGATGTCGAAGGTCAGCTCGCCGACGGCCTCCACCACGATCCGCTCGGCCCCCGCGCGGCGGCGGGTCTCGAGATCCGCGACCCAAAGGGCGGCCTCGCGCGCCAGGGCGCGTTCGCGGGCCAGGGCGGCGGGCGGCATGCCGGCCTTTTCCAACTGGGCGAGATAGAGGGCCGCGAAGATCTCGGCGGCGTTCTCCGGCACGGGGCCGGGGTGTTGCTCGGCGAACAGCTCGAAGGCGGCGTGGATCGCCGTGCCGCGCGCCCGGGCCTCGACCGGCTCGTCGGGACGGTCCAGCGGATAGAGCTTGAGGATGTCGCGGGCCCAGACGGCGTAGGGATCGCGGGTCAGGGCCTCCACCCGGGTGACGGCCATGCGGCGCGGCCGGTCGGCGACCGGCGGCCGGGGCTCGGGGCGCTTGATCGGGGCGTAGGGGCCCGGCTCGTCCAGACGGCGGGCCCAGGCCAGGACGTCGGGCCGCTCGGTCAGGGCCAGGCCCGCCCCCCGCGCCAGGGTCTTCAGCCGCCACAGCCAGCGGCTCTCCACCGCCGGCGCCCCGCCGCGCCGCTCGCTGTGGACCAGGATGACGTCGGGCGCGCAGGCGGCCTGGGCGAAGTCGTGGGCGGTGAGACCGATGCGGCGTTCGGGCGGCGGCAGGCTGAGCTTGGCGCGCATGGGCCGCGACAGGAACGGGTCGATGGGCGCGCCGCGCGGCCAGATCCCCTCCTCCAGACCCGCCAGGATCAGCCGGTCGGCCCGCACCATCCGCGCCTCGATGGCCCCGAAGATGCGCAGGCGCGGATGGGTGGCGCCGCCGACGCGCAGGGTCTCCTCGTTGACCAGCCGGTCAAAGAGATCGGCGAAGCCCTGGGCCGAGGCGGGCGGCAGCACCGCCCCGTCGGTGATCAGCGACGACAGCAGGCTGGCCAGGCTCTCGCCGGACGAGCCGGCCCACAGGTCCGAAGGATCGGCCAGGGCCTCCAGCGCCTCGACCAGGGCTCGGGCGGCGGCGGCCGGTTGTCCGGCTTTCGGGGGGGCGGCGTAGGGCAGGGCGACGCGATGGGCGGCCGCCAGCACGCGCTCGACCAGGGCCTTGGCCTGCGGATACTTGGCCAGCCGCTCCAGCAGGTGGGCCGCGTCGCGCGGGGCCGGGCCGCGCAGGCCGTATCGCTCCAGGTCGCGGACCACCTCGCCGTCGCCGCGCAGCAGCGGGTGCTTGGCCACGGCCAGCAGGCGGACCGGATCCAGCGGATCCACGGCCAGGCCCGCCACATGCTGGGCCAGGATCGCCCCGGCGCTGGCGGCCAGGGGGGCGCCGGCCGAGCTGTCGGGGATCACGCCCCAGCGCACCAGGCGGGCGTTGACCCGCCGGGCCAGCTCCTGGTCGGGCGTGACCATGGCGGCGGTCTGGCCGGGAGTCTCCAGGGCCTCGCGCAGGAGCAGCGCGCAGGCCACGGCCGCCTCTTCCTCGGTGCGGGCGTTGACCAGCGACAGGCCCTTCAGCCCCTCGGCGATGGGGTCCAGGGCCGGGGCCTCGGCGCGCAGGCGGTCGATCTGGGCCAGCCAGTCGGCGGTGGCCTGGGCCGGGCGCAGGGCCTCGTTGATCAGGCGGCGGCGCCAGCGGCCCCGGCTGTCGGCCTCGGGCCACCAGGGGCGGACGTCGGCGCGGGAGATCCCGGCCCCGTCCAGCAGGCGCTTCATGGCGCCCTGCGGATGTTGCTCGCCCTGGACGCCCTCGATCTGGTCCCAGGCGTCTTCGGCCAGGCCGTCGTCGAGGCCCGGCAGAACGACCGCGCCCTTGGGCAGGCCGGCGATGGTCCGCAGCAGGCGGGCGGTGGCGGGGGCGGTGCCGGTCGAGCCGGCGGCCACCATCACGCCCTGGGGCGGATTGTCTTCCCACTGCTTGGAGAGGGCGTTGAGCAGCTTGACCCGCCGCTCGCTGACGTCGATCAGGCCCATCTCGTCGAGACGCTTGGGCCAGGCGGTCAGCACGGCCTTCAGGAACCGCGCCGAGACCTGCCAGTGCTGGGCCAGGTCCCCCTCGGCCAGGCCGTCCAGCCGTCCATCGTCGGCGATGACCTCCTCGATCTGGCAGCTGTCGAGGAACTCGGCCAGGGCCTTGGCCATCTCCAATGCCTGGCCCGCTTGCGGCTGGAACGACAGCAGGTGGGCGTGGTCGGCGACCAGGCGGGCCAGCTCGAACCGGCGACGGCGCGACGAGACGGCGGGATGCACATCCAGCGAGATGTCGCCCGGCTCGAACGGCGGCTCGCCTTCGTCCAGGTCGCCCAGCGGCCGGATCTGGGGCAGCAGCAGGGCGCGGCCGCCCCCGCCGCGTTCCTCGGCGGCCAGCACGAAGGCGTCGGCCAGGGCGCGGGCGCCTCGCCGGGTGGGGGTCAGGACGGTGGCGGCGGGCAGGGCTTCGGGACCCAGCGGCGCCAGGGCCGCCAGCAGGCCGCGCGCCAGGTCCTCGACGAAGGGCCGATGGGCGGGGATCGAGAACCAGCGCGGCCCCGGAGTGTCGAAGGGGCCGGCCACCGCTAGTCGTGTCCGGCCAGCCGGGCCTCGGCGATGTCCCGTGCGCCGGGATCGCCCACGTGCATCCAGACCCCGGTCGGGGAGACGCCATGGACGCGGTGGTCCTTGGCCAGGGCCTTCCAGATCGGCAGCAGCGAGAACGGCCCCTCCGGACCGTCGGCCACGACGTGGGGCTTGCAGATGTGGACGCCCACATAGACCAGCGGCGCGATCTCGCCCGGGTCCTTGAAGCGCACGACGCCGTCCTCGCCCAGGAACACGTCGCCGGTGTCGTGGAAGCCCAGAGATTCCGTCGTCGAGGCCAGCATCAGGCAGACGTCCATGCGGTCCGGGTCCCAGGCGCGGGCCACGGCCTCGATGGCCGAGGCGTCCTCGATCCAGACGGAGTCGATATTGGCCACCCAGATCGGCGCTTCGCCCAGCAGGGGCAGGGCGTGCTTGACGCCGCCGCCGGTCTCCAGGGCCTGGGCGCGCTCGTCGGAGATGACGATGTGGGGCAGGGGATGGGTCTCGGCGCGCGCGCGCAGATGCGCCTCCAGCCGGTCGGCGAAATAGTGGACATTGACCACGGCCGTCTCGACCCCGGCGGCGGCCAGGCGGTCCAGCATGTGGTCGATCAGCGCCTTGCCGCCCACCTCGACCAGGGCTTTCGGCCGATCGTCGGTCAGGGGACGCATGCGCGTGCCCAGGCCGGCGGCGAGAACCATGGCGATCTTGGGCGCTTCTTTGGGGGGCGCGCTCATCGACGGAACTCCGCGGGCACGTACTTGTCGAACCAGGCCTTGAGGCCCGCCATGGCCGGGTCCTGCAGGTTGCGCTCCAGGTAGCGCCAGGTGCGCGGCATGTAGGCCTCGTACTGCGGGCGGCCCAGCAGGGCCTGGCGGGCGAACACCCGGCCCAGGATCCGCGCGGCGTTGGAGGCGGCCAGGGCCCGGTAGTCGGCGATGAAGCCTTCGCGCTCTACCGAGGGACGGGCGGCCAGATAGCGGTCCAGCATGGCCTGTTCCAACTCGGGCGAGACGTCGCGGCGGGCGTCTTGCAGCAGGTGCGTCAGGTCCCAGGCGGGGTGGGCGCGCAGGGCGTCCTGGAAGTCCAGCAGGCCCACACGCGCCACGCCCTCGCGGCCCGGCAGCCAGAGCAGGTTCTGGGCGTGATAGTCGCGATGGGTGAAGACGGATGCGCCGGCCTCGCCGCGCACCCAGACCGGGGCCCACAGGGTGTCCCATTCGGCCACGGCCTCGGGGCCGAAGGCGGGCAGGCCGGAGAACTTGGGCCAGAACTCCAGGAAGGTGTCGGTGGCGATCTTCAGGGCCAGGGTGTCGTAGGTCAGGAGAGGCCAGCTGACGCCGCCTTCCGCCACGAGCACGTCCGGCGGGGCCTCGCCGTGCAGGGCCACCTGCACATCGACGGCGGCCTCGTAGAGCGGGGTCTCGTCCTGGCCATCGGCGATCAGGGTGGCGTAGAGGCCGTCGCCCAGGTCCTCCAGCACCGCCAGACCGGCCTCGACGTCGTGGGCCAGGATGGCCGGCGCCGACAGGCCGCGCTCGCGCAGGTAAGCGGCCGTGGCCACGAAGGCGGCGACCGAGCCGGCGGCCAGGCGCGCGGCGGCGTTGTAGCCGAGTGCGATGCGCTGGGCCTCGTCGGCGCCGGGCGGACAGACCACGCTTTCCAGGGCCGGCGGCTGGTCCATGAAGATGAAGCTCTCGCCTTCCCGGTGCAGGCGCTCGTAGGCTCGGGTCGAGGCGTCGCCGCCGAGCGGCTCGCGGCGGGCGTCGCCGAAGCCGTTGGCCGTCAGGAAGGCCGCCTTGAGGGTTTCGCGTTCAGAGCTCAAGCTTGCGTCCTTCGAAGGTTCCGTGCGGCGTGAGGGTGGCGCGCCGCGCCTCTCCATCCTCGCCCGTGGGGGCGATGTCTATAGCGAGTCGGTTGGGCGGCAGGCGCCCCTCCAGGCACTGGGGCCATTCGATCAGGGCCGCCCCGTCCTCCAGCGCCTCCTCCAGCCCGATCTCGTAGGCCTCGTCCGGGTCGGTCAGGCGGTAGAGGTCGAAATGGGCCACGGGGAAGTCGGGGCCGTCGTAGAACTGCACCAGGGTGAAGGTCGGGCTGGGCACCTCCTGGTCGGGCGAGGTCAGGGCGCGGACGAGAGCCCGGGCCAGGGTCGACTTGCCCGCGCCCAGGGGGCCGGTCAGGCACAGGGCGTCGCCGGGGCGCAGGACGGAGGCCAGCCTTTCGCCCAGGGCTTGGGTCGCGGCTTCGTCGGACAGGTCGATCTCGATCATGTGAGCACCGCGTCGGGATTGGTGGGCAGCACCCGTTCGATGAAGTGCTTGAGGGCGCCGACGGCCATGGCCGCGTCGGGGTCCAGGGCCTTGGCTGGAATCGGCTTGCCGACGATCAGCGAGAACTTCCGGCCGCGCTTGTTCAGCATCTCGTGGAACAGGGTGATGTCGCGCAGCTCCTGGATCCAGCCGTCGAACAGGTGGAACAGGGTCGACCAGGGGCCTGATAGGTGCATCGGCACGATGGGGGCGTCGGCCCAGCGGGCCACCGACACGGCCGAGGCCTGCCACGGCTTGTCGGTCAGCCGGCCGTCCACCTGGGTGGCCAGGCGGCCGGCCGGGAAGATCATCAGGGCCTGCTCGGCCTTCAGCACCGTCCGGGTGCGCTCGACCACCCGGCGGGTGTCGGCCAGGGTGCGCTTGGCCTCGACCCATTCGACGGGGATCAGCACTTCGTCCAGCCCGGGACAGACCCGCAGGGCGTCGGCATTGGCGTAGAACCGCATGTCCGGCCGCCGGGCCTTGAGGGCGTCGTATACCGCCATGCCGTCGGCGATGCCCGTGGGATGGTTGCAAATCACGACCGCCCGGCCCTTGGCGGGGAGGTTCTCCAGGCCCTGGACCGCGACCTCCAGGCCCAGCAGGTCGGACACGTGCTCCAGGGCCGCGCGGCCGCCCAGGGGCGCGATGGCGTCGACCATGGCCCGGGCCTTGCCGTAGCTCAGCAGGGCGTGCACCGGCCCGCGCGCCAGCGGCCAGGCCGGCGAGCCGCACAGCTTGGGCGCGCGCTCGGCGATGAGCGTGTCGATGATGTGGGGGCGGGCCGACATGGCGGCCTGCGGGCTGGTCATGGCTGGAGTCTAGACAAGCCCCCGCGTCGTTCCAAGCGCGGGGATTTGACGGCCGGGTCGCGACGTCGGAGGTTGAGCGCGGGAAGAGGAGCACAGCATGAAGCGTTTCGGCCTCTGGCTCGTCGCCGCTGTCGTGATCGCCGCCGTCGGCGCCGGCGCGTGGGCCTACTGGAACCTCGAGCTGCGCTGGCGGCCCAAGACGATCACCAGGAACCAGGTCGAGATCGCCCGCATCCTGGAGGGCTCAGGCTGGGTGTCGCCGGGGCTGAAGGGGCCACGGCTCTACATGGTCAGCTTCCGCACCTGCCCCGACTGCGTGCGGTTCAAGAAGGAGGAGTATCCGGCGCTGCACAAGGTCGGCGTCGATACCCGGCTGATCGAGATCGCCCGCGCCGACCGCAACGGCCTCCCCAAATCCACCCCAGCCGAGCGGGCCACGGTGGCCGAGCTGTGGCTGAACCGCAGCTGGGCGTTGTCGGAAAAGTGGGACGCCACGCCCGTCGAGGCCTGGACGGCCGCCGACCTCAAGCCCGCCGACGGCGACGTGGCCCGCACCGCCGTGATCGAGGCCGGCCGCAAGACCGTCGAGGATCTGCGGCCGCTGCTCAAGCGGAACGGGGTGAACTTCGCCTATCCGCTGCTGGTCTGGTGGACCCGCGACGGCCAGATGAAAGCCTGCGCCTGCGAACGGCGCGAGACCTATCGGTTCGTGCGGAAGGATCTGGGGGCCTAGACCGGCCGGTTGCTGATCTCGTCCTTGCGGGCCTGGCGGGTCTTGCGGCCGTGACGGCTGTCGAGCTGGTCGTTGTGCGGCTCGGCGCCGGCGTCCAGGTCCAGATTGTCGTCGGCGGCGTAGCGGGCCTCGGTGGCGCCGGAGCGGTCGAGGTCCGAGGGAAGGTCGTTGAAGCTGCGGTCGGGTGGGGCCATGGGTCTGGTCTCCTCTGACTTGGCAGGGAGGTAACGACCTCGCCTCCAGCCACGTTTCATGGCCGGAGGCGAAGGCCCCGCGGACTAGAAGTCCTGGGCGGTCGGGCGGACGGCGATCTCGCTGACGTCGACGTCGGCCGGTTGCTCCACCGCGAAGGCGATGGCGCGGGCGATGGCGTCGGCGCCGATGGCGATCTCGTAGAAGGCGTCCAGGCCCTTGATCGACTCGGGGTCCGAGCTGCCGTGCTTGAGCTCGGTGTTGACGCCGCCGGGCGAGATCACGGTCACGCGGATCTTGGAGCCCACTTCGTGGCGCAGGCCTTCCGAGATGGCGTGCACCGCGAACTTGGTGCCGCTATAGACCGTGCCGCCCGGGCTGAAGACCTTGCGGCCGGCGATCGAGCTGATGTTGACGAACTGGCCCGAGCCCTGGGCTTCGAACACCGGCAGGGCGGCGGCGACGCCGTAGAGCAGGCCCTTGATGTTGATGTCGATCATCCTGTCCCACTCGTCGGTCAGGGTGGCCGACATCGGGGCGATGGCCATGTAGCCGGCGTTGTTGACCAGCACGTCGATCCGGCCGAAGGCCTTCACGCCGGCGGCGATCATGGCGTCGACCTGGGCCTTGATCGTGACGTCGGTCTCGACGGCGATCGCCTGGCCGCCGGCGGCGACGATCTCGGCCACCACGGCTTCGAGACGGTCCACGCGGCGGGCGGCCAGCACCAGCTTGGCGCCCTTGGCGGCGAGGTGGCGGGCGGTGGCTTCACCCAGGCCGCTGCTGGCCCCGGTGACGACGACGACCTTGCCAGAAACGTTGGTTTCAATGTTGGTGCTCATGACGGTTCTCCTTGATCTGGGCGGGCGGCCTCGCCCGGTGATCGAGAAGATGAGGGATCGACCTCTCCGCGATAATCCTTGATAGTTTGAACGTTGTTTCAAACAGGATTTGATAATGCAGCGGGACCTGCTGGACGGCGTCGTGGCCTTCGACACGGTCGCGCGGCGGCGCAGCTTCACGGCGGCGGCCGTCGACCTGGGCGTGACCCCGGCGGCGGTCAGCCATGCGGTCAAGCAGCTGGAGGCGCGTCTGGGCGTGGCGCTGTTTGCCCGCACCACCCGCGAGGTGGGGCTGACCGAGGCCGGGCGGCGGTTCCTGGACGGGGCGCGGCCGGCGGTCGAGGCCATGGCGGCGGCCACCGCCGCGGCGCGGTCGCTGGGCGAGGGTCCGGCCGGCCGCGTACGCTTGACCGTCTCGACCCTGGCCTTCGGTATGGTCATGGCCCCGGCCCTGGCCGACTTCGCCCGCGCCTATCCCGACGTGCGGCTGGAGATCGCGGTGGACGACACCTCGATCAGCATCATCGACAAGGGTTTCGACGTCGGCGTCCGGCTGGGCGAGACCATCGCGCCGGACATGGTGGCCGTGCGGGTCTCGCCGGTGTTCCCCTTCGTGGTGGTCGGCGCCCCGGCCCTGCTGGAGCGCCTGGGCCGGCCCCGCGATCCGCGCGACCTGAAGGGCTTTCCGTGCCTGAACGTCTTCCAGCTGACCCGGGGCACCGACTATCGCTGGGAGTTCGCGGAAAGTGACGGCCGCGAGTTCGAGGTGGCGGTCGACGGGCCGTTCAGCGTCAACGACTTCGATTTCCTGACCCGCATGGCCGTGGACGGCCTGGGCCTGGCCTACACACCCGAGCCCCTGGTGACGGAACATGTTGCGGCGGGGCGACTGGAGCGGGTGCTGGACGCGCACCTGGCCAGTCCCACGGCCTGGCATCTCTACTATCCCAGCCGACTGGGCGCCTCGGCCCCGCTGCGGGCGTTCGTCGAGTTCATGCGGGGGCGATTGCGCGAGGCCGAGCGTGCTTCAGGTCTTTCCCCATCGGCCTTGCCGCGCTAACCGGATCGGCGATGCCCACATCCGTCCGCACCGCCTATCGAGAGCGCCTGGCCCAGGGCGAGATCAAGCCCGACGCCGCCCAGGCCGCCGCCGTCGACGCCCTGTCGCGCCTGGAGGCCGATCTCGACAACGCCGGCGAGCCCGGCTTCTCGCTGTTCGGCCGCAAGCCCAAGGGCCAGAAGGGCGTCTATCTGTGGGGGCCGGTGGGGCGCGGCAAGTCCATGCTGATGGACCTGTTCTTCGACAGCGCCCCGGTCAGCAAGAAGCGCCGCGTGCACTTCCATGTGTTCATGGCGGAGGTGCACGAGCACATCAACGCCTGGCGCAAGGGCGACGCGGCCGAGCGCAAAGCCCGCTTCGGCCAGCACAAGGGCGACGATCCCATCGCCCCCACCGCCGACCTGATCGCCGCCGACGCGCGCCTTTTGTGCTTCGACGAGCTGCAGGTCACCGACATCGCCGACGCCATGATCCTGGGCCGGCTGTTCGAAGCCCTGTTCGCCCAGGGCGTGACCCTTGTGGCCACCTCCAACCGCCCGCCCGACGACCTCTACAAGGACGGTCTCAACCGCCAGCTCTTCACCCCCTTCATCGCCATGCTGAAGGACAGGCTGGACGTGGTGGCCGTGCGCGGGCCGGTCGACTTCCGCCTGGACCGCCTGCGCGCGGCCCGCACCTGGCTGGCGCCCAACGACAAGCAGACCATCGCCGAATTCGACCGCCTGTGGGCCGACATGCTGGACGGCGCCGAGGAAACCGGCGCCAAGATCGAGGTGCTGGGCCGCAAGATGCATTTCCCGCGCGCCGCCGGCGGCCTGCTGCGCGCCTCGTTCGCCAGTCTCTGCCAGCAGGCCTTGGGGCCGCAGGACTATCTGGCCATTGCCGAGCGCTTCCACACCCTGTTCCTGGAGGACGTGCCGCTGCTGACGCCCGAGCGGCGCGACGCGGCCAAGCGGTTCAACACCCTGATCGACGCCCTCTACGAAGCCGACGCCAAGCTGGTGGCCCTGGCGGCCGGCGAGCCCGAGGCCCTCTATCCGGCCGGCGACGGCTCGTTCGAGTTCGAGCGCACGGTCTCGCGCCTGCAGGAAATGCGGTCGGCCGACTACGTGGCCCGAATTCGAGACTGAGATCAGGGATTAGGGGGCGGCTTCCAGGCGCGGCCTTTCCCTTTGTCGTCATTCCCGCCCTTGTGGCGGGAACCCCTGGCTCAGCTGGCACGTGAAGCGAAATGGCGCGCCGGCGCGCCACACCTCCGCACCTGCGGCGGACAGAGGGGTTCCCGCCACAAGGGCGGGAATGACGGCTGAAGAAGTTGGGTGGACGAGGCGACGGGCCTCGATCCTGGATGTGATGCGAAGGACTAGGAACACACGATGAGCGTCAAAGACCGCGTCCGCGTCCAGGAGACCCGCCTGCTCTCCGACAACTGGTACGTCCTGAAGACCGCGACCTTCGACTGGAAGCGCCGCGACGGAACCTGGCAGACCCAGAGCCGCGAGATCTACGACCGGGGCAACGGGGCGGCGCTGCTGCCCTACAACCTGGCCCAGCGCACCGTGCTGCTGGTCAAGCAGTTCCGCTATCCGGCCTTCGTCAACGGCTACGACGACCTCCTGATCGAGGCCGCCGCCGGTCTGCTGGACGACGCCGAGCCGGAGATCCGCATCCGGGCCGAGGTCGAGGAGGAGCTGGGCTATCGCCTGGGCGAGGTGACCAAGGTGTTCGAGGCCTTCATGAGCCCCGGCTCGGTGACCGAGATTCTGCACTTCTTCGTGGCCCCCTACGACGCCTCGATGCGCATCGGCGACGGCGGCGGCCATCCCGACGAGGGCGAGGACATCGAGGTGCTGGAGCTCTCCGTCGACGAGGCCCTGGCCATGGTCGCCGACGGGCGCATTCGCGACGCCAAGACCATCATGCTGCTGCAGCACGTGGCGCTGACGGTGTTCCGGGGATAGGGCGGCTAACGGCCCATAGCGGACGTCAACACAAGCAGCATCGAGCGTGGTGACGATCAGCGAGCGCGCGCTCCTGTGAGCAGGACAATCAGCACATGGTCGACCAATCGGGCGAGACGCTCAGGCGGAACCGAGACACCAGCTGGTCCGCTATCGTGTGCAAGCAGGGCGACCACGACCTCGCTCATACAGTCTAGGTCGAGGTCAGATAGAGGCGCGTGTCCCTCATCGACCGCCCGTTGGGCGAGCGCAACCAACTCACTTCGGATGAAGTTCAAGAAGCGGGCCGACAGAGTCTGATAGAGGTCGGGATCCAGCCGAGCCATTTCCATGGTGGCGGTGACAACCTCTGATCGGCCATCGCAGTTTCCGGCCTGCTCCAGGAGCGCTAGGAGGTCATCGCGCAGCGACGTACCGGGATACCGAGGCGAGACAGCTGGGCTCAACGTATCAACCGCGTCGGCGACGAGATCGGCCTTTGTGGTCCATCGCCGATAAAGGGTCGCCTTTGACGCACCTGCGCGCGTCGCCACGTCCGTCATCGTAAGCCCATGGTAGCCGCGCTCGGCGAGCAACTCGAGGGTAGCGTTGATCAGTCGGTCGTCGCGGCTTCTGTCCTGAGTTCGCCCGCGAGTCGCTGGGGGAAGTCGGCGCTGATGTTGATCCACGGATTGATCCATAGGGACCATGTAGGACATTACGAAACTTAATCAAACCGGAACTCTTGCGTTTCGTAATGGTGAGCCCCAGATGTGGCTCCCCCAAGGCGCCAAGAGCGCCCCAGCAGAGAGAGTTTCCCATGACGAACGCGCAGGCTGACCAGCGCCCAATCCTTGTTACTGGCGCCACGGGCAAGCAGGGCGGCGCAGTCGTCCGTGCGCTCTTGCGGGATGGACGCTCCGTTCGCGCAATGACACGGGACACTACCTCGGCGGCAGCTAAGTCGTTGGCGGCGCAGGGTGTGGAGGTGGTCAGGGGCGACTTCAATGATCCCGTCAGTCTCGACGCCGCCCTGGCGGGCGTGGGCGGTCTGTTCTCGATGCAGATGGGATCGCATCCAGGCGACCCGGAGACCGAGGTCGTTACCGGCAGAGCGTTGATCGAGGCCGCCGGCCGGGCAGGTGTCGATACGGTCGTTCACACCTCCGTCGCCCGCGCGGGCGATCAGACCAACTTCATCGGTTGGGACGAGGGGCGGTGGGAGCCCCTGTACTGGAACAACAAGGCCGCTGTGATCGACATGGTCAAGACGCAGGGCTTCCGCCATTGGACGATCCTAAAGCCCGCCATGATCATGGAAAATCTCGTGCCGCCCATGGTGGAGAACATGTGGCCCAGCATCCGTGAACACGGCCGGTTCGAGACAGCCGTCGCCGCCGACACCGGCATCGACTGGATCGCGGCAACAGACATCGGCGCCTTCGCGGCGGCGGCCTTCGCCGATCCGGCGCGGTTCCACGGACACGAGATCGACCTCGCCGCAGGAAACGCCACCTTGCCTGAGGTCGCAGCCAAGGTGTCGGCCGTCACCGGCAAGACGGTTACGGCGGTTACCCTGTCTAAAGACGAGGCGCTCGCGAAACCCCACGGTGAACTCGGCTACAGACACGAGATCTGGAACAACGTCGAAGGCTACAAGGTCGACCTAGATGCCGTCCGCAGTTGGGGTGTGCCACTGACCTCGCTCGATCAGTTCATAGAGGCGCACCGCGACAGGTTCGTCGTCGGTTGAGCAACTCTCGGGTGGGAAGCATGTCCGCTTTCCACCCCTCGCGGACGTCCAAAACGTCTGCTCGACGCGACGGTCCCTAAGCCCGTTCCTGCCCCACTGCCGTTCCCCCCGAAACCCGCACGCCCGTCCAGCGTTCGACCGCGCCCAGCAGGTCCAGGGGCGAGATCGGCTTGCCGATGTGGTCGTTCATGCCGGCGCGGGCGGCGGCCTCGACGTGTTCGGGCAGGACGTCGGCGCTGAGGGCGACGATGGGGGTGTCGCGGTTGGCGCTGTCCTGGGCGCGGACGGCGCGGGCGGCGGCGAAGCCGTCTACCTCGGGCATCTGCAGGTCCATCAGGATCAGGTCGAAGCGCTCGCAGGCGGTCAGGTTCAGCGCCTCGGCGGCGCTGGCGGCCTCGGACACCTCGTGACCGACGGCCTGCAGCATGGCGCGCACCAGCTCGCGGTTCACCGCCACGTCGTCCACCACCAGGACCTGGGCGCAGGCGGCCGGGGCGGCGCGCTCGGCCTTGGCGTCCGTTGGCGCTCGCGCGGCCTCGTCGGCGGGGATCTCGAAGGCGAAGATCGAGCCGCCGTCCGGCGCGGGCGTCATGGCGATCGACCCGCCCATCAGCTCGACCAGGCCCTTGCAGATCGACAGGCCCAGGCCCGTGCCGCCGTAGCGGCGGCTGATCGAGCCGTCGGCCTGGAAGAAGCGCTGGAACAGGCCCTCGCGCTTGTCCTCGGGCACGCCGCAGCCGGTGTCGCGCACCGACACGCTCAGCACGCCGTCCGCATGGCGCACGGCCACGCGGACCTCGCCGGCCTCGGTGAACTTGATGGCGTTGCTGACCAGGTTGACGATCACCTGGCGCAGCCGGTTGGCGTCGGCCTCCAGCGCCGCCGGGACGTCCGGGGCCAGATTCAGCGACAGGGTCAGGCCCTTGGCGGCGGCCTGGTCGGCGAACAGGGCCATCACGTCGTCCAGGAACGGCGACAGGGCGAAGGGCTGGGGCGACAGGGCCACGTGGCCCGATTCCAGCTTGGAGAATTCCAGAATGTCGTTGACCACGGTCAGCAGGGTCATGCCCGCGGTCTTGACCCGCCGCACATAGAGGCCGGCGTCGGGCGGCAGGTCCTGCAGGTCGGCCAGCAGGCCGGAAAAGCCGTTGATCGCCGTCAGCGGCGTGCGGATCTCGTGGCTCATATTGGCCAGGAACTCGGCCTTGGCGTCGGCGGCGGCCTCGGCGCGCAGCTTGGCGTCCAGCAGGGCGGCCTCGCGGGCGCGGGCCTCGGTCACGTCCATCAGGGCGCCGAACAGGATGGCGGGCCGGCCGTCGGCGTCGGGCTCGACCGAGGCGTGGCAGACCACGTCGCGCACCGAGCCGTCGGGCCGGGTCAGGCGGCTCTCGAACTCGAACGGCTTGCCCGTCGCCGCGGCCGTCTTCAGCCCGGCCGCCCAGCGCGGGCGGTCGGAGACGTCGAAGTGGTTGAGCTGGGTTTCCAGGTCCGGCACGCCGGCGGCGGGATCGCGGCCGTGTATGCGGAACACCTCCTCGGACCAGATGGTCGCGCCGCTGGCCACGTCGACGCGCCAGTGGCCGACCCCGGCCAGGCCCTCGGCCATCAGGGCGATGCGGTGGGCCTCGCGGATGGTGCGGGCGTCGGCCTCGGCGCGATCCTGGGCGTCGGCCACCTCGCGGCGGGCGCGGGTCAGGTCGATCTGCAGCGAGCGGAAGACGCGGAACACAAGATAGGTGGTGGCCAGCACGGTGGCGATCCGCCAGGGCTGGTCGAGGCGGATCAGGCGGGCGCTGGCCCCCAGCTGGACCACGACCATCGAGATCAGCATCGGCGTCAGATTGGTCAGCAGCCGTCGGGGCCGGGCGTAGTCGCGCACCAGGATCTCGAACATGACCACGCCGTAGAGGGTCACCCCGAAGGTCTGGGCCGCGCCGATCTGGAAGAAGGTCAGGTAGAAGCCGGCCAGGGCGTAGCCGGCGCTCTGCATCCAGGCGAAGAGGTCGGTTGCGCGGCCAGTAGTCTTCGCCTCGCCGACGGCCAGGGCGGCCATGGTCGCCATCCAGAAGAACGGCGCGGGATCGCTGGAATAGGGCAGGGTGGCGCAGAAGACGACAGCCGAGAACACCAGCCGCGCGCCCATGCCGCCGACGCCCTGGCCCGAGACCCGCAGCACGTCGCCGACGGCGGCGAGTCTGCGCCGCCAGTCTGCCGGCGCGCCTTCCTCCGTCGAAATCGCTGCGGCCATTGAACGCACCCCGAACTCGGTCAACCGCTCATTTACTCTTCCAGGGCTGAACGAAAGGTTGAGCTTGGATCGGCGAACGACGGTCGCCGCGATTTCCCCGCTTCGGGGCAGGCCTTCGGGCGCGACCGCCGCGAAAATGTTCACTCCGGCGATATCGTCCCGGCGGGGTTCCGGGGCCCGCGCGCCTCGTATCCGGTCAGAGCCCCGAAAATCGCCCGCCTCCGCCCGAGGGCCTCCGATCCAAGGCCAAGCTTTGGGGTTTGCCGGCCGAAACCCGGGGCCTGAGAACGTTTCTCAACAAGGGCGGCTGCGTTGACACCCCCATCGCCGCGCTTAAAAGCATCCCGCAACGCACAAATCCAAAGGGTTGGACACAACCATGACCGAGACCAGCGGGGGCCTCCCCCAGCGCCCTCTGTCGCCGCACCTGCAAGTCTGGCGCTGGCACATCACCATGGCCTGCTCGATCCTGCACCGCGCGACCGTCATCTCGCTCTATGTCGGCGTCCTGATCCTGGCCGGCTGGGCCCTGTCCCTGGCGGCCGGTCCCGACGCCTACGCCTGTTACACGGGCCTCTTGGGCTCGCTGCTGGGCAAGCTGGTCCTGTTCGGCCTGACCGTCGCGGTCCTGTACAACATCGCCTACACCGTCCGTCAGACCTTCTGGGACGCGGGCAAGGGCTTCACCCCCAAGATCGCCGACATGACGGGCGTGGGCGCGATCGCCTTCGCCGTGGTCGGCGCGATCGTGGTCTGGGTGATCGCCGCTCAAACCGGAGCGCTCTGATCATGGCTGGTCCTTCTTCCGCCAACCGCTTCCGCACGCCGATGTCCCGGGCCCGGGGCCTGGGCGCCTCGCACCACGGCGTCGGCCACTTCGTCACCGAGCGCGTGTCGGGCATCGCCCTGGCCCCGCTGAGCCTGTGGGGCGTGTTCGCCGGCCTGCGCCTGGCCAGCCTCGGCTTCGAGGGCGCGTCGGAGTGGGTGTCGATCCCGCACAACACCGTCCTGCTGTGCCTGCTGATCGTGGTGGCCCTGATCCACCTGAAGGGCGCCGTGCAGGTGGTGATCGAGGACTACATCCCCGACTTCACGCTCAAGACCGTGCTGGTCCTCGCCAATCTTTTCGTCTGCGTCCTCGGCGGCGCTCTTGGGGTCGTGGCGATCCTCAAGGTCGCTTTCTCCGGAGCCTTCTGATGTCGGCCTACAAGTTCATTGATCACCGCTTCGACGTCGTCGTCGTCGGCGCCGGCGGCTCGGGTCTGCGCGCCGCTCTGGGCTGCGCCCAGGCCGGGCTGAAGACCGCCTGCGTGACCAAGGTGTTCCCCACCCGCAGCCACACGGTCGCCGCCCAGGGCGGGATCTCGGCCTCGCTGGGCAACATGGGCCAGGACGACTGGCGCTGGCACATGTTCGACACCGTCAAGGGTTCGGACTGGCTGGGCGACCAGGACGCCATCGAATATCTGACCCGCAACGCCCCGGCGGCGGTCTACGAGCTGGAACACTGGGGCGTGCCGTTCTCGCGCACCGTGGACGGCAAGATCTACCAGCGCGCCTTCGGCGGCATGACCAAGAACTTCGGCGAAGGCCCGATCCAGCGCACCTGCGCGGCGGCCGACCGCACCGGTCACGCCATGCTGCACACGATGTACGGCCAGTCCCTGGCCCACGACACCGAGTTCTTCATCGAGTACTTCGCGCTCGACCTGATCATGGAAGACGGCGTCTGCCGGGGCGTCACCGCCTGGAAGCTGGACGACGGCACCCTGCACCGGTTCCAGGCCCAGATGGTCATCCTGGCCACCGGCGGCTACGGCCGCGCCTACTTCTCGGCCACCTCGGCCCACACCTGCACGGGCGACGGCAACGCCATGGCCCTGCGCGCCGGCCTGCCGCTGCAGGACATGGAATTCGTGCAGTTCCACCCCACCGGCATCTACGGCGCCGGCTGCCTGATCACCGAGGGCGCGCGCGGCGAAGGCGGCTACCTGACCAATTCGGAAGGCGAGCGCTTCATGGAGCGCTACGCGCCGTCGGTGAAGGACCTTGCCCCGCGCGACATGGTCAGCCGGGCCATGACCATCGAGATCCGCGAAGGCCGCGGCGTGGGTCCCAACAAGGACCACATCTTCCTGCACCTGGACCACCTGGACCCGAAGATCCTGCACGAGCGCCTGCCCGGCATCTCCGAGACCGCCAAGGTCTTCGCCGGCGTCGACGTGACCAAGGCCCCGATCCCCGTCCTGCCGACCGTCCACTACAACATGGGCGGCATCCCGACGAACTATCACGGCGAGGTCGTCACCAAGTCGGGCGACAATCCCGACCAGGTGATCCCCGGCCTGATGGCCGTGGGCGAGGCCGCCTGCGTCTCGGTTCACGGCGCCAATCGCCTGGGCTCCAACAGCCTGATCGACCTGGTGGTGTTCGGCCGCGCGGCGGCCCTGCGCTGCGCCGAGATCCTCAAGCCCGGCGCCACCCAGCCCGAGCTGAAGGACAGCATGACCGACGGCCACGTGGCCCGCTTCGACCGCTTCCGCAACGCCAACGGCAACCAGCCGACCGCAGCCCTGCGCCTCGAAATGCAGAAGGCCATGCAGGAGGACGCCGCCGTCTTCCGCACCGGCGAGAGCCTGGAAAGCGGCGTCGCGCGCCTGCAGACGGTCTGGGACAAGGCCAAGGACATCAAGGTCAGCGACCGGGGTCTGGTGTGGAACACCGACCTGATGGAGACCCTGGAGTTCGACAACCTGATCGGCCAGGCGGTCGTGACGGTGGCCGGCGCGGTCAACCGCACCGAAAGCCGCGGCGCCCACGCCCGCGAGGACTTCTCCTCGCGCGACGACACCAACTGGATGAAGCACACCCTGGCCTGGCTCGACCAGTCGACCGGCAAGGTGAACATCGATTTCCGGCCGGTGCACAGCTACACGATGTCCAAGGACATCGACTACATCCCGCCGAAGCAACGCGTGTACTGAGGGTACGATCGATGGTTCAGTTCACCCTCCCCAAGAATTCCACCGTCCAGAACGGCAAGCACTGGCCCGCCCCGGCCGGCGCCAAGAACACGCGGTCGTTCAAGGTCTATCGCTACGATCCGGAAGACGGCCGCAATCCGCGCTGGGACACCTACGAGGTGGATCTGGACGCCTGCGGCCCGATGGTCCTGGACGCCCTGCTCTATATCAAGAACGTCATCGACCCGACCCTGGCCTTCCGCCGCTCGTGCCGTGAAGGCGTCTGCGGGTCGTGCGCCATGAACATCGGCGGCCGCAACACCCTGGCCTGCACCCACGGCCATGCCGACACGCCCGGCAAGGCCGTGCAGATCAGCCCGCTGCCCAGCCAGCCGGTGGTCAAGGACCTGATCCCGGACCTGACGCTGTTCTACGCCCAGTACGCCTCGATCGAGCCCTGGCTGCACACCGACACGCCCGAGCCGCGCACCGAGTGGAAGCAGTCGCCGGAAGACCGCTCGAAGCTCGACGGCCTCTACGAGTGCATCCTCTGCGCCTGCTGCTCGACCTCGTGCCCCAGCTACTGGTGGAACGGCGACAAGTATCTGGGCCCGGCGACCCTGCTGCACGCCTATCGTTGGCTGATCGACAGCCGCGACGAAGCCACGGGCGATCGCCTCGACAACCTCGAGGACCCGTTCAAGCTCTATCGCTGCCACACGATCATGAACTGCGCCCAGGTCTGCCCAAAGGGTCTGAACCCGGCCAAGGCGATCGCCGAGATCAAGAAGATGCTGGTCGAGCGCGTGGTCTAACCACGCGCCGTTCCAGGCTTTTGGCCGGGCGCTGGTTCGCCTGTCGTGCGCCTGAGAGCAAATGGACTTGGGACGTGGCGGATGTCGCCGCGTCTTGACCGCCAGCGATCGTCGTCGATCTTCCAGAAGCGCGCCCGGCGCGTTTCGTTTGACCCGGCGCGCTGGAATCCCGATGGAGAAACCGGGCGGGCGCTTTCGGCGCTTGCAAAAAGGTGACGCCGCCGTCATTTTTTTGACCAAAGGGAGAGCGCGACTTGAACGCACCGGTATCGGCCGATCTGAACGCGCGCGTCGTCATCGTCGGCGCGGGCCATGCCGGCGGCTCGGCGGCGGCTTTTCTTCGTCAGTATGGCCATGTCGGCAAGATCGTCCTGATCGGCGACGAGCCCCTGCTGCCCTATCAACGCCCGCCGCTCTCCAAGGCCTGGCTCAAGGGCGAGGCCGACGCCGAGAGCCTGCAGCTGAAACCCAGCGACTGGTACGAGGAGGCCGGGGTGTTCCTACGCCTGGGCGGCACGGTCGTGTCGATCAATCGCGGCGCTCGGTTCGTGACCTTGGCCTCGGGCGAGGAGATCCCCTACGACCACCTGATCCTGGCCACCGGCGCTCGCGCCCGGGCCCTGCCGATCCCCGGGGCGGACCTCTCCGGGGTCCTGGCCCTGCGCACGGCGGCCGACGCCGAGGCCCTGAAGGCCGCGCTCGGTCCCGGCAAGAAGCTCGCGGTGGTCGGCGGCGGCTATGTGGGTCTGGAGGCGGCGGCCTCGACCATCGCCCTGGGCGGCCACGCCACCATCATCGAGCGCGAGAGCCGCGTCCTGGCCCGGGTGGCCTGCGAGACCCTGTCGACCTTCTTCCAGGACTATCACGGCGCGCGCGGCGTGACCTTCGTGCTCAACGCCGGGGTCGAGGGCTTCGAGGGCGAGAACGGTCATGTCACCGGCGTGAAGCTGGTCGACGGCTCGGTGATCGCCTGCGACGCGGCCCTGGTCGGGGTCGGCGCCCATCCCAATGTCGAGCTGGCCCAGGACGCCGGACTGGAGTGCGCCGGCGGCATCGTCGTGGACCTGGAGGCCCGCACCAGCGACCCGCACGTCTTCGCCATCGGCGACGTCACCCACCGGCCGCTGCCGCTCTATGACCGCCAGTTCCGCCTGGAGAGCGTGCCCAACGCCCTGGAACAAGCCAAGCAGGCCGCCGCCGCCATCGCCGGCAAGGCCATGCCGCCGCACGAGATCCCGTGGTTCTGGTCCGACCAGTACGACCTGAAGCTGCAGATCGCCGGCCTGCCGTTCGACGCCGACCGCCAGGTGGTGCGCGGCGATGTGGCGGCCGCCAGGTTCGCCGTCTTCCACCTGAAGGGCGACCTGGTCCAGGCGGTCGAGGCGGTCAACGCCCCGCCCGAGTTCATGGCCGGCAAGCAGCTGATCGCCAAGCGCACGCCCGTCAGCGTCGAAAAGCTGGCGGATCCGACGATTTCCATGAAAGAAGTAGCGGCGTAAAACGCCTGTTCAAAAGCGACGCTAAAAACGCCTCAGGGGACCCATGGCCAAGATCACCTACATCGAGCACGACGGCGCCAGTCACGTCATCGACGTCAAGCCGGGCCTGACGGTCATGGAAGGCGCGGTGAAGAACAACGTGCCGGGCATCGACGCCGACTGCGGCGGCGCCTGCGCCTGCGCCACCTGCCACGTCTATGTGGACGACGCCTGGCTCGACAAGACCGGCGACAAGTCGGCCATGGAAGAGTCGATGCTGGACTTCGCCGAGAACGTCGAGCCGAACTCGCGCCTATCGTGCCAGATCAAGGTCAGCGACGCCCTGGACGGGCTGGTGGTGCGTTTGCCGGAGAGCCAGCACTAGGGTTTGATTTCTGGGGCGGTGGCGCACCCACTTGCCCCCACCTGACCGCTTCGCGGTCTGTCCGCCTCCGTAGGGGGCGGAGGACGCGCGCTCTTTAAGTCCTCTTCCCCCTACGGGGGAAGGAGGGCCGAAGGCCCGAAGGGGGCAAGTGTTAGCCGCGCTAGGCTAACCCTAAAACCCGAACTCCGGCTGCGCCGCGCCAGGCTGCTGCGTCTCCGGCAGATGGCAGGTGAACGTCGAGCCGGAACCCGGCTCGCTCTCCAGCGCCACCCAGCCGCCGTGCAGCTCGACCAGCGCCTTGACCAGGGCCAGGCCCAGGCCTGGACCGCCGCGATCCCGCCCGACGAACCGGTCGAAGATGTGGGCCTGGACGTGGAAGGGCACGCCTCGGCCGGTGTCCGACACGTCCAGCCGCACCTCGCCCAGGGCCCGGCGCGCCGACAGGGTGACCACCCCGTCCGGCGGGGTCTGGCGCAGTGCGTTCTCGATCAGGTGGTCCAGGATCTGCGACAGGCGCTTGTGGTCGCCCCGGATCAGGCCGACGTCCTTGTCGCATTCGACCGACAGGGTGACGCCCCCCAATTGCGCCGCCTTCAGCGAGCGCTCCTGGGCGTCGGCCAGCAGGCCCGCCACGCGGATGTCCTCGATCTCCAGCGCCATCTCGCCGGCGTCGATCTGGGCCATGTCCAGCACGTCGTCGATCGAGCGGGCCAGCTGGGTGGCGGCCGAGCGGACCGAGGCCACGTGGCCCCGGCTGCGTTCGGAGAGGCCGTCGGCGCGCTCCAAGAGCTCCGAATACCCGATGATCGTCGTCAGCGGGGTGCGCAGCTCGTAGGAGACGTTGCCCACGAAGTCGCGCTTGAGCCGCTCGGCCTCGGCCAGGGCGGCGGAGCGGTCGTCCAGGGCGTTCTGCAGGGCGCGGGTGTCGGTGACGTCGGCGAAGGCGATCAGGGTCGCGCCGTCCGGCAGGGGGCGGCTCTGATAGACGATGATCCGGTTGTCCGAGGTGCGGGTCTCGCCCGAGGTCGGGGCGCGCATCTGCGGATCGGGATCGGCCACCCGGCCCTTCAGCTCGCGCCAGAACGAAAGGTCGTGCAGGCGCGGCACGCAAAGCTCGACCACGCCCTCGAAGTCGACCGCCGCCTCCAGGGCCTGGGCCGAGACGTTCCAGAAGGTCTCGAAGGCTTCGTTGTGCAGCCGCAGGCGACCGTCCGAGCCGAACACGGCCACGGCGTCGTTCAGCTTGTCCAGCGTGGCCTGCTGCACCTGGATCAGGGCGTTGTACTGGGCCTTGAGTTTCAGTTCGCCGGTGATGTCGGAATAGAGCAGCAGCATGCCGCCCAGCGGGTGAGGCTGGCGCACGACGCGCAGGGTGCGGCCGTCGGGCAGGTCCCACAACTCGTCGGGCTGGGGTCCCAGGTCCTCGTAGCGGGCCAGTTCGGCGGCCTTCCACTTGGCGTAGTCGACCGTCTCGGGCAGGCGGCGGCGCTGGCGCAGGCGGTCCAGCACCTCGCCGTGGGTGGGGCGGTCGGCCAGCCAGGCCGGCTCCAGGCCCCACAGGTCGGCGAAGGCGGTGTTGTGGAAGGCCAGGCGGCGGCTCTGGCTGAAGATGGCCACGGCGTCGGCGATGTGGTTCAGCGTCTCGTCGTGGGCCTCGACGTGCTTCTTCAGCGCGTCGCGCATGTCCTCGACCTCGGTGACGTCGCTGCTGAACACCCCCACCCCGCCGCCGTCCAGCGGCTGGGCCGAGAAGCGCAGGGCGCGGCGGCGACCGTCGATGGGCACCAGGCGGACGGCTTCGCGCAGGGATCCGGCCTTGGCGGCCTCGATGGCCAGGGCGTCGGCGGCGCGGTCGATGGACTTGTTCTCGCGCGCGGCGTCCTGGGCGGACTCGACCCCGACGGCCCGCAGATAGGCCGCGTTGCCCCAGACCGGCGCGCCGTCGGCGCCGGCGATCCAGGCGGGCTCGATCAGGCCGTCCATGAAGGCGGCGAAGCGGCCGGCGTCGGGCAGGCCGGTCTCGTCGGCGGCCGCCGCGGCCAGGCGCAGCCAGGCGCGGGTCCCGGCCGCCCGGCCCTCGACCATCACCCCGCCGAGGGGGCCGCGCGCCTCGAAGGCGCAGACCGTCCCGCGCTCGAACAGGGCGCCCAGCTTGTGGGCGTAGTCCGGATCGGCCTTGACCAGGGCCGCGACCACGGCCTGGGCGTCGGCCGGGACGTCGAGGATGCGGGCGCATTCGACCAGGGCGTCCTCGCCCGAGACCAGGTGCACGCCCGCGTCGTGGATGGCGACCACCGCGCTGTCGAAGGCCTCGGCCGCGCCCTGGCTGTCCATCAGCCGATATTCCAGCGCCTCGGCGCGGGCCTTCAGGTGGGCGGCATGGCTCTCGAACCGCCGTCGCTGAGCCATCGCCCACAGGGTGGCGCAGAGGGCGAGGCAGACCGCGCCGGCCGTCGCGGCCAGGATCAAGTCGGACGAGGTCATCAGGCTGGGGGTTCGCCTCTAGGGGGAATTTCGAATCAGATTCCCAGATTAGGCCGCGCATGGCCAGAGGGCGATGAGCGCTGCCGTCGCGGGGCTGCCGGACTGGCTTATCACGGCGATCGGCCTATGTACGAAGCATGACCTGGACCGACCGCCTCGCCCCGTCGCTCGACGACTTCGCCGCCCTGGCGCGCCAGGCGCTGGAGGGTCTGCCGGGTCCCCGGGCCGCCGGGATCGCCCTGCGGGTCGAGGACTTCGCGCCCGACGCCTTGCTGGACGCCCTGGGCGTGGCCGACGCCTTCGGCCTGACGGCCCATTTCGACCGTGGAACCCTGACCGTCTATCGCCGGGCCCTTCTCGACGAATGGTGCGAGCGCGGCGACGTCGCCCTGGACGCCCTGGTCGCCGGGGTGCTGGCCGAGGAACTGGGCGGGACCGCGCCGACCGTCCCGTTCGCGGCCGCCGGCAGCGCCTGGGCCGGCGTCCGTTCGCCGTCCCTGGAGGATTTCGTCGAAGTCGGCGGCCGGGCTTTCGCCAACCTGCCGCCGGCGATCAAGGCCGCCGTGGGCGACGTCCGCATCCGGGTGGACGAGTTCGCCGACGACGAGGTGCTGGACGCCCTGGGTATCGAGGACGCCTTCGAGCTGACCGGGGTCTACGAGGGCGTCGACCTGACCCGCCGCAGCGTGTTCGACGTGACCCCGGGGCCGTCCAGCATCCGGCTGTTCCGCCGCCCGATCCTGGACGAGTGGTCCGAGGGCGACGTCGGCTTCGAGACCCTGGTCGAGCACGTGTTCGTGCACGAGGTGGCCCACCACTTCGGCTTCAGCGACGAAGGCATAGACGCGGTCGAGCGCTCCTAAGGCGCGGCGAGGGATTTTCCCAGGATTTCTAGGGTGTTCGCCGGATGGCCCGGGACCGGGCCTCGTCGATGATGCGGCCATGGACTGGCAAGCTTTCGATACCTGGCTGACGCGTACGAACCTCTTCTGGGTCGCGCTGATGCTGTTCGGCGCGATGCTCCTGGCGGCCATCGTCGGCATGGCCCTGCACCGGGCCGTCGGCGACAGCGGACCCAAGGGCGAGGACGACGGCGGCCAGGGCTACATCGTCTCGGCGGTGCTGGGCCTGCTGGCCCTGCTGATGGGTTTCACCTTCTCCCTGGCCATCGACCGCTTCGACGCCCGCCGCGTGCTGGTGCTGGAAGAGGCCAACGCCATCGGCACGGCCTATCTGCGCGCCCAGCTGCTGACCGAGCCGCATCGGGCGCGGATGAGCGGCCTGCTGGTCCGCTATGCCGACAATCGTGTCGTCCTGGCCAAGGCCCTTCCGGGCAGTCCGGAGCAGAACGGCTACCTTGCGACCAACGACGCCCTGATCACCGACATCTGGGCCGCCACCAGCGCCTCGTTCGACAGTATCAAGGGCCTGGATTTTTCCAGCACCTATCTCGACTCGATCAACGCCCTGATCGACCTGGACGCCTCGCGCAAGACCGCCCGCGCCGCCCGGGTGCCGACCGAGGTGTTCGGGGTGCTGTTCGTCTATCTGATCACCACGGCCGGGGTGCTGGGCTATGTGCTGAAGGGCGCGCGGGGGCGCATGGCCGCCCTGCATCTCTTGGCCCTCCTGACCCTGTCGCTGATCCTGATCGTCGACATCAATCGGCCCGTCCTGGGCGGCGTCACCGAGAGCCAGCGGCCGATGGAGGAGCTGGTGCGATCGCTGAAGAGCCAGTCGCCGGGCGTCTACGACAAGTTCAAAAGCCCAGCGACATAACCACGGCGACCTGGTCTTCCTTGCGGCGCGCGCCCGGGGCCTTGCGCAGCTGAGAGCCCCATTCCAGCTGCAGGGCGAACAGGCGGCCGATGGTGTAGTGGGCGTTCATGCCCACGCTGGCCAGCTCGGCCTCGTCGATCAGGTCCGGATAGGCCTTGGGCTGGTTCAGCTTGGCGTAGTCGACGAAGAGGCCCAACTGCAGCCGGTCGTCCATGTCGCTCCTGGAGCCGAACGCGCGCGAGGGGCTGAACGGTGGGGCGCGCAGTTCCTGGCTGAGGATCACCCCGTTCGAGCCCAGGGCGATGTTGGTGTCGTAGCCGCGCACGCTGCCCAGGCCGCCCGCGCCCAGCTGCTCGCTGTAGGGCAGGTTGCCGCTGGCGATCTGGGCCACGCCCCGCGCGATCCACCGCGCGCCCTTGGGCAGGAGGGTGGTGCGGGTGACGCTGAGGCGGTCATAGGCGTAGGACGAGCGGCCGCCCGGGACCAGCGAGCCGATCTCGACGTCGCCGTTGTGGGGCGCGAGATCCCCGGGCGACAGGATCGCGGCGTTCTCGATGTCGGTCTGGCCGGCGCGGTCGGGGGCGGTCAGGGAATAGACGACCGGGAACTGGACCAGAGACACCTCGCTGTCCAGCAGGCGAAAGCCCAGGAATTCCAGGGTGTTGTCCACGGTCTTGTAGTCGACGCCCAGCTGCAGCACCTGCTTTACCGAACCCGCCCCCACCACCGGATGGGCCCAGCGGGCGCTGAGCTGGCCCGAATGACCCTTGCTGGCGAAGATCGGGGCGATCTCGGGCTTCTGGGTGGCGTAGGCCCCGAAGAGCAGCAGCCGGTCGCCGCCCTTCAGGGGCGCCACCTCGCTGAACGAGTGGGAGGTGTAGCGGCCCGAAAAACTGCGGGTGTACTGGTACGAGAAGGTGCCGCCCCGCCCCAGCACGTTGCCCCAGTTGAATCCGACGTTCCATTCGTCGCGCCCCAGGGTGCGGACACCCTGGTTGTCGTAGCCGGCATAGACCCGGAAGGGGCGGCGGTCGCGGGCGGTCAGCACCAGGTCGCTCTGGCCGGGACGGCTCCCGGGCCGCATCACCGCGTCGACGCTGAGGAAGGCGTTCTGGTTGTAGCCGTCCAGGGCCGAGCGCATCAGCGGCAGGGTCAGGATCTCGCCGCCCTCGATCCCGCCCAGCCGCCGGATGGTCTCGGACGAGAAGTAGCGGTTGCCCTGGATGGCGACCTCGCCCACCCGGAACTCGGCGACCACGATCTGGACGACGCCGTTCTGGATGTTCTGGGGTGGGGCGACCACGTCCATGAACGGCCGCCCGGCGGCGCGGTAGGCGGCGCGGACGGATGCGGCCAGGCGGTCGAGGTCGGCGCGGGTCAGGGGATGTCCCAGATAGGCGCGGGCCACGCCGGCGAATTCCGGGGTCGACAGCAGGGGCAGGCCCGGCGCGGCCAGACCACCGGGCGGAGGCGCGACGCCGCCGGGTTGCAGGGCCTCCGGGCTGGCGACGAAGACCAGTCCCTCCAGGCGCGGGACCAGCACGGTCTGGTCCTGGCTCAGCGGCGGCGGCGCGGGGGGCGGGGCGACCGCGGGAGGCGGGGCCGGCTGGGGCGGGGCGGGGATCACCCGGTCGAAGTTCTGGGCGCGGGCGGCCAGGGGCGCCAGGGCGACGGCCAGGACCAGGCCGATGGCCGTGGGGGGGATAGCGTTCAAGGTTGCACCGCACCGATGTCGGCGGCGGCGGAGCGGACCACGAACCTCAGGCTCCAATGCGTCTGGCGGTCGCCCATCAGCAGTACGTCCTCGGTGGAATTGGCGATGGGCGCGCCGCCGACGAACAGCAGCTCGTCTGGCGCGGCCGTGGGCATGGCGATCCGGAAGCGCGCGGGCAGGTCGCCCAGGCCGTTGGTGCGGCCGAGATACAGGCCGCCGGACACCGGATAGGGCACGTAGAAGCGGGGATTGCCGAGGGCGCGCGCCAGGTCGAACAGCTGGCGGCAGGCTTCGGACGGCGCGGTCAGGCACGTCTCCGGATCGGGCGGCGTCGGGGCGGGCGCCGGCTCGCCGATCCGCCCGGGACCTGAGGCGGATGTCGGCAACTCGTAGTTCGTCAGCAGGGTCCCGTCGGAAGCGACGTAGTCGCCCGCGCCCAGGATCGCCGTGACCGTGCGGAAGCCCGGCTCGGGGGAGTCGTAGGTCCCGACGGTCTGGGTGACGGTCGCGCCCTGTCCGCCGACAAAGCCCGTCAGCCGGTAGTTGCCGGAGGTCAGGGTCGCCTCGGCGTTGCCGTCGTATGCCTTGCTAGGACCGCCGATGATCGTCGCCGTCAGCGGCGCACGGTCGATCACGCCCGCGCCCTGGGCTTGGATCGGCAGGACGTAGTTGGAGAGCAGGGTCGCGCCCGTGGCGGCGAAGTCGCCCGCCGACAGGGTGGTGGAAACCGTGCGCGCCCCGGCGTTGGCCGAGTCGTAGGTCCCGGCCGTCTGGCCCACGACGGCCCCTTCGCCGGCCACGAAGCCGGTCAGGACATAGCTGCCCGAGGTCAGGGTCGCGGCGGTGGTGGCGTCGTAGGTCTTGGAGACGCCGGTCAGCGACGCCGTCAGGGCCCTGGGGTCGATCCGGCCCTGGCCCGTGGCGGTGGTCGGCAGGACGTAGTTGGTCAGCAGGGTGCCGGCGTCGGCGGTGAAGTCGCTGGTCCCCAGGCTGGCCGTCACGGTGCGGACGCCCGCATCCTTGGCGTCGTAGAGGCCGGCGGTCTGGGTGACGGCGGCGCCTTCCCCGGCGACGAAGCCGGTCAGGGCGTAGTCGCCCGACCCCAGGGTCGCGGCCGTCGTGCCGTCATAGGTCTTGGTCGGACCGCCCACCAACGAAGCGGTCAGGGTGGCCCGGTCGATGGTCCCGGCCCCGCTGGCGGTGACCGGCAACACATAGTTGGAGAGGTTCGTGCCGCCGTTCGCCGTGAAGTCGCCGGCGCCGAGCGTGGCGGTCACCGTGCGGCTCCCGGCGTTGGCGGAATCGTAGAGTCCGGCGGTCTGGCCCACGTCGGCGCCCTGTCCAGCGACGAAGCCGGTCAGCAGGAAATTGGCGCCGGTCAGGGTGGCGGCGGTGGTGGCGTCATAGATCCTGGTCGGATCGCCCACGATGCCGGCGGTCAGCACCGCCCGGTCGATATGGCCCAGACCCGTGGCGGTGGTCGGCAGGACGTAGTTGGAAAGGGTCGTGCCGCTGTCGGCGGCGAAGTCGCCGGTGTCCAGCGACGCGGTCACCGTGCGCGCGCCCGCGTCGGCCGAGCCATAGACGCCGACCGTCCGGGTGACGGTCGCGCCCTGGCCGCCGACGAAGCCGGTCAGGCCGTAATTGGCCGAGGTCAGGGTCGCGACGGTGGTGGCGTCATAGGTCTTGGTCGGGTCGCCGAGGATCAGGACCGTCAGGGTCTTGGGATCGATATGGCCGGTTCCCGTGGCGGTGACGGGCAGGACGTAGTTGGACAGCAGGGTCCCGCCGTCGGCCGTGAAGTCGCCGGCGCCGAGCGTCGCGGTCACGGTCCGCAGGCCCGCGTCGGCCGAGCCATAGACCCCGGCGGCCTGGGACACCGACGCGCCCTCGCCCGCCACGAAGCCGGCCAGGCTGTAGTTGGCGCCGGTCAGGGCGGCCGCCGTGGTGGCGTCGTAGGTCTTGGTGGGATCGCCGACGATCAGGGCCGTCAGCGCCCTGGGATCGATGCGCCCGGCCCCGCTGGCGGTGACCGGTAGGACGTAGTTCGAAAGGTTCGTGCCGCCGTCGGCGATGAAATCGCCGCCGCCCAGGCTGGCCGTGACCGTGCGCGTTCCGGCGTTGGCGGAGTCGTAGAGGCCGGCGGCCTGGCCGACGCTGGCGCCCTGTCCGGCGACGAAGCCGGTCAGCTGATAGTTGGCCGAGGTCAGGGTCGCGGTGGTGGTCGCGTCATAGGTCTTGGTCGGCGTGCCCACGATGAGGGCGGTCAGCAGGGCGCGGTCGATATGGCCCGTGCCCACGGCCGTGGTCGGCAGGACGTAGTTCGACAGCAGGGTGCCGCTGTCGGCGGTGAAATCGCCGGCTCCCAGGGTGGCGGTGACGGTGCGCAGGCCCGCGTCGGCCGAGCCGTAGACGCCGTCCGTCCGCGTGACGGTCGCGCCCTGTCCGGCGACGAAGCCGGTCAGCTGGTAGTTGGCCGAGACCAGGGCGGCGGCCGTGGTGGCGTCGTAGACCTTGGTGGGGTCGCCGACCAGGAGCACCAGCAGGGCCTTGGGGTCGATCGTCCCCGTGCCGGTCGCCAGGGTGGGCAGGACGTAGTTGGACAGCTGGGTCGAACCGGTGGCCGTGAAGTCGCCGGCGCCCAGGGCGGCGGTCACGCCGCGCGTGCCGGCATTGGCCGAGTCGTAGGTCCCGATCGTCTCGGTGACGACCGCGCCGTCGCCGCCCACCCAGCCGGTGATCTGGTAGTTGGCCGTGGTCAGGACCGCGCCGGTGGTGGCGTCGTAGGTCTTGGTCACGCCGATCAGGTTGGCGATCAGGGCGGCGGCGTCGATGCGGCCCAGGCCCGCGGCCGTGGTCGGCAGGACGTAGTTGGCAAGGTTGGTGCCGGCGTCGGCGGCGAAGTCTCCGGCTGAGAGGGTGCTTGTCACCGCGCGCAGTCCGACATCGGCCTGGGCGTAGGCGCCGGTGGCCTGGGTCACGCCGGCGCCCTGTCCGGCGACGAAGCCGGTCAGGATGTAGTTGCCGCCGCCCAGGGATGCGACGGTGGTCCCGTCATAGGTCTTGGCCACGCCCGTCAGCACGGCGGTCAGGGTCTTGGGATCGATGTGGCCCAGGCCCATGGCGGTGGTCGGCAGCACGTAGTTGGACAGCAGGGTCGCGCCGGTGGCGGTGAAGTCGCCGGCCGCCAGGTTCGCCGTCACCAGCCGCGCGCCGGCGTCCGCCGAGGCGTAGGTCCCGCCGGTCTGGCCGACGCTCGCGCCCTCGCCGGAGACGAAGCCGGTGAGCTGATAGTTGGCGCCGGTCAGGACGGCGGCGGTGGTGGCGTCATAGGTCTTGGTGGGGTCGCCCACGATCAGGGCCGTCAGGGTCGCGCGCTGGATCAGGCCCGTGCCGGTCGCCGTGGTCGGCAGCACGTAGTTGGCAAGGTTGGTGGATCCCGTGGCGACGAAATCGCCGCCGTCCAGGGTGGCGGTGACCGTGCGCGGCCCGGCGTTGGGCGAGCCGTAGATCCCGGCCGTCTCGGTGACGCTCGCCCCCTCGCCCAGCACGAAGCCGGTCAGGGTGTAGTTGGTCGCGCCCAGAACCGCGGCCGTCGTGCCGTCATAGACCTTGGTCACGCCGGAGAGGCCGGCCGTCAGGGTCGCTCGGTCGATATGGCCCGCGCCCGAGGCGGTGACGGGCAGGACGTAGTTGGACAGCAGGGTCCCGCCGCTGGCGGTGAAGTCGCTCGCCCCCAGGCTGGCGGTCACGGTGCGCGCCCCGGCGTCTGCGCTGTCGTAGGTCCCGGCCGTCTCGGTGACGCTGGCCCCCTCGCCCGAGACGAAGCCGGCCAGCAGGTAGTCGGCCGCGTCCAGGGTGGCGGTGGTCGCGCCGTCATAGGTCTTGGTGGGGTCGCCCACGATGGTGACGGTCAGGCCCCGGGGCGTGATGTGGCCGACGCCGGTGGCGGTGGTCGGCAGGATGTAGTTGGAGAGGGTCGTGCCGGCATTGGCCGTGAAGTTGGGGCTGCCTAGCTGGGCGGTGACGGTGCGCAGGCCGGCGTTGGCGTTGTCATAGGTTCCGCTGGTCTGGGTGACGAGCGCGCCCTGGCCGGAGACGAAGCCGGTCAGCAGGTAGTTGCTGAGCACGGCCGAGGTGTTTCCGTCATAGGTCTTGGTCGGGTCGCTGAGGATGACCGCCGTCAGCTGCGCCTTGCGGATCAGGCCGCCACCGGTGGCGGTGGCGGGCAGGACGTAGTTGGAGAGCAGGGTCCCGCCGTCGGCGGTGAAGTCGGCGGCGTCCAGGTTGGCGGTGACTAGCCGGATGCCGGCGTCGGCCGAGCCGTAGTGGCCGGCGGTCTCGGTGACGCTCGCGCCCTGGCCCGCGACGAAGCCGGACAGGCTGTAGTTGCCGGCGGTCAGGGCGATGTCGGTGGTGGCGTCGTAGGTCTTGGTCGGCAGGCCGATGATGGTCGCGGTCAGGGCCTTGGGGTCGATGGTCCCGCCGCCGACGGCGGCCACGGGCAGGACGTAGTTGGCGAGGGTCGTGCCGCCGTTGGCCGTGAAGTCGCCGGCGCCCAGGCTGGCGGTGACGGTGCGCGATCCGGCATTGGGCGAGTCGTAGGTCCCGGCGGTCTCGGTGACGCTCGCGCCCTGTCCGGCGACGAAGCCGGTCAGCTGGTAATTGGCCCCGCTCAGCACGGCGGCGGTGGTGGCGTCGTAGGTCTTGGTCGGATTGCCGATGATGGTCGCGGTCAGGGTCTTGGGCGTGATGTGGCCCGTGCCCGTGGCGGTGGTCGGCAGGACGTAGTTGGTCAGCAGGGTCCCGCCGTTGGCGGTGAAGTCGCCCGCGCCCAGGCCGGCGGTGACGGTGCGCGCGCCCGCGTCGGCCGAGCCGTAGAGGCCGGCGGTCTGGGTGACGGTCGCGCCCTGGCCGACCACGAAGCCGCTCAGGCTGTAGTTGCCCGAGGCCAGGGTCGCGGCGGTGGTGGCGTCATAGACCTTGGTGGGATCGCCGACGATGGTGGCGGTCAGGGCCTTGGGATCGATGGCCCCGGCCCCGCTGGCGGTCAGCGGCAGGACGTAGTTGGACAGGGTCGTGCCGCCGTTGGCCGTGAAGTCGCCGCCGGTCAGGATGGCGGTGACCGTCCGGGCCCCGGCGTCGGCGAAGTCGTAGGCTCCGGCGGTCTGGGTGACGCTGGCGCCCTGTCCGGCCACGAAGCCCGTCAGCTGATAGTTGGCCCCGGTCAGGACCGCGCCGGTGGTGGCGTCGTAGGTCTTGGTTGGATTGCCGATGATGGTCGCCGTCAGGGTCTTGGGGGTGATGTGCCCGGTCCCCGTGGCGGTAGTGGGCAGGACGTAGTTGGTCAGCAGCGTGCCGCCGTTGGCCGTGAAGTCGCCCGCGCCCAGGGTGGCGGTCACCGCCCGCAGGCCGGCGTCGGCCGAGCCATAGACGCCGGTCGTCCGGGTGACGGTGGCCCCCTGTCCAGCGACGAAGCCGTTCAGCTGGTAGTCGGTCGCGGTCAGGGTCGCGGCGGTGGCGGCGTCGTAGATCTTGGTGGGGTCGCCGACGATCAGGGCGGTCAGGGTCTTGGGATCGATGGTCGCCGAGATCCCCGTCGGCTGGGTCAGGACGTAGTTGCCGGCGTCCGCCCCCGTCAGGGCGTAGCCGTTGGCGTTGACCAGATAGGTCCCGGCGTTGGCCGAGGGGAAGCTGGCCGAGGAGCCCGTGCTGTCGACGTCCAGGTCGTCGCTGCCCAGGATCCCCAAAACCGTCGTGCCGGTGTTGTTCAGGGTGAGTGTCGTGGTGGCGTCGTAGGTCTTGGTATTGGCCAGCATGCCGGTGAGGCTGACCGTGGCCGGGGTGATCTCGCCGATGGGGGCGTTGGTCAGGGTCGGGCCGATGGAATAGTTGCCCTGGTCGGTCCCGCCGAGAGCCAGGCCCGTCAGGCTGACATTGATCCCCGTGCCGACGTTCTTGCTGGCGTAGTTCCCCGTCAGGCTCGAGGTGTCGACGATCACGTCGTCGCCGACGACCACGCCCGACAGGGTGTAGGCCGAGGACGCGGTCGGCAGGGTGGTTCCGGCCGTATAGACCCGTGTCACCTTGATCAGGCTGAGCAGGGCCTGGGTGATGTCGGCGGTCAGGTAGCCGGGCTGGGTCAGGACGTAGTTGCCGGCGTCCGCGCCGCTCAGGGCGTAACCGGTGGTCGTCACCGTCTTGCCGATCCCGACATTGGGGTCGCCGAAGGTCCCGGTGGTGGCGTTGACCAGCTGCAGGTCGTCCGAGCCCAGGCGGCCGACCAGGGACGTTCCGGTGTTGTCGAGCGTCGCGGCGACCGTGCCGTCATAGACCTTGTCGTTGGCGACCGCCCCGGCCACCGAGGCCTGGGCGGGGGTGATGTGGCCGGTCCCCGAGGCGGTGACAGGCAGGGTGTAGTTGGTCAGCAGAGCGCCGCCGCCGGTGGCGAAGTCGCCGCTGGTCAGGGTGGCGGTCACCGTGCGGGTCCCGACGTTCTTGCTGTCGTAGACGCCCGCCGTCTCGGTGATCGTCAGGGTCTCGCCGGCCACCACCCCGACCAGGTCGTAGTCGGTCGAAGTGAGGGTGGCGTTGGTGGTGGTGTCGTAGACCCGGGTGGGATCGCCGACGATGCTGACGGTCAGGACCTTGGGGGTGATGATCCCGATGGGCTGGGCCGTGACGGTCGGGGAGATCGTGTAGTTGCCGGCGCTGGCGCCCGACAGCGACAGGCCGCTGAGGGTGACATTGATCCCGCCGGTCACCACCCCGCCGCTCAGGCTCCCCGCCACGTTCTTGGTGGCGTAGCCGCCGGACAGGCCCGAGGTGTTGGCCGTGACCGTGTCGCCGGAATAGACGCCGCTGAACTGGTAGGCCGAGGCGGCCGTGGGCAGGGTCAGCAGGCCGTCGTATGTCTTGGTCACGGCCAGCAGGCTGATCGGGGCGGGGGTGATGGTCGCCGTCAGGCCCTGAGGCTGGACCACGACATAGTTGCCCGCGTCGCCCCCCGTGACGGCGTAGCCGCCGGCGATCACGGGCTTGTTGACCCCGGCGTTGGCGTCCGGGGCGGTGAGGGCGGCGTTGTAGAAGAGGCCGCTGCTGGCGCCCGTCTGCAGGGTCACGTCGTCGGAGCCCAGCACGCCCGACAGGCCCGCGCCGGTGTTGTTCAGGATCGCCGTGGCCGTCTGGTCGTAGACCTTGTCGTTGGCCAGCACCCCGATCACCTGCAGCGAGGCCGGGGTGATGATCCCGATGGGGGCGTTGGTGGTGGTGGCCGCGATCGTGTAGTTGCCCGCGTCCGCCCCGTTCAGGGCCACGCCCGCCAGGGTCACGCCGATGCCGCTCCCGACGTTCTTGTCGGCGTAGCCGCCCGTGATGCCGCCGGCGTTCACCCCCACCGAGTCGCCGCCGACCACGCCCGCCAGGCCGTAGGCGCTGCCCACGGTCGGTACGCCCAGCCCCGCGTCATAGACCTTGGTCACCGAGGCCAGGGCCAGGGTCGCCTGGAAGATGTCGGCGACCAGCCCCGTGGGCTGGACCACGACATAGTTGCCCGCGTCGGCGCCGCCCAGGGCGTAGCCGGTGGCGGTGACGACGATGTTGGTCCCGACGTTCTTGCTGGCGAAGGTCCCGCTCGCGCCGCCCGAGACGACGCTGACCACGTCGGCCCCCAGCACGCCCGACAGAGTCGCCGCCCCGCTGTTCAGGACCGCGCTGGTATTGCCGTCATAGACCTTGTCCTGGGCGGTGACGTTGATCACCTGCACGCTGGCCGGGGTGATGGTCCCCGCCCCGGTGGCGGTGGTCGGCAGGGCGTAGTTGGCCAGGTTCGTGCCGCCGTTGGCGGTGAACTGGCCCGAGGCCAGGGTGGTGGTGACGGTCCGCGCCCCGACATTGTCGCTGTCGTAGGTCCCGGCGGTCTGGGTGACGCTGGCGCCCTGGCCCGCCACGAAACCGGTCAGGCTGTAGTTGGCGCTCGTCAGGTGGGCGGCGGTGGTGTCGTCATAGACCTTGGTCGGATTGCCCACGATGGTGGCCGCCAGCACCGCCTGGTTGATCGTCCCCGCCCCCGTGATCGTGGTGGGTAGGGTGTAGTTGGCCAGGCTGGTGCCTGCGTTGACCGTGAAGTCCGAGACCACCAGGTCGGCCAGCACCGTGCGCGATCCGGCGTCGGCCAGGTCGTAGCGGGCGTTGGAGGCCTGGGTGATCGACCCGCCCTCGCCGGCGACGAAGCCGGTCAGGCTGTAGTTGGCCGTGGTCAGCAGGGCCTGGGTCGAGCCGTTGTAGGTCTTGGTCGGATTGCCGATGATCGCGCCGGTCAGCAGGGCCGGGGTAATGTCGGCGGTCAGGCCCGAGGGCTGGGCCAGGCTGTAGTTTCCCGCGTCGGCGCCGCCCACCGTCAGGCCGCTGACCGCCACCGGCAGGTTGTTTCCCACGTTGGACTGGCTGAACAGCCCGCCCGCGCCGGCCGTGCTCAGGCTGACCGTGTCGGCGCCCAGCACCCCCTGCAGCGTGGCCGCTCCGAGGTTCAGGGTGGCGGTGCGGGTCGCGTCATAGGCCTTGTCCAGCGCCACGACGTTGGCCACCGTCAGCGGGGCGGGGGTGATGTTGGCGACGAGGCCGGTGGGCTGGAACAGCTGGTAGTTGGCCAGGTCCGCGCCGCCCAGGGTGAAGCCGGTGACGGTCACCGCTATGCCGGTCCCGACATTGCGGGTGGCGAAGGTCCCGGTCGCCCCGCCCGCGCCCAGGGTGACGTCGTCGCCGCTGATCACCCCGAACAGGGCGGCGGTCCCGGTGTTCAGGGTGGCCAGGGTGGTGGTGTCGTAGACCTTGTTCTGGGCCTGGGCGTTGAGGATCGTCAGGGGCGCGGGGGTGATGGTTCCGGGACCGACCGCCTGGGTGGGCAGGATGTAGTTCGAGCGCAGCCCGCCGTTGGCGAAGGTCACGCTGGTGGAGACCAGGGGGGCGGTGATCGTCCGGGCGCCGACCAGCTTGCTGTCGTAGTCGGCCACGACCGTGGGCTCGATGGCGGCGGTCTCCGAGCCGACCAGGCCGGTGAACTGGTAGTTCGAGGCCGACAGGAACGCCGTGGTCGACCCGTTGTAGATGTGGGTGGGATTGCCGACGATGGCCACGGTCAGCGGGGCCTTGAGGATCGTGCCGATCCCGGTGGCCTCGGTGGGCAGGTTGTAGTTGTCCAGATTGGTGTTGGGACCGGCGACATAGTCGCTGGGCGTCAGGGTCACGAAGACCGAGCGCTGGCCGGTGTCCTTGCCGCCATAGGTCCCAACCGTCTGGGTGATCGTGGCGCTCTCGCCCGGGATGAAGCCGTCGATCGTGTAGTCCGCCGGGCTCAGCGTCGCGATGGTGTTGCCGTCGTAGGTCTTGGTCGGGTTGCCCGTAATGCCCACGAACAGGAAGCCGGGGCCGGGATCCAGGCGGGTGATGGTGCCGTAGCCCGTCACCGGCGAGGGGATGTAGTAGTTGGACATCAGCGTCCCGGCGGCGGGATTGAAGTCGCCGGCGGTCAGGGTGGCCGAGACGGTCCACACCCCGGCGTTGGACGAGGCGTACTGGCCGTGGGTCTGGGTGACGGTGGCGCTCTCGCCGGCGACGAAGCCCGAGACCTCGTAGTTCGACGCCCCGAGGCTGGCGTTGGCGTTGCCGTCATAGGCCTTGGTGGGGTTGCCGATGATGCCGATGTCGAGCGGCGCGGGCAGGATGAAGCCCGAGGCGGTCACGGTGGCGGGCAGCTGGTAGTTCGACAGCAGCGTGCCGGACTGGGCCACGAAGTCCGAGGACGAGACGGTGGCGGTCAGGCTCCGCGCCCCTGCGTCCTTGGAGTCGTAGACGATGCCCGACGACTGCAGGGCGGTGATCCCCTCGCCGGCGACCAGGCCCGTGATGGTCACGTCGCCCGCCCCCAGCCGGGCCGCGGTCGTGCCGTCGTAGATCTTGATGGGCGGCCCGATGACGTTCAGCGTCAGCGGCCTGGGGGTGATGTCCCCGGCCAGGCTGGCCGATCCCGACACCGTGTAGTTGCCGCTGTCGGCGCCGCCCAGGGTCACCGGGCCGGCGACGACCGGGATGTTCTGGCCGACATTCTTGGAGGTGAAGTCGAAGCCGACCGGATTGAGCGAAACGATGTCGCCCGCGACCAGGCCGGTGAACGTCGCCCCGGTGGCGTCGATCGTGGCGGTGGTGGTTCCGTCATAGACCTTGTCGGACACCACCAGCCCGCTGACGGTTATGGTGGCCTTGGTGATGTCGGCCAGCAGGCCGGTCGGCTGGCCGACCACATAGTTGCCGGCGCTGGTTCCGTTCAGGGCGAAACCGCTGACGCTGACCGTCAGGTCGGTTCCCACCGCCTTGCCGGGGAAGAGGCCCGTCGCGGCCGAGGCGTTGAGGGTGACGTTGTCGCTTCCGATCACCCCGAACAGGCCCGCGCCCGAGATGTTCAGGGTGGCGACGGCGTTGCCGTCATAGACCTTGTCCTGGGCCGTCAGGCCCGTGATCGTCAGGGTGGCCGGATTGATCAGCCCCGCCCCCGTCGCCGTGGTCGGCAGGACGTAGTTGTTCAGGTCGACGCCGCTTCCGGCGACGAAGTCCGGCCGGGTCAGGCTGACGGTCACCGTCCGCGCCCCGGCGTTGGCCGAGTCGTAGGCCGCCCCGGCCGCCCCGCCCAGGGTGATCGTCTCGCCCGCCGCCACGCCCGCGATCTGGTAGTTGGCCGAGGTCAGGGTCGCGCTGGTGGTGGCGTTGTAGGTCTTGGTCGGCGCGCCCACCACCGATACGGTCAGCGGCGCGGCGGTGATCTGGCCTGTGGCCGAGGTCGGCGTCGGATCGGCGATCGCGTAACCGTAGACCGGCACGCCGCCCTGGGTGATCTGGAGGTTGCTGGTCGTCACCGTCAGGCCGGTCCCGACGTTCTTGCTGGAATAGACCCCGTCCAGCGTCCAGTCGTCGCCGGCGATCAGGCCCGTGACCGTGGTGTTGCCGGCGTTCAGCGTGGCGGTGGTCGTGCCGTCATAGGTCTTGACCACGGCGCCCAGGACGATGCTGGCCGAGGGCGCGGCGCGGTACAGCACGCCGTTGCCCGCCGCCGCCGGGGCGCCGCTGGTCAGGATGTCGTACTGGAAGAAGTCCGGCGTCAGCCCGCCCAGGGTGGTCGAGGCCGGATCGTCGGTGAGGACATACCATAGGCCGGTTGCGCTGATCGCTCCCGCCCCGCCCTGGTTCACGAAGCCGTTCGACGACGTGCCCACGTCGCCGGCCGTCGCGGTCAGCGAACCGCCGGACGTGATCGTCAGGGTTCTGACGAGGGTCGTGGTGGCGGGCACGACCACGTTCGTGCCGGTCACCGAGGCGGCGATGGTGGCGTCGCGGCCGGCCTCCAGCGTCACGAAGCCGTTGCCGCTGATCTGGGCGTTGACCGCCAGGTCGCGATAGGCGCTGAGGGTCAGGTCGCCGCCGCCGGTCCAGACGATGGGCGCCTGGACGGTCAGGTCGCCCGAGCCGCCCGTGCCGCTGGCGGTCTCCTGGGTGACACCCGCGCCGGTGTTGAGGGTGGAGACGATGGTCGAGGCCGCGGCGTCGTCGATGATCAGGTCGCTGGGATCCAGCAGCCACTTGCCGCCGGCGCCCGGCAGGATGCTGGCGGCGCCGACATCGATGCTCAGGCCCGAGGTCTCGATGCGCCCGCCGCCCGCCGGGCCGCCGGCCAGCAGCGCGGCGCCGTCGGCGATGGTGACGCTTTGGGCCATGCCGTCCTTGTCGCGATAGGCGGAGACCCCGACCAGAACCTCGCCCCCGGCCGTGCCGGTCGCCGAGACCCGCGCCGTGGCGGTCAGGGTCACGTCCCGGCCGTTGACCACGACCTGGCCGCCCTCGCCCGACGCCGCCGTGGCCGACAGGGCGCCGCCGACCGTGACCGAGCCCTCCGGCGCGCTCAGCCACAGCTGGCCCTCGATCCGTGTCGTGCCGGTGGCCTGGACCAGGCCCTCGCGATTGCCGGCCAGGGCGTAGACATTGCCGTGCGCGGCCTGCAGCGACACCGCCGCGGCCTGGATGCGCCCTTCCTGGGTCAGGTCGCCGCCGCCGCTCGCCGTGGCCACGTAGAGGCCCCGGTCGCCCTGGTCCGTCGTGGCCAGCAGCACCGCGTCGGCCGCGACCAGGCTGGCCCGGCCCTGGGCCGCCTCGATGCCGCCCCGGTTGGTCACGGCGGCGGCGATCATCACCACGTCGCCGCCGGTCGAGACGATCCGGCCTTCGTTGACGATCACGCCCGACGAGGTCCCGGAGAAGGCCAGGGCGCCGCCGGCCATGAAGCCGTCCAGGCTGGTCTCGCGGGTGGAGGCCACGAAGTTTCCGCCCGCCAGCACCTTGCCGCCGGCCCCGACGATCACCCCGCTCCGGTTCATCAGATAGACCGAGCCCGTGGCGCTCAGCATGCCGTCGATCCGCGAGATCTGCCCGCCCTGGACCCGGTTCAGCGTCGCGCCCTGGCCGTTGAGGATGTTCACCTGGCCGGCCGAGCCGATGGAGAAGCTGTTCCAGTCGATCACCCCGCGCGCGCTGGACTGGGTGATGGTCAGGACGTCGGGCGAGGGCGCGCCGATCTGGCCCTCGCCGCGCACGAAGGCGCCGCCGGTCGGCAGGACCGTCTGGGCCAGGGCGTGGCCGGCGCCGGCGGCGACCGACAGGCCCAGCAGGGCGGAGATCAGCGGCCGACGGGTAGGGCGCGTAGCCCGCGCCAGCATCGAACCGGACAGGAAGGCCAAGCGAAGATCTGGACTCATCGCGCACCGCCACGGACCCAAACGTTCCCCCCTTGCCGGCGAGGATGTCCGAGGGCGCCGAGCGGGGCCATGGGGCGAAACCCTTGAAGCCGCGTAGGAAATTTCGAGGGGGCGGTGGGGCGAAAAAAGACCGCGAAAGTCGTGGGCCGATCGCGCCGATGCGGCTATGGGATCGTTCCCGCCGACCCCGCTTCGAGGAGCCCCGCATGAGCGCCGCCGACACTCTCTTCGACGTGGACGCCTGGCGCGGCCGCATGGACGAGCGCTGGTTTGAGAGCGGCGCGGCCATGGCCGAGCAGGGGGCGGTGGACCTGGTGGCCATCGAGGACGAGGCGGTCGCCGCCCACGTCACCGGCAGCGGCGGCGACCTCTATGTGGTCACCCTGCGCGCCCCCGACGGCGAGGGCGCCTGCACCTGCCCGGGCTTCGAGAAGTTCGGGGCCTGCAAGCACCAGGCGGCGGTGGTCGTGGCCGCCAACCTGCTGGACGCCACCGGGCGCGGCTATGTCCGCGAGCGCCTGGCCCGCCTGCGCGACGGCCTGGCCCTGGAAAGCAAGGACGCCCTGATCGAGCGCATCATCGACCTCGCCAAGCGCGACCCGAAGGTGCTGGCGGGGCTGGAGCGGTAGTTGCAGCTCTTAGGGTGTCATCCCGGACAAGCGCGTAGCGCGCCGATCCGGGACCGACCCGAAGCTCTGAGTTCACGCATCGGTCCCGGGTCTTCCCCCGGCTTTCGCCGGGGTGCGCCCGGGATGACAGCCGTGGATGAGTTCAGCGCTTGGCGCTCGGGCGCGGGCCACCCGGCTTGCCGCCCGGACGCGGACCGCTGCGAACCGTGCTCGGCTTGGCCCCCGGACGCGCTCCGCCGGGCTTGGCGGCCTTGGCCGGAGCTTCGCCCGACAGCTTGCCCCCAGTCTTCCCAGGGCGAGCTTCCTTGGCGGCGGTCTTCTCGGCCAGGGCCTTGTCGCGCACCCGCTTGTTGGCCGCCTCGCGCGGGGACAGGGCCTTGGGGCCGATGATCTTGGTCTCGATGGACTTCTTGCCCGGACGCGCGCCCGGCTTTCCCGCGCCGGCCTTGGCCGGACCCGACTTCGCGACCGGCTTCGCGCCCGTCTTGGCGACGATGACGGGCTTCTTCTTGGGTTTGGCCCAGCCGGGCTTGCGGACGAACTTCTCGGGCTCGGCCTTCTCCTCGGGCGTGATCACGGCCGCCGAGGTCAGCTTGCCGGCCCGGGGCACGCCGCGCCGCTGGACGTCGCCACCGCCCGCCTGGCCCGGCGCCTTCAGGGGCTCGGCCACGCCGCCGAACTTGGGCTTGTCGCCGGTGGGCATGTTCTCGGTGGGCACGATGCCTTCCAAGAGCTCGCGGATCACCCGGGGGCCGACTTCCTCGACCTGGCCCGGCAGCAGGGTGCCCAGGGCGAACGGGCCGTAGGACAGGCGGATCAGCCGGTTGACCTTCAGGCCAATGGCCTCCAGCACCTTGCGGACCTCGCGGTTCTTGCCTTCGCTGAGGGTGACGGTGATCCAGAGGTTCTTGCCGCCGGCCTTGTCCTGGGCCTTGTCGAGACGGGCCTCGATGGCGCCGTAGCGCACACCCTCGATGGTGATGCCCTTCTGCAGGCGGTCCAGCTTTTCCTGCGTGGTGACGCCGAACGCTCGCACCCGGTAGCGGCGCTGCCAGGCGTTCTGCGGCATCTCCAGCGCCCGCGACAGCTCGCCGTCGTTGGTCAGCAGCAGCAGGCCTTCGGAATTGAGGTCCAGGCGCCCGACGGAGATCACGCGCGGCAGGTCGCGCGGCAGGGTCTGGAAGACCGTCGGCCGGTTCTGCGGGTCGTTGTGCGAGGTCAGAAGGCCCGTGGGCTTGTGGTAGCGGAAGATCCGCGTCGGCTCGGGCTCGTCCACCATCTTGCCGTCGACGGTCAGGATGTCGCCGGGGCGCACCTTGACGGCGGGGGTGGTCAGCACCGTGCCGTTCAGCGCCACCTTGCCGCTCTCGATCAGCCGCTCGACCTCGCGCCGCGAGGCCACGCCCGACCGGGCCAGCAGCTTGGCGACGCGCTCGCCCTCTCCGCCCTCGCCGATCTCGTGGTCGTCTTGACCCAGGAGGGCGTTGTCATGCAGGTGGGGCTGGTATTTCTCGGTCATGGCGTCGTCCTTCAAGGGCTGGGCGCATCTCACGATGGGCGGCTTCCTGATGGCGCCGATCCGAATGGGGATCAAGGTGACAGTGTGTCAAAATAGTATATACTAAGTATATGTTGGAGGTCTCCGCGCTATGAAGTACGAGCCCTTGAAGCGCTATCTGGAAGGAACTTTCCAGCACGGCGAGGTGCGTCTCGATTTCGCTGAGATTGAGCGCATCCTGAGCTTCGCTCTGCCAGCTTCGGCCTACGAACATCCGGCTTGGTGGTCGAACACGCGCGTCGGGCACTCGCACGCCGCTGCTTGGCTCGACGCGGGATGGAAGACCGCAGCGCTCGACCGCGCGGCGCGGAGGATCAGCTTCGTCAGGGCGGATGACTTGCCTGGCGGTATGGCCGAGGAGCGCGCGCCATTTGAACATCGAGACGCAGAGGCGATTGTGTTGTCGCGCGGCGTGCTCAGTTCGCGCGCCCTGCGCATGATCGACTATCATGTCGAGACCAACGGCGGCGACCGGGTCAGCGCCTGCGCCGCCCTGCTCGACCAGTTGGCCGAGGATCGGCTCGCGGCGATGTTCGACTGGTTTCAGAAGGCTTCGAAGCCATCCATGATCTCCAGCGCCGAATTGATCCGCGAGGACCGGGACAGTGATGACCGGTGAGGTCGTGCTGGATGCCTCGGTCGCTGCAGACCATTTCTTCCCGGGGCCAGGTTCAATCGTGGCGCGTGCGTTCATAAAGTCCGGGGCGCGGATGATCGTGCCGGATCTGATCTTCGCCGAGTTCGCCTCGGTCGCGATCAAGTTCGTCCGACGCGGCCTTGTTCCGACGGCGGTCGCGCGCGACGCTATCGCGCGGCTTCCGCTCTTGATCCATGAGGTCGTCTCCCTGGGCGATCTGGCCGGCCTCGCCTATGACTTGGCGGCCGAGCGCAGCTTTTCGACCTACGACGCCGTCTACCTGGCCCTAGCGCGTAAGCGTGGCCTCGCCCTGGTCACGGCCGATGCGAAGCTTGCTAGAAGGGCCGTCGACATGGGCCTGGCCGGCTATGTCCGCCTGTTGACACCGGAGTCCTGATCATCGCTGTCGCTCCACCTTCGAACCTCCCGCTCACCGACGAAGCCGCCATGGCCCTGGCCCTCGACGAGGCCCGCGCCGCCGCCGCGCGGGGCGAGACGCCGGTGGGGGCGGTGATCCTGGATCCGAGGACGGGCGAGGTGATCGCCAGGGCCGGCAACGGTCCCATCGGCGCCCATGACCCCACGGCCCACGCCGAGATCGCAGCCATGCGGATCGCGGCCGCCAAGCTGGAAAACTATCGCCTGACCGACCTCACCCTGGTGGTGACGCTGGAGCCCTGCGCCATGTGCGCCGGCGCCATCAGCCACGCCCGCATCGGCCGGGTGGTGTTCGGCGCCGAGGACCCCAAGGGCGGGGCGGTGCTGCACGGTCCGAAGTTCTTCGCCCAGCCCACCTGCCACTGGCGGCCGGAGGTCACGGGCGGGGTGATGGCGGAGGAAAGCGCCGAACTGCTGCGGGGGTTCTTCCGGGCGCGGCGGAAGAAGTAGGGGTCTGGGGACCTGCGATCAGGACAAAGAGGGTCGCCGGCAGGACGAACATCGCCATGCAGATCAGGGGCAAGGTCACGTCCGCCACATCAAGGGGCATGTCCTGCTGCAGATGAAGCCAGGCCAAAACCATCAGGGTCGCCAAGGCTCCCAGCGCTGCCGCAGCCATCAAGGTGTCGATCCTCGAGCGCCTTCCCAGTCGATCGAGGATCAAGCGTAGGCCCCATCCGACGCCGTAGATGATCGGCGCCGTGAGTTTGAGGAAGCCCGCCGCGTCGCTGGCCCATTTCTCCGGTTGGGTCTGCGAATAGCTGGATATGTACCGTCCGTAGAGGAAATACAGCGCGGGCACGAGCAGCGCGGCGAGAATGGCGGCCAGGTGCAGTCTGACGAGCTGGAAAATGCGAATGTTCACGGCGGCGCTCCCAGGCCATAGTGGCATGGCGAAAGCGTCGGCGGCGTCAAGAAGCTGTCAATTCACCATCGCCGAGCCCAGCAGCACCTTCGTCCCCTTCTTCCCCAAAGCCTTGTCGGCGGCGTCCTGCAGCTTGACGCCCAGGTAGTTGAGGTCCGGCGGGGCGCCGCGCGGCATGCCGGCGGTGTAGGTCATCAGGGTCTGGACGAAGGCGGCGCGCAGGCGGGGCTCCGACTGTTGCGTGAACTCCATCAGCTTGGGGTCCTTGGCCTCCACCCCCACCTCCAGGGTCAGCACGCCCCGGCGGCCGTCGCGGCGGATGGTGGTGGCGGTCAGGGGCTGGAGCGCCAGATAGGTCGGCGGCGCCTTCTTCTCCTCCTTGCCGTGACCGGCGAAGGCGGGCGGAGCGGCCAGGCTGGCGGCGGCCAGCAGGGACAGGGCGGAGAGGGTCAGGGCGCGGCGCATGAGCCCTTGTGGCACGACGTGGTTGACGTCCTCTTTACGTCTGGCGCGGATAAAGGGCCGTTAACCATGACTCGTCCCGTGCGCGTATGATGGCCGCCGGGGGCTCAGGAGGCTGAAATTGGGGCGCTTTTCACCGAAAACCCTCGATCTGGACGGCAAGGTCATCCTGGTGACCGGCGGCACCGGCTCGTTCGGCCGCCGCTTCATCGAGACCGTCCTGCGACGCGCCAAGCCGCGTAAGGTCATCATCTATTCCCGCGACGAATTGAAGCAGAGCGACATGCAGCTGGAGATGCGCGAGCTCTTCGGCGAGGAAATCTACGCCAAGCTGCGCTTCTTCATCGGCGACGTGCGCGACCGCGAGCGCCTGACCCTGGCCCTGCGCGGGGTCGACATCGTCATCCACGCCGCCGCCCTCAAGCAGGTGCCGGCGGCCGAGTACAACCCGTCCGAATGCATCCACACCAACGTGCTGGGCGCCGAGAACGTGGTCTGGGCCAGCCTGACCAATCACGTGAAGCAGGTGGTGGCCCTGTCGACCGACAAGGCCTGCAACCCGATCAACCTCTATGGCGCCACCAAGCTGGCCTCGGACAAGACGTTCGTGGCGGCCAACAACCTGTCGGGCGACATCGGCACGCGCTTCGCCGTGGTGCGCTACGGCAATGTGGTGGGTTCGCGCGGCAGCGTGGTGCCGCTCTACAAGCGTCTGCTGAGCCAGGGGGCCACCGAGCTGCCGGTCACCGACGCGCGCATGACCCGCTTCTGGATCACCCTGAACCAGGGAGTGGAGTTCGTGCTGTCGTCGCTGGAGATCATGCGCGGCGGCGAGATCTTCGTGCCCAAGATCCCGTCCATGACCATGCCCGACCTCGTCCAGGCCATGTCGCCGGGGGCCGGGGTCAAGATCGTCGGCATCCGTCCGGGCGAGAAGCTGCACGAGATGATGATCAGCGCCGACGACGCCCGCGCCACGGTCGAGCTGGAAGACCGCTACGTGATCGAGCCCACCTTCGTGGAATATCCGCGCAAGCCCTTCCGGGGCGAGGCGAGCGCCAAGGACGTGGCCGAGGGCTTCTCCTACAGCAGCGACAGCAACGACGACTGGCTCAGCGAGGACGGCCTGAACGCCATGCTGGCCGAGAAGGCCTAGGATGTCGGACCTGCCGTTCCTCCCCTACGGCCGTCAGACCATCGAGGACGACGACGTGGCGGCGGTGGCGGCGGCCCTGCGCGCCGATTTCCTGACGACGGGCCCGACCGTCGAGGCCTTCGAGACCGCCTTCAAGCAGAAGGTCGGGGCCGAGCACGCCATCGCCGTGGCCAACGGCACCGCCACCCTGCACCTGGCGATGCTGGCGCTGGGCGTGGGGGAGGGCGACGTCTGCATCGCCCCTTCGGTCACCTTTCTGGCGACGGCCAACTGCGCCCGCTATGTCGGGGCCGAGGTGGTGTTCGCCGACGTCGATCCGGGCAGCGGCCTGATGACGCCCGACACCCTGGCTGAAGCCTTGAAACGCGCAGGCGACCGCCGGGTGAAGGCGGTGCTGCCGGTGCACCTGCGCGGCGACGTCTGCGACCTGCCGGCCCTGAAGGCCCTGGCCGACGACGTCGGCGCGGTGCTGGTCGAGGACGCGCCCCACGCCCTGGGCTCGGTCGGGACCTTCGACGGCGTCGCCCATCCGGTCGGCGACGGCGCCTATTCCAGCTTCGCCAGCTTCTCGTTCCACCCGGTCAAGACGCTCGCCACGGGCGAGGGCGGCATGCTGACCACCAACGACGCCGCCCTGGCGGCGCGGGCGCGGTCCCTGCGCGGCCACGGCATGGTTCGCCCCGCCGGGGCCGATCCGTGGTGGTACGAGATGCCGGAGCTCGGCTTCAACTACCGCATCCCCGACGTGCTCTGCGCCCTGGGCATCTCGCAGCTCGCCAAGCTCGACCGCTTTGTGGCGCGGCGAAAGGCGCTGACAGCGCTCTACGTCGAGCAACTGTCAGGCCAGGCGCGTGTGAAGCTCGCCGCCAGCCCCGCCTGGTCCGACCCGGCCCTGCACCTGCTGACCGTGCTGATCGACTTCGAAGCCTTGGGAACCACCCGCCGCGCGGTGGTCGAGGCCTTGAAGGCCAAGGGCGTCGGCAGTCAGGTCCATTACATCCCGGTCCACAGCCAGCCCTACTACCAGGCCCGCTATGGCGTCCTTGATTTGCCGGGGGCTGACGCCTGGTACGCGCGGTGCCTGACGCTGCCGCTGTATCCGGGCATGGCGGACGGCGACGTTGAGCGGGCGGTCGAGGCGCTGAAGGCGGCGCTGGGGGGGTGATTGCCCCCTCTCCCAGAGGGAGAGGGTCGGGGTGAGGGGTTACGGCGTTCGACGGAGCGCCGGCACGCCGTCAAGCCTCGTAACCCCTCACCCTCCCATCGCTTCGCGACGGGTCCCTCCCTCTCCCTCTGGGAGAGGGGCAATAATCCCTAAGCCGCCGCCTTCGTCACCATGCCCTTGAGCAGGTCCATGGTCTCGGGCGAGCCGGCCAGTTCCTCGCGGGATTCCGGCGCTCGGGCGAGCTTCATCACTTCGGTTTTCGCCTTGTCGGCGACCGGGCCGCTGGGACCGGCCTCGCCCATGGCCAGCTTGATCAGCAGGGCCATCTTCTGGGGCAGGGGCGCGGGGGCGCGGACCAGCATCTGGATCAGGCGGGCGTCGGCCTCGATCATGCCGCCCACTTCGCCCAGGCGCGCGCAGAGCGGTTCGTAGTCCTCGACCACCAGGCCCGAGCGGATCAGCGATCTCTGCAGGGCCGCCAGCGCCGCCAGCTTGGCGGCCGGCGAGTCCGGTCCCTGGCGCAGCTCGCGCTCGAAGCGCAGGGCCAGGACATTGGCCGACAGCCAGCGGGCGGCCATGCGCTTGTTGACCGCGCCCATGACGTTCTCGGCCAGGCGGATCAGCATCTGGATCTCCTCGCGCGACGAGCGGTCGCGACCGAGCAGGGCCTCGATGAACTCGCCGTTCAGGAGGGTCTTGGAGCGGGTGGTGAAGGCGCTGGTGATGTCTTCCGGCGGCAGGATGCGGCCGGCGGCGGCGGTCAGGGCCATGGCCAGGGCGCGCAGATATTCGATCTCGGCCTCGGCGTCCGAGGGCTTCAGGCGCCGCACGCCGTTCAGTTCTTTGAGCACCCGCTTGGCGATCGAGAGGCGCACGGCCGGGAACTCGTCCTTGGCCAGCCACTCGCCCAGGCGCTTGGCGGTGCCCGACAGCTCCGGCATGCAGTTGCGCACGCCGGGTTCGATCTTGATCAACCCCTCGACTTGGGCGCCGCCCGACAGGCGGGTCATGGCGGCCAGGGTGGTGCCGAGGTCGGCGTCGTTCTCGCCCAGGAGGTCGGCCATGCCGGCCTTGGAGCCGATGATCTCCGACAGCGGCGTCTCGATGGCGGCCAGGGCCGCGGCGCGGGCCTTGGGCTCGGTCGGGGCCGCATCGGCCAGGTCCAGCAGGCGGGCGATCTTCTCGGACCAGTTCTTGCCCGGGGCGATCGAGGCGGCGACCCCGGCCCCTAGCAGGAAGGCGCGGTCCGGATCGGCCACCAGGCGCTCGGCGGCGCGGGCGAAGCCTTCCTTGTCGAGGTCCGGCAGCTGGCCCTTCTTGAAGGCCTTCATCAGGTTGGCGACGGTGCGTTCGACCAGGCCCTGGAAGGTGCGGATCAGTTCGTGGACCGACATGCCCCGGGCCTCGGCCTCGGGGATGGCGATCTTCTGCAGGGCGTGCTGCAGGTCGGTGCCGGAGGCTTCCAGCTTCTCGACCAAGTCGGGGCGGTGCAGCAGCTCGAACGGGGTGGCGTTGTGGCGGGCCAGCCAGCCGTCCAGCAGGCGGCCGATCCGGTCGCGGGCGTGGGCGGTGTAGAGGTCGGCGGGCTGGACGCAGAGCGGGTCGAGGTCTTCCTGGACCTTCTTGGGCTTGCCGCCGTCGACCAGGCCCTTGGTGAAGATCGAGATCGACTTGTATTCGCGGGTCTCGGGGTCGAGGGTTTCCTTGCTGACGCGCACGGCGACGGCGCGGCCTTGCTCCAGCGCCTCCTCGGCCGTGGCCAGGGCGTGGGTGCGGATCTCGGTGGCCATGTCGAGCGTCCACTGCGCGCCGGGCTTGCGGCGCACGAACAGCTCGTAATGGACTTGGTCGCTCATCGGCAAAGGGCTCCCCGAGCGGCTGTTATGGGATACAAGACCTTAAGGTGAGGTTGCCGAAGGGCCGCCTTGGCCGGGGTGCGCCGCATTGACGCCACGCTGGAGCCGCAAAAGGCGGGGAAAGCTTTGCCGCGCCACGCGTTGTAGGGCGAGGCGCCGGTCGATAGTATCGGCAGGCAAACCGCGAAAGGACCCATAGGGCTCTATGGCCGACATTACTCTCATCGACGACGACGAGAACATCGTCGCTTCGGTCTCGCTGGCCCTGGAAAGCCATGGGCATGTGGTCAAGGCTTATTATGACGGCGCGTCGGGGCTCGACGCGGTCGAGAGCCAGGCGCCCGATCTGGTGATCCTCGACGTCAAGATGCCGCGCATGGACGGCATGGAAGTGCTGCGCCGCCTGCGTCAGACCACCGAGATCCCGGTGATCATGCTGACGTCCAAGGACGACGAGATCGACGAGATCCTGGGCTTCAACCTCGGGGCCGACGACTACATCCACAAGCCGTTCAGCCAGCGCCTGCTGCTGGAGCGGGTCAAGGCCGTGCTGCGCCGGGCCCGTCCGGACGAGGAGGACACCACCGTCGGCGCGGCCGGGGCGGCCAACTCCAAGATCATGAAGCGCGGCAAGCTGACGCTCGACTCGGCGCGTCACGACAGCCTGTGGGACGGCAAGCCGGTGCGCCTGACGGTCACCGAGTTCCTCCTGCTGCAGTCGCTGGCCCAGCGCCCCGGCTTCGTGAAGAGCCGCGACAACCTGATGGACGCCGCCTACGACGATCAGGTCTATGTCGACGACCGCACCATCGACAGCCACATCAAGCGGATGCGCAAGAAGTTCCGCCAGGTCGATCCGGAATTCGATTCCATCGAGACCCTGTACGGCGTCGGCTACCGCTACCGCGAATCCTGATCCCGCCGTGGGATCGGACCTCGCAGATCGGCCGAAACGGCGGGTGACCTGGCCTCAGGTCGGCTGGCCGAGATTCGCGTGGCCGAAAGGCTCGCGGCTGGGCCGGCTGATCATCGGGCTGAACGTCCTGGCCCTGACCGTGCTGCTGGGCGGGGCGCTGGTGCTCAACGAGCTGCGCAGCGGCCTGATTCAGGCGCGCATCGACAGCCTGACCACCCAGGGCGAGCTGATCGCCAACGTCATCGACCTGGCCGCCACCGAGGGCGACCCCGAGCCGCGCCTGGACCCCGACCAGGCCAGCGCCATCCTCGAGCGGCTGTTCATCCCGCGCTCACAGCGGGCGCGCCTGTTCGACGCCAACGGCGTGCAGCTGGCCGACAGCTACATCGTCGCCGACCGGGTGGAGTCCAAGGTCCTGCCGCCGGCCCGCAAGCCGGGGCAGAGCGCCTTCGGCCTGAAGACCGACGATCCCGACGCCCGCCCCCTGGCGGCCGAGGCGGCGCGCGACGCCCTGGCCGCCGAGATCGCCCAGGCCAAGCTGGGCGAGCCCGTGGCCGGCACGCGCCGCGACGAGATGGGCGAGCGGGTGGTGTCGGTGTCGATCCCGATCCAGCACGTGCGCGCGGTCCTGGGGGTCCTGACCCTCGAAGCCGGGGACGTCGACCAGATCATCGCCGCCGAGCGCAAGGCCCTGCTGCCCTTCGCCCTGATCGCCGCGGCCACCACCCTGATCTCGTCGTTCCTGCTCAACCGCCTGATCGCCCAGCCGGTGCTGCGCATGGCCAGCGCCGCCGACCGCGTGCGCCTGGACGGGGCGCGGGCCATCTCCCTGCCCGACATCTCCGACCGCAAGGACGAGCTGGGCGACCTGTCGCGGGCCCTGGAGGAGATGACCGACTCCATGTCCGAGCGGATGGACGCCATCGAGCGCTTCGCCGCCGACGTGGCCCACGAGATCAAGAATCCCCTGACCTCGATCCGCTCGGCCATCGAGACCCTGGATCTGGTCACCGACCCGGCCGCCAGGGCGCGGCTGCTGGCCATCCTCCAGCAGGACGTCACGCGGCTGGACCGGCTGGTCACCGACATCTCCAACGCCTCGCGACTGGACGCGGAGCTGTCGCGCGAGGCGCCCCGCGCCTTCGAGCTGAACCTGCTGCTGGCCGAGGTGATCCACCTCTACGAGGCCCAGCTGCGGCCCGGCGAGGCCCCCGGCAGCGTGCGGGTGACCTTCGACGCCAAGGCCGCGCCCCAGCACGCCCGGATCGTGGCCCGCGAGACCCCCGTCGGGCAGGTGTTCCGCAACCTGATCGACAACGCCCGCTCGTTCAGCGCCGCCGACGGCGAGGTGCGGGTGACCCTGACCCGCGACCACGGCCTGCGCGACCACCACAACCGGCTGATCGTCACGGTCGACGACGACGGCCCGGGGATCCCGCCCGAAAACCTGGAGACCATCTTCGAGCGCTTCTACACCTCGCGGCCCAAGGGCAAGGCGTTCGGCGGCAATTCGGGCCTGGGCCTGTCGATCGCCCGCCAGATCGTCGAGGCGCACGGCGGGACCATGCGGGCCGAGAACCGCAAGGACGCCGAGGGCAATGTGGTCGGGGCGCGCTTCCGGGTCGACCTGCCCGAGGCCGGCGCCCAGGGCCATCACCACGGTCAACGCGACGCCCAGCGCGACGGCGGCGGACGCGAATGATCCGCCACGCCGGCCTGATCGCCCGCCGGATCGCCGGCGCCTGGCGCGGGGCCCTGATCGAAGGACCGTCCGGCGTGGGCAAGAGCGACCTGGCGCTGCGGGCCCTGGACCAGGGCTTTTCCCTGGTGGCTGACGACCGCACCCTGGTGTTCGTCTCGGGCGGCAAGCTCCACGGCCGCGCGCCCGACGCCCTGGCCGGCCTGATCGAGGCGCGGGGCGTGGGGGTGCTGGCCCAGCCGCACCTGCCGTTCTGCCGGATCGAGATCCTGGTCCGCTGCGTGGATCGGCCGCAGGCGGTGGAGCGCCTCCCCGACCCCATGTTCGAGGACATCGAGGGCGTCTCCGTGCCGGTCTTCGAACTGTGGCCTCTGGAACCCGCCGCGCCGGGGAAAATCGGACGCATGTTTGAGCATCTTGGAGTCGCCGGCTAACAAGCGTATCAAGACGACCCGCGCGGCCCTCCCTGGCCGCCACGGGTTATGGGGATCCCGTTTGAGAGATCAGGCATGATCGGGCTCGTGATTGTCACGCACGGGCGGCTGGCGGAGGAGTTCGTCTCCGCCATGGAGCATGTGGTGGGGCCGCAGAGCGCGGTCGCGGCCATCTGCATCGGTCCGGAAGACGACATGGAGCGTCGCCGGTCCGACATTCTGAAGGCGTGCGCCGCGGTCGACACCGACGGCGGCGGCGTGATTCTGCTGACCGACATGTTCGGCGGCACGCCGTCGAACCTGGCCATCTCGGTGATGGAGCAGACCAAGGCCGAGGTCATCGCGGGCCTGAACCTGCCGATGCTGATCAAGCTGGCCAGCGTGCGCCAGCGCGAGACCCTGCAGGCCTGCGTCGCCCACGCCCAGGAGGCTGGACGCAAATATATCTCCGTGGCCTCCTACGTGCTCGCGGGAGAGAAGTGAGTCGCATGGCGACGCGCACGGTCGAGATCGTCAACGAACGGGGGCTGCACGCCCGCGCCTCGGCCAAGTTCGTCAAGCTGGCCTCGGGCTTCGACGCCGAGGTCACCGTGGCCCGCGAGGGCACCTCCGTCGACGCCCGCTCGATCATGGGCCTGATGATGCTGGCCGCCGGCATCGGCTCGACCATCGACATCGAAGCCGAGGGGCCGGAAGCCGACGCCGCCGTCGAGGCGCTGGTGGAGCTGGTGTCGAACCGGTTCGACGAGGAGCGCTAGGCGCTGGCGCCGCATCCTTCCGGCTTGAATCCAAGGTGACGTCGAACATGGGCCGGCAAAAACCCGATTCCGAACTCTCGCGCTGGATAGGCGATGCTCAGGAGCGTCCTGTCGTGGTCAGGAGTTCGGCCGGGCTCAATGTTCTCGCCTTGGCCGCGTTTGGCGCGGGAACCCTCTTCCTGGCGAAGATGGCCATATTCGATATTTCGCCCCTGGTCACTCGAGGCGGGCCATTCATCCTAGTCGTGCTCGTCTTCGTAGGGCTGTTGGCGGCGTTCACGGGGTATTGTTCGTACGCCCTGCTGCGGCGCTGCTTCAATCCGCCATCGGTGACCTTGTCGCCCGAGGGCGTGTCCCTGCAGATGGACGGCAGGACCCGGCGTCTTCAGTGGTCGGAAATCACGAGTGTCGAGATCACGCGGGTCGACGGCCCGCGTGGGCCATCGTCGTGGATCACGTTCAACGGCCGCAAGATGTTCAGGGCCAAGGAAACGCCGCTCGGCGACTTGTGCATCCCGGATATCTGGGTGGTCGAGCTTCAAGAGCTGGTGGAAGCCCTGGAGAGGGGCCGAAAGCGGTTCTCTTCCCAAGGCCCGCGGCCCTGACCGGGACGGTGGCCATGGCGCGCGGCGAGCGCGGCCCGGTTTCCCGTTCCGCCCCGGCCGACGTCACGCGCGCCGAGACGCGAGAGCGCTAGAAGCGACCTGTCGCGCCGACCTTGCTACTCCGCCGCCACCGCTTCCGGCGCGACCGCCTTCGCCGAGCCCATCGGGCGCATGCCCAGGTCGTGGAACAGCTTGCTGTCGTCGTCCATGTTCGGCAGCGGCGTCGTGAGCAGCTTGCCGCCGACGAAGATCGAGTTGGCGCCGGCCAGGAAGCACAGGGTCTGCAGCTCGCGGCTCATCTCGTCGCGGCCGGCCGACAGGCGGACCATCGATTTCGGACAGACGATCCGGGCCACGGCGATGGTGCGGACGAACTCCAGCGAGTCGATGGCCTTGGCGCCGTCCTTCAGGATCGCGTCGCCCAGCGGCGTGCCGCTGACCGGCACCAAGCCGTTGATCGGCAGGCTGTCGGGATGGCTGGGAAGGGTGGCCAACTGGCGCAGCAGGCTGGCGCGGTCGCGGCGGGTCTCGCCCATGCCGACGATGCCGCCGCAGCAGGTGCTCATGCCCGCGTCGCGTACATAGGCCAGGGTGTCCAGGCGTTCCTGATAGGTGCGGGTCGAGACCACGTCGCCGTAGTACTCGGGGCCGGTGTCGAGGTTGTGGTTGTAGTAGTCGAGCCCGGCGTCCTTCAGTTCCTTGGCCTGCTCGGGGGTGAGCATGCCCAAGGTGGCGCAGGTCTCCATGCCCAGGGCCTTCACCCCCCCGATCATGGCGGCGAGCTTCGGCAGGTCGCGGTCCTTCAGCTCGCGCCAGGCCGCGCCCATGCAGAAGCGCTGGGCGCCGCCGTCGCGGGCTTCCTTGGCCTTGGCGATCACGACGTCGGCGTCCATCAGCTTCTCGGCCTTCAGGCCGGTCTTGAAGTGGGCGCTCTGGCTGCAATAGCCGCAGTTCTCGGCGCAGCCGCCGGTCTTGACCGACAGCAGCTGCGACAGCTGCAGTTCCGACGGATCGAACCAGGCCCGGTGCACGGTGGCGGCCTGGAAGACCAGCTCCATGAAGGGCAGGTCGAACAGAGCTTCCACCTGGGGAAGCGTCCAGTCGTAGCGGGGCTCGGCGGCGTTGATCTGCGTCATGGCGCGCAGGTTTGGACTCGGCCACACCGATTGGCAAGCACGCGACGCGTGCGAACGCGCTCAATTCCTTGCCCGGACTGGGCTGGGGGAGCCAAAAACCGCCAGCCCGGTTATAATCGCCGCATGGACCACGAAATCGAGCTGAAGTTCCTGATCGCCCCGGAGGCGTCGAACGCGGTCCTGGCCCGCCTGGAAGGGCGGGAGGCGGTGCGGCAGCTCGACGCCACCTATTTCGACACGGCCGAACACGCCCTGCGCAAGGCGGGCTTCGGCCTGCGGGTGCGCGACGGCGAGAACGGCCGCAAGCAGACCCTGAAATCGGCCTCGTCGGGCGGGGTGTTCGCGCGCGGGGAGTGGGAGAACGCGGTGGACGGGCCCGAGCCCGACCGCGAACTGCTGGCCAAGACCCCGGCCGCCAAGGTCATCAACGGCGACGCCCTGACCCCGGTCTTCGCCACCAATGTCAGGCGGGTGATCCGCCTGGTCGAGCGCGACGGGGCGATCATCGAGGCGGCTCTGGACCAGGGCGAGCTGCTGGCCAACGAGCGCCGGGCGGCGGTCAGCGAGCTGGAGCTGGAGCTGAAGGCCGGCGCCCCGCGCGTGCTGTTCGACCTGGCCCGGGACCTCGCCGCCCACGCGCCCCTGCGCCTGTCGCTGGTCAGCAAGGCCGAGCGCGGCTACGCCCTGGCGCTGGACGAGCCGGACGGTCCGCGCCCCGAAGCTCCGCTGGACCTGGACGCCACCACGGGCGAGGCCTTGCAGGCCCTGGGGCGCACGGCGCTGTGCCGCCTGTGCGCCGCCGCCGAGTCCCTTCGGACCCGTCCCGGCCCCGAGCGGGTGCACAAGCTGCGGGTGGCCGCCCGCCGGTTCCGCGCCCTCCTTTCCACCTTCAAGGCTCTGGCCGGTGATCCGGCTGCCGTCCACGTCAAGGCCGAGCTGAAGTGGCTGGCCGACCAGCTAGGTTCGGCGCGCAATCTGGATGTCTTCATCGCCGACGTCTGGCGGCCGGCGGTCGAGAGCCAGCCGGCCAACGATCCGGCGGACGCCGCCGCCCAGGACGAGGCCCGCGCCCTGGCCGCCTTCGGCAAGGCCCTGCTGGCCGCTCAGACGGAGGCCTACGCCCGGGCCGACGCGGCCGTGGACAGCGCCCGCTTCCGGTCGCTCGCCATCGACGCCGCCGCCTGGCTGGAGGCCGGCGCCTGGACGCTCGACAAGCGGCTGGAAAAGGTCCGCGCCCGCCCCGCCGCCGCCTTCGCCGCCGAGGCCCTGGACAAGCGCCGCAAGAAGATCCGCAAGGACGGTCGGGACCTAGCCGCCCTCAGCCCCGAGGACCGCCATCATCTGCGTATCCGGGGCAAGAAGCTGCGCTACGCCGTCGAGGACCTGGGCGGGCTGTTCCCCGATCACCCCAGGCGGCTGGAGCGCTTCGTCGCGGCGACCAAGGACTTGCAGGACGCCCTGGGCCTGCTCAACGACCAGGCCGGCCGTGAGGCCCTGGCCCGGGAGGTGGCGCTGTCGTGCGACGACCCCGAGGCCGCCTTCGCCGCCGGCCGGCTGACGGCGGGCGCCGCCGAGCACAACGCCGAGTTGCTGGCCGAGGCCCAAGGGGCTTATGTGACCTTCGCGGAGGCCAAGCGCTTCTGGTGAGGTCTCGGGAGGAATAGGGGCATGGTCCGGCGAGGTCTGGTTCTGGCGACCCTGATGCTCCTGGCGCCCGGCCTCGCCGTTCGCGCCGCCCAGCCGAGCCTCGCCAGCACCGAGGTCAAGGATTGGGCCGTGGTCTGCGACAACCTCCGCAACTGCGTGGCCGACGGGTTCTCGGAGGATGGCGACGACAAGCTCGCGATCCTGGAGCTCACCCGATCCGGCGCGCCGGACGCGGCGGCCCGGATCACGATGGAGCTGCTCGGCGACACGGCCCAGGCGATACGCGGCAAGCCGTTGGCCTTGGCCGTCGACGGCCGGACGATCCTGACCGTCAAGGCCGACCGCGACGGCGGGCTCACCCTCGCGGACGCCCAGGTCGGGCCGTTCCTGGGCGCGGCCCGCAACGGATCGGAGCTCTCCATTCGCCTGGGCGACGAGACATTGGGCGTGGTGTCGCTGGCTGGGATGGTCGCCGCCCTGCGTTTCGTCGATGACCGCCAGGGTCGGGCCGGCGGCGTCACGGCCCTGATCGCCAAGGGCGCCAAGCCGTCGTCGGCCACGCCGCCTCAGCCGGCCATGCCGGTGGTGCGACGGGCGCCGGCCGTGGCCCAGGCCGGCCTTCCCGGCAAACCCTCGGCCGAGGTCAAGGCGTTGATCGCCAAGGCCGAATGCGACGCCGAGCCGGATTTCTCCGGCGCCGGACCCGAAGTCTACCGCCTGTCGGCCGACAAGTTGCTGTGGCGGATTCCCTGTTCGGCGGGCGCCTACAACTTCACCTCGCTGTTCGTGATCGCCGACAACAAGGGCGGCGCGGCCAGGGTCGCGCCGCTGGAGGCCGTGGACGACGGCATGGCGGTCAATGCCGGCTACGATCCCAAGACGCGCATGCTCAGCGCCTACTACAAGGGGCGCGGCGTCGGCGATTGCGGCGAGTCCGACGAATGGGCCTGGACCGGCCAGAGCTTCGCGATGACCCGCTCCACCTTCATGCCGGCCTGCCGGGGCCAGTCCGACTGGCCGACCTCGTATCAAGCCAAGGTGGAATAGGGCCAAGGTCGAACAGGTCCGACTGTCGCAGGCATATAAAGAAATCCTTATGCCTTAATTGCGAGAAGGGCGCAGGCGCGGTATAGACCGCCCTCAAGACCATCCCCCGACCGCAGGAGCCGACCGTGGCCGACTACATCGTCAAGGACATCTCGCTCGCCGATTTCGGCCGCAAGGAACTCGCCATCGCCGAGACCGAAATGCCCGGTCTGATGGCCACCCGCGCCGAATACGGCCCGGCCCAGGTGCTGAAGGGCGCCCGCATCGCCGGCAGCCTGCACATGACCATCCAGACCGGCGTGCTGATCGAGACCCTCACCGCCCTGGGCGCCGAGGTCCGCTGGGCTTCGTGCAACATCTTCTCGACCCAGGACCACGCCGCGGCCGCCATCGCCGCCGCCGGCATCCCGGTCTTCGCCTTCAAGGGCGAGAACCTGGTCGAGTACTGGGAATACGCCCACAAGATCTTCGAGTGGCACGACGGCGGCTACCCGAACCTGATCCTCGACGACGGCGGCGACGCCACCCTGCTGTGCGTGCTGGGTCCCAAGGCCGAGAAGGATCCCTCGATCCTCAACAACCCGACCAACGAGGAAGAAGAAGCGCTCTATACCGTGATGAAGCGCTACCTGGCCGAAAAGCCGGGCTTCTACTCGGCGATCCGCGACGCCATCGGCGGCGTGTCGGAAGAGACCACCACGGGCGTGCACCGCCTGTACCAGATGGCCGCCAAGGGCGAGCTGCCGTTCCCGGCCATCAACGTCAACGACAGCGTCACCAAGTCGAAGTTCGACAACCTGTACGGCTGCCGTGAATCGTTGGTCGACGCCATCCGTCGCGGCACCGACGTGATGCTGTCGGGCAAGGTGGCCGTGGTCTGCGGCTACGGCGACGTGGGCAAGGGCTCGGCCGCCAGCTTGCGCCAAGGCGGCGCCCGCGTGATCGTCACCGAGATCGACCCGATCTGCGCCCTGCAGGCGGCGATGGAAGGCTACGAGGTCCAGACCCTGGACGACGTCGCCGACAAGGCCGACATCTATGTGACGGCGACCGGCAACAAGGACGTCATCACCGTCGACCACATGCGCCGGATGAAGAACAACGCCATCGTCTGCAACATCGGCCACTTCGACTCGGAGATCCAGGTCGCCGGCCTGAAGAACTTCAAGTGGGACGAGATCAAGCCGCAGGTCCACCACGTGGAATTCCCGGACGGCAAGAAGATCATCCTGCTGTCGGAAGGCCGCCTGGTGAACCTGGGCAACGCCACGGGCCACCCCTCGTTCGTGATGTCGGCCTCGTTCACCAACCAGACCCTGGCCCAGATCGAGCTGTGGACCAACGCCAAGTCCTACGAGAACCAGGTCTACACCCTGCCCAAGCATCTCGACGAAAAGGTCGCCTTCCTCCACCTGGAGAAGCTGGGCGCCAAGCTGTCGGTGCTGAGCAAGGAACAGGCCGACTATATCGACGTGCCGGTGACCGGCCCGTTCAAGCCCGGCCACTACCGCTACTAGGCTTCGGCTCACGCTGAAGACCAAGGGCCCGCCGCAGCGATGCGGCGGGCCTTTTCCATGTCCGGTCGAGTGCGGCCCGGCGTGCACGGAATGATCGATAACGTCGTTCGGTGACGCGCGCGCCACTCACTGTCGCGCTTGCCCTATTCAAGTCCTCAATGCTCGGCTAATCGCATTGTCATGCCGCTTGCTTTGATCATCTCCAGCCATGTCGCCGGCAGCCGGGTGGGCGCGTCGGCCCAGGCCGCCGCCCTCGTGCAGTTCCGCATCGATTCCATGGTCGTGCCGACGGTGCTCTATGGCCGCCACCCCGGCTGGGGCATTCCCGGCGGGGCGCCGGCGCCCATCGAGGTGATGGAGGGCATGCTCGACGGCATCGAGGCCAACGGGCTGTTCGGCCTGACCGACGTGGTCATCACCGGCTATTTCGCCAGCGCCGCCCAGGTGCGCGCGGCCGCCCGCACCATCGACGCCGTCCGCGCCTCGCCGCGCGAGAACCCGCCGCAGGGCGCCACGGCGCGCAAGCCGACCATCATCATCGACCCCACGATGGGCGACGCCGGCAAGGGCCTCTATGTGCCCGCCGAGGTGGCCGAGGCCATCGCCGCCGAGCTGATCCCGCGCGCCGACGTGGTGGCCTGCAACGCCTGGGAGCTGCAGCGCCTGACGGGCACGGACTCGCGAGACCCCCAGGCCGCAGTGCGCGCCGGCCGGCTGCTGAACAAGCCGACCCTGGTGTCGTCCGTACACAGAGGAAACGAGATCGGCGTGGTCTATGTCGACCGCAAGGAGGCCTGGCTGGCCGCCCACGCCAAGGCCGAACGCTCGCCCAGCGGCACAGGCGACCTGCTGACCGCCCTCTACGCCGCCTCGATCCTGGAAGGCCAGACGATCTCGTACGGCTTGGCCCGCGCCGTGGGCGGCGTCGCCGAGACGGTGACGGCGGCCAACATCTGGAACGCTCCGGAACTGCCCATCGTGGGCATGGCCGCGCGGATCAAGCAGACCTCGCCGACGGTTCGGATCGAGCGGCTGGCTTAAAGGCCTCCAATGCTCCCCCTCTGGGGGAGCTGGCGCGAAGCGACTGAGGGGGCCTGCGCGGCGAGGGGGGGGGGGGGGGGGGGGGCCCCTGCGCGGCGAACCCCCTCCGGCCCTCTGGGCCACCTCCCCCTGAGGGGGAGGATTTTGCTGGCGGATGACAGCCTTGGGCGCTCGGGTTAGAGCAAGCCCATGACCGTCGACATCACCGGCTTCTGCCCCGACCGCTTCTCCGCCGTCCGCGACGCCTTCGCCGCCAATTTCGCCGAGGGCTCGGAGCTGGGCGCTCGTTTCAGCCTGGCCATCGAGGGCGAGATCGTCGTCGACCTGATGGGCGGGTTCGCCGACCGCAAGCATCAGGTCGCCTTCGGGCCCGACACCCTGACCCCGCTGTTCTCGACCACCAAGGCGGTGGCCGCCCTGCTGATCGCGCGCCTGGTCGACCAGGGCCGGCTCTCCTATGACCAGACCGTGGCCTCGGTCTGGCCGGAGTTCGCGCAAGCCGGCAAGCAGGACGTCACCGTCGGCCAGGTGATGTCGCACCAGGACGGGCTGTCGGGCTTTCCCGACGAGACCGATCCGTCGATCTGGTTCGACTGGCAGGCCACGACCGCCAAGCTGGCCGCCCAGGCCCCGCTGTGGCCGATCGGCTCGGCCAGCGGCTATCACCCCGTCACCTTCGGCTTCACGGCCGGCGAGATCTTCCGCCGGGTCGACGGCCGCACCATGGGGACCGCCCTGCGCGAGGACCTGGCCGAACCCCTGGGCCTGGACCTCTGGATCGGCCTGCCCGACAGCGAGCACGACCGCTGCGCCGAGCTGATGCGCCCAACGGCCCTGCCCAAGTTCGGCGAGATCAACGCGGCGGTGAAGGCCGCCTTCATGACCAAGTGGGCCGCCCCGGGCGGGCGCGGCACGGCCGACTGGCGGCGAGCCGAAATCCCGTCGGCCAACGGCCACGCCACCGCCCCGGCCCTGGCCCGGCTGATGGGCGCCCTGGCCAGCGGCGGCTCGCTGGACGGCGTGAAGGTGCTGTCGCCGCAGACGATGGAGCTGGCGCGGGCCGAGCGGATCGTCGGCCAGGACCTGGTGCTGCCCTTCACGATCAGCTGGGGCGCGGGCTTCATGCGCAACACGCCCAACTTCTTCTACGGCCCGACGCCCGACGCCTTCGGCCATAGCGGCTGGGGCGGCTCGTGCGCCTTCGCCGACCCGTCGCGCGGCCTGTCGGGGGCCTATGTGATGAACCGGCAGGGGACCGAGCTGATCGGAGATCCGCGTCCCGTGCGTTTGATCCAGGCGGCCTATTCGGCGCTGTAGATCTGGAGGGACAGGCATGCGGGCGTTTGCGACGATCACCGGCCTGATTCTGTTGTCGGCGAGCGTCGCCCGAGCCCAGGACGCGCCCCGCGACTTCTGCGCCGACCGTCCGGGCAAGGGCTCGCCGCCCTGCGTGTTGGACGCGGGCCGCTTCCAGGCAGAGCTCGGCATCGCCGACGGCGCCTGGAGCCGGGGCGGCGGAACCTCGACGGACCACATCGCGCTCGGCGGCGTCGAACTGCGGCTGGGCCTGACCTCGACCGTCGAAGGCCAGGTCAGCTGGACCGCCTATGAGCGCATCCGCGACAAGGACCGGGCGTCGGGCGCGACCTCGACGGTCGACGGTGTCGGCGACGTCAATCTCGCCCTGCGCTGGTCGCTGCGGAACCCGGGCGGCGACGGGGTTTCCGTGGCGCTGCAACCCTTCGTCACCGCTCCGGTCGGCGCCGATGGGATCGGCGGCGGCAAGTGGCAGGGCGGGGTGATCGCGCCCGTCAGCCTGCCGCTAGACGCCGACTGGTCCCTGGCCCTGGCCCCCGAGGTCGACGTCCGGCCCGACGCCGACGGTTCGGGCGGCCACGCGGGCTTCGGCGGCGCGGTCGGGGTGGGGCGTTCGTTCGGCCCGGTGTCGCTGGGCGTGGAGCTGTGGGCCGACCGCGACGAGGACCCGTCCGGCCATGTCACCTCGGCCAGCTTCGACCTGACGGCCGCCTGGACGCCCAGGAGTCTTCCCGACCTGCAATGGGACGCCGGCGCCTATGTCGGCCTCAACCACGACACGCCGGACCTGGAGGTGGCGGTGGGCGTGGCCCGGCGGTTCTAGGCCGGCGCCAGCACCCGCGTCCGTTTCCACGCCCCGTAGGCGAAGGCCGCCACGCCCAGCCAGATGAACACGAACGACAGGGCCCGCAGCGGAGTGAAGGCCTCGCCCAGGAGGACGCCGATCAGGAACTGGATGGTGGGCGCGATGAACTGCAGGAAGCCCATGGCGCTGAGCGGCATGCGGCGGGCCGACCAGGCGAACAGCACCAGGGGCACCACGGTGGCCGGCCCGGCCAGCATCAGCAGGGTCGTGACGCCCGTCGCCGATCCGAAGTGGCCGACGCCCGTCGCATGCAGGTGCAGCACGTAGAGCAGGCCCGGAACCGCCAGGTAGGCGCATTCGATGAAAAGACCCGTCTGGGCGTCGGCCTTCACCTGTTTGCGCAGGATGGCGTAGAGGCAGAAGCTGAAGGCCACGCCCAGCGAGATCACCGGCAGGTGCCCCAGGGCCAGCGTCTGGATCGCCACGCCCACCGTCGCCAGGCCGATGGCGATCGCGCCCTCGCGGCTGATCCGCTCGCGGAACAGCAGGGCGCCGGCCGCCATGTTCATCAGCGGGTTGATGTAATAGCCGAGGCTGGCCTCGATCACGTGGTTGGCGTTGACCGCGAACACATAGATCGACCAGTTGATGAAGATCGCCGCCGTCGACAGGGCCAGGATCCCCAGCGTCTTGGGCTGGCGCAGCACGGCCAGCACCTGTTTGCCCTGCCTGGCCAGCAGCACGAACAGCAGCGCCCATGGCGCGGACCACAGGGTGCGGTGGGCGATCATCTCCCAGGAGCCGACGCCCAGGTTCGACAGCAGGTGGAAATATAGCGGCAGGAAGCCCCACAGCAGGTAGCAGCCCACCCCGGCGATCAGCGCGGTGCGACCCTCGTCGGGGCCCGTCTTGCTCAAGTCCGCCGTCATGGCGTCGTGTCCTGTGGTTCGAAGAAACGCTGTGTTCGAAGCAGCGGGGCGGCCAAACGAAAAGGGCTCCCGGGACCTGATGTCCCGGGAGCCCTTAAATCGTCCACCCGCTTGTTGCGGAGGTCGGCTTAGGCCGGGAGCTTCTGCTTGATCAGGCCCTTTTCGTGCAGCAGCTGGGCGATCTGCACCGCGTTCAGGGCCGCGCCCTTGCGCAGGTTGTCGGCCACGCACCAGAGCGCGATGCCGTTCTCGACCGTCGAGTCGGTGCGGATGCGCGAGACATAGACCGGGAATTCGCCGGCCGATTCCTTGGGCGTCATGTAGCCGCCGTCCTCGCGCTTATCGACCACCACCACGCCGTCGGCGTCGCGCAGGATCTCGCGCACGTCGTCCTCGTCCAGCGGGGTCTCGAACTCAATGTTCACGGCCTCGGAGTGGCCCACCATCACCGGCACGCGCACGCAGGTGGCGGTCAGCTTGATCGACGGATCCAGGATCTTCTTGGTCTCCGCCATCATCTTCCACTCTTCCTTGGTGAAGCCGTCTTCCATGAAGACGTCGATGTGCGGAATGACGTTGAAGGCGATCTGCTTGGTGAACTTCTTGGGCGGCGGGGCGCCCAGGACGTAGACGCCCTTGGTCTGGTCCCACAGCTCGTCCATGCCTTCCTTGCCCGCGCCCGAGACCGACTGGTAGGTCGACACGACCACGCGCTTGATCTTGGCCTCGGCGTGCAGGGGGGCCAGCACCACCACCAGCTGGGCGGTGGAGCAGTTGGGATTGGCGATGATGTTCTTGGGCAGGTGGTTGACCGCGTCCGGGTTCACCTCCGGCACCACCAGCGGCACGTCCGGGTCCATGCGGAAGTGGCTGGAATTGTCGATGACGATCGCGCCCGCGGCGCCGATCTTCTCGCCCCAGGCCTTGGCGATGGCGCCGCCGGCGCTCATCAGCACGATGTCGACGGTGGAGAAGTCGAACTGCTCCAGGTCCTCGCAGTGGAGGGTCTGGCTGCCGAACGAGACTTCCACGCCGATGGATTTGCGGCTCGCGATCGCATGCATCTTGTCCACGGGGAATTTCAGTTCCTCGAGGATGTTGAACATCTCACGGCCCACATTGCCCGTGGCGCCGACCACGGCGACCCGGTAACCCATCGCAGCCTCCAATTCATGACTTGCCCGCCAGACGACGGCAGGCGCGGACCCGTTACGCCCCGCAGGGCGCGGAAGCAAGGACAGCCTTTCTAATGCGACGCTTAGCGCGGGGCGTTGGGGGCAGATTTCACCCTGTCTCGATGGATTCTGCATCGCGGCGGTTGGACGCCTACCGCCGCTCGGCCTTCACGAAGTCCACGAACGCCCGCAGCGGCGCCGGCATGTGCCGGCGGCTGGGATAGTAGAGATACGGCCCGCTGAATGGCGGCAGCCAGTCGTCCAGCACCGTCTCCATCCGGCCCGCCGCGATGCTTCCGGCCACGAAGCCTTCGAAGGTGGCCAAGAGGCCCAGGCCCGCCTCGACGGCGGCGATTTCCAGCTCGCCGCTGTTGGTGACCAGCGGTCCCTCGGGCTGGACGCGGATCGTCTCGCCGTCCTTCTCGAACTCCCAGGCGTAGCTCGTGCCATGGGTGAAGCGGTGGCGGATGCAGGCATGGTCCAGCACCTCGCGCGGGTGGGTCGGACGGCCGTGCGCGGCGAAATAGGCCGGCGAGCCCACCACCACGAACCGCTGCGGCCCGGCCAGGGGCACGGCGATCATGTCCTTCTCCAGCCGCTCGTCGTAGCGAACGCCCGCGTCATAGCCGGCGGCCAGCACGTCGACGAAGGCGTCGTCGGCCGTGACCTCGACGCGAATCCCCGGGTGCGCCTTCAGGAAGCGCGGGATCAGGTCCGGAAAGACGATCCGCGACACCGCGCCCGGCACGTTCAGCTTCAGCACCCCCGTGGGGCTGTCGCGGAAGGCGTTGACCTCGTCCAGCGCCAGGGTGACGTCGGCCAGGGCGGGCGTCAGCCGGGCCAGCAGCCGCTCGCCGGCCTCGGTCGGGGTGACGCTGCGGGTGGTGCGGTTGAGGAGGCGCACCCCCAGATCCGCCTCCAGCCGCCGCACGGCTTCGGACAGCGACGAGGCCGAGACCCCGCGCAAGGCGGCCGCGCCCCGGAAGCCACGCGCCCGGGCCACGGCGGTGAAGGCGTCGAGATCGGCGAGGTCGGGCTGGGCCATTGTACGGATTTCCGAACAGCTCGTGCGGGGATGAACGGATTATCGCACGCGCGGCGTCGGCGCATAGTCCCCGCCATCGAACACGGAGAAACACCATGCAAACCCGTCAACTGGGCAAGACCGGCCCCGTCGTCTCGGCCCTGGGCCTGGGCGCCATGGGCATGTCGGGCATGTACGGCCCGTCCGACCGGGCCGAGAGCCTGGCCACCCTCGACGCCGCCCTGGAGGCCGGGATCACCCTGATCGACACCGGCGACTTCTACGGCATGGGCCACAACGAGATGCTGATCGGCGAGGCGCTGAAGGGCTCGAAACGCGACAAGGCCGTGATCAGCGTCAAGTTCGGCGCCCAGCGCGACCCCTCGGGCGCCTGGATCGGCTACGACGCCCGCCCCGCCGCCGTGAAGACGGCCCTGGCCTATACGCTGCAGCGCCTGGGCGTCGACCACATCGACATCTACCGCCCCGCGCGCCTGGACCCCAACGTGCCCATCGAGGACACGGTCGGCGCCATCGCCGAGATGGTCCAGGCCGGCTATGTGCGCCACATCGGCCTGTCGGAGGTGGGCGCCGAGACCATCCGCAAGGCCCACGCCGTCCATCCCATTGTCGACCTGCAGATCGAATACGCCCTGATCACCCGGGGCGTGGAGGACAAGATCCTGCCGGTCCTGCGCGAGCTGGGTATCGGCATGACCGCCTATGGCGTGCTGTCGCGCGGCCTGATCAGCGGCCACTGGGACAAGAACCAGGGCCAGGGCAAGGGCGACTTCCGCGCCTATTCCCCGCGCTTCCAGGGCGACAATGTCGACAAGAACCTGGCGCTGGTGGAAGCCCTGCGGACGGTGGCCGAGGCCAAGGGCGTCAGCGTCGCCCAGATCGCCATCGCCTGGGTGGCCGCGCAAGGGCAGGACATCGTGCCGCTGGTCGGGGCCCGCACCCGCGCGCGGCTTTCCGAGTCGCTGGGCGCGCTGGACGTGATGCTGTCACCTGCCGATCTGGCCGCCATCGAGCGCGCGGCGCCCAAGGGCGCGGCGGCCGGCGCCCGCTACGCCGAGGCTCAGATGGCCCATCTGGACAGCGAGCACTGACCGGTTCCCGGGAGCCGAATTACAAGGGGAGGCGGACGAAAATTTCCGCCTTCCCAGCGGCCGCGCCTGCATTTTAGGGTCGCGGTCATGATCGAAGCTCTGCTGAAAAAGATGGTCAAGGTCGGCGACCTGACCATTCACCTTCCCAACGGCTCGACGACCAAGGCCGGCGACGGCTCGGGGCCGCCCGTGACCATGCGGGTCAACGCCCGGGGCCTGCGCCGGCTGGTGGCCAATCCCAGCCTGGGCCTGGGCGAGGCCTATATGGAAGGCGACCTGAAGATCGAGCAGGGGACCCTGTGGGACCTGCTGGAGATCGTCGGCAAGAGCGGCGGGCGCACGCCCAAGCGCGGCACGCCGGTCACACGGGCCAAGAAGGCGCTCAAGCGCACGGTGCAGTCGGTCAACGACCGCATCGCCTCGCGTCGCAACGTCGCCCACCACTACGATGTGGGCAACGAGCTCTATAAGCGCTTCCTCGACGCCGACATGCAGTACAGCTGCGCCTACTTCGCGCGGCCCGACATGACCCTGGAGGAGGCCCAGGCCGCCAAGAAGGCTCATATCGGCGCCAAGCTGAACATCACGCCGGGCATGAAGGTGCTGGACATCGGCTCGGGCTGGGGCGGCATGTCCCTGACCCTGGCGGCCGACCATGGGGCCAGGATGACGGGGGTCACCCTGTCGACCGAGCAACTGGCCCTGGCCAAGGAACGGGCCGAGAAGACCGGGCTGTCGGACCAGGTCGAGTTCCGTCTCACCGACTATCGCGACCTGAACGAGACCTTCGACCGCATCGTCTCGGTGGGCATGCTGGAACACGTCGGCGCGCCGAACTTCCAGACCTATTTCGACACGATCAAGCGCCTGCTGACCGACGACGGCAGCGCGGTGATCCACTCGATCGGCCGAATGAGCGGGCCGGGGGCGACCAACGCCTTCACCGCCAAGTACATCTTCCCCGGCGGCTACATCCCGGGCCTGTCGGAGATCGTCCAGGCGGTCGAGGCGGCGGGCCTGTGGATCACCGACATCGAGATCCTGCGCCTGCACTACGCCGAGACCTGCAAGCACTGGCGCCTGCGCTTCCTGGCCGATCCGGACATCCCCACGATGTTCGACGAGCGGTTCCGGCGGATGTGGGAGTTCTATCTGTGCGGCGCCGAGCTGGGCTTCCGCTACGGCGGCCACATGGTCTTCCAGATCCAGGTGGCCAAGAAGGTCGGCGCCCTGCCGGTCACGCGGGACTACATGTTCGAGGGCGAGCGGTAGAGCGTTTTCGAGCGAAGTGGACGCCGGTTCGCGTGAAGAAAACGCGTCAAAGCAAAGAACTCTAGGCGCCACGAATGCGCCCGATTGCCGGGTGCTGATGAGCTTCTAGTTGAGTGGCGTGGCGTTCTCCCTGGGTGTGACACGGAGAGTCCCGATGATCCGGCTCGGCCTGCTGCTGGCGGCCTTCATGACCCTGCTGACGGCGCAGCCCGTCCTGGCCCAGAGCCAGGTCCGCGACTTCGTCGTCGCATCGAAGGCCTTCGAGGGAAACAAGATCGGGACCAGCCCGCGGCGGCGCGTGCGGGTCTATCTGCCCGACGGCTATGAGACCTCCGGGCGGCGCTATCCGGTCATCTACTACCTGCACAACATCTTCGAGGACGAGCGCGCGGCCTTCGACCGGGAAGGCTTCGCGGCCCTGCTCGACAAGGCGATCGCCGAAAAGGTGATCCCACCGGTGATCGTGGTGGCCGCCGATTTCAGCACCCCGCTGGGCGGATCGATCTATGCCAATTCGCCGGTCACCGGCCGGTGGCGCGACTTCATGGTCGGCGAGCTGGTCCCCTGGACCGACGGCCGCTTCCGCACCCTGGCGCGCCGCGATTCGCGGGGGCTGGCCGGCGACCGCATGGGCGGTCACGGCGCCATCGCCTTCGGCATGCGCCATCCCGACGTGTTCGGCGCCGTCTACGCCCTGCATCCGGTCGGCACGGGGCTTGGCCTGCAGACCATGTCGTCGCGGCCGAACTTCGACCTGCTGCAGAACGCCAAGTCGCTGGACGACCTGAAGGCCGATCCGTTCTCGCAGCTGTTCACGGCCATCTACCAGGCCCACCTGCCCAATCCGGGCAAACCGCCGCTCTATGCCGACCTGCCGGCTCGCAAGATCGACGGACGGCTGGTGGTCGACGCGGCCCTGACCGAGAAGCTGCAAAACGGCTTCCTGCTGGACCGCTCGGTGGCGCGCTATGCCGACAACCTGCGGACCCTGCGCGGCCTGAAGTTCGACTGGACGCGCGGCGATCCCAATCCCGACCACGTGATCTCCAACCAGGCCTTCTCGCGCCTGCTCACCGAATACGGCGTGCCGCACGAGGCCGAGGAATATGTCGGCGGCTGGGGCGACCGCACCTGGGGCCAGACGGGGCGGGTCTATACCGACCTGCTGCCGTTCTTCGCCCGGACGTTGGTGTTCGAGGAGAACTGATCCCTCTCCCCTTGCGGGAGAGGGTGGCCCCACGAAGTGGGGTCGGGTGAGGGGTCTCTCAGACCTTTCCGGACAGGGCTATCAACCCCTCATCCGACCTGCTTCGCAGGCCACCTTCTCCCGCAAGGGGAGAAGGAACGCGATGCGACAGGCAAGTTGATGTGATGGGCGTGGCAAGGCTAGTTTGCCGCCGCATCTTCCAGACCTCCGAGGACCTCCATGGGCCAGTTCCGCGCGGCCGATCTCTTCCGCCGCAAGCCCGTGGGCCAGGTCGTCGCCGAGGGCGGCGAGCATCTGCCGGAAGATGGCCTGCACCGCTCCATCGGCCTGTTCCAGCTGACCATGCTGGGCGTGGGCGCCACCATCGGCACCGGCATCTTCGTGGCCCTGACCACGGCCGTGCCCGCCGCCGGGCCGGCGGTGATCGTCAGCTTCGTGATCGCCGGGATCACAGCGGCCCTGACGGCCCTGTGCTACGCCGAGCTGGCCTCGACCATCCCGGTGTCGGGTTCGTCCTATTCCTACGCCTACGCCACCCTGGGCGAGTTCGTGGCCTTCCTGGTCGGGGCGTGCCTGTTGCTGGAATACGCCGTGTCGGCCTCGGCCATCGCCGTGGGCTGGGGGCAATATCTGAACGAGATGTTCTCCGACCTGATCGGCTGGCGCATGCCCGACGCCATCGCCAAGGCGCCGGGGGCGGGCGGGGTGTTCAACCTGCCGGCCGTGGTGCTGGTGGGCGCGTGCCTGATCCTGCTGCTGCGCGGCGTGAAGGAATCGGTGACGGTCAACGCCGTGCTGGTGGTGCTCAAGCTGCTGGTGCTGGCCTTTTTCGTGGTCATCGCCTTCAGCGGCTTCCACGCCGAGAACCTCAAGCCGTTCGCCCCGATGGGCGTGGCGGGGATCGGGGCGGCGGCCTCGTCGATCTTCTTCTCCTATATCGGCATCGACGCGGTCTCGACGGCGGGCGACGAGGTCAAGAACCCGCGCAAGACCCTGCCGTTGGGCATCATTCTGTCCCTGCTGATCGTCACGGCCGTCTACATCCTGGTGGCCCTGGCCGCCGTCGGGGCCCAACCCTGGACGGCCTTCGCGGGCCAGGAGGCCGGGCTGGCGGTGATCCTGCGCAACCTGACCGGCCAGGCCTGGACCTCGCTGATCCTGTGCGTCGGAGCCATCGTCTCGATCTTCTCGATCACCCTGGTGGTCATGTACGGCCAGACCCGCATCCTCTACGCCATGAGCCGCGACGGCCTGCTGCCCAAGGTGTTCCAGCGGGTCAATGCGAAGACCCAGAGCCCCGACCTCAACACCTGGATCGTGGCGGCGTTCATCGCCGTCCTGGCCGCCTTCGTGCCGCTCGACACCCTGGTGAACCTCACCAGCATGGGCACCCTGATCGCCTTCGCCATCGTCTCGCTGGGGGTGATCATCCTGCGCCGAACCCAGCCGGACCTGCCGCGCGGCTACCGCGTGCCGCTTTACCCGGTCGTGCCCCTGCTCAGCGTGGCCTTCTGCGGCTACCTGATCGCGGGGCTGCCGCTCGACACCTGGATCCTGTTCGCGGTGTGGGCGGCGGCGGCGTGCCTGATCTATTTCGGCTATTCGGTGCGGAAGTCGAAGCTGGCGGCCTGATCGGTCACCAGCGCTCGACGGGCGTGTCGAGCGCCAGGGGGCGCTGGTAGGACACGTCGCCGGCGTCACGCACGCCCTTGATGAAACCGCCCTGCTTGAATTGCGGCAGGGAGAGAATGCCGGCGTCGCCCGCGATCAGCAGATCGACCGTGCAGCGCCGCAGGGCGATCTTCCAGGCGCCGTCGCGCTTTTCCATCCGGTCCACATAGCGGCCGTTGATCAGGCGCACCGTCTTGCCGTCCGGGTTCAGCAGACCGACCAGCACGTAGCTTTCCACATGGGCGACATCGCCGGTGATCTCGCAGTTGTGGGTCGTGATGTTGTGCAGGCACAGCTGAGAGCCGCCGGCGTGGATGGCGTTGGCCCAGTCGGCATAGTCGGGGCCGGAATTGATCGCGGCCGCGCCGTGCTCGTCGACCCCGTCCGGGTGATAGGCGGCGCGCAGCAGGTCCACGTCGAAGCGGTCGTGGCCGCGCGCATGGGCGTGAACCACGTCCTCGATGGCGCGGCGGTCCAGCAGGAAGTCCACGTCGCGCCGCAGCCGGGTCAGGTCGGTCTCGTCCATCGGCGGGCTCCTCGATCAGCGGATGACGTGGGGGTGGGGGACATGCGGCGTGATCCCCAGGGTCTCGCGCACCGAGGGCGGGATCTTGCCGCCCGCGTCGGTGACGCCGTAGCGCCGGCCGAGATCCGCGCCGATCAGGGTCTGGCCGCTCAGGGCCATCAGCTCGGGATCGTTGTAGAGGGCCCAGATCAGGTGGCCGGTGAATTCCGGCGTCTCCAGCGCGTCGGCCAGATGGCCGTACTTGGCGGGCTCGGCGGCGATCATCGCCAGCAGGCGCTCGGTGGCCAGCGAGCCCATCCAGATTGACAGGGCCGCGACCTGGGCCTCGCGCAGGTCGACGGCCATGTCGAACGCCATCTTGTCGACGCCCGCCTTGTGCGCGCCGTAGGCCGGGCCGAAGACGTAGTGCGCCGCGCCCGGCGCGGAGGTGAAGACGATCAGGCCGCGACCCTGCTCGACCATCATCGGGGCGGCGTGCCAACTGGCGACGAAGCCGCTGCGGACGCCGACGGTGATCATGTCGCCGATCGCCAGGGGCTTCTGCCAGAAGTGGCCGGGCGCGGTCAGCTGGTCGTGGATGGCGCAGGCGTTGTTGACCAGGATGTCGACCCGGCCGTGCTCGGCGCGAACCTGGTCGAACAGGGCCTTCACCTGGACGTCGTCGGCATGGTCGACGCGGACGGCGACGCCCTGGCCGCCGGCGGCGGTGACCTCGGCCGCCGTGGCGTGGATCGTGCCCGGAACGCTCGCATCGCCCGCCGTCTGCGAGCGGCCCGTCACATAGACCGTGCAGCCGTGGCGCCCCAGGGCGGTGGCGATGCCGCGCCCGGCGCCGCGACTGGCGCCGGTGACGATGGCGATGGGGCCGGGCATTGCGATCCTTCCGATCCTGCGTACGGCACGCATGAATCGTCGGAGCAGACAGGGTGTCTACGGGCTCGGGTCCCGGGGCCCGCAAGCATCGCGCGGGCGGAGTCGGCTACTCCACCGTCACCGACTTGGCCAAATTCCGTGGCTGATCCACGTCCGCGCCCTTCACCACGGCCACATGGTAGGCCAGCAGCTGGATCGGGGCCGACATCACCAGGCTCGAGACCAGCGGGTCGCTGGCCGGGGCGGTGACCACCACGCGGGCGCCGGCCGGGGCGTGCTTGGCGCCTTCGGGGTCGGTGATGAACACCACCTGGCCGCCGCGCGCCATGACCTCGCTCATGTTCGAGGCCGACTTCTCGAAATAGCTGTCGAAGGGCGCCAGGATGATGATCGGGGTCTGGTCGTCGACCAGGGCGATGGGGCCGTGCTTCAGCTCGCCGGCGGCGTAGCCCTCGGCGTGGATGTAGCTGATCTCCTTCAGCTTCAGCGCGCCTTCCAGAGCCAGGGCCGACATCGGCCCACGACCCAGGAACAGCACGTCGCGGGCCTTGGCGATCTCGGCGGCGATGTCCTTGATCGCGCCTTCCAGGCCGATGGCCTCGGCGATCAGGCGCGGGGCCTCCAGCATCACCTTGCAGAGGCGCTTTTCCTCGGCCGCGTCGATGGTCCCCCGCGCCTTGGCGGCGGCCACGGCCAGGGCGATCATCACGCTGACCTGGGCGGTGAAGGCCTTGGTCGAGGCCACGCCGATCTCGGGGCCGCAGTGGATCGGCAGCACCACGTCGACCTCGCGGGCCATGGTCGACTCGGTGGCGTTGACCACCACGGCGCTCTTCATGCCCTTGGCCTGGCAGTAGCGCAGAGCCGCCAGGGTGTCGGCGGTCTCGCCCGACTGCGACATGGCGATGACCAGCGAGCCGGGCCGCAGGGCCGGCTGGCGGTAACGGAATTCCGAGGCGATCTCGACGTCCACCGGCAGGTCGGCCAGCTGCTCGATCAGGTACTTGCCGATGACGCCGGCGATGTAGGACGTGCCGCAGGCGACGATCTGGATGCGTTCCAGGTCGGCCAGGCCCAGGCCCTCGGGCAGGGTGGTGCGGGCCTCGATGGCGTCGACATAGGCCGCGATGGTGCGCTGGCAGCCCTCCGGCTGGTCATGGATCTCCTTTTCCATGAAGTGCCGGTAGTTGCCCTTTTCCATCAGCACGGCCGAGGCGGGCACGACCTTGATCGGACGATCGACCGCCTTGCCCGAGGCGTCGAAGATCCGGGCGCCGGCGTGGTCGAGGATCGCGTGGTCGCCGTCGTTCAGATAGGCGATGCGGTTGGTGAAGGGGCCCAGGGCCAGGCCGTCCGAGCCGACGAACATCTCGCCGTCGCCATAGCCCACGGCCAGGGGCGGGCCGTTGCGAGCCGCCAGGATGGTCTCGTCCTCGCCGCCTACCAGGATGCACAGGGCGAAGGCGCCGCGCAGGCGGTTCAGCGTGGCCTGGAAGGCTTCCAGCGGGGCCAGGCCGGTGGCCAGCTCGGCGTCCAGCAGGTGGGCGACCACCTCGGTGTCGGTGTCGCTCTGAAACTCGCGGCCGGCGGCGATCAACTCGGCCTTCAGCTCGGCGAAGTTCTCGATGATGCCGTTGTGGACCACGGCCACGCGGCCGACGATGTGGGGGTGGGCGTTGCGCAGGGTGGGGGCGCCGTGCGTGGCCCAGCGCGTGTGGCCGATACCGGTGGTGGCGACCAGCGGCTCATGGGCCAGGACGCTTTCCAGTTCGCGAAGCTTGCCCGGCGCGCGGCGGCGCTGCAGCGTTCCGTCCACCTGGGCCGCGACCCCGGCGGAGTCGTAGCCCCGGTATTCCAGCCGCTTGAGGCTGTCGACCAGACGTTCCGCGACGGGCTTGTTGCCGACGATGCCGATGATGCCGCACATGGGCCATGATCCTTTGTAGAACGCGCCGACGGGACTATTGCTACCCGCGCGGGATATTTCGAGCGCCGCCTTTAGCATTCGCTTATCGGCCGCTCTCATAAATCTGCATTTCGGATCGTTTCGCGGCCCGATGAAGACCTAATCGAGACAAGATCGAGATCATGAGCAAGCGCGCCTATTTCGGGACCGACGGCATCCGCGGCCAGGCCAACAAGCACCCGATGACCGCCGAGGTCGCCCTGCGGGTGGGCCTGGCGGCCGGCAAGCTGTTCCGCTCGCAGGACGACCGCCGCCACCTGGTGGTGATCGGCAAGGACACCCGCCTGTCGGGCTACATGATCGAGCCGGCCCTGGTGGCCGGTTTCGCCAGCGTCGGCATGGACGTGCGGCTGTTCGGCCCGCTGCCGACCCCGGCCGTGGCGATGATGACCCGCTCGATGCGCGCGGATCTGGGCGTGATGATCAGCGCCAGCCACAACGACTTCGCCGACAACGGCATCAAGCTGTTCGGTCCCGACGGCTACAAGCTGTCGGACGAGCAGGAGCTGAAGATCGAGGCCCTGATGGACGAGGGTCTGCAGGAGGGCCTGGCGCCGCCGCGCGGCCTTGGCCGCGTCAAGCGCATCGACGACGCCCAGGCCCGCTATGTCGAGATCGTCAAGGCCACCTTCCCGCGCCACCTGTCGCTGGCCGGCCTGCGGATCGTGATCGACTGCGCCCATGGCGCGGCCTATCGCGTGGCTCCCACCGCCCTCTACGAGCTGGGCGCGGAGGTGATCGAGCTGGGCGTCTCGCCCGACGGGACCAACATCAACGCCGAATGCGGCTCCACCCATCCGGAGTCGATGGCCAAGCTGGTGCGCGAATATCGCGCCGACATCGGCATCGCGCTGGACGGCGACGCCGATCGGCTGGTGATCTGCGACGAGAAGGGCGTGGTGGTCGACGGCGACCAGATCATGGCCATCGTCGCCCTGGCCTTCGCCAAGGCCGGCAAGCTGAAGGCCGGAGGGGTTGTGGCCACGGTGATGTCGAATCTGGGCCTGGAACGGCTGATGACCGACAACGGCCTGACGCTGGAGCGCACTTCGGTGGGCGACCGCTACGTGATGGCCCGCATGCGCGAGGGCGGTTTCAACATCGGCGGCGAGCAGTCGGGCCACGTGATCCTGTCGGACTTCTCGACCACGGGCGACGGCCTGATCGCGGCCCTGCAGGTGCTGGCGACGATGATCGAGACCGGAAAGCCGATGAGCGCCCTGGGCCGTCAGTTCGAGCCCGTGCCGCAGCTGCTGGAGAACGTCCGGTTCGCGGGCGGCAAGCCGCTGGAGCACAAGACGGTGAAGGAGGCCATCGCCGACGGCGAGGCCCAGCTGAACGGGTCGGGCCGCATCGTGGTGCGCCCCTCCGGCACCGAGCCCCTGATCCGCATCATGGCCGAGGGCGACGACCCGGCCCTGGTCCGCAAGGTGGTCAAGTCGATCGTCTCGGCCGTGAAGGCGGTCTAGAACGCCGCGACCGAGGCCTGGACCGAGAGGCCCTGCATCGACAGCTTGAGGCCGATCCTGGGCGGCGCGTCCGGCGAGAGCGTCAGGGTCGCGCCGAACAGGGCCAGGGCGAGGGCCGCGCCGAAGGCGGCCACGATCAGATGAATACGCATCTTGGCCTCCTTCGGCCGGAATTGCGGGTGAAGGCTCAGTCGCCGTCCACCCCGTCGACCACGGCGCGCAGATAGTCGACGTGGCGGCGGAAGGCCTTGCGGCCGGTGGGGGTCAGGGCCACGCGGGTGCGGGGCTTCTTGCCGACGAAATCCTTGGCGATCTCGACATAGCCGGCCTTTTCCAAGGTGGTCAGGTGGCTGCCCAGATTGCCGTCGGTGGCCTGGGTCACCGCCTTGAGGCGGGCGAACTCCACAGGGTCGGCGTCGCGCTCGGCATGCAGAGCGGCCATGATTTTCAGCCGAAGCGGCTGGTGGATCAGCTCGTCCAGTTCGGCCATGCTCAGCCCCTCCGCAGCCACAGGCCCGAGACGAACAGCCCGCCGCCGCCGACCGCCGCCATCCAGAAGGCGAGCCAAGGCTGGAAGGCGTAGTAGCCGACCAGGCTGGCGGCGAAGATCGCCGCGCCCACCCACAGGTAGCGGGGCGCGAAGACGATGCCGACCCCCGCATAGACCAGCCCCGTCACCAGGCCCGGATAGACAATGGCCGCCTCCAGCGAGGGGTGGAACAGCGAGTAGGTGGCCGACATGAAGGCCAGGATCGCGAAGGTGCCCGCCATGATCTTCCAGCCTTGCCCCGGCTGAGCCTTGACCCCGGCCCGGGCCTGGCCTCGGCGGCTGAGCAGCAGGGTGGCGGCGATGCCGATCACGTCCGCCACCAGCCAGGTCAGGCCCCACCGCTCGGGCGGCAGCAGGCCCATGGCCGAATAGCCCAGCGCCCAGACCACGCCCCAGCTCATCATGATCGGGCCGGCGATCTGGTAGCCCTTCAGCACGCGGCCGCGGCCGGCGGTGCTCTCGATATCGGCCAGCGCGGACGCCGCCTCGTTCCTCGAAATGCCCATCTCGCATCCCTCCTTCGGTTCGCGCTCAAAGCGCTCTGTGATGCAGAGTTATCATGCACCATTACTCTGTCAAGCAGAGTTCTCTCCAAGCATGAAGTTCTCGCACGGTCGTCGTCCGCACGGGGGAACCGATGGCTCGTCGAACATGTTCAGTTCCCGCGCGGTCGCGGTCGAGTTCGGAGCATGGTCATGGCGTCCCTTTCAGCATCCCGGACGGGGAGCGGCGCTTGGGCCGCCGTGCTCCTGGGCGTCGTCTTCGCCCTGATCGGCCTGACCCTGCTCGTCGGCGGCGCCTGGCTGGTCGCCCTGGGCGGCTCGCCCTACTACGTCCTGGCGGGCCTGGGGCTGCTGGCCTCGGGCGGATTGCTGGTCCGGCGAAGGGCCCTGGGGGTCTGGATCTATGTCGGCGTCTTCGTGGCCACGGTGCTGTGGGCGCTGTGGGAGGCGGGGCTGAACGGGTGGGCTCTGGTGCCGCGCGTCGTCGCTCCGACCGTGCTGCTGATCCTGGCCCTGGCCGTGCTGCCCACCGTCGATCCCGGCGCGCCTGGCCGCAAGCGGACGCTGGTCGGCTTCGCGGCCCTGGCCGTGTTCCTGCTGATCGGCGGGGTGGTGGTGGCCCAGGCCAATCGCGCCAGGGTGGACGGGGCGCTGCCCGCCGTGGCGTCCATGACCGACAACGACCCGGCCCTGATGCGGGTCGGCGCCGACTGGCCCGCTTACGGCGGCACCCATGCCGGCCAGCGCTATTCGCCGCTGGCCCAGCTGAACGCCGACAACGTCAAGAACCTGGCCCGGGTCTGGATGATCCGCACCGGCGACATGCCCAGCGCGGCCGCCCAAGGCAAGTACGGGGCCGAGAACACGCCGCTGAAGGTGGGAAACACCCTCTATCTCTGCACCCCCAAGAACATCATGATGGCCATCGACGCGGCCACGGGCCAGACCCGCTGGCGCCACGACCCCAAGGTGCCCGACGAGGCCATCCCCTACACCGCCGCCTGCCGGGGCGTGTCCTACTACGCCGTGCCCGACGCCGATCCTGCCCAGGCGTGCTCGACCCGGGTGATCGAAGGCACGCTGGACGCCCGCCTGATCGCGGTCGACGCCCGCACCGGCGCTCCGTGCGCCGATTTCGGCCAGAACGGCCAGGTCTCGACCGCCGTCGGCTTCGGTCCCTCGGCGGCTGGCATGCTGTCGATCACCTCGGCGCCGACCATCGTGCGCGGCGTGATCGTCACCGGCCATCAGGTGCTGGACGGCCAGCGGCGCGACGCGCCGTCGGGCACGATCCAGGGCTTCGACGCCGTCACCGGCGCCCTGCGCTGGGCCTGGGACATGACCCGTCCGGACATCGCGGCCCTGCCCCCCGAAGGCCAGACCTACACCAAGGGCACGCCCAACATGTGGACCACGGCCACCGGCGACGAGGCCCTGGGCCTGGTCTATCTGCCGCTGGGCGTCTCGGCCGCCGACTACTGGAGCTCCAGCCGCTCGCCGTTGGAGAAGGAATTCTCCACCTCGCTGGTCGCCTTGGACGTGGCCACTGGCAAGCCGCGCTGGAAGTTCCAGACCGTGCACAACGACGTCTGGGACTACGACCTGGGCTCGCAGGGCACGCTGATCGATTTCCCCACCGCCGGCGGCCCGGTTCCGGCCGTGGTGCTGCCCAGCAAGAAGGGCGACATCTATGTGCTGGACCGCCGCACCGGTCAGCCGCTGGTTCCGGTGCAGGAGCGCGCCGTGCCGCAGGGCGGGCTGGAGCCTGCTCAACGCACCGCGACCCAGCCGTTCTCGCTGTTCCACACCCTGCGCAAGCCGGACCTGACCGAAAAGCAGATGTGGGGCATGTCGCCGATCGACCAGATGGTCTGCCGCATCCAGTTCAAGCGGGCCAAGTACGACGGCTTCTACACCCCGCCCGTCGCCGACCGTCGCTACATCGAATATCCCGGCTACAACGGCGGTTCGGACTGGGGCGGCGTGGCCGTCGATCCCAGTCGCGGCGTGATCGTCGCCAACTACAACGACATGCCCAACTACAACCGCCTGGTGCCGCGCAAGGAGGCCGACGCCAAGGGCTGGACCCCGCGCGGCGACGCCCGTGGGGGCTCGATGAAGAAGAGCGCGGAAGGCGCGGGCGACCCGCAGGTGGGCACGCCCTACGCCATCGACGTCAACGCCGGCTGGCGCCTGCCCTTCACGGGCCTCCTCTGCAAGGAACCGCCCTACGGCGGCCTGAGGGCCGTCGACTTGAAGACGGGCAAGACCCTGTGGGACCGGCCCCTCGGCTCGGCCCGCACCAACGGTCCGTTCGGGATCCCCTCGCATCTGCCGCTTGAGATCGGCACGCCCAACAACGGCGGGGCGGTGGTCACGGCCGGCGGCCTGGTGTTCGTGGCGGCCACGACCGACAACCTGATCCGGGCCATCGACCTGAAGACCGGCAAGACCGTCTGGCAGGACGTGCTCCCGGCCGGCGGCCAGGCCACGCCCATGACCTACGAGGTCGGCGGCAAGCAGTACCTGGTCATCATGACCGGCGGGCACCACTTCATGGAGACCCCGATCGGCGACCAGGTCATCGCCTACGCGCTGAAATAGCGGCTACCCCAGCTTCGGCTGTTTCAGCCGGCGCTTGTTGACGTGGGCCGAGGGGGCGGGGGCTTCGATCTCCTCGGGATATTCGCCCTTGAAGTAGAAGCGCTGCCAGGCCTCCTTCATCGCTTCGGGGTCGCGCTTGAAGATGCGGGTGTTGAACTCGCCGCGCTTGGCGGCCCAGGCGTCGTACTGGCCGCGCAGGTCGGGGTTGGAGTTCATCGAGCGGATCACCGGCTGGACCTGCTCCAGCGGCTTGTCCTGGATCATCATGAAGAAGCAGAACGGCTCGCCCTTCTCGAACCGTACCGTGCCCGGGCGGGTGAAGATCCAGTTCATCGTGAAGGGGAAGGGCAGCCAGTCGGTCTCGACCAGGCCCGCCAGCGGCTGGATGCCGTCCTTGACGTGGTTGGGCGGACCCATGGTCCAGATCGACCAGCCCGGCGGGGTCTTGAACAGATAGCCGGTATGGAACGTCACCGTGCCGCGCGAGAAGTGCGACTTCACAAAGTCGTCGAAGCCCGGATGCGGATGGTCGGCGCGGAAGGTGATGCAGTTCTGGTGCGCTCCGCCGTCCCAGGTGGCGGTGAAGCCGACCGGGCACAGGATCTCCCAGCCGGTGGTGTTGGCCATGGTCAGCGGCAGGCAGCGATAGGGGTGGCGGTCGGCGAAATGGTCCATCCACGCCCGCTGCGGCCGGCCCGGCACGATCTCGGGCGGGCGGGGCTCGGTGGGGTAGCACTCCAGTTCCATGCCGGCTCTCTTCTTCCCTCGCTGGTCTTGGAGTCTGGTCTAGCGGCCCACGGCTCGGCTAGGAAGTCCCCCATGAAAAGCCGCGCCGACCTGTTCGCCTTTCTCGACGCCCACGGCGTCGCCCATTCCACCCTCGACCATCCCCCGGTGTTCCGGGTGGAAGAGGGGCTGGAGATCAAGGCGGCCCTGCCCGGCGGCCACACCAAGAACCTGTTCCTCAAGGACGCCAAGGGTCAGCTGTGGCTGATCTCGGCCCTGGGCGAGACGACCATTGACCTCAAGCGCCTGCACACGGTGATCGGCTCGGCCCGGCTGTCGTTCGGCAGTCCCGAGCTGATGGTCGAGACCCTGGGCGTGACGCCCGGCTCGGTCACCGCCTTCGGCCTGATCAACGACGTCGAGCATCGCGTGCGCTTCGTGCTGGACGCGGCTCTCGCCAAGGCCGATCCGGTCAATTTCCACCCCCTGGGCAACGACGCCACCACGGCCGTCTCGCAGGACGGCTTGCGCCGTTTCCTGGCGGCCCTGGGGATCGCGCCGATGATCGTCGATTTCGACGCCATGGCCGTGGTCCAATAAGCGGCTTGCCCCGATTGCGAACCGCGTCCCGAGGGACCATCTTGGCCGCCGAGGCCGGGGCGGCGTCCCCGGCAAGATCCATCCCGCGCCCCGCGCGTTGAAGACCCGCGTACCAGAGAGATCCCATGGCCCTGATCGGCGACACTCCCCCTCCCATCCAGGCCGGCGGCGCCACGAAGAGCCCGCACATCAAGGACGGGACCGACGCCAGCTTCATGGCCGACGTGATCGAGGCGTCGAAGACCCAGCCGGTCATTGTCGACTTCTGGGCCACCTGGTGTGGCCCCTGCCGTCAGCTGACCCCGGCCCTGGAAAAGGCGGTCAACGCCGCCGGCGGGGCGGTCAAGCTGGTCAAGATCGACGTCGACAAGAACCCCGGCTATTCGGGCCAGCTGCGCGTGCAGTCGATTCCGACGGTCTACGCCTTCGTCAACGGCCAGCCGGTCGACGGCTTCCAGGGCGCCCTGCCCGAGAGCCAGGTCAAGGCGTTCATCGACCGCGTGGCCGGTCCTCCGCCCGAGAGCGACATCGACGCTCTGCTGGCCATGGCCAAGGAGTCGGTCGATCTGGGCGACCTGGGCGGCGCGGCCCAGGCCTATGCCCAGGTCCTGCAGATGGACCCGGCCAACCTCAAGGCAATCGGAGGCCTGGCCAAGTGCTACCTCTCGGCCGGCGACCTGGAAGGCGCGGCCGAGGTGGCGGCCACCGCCCCGGCGGGCGCCAAGGACCCGGACCTGGAAAGCGTGCGCGCCGCCCTGGCCCTGGCCGAGGACGCCCCGTCCGAGACCGCGCCGTTCGAAAAGCGCCTGGCCGCCGATCCCGACGACCACGAGGCCCGCTTCGAGCTGGCCAAGGCCCTGGCCGGCGCCGGCCATCTTCAGGCCGCTTCGGACCATCTTCTGACCATCATCGAACGCGACCGTGCCTGGAACGACGAGGCGGCCCGCAAGCAGCTGCTGACCGTGTTCGAAGCCGCCGGCTACGCGTCGGAGGTAGCCAAGGCCGGTCGCAAGCGGTTGTCGTCGATCCTGTTCAGCTAGGCCGTCATTTCCGCCGGATTACCAAGGAGCGCCGTATGCCGGGAGTCTATCGAAGGGCCGACGACCTGCCGCTGGTGATCCCGGTGTTCCCGCTGGACGGCGCCCTGCTGCTGCCCGGCGGCCAGCTGCCGCTGAACATCTTCGAGCCGCGCTACCTCAACATGTTCGACGACGCCATGTCGGGCGAGCGGATCATCGGCATGGTCCAGACCCGGCCGGGCGGCGACCTCGAGCGTCCGAACCTGGCGCCGGTGGGGTGCGCGGGCCGGGTGACCAGCTTCGCCGAGACCAGCGACGGCCGCTATCTCGTCACCCTGACCGGAGTGTGCCGCTTCCGGGTGGGCGAGGAGCTGCCGGCTCGCTCGCCCTACCGCCAGGTGCGCGCCGACTTCACCGCCTTCGAGGACGACCTGCACGAGGACCAGCCCTCGACCGTCTCCGGCGATCCGTCCTCGCTGCTGGACGCCCTGCGCCGCTATCTGGACCATCGGGGCCTGGCCATCGACTGGTCCAGCGCCGAGGCCGCGCCGTCCGACGCCCTGATCAACAGCCTGGCCATGGCCCTGCCGTTCGAGCCGGTCGAGAAGCAGGCCCTGCTGGAAGCGCCCACTCTCGCCGACCGCCGCGAGACCCTGGTGGCCCTGCTGGAGATCGACGCCGCCGGCGACGACGAGGAGCCCGGTACACTGCAATAGGGGACGCTGCAGTAGGGGGTGTGCGGCTGTTCCAAAACCGCTTAGAAACGCAGCCATGACCGCCGCACCGCCTCCGCCGCCCGCCGATCTGGATCCGCGCCTCCTGGAGGTGCTGGTCTGTCCCGTCACCCGCGCGCCGCTGTTCTATGACCGCGCCCGGGGCGAGCTGGTCAGCAATTCGGCCAAGCTGGCCTATCCGATCCGCGACGGCGTGCCGATCATGCTGCCCGAGGAAGCCCGGAACCTGGAAGACTAGGTGACCGACGCCCGGCCCCGCCTCGCATCCCTGGATGTGCTCCGGGGCCTGACGATCGTCGGCATGATCGTCGTCAATTCGGCGGCCTTCTGGTTCTACGCCGAGAACGCGCCGGTGTTTCCGGCCCTGATGCACGCCCATTGGCGCGGCTACACCCTGGCCGACGCGGTGTTCCCGGCCTTCGTGTTCATGACCGGGGTGTCGATCCCCCTGGCCCTGGGCCGTGCGGGCGAGGGGCTTTCCGCTCCCACCTTGCGGCGACTGCTGGTCCGGGCCGGACGCCTGTTCCTGCTGGGCGTGATCCTGTCCAACATCTTCTGGATGGCCACGCCCGACAGCGTGATCTTCCGGCCCATGGGCGTGCTGCAGCGCCTGGCCCTGGCCTTCCTGGGCGCGGCCGTTCTCTACAAGCTCCTGGGGCCGCGCGCTCGTCTGGCGCTCGCCGTGGTCCTGTTGCTGGCCTACTGGCCGCTGTGCCTGGCGCCCTATCCGGGCGGGCACGCCGACCTGGCCACGCCCGGCGCCAATCTGGTGGGCTGGATCGACCGCATCCTGCTGGGCGGTCACACCTATGTGAAGGGACCGCTGGGCTACGACCCCGAGGGCCTGGTCTCGACCCTGCCGGCCATCGCCCAGGCCCTGCTGGGCGTGGCGGCCGGCGAATGGCTGATCAACCGGCGCGGACCTCTCGGCTTGCTGGCGGCCGGTGTCGTCCTCGTGGCCGCCGGCCTGGCCTGGGGCCTGGTCTTCCCGATCTCCAAGGAGCTGTGGACGTCCAGTTTCGTCCTGCTGTCGACCGGGGTCCCGATGATCCTGCTGGCCGGCCTGCACTGGCTGCTGGACCTCAAGGGCGTCCGCCTGCCCGGCACGCGCGTCCTGTCCGACTTCGGGATCAACGCCGTCTTCGCCTACAGCCTGCACATGCTGACCTCGGAGGTTCCGGGCGCGGGTGTGCTGAAGATCGCCTACGGATGGGCCACGCCCCTGGTCGGCCCGGAGACCGCCGCCCTGATCCCGATCGCGGCCTATGTCGCCCTGATCTGGCTGGTGCTGGCCTATATGCGGCGCAAGGGCTGGGTGGTGAAGGTCTAGACCTTCGCCGGCCAGGCCTTGCGGCCCGCCAGCTGCAGCCCCAGCGCCACCAGGGCGCAGGCCGCGCCGAGGGCGCAGACCGCCGACCAGCCGGCCAGGTTCCAGGCCAGGGTCGCGCCGGCCGATCCGGCCGCGCCGCCGAGGAAGCTCACGCCCATGAAGATGGTGTTGATCCGCGCTCGCGCCTCGGGCCGCAGGGCGTAGACCAGGTGCTGGTTGGAGATCAGCGAGCCCTGGACGGCGAAGTCCATCACGATCACTCCGACGATCAGCCCGGCCAGGGCGTTCCACAGGCCGAAGATCAGCCAGGACACGACGCAGAGCCCGGCGCCGAGCAGGATCACCAGGTGGGGGCCGCGCTTGTCGGCGATCCGCCCGGCCAGGGGCGCGGCCAGTATGCCCACGGCCCCGACCACGCCGAACAGGCCGGCGACGTCGGCGCCCAGGCCAAAGCGCGGCTCCTTCAGATGCAGGGCCAGGATGGTCCAGAACATGGTGAAGCCGGAAAACAGCAGGGCCTGGGTGATGGCCGCGCGGCGCAGGGTGGGCAGGGCCGTCCACAGCTCGCCCAGCGATTTCAGCAGAGCGCCGTAGCCCAGGTTCCCGCTGGCGGGGCGACTGCGCGGCAGGACCGCGGCCATCAGGGCGCAGGCGACCAGGGCCATGGGCGCGCCCAGCCAGAACATCGCCCGCCATCCCAGATGGGTGGCCACGAAGCCCGCCAGGGTGCGGCTCAGCAGGATGCCGCACAGCAGCCCCGCCATCACCGTGCCGATGGTCGCGCCGCGCCGCTCGGGCGTCGATAGGTGGGCGGCGAACGGCACGATCTGCTGGGCCGCCGTGGCGCTGAACCCGACCACCAGCGAGGCCAGGATCACCAGGCCCACGTTGGGCGCCAGGGCGATGGCGATCAGGCCGGCGGCCAGCACCAGGAACTGGGTGAGGATCACGCTTCGCCGTTCCAGAAGGTCGCCCAAGGGCACCAGCAGGAACAGGCCCAGGGCGTAGCCCAGCTGGGTCGCGGTGGGGATGAAGCCGGCCACGGTCTGGCCGGGGAAGTCGGCCTCGATCACCCCCAGCATCGGCTGGTTGTAATAGATGTTGGCGACCGCGACGCCCGTGGCGACCGCCATGGCCAGGGTTAGGCCCCGACCCAAGGCCGGCTGGCTCGGGGCGTCGGTGGCGGTCTGGGAGGTCATGCAAGCAACTCCGGCGCGTCGATGCGTCTAGGTCGGGCGTGTTACGCCTCGCCGCAAGGGCGCGCTTGAAAGATCCCGTCTAGATCCCCACGCCCCGCAGCAGCTTGGGCAGGTCGCCCACCCCGCCGCCGGCCTCGTGCATGAAGAACCGCCGAGCGGGGGCGATGCGGTTGACGGCCGCCATGCCCACCCCGCGCGCCAGACGCAGCAGCGGGTTGTCGTTGGAGAACAATCGCACGAAGCCGTCGAAGGCCAGGGCGTTGGAAACGTTGTCGAACCGCCGCCAGCGGGCGTAGCGCTCCAGGGTCGCCTCAGCCCCGATGTCCTCGCCGTTGCGCAGGGCCTCGGCCACCACCTCGGCCAGGGCGGCGGCGTCCTTGAGACCGAGATTCAACCCCTGGCCGGCGATGGGGTGCACCCCGTGGGCGGCGTCGCCGATCAGGGCCAGGCGCGGGGCGACCAGCCGCTCGGCCAGCGACAGCGACAGCGGATAGACGAAGGTCGGGCCGGCCATCTCGACCGCGCCCAGGAACTCGCCGAACCGCCGCATCAGGTGGCTGTGGAAGGCTTCGGGCGAGGCGTGGCGCAGGGCCTCGGCCCGGTCGGTGCTCTCGGTCCACACCAGGCTGGCGCGATTGTCCGTAAGCGGAAGAATGGCGAACGGGCCGCTGGGCAGGAAATATTCGTGGGCCACGCCCTGGTGCGGATGCTGCATCCGGACGGTGGCCACCACCCCGCTCTGGCCGTAGCTCCAGCCGATGTCGCCGATGCCGGCGGCCTTGCGCAGCACGCCGTTGCGCCCCTCGGCGCTGACCACCAGCGGGGCCGACAGGGTCCGGCCGTCCGTCAGGGTCAGGGTCGCGCCGGCGGCGGTGACCTCCAGCCCCTTGGCGCCGACAGGGGCCAGCACTTCGACGCCCTTGTCGATCACGGTCTGGGCCAGGGCCGCGCGGATCTGGCGGTTCTCGATCAGATAGCCCAGGGGTTCGCCCTCGGAGCGGTCGGCGATCTCGCCGCTGTCGAACCGCAGGAAGAACGGCGAGGGGCCGCCCGAGGCCGGACCCGGGGCCTTGCCGTCGGTGACCAGGATCTGCTCGATCCGCTGGACGTGGGGCGCGAGCGCCTCGCCGGCCCCGATCGCCCTCCACTGCCGGAACGACGAATAGGCGATGGCCGACGAGCGCCCGTCGAAGCTTTCCGCCAGCTGGGCGTCGAACGGCTGGGGATCGACCAGCAGGGCTTTCACCCCCGCCGAGGCCAGGGCGAGCGCCAGGGTGGTTCCGGCCATGCCGGCTCCGGCGATGATGACGTCGGCGTCGTGGTCGCGCATGGGCGGATATGGCGCGCGGCGGGCGGTGGTGTCCAGAGGGCGCGGCTTGCGGCCGCCTGGGCTTGCGCGCAAGCTGGACCGATGAGTTCCACGTCCGCCGCGCCGCCGTCCGGCCCCGTCGCCCTGATCCTGATCGACATGCAGCGCGGCATGCTGCCCGAAAACACCGGTCCCCGGAACAATCCCGGCGCCGAGGACAACATGGCGCGCCTGCTGGAGACCTGGCGGGCGCGGGGGCTGCCCATCGTCCACGTGCGCCACATGTCCCGGTCGCCGAGCGGCTCCTTCTGGCCGGGCTTGCCGAACTGCGAGTTCCAGCCGCGCTTCCAGCCCCTGCCGACCGAGCACCGGATGGAGAAGAACGTCAGCGACGCCTTCGCCAACAGCGGCCTGGAGCGCTGGCTGCGGCTGCGCGACATCTCGCGCCTGGTGATCGTGGGCGTCAGCACCAACAATTCGGTGGAGGCCACGGTGCGGGCGGCCTTCTGCCTGGGCTTCCAGGTCACCCTGCCGGGCGACGCCTGCTACACCTACGACAAGGTCGACATCCTGGGCGTGGCCAGGCCCGCCGAGGATTGGCACGTGACGACGCTGTCGAACCTGCACGGCGAATACGCGACCGTGACCTCCACCGAAGCGGTGATCTCGGCCTAGGGCAGCGGCCGGGGCTTCCGGTCTTCTCCGATGGCCACGAAGGTGAACACCCCTTGGGTCACCTTGTGCGCCTGCTCGGCGTCGCGGCGGCGGCGCCAGGCCTCGACCTGGATCTTCAGCGAGGTGCGGCCCACGTGGACGACCTTGGCGAACAGGCTGACCTCGTCGCCGACGAACACCGGGCTGATGAAGGTCATGCCGTCGATGGCGATGGTGGCGCAGCGGCCGTTGGCGCGGTGGAAGGCCACCGAGGCGGCCGCCAGGTCCATCTGCGACAGCAGCCAGCCGCCGAAGATGTCGCCCTCGGGGTTGGTGTCGGACGGCATGGCGATGGCGCGCAGCACCGGGGCCTCGTGCGGCCATTCGGCGGCTTCCCAGGCCTTGGCCAGGGTCTCGGCGCGCTGGGTCGTTGGAACCTGGTCGGTCACCTAGTGGCCGCCGGAGCCTTCGTAGACGCCGGGCGCCAGCTGCTCGTCCTCGTCGTGGCCGGCGGCGGTCGAGGCCACGAAGCGGCGGTCGCAATAGGAGCAGTCGACGAAGCCGGCCGCGCCCATTTCCAGCCAGACGCGGGGGTGACCCAGCGCCCCGCCGACGCCATCGCAGGCGATGCGGTGCGAGCGGACCATGATGGTTTCCGGCGCGGGGCCGGCGCCGATCTCGACGACGGCGGGCTCCATGGCGGTGGGAGCGGTGGTCTTGGCCTTGCGCGCCATGTTCGTAAAACCCTTGAAATCCAGACGCGGCCTTGGCGTGGCGACGTTGCAGGCATACCTATGCGACCAGTCGCGGCGCCGTCAATTGAAGCCGCCCGTTCCTTTTCCGATCTGGACGCTCCATGGACCTGCCCGCCTACGCGATCGAAGCCGAAGGCCTGTTCAAGACCTATCCCGCCACCAAGACCGCGCCCGAGAAGCGCGCGCTCAACGGCATCGACCTGAAGGTGCCGCGCGGCTCGATCTTCGGCCTGCTGGGTCCGAACGGCGCGGGCAAGTCGACCTTCATCAACATCCTGGCGGGCCTCACCCGCAAGTCGTCGGGCACGGTGAAGATCTGGGGCCGCGACATCGACGAGCGCCCGCGCGACGCCCGCGCCGCCATCGGGGTGGTGCCGCAAGAGCTGGCCGCCGACGTCTTCTTCACCCCGCGCGAATCGCTGGAGGTCCAGGCCGGCTTCTACGGCGTGCCCAAGAACGAGCGCCGCACGACCGAGCTGCTCAACGCCCTGGGCCTGGGCGACAAGGCCGACGCCTATGTGCGCCAGCTGTCGGGCGGCATGAAGCGGCGTTTGATGGTGGCCAAGGCCATGGTCCACCAGCCGCCGGTGCTGATCCTGGACGAGCCCACAGCCGGGGTCGATGTCGAGCTGCGCCGCCAGCTGTGGAGCTATGTCACGGGCCTGAACCAGCTGGGCGTGACCATCGTGCTCACCACCCACTACCTGGAAGAGGCCCAGGAGCTGTGCGACCAGATCGCCATCGTCAATCGCGGCGAGGTGGTCGTGAACGAGCCGACGGCCAAATTGCTCAGCCGCATGGACATCCGCAACGTGGTGGTCACGCCCGAGGAGCCGGTGACGGCCGCGCCGCTGCTGCCGGGCTTCGAGAGCAAGCTGCGGGCGGGCGGGGCGTTCAGCGTCTCGTACCGCACGGGCCAGTCCAGCGTGGAGCAGGTGCTGGCGGCGGTCCGCGCCGAGGGGCTGAAGATCAAGGACATCGCCACCGAGGATCCGGACCTGGAGGATGTGTTCGTGTCGCTGACCTATGGGGATCCGAACGCCAAGGATCCGTTGAAGACTTAGGTAGCACCTCACTTGCCCCCACCTGACGGCTTCGCCGTCTGTCCGCCCCCGTAGGGGGCGGAGGACCTGAACGCGGGCCCTCTTCCCCCTGCGGGGGAAGACGACCGCGAAGCGGTCCGTAGGGGGCAAGTGTTCGCCGTCGAGGCGCCGGAAGCTCTATCTCACCCTCCCGCCGATCCCCGATTGCGCCGAACGCCGCATCGGTGGAGTTTGCGCCCCAGTTTTCGGGCGTGAGGGCGGTATGCGGACATTTCTCATTCGGATCGTGATGGCTCTGGCCCTGGCGGCCGGCCTCGGCGGCGTGGCTATGGCCAAGCCGATCCCGATCAAGGTCGTGGTCGTCACCACCTTCGAGATCGGGGCCGACACCGGCGACATGGCCGGCGAGTTCCAGCCCTGGGTCGAGGGCTGGCCGCTCAAGCACGAAATCACCATCCCGGGTGTCCGCCACGTGGCCCGCTATTCCGACGACGGCGTGCTGGCCATCGTCAGCGACATGCGCGGCCGGGCGCGCGACAGCGTCGCGGCCCTGATCCTGTCGGACCAGTTCGACCTGACCCACGCCTATTGGCTAGTGGCCGGCATCGCCGGGACCGATCCCAAGGTCGCCTCGCTGGGCAGCGCCGCCTGGGCCCGTTACGTGGTCGACGCCGACCCGATCTACGAGGTCGATGCGCGCGACATGCCCGCCGGCTGGCCCTACGGCCTCTATTCCAACGACGCCGAGCGCCCCAATGTGAAGGGCAAGGCCGAAGGCTCCAGCGCCATGGTCTGGACCCTGGACAAGGGCCTGGTCGACTGGGCCTACGCCCTGACCAAGGACGTCAAGCTGCCCGATCCGCCCGGCCTGCAGGCCCTGCGCGCGCCCTACAAGGGCGACCCCGAGGGCCAGCGCCCGCCGTTCGTGCTGAAGGGCGACGCCCTGGGCACGGTGCGCTTCTGGCACGGCGACCGTCTGACCCAGTGGGCCGAGGACTGGGTCAAGCTCTGGACCGACGGGGCCGGAACCTTCACCATGACCGACTGCGAAGACCAGGGGATCCTCGACGTGCTCGACGCCCACGCCACGTCTGGAAGGATCGACCGCAAGCGCGTCCTGGTGCTGCGCACGGCCAGCAACTATTCGCGCGGCCCTCAAGGCCAGCAGAGCCTGCCGCACGTGTTCCACGGCGAAGGCCTGACGGCCAGCTTCGACTCCGCCTTCCGCGTCGGCGGCGTGGTGGTGCGCGAGCTGACCACCCATTGGGACCGCTACGCCGCCGCCGTTCCCGCCGGAGCCCGATAGTCATGCTCGAACGCGTCTTCGGCCTGAAGGCCAATGGGACCAATGTCCGCACCGAGGTGCTGGCCGGCGTCACCACCTTCATGACCATGGCCTATATCGTGGTGGTCAATCCCACGATCCTGGGCGAGGCCGGCATGCCGGTGGCCGCCGTGGCCGCCGCCACGTGCCTGGCCGCCGGCTTCGGCTCGATCCTGATGGGGCTGATCGCCAACTACCCCCTGGCCCTGGCGCCGGGCATGGGGCTGAACGCCTATTTCACCTACACCGTGGTCAAGGGCATGGGCGTGCCGTGGCAGGTGGCGCTGGGCTGCGTCTTCCTGTCGGGCGTGGCCTTCCTGATCCTGACCCTGGCGGGCGTGCGCCAGATGATCGTGGCGGCCATTCCCAAGCCCCTGTTCGCGGCCGTGGCCGCCGGGGTGGGTCTGTTCATCGCCTTCATCGGCCTGAAGGAGGCCGGGATCATCGTCGCCAATCCCGCCACGACCGTGGCCCTGGGGGATCTCACCACCCCGACCGCCGCCGTGGCGGTGATGGGCCTGGTGCTGATCGCGGTGCTCCAGGCCTGGCGGGTCAAGGGCGCGATCCTGATCGGCATCCTGCTGGCCACCGCCGCGGGCTGGGCCCTGGGCCTGGCCAAGATCGTGCCGGCGACGTCCAGCCTGTCGGAACTGACCGCCACCGCCTTCAAGATGGACGTGGCCGGCGCCTTCCACCTGCAGGGCGGCATGGCCCTGGCCATGCTCGAGATCGTCTTCGTCTTCCTGTTCGTCGACCTGTTCGACAATGTCGGCACCCTGGTGGCGGTGACCAAGAAGGCCGGCCTCCAGGCGCCCGACGGCTCGATCCCGCGCCTGAACCGCATCCTGCTGGCCGACTCGGCCGCCACCATGGTCGGCGCGGCGGCCGGCACCTCGACGGTGACCAGCTATATCGAGAGCGCCGCGGGCGTCACCGCCGGCGGCCGCACCGGCCTGACGGCGGTGGTGGTCGGGATCCTGTTCCTGGTCACCCTGTTCTTCGCGCCCCTGGTCCAGGCCATCCCGGCCGCCGCCACCGCCCCGGCCCTGATCCTGGTCGGGGCCATGATGGTGGGCGCCCTGGTCGACGTGGACTGGGCCGACCCCACCGTGGCCATCCCCGCCTTCCTGACGCTGGTGACCATCCCGCTGACCTTCTCGATCGCCAACGGCCTGGCCTTCGGCATCACCAGCTATGCGGTGCTCAAGCTCCTGACCGGCAAGATCAGGAAGGGCGACTGGCTGCTGCTGATCCTGGCGGCGCTGTTCGTCGTCCGCTTCATCTATCTGGCGAAAGGCTAGCAAAGACCCGTTTGCGCCAGCGCGGCCTTTCGGCTAAGACCGCGCTTCCGCAAGGCGGAAGCACCCGTAGCTCAGCTGGATAGAGCGTTGCCCTCCGAAGGCAAAGGTCACACGTTCGAATCGTGTCGGGTGCGCCAGCCTCTCTGACGAGGCCCCCCAAACCATCTCCCTTCCGCGCCGTTTAGGCGTTGAAACCTTCGGGCCGTTCGGTCACCGATAGGCGGCTCGCCACGGGCGCGTGTTCGCGCCCTCCCGCCTCGACGGAGACTGCTCGCATGTGTGACGACGATATCCACCCCGGCCTGGTCCACGATCCCCGCCTGTCGCGGCGGACCTTCGGTCTGGCGGCCGCGGCCCTCGGCGGGGTCGCCGCCACGACGGCTCATGCCGGCGCGCCGGTGGTCGAGAAGGACGTCGAGATCAAGACGCCCGACGGCGTGGCCGACGCGGCGCTGTTCTACCCGGAAGGCCCCAAGGGGAAGAATGGGGGCAAGTGGCCGGCCGTGCTGGTCTGGCCCGACGTGATGAGCCTGCGGCCGGTGTTCCGCGACATGGCCCGGCGCCTGGCGGGCGAGGGCTATGTGGTGCTGGTCCCCAACCTCTACTACCGGGCCAAGAAGGCGCCGGTGATCGAGGGCACGTTCAACTTCGCCAATCCCGAGGATCGCGCCAAGTTGACCCCGCTGCGGGCCACGGTGACGCCGGAGGGCACCGACCGCGACGCCACCGCCTATGTCGCCTTCCTCGACGCCCAGCCCCAGACCGACAAGGGTAGGAAGGTCGGCGTCCAGGGCTATTGCATGGGCGGCCCGCTGGCGTTCCGGACGGCGGCGATCGCGCCGGGCCGGATCGCGGCCGTGGCCAGCTTCCACGGCGGCGGTCTGGTCACCGACCAGCCGACCAGCCCGCACCTGCTGATCCCCAAGACCCACGCGTCGTTCCTGATCGCCGTCGCCGACAACGACGACAAGCAGGACCCGACCGTGAAGGACAAGCTGAAGGCCGCCTTCGCCGAGGCCAAGCGCCCGGCCACGGTCGAGGTCTACGAGGGCGCGGCCCACGGTTGGACCGTCAAGGGCGGCGCCGTCTACAACGAACCCGCCGCCGAGAAGGCCTGGGCGGAGTTGCTGGCGTTGTACAAGAAGACGCTGGGCTGACGACTCGAAGAAAAGGAGCGCGGCGGTCAGACCGTCGCGCTCCAGGAACCGAAGTCGATGGCGTGCGGGAGGCGTTCGGCGGCCATCACGCCGAAGTCGTCCGGATGATCAGAACTTCACGCCCAGCGACAGGCCGTAGGTGCGCGGCTTGCCGGGGAAGCGGACCACGACGTTGGCGTTGCTGCTGACGGCGGTCCAATAGTACTCGTCGGTGAGGTTGCGGCCCCAGACCGACAGGTCCCAGCCCTTCTCGGGGCTGGAGACGCCGACGCTGGCGTTGAGCAGGCCGTAGCTGTCGATCGCGAACAGCGGATTGCCCTCCAGGTCGGCCGATGACTTGTCCTGCCAGCGGCCGTTCAGGGTCGCGTTCAGCTTCAGGCCGTTGGCCAGGTCGTGGTCGAACAGGGCCGTGAGCCCGCCCTGGAACTTGGGGCTGTAGAGGAACGGCTGGCCGTCGAAGTCCTGCGGCTGGCCGGCGGCGTTGATGCCGGTATAGCCCTTGACCTCGGTGTGCAGCCAGGTGGCCGAGGCGATCAGGGTCAAGTCGCGCACCGGCCGCCAGGTGAGGTCGCCGTCCAGGCCGTAGGCGTTGGAGTCGGGCACGTTGGCCAGGCGCGACAGGGCCGTGTAGATCGGGTCGGCGAAATACACGCTCAGCTGCTTGTCGGTGTAGTCGTAATAGAAGGCGCTGAGATTGAGCTGCACCCGGCGGTCGGCCAGGGCCGCCTTCATCCCCAGCTCGTAGGCGGTCAGCAGCTCCTGATTGGCCGGGGCGTCCTGGGTGGAGATATTGGCCGCGTTGATCGGGGTGACGCCGGCCTTGGCCCCGCGCGAGATCGAGCCGTAGAGCAGGACGTCCTCGCTGGCCTTCCAATCCAGGGCCACGCGCCAGGCCAGGTTGTCCTCGTCCAGCTTGGACTTGACCAGGCCGAAGGTCTTGGTGGCGGGGTCGAAGGTGTTGCACTGGCCCTGGCTGATGGGCGCCACTAGGCCGTAGGCGGCGAAGAACAGGGCGCGGTTGACGACATTGACGTTGGGCAGCATGTCGCCGTTGAAGTCGCGCGAGCAGCCGGCGAAGTCCTGCTTGTCCTGGCTGTAGCGCACGCCCAGCGTCAGCTTCAGGGCGTCGGTCAGCTGGTGGTCGACATTGGCGAAGACGCTCCAGGTGTCGGTCTCGATATTGCCGATGTCCTCGTAGGTGCGGAACGCCTGGCTCATCTGCAGGGGCGTATAGCCGCCGCTGTTGAAGGGCGTGGCCAGCAGGGTCGAGCCGTAATAGCGCACCAGGCCGACATTGGCGTTCTGGCCGAGCAGGGTGCGGTTGCTGTCCAAGAGCTCGTCATGGGCGACATAGGCGCCCACCAGCCACGAGCCCTTGGCGGTCTTGCCCTCGAAATGCAGTTCCTCGGCCGAGGACTCGATCTCGCCGTGGGCGTCCTGGATCAGGATCTCGTAGGGCGCGCCGCTCCAGTCGAAGACGGCGTCGCGGGTCAGCTTGTTGTAGCTGGTCAGCGAGACCAGGCGGACGGAGTCGGTCAGGTCCCAGACCGCCTTCAGCTTGACCGCGTCCATGCGGTCGTCCTCGCGGGCCGGACCGCCGATACCCAGGCCCGCCCCGATGTCGGTCCCCCGCGCGGTGCGCGAGACCCAGTCGGCCTGGCTGGCCTTGGTGGGGGCGTGGGTGGCGATGTAGTTGACCAGCCCCGGGGCGTTGAACGGGCTGGCGGCCGTGGCCGGGGTGAAGCCGATGCCCTGGGCGGCCACCGTGTCGGACTTGTTGATCCAGCCCGAATAGGAAAGTTCGAACTCGGCCTTGTCGGTGGGCTGGAAGGCGATGGCCGCGCGCCAGCCGTCGCGGTGGTTCTCGCCCTGGCGCTCGCCGCGCGTATTGCTGATCTGCCAGCCCTCGTCGCTGTCCTCCGAGCGGAAGGCCAGGCGGCCTTGCAGGCGCGGCGCCAGCGGCCCGCTGACGAAGCCTTCGATATTGTGCGTCTGGTAGTTGCCGCCCTCGACGGTGAAGCCGCCCTCGAACGTCTCGGTGGGCTTGTTGGTCACGAAGTCGACCAGGCCGGCGGTGGTGTTGCGGCCGTAGAGCGTGCCTTGCGGCCCCTTCAGCACCTCGACCCGCTCCAGGTCGAAGATCGGGCCGGTGTTCATGAACGGATAGGCGTAGGCGACCTCGTCGACATAGGTGCCCACGGTCGAGGTGGCCGACAGGTTGATGGTGTTGAAGCCGATGCCACGCAGCGTGTAGGTCGGCACGCCCTGATAGCTCTGCGAGACGGTGAAGCTGGGGGCGATGGCCGTCAGGTCCTTGGGGTCGGTGACCCGCAGCTTCTGCAGCGTCTCGCCGCTGAAGGCCTGGATCGGCATGCCGACGCTGTTGGCGGTCTCTTCGCGGCGCTGGGCCGTGACGACCAGGGTCTCGATGGTGAAGGGCTCGGTCTTCGACGGAGTCTGGGCTTGCGCCCCGGCGGGCAGGGCCGCCAGCAGGGCCAGGGCCGAGACGCTCAAGATCAGCGGCAGACGCGATGGTCCGGACATTGTTGTTCCTCCCTCATGCCGCGCCTTCATGGGACGCTGGCGTTGAGTGGAGCGTGCGGGGCTAGCGCAAGGCGAACAAGCTATCGGAAATGATAGGGGCGCCCTCGCGCGACGCCTTCAAAGCCCCAGGATCTGGCGGGCGATGATGTCGCGCTGGATCTCGCTGGAGCCGCCGTAGATCGAGGCGGCGCGGTTGTTGAGATAGCGGGCCATGGTGGTCAGGCCGTGCTCGGGGCCGATGGGCGTCAGGTTCGAGCCCGCCGCCCGGGCCTGGGGCTGGTGCGGCGCGCCATAGGCCCCCAGGCCGTCGACGGCCAGTTCGTCCAGACGCTGGAGGGCCTCGGAGCCCTGCAGCTTCAGGAGCGAGGAAGCCGGGCCCGGATTGCCGCCGCCGGCCAGGGCGCTCAGCACCCGGCGCTCGGAGATGTCGATGGCCAGGCCCGCGATCTCGGCCTCGGCCAGGCGGCGGCGATGGTCGGGATCGTCGAGCAGGATGTCGGTGGCGTCGCCGGCCTCCTGCTCGGCGCAGGCGCGCAGGCAGCGCTGCATGGCCTCCAGCCCCGGGCCGTAGCCGCCGCCGCGCTCGAATTCCAGAAGGTGCTTGGCCACGGCCCAGCCCTGGTTCTCCCCGCCCAGCCGGTCGGCGACGGGCGTGCGGGCCTCGTCGAAGAACACCTGGTTGACCTCGTGTTCGCCGGCCAGGGTGACGATCGGCTTCACGCTGATGCCCGGATTGTCCATGTCCAGCAGCAGGAAGGTGATCCCCGCCTGAGGCCGGCCCTCCGTCGAGGTGCGCACCAGGCAGAACATCTTGTTGGCCCAGTGGGCGTGGGTGGTCCAGATCTTCGAGCCGGTCAGCACGTAGTCGTCGCCGTCACGCACCGCGCGCAGCGACAGCGAAGCCAGGTCCGACCCCGAGCCGGGCTCGGAATAGCCCTGGCACCAGTAGTCCTCGCCCGACAGAATGCGTGGCAGGTAGTGGGCCTTCTGGGCCGGCGTGCCGAACGCCATGATCGCCGGGGCCACCATCTTCAGCCCCATGGGCGCGAGACTCGGCGCCCCCGCCCGGGCGCATTCGGCGGCGAAGACGTGGCGCTGGATCACGCTCCAGCCGGGTCCGCCGTACTCCACCGGCCAGGACGGGGCGACCCAGCCGCGCGCGTGCAGGATCCTCTGCCAGGCCAGGCTGTGGGCCTTGTCGCTGAAGACGCTGGTCATCCGGCGGCCGGCTTCGGCGAGTTCAGGCGTCAGCTCGGCGTCCAGGAAGGCGCGCACCGCGTCGCGGAAGGCCAGGTCTTCGGCCGACAGTTCAAGCTCCACGCGTCACCTCGCCGGCGTCCCCAGGGGCGGTCTCGCGCCGCTCCGTGCAAGGCTCGTCAAAGCCGCCGGACGGCGCAAGCTATCGGAACTGATAGGGCGTTGACGTCGGGGATCGTTGCGCGACGACCGCCTTGAGATCATCGTCCTCCGGGGCGGAAAAAGAGGCGAGACCCATGGGCGAAAACCTCGCGCTGGTGGAGGATCTGGCGCGGCAGGTCGAGGCTTTGGGCCGGGCCGTGGGCCTGCCGTTCATCGCCGTCAGCGCCGACATCTCCAGCCCCAAGCCCATGCTCGGCGCCGACGGCCGGCCCCTGGCCGAGACCCTGTTCCGCTGGATCGATCCGGAGCTGGAATACTGGCGCGACCGAGCTTTCGCTCTGCGTGCGCCCTTCGTCTTCGCCGCCCGCCTGACCTCCGAGCCGTTCTTCTTCCGCGACGGGCGGCTGGAGACCTGGCGTCCGGCGGCCTGGACCCAGGCGATGGGGGTGATAGAGCCGTGCGACATGTTCGGGGTCGGCACGGCCATCGTCGCCCCGGCCTATCTGCCGCGCGGCACGATCGGGGCGGTGGTTTGGGCCTCGCCCGACGCCGCCGTCGACGTCGGGGCGATCTTCGCCGCGCGGGCCGAGCAGTGCCATTTGCTGGCCCTGCGCCTGACCGCCGCCTACCAGGAGGCGGCCCTGGGCGCGCGCAAGGACATGGCGCGGCTGACCCGCCGCGAGATCCAGTGCCTGAAATGGGCGGCGGCGGGCAAGACCGACGGCGAGATCGCCGCCATCGTCCAGATCGCCACCCCCACGGTCCGCTTCCACATGATCAACGCGGCCGAGAAGCTGGGCGTGGCCGGCCGTTCCCAGACCGTCCATCGCGCCGCCAGCCTGGGCTATATCGGCGCGGCCTGAGCGATCGCGCGTGCTGGGCGCACAAGCGGGCGGAATCCTACAATTTCGGGACGGCTAGGACGTTCAGTCTGCGGCCTCGAGGATCGATCTGTGATCCCGGCGCAAAGATCCCTGTCCCGCAGGTCCCCTAATCCGGGGAAGGGCGGCGCACTAGCTTTGCGGCTCGACATCGTATCGGAGCCCGTATCGTGCCTCTCGCCCTCTACGCCCTGACCGTCGGCGCCTTCGGGATCGGCGTCACCGAATTCGTGATCATGGGCCTGCTGCTGCAGGTCTCGGCCGATCTCGGCGTCTCGATCCCCCAGGCGGGTCTCCTGATGACCGGCTACGCCTTGGGGGTCTTCGTCGGCGCGCCGATCCTGACCATCCTGACCCGCCGACTGCCGCGCAAGACCACCCTGCTGGTGCTGATGGCCATCTTCACCCTGGGCAACATCGCCGCCGCCCTGGCCCCCAGCTACGGCCTGCTGATGGCCGCGCGGATCGTCACCGCCCTGGCCCACGGCACCTTCTTCGGCGTCGGCTCGCTGGTCGCCGTCAGCCTGGTGGCGCCCGAGCGCAAGGCCTCGGCCATCGCCATCATGTTCACGGGCCTGACCCTGGCCACCCTGCTGGGCGTGCCGTTCGGCTCGTGGCTGGGCCTGGCCTATGGCTGGCGCGCCACCTTCTGGGCCGTGGGCGCGATCGGCCTGGTCGCTTTCGTGGTGCTGGCGGCCCTGGTCCCGCGCGAGAAGGACGTCGCCGCGCCGGGTCCACTGCGCGAGGAGTTCGCCGTCCTGGCCCGGCCGCAGGTGCAGATGGGCCTGGTGATGACGGTTCTGGGGTTCGGCGGCGTGTTCGCGGTGTTCACCTATATCCAGCCGATCCTCACCGAACTGGCCGGCTATTCGAAGGACGCGGTCTCGCCGATCCTCTTGGTGTTCGGCGCGGGCCTGGTCGGCGGCAACCTGCTGGGCGGCCGCTGGGCCGACAAGGCCCTGGGGCCGGCCCTGGTGGGGAGTCTGGCGATCCTGACCGTCGTGCTGGTCGCCTCGGCCTTCGGCTTCCATGACCGCATCGGCGCGGTGGTCGCCGCCTTCCTGCTGGGCGCGGCCGCCTTCGCCACGGTGGCGCCGCTGCAGATGCGGGTGCTGTCCCAGGCGGGCGGCGCGGGCCAGGGCCTGGCGTCCAGCCTGAACATCGCCGCCTTCAACCTCGGCAACGCCTTCGGCGCCTGGCTGGGCGGGGCGGTGATCGCCCACGGACCGGGCCTGGCCGCCGTGCCCCTGGTCGCCGCCGTCGTGCCCCTGTCGGCCCTGGCCCTGGCGGGTCTCAGCCTCTCGGTCGAGCGGCGGGCGCTGAAGTTGGCCTGATAGTCCGTAGCCGGACGATCAGCCTTGGCCGGTCTTCATCAGGGCCGAGCGCGAGGGCAGAAGCTGGGCTTGGAAGGGCAGCAGGGCGGCCCCTACCGCCGGGCCGTCGGCCGAGGTGGCGGCGCGCTCCACCCTGGCCAGGGCGGGCACGGCCTCGACCTTGGCCAGCCGGGCGTTGACCGCCGCCACCAGCCGGTCGATCAGGTCGTCGGGCAGGCGGCCGCCCACATAGATGGCCTCGGGATTGACCACGCAGCTGATGGCCACGAACGGCTGGGCCAGGAGGTCGGCGCTCAGGGCGATCCAGGCCTCGACCAGGGTCTGGCCCTTGGGCGGCAGGTCGGTCAGCTGGTCGGGGCGGCTCACAGTGAAGCCGCCGGCCTCCAGGTGGGCGTACAGCGCCGACAGCGACACCACCTCCTGCAGCGAGCGGGCCGAGGTCAGGGGCGAGCTGACCGGCAGGAAGCCGATCTCGCCGCTGCGGCCCTGGGCGCCCCGGAAGTAGTCGCCCCCGACCACCAGGCCACCGCCCAGGCCCGACGAGACCAGCACGTAGAAGAAGCTGGGCTTGCGCAGGCCGTGGCCGAACTGCAGCTCGCCCAGGGCGGCCGCGGCCGCGTCGTTCTCCAGATAGACCGGCAGGGGCAGGACGTCGGCCAGCAGCTTGGCGACGTCGACCGAGCTCCAGACGTCGTACTCGGCGGGACGGTGGGGCAGGTCCACCCGGCCCAGGTCGTCGGGCAGGGCCACGCCGATGCCGGCCAGGCGCGGCGGGGCGTCCTTCCAGGCCGCCAGCATCTTGCGGATCTGGGTCTTGCAGAACTTGGCCACGTCGGCCGGCAGGGGGAACTCGATCTCCTGGCTGGCCCGGGCCCGCACCACGCCCATCAGGTCCAGCAGCACGACGGTGATGTGGTCGCGGTCGATATTGACCCCGATCGACAGGCAGCCGTCGGGATTGACCGTCAGGTTCATGGCCGGCTGGCCGCGCGCGCCCTGCACCCGGCCCGCCTCGAGGATCAGGCCGTCGTCCAGCAGGCGCTTGGTGATGTTGGCCACGGCCGGCGGGGTCAGGCCGCTGATCTGGGCCAGGGTCACGCGGGTGATCGGCGCGCCCACCCGGATGGCCTGCAGGATGACCCGCTGATTGTGGTCGCCGACCCGCTCCAGATTGGCGCCCGACAGGCTGGTTCCCGTGGCGCGCTTCCGGCTCGACTTCCGCGTGGCTTCCAAGGACGGCATCCGGTGATTTGACGAATGGCCTTACTAGCATTGCCTCGGCTGCGGGCGATAGCGGGGCGTTTGCCATGGATTATTTAAATTGCTTTCTTTATTCTGCGCGGCTGACTATTGAGCCCTGATCGGAAGCGCGTCGCAGCGCGGGCTCCGAAGGGCGGAGGAATTCGGCTTGATTCAGGTCGGCGTTGATTTTGGCGGCACGAAGATCGAGGCCGCCGCCCTGGCTCCCGACGGCCGGTTCCTGGCGCGGGTGCGCGCCCCCAATCCCGGATCCTACGACGCCGCCATCGCCACGGTCCGCGACCTGATCGGCCAGGTCGAGCAGCAGGCCGGCGGGCGCGGCTCGATCGGCGTGGGCGCGCCCGGCTCGGTGTCGCCGCGCACGGGTGTGATGCGCAACGCCAATTCCACCTGGCTGAACGGCCGCCGGTTCCGCGAGGACCTGGAGACGGGCCTTGCCCGTCCCGTGCGCCTGGCCAACGACGCCAACTGCCTGGCCCTGTCCGAGGCCGTCGACGGCGCGGCCGCCGGCCTGGCCGTGGTGTTCGCCGTGATCGTCGGCACCGGCTGCGGCGGCGGGCTGGTGGTGGACGGCAAGCTGGTCGAGGGCGCCAACGGCGTGGCCGGCGAGTGGGGCCACGTCCCGCTGCCCTGGCCCAAGCCCGAGGAATCGCCCGGTCCCGCCTGCTGGTGCGGCCGTCACGGCTGCCTGGAGACCTGGATCTCGGGCACCGGCCTGCGTCGCGACCATGCCGAGCGCACCGGCCAGGACCTGAGCGGCGAGGCGATCATCGACGCGGCCCGCGCGGGCGAGCCCGCCGCCGCCGCCAGCTTCGACCGCTATCTCGACCGCCTGGCCCGGGGCCTGGCCGTGATCTGCGACATCGCCGATCCGGACGCCTTCGTGTTCGGCGGCGGCCTGTCGAACGTGGCCGAGATCTACGAGCGCCTGCCCGCCTTCATCGAGCCGCACGTCTTCTCCGACGGCTGGCGGGCCCGCCTGGCCCCGGCCCGCTGGGGCGACTCCTCGGGCGTGCGGGGCGCGGCGCGGCTGTGGACTCTGGCCGAGGCCCAAGTCCAGGCCGGGGCCCATGACGCGGCCTGACATCGCCGCCGTCGCCCTGACCGCCCTGCTGGCGTTCGGCGCGGCGTCCTGTTCGGCCCTGGCCGCCCCCGACATCGCCGTCACCGGCGGCACGATCCATGGCGAGGCCCGGGGCGAGGGCGCGGTCTTTCGCGGGGTGCCCTTCGCCGCTCCGCCGGTGGGCGAGCGCCGCTGGAAGCCGCCTGGACTCGTCGCCGCCTGGAGCGGGACCCGCGAGGCTGTCGTCTCGGGCGCGCCCTGCCTGCAGCGGTCCTATGGCTGGAACGCCAAGGACGCCGCCGACAGCCGCGAGGACTGCCTCTATCTCGACCTCCGCACGCCGCGCCTGAAGGCCGACGCGAAGCTGCCGGTCATCGTCTGGATCCACGGCGGCGCCAATCGGGCTGGATCGGCGCGGGGCACGGTGGAGTCGGGGCTGGTCGAACAGGGCGTGGTGCTGGTCTCGATTCAGTACCGGCTGGGCGCGTTCGGCTTCCTGTCGCACCCGGGGCTGACCGCCGAGGGCATGGGCGCCTCGGGCAACTACGCCCTGATGGACCAGATCGCCGCCCTGCGCTGGGTGCGGGACAACATCGCCAGGTTCGGCGGCGATCCGGGCAATGTCACGATCGTCGGCCATTCGGCGGGCGGCCAGGATGTGGGTCTGCTGCTGCTGGCGCCGGATGCGCGCGGCCTGTTCCACAAGGCCGTCGAGCAGAGCGGCACGGCGGGCTTCGGCCTGCCGCCGCGCTCACTGGCCCAGAACGAAAAGCTGGGCCTGGACCTGGCCAAGGCGGCGGGAGCGAAAGACCTGGCCGGCCTGCGCGCCGTGTCCGGTCCCGCCATCCTGGACGCCTCGGAGGGCCTCAAGCCCCCCATCGCCGACGACGGCTTCGTCTGGCTGCAGGCGGTGGTGGACGGGGCGGTGATCCGAGAGGCCCCGGCCAAGACCCTGGCGGCCGGTCGCCAGGCCAAGGTCCCGCTGATCATCGGCAATAGCGCGAGCGAGCTGTCGCTGTACGGCGGCGCGGCCAACGCCCGGACCTGGATCGCGGCCGAGTACGGTCCCGGGGCAGGCCAGGCCCTGGCCTTCTACGGCATCAAGGCGGGCGAGCCGGTTTCGGACGCGGACGCCGACCAGATCGCCACCGACACCGGCTTCCGCTGCCCGGCCATCTGGGTGGCCGGCCGCCAGGCGGCCGCCGGCGCGCCGGTCTGGCGCTACGACCTGAACGTCGCCGCGCCGGGCTCGGGCGCCGTGCGCCATGGCTCGGAACTGCCGTTCGTGTTCGACACGCCGCCCGCCGGATCGGATGCGGCGACCTGGCCGCCTTTGCAGGCCTATTGGATCAACTTCGCCCGGACCGGCGATCCCAACGGCCCTGGCCTGGCGGCCTGGCCCGCCGTCGGGCGCATGGGCGCGGCCCTGGCCTTCACCCCGTCGGGACCGGTCCCGACCCGAGACGACCACGGGGCGCTCTGCCGGTTGCTGCCCCGTCCCTGACACTGACCAAGCGGCCCGCAGAGGCCGTTCCCGGAGGAGGAAGACAAGATGACCAAGTTCGCGCGTCGACTAGCGTTGCTGGCCTCCTGCGCCGCCCTGGCCACAGGCGGGGCCTTTGCCCAGACACCATCCGTCTACGGACCTTACAACGCCGACCTGCCGCGCGGCGGCGACGGCCTGTCCAAGCCGCTGGCCGGAGCGGCCCTGCCCGCCGACGGCCCGTGGTCGCTGCAAGGCTGGGTCAGACCCGCCGTGGCCGCGCCCGGCCGCACGGTGGTGGCCGGGGTCGGCGAGGCGCCGGCGGGCGGCCGCTTCCTGGTGCTGGACGGCGGTGTCCCGGCGGTGCTGGTCGGCGGGGGCGTGGTCAAGGCCAAGGGCGCTCTGAAGCCCGGCGCCTGGACCCATCTGGCGGCCGTGTCGGACGGCGCCCGCGTGGTGCTGTATGTCGACGGCGCCAAGGCCGGGGAGGGCGCGGCGCCGGCGATCGGACCGGCCCCGGTCGTGCAGCTGGGACCGCGCAAGGTGGACGGCACCGCGCCGTTCGGCGGCCAGGTCGCCGGTTTCACCGCCCAGGGCGGGGCGCTGAGCCCGGCCGAGCTGAAGGCCCTGGCGGCGGTCAGGCCCGATCCTGACCTGACCGTCTACGAGTCCGGCGCCCCGACCTGGCCGGTGCAGGTGCGCCAGATGTACGGCCAGGTCGCGCCGCAGGACGCCTGGACCCGGCCCAAGAGCCAGGCGCCGTTCTCCAAGCCCGTGGCCATCGCCCCCTATGCCGGACCTGCCCTTGTGGCCGACGGCGACGCCGCCTGGACCCTAAAGCGCTGGTCGCTGGCCGAGGCGCCCAAGGTCGGCGGCGACGGGACAGCGCTGTCGCGGCCCGGCTACGACGCCAAGGCCTGGTACGCCGCCACCGTGCCGGGCACGGTGCTGACCACCCTGGTCGACCGCGGCGTCTATCCCGACCCCGACTACGGCCTCAACAACACCGCCATCCCCGAGAGCCTGAACAAGCAGGATTACTGGTACCGGACCGAGTTCGACGCCCCGGCCGGCCAGGAGGGCCGTCACCAGGAACTGATCTTCAAGGGGATCAACTACGCCGCCGAGATCTGGCTGAACGGCGAGAAGCTGGGCACGCTGAAGGGCGCCTTCATCCGGGGCCGGTTCGACGTGACGGGCAAGCTGAAGCCCGGCGTCAACGCCCTCGCCGTCAAGGTCTCGCCGCCGCCGCATCCGGGCCTGGCCCACGAGGAGAGCCTGACCGCCGGGGTCGGCGAAAACGGCGGCATGCAGGCCCTGGACGGCCCGACCTTCATCGCCAGCGAAGGCTGGGACTGGATCCCCAGCGTCCGCGACCGCAATACGGGCCTGTGGCAGGACGTGGTGTTGCGCTCGACCGGCGATGTGCGGATCGGCGACACCCATGTGGTGACGACCTTGCCCAAAGCCGACAACAGCGTCGCCGAGGTCGAGATCGCCGTGCCCGTCCAGAACCTGACGGGCGCGCCGGTGCGGGCCAAGGTCCGCGCGGCCTTCAACGACGTGGCCGTCGAGAAGGAGGTCGAGCTGGCGCCGGGTCAGGGCGAGGTGGTGTTCAAGCCCGCCGACTTCCCGCAGCTGTCGATCCGCGATCCCAAGCTCTGGTGGCCCAACGGCTATGGCGCCCAGACGCTCTACGGCCTGCGGGTGCTGGCCAGCGTCGACGGCAAGGTCAGCGACCAGAAGGACAGCCGCATCGGCCTGCGCCAGATGACCTACGAGCTGTCGCTGATGGATTCCAAGGGCGAGCTGCGCCGGGTCGAGGTCGACTATTCCAAGGCCCGCCAGCTGGGCCAGGACATCACCGACGGCAGCCACGAGGGCATCCGCAAGGTGACGGACGGCTGGGCCACTTCGCTGACCAAGGTCGGCGAGACCTCGCCGGCGGTGAAGGACATCCCCGACACCGGCCTGACGCCGTATCTGGTCATCAAGGTCAACGGGGTGAAGATCGCCGCGCGCGGCGGCAACTGGGGCACGGACGACTGGCGAAAGCGTGTCTCGCGCGAGCGGCTGGAGCCCTATTTCCGCCTGCACCACGACGCCCATCTCAACGTCATCCGCAACTGGGTGGGGCAGAACACCGAGGACGTCTTCTACGACCTGGCCGACGAGTACGGCCTGCTGGTGCTGAACGACTTCTGGGCCTCGACCCAGGACTATCAGTTGGAGCCGCAGGACGTTCCGCTGTTCCTGGCCAACGCCGCCGACGTGATCGGCCGCTACCGCAACCACCCCTCCATCGCCCTGTGGTTCGGCCGCAACGAGGGGGTGCCGCAGCCGATCCTCAACGAGGGGCTGGAAAAGCTGGTCCACGATCTGGACGGCACGCGCTGGTACACCGGCAGCTCCAACCGGGTGAACCTGCAGAACAGCGGGCCCTACAATTATCGGGAGCCGGAGACCTATTTCACCGACCACGCCAAGGGCTTCTCGGTCGAGGTCGGCACGCCGTCGTTCCCCACCCTGGAGGCCTTCCAGGCCGCCGTGCCCGTGCCCGACCGCTGGCCGATCAGCGACGTCTGGGCCTATCACGACTGGCACCCGACGGGTAACGGCGCGACCAAGACCTTCATCGACGCCATGACCGCCAAGCTGGGCGCGCCCACGAGTCTGGAGGACTTCGAGCGCAAGGCCCAGCTGATGAACTACGAGACCCACCGGGCGATCTTCGAGGGCATGAACCAGGAGCTCTGGACCAAGTCTTCGGGGCGCCTGCTGTGGATGACCCAGCCGGCCTGGCCCAGCACGATGTGGCAGATCCTCAGCCATGACTACGACACCCATGCGTCGTTCTACGGAACCCAGAAGGGCTCGGAGATCGTCCACGTGCAGATGAGCCTGGCCGATCACCGGCTGGCGGTGGTCAACAATGGTCTCAAGCCGATCGTGGGGGCGACCCTGCGGGCCCGGGTGGTCGGGCTGGACGGCAAGCCGCTGGCCGAGCGGTCTTCCAAGATCGGCGTCGGGGCCAACGCCAAGGCCCTGGGCGAGGTGCTGGACCTCTCCGGCCCGCTGGCCCAGGGCGCGGTGGTGGTGCGGCTGGACCTGACCGCCGCCGACGGGACGCCGCTGTCGAGCAACCTCTACTGGGTGGCGCGCGACGCCGAGGGCGAGCGCAAGCTGTCGGCCATGGCGGCCCAGCCGGTGACGGTGTCGGCGACGTCGTCCAAGTCCGGCGCGGAGACGGTGGTCGCCGTGTCCCTGGCCAACACCGGCTCGGCCCCGGCCCTGAACGGCAAGCTGACCCTGGTCGACGCCAAGGGCGCGCGCATCCTGCCGGCCTACTATGCCGACAACTATGTCTCGCTGCTGCCGGGCGAGAGCCGGACCGTGGAGGTCCGCTATCCGGGCGCGGTCGTGGGCGCGAAAGTGGAACTGAGAGGGTGGAACGTGACGCCCGCCGTAACGGAGGTGCGTTGATGCTGGACCGTCGATCCCTGCTGACGGCGGGCTTGGCCGCCGCCCCGGGCCTGGCGCTGGCCCAGACCGCAGCCCCGCCCGCCCCGAGCCCGGAGGAGCTGCGGCTGCGCACCGACTGGCCGTTCCTCCAGCGCTACGCGGCCGAGAACGCTGTCGACCGCGACTTGCCCGCCGAGCGGCGGCGGGTGGTGTTCATTGGCGATTCGATCACCCAGGGCTGGCGCGACTCGCGGCCGGACTTCTTCGCGAGCCACGGCTTCCTGGGGCGCGGGATCGGCGGCCAGGTGACGGCCCAGATGCTGGTGCGGTTCTGGCCCGACGTGGTGGCGCTGAAGCCGGCGGCGGTGCACGTCCTGGCCGGGATCAACGACATCGCCCAGAACGCCGGCCCCTACGACCCGGCCGCCACCCAGGCCAATCTGATGGCCATGACCACCCTGGCCCAGGCCAGCGGGATCGCCGTGATCCTGGGCACGGTCACCCCGGCGGCGGAGTTCCCCTGGCGGCCGGGCCTGGGGCCCATCGCCAAGGTGGCGGCCCTGAACGCCTGGCTGCGGACCTGGGCCGCCGAGCGTGGCGCCGTGCTGGCCGACTACACCGCCGTGCTCGACGACGGAGCGGGCGGCATGAGGCCCGGCCTGGCCTATGACGGCGTCCACCCGACCGGCGACGGCTATTTCGCCATGGAGCCGGTGACCCTGGCGGCGGTGGAGCGGGCCCTGGCCTCGAAGGGATAGACCGGGCCGTCGGCCTCCCGAGAGGAGGTGTCGCCAGGATCGGCTTTGACAAAACAGCGCGCGGCAGAAATCATCCAATTAATAGGATAATTATCCATATATTGGGAGGTTGGCGCCGTGTCGTTGCGTTCGAGAAGGCTCGCCCCGGCGGTCGTCCTGGCCTGCCTTCTGATCCAGTCGATGACCGCCTTCGCGGCGACGCAAGGCGCGGCGTCTTCCAGCGCCGTCGTCGAAGCCGTCCCGACGCTCGGCCCCAGGGCGTTCATCGACTATTTCAGGCCCATGCCGGCGGCCGCGCTGTCCACGACCGCCTGGGGCGCCCGGGAGGTCGGGGCGCGCGATCAGGACAACGGTCTCGAAGACCGGGGTATGAGCCGCTGGAACTATTGGGACGGCCAGATCCTCAAGGGCCGCGACGGCAAATACCGCATGTTCGCCAGCCGCTGGGACCAGGCGCTGGGCCACAAGGCCTGGGGCGACTCCCTGGCCGTCACCGCGGTCAGCGACACGCTGTTCGGGCCCTATCGCGACAGGGGCCTGGCCTGGCCCGACAATCAGGGCGGCCGGGGCCACAACGTCACCGCGCTGAGACTGCACGACGGCCGCTACGCCGTCGTGATCAGCGAGACGCGTGACGGCGACGTCTTCGTGTCGGACTCGATCGACGGGCCGTGGCGGCAACTGGGCTCCATCGGCCTCGACCAGAGCCGCTTCCAACTGGTCAAGACGCCGGGCGACGTCGCGGTGCGGAACGAGCCGGCGGCCAAGCCCGCGCGCGCGGCCAATTTCAGCGTCATGCTACGGCCCGACGGCGCCTATCAGATCGTTCCCCGCTCGGGACAGATCCTGATCAGCACGCAGGGCGTTCTTGGCCCCTACGTCGTGATGGGCGATAGCGTCTATCGGGGGCTGGACGGCATGCCTCAGCGCGACCTGCGCGCCTTCGAGGACCCCGTCGCGTGGTTCAGCGGCGGCTGGTACCACATCGTCGTCAATCACTGGCGCGAACGCCGCGCCTATCACCTGATCTCGCGCGACGGGATCGCGGGGTGGAAGGTTCAAGGCCTGGCCTATGAGCCCGGCGCGGACTTCGTCCGCTACGCCGATGGCGCTCGCAATCATTGGAACAAGCTGGAGCGTCCGGGCGTGGTGATCGAGAACGGCCATGTGGTGGCGATGACCTTCGCGGTGGTCGATACGCCCAAGGACGATCAGACCGGCGACAACGGACACGGCAGCAAGGTCATCGTCGTGCCCTTCGACGGCGCGGCGATGGACCGGGATTTGGCCAAGCTCCAGCCCTAGAGCAATGCGCGGGCGTGGCCTCCGCAACCCCTCAAACGTTGCCGAACGATCCCGATAACGCAATTCGGTTTCAGAAAGTTTCTGTCCTGCATTGACAGCGCTGTCGGCTGCTCATAGGTTGAAGCTACCGGCATGCCTAAAAAGGCCGGAGCTCCACGGGAGGATGCGCTGGCATCCCTCAACTTCTGCGTCTTGGCTCGTTCGGCTCCGCTGATCGAGAACGAGAGCTGCTGCCGAAAACCAGGGGAAATACAATGACGACAAAGACTTATCGATCGCGCGCGGTCCTGCTGTCGGCCGCCTCGGCCGTGGCGATGCTGGGCGCCGGCCAGGCCATGGCCCAGACCGCCGCGCCGCCCGCCCAGGACACATCCACGGTTGAGGAGGTCGTGGTCACGAGCTTCCGCGCCTCGCTCGCGAACGCGCTGAATCTGAAGAAGAACTCGGATCAGATCATCGAGTCGATCACCGCCGAGGACATGGGCAAGTTCCCCGACCAGAACATCGCCGAGTCTCTGCAGCGCCTGCCCGGCGTGCAGATCGACCGCGAGAACGGTCAGGGCACCAAGGTCCGCATCCGGGGTCTCGACCAGAACGTCACCCTGCTGAACAACGACACCTTCCTGTCGGGCCTGGAAGCCTTCCGCCTCGGCGAAGGCAACGCCAAGCAGACCAATTCGCTGGAAGGCATTCCGTCCGACCTGCTGGCCGGCGTCGACGTGATCAAGTCGCCCCAGGCCGACCAGATCGAGGGCGGCCTGGGCGGCACGGTCAATCTGAAGACCCGCAACGCGCTGGACATGCGCAGCGACACCACCCTGTCGGCCGACGTGCGCGGCAACGAGGGCTCGACCAACGGCAAGATCCAGCCGAACGTCTCGATCGTGGTGGGCCACAAGTTCAGCGACAGCTTCGGCCTGCTGGGCAGCGTGTCCTACGACAAGAACTACATCGACACCGAGGTGCTGAGCGGCGAGAACCGCGGCGGCTGGGCGTATCTGAACCGCCCCACCGCCACCGGCAACAACCAGGTCCAGACGGGCACGGCCAACATCTGGTCGCCGGAATACCGCTACAGCAACAACCGTCACCAGGAACGCGAGCGCACCGCCTTCTCGCTGAACGCCGACTGGAAGCCGTCCGACTCGCTGTCGGTGAGCGCCGACTGGTTCCACTCGGACCTGAAGATCTTCACCGGCGAGCACTCGCTGAAGTGGGCCTACGCCAACGAAAACGCGATGTACAATTCGCAGGGGCTGACGTTCGACAACAACGGCGTCCTGCAGTCGGGCCTGGTCACGGCCAACTCGTCCGAAGGCGACACCTTCGCCAAGAACGCCAAGGCCAAGACCGACAATCTGCAGTTCTCGGCCGACTGGAACAACGGCGGCCGGCTGAGCGGCAAGGTCCGCGCCGCCTGGTCCAAGACCGACTACAAGTCCACCTCGGGTCAGGTCGACACCCGCTACACCCAGTACACCGTGCGTGACGGCGTGGCCGGCTTCGCGCCCAACTCCACCGCCCCGGCGACGGCCACCTACGGCTTCACCAACGGCGCCTATCCGATCTTCACGCCGAACGCCGCCCTGGCCACGGCCATGACCACGCCCAGCTCGGTGTTCTTCAAGTCGCACTGGGCGTTCGGCGACAAGTCCAAGCTGGACGACAAGGCCCTGACCGCCGACTTCAAGTTCCGCCCCGAATTCGGCGAGGGCGGCGGCCTGGTGCTCAGCTTCGGCGGCCGCTATTCCGAGAACAAGGTGACCTCCGACTACGGACGTTACCTGAATGACCTGTCGGCCAAGGGTGAGCTGCCGGCCAGCGCCCAGGGCACCACCGACCACGGCGTGTTCGTGGATTGGACCCCGCTGGGCTACTTCCAGGACGGTTCGATCGGCCTGAAGAAGTGCGACATCGCCTTCTACGGCTGCTCGCGCTTCGGCAATTCGGTGGCGGTGAACACGCCCTACCAGACCGTGGCCACCAATCCGGGCCGCGCGGTCACCGATAACGTTCACGGCGTGACAGCGCTGTTCCAGGACTACGGCCAGATGAAGGACCCGGTGGGCTGGATCCAGGCCCTGTATCCCTCGACCAAGTTCGCCTTCTACCGCGACCCGATCGAGTCCTTCAAAATCAAGGACGAGACGACCTCGGGTTACCTGATGGCCGACATGGGTGACGACGGCTTCCACGTGAACGCCGGCGTCCGGGTGGTGCACACCAAGCTGGTCATCGACTCGTCCAACACCCCGGTCACGCCGCTGTGGTGGGGCACCGACAGCTGGAACGGCATCCTGAAGAACCCCGACTCGGTCCGCACCGTGCGGGAGTACACCGACGTCCTGCCCAGCGTGAACGCGGTGTTCAACGTCACCGAGAAGGACAAGGTCCGGGCCACCGCGGCCCGCGTCGTGGCCGCCCAGAACCTGTTCGACCTGGGCCAGGGCGCTTCATACAACTTCACGCGCTCGTCCACCCCGGGGCCGAACTTCGACAAGTTCCTCTACACCAACGGCAGCGGCGGCAACCCCAACCTCGATCCGTTCCGCGCCTCGCAGTTCGACCTGGCCTGGGAACACTATTTCGGCAGCCAGGGCCTGATCTCGGCGGGCGTCTTCTACAAGACGATCGACTCGTTCATCGTCCCCGAGACCTTCTCGGTCTCGGTGAAGGACCAGTCGGTGGCCGGCGCCACGACCGGCACCTTCAACTCGGTGGCCAACGGCGAGGGCGGCACGATCAAGGGGCTGGAGTTCCAGGCGCAGTACGCGTTCGAGAACGGCTTCGGCTTCACGGGCAACTACACCTACTCCGACTCCAGCTCGCCCGAGTTCACCGACTTCTCCGACAACCTGCCCATCCCGGGCGTGTCCAAGCACGCCTTCAACGTCCAGGGCTATTTCGAGAGGGGGCCGTTCTCGACCCGCCTGTCGTACGCCTGGCGTGACAAGGCCTATCTGGGCCGGTTCAGCTTCGGCGCCGATCCCGACACGCACAAGCTGGGCATCTACAACGAGGCCTACGGCCAGCTGGACGGCCAGGTCGCCTACGCGATCACGCCGGACCTGAAGGTCACCCTGGAAGGCTCCAACCTGACCAAGGAAGACAACAAGGCCTACCTGCAGTTTCCGGACCTGCCGTTCCGCTTCGTCTCCGGCGACCGCCGCGTCACGTTCGGTGTCCGCTACCGCTTCGGCGGCTAGCACTTGAGCACGGCCTCCGCCGGGGACAGGATCGTCCCCGGCGGAACGCCATGAACCAGGAGGACGGCATGCCGGACGATCGCTGGATCCAGGACATCGTCATCGTGGGCGGCGGCAGCGCCGGCTGGATGACCGCCGCGGCCCTCGCCCGGGGGCTGGACCGCCGCTACCGCATCCAGGTGGTCGAATCCCAGGACATCGGCGTGGTCGGGGTGGGCGAGGCGACGATCCCGCCGATCAAGCTGTTCAACGCCATGCTGGGCCTGGACGAGGCCGAGTTCATGCGCGAGACCCGCGCCACCTACAAGCTGGGCATCCGGTTCGACGACTGGGGCGCCCGGGGCCATTCCTATTTCCACCCCTTCGGCGCCTACGGCCACAGCGCCGAGGTCGGCCACTTCTTCCAGTACTGGCTGAAGCTGAACGCCGAGGGCGCGGGCCTGGATCTGGACGACTATTCGCTGTGCGCGAAGGCGGCCCAGGCCGGCCGGTTCGACCGCCAGAGCGACGATCCGCGCGATCCGATGTCGACCTTCGGCTCGGCCTATCACTTCGACACCATCCTCTACGGCCAGTACCTGCGCCGCTTCGCCCAGACCCTGGGCGTGGTCCGCACCGAGGGCGAGGTGGTCCAGGTCGACCAGGACGGCGAGACCGGCTTCGTCACCGCCGTGCGGCTGAAGTCGGGCCAAGTGGTCGCCGGCGACCTTTTCATCGACTGCACCGGTTTCCGGGGCCTGCTGATCGAGCAGACCCTGGGCGCGGGCTACGACGACTGGTCCCACCAACTGCCGATGGACCGCGCGGCGGCCGTGCCCTGCCATCTGAAGGGCCCCCTGTCGCCCTACACCACCTCCACCGCCCTGAAGGCCGGCTGGCAGTGGCGCATCCCGCTGCAGCACCGGGTGGGCAACGGCTATGTCTATTCCAGCCGCTTTATCTCCGACGACGAGGCCGTGGCGACGATCAAGGGCAATCTGGAGAGCCCGGCCCTGGCCGAGCCGCGTCTTCTGCGGTTCGTCACCGGGCGCCGCCGCAAGACCTGGGACAAGAACGTCGTGGCCATCGGCCTTTCCAGCGGGTTCCTGGAGCCCCTGGAGTCGACCAGCATCCACATGATCCAGGCGGCCATCAACAAGCTGCTGCAGCACTTCCCCGACCGCGGCTTCTCGCCGGCCAACCGCGAGACCTTCAACCGGCGCCTGCGCACCGACGTGGAGACGATCCGCGACTTCCTGATCCTGCACTACAAGGCCACCGTCCGCGACGACGCCGAGCTGTGGCGCTATGTGCGCGACATGCCCATTCCCGACAGCCTGGCCGAGCGCATGGCCCTGTTCGAGGAGCGCGGCCAGCTGGTCATCCATCCCGACGAGATGTTCACCCCCACCTCGTGGCTGGCCGTGCTGCTGGGCCAGGGGATCAGGCCGCGCGGCTACAGCCCCCTGGTCGCCGAGCACGACAGCCGGGCCGTCGGCGAGGGCTTCGCTGGCATGAAGGCCATGATCGCCCGCCGGGTCGAGGCCATGCCCGGCCACGCCGACTACCTCAAGCGCCACGGCATGTGGGCGCGGGAGGTCGAGCCCGCCTGAGGCGTCCGCGCCTCGCGAGCCCTCTCCGACGTCTTGGAAGAACAGCAAAGGTACCGCTATCAAATAGTCTAGACAGCGCTGTCAATTCATGTTGCAGTCCAGATCGAACAAGGGGCGACAGTCCCCGTATCAGGAAGGAAACCCTTCGGCCCGCGCGCCCGACGGCGCCGCGTCGGCCGCTCGACCCGACCCGCTCGTCATCCGTCCCGCCCCAGCGCCGATCCGTCGGCGGGGACGACGCGGCGCCGCCCGACCCCTCCGGCGACGTCGCGACTGGCCGCCCTTCCCAGGGGCTCTCCAAACTCCGGCGCGGCGACGTTCTCCCCGCCGCGCCGGTCTTTTGCCCGCAAGCCCGCTTCCTGTTCCCGAAGGTGTTGAATGACCGTCCGCTCCCGCCTTCTGACGTCGCTTCTGGTCAGCTCGACCATCCTGGCCGGACCGGCCCTGGCCCAACCCTCGGCCGTCGCCCATCCCGACCAGTGGCCGGCCGCCGCCAGCCCGGCGGCGATCACCGACGCCAGGACCGAGGCCTTCATCGGTGAGCTGATGAAGACGATGAGCGTCGAGGAAAAGGTCGGCCAGACCATCCAGGGCGACATCGCCTCCATGACCCCGGCGGACCTGGAAAAGTACCCGTTGGGCTCGATCCTGGCCGGCGGCAACTCCGCGCCCGGCGGCGACGACCGCGCTCCGCCCAAGGCCTGGACCGACCTGATCGACGCCTTCCGCAAGGAGGCCCTGGTCCCACGCCCCGGCCATACGCCGATCCCGATCCTGTTCGGCATCGACGCCGTCCACGGCCACAACAACATCGTCGGGGCCACGATCTTCCCGCACAACATCGGCCTGGGCGCCATGCGCGACCCGGACTTGATCCGCCGCATCGGCGCGGCGACGGCCGAGGAGGTGGCGGTGGTCGGCGGCGACTGGACCTTCGGCCCCACCGTGGCCGTGCCGCGCGACGACCGCTGGGGTCGCAGCTACGAGGGCTATGCCGAGGACCCGGAGGTGGTGAAGTCCTATTCCGGCCCCATGACCCTGGGTCTGCAAGGCGAACTTAAGCCCGGCAAGACCCTGGGCGAGGGCCACATCGCCGGCTCGGCCAAGCACTTCCTGGCGGACGGCGGCACCGAGGGGGGCAAGGACCAGGGCGACGCGGTGATCCCCGAGAGCGAGCTGGTCGCCGTCCATGCCCAGGGCTATCCGCCCAGCATCGACGCCGGCATCCTGACGGTGATGGCCTCGTTCTCCAGCTGGAACGGCCAGAAGATCACCGGCAACAAGACCCTGCTGACCGACGTCCTGAAGGGCCGCATGGGCTTCCAGGGCTTCGTCGTCAGCGACTGGAACGCCCACGGACAATTGCCTGGCTGCACCAACACCAGCTGCCCCCAGGCGATGAACGCGGGGCTGGACATGTACATGGCCCCCGACAGCTGGAAGGGGCTCTACGACAACACCCTGGCCCAGGTGAAGTCGGGCCAGATCCCGATGGCGCGGCTGGACGACGCGGTGCGCCGCATCCTGCGGGTCAAGGTCAAGGCGGGCCTCTTCGAGCGCACGGCGCCGACGGTGCAGGGCCGGTTCGACCGCCTGGGCGCGCCCGACCATCGCGCCATCGCCCGCGAGGCGGTGGCCAAGTCGCTGGTGCTGCTGAAGAACGACGGCGTCCTGCCGGTCAAGCCGGGCGCCAAGGTGCTGGTGGCCGGCGCCGCCGACGACATCGGCAAGGCCTCGGGCGGCTGGACCCTGACCTGGCAGGGCACGGGCAACAAGAACAGCGACTTCCCGCACGGCCAGTCGATCTGGGGCGGGATCGAGCAAGCGGTGAAGGCGGCCGGCGGTCAGGCCGAACTGGCGGCTGACGGCAAGTTCAAGACCAAGCCGGACGTGGCCGTCGTGGTGTTCGGCGAAGACCCCTATGCCGAGTTCCAGGGCGACGTCGCCCACCTCGGCTACCAGCTGAGCGACAAGGCGGATCTGGCCCTGATCAAGACGCTGAAGGCGCAGGGGATCCCGGTGGTGTCGGTGTTCCTGTCGGGGCGGCCGCTGTGGACCAACCCCGAGATCAACGCCTCGGACGCCTTCGTCGCCGCCTGGCTGCCGGGCAGCGAGGGCGGCGGGGTGGCCGACGTGCTGGTCGCGGACAAGGGCGGCAAGCCCAAGCGTGACTTCCAGGGCAAGCTTGGCTTCTCCTGGCCCAAGCGCGCCGACCAGGGTCCGCTCAATCGCGGGCAGGCGGGTTACGATCCGCAGTTCGCCTATGGCTATGGCCTGTCCTACGCCAAGCCCGGCCGGGTCGGGACGTTGCCGGAAGATCCCGGCCAGGTGGCCGCCGCCGGCAGCGTCGACCGCTACTTCGTGGCCGGCCGCCTGCCCGCGCCGTGGCGGATGGACTTCGTCGGCGCCGGAAGCGTCAAGGCGATCGACGCCGGGGCCCAGGAAAACGCTCGCCAGGCCGACTGGACGGGGCAGGGCATGCTGGCCATTCACGGCCCGCCGATCGACCTGTCGCGCCAGACCACGGGCGACATGGCGGTGATGTTCCGTTACCGGATCGACGCGGCGCCCACCGCTCCGGTGTCGATGAGCATCGGCTGCGCCGACGACGCCTCCTGCGCCGGCACGCTGGACGCTTCCAGCCTGTTCAAGGGCGGGGCGCCGGGCGAATGGCGAAGCGTGAAAGTCAAGCTGTCGTGCTTCAAGGCCGTCGGCGCGAAGATGGACCATGTCACCGCGCCGTTCGTGGTCAGCACGAAGGGACCGTTCGCGCTGTCGCTGACCGAGGTGCGGCTGGCCTCCAACGAGGGCGACGCGATCTGCCCGAAATAGAGCTGGCCCAAACAACGGGAGCCCGCGCCAAGTTCGCGCTCTGGCTCGGCGCGGGGGGACTCGGCTAGGGTGGCGTCATGTCCCGCACCACCCCCGCAACCCTCGCCCTGACCAAGGCCGGCGTCGAGTTCACGGTCCACGCCTACGACTACGACCCCGACGCCGACAGCATCGGCCTGGCCGCCGCCGCCGCCCTGGGCGAGGACCCCTGCCGGGTGCTCAAGACCCTGATGGCCCTGGTCGACGGCAAGCCGGTGCTGGTCGTCGTGCCGTCCGACCGCGAGGTGGCGATGAAGAAGCTGGCCGCCGCCGCCGGCGGCAAGTCGGCCCAGATGATGAAGCCCGCCGACGCCGAGCGGATCAGCGGCTACAAGGTCGGCGGCATCAGCCCCTTCGGCCAGAAGAAGCCGCTGCCCGTGGTGATCGAGGAAGACGCCCTGCTGGAGGATCGCGTCTACATCAACGGCGGCCAGCGCGGTCTGCAGGTGCGGCTCGATCCGAACGCGGCGCGGGACGTGCTGAAGGCCACCGTGGCCGGCGTCTCGTCCTAGCCCCGAAAGCTCATCGCCACGTCGCAACGTTCGTAGCGGGCGCCGAACAGCCGCATGATCTCCGGGTCATGCTGGAAGCCCAGCTTCTCGTAGAGATGGATGGCCGCCGCGCATTTGGTGTTGGTCAAGAGGTACAGCCGGTCGGCCACGCCCATGGCGCGGGCCCGCTCCAGGGCCGCGGCCAGCAGGAACTCGCCGACCTTGCGGCCGCGCGCCGAGGTCGACACGCCCATCTTGGTCAGCTCGAACCAGCCGTCCTTCATCTTCATGATCGCGCAGGTGCCCACCACGCCCAGGTCTGGCGTCTCCGCGAACAGGATCGCCCCGCCCTTGTCGACGATCAGCTCGCGCGGGTTGGACAGCAAGGTGATGTCGTTCTCCTCGAGCGCGAACATGTCCTGGATCCATTCGGCGTTGATCCGGTAGAACGGCTCGGCCAGGTCGTCGGAGAAGTCGCGCACGGTCATGGCGGGCGACAGGATGCGGTCCAGCAGCGGGCGGCGGTCGAGCTCCGCTTCGATCAGGGCGATCTCCTTCATCAGTTCGGCGTGTCGCCCGCCGCACAGCGAGATGGCGGCGGCCTCGACCCGGGGCCACAGGTCGCGCTCCAGCCGATCCATCAGCGCCTCGCCGGCCGGGCTCAGCGCCAGCAACTTGTGACGCTGGTCGCGCCCCTCGCGGCTGGCGTCGATCAGCCCCTGCTCGACCAGAGCCTGGATGGCCCGCGTGGCGGTGGGCTGGCTGAGCCGCAGATGCTGGGCCACCCCGCCGACGGTCTGCGGACCGTGCCGCCGCAACACCGCCAGGAACTGCTGCTGCGCCGGCTGGAGTGGCAGTCCCATGGCCTGCAGCGACGCCGCCGCGTCGGTCTGCAACCGATCGGCCAGGCGCTTCATCCGGCTGCCAAGGAAGGTCACGCCCAGGTCGGAGAGGGTGTCGGGGGTCATGATCGACGTCCAATCATATAGCTATACATATACATGACTATGTGATTTCATCTGGCAAGTGGAATTCGAGGCGGCGCCATCCGCTTCGCGTTCGCCGAACAGTGGCGCCCGAGCCACAATCGCCACGCGACCTGACGGACGCCGACGCCTACGCCTTGTCCCGGTCCGGGGATCGTGAGATCAGCGCGCCCCGTCCCTAGCTCTTGGAGCCGTCGCCGCATGATCCTGAACGCCCCGCCATTCAAGCCACCGATCCCGGTGCGATGGCGCGCGTTCGGCGAGCCGCGCCCGCTTCGTCCCCTGACCCACCGCTAGCGACGGCCGCCCCGGCCGCCGCCGGGAGCTATCGATGTCCACCCTCGTCCTGGCCAGGCCGACGCACGTCGCCTCGCCCCTGCTGCGCCTGATCGCGCCGCCCTATGCCGACGTGCTGGCCGCTCTGTGGCCCGCGCCGCACACCCCCTTCGTCACCGCGCCGACCGCGCGGCGGCATCTGATCTGCCTGATGCTGGCCATGGGCGTGCAAGCCCGCGCGCCGGTCGATCTGTCGCAGCTGCTGGAGGCGCCGCTGCGCAAGGCCGCGCGACTGGTCGTGGATCCGGCTCCGGACGGCCTGGCCCGGGCGCTGGAACGGCTGGGCGAGATCGCCTGGCAGCCCGAGGACTACCGCGCCCTGCTGAGCCTGCTGGCTGATCCCAAGCCGGCCAAGACCCTGCGCCACGCCGAGGCGATCCAGCCCGAGCAGGTGCGGATTCTGGCCGCCCTGCCCAAGCCGTTGCGCGACGCGGGCGGCGCGGCCACGCGCGTCACCGCCGGTCAGGCCAAGCTCCTGGCCGAGGCCCATGCCCTGCTCAGCCGCCGCCTGTCGCCGGAGGTGCTGGCCCAGCGGATCGCGGTCTGGACCCGCGCCCCCACGGCTAAGGCTCTGTTCAACCTGGTGGCCGACGACTTCCGCCGCGACCTGCCCAAGGCGCCGCATCCGGGTACGGAGCGCCTGAGGCCGCTGGAGACGGCGGCGGCCATCCGCGACGCCGCGCGCCGCTACCGCAACTGCCTGGCCAGCTATGTGGACGACGCCATCGACCATCGTTGCGCGGTCTACGAATGGCTGCCGACGCCGGGGGCGGTGATCGAGGTGACTCCCGACACCTACTTCGGCTGGCGGCTGGACCAGGCGCGACTGGAGAACAACAAGTCGGTCGACGACGCCACCCGGGCGGCGATCGTCGAGGAGCTGCGCGGCATGGGCATCCATGTCGGCCGCAGCGCCTGGCAGATCCGCCGGGCCCTCGCACGCGCCGGTTCGCCGACCTTCGACCTGGAGCCGCTGGACGCCGCGATCGCCGAATATTTCACGGACGACTGATCGTTCCGCAGGCGCCCAACCCCTTGTGGGGCCTCGGAAACGCCTTGGTTGGGTGCAATCGTCGGATGCGGCGCGGCGCGTGGCTCCTTCCGGCTGATTGAGCGTTTCGGGGTTCTCGGCCAAGGTAGCGTCATCAGCGAGAGGTTGTATCCGTCCTTGAACCACTTCACGTTCACGCGCGCCCCCGCGCGGCGCGTTCAGGCCACGCCTGCCGCCTCACGTTCCGCCACGCCCTATCCGGAGTGGGTCCCCGCCGAGCGGCCGCTGGCCATGCCCGAGCAGGACCTGCGCCACGGGCGGCTGGCGCCGCTGTCGAGCGCCGGCTGGCGTCGGCGGCGGACCGTGCTGCTGGTGGGCTCGGGAGCGATCACGGCCGCGGCGGGCGGGGTGACGGCCATGCTGTTCGCGCCCGGCGGCCTGTCGGTGGTGGACGTCCTGGCCTTCAGCCTGTTCATCGTCCTGTTCGCCTGGGTGGCCTTCGCCTTCGTCAGCGCCCTGGGCGGCTTCTGGACGAGCTGGCGCGAGGCGGGCCGAGCGTCCGACCCAGTCCAGCCGGTGATCCTGACCCGGACGGCCCTGCTGGCCCCCACCTATAACGAGGATCCGGGCCGCATCCTGGCCGCGGTCCAGGCCATGCACGAGGACCTGGCCGCGCGGGGCGTCGGGGCGCTCTACGATATCTTCGTGCTCAGCGACACGCGCGACGAGGCCATCGCCCGCGACGAGGCGGTCGGCGTGCTGCGCCTGCGCGCGCGCCTTGGGCCCCAGGCGAAGATCTTCTATCGCCGGCGCCTGAAGAACACCGACCGCAAGGCCGGCAACATCGCCGAATGGGTGACGCGGTTCGGCGGCGCCTACGAGCAGATGCTGATCCTGGACGCCGACAGCCTGATGTCGGGCGAGACCATCATCGCCCTGACCGCCGCCATGGAGGCCGATCCGAAGTTGGGCCTGTTGCAGACCTCGCCGACCATCGTCAACGCCGAGACGCCGTTCGCGCGCCTCCAGCAGTTCGCCTCGCGCGCCTACGGGCCGATGCTGGCGGCCGGCCAGGACTGGTGGTCGGGGCCGGAGGGCAACTACTGGGGCCACAACGCCATCATTCGCACCCGAGCCTTCGCCGAGCAGGCGGGCCTGCCGCACCTGCCGGGACCGCGCCCGTTCGGCGGCCACATCATGAGCCACGACTTCGTCGAGGCGGCCCTGCTGCGCCGGGGCGGCTGGAAGGTGCGGCTGGCGGCGGGGCTGGAGGGCAGTTTCGAGGAGACCCCGCCCACCATCCTGGACATGGCCATTCGCGACCGCCGCTGGTGCCAGGGCAATCTGCAGCATCTGGGCGTGGTCGCGGCGGCGGGGCTGCACTGGGTCAATCGCCTGCACCTGATCCGGGGCGTGCTGTCCTACGCCACCTCGCCGCTGTGGCTGTTCCTGCTGATCGCGGGCGCGGGGGTGTGGATGGAGCAGGGCGGACCGTCGGCCGTGCTGGGGGCGGGAGCGGCCACCTGGCTGTTCGGCCTGACCATGGCCCTGCTGATCGCCCCCAAGCTGATGGCGGCGGCCCTCACCTTGCGCAGCGGCGCCGCCCGCCGGGCGTTCGGCGGGACGCGGCGGTTCGTGGCCGGCATGGTCGCCGAGATCGTGCTGTCGGCCCTGGTGGCGCCGGTGCTGATGCTGATGCAGAGCGTGTCGGTGCTGCAGGTGCTGCTGGGCCGCGACGCCGGCTGGGCCACCCAGCAGCGCGATCCGGGGCGCCTCTCCAAACGCGAGGCCTGGCGCATCCACCGCGCCCACATGGGCATCGGTGGCGTGGCCGCGGGTCTGGTCTTCGCCCTGGACCCGGTGATGTTCTGGTGGTCGAGCCCGGTCTATCTGGGCCTGATCTTCTCCGCGCCCCTGGCGCTGCTGCTCTCGCAGCCGGAACTGGGCGGGTGCCTCGGCCTCTTCCGCACGCCCGAGGAGCGCACCCCGCCGCCGGTGGCGATCCGCGCGGCCCAGCTACGCGAGGCCTACGACGCCGAGGCGCCGATCCGGCTGGCGATCGAGAAGTTCCTGCGCGTTCCGGCCAAGGTGTATGGCTTCGAGGCGATACACACCCAGCCTCGGCGGTACGCGCTGGCAAGCTAGAGGGTTTCACGCTCACACTTACAGCCGTCATCCCGGGCCTCGTGCCCGGGACCCCTCTATCCGCCGCAGGTGCGGAAGAGTGGCGCGCTGGCGCGCCAACGCGCCTCACATGGAAGCTGAACCAGGGGTCCCGGGCACAAGGCCCGGGATGACGACTGGTTGGGAGGTCGGCCCCTAAACGTCCACCTCGGCGTCCAGGGCGTTGTCCTGGATGAACTCGCGGCGCGGTTCGACCAGGTCGCCCATCAGGCGGCTGAACATGTCGTCGGCGTCGTCGGCGTGGTTGACGCGGACCTGCAGCAGGGTGCGGGCCTCGACGTCCAGGGTGGTTTCCCACAGCTGGTCGGGGTTCATCTCGCCCAGGCCCTTGTAGCGCTGGATGGTCAGGCCCTTGCGGCCGGCGTCCAGCACCGCGCCCAAGAGGTCGAGCGGACCGCGCACGGTGGTCGACTTGTCCTTGCGGCGGAAGATCGCCGGACCGGAGAACACCTCGGCCAGGGTCGTGGCGCGTTCGGCCCAGCGGCGGGCGTCGGCGGCGTGCAGCAGGCCGTCGTCCAGGACCACCGTCTCGGTCACGCCGCGACGGATGCGCTTGAAGACGAAGGCGGTGTCGGAGCGCTCGCCCGACCACGGGCCGTCGCCTTCTTCCGCATACAGATCGAGACGCTTGGCGGCGGCGGCGATGTCGGGCTTGTCGCCGAACAGGCCGGCCAGGGCCGCCTGCTCGATGGCGAAGGCCGGTGCGCGCTGGGCCAGGCGGTCGATATTGCCCTTGGCCGAACGGCACAGCTGGACCAGGGACAGCAGGTCCTGGGCCATGCGGCGCTCGCCCGAGGCCAGGTCCAGCTCGGCCCCGTCCACGCCCTCGTCCACCAGGAAGGCGTCCATCTCGCTGTCGTCCTTCAGATAGCGCGAGGACTTGCCCTTGGCGGCTTTGTAGAGCGGCGGCTGGGCGATGTAGATGTAGCCGCGCTCGATCAGCTCCGGCATCTGACGATAGAAGAAGGTCAGCAGCAGGGTGCGGATGTGGGCGCCGTCGACGTCGGCGTCGGTCATCAGCACGATCTTGTGGTAGCGCACCTTGTCCGGGTTGAAGTCGTCGCGGCCGATGCCGGCGCCGAGCGCCGTGATCAGCGTGCCGATCTGGTCCGAGGACAGCATCTTGTCGAAGCGCGCGCGCTCGACGTTCAGGATCTTGCCGCGCAGGGGCAGGACGGCCTGGTTGTCGCGGTTGCGGGCCTGCTTGGCGCTGCCGCCGGCCGAATCGCCCTCGACGATGAAGATCTCGGACTTGGCCGGATCGCGCTCGGAGCAGTCGGCCAGCTTGCCGGGGAGGCTGGTGATGTCGAGCGCGCTCTTGCGGCGCGTCAGTTCACGGGCCTTGCGGGCGGCTTCACGCGCGGCGGCGGCTTCGGCGATCTTGCTGACGATCTGCTTGGCTTCGTTCGGGTGCTCTTCGAACCAGGTCGCCAGGCCCTCGGAGACCAGGCCTTCGACGGCCGGGCGCACTTCGGACGAGACCAGCTTGTCCTTGGTCTGCGAGCTGAACTTGGGGTCCGGCACCTTGACCGACAGCACGCAGGTCAGGCCTTCCCGGGCGTCTTCGCCGCCCAGATTGACCTTTTCCTTCTTCATGATGCCCGAGCTCTCGGCATAGCCGGTGATGATCCGGGTCAGGGCCGCGCGGAAGGCCGAAAGGTGCGTGCCGCCATCCCGCTGCGGGATGTTGTTGGTGAAGCACAGCATCTGCTCGTGGTAGCTGTCGTTCCACCACAGGGCCAGATCGACCTCGACCTTGTCCTTGACGCCGCGCACCGAGATCGGCGCCTTCAGCAGCGGGGTCTTGGCCTTGTCCAGGTGGCGGACGAAGGCCTCGATGCCGCCGTCGTAGTGCAGCTTTTCTTCCCACGGCTCGGCGTCGCGATGGTCCTTGAACCAGATCGTCACGCCCGAGTTCAGGAAGGCCAGCTCGCGCAGGCGGTGCTCCAGGGTCTTCCGGTCGAATTCGATGAAGGCGAAGGTGTCGGTCGACGGATAGAAGGTCACTTCCGTGCCCGTCAGGGTTTCGCCGGCCTTGGGGCCGTCCTCGCGTACGGGCGAGTCGCCGGTGACGGCCAGGCTGGTCACCGCGTCGCCGCGCTCGAAGCGCATCTGGTGGACCTTGCCGTTGCGGTGGATCAGCAGTTCCAGCCAGTCCGACAGGGCGTTGACGACCGAGACGCCCACGCCGTGCAGGCCGCCCGAGACCTTGTAGCTGTTCTGGTCGAACTTACCGCCGGCGTGCAGCTGGGTCATGATGACCTCGGCCGCTGAGACGCCTTCGCCCTCGTGCATGTCGACCGGGATGCCACGCCCGTCGTCGGTGACCGTCACCGAGCCGTCGGCGTTCAGGATCACCTGGACCTTGGTGGCGTGGCCGGCCAGGGCCTCGTCGATGGCGTTGTCGACCACCTCGTAGACCATGTGGTGCAGGCCCGAGCCGTCGTCGGTGTCGCCGATGTACATGCCGGGGCGCTTGCGGACGGCGTCCAGGCCCTTCAGCACCTTGATCGAGTCCGCGCCGTACTGGGCGGCGGCTTCCTCGGTCGACATTTCGGGCGACACTTCAGGGACTTGGTCTTCGGTGTTCTCGGTCATACGTCTTCCAATGCGGTCAGGCCCCGTTCGCTGACGCGAACGCCGAGAGCCCGACCTTTCAGATGGTCGAACAGCGACTCGTCGGTGCCTGTCAGAAAAGCCTGCAGGCCGAGCGCCGTGAGTTCGTCGGCCAGGGCGGCCCGCCTTTTCAGGTCGAGATGCGCGGCGACTTCGTCGAGCAACACTATAGGATTCGGTGCGTCTTTCGCACGCGAAAGTCGCGCGCTCTGGGCCAGAACCAGGTTCAGAATCAGCGCTTTCTGCTCGCCGGTGGAACATTCGGCGGCGGGGCGGTCCTTGTCGACGTGATGGATGGCCAGATCGCCCCGGTGCGGGCCGGTCAGGGCGCGTCCGGCGGCCCCGTCGCGGGGCCGGGCGGCGGCCAGGGCGGCGGCCAGGCGACGCTCGATCTCGGCGACCTCGAGGCCCTCCAGCGCCATCTTTTCCCACTCGCCGGTCAGGGCCAGGCGGGCGCGGGGGAAGGGGCGGTCGCCTCTGCTATCGATTTCAGCTTGCAGGGCCAGGAGGGTGCGGGCCCTCGCCGTGGCCATCAAGGCCCCGGCCTGGCCCAGGCGCGCCTCCAGGGCGGTCAGCCAGACCTCGTCGGCGGGCCGGCCGGTCTCGACCGCGTCGGTCAGCAGCTTCATCCGCTCGCGCTGGGCCTTGTCGTAGGCGTTGGCGTGGCGGGCGTGGTCGGGTTCGCCGGCGAAGACCAGGCGGTCGAAGAAGCGGCGGCGCTCGGAGGCGGCCTCCAGGAACAGGCGATCCTGGGCAGGGGTCAGCCAGATGGGGCGCACATGGTCGGCCAGGCGGCCGGGCGGGACGGTCTCGCCGTCGATGCGGACCAGGCGGCGGGCCGAGCCGGCGGCTTCGACGCCGGTGCCCAGGCGGATCGGCTCGTCGTCGCCGCTCTCGGCTTCGGCGGCCACGGCCCAGGCCCGGCCCATGGCCTCGCCCGGCAGGCGGCGGCCCACCTCGGTCAGGCCGGATCCGCGCAGGCCCTTGCCCGGCGACAGCAGGCTGATGGCTTCCAGCAGGTTGGTCTTGCCCGCGCCGTTGGCTCCGAACAGATAGACGCTGGCCCCGTCGGGACGCAGCACCGCGCGCTCGTAGGAGCGGAAGTCGGTCAGGGTCAGCGAAAGCAGGGCGGCGCGGCTCACCGACGCCTTCTAGCCTATTCGGCGCCCAGGTCTAAATCCGATCAGCCCCAATCGCGGCGACGGCCGGCCCCGGCATGGGCCACCAGGCGGACGGGGCCGCGCAGGGCGTGGGCCAGATGCGGCCCGCCCGCCAGCACCAGGAACCAGGCGGCTCCGCTCAAGACGACGACGACGATTCGTTCCCAGGCCACGCGCATCGGCGGACTCCTTGCAGGAGGTCTCGGTGCGCTTCGATTGCGGCGGCGGCGGGATGGAACGGCGGCCGAATCTGGGCCGCCGTCAGGCGTGGATCAGCCGAACTTGTAGCCGCACAGCTTGTTGCCATCCAGGTCGCGGAAATAGGCGAAATAGACGCCCGGCATCCGCTCGCCCGGCGCGCCCTCGCAGGCGCCGCCCAGTTCGATGGCCTTGGCGTGGAAGGCGTCGACGGCCTCGCGGCTCTCGAAATCGAAGCCGCCCATCATGCCGTTGCCCACGCAGGCCGGATTGCCGTCATAGGGGCCCAGAACCCCGAACAGGCTGCCGTCCTTGCCGCGATAGAGCCGTCCGCCCGAGGGGTGTTCGTACAGGCCGCGCATGCCGATCGAGCCCAGCAGGGCGTCATAGAAGGCCTTGGCCTCGTCCAGCTTGTTGGATCCCACCGTCAGGTAGCCGATCCTGGCCATGCGCCTTCCTCCCGTTTTCTTATGCAACGGAGGCTAGCATGGCCGGCGGGGCGGGCAAGGCGTCGGAGACTTCGATCGCATCGGCGACGTGGCGCGACACCAGAAGTTGCTTGCGTGCTGTTACGATTTCGTCACGATATCGGTAACAAACCTCGGGGGAGGGAACCTATGCGAAACAAGATTTTGGGCGCGCCGCGCCAGTGGTGGCAGAGCCATCCGGAACTGGGCCTGGCCACCGGCTGGGCGGTGATCTGCGGCGGCCTGTGGCTGGCCGTGCGGGTGCTGGGCCTGGCCTAGGCTCACTCGGTCCGGCGTGGGATCGCCCCACTTGCCCCCACCTGACCGCTTCGCGGTCTGTCCGCCCCCGTAGGGGGCGGAGGACGCCGCACTCACGCACTTCTTCCCCTACGGGGGAAGGAGCGCCGAAGGCGCGAAGGGGGCAAGTGTCCCGCGCACAGCAAAACGGGCGCTCGTGGCGCCCGTTTCCTAAAAGCTTGAAAGCTGGAGCCGCTACACCCGCAGCGGCATCAACACGTACTTCACGCCCGGGTCCGTCGGGTCGACCACCAGGGTGGGCGAGGCCGGGTCGGCGAAGCGGAACTCGGCGATGGGGCCGCCGATCTGGCCGCAGACGTCCAGCAGGTAGCGGGCGTTGAAGCCGATCTCGAAGGCCTCGCCGTCGTAGTCGACCTCGACCTCTTCCACGGCCTGGCCGGCTTCCATGTTGCGCACGGTCAGGGTGATGCGGCCTGGCTCGACGGCCAGCTTCACCGAACGGCTCTTCTCGGCCGAGATGGTGGCCACCCGGTCGACGGCCTTGGCGAAGAGGTCGTTGTCCAGGGTCAGGATCTTGGCGTTGTCGCGCGGGATCACGCGCAGATAGTCGGGGAAGGCGCCGTCGATGACCTTGGAGGTCAGGGCCGCGCGGCCGAACTCGAAGCGGATCTTCTGGGCGCTGATCTGCAGGTCGACCTGCTCGCCGGCCGATTCCATCAGGCGGCGGGCCTCCTGGATGGTCTTGCGGGGCACGATCACGCCGGGCAGGCCGGCCGCGCCCTCGGGGGCGTCCATCTCGGCCAGGGCCAGGCGGTGGCCGTCGGTGGCCACGGCGCGCAGCTTGGTCACGCCGCCGTCGTTGACGGTGTGGAGATAGAGGCCGTTCAGATAGTAGCGGGTCTCTTCGGTCGAGATCGCGAAGCGGGTCTTGTCGATCAGCCGCATCAGGTCGTTGGTGTCGACCGCGATCCGGCTGGAGAGGCCGTCGCTGCTCATCACCGGGAAGTCGCCGGCCGGCAGGACCGGCAGGTTGAAGCGCGAGCGGCCGGCCTGGATCACCAGGCGGGGATCGTCGCCGCTGAACGACAACGACACGTCCGAACCGTCGGGCAGCTTGCGGACGATCTCGTAGAGGGTGTGGGCCGGCGCGGTGATCTGGCCGGGCACGTCGATTTGGGCCAGGCCCTCGTCGATGATCTCCATGTCCAGGTCGGTGGCCGAGAACGACAGGGTGTCGCGATCGGCCGACAGCAGGATGTTCGACAGGATCGGGATGGTGTTGCGGCGTTCCACGACGCTCTGCACGTGACCCAGCGCCTTCAGCAGCGCCGCCCGCTCGATGGTAAGCTTCATATCTCGGTCCAGGTCCCAGGATCGCCGCCGACGAAGAGAATCCCCCCGCGACCCCGCAATGAATGGACTTGCGACATTAGCGCAAACCGCGACCGGGGGAAGGCCCGGCCGCGGCGAAATGCGCGACCGGGCCTCGATCATGGGGCGACTAGGCGCTCGCGGGGCTCTCGGCGCGGGCCGGCAGCACCCAGCCGGGGCGCACGAAGTGGCAGGTGTAGCCGTTGGGAATGCGCTCCAGATAGTCCTGGTGCTCGGGCTCGGCCTCCCAGAACGGGCCCGCCGGCTCGACCTCGGTCACCACCTTGGCGGGCCACAGACCCGAGGCGTCGACGTCGGCGATGGTGTCCAGCGCCACGGCCTTCTGGGCCTCGCTGGTGTAGTAGATGGCCGAGCGGTAGCTGAGCCCGATGTCGTTGCCCTGGCGATTCTTGGTGGTCGGATCGTGGATCTGGAAGAAGAACTCCAGGATCTTGCGATAGCTGATCACGCTGGGATCGAAGATGATCTCGATGGCCTCGGCGTGGGTGCCATGGTTGCGGTAGGTGGCGTTGGGCACGTCGCCGCCGGAATAGCCGACGCGGGTCTTCAGCACGCCCGGATAGCGGCGCAGCAGGTCCTGGACGCCCCAGAAACAGCCGCCGGCGAGGATCGCGGTTTCGGTGGTCATGGTCTGACGTCTTTCTTGCGAGGGAAGGTCGAGGCTACATGTTGGGTCCGTCCGGGTTTCGCGCAAGCGCGTCGCCCTTGCCCGAAAGGCTCTACGTGCCCCGTCCCGCCGTCTTGTTCGTTTGCCTCGGAAACATCTGCCGCTCGCCCCTGGCCGAGGCGGCCTTCCGGCAGGAGGCGCAAGCCCGGGGCCTGGACGTCGAGATCGATTCGGCCGGCACGGGGTCATGGCACGTCGGCCATCCGCCCGACCGCCGGGCCCAGGCCGTGGCGCTGCGGCACGGTATCGATATCTCGGGCTATCGCGGCCGGCAGGTGAAGCCCGAGGACTTCCGGCGCTTCACCCACGTGGTGGCCCTGGACCGCGACAACCTCGCGGACCTCAAGCGCATCCGGCCGTCGGACGGGACGGCTGAGCTGATGCTACTGCTGGACGTGGTGGAGGGCCGCCAGGGCAAGTCGGTGGCCGATCCCTATTATGGCGAGGACCGGGACTTCGACGTCACCTGGGCCGACGCGGTGGCCGGGGCCAAGGGGCTGGCGGATAGAATCGCGGGGGAGGGCTGAGGGCGGCCCGCACCCCAGATTGTCATCCCGGGTCTACGCTACGCGCTTGTCCGGGATGACAGCTAAGAGGGCGATCAGGCCTTCGTGTCGAACGAGCCGCCCGTATCCGCGCCGTTGGCCGCGTACGGGTTGGCGCCCGCCGTCGGTTCGGCCGGGGCGTCGGGGCCCTTGGAGCCCTTGGCGGCCACGGCCACCATGGCCGGACGGACCAGGCGGCCCATCAGTTCGTAGCCGGCCTGCAGCACGGTGATCACGCCGCCCGCCGAAACCTCGTCCGACGGCTGCTCCATCACCGCCTGGTGCAGGTGCGGATCGAACTTCTCGCCCTTGGCCGGGGCGATCTGCTTCAGGCCATTGCGTTCGAAGGCGCCCTGAAGCTCCTTCTCGGTCATCTCGACGCCGACGATGAAGTTGGTCACCGCCGCGTCTTCCGAGCCGCGCGGGCTGTGGGCGGTGGCGCGCGACAGGTTGTCGGCCACGCCCAACAGGTCGCGGGCGAACTTCTGGATGGCGTAGGCGCGCGCGTCGTTCATCTCGCGCTCGGCGCGGCGCTTGGTGTTCTCGGCCTCGGCGGCGAAGCGCAGGGCCTGGTCCTTCAGGGCCGCCACTTCCAGCTTCAGCGCCTCGATTTCCTGGGCAGCGTCATCAGCCTCGAAGGCCACGTCTTCGGCCGGCGCCGTATCGTCGGTCATACAGTCCTCATCCATCCATCATCCGGCCGAGCACGCGGGCGGTATAGTCCACCAGCGGGATCACCCGGGCATAGTTCAAGCGGGTGGGACCGATCACGCCGATCGCCCCCAGCACCTTCTGTCGGCCCGTCATATAGGGCGCCGCGATCAGGGAGGAACCCGAAAGCGAAAAGAGTCGCGTTTCGGCCCCGATGAAAATGCGCACCCCTTCCGCCGAGCGGACGTCGTCCAGCAGGCCGATCAGCTGGCCCTTCTGCTCCAGATCGTCGAACAGCCGGCGCACGCGCTCCAGGTCCTCCCGGGCGCTGGCGTCGGCCAACAGGTTCGCGCGGCCCCGGACGATCAGGGCGCGGTCGGGGTCGTCGCCGCCGCTCCAGGCGGCCAGACCGTCCTCGACCAAACGCGCCGCGGCGGCGTCCAGTTCACGCCGGGCCGTGTCGAGTTCGGCGGCCATCTCGGCCTTGGTTTCGTTCAGGGTGCGGCCGCGCAGGCGGGCGTTGAGGAAGTTCGACGCCTCCTGCAGGGCGGCGGGGGTGACCCCGGCCGCGCGCTTCATCAGCCGGTTTTCCACGGTGCCGTCGTCGAACACCATGATCGCCAGGGCCTGGTCGGCGCCCAGGGCCACGAACTCCACGTGCTTGACCCCGCCCTCGCGGACCGGGGCCACCACCACCCCCGCCCCGCCGGCCAGGCCCGAGAGGATGGCCGACGCCTCGCCCATCGCCTCCTCGAACGAGCGGCCGTGGGCGAACAATCGCGCCTCGATGGTGCGCCGCTCCTCCTCGCCGATGTCGCCCACTTCCAAGAGGCCGTCGACGAACATCCGCAGGCCCGCATGGGTGGGGATGCGGCCGGCGCTGGTGTGGGGGGCGTCCAGCAGGCCCAGTTGGGCCAGGTCCTGCATGGTGTTGCGGATCGAGGCCGGCGACAGCTGCACCCCGCCGCGCGAAATGGTCCGCGACCCGACCGGCTCGCCGGTCTCCAGGTAGGATTCCACCACCCGGCGGAAGATATCGCGAGCGCGGGCGTCCAGGTCCGTGAGGCTGGGAGTCTGAGCGGAAAACCCCGAAAACAGCTGTGTCATGTCGCCTTCGAACGCGTCCGGACAGGACCCACGGCCGGACCCTCGGATTTCGACGGGGTTGGACGATCCCGTCTTCGGTAGGATAAGCGGCGCAATCCTATCACGCAAAGCCCCGGAGTTTCCCATGCGTCCGTCCGAACGCGCCGCCGACCAAACGCGAGACGTCACGCTGGAGACCGGCGTCAACCGCTATGCCGAGGGCTCGTGCCTGGTCAGCTTCGGCCACACCAAGGTGCTGGTCACCGCCACGGTCGAGGAGAACGTCCCCGGCTGGATGCGCAACAAGGGCGCCGGCTGGGTCACGGCCGAATATGGCATGCTGCCCCGCGCCACCCACACCCGGGGCCGCCGCGAGGCCGCGCAAGGCAAGCAGAGCGGCCGCACCCAGGAAATCCAGCGCCTGATCGGCCGTTCCTTGCGCGCCGTGGTCGACCTGAAGGCCCTGGGCGAGCGCCAGATCAGCCTGGACTGCGACGTCATCCAGGCCGACGGCGGCACCCGCACGGCCGCCATCACCGGCGCCTGGGTCGCCCTGCGCATCGCGGTCAACTACCTGATCGAGGAGGGCGTGCTGAAGACCGACCCGATCCTGGGCCAGGTGGCGGCCGTCTCGTGCGGCGTCTTCAAGGACACCCCGGTGCTCGACCTCGACTACGAGGAAGACTCCAGCGCCGAGGCCGACAGCAATTTCGTGCTGACCAACAGCGGCGACATCGTCGAGATCCAGGCCACCGGCGAGAAGCGCGGCTTCACCCGCGGCGAGTTCGACACCTTGTTCGCCCTGGCGGAGAAGGGGATCGGGGAGCTGTTCGTGAAGCAGCGGGAAGCGGTTTCGAAGTAGCGCCCCGCCACGGGACGCTTGCCCCCTACGGACCGCTTCGCGGTCGTCTTCCCCCGTAGGGGGAAGAGCTGGACGTGCGGCTCCGCCCCCTATGGGGGCGGACAGACCGCGTAGCGGTCAGGTGGGGGCAAGTGGAGATCAATCCTCTTCGTGCGTATGCCCCGGACCCGGCTCATAGGTCATCAGATCCCCCGGCTGGCAGTCCAGCTCGCGGCACAGGGCGTCCAGCGTCGTGAAGCGCACCGCGCGGGCCTTGCCGGTCTTGAGGATCGACAGGTTGGCGATGGTCACGCCGACCCGATCCGACAGCTCGGTCAGCGACATGCGTCGTTCCAGCAGGATGCGGTCCAGTTGCACGCGGATGGCCATTGTCTTGTTCTTCTCGCGTCAGATTGTCAGTTCGGCCTCCCGCCGAAGGCGGGCGCCTTCGCGGAAGACTTCGGCCAGGACGAACACCACCAGGACCGGAAACCAGGCGCTCAGGCTGAACGAGCCGTCGACCATCTTGGTGTCCGGGGCCAGCCACTTGGCCAGGGCGGCGAAGATGTAGTGGCCGATCTCCAGGGCGGCGAGGACGAGGCCCACCACCCGCAGGCGGCGGACATTGTCCGGGTGGAACGGGTCGCCGGCGGTCAGGGTCGAGAACACCCGTCGCAGGCGCTCGACGATCACCATCCAGCCGCCGGACAAGAGTGCCCAGGCCCCCAGGGCGCCGGCGAACAGCGGCCCCTTGCTGATCAGCTCGTCGATCGAGCCGCCGATGTGCAGGCGCGCGGTGATCAGCTCCGGATTGAAGCTGAGCAGCAGCACCGCCACCGTGAAAATGGCCAGCAGGCTGACCCAGACCCACAGGCCTACGTAGATCACGTCGAGAATGATCTTCAGGAAACTCGATACCGAACCTGGCCCCAAGGCGCGCATCCGCTCTTCCCCATCCTTCAAGCAGAACGCCGACCATGCCCCGTTCAGCGCGGGGCGGTCAAAGGCGGGGTCAGAACGTCTTGAGGGCGAAGGTCACGGCGGCGAGCGGCAGACCGGCGATCAGCGTCAGGGTCGCCACGCGAGTGGCGACGGCGTCGACGATGCGGAACAGTCTGGCGGCGGACATGGCGGGCCTTCGGATCGGATGCGGGGCCGCGTCCCTATGGCGCGCCTCCCATGACCGCAAGATAGGCGGCGATTTTCTCCGGACCAATGTCGCTTATCGATAAACGATATTAAACCTCTGTAATGATCGCCCCTCGCGGAGGGATCACACAGGGGTGTGGCGTCGGGGCCACGCGTTCGGCATCGCGGCCGGGGACATGCACTTGTGCGTGTCCCCATCAGGCGCACGGAATTTGCTGCGAAGGCCGATGCGGCCGCGCTTGTGGTTGGGGACACGCACAAGTGCATGTCCCCGTCCGAAAACCTTGCGGGCGCGGGGCCACATGGAGGAGTAGAGACCTCTTAGGCATGGTTTTCCCGAGGAGACGCCCGATGACGCTGAAGCTGGACGCCGGAACCAAGCTCGTGGCCGCGACGCACAATCCGGGCAAGGCCAAGGAGCTGCACGCCCTGCTGGACGGCCGGTTCGAGGTGCTGGCCGCCGGGGCCCTGGGCTTGCCCGAGCCGGACGAGACCGAGACCACCTTCGTCGGCAACGCTCTGCTGAAAGCCCGCCACGCCGCCGACCTGTCGGGCCAGATCGCCCTGGCCGACGATTCGGGCCTGTCGGTGGCGGCGCTGGACGGCGCTCCCGGCATCTATTCGGCGCGCTGGGCGGGGCCGGAGAAGGACTTCGCCATGGCCATGGACAAGGTGGCCGAGCGGATCGAGGAGACCGGCTCGGAGGAGCGCGCCGCCTGGTTCACCTGCGCCCTGGCCGTGGCCTGGCCCAACGGTGGCCCGGCGGTGGTGGTGCAGGGCGAGGTCCACGGGACCCTGACCTTCCCGCCGCGCGGCGACCGTGGCTTCGGCTACGACCCGATCTTCGTGCCGAACGGCTTCGAGCAGACCTTCGGCGAGATGGAGCCGGCCGCCAAGGACGCCATGAGCCACCGCGCCGTGGCCTTCGCCAAGCTGAAGGCGGCGCTGTTTGAGTGACGTCTTACCAAGGGATGGGCCACCGCTGGGCGTCTATGTCCATTGGCCCTACTGCGCCCGCATCTGCCCCTATTGCGACTTCAACGTCGTGCGCGACCGGGGCAGGACCGACGAGCAGGCGGCCTTGGCCGACGCCATCGTCGCCGATCTGACGGCCCAGCGCGCCCTGACCGGCCCGCGCGCCCTGCTGTCGATCTTCTTCGGCGGCGGCACGCCTTCGCTGATGGATCCGGCGCAGGTGGCCCGGGTGATCGAGACGGCCAAGGCCCTGTGGGCGCCGGCTGACGATCTGGAGATCAGCCTGGAGGCCAATCCCACCGACGCCGAAACCGACCGCTTCGAGGCCCTGGCGGCGGCCGGGGTGGCGCGGCTGTCGCTGGGCGTCCAGGCCCTGGACGACGCGGCCCTGGCGCTGTTGGGCCGCAACCACGACGCCGACTCGGCGCGGCGGGCCCTGAACGTGGCGGCCAAGGCCTTCCCGCGCCTGTCGGCCGACCTGATCTACGCCCGGCCCGGGCAGACGGTGGAGGCCTGGACGACGGAGCTCTCAGACCTGCTGGCCATGGGCCCCGAGCACGTCTCGCCCTACCAGCTGACCATCGAGGCCGGCACCGCCTTCGACCGGGCCGTGGGCCGGGGCAAGCTGGTGGTGCCCGACGAGGACCTGGCCGCCGCCCTGTTCGAGACCACGCAAGGCGTGCTGGAGGCGCACGGCTTCGACGCCTACGAGGTCTCCAACCACGCCCGGGGCGCGGCGGCCCGCTCGCGCCACAACCTCGTCTACTGGCGCGGCCACGACTATGTCGGGGTCGGCCCCGGGGCGCATGGCCGCCTCACCCTGCCGGACGGCAAGCTGGCCACCACGGCCCAGCGGGGCATCGCCGACTACATCCGCGCCGTCGCCGAGAGCGGCGTCGGCTTCGAGCGCGAGGCCCTCACCGCCCTGGAGGCGGCCGAGGAGCGCCTGCTGCTGGGGCTGCGGATCGACGACGGCGTGGCCTATGCCGAAGTCGCCCCGCTGGCCCTCTCGCCCGACACGCCGAAGGTGAAAGCCCTGGTCCAGGACGGCCTTCTGGTCGACGATCCGGACCGTCTCCGCGCCACCCGAACGGGCCGACTTGTACTGGACCGGCTGACAGGAACGCTCGCGACCTGATAACCCTGCGCCAAGCGTCGCGTTTCGGACGCCAGCGCCATAGGAAAGTTCGCCCTTGAGCCGCCAGCTAGCCCCGCCTGCTCTCTCCGACGCGCCGCTGGCGCCGGGGCTCTATCTGGTGGCGACGCCGATCGGGAACCTGCGCGACATCACCTTGCGGGCCCTGGACGTGCTGGCCGCCTGCGACGTGCTGCTGGCCGAGGACACCCGCGTCACCGGAAAGTTGTTGTCGGCCTACGGCATCCGCACCCGGCTGGAGCGCCACGACGAACACGTGGCCGAGCGGACGATCCCGGGGATTCTGGAGCGGCTGGAGGCCGGCGAGCGTGTGGCCCTGGTCTCGGACGCGGGCACGCCGATGGTCTCCGACCCTGGCTTCCGCCTGGCCCGCGAGGCCATCGCGGCCGGCCACGACGTGATCCCCATCCCTGGCGCCTCGGCGGCCCTGGCGGCCCTGACCCTGGCGGGCCTGCCCACCGAGCGGTTCCTGTTCGCGGGCTTCCCCCCGCCCAAGAGCGCCGCGCGGCGGACCTTCCTGGAGGAGTTCGCCCATGTCCGCGCCACCCTGATCTTCTACGAGGGCGCCTCGCGCGTCGCCGACAGCCTGGCCGACATGGCCGCCGTGTTCGGACCCGACCGCCCGGCCGCCGTCTGCCGCGAGCTGACCAAGCTCTACGAGACCTGCGTGCGCGGCCCGCTGGACCAGCTGGCCGCCGATCCTCGCTTTACGGCCCCCAAGGGCGAGATCGTCATCCTGGTGGGGCCCGGCGAGGACAAGGTCGCCAGCGCCGACGACGCCGAAGCGGCCCTGCGCGAGGCCATGGCCCGCCTGCCCCTGGGCGAGGCGGCGTCCGAGGTGGCCAAGGCGCTGGGCCTCTCACGCAAGGACCTCTACCGCCAGGCCCTGGCGATCAAGGAGGCCGGATGAGCGCGGTCCGCCCGGAACGCCAGGCCCAGAGACAGGGCGAGCGGCGCACGCGCGGCGCGGCCGCCCGGCTGTCGGGACGGCGCGCCGAGGTGGTCGCGACGCTGTGGCTGATGGCCAAGGGCTACCGGATCCTGGGTTTCCGCCTGGCGACGCCCTTCGGCGAGATCGACCTCCTGGCGCAACGGGGCGGCGTCCTGGCCGTTGTTGAGGTCAAGAGCAGGACCAGTCTGGAGGCGGCGCTGGAAGCGGTGACCTACGAACAGCGGGCCCGTCTTCGCCGCGCGGGCGCCCACGTCGCCGCCGGACGCGCCGGCCTGCGCGACGCCGCCATCCGCCTGGACCTGATCGCCCTGGCCCCCGGCCGCCCACCCCGACACGTGGTCAATGCCTGGATGGACGGCCAATGACCCGGGAAGAGGCCGAAGCCCTGCTGACCGACGCCGGCCGCGCGGCGGACAAGGACTTCCCGCTGTTCGAGGCGGCCTTGGCCTGCGCCGTGCACGACGATCCCGACCGCGACTATGGCGCGGCCCGCGACCTGGCCCAGGCGGCCGTCGAGCGCCTGACCGACCGGCTCAAGGCCGAATCGCCCGAGGAGGCCCTGGCCGAGGCCATGGCCGGGGACCTGCGCCTGTCGGGCGACCTGATCACCTACGACCACCCTGACAACGCCGACGTCATCGCCATCGCCGAGCGCCGCAAGGGCCTGCCCGTGGCGCTGGGGGTGTTCTACCTGCACGCCGGCCGAGCCTGCGGCCTGGACCTGAACGGCGTCGACTTCCCCGGCCACTTCCTGCTGCGCATCGAGACCGACGAGGGGCCGCTGGCGCTCGATCCGTTCAGCGAGGGGCGGGTGGTGCTGCCGTCTGAGCTGTCGCGCCGGGCTCTGCGCACGGGGCTGATGCCCGACGTGGCCGCCAAGCTGGACGTCTTGATGAGCCCGATCCCGGACCGGGCCGTGCTGATCCGCCTGCAGAACAACATCTTCGCCCGCGCCCAGCAGGCCCGCGACTGGGGCCGCGCCGAGCGCTCGGCCCTGCGCCGCGCCCTGCTGGACCCCACCGACCACCACCCCTGGCTCGACGTCGCCGCCGCCCGCGAGGGCCAGGGCGCCCTGGCCGGGGCGCTGCAGGCCCTGTCCCACGCCCAGGTCCTGGACGGCGGCGCGGCCATCGCCGCCCGCGCGGCGCGGGAGCGGGTGAGGCTCAGACTCAATTAGCGCGGCCGGGGACATGCGCATGCGCGTGTCCCCAGATCTTGGCGCGGCGCGTGTTGTTGGGGACACGCACAAGTGCATGTCCCCGGCCGTGGTTACTGCGCCGGCCGCTCCGTCACGAACCGCGCCACCGAATCGCGGAAGGCCTGCACGTCCTTGTTCAGCTGGATCAGCTGGGCGGGGCTCATGGCGGCCGAGGCGAACAGGGTCTGGCCCAGGCATGCGCTGCGGGCCTGCATGTCGCGGCCGTGGTCGGTCAGGCTGACCACCACTTGGCGCTCGTCGGCGGGGTTGCGTTCGCGCGACAGGAGGCCCGCCGCCTCCATCCGCTTGACCAGCGGGGTGACGTTGCTGGAGTCCAGCCCCAGCCGCTCGGCGATGGCGCCCACGCTCTGGCCGTCCACCTCCCACAGCGTACTGAGCACAAGGTACTGCGGATAGGTGATCTCCAGCGCGTCGAGCAGCGGCTTGTAGGCGCGGTTGATCGCCAGGCTGGCGCCATACAGCGAAAAGCACAGCTGGTCGTCGAGCGTGAGGGCGCGGCGGGTGTCGGTCACGGGAAGCTCCTGCCCCGTCTGTAACGCGAAAATAGATGTCGTGACAAATAATGACTCGACAGCGGTCGGGGTCGTTCGATACGGATATATGTCGTGACATCAAATGTCGCGACATTCATGTTTTCATCAGGGAGGCCGGACATGGCCGAGCACACCGCCGCCGACGCGCTGAAGCGCTACTATTTCCTCCGGGCCGGCGTGGCCGCCGCCTGGGTGGCGGCCGCCTTCACCATCGGCGCGGCCCAGCCCCTGGTCGGCGGCGCTCTGCTGGTGGCCTATCCGGCCTGGGACGCCCTGGCCAACGCCCTGGACGCCCGCGCCAATGGAGGCTTCCAAGCCAACGCGCCCCAGGCCTTCAACACCGTGGTCAGCCTCCTGGTCGCCCTGGGCGTCCTGGCCGGGCTGCAGTTCGACCCGCGCCTGGTGCTGGTGCTGTTCGGCGCCTGGGCGATCCTGGCGGGCCTCTTGCAACTGGCCGCCGGCGTGCGCCGCTGGCGGACCTTCGGGGCCCAGTGGGCGATGGTGCTGAGCGGCGCCCAGTCGGCCCTGGCCGGCGGCCACTTCATCAGCAAGGCCGCCGCCCCCGGCGCCGCGCCGCTGGTCACCATCGTCGCCCCCTATGCGGCGTTCGGGGCCTTCTACTTCCTGGTCTCGGCCATCGCCCTGACCGTGAAGGGCCGGCGCGCGGCCAAGGCGGCCTGACGGCTAGTACGCGGCCGTGAACCGCGCGCGGCCATGGCGATGCTGCTCCAGCTCGTCGACCATGGCGATGGCGTAGTCGGCGAAGCTGATCCTGCTGTCGCCCGCCGCGTCCGTGACCAGTTGATCGCCGCCCAGGCGGAAGGTCCCGGTGCGCGGCCCCTCGAAGATGAAGGCGGCCGGCGAGAAGAAGGTCCAGTCGATCGTGGTCTCGCCGCGCAGCGCCTCCAGGAAGGCGATGCCCCCTTGGGCGAACACCTTCCACTCCTCGGGGAAGTCCGGGGTGTCGATCAGGCGCAGGCCGGGGGCGACCTCCAGGCTGGCCGCGCCGCCCGTGACCAACAGCCGCCCGACGCCTGCCTGGCGCAGGGCCGACAGCAGGGTCTGCGCCGAAACATCGAAATGCAGGGCGCTGATCACCGCGTCGCTGCCCTTGATCAACTCGGCCAGGGCGGCGGGATCGGCGGCGTCGCCCGCCGTCGCCGTCACGCCCGGCGCGGTGGCAATGGCGTCCGGCTTGCGGGCTACGGCCAGCACCTGGTGACCGCGCGCGGCCAGTTCCTGGGTGATTTCCGAGCCGGCGCGACCACTGGCGCCGAGAACCGCGACCTTCATGGGAGTCTCCTTGGTTTCCATCGGTGACCAGGTGCGCTAGAGAAACCCACCATGCAAGACGGCACCTTTCCCTCCCTTGGTCACCTCCAGGAAACCGGTCCGGACGGCGGCCTGCCGGCCGGCGTCGCCGCCATCGGCGCGCGGGGCGACGTGTTCGCCGCCGACTGTCCCACCCGCAGGCTGCTGGACCGCGTCGGCGACAAGTGGAGCGTGCTGATCCTGATGCTCCTGGGCGACGCCGACATGCGCTTCAGCGACCTGAAGCGCCGCATCCGGGGCGTGTCGCAGAAGATGCTGACCCAGACCCTGCGCTCGCTGGAGCGCGACGGCCTGGTCACCCGGCGGGTCGAGGCCACGGTTCCGGTGACGGTGACCTACGGCATAACGCCCCTCGCCCGGGACCTGCTGTCGGCCCTGCGGCTGATGATCGACTGGGCCGAGACCCGCATGCCCGAGGTGGTGGCGTGCCAGGCGCGCTACGACAACCGCGGCTTGAACTAGCTTTCCTCCTCACCCGCGAAGCGGGGGAGGTGGCGCGATGCGGATACGCATCGTGACGGAGGGGGCGTCCGGCCACCGCCCCTGACGCCCCCTCCGTCCGCTGCGCGGACACCTCCCCCGTTTCACGAGGGAGGAGAAGGCCTCTCGCAATCGCGCCGTTCGAACCTAACTAGACAATCGTCGCCGAGGACCGTCTAGGTCTGCGCGAACAAAGCCCCGGAGTCCCCATGTCGCTGAGAGTCGCCGTCCAGATGGATCCCGTCCTGGGGATCAACATCGAAACCGACACCACCTTCCTGATGATGTGGGAGGCTCAGCAACGCGGCCACAGGCTGTGGTTCTACACGCCCGACAAGCTGTCGATGGAAGACGGCCGGGTGTTCGCCCGGGCCCAGCCGCTGGTGCTGACCAAGACCCAGGGCGCCCACGCCCAGCTGGGCGAGACCGTGGTCCTGGACATGAAGGACGACGTCGACGTGGTGCTGATGCGCCAGGATCCGCCGTTCGACATGGCCTACATCACCGCCACCCACTTTCTGGAGAAGGTCCACCCCCACACTCTGGTGGTGAACAACCCGGCGGAAGTGCGCAACGCGCCCGAGAAGCTGTTCGTCACCGACTTCCCGGGCGTGCAGCCGCCCACCCTGATCACGTCCGACCACGAAGCGATCTACGACTTCCGCGCCCGGCACGGCGACATCGTGCTCAAGCCCCTCTACGGCGGCGGCGGCTCGGGCGTGGCGCGGCTGCTGGCCGACGACCCCAATCTCGACGCCCTGCTGGAACTGCACGCCATGATCGGCCGCGAGCAGGTGATCGCCCAGAAATTCGTCCCGGCCGTGAGCAAGGGCGACAAGCGCATCCTGCTGGTGCACGGCGAGCCGGTGGGCGCGGTCAACCGCGTGCCGGCCGCCGGCCAGGTGCGGTCGAACCTGCGGGTCGGCGGCCGGGCCGAGGCGGTGGACCTGACCGCCCGCGACCTGGAGCTTTGCGCCATCATCGGCCCGGAACTGAAGAAGCGCGGCTTGCTGTTCGTGGGCATCGACGTGATCGGAGAATATCTGACCGAGATCAACGTCACCTCGCCCACCGGCGCCCAGCAGCTCAAGCGGTTCGGCGGCGCCGACGCCGCGGCGATCCTCTGGGATCGGATCGCCGAGCTAAGCTCTACCGCAGGATGAAGACCTACCTGTAGACGACTGAATCGTCACACTTTCCTGAAACGTTCGTTTTTCGTTCTTGCTCCGCTCCAACGGCCATGCTTGGCTTGTGGATAAATCGGTGGGGAAAAGGGCGAAAAACCCAATGGCGGCAAAGGTTGTCACCGTCGCGTTCGAGGGCGTGGAGGCGCGCCGCGTCGACGTCGAGGTGCAGCTCACGGGCGGCGAGACGCGGTTCGTTCTGGTCGGATTGGGCGACAAGGCCGTGGCCGAAAGCCGCGAGCGGGTGCGAGGCGCGTTCGCGGGGCTGGGCCTGTCGATGCCCAGCCGGCGCATCGTCGCCAATCTCGCGCCGGCCGACATGCCCAAGGAGGGCAGCCACTACGACCTGCCCATAGCCCTGGCCGTGATGGCGTCCATGGGGGTCATTCCCATCGACGCGCTCGACGGCTGGGCGGCGATGGGCGAACTGTCCCTGGACGGACGGATCGTGCCGGCCGCCGGAGCCCTGCCCGCCGCCATGGCGGCCGGGGCCATGGACCTGGGGCTGATCTGTCCCGAGGCCAGCGGACCGGAGGCGGCCTGGGCCGGCGGCACGCGCATCCTGGCCCCGCGTTCTCTGGTGGCGCTGATCAACCACTTCCGGGGCGGCCAGATCCTGTCGGCCCCGTCGCCCGGTCCGGTGGTCGAGGGCGAGGCGGCCAAGGACCTGCGCGACGTCAAGGGCCAGGAGCACGCCAAGCGGGCGCTGGAGATCGCCGCGGCCGGCGGCCACAACCTGCTGTTCTGCGGCCCGCCCGGCTCGGGCAAGTCGATGCTGGCCCAGCGCCTGCCGGGCCTCCTGCCGCCGCTGACCTCGACCGAGCTCCTTGAGACCTCGATGGTCCATTCCGTGGCGGGACTGATCGCCAAGGGAACCCTGACCCGCGCCCGGCCCTATCGCGCCCCGCACCACAGCGCCTCGATGGCGGCCCTGACCGGCGGCGGGCTGAAGGCCAAGCCGGGCGAGGTGTCGCTGGCCCATAACGGCGTGCTGTTCCTGGACGAGTTGCCCGAGTTCGGGGTCCAGGCCCTGGACAGCCTGCGCGGTCCGCTGGAGACCGGCGAGGTGATGGTGGCCCGCGCCAACGCCCATGTGCGCTATCCGGCCCGGGTGCAGCTGGTGGCGGCGATGAACCCCTGCCGCTGCGGTCACGGCGGGGCCGGGCGCGGGGCGTGCGGCAAGGCCCCGCGTTGCATCCGCGACTACCAGGGCCGGGTCAGCGGGCCGCTGATGGATCGCATCGACCTGGCCGTCGACATGCCCGCCGTCACCGCCGCCGACCTGGCCCTGCCGCCGCCTTCGGAAGGCACGGCCGAGGTCGCCGCCCGGGTGGCCCAGGCGCGCCGCCTGCAGTTCGAGCGGGCCGAGGGAATCGAGGGCGCCCCGCCGGGAGCCGAGGCCCTGAACGGCCGGGCCGAGGGGCGCTTCCTGGAGAAGATCGTCGATCTGGACGAAGCCGGCCGGGGCCTCCTGGCCCGCGCCGCCGAGACCGGCCAGATCAGCGCCCGAGGCTGGACCCGCGTCCTGCGCCTGGCCCGCACCATCGCCGACCTGGAAGGCGCGGCCGGCGTGAAGCGCGTGCACGTGGCCGAGGCGTTGGCGCATAGGCGGACGGCCGTGATGGGGGCCGTCGAGGCGTCTCCCTACCCGTGAAGGGGACATGCACTCACGGCAGAGCGTCGGCCGGTGGGCAGGGCGCCTAGGGTGAGTGCGTGTCCCCAAAGTCGTCCGCTGAGCCTGGCGGGCGTCGTGTCCGAAGGTGGGGACACGCACTCACTTCAAGGCCGTTGATCAGCCCGCCGAGGTCTTGCCGTGATTGCATGTCCCCTGCGATTCAGCGGCCACGGCTGGGGACACACGCATGCGTGTGTCCCCATCAGCAGGCTCTATCCTCAGCGAATAGCGACCGGAGTTCAGCGATTTCAATCGCTTGAACTTTCTCGACCTAACTTATCCCCACGCTCCGGACCTGCCGTATCCTTATCCCACCTGAAAGCACGGGAAGGGCGCACGTACGGCGACCGTTGCGGCTTTCGGGGGCGATCGAGCGGGAAGCTCTGTCGGTGGTCCTCTTCGGAGGACCAACCTCGTCCATCTGGTGCCGGCCGGGCCTCGAAAATAAACGGCGTTGGATGGGGGCCGGCAGAACAGCAGGCGGGCGGTGATGCGCTCGCGGTCCGGGACCGGGCGCGTTGGCCTGGTTCCGCCCGTCGGAGGCTTCAAGGCGGCGAGGCCCTAACAGGGTTCAGCGTCGCGGGCTTTCGGATAACGGTCGCGCGAAGCGCTCTAGCGTCGTCGAAACGGTATTCAAAACTGCAAATCATCCGGGCGAGGCCCGGGCGCTTCGCACCCTTCCCACCTCACGGCGCTGGCTGATGGGGACACACGCATGCGTGTGTCCCCGGCCGGTGATCGGTCTACTTCGTCAGCGGGCGCAGGATGATCTCCACCCGGCGGTTCTGGGCGCGGCCTTCGGCGGTGTCGTTGCTGGCGATCGGCTGGCGCTCGCCCTGGCCGGCCACGAAGACCCGGTCGGGCAGGACCCGGCCGACATTGGTCAGGTAGCTGGCCACCGAGCCGGCGCGACGCTCCGACAGGGCCTGGTTGTAGTCGTCCGGACCGCTGCTGTCGGCATGGCCGACGATGTCGATGGTGGTCTGGGGATAGGCGTTCAGGGTGCGGGCCACGTCGTCGAGCACGCGGGTGAACTGCGGCTGCACTTCGGACTTGTCGACCGCGAAGGTGACGTCGCTGGGCATGACCAGCACGATCTGGTCGCCGTTGCGGCGGATCATCACGCCCGAGCCTTCCAGGCTGCGGCGGAAGTCGGCCTGCTGACGGTCCATGTAGTTGCCGACCGCGCCGCCGGCCAGGGCGCCGATGCCGGCCCCGATCAGGGCGTTCTTGCGGCCCTGCTCGCCCTTGTTGGTGTTGGTCAGATAGCCCAGGGCCGCGCCGATGCCCGCGCCGGTCAGGGCGCCGGTGCCGGTGTTGTTGCGCACGGGCATGCCGGTATAGGGGTCGGTGGTGGTGCAGGCGCCCAGGGCGAGCACGCCCGTCAAAGCCAGGCCGATGGCGGTTTTCTTAATCATGTCGGTCTTCCTCTTTGGCGTCGTGTCTTGGCGTCCCGAGCGGGCTAGGTAGTCAGCCGCTCTTGATCCCACGGCGCGCCGTGTGATCCCTTGGCAGGCAGAACGCCCCGTCCATGGTCAAGTTCCGACATCGCCGATGACCCGGGGATGAACAAACCCTCCGCCGCGCTTGGCGCTCCGGCCCCGGCCGGTGTAGTAAGCGCGGTCTTACTTCATTTCGAGGCTCAAGCCCGTGTCCGCATCCGCCATCGAACCCGTCTCGTTCACCCTCTATTCGAAGGACTTCCAGCGGTTCGCCCAGGAGCTGGGCGCGTCGTTCGAGCGCTACGGATTCGCGGTGCTGTCCGACTACGACCTGCCGCAGGACCGCATCGACGCGGCCATTTCCGACACCAAGGCCTTCTTCGCCCTGCCGGTCGAGACCAAGAAGCAATATGCCGGGGTGAAGGGTGGGGCGCGCGGCTACATCCCGTTCGGGGTCGAGACCGCCAAGGGCGCCACGCACCACGACCTGAAGGAATTCTGGCACATGGGCCGCGACCTGCCGCCCGGCCACCGCTTCCGCGCCACCATGGCCGACAACGTCTGGCCCGCCGAGATTCCGGCCTTCAAGCACGATGTGTCCTGGCTCTACAACGCGCTGGACACCATGGGCGGCAAGGTGCTGGAGGCCATCGCCACCTATCTGAAGCTGGACCGCGACTTCTTCAAGCCGACCGTCGAGAACGGCAACAGCGTGCTGCGCCTGCTGCACTATCCGCCGATCCCGCAGGACGCCACCGGCGTGCGGGCCGGGGCCCACGGCGACATCAACACCATCACGCTCCTGCTCGGCGCGGAAGAAGGGGGTCTCGAACTCCTGGACCGCAACGGCGACTGGCTGCCGATCAACCCGCCCCCGGGCTGCATCGTCGTCAATATCGGCGACATGCTGGAGCGCCTGACCAACCACGTCCTGCCCTCGACGATCCACCGCGTGCAGAACCCGCCGCCCGAGCGCCGCGGCGTGGCGCGCTATTCGACGCCGTTCTTCCTGCACTTCGCGTCGGACTACGAGATCAAGACCCTGCCCAACACGATCACGGCCGAAAATCCGGACCGCTATCCGGAATCGATCACCGCCGACGAGTTCCTCCAGCAGCGTCTGCGCGAGATCAAGCTGGCGTAGGGAGCGGATCCTTCTCCCCTTGCGGGAGAAGGTGTCGGCGCAAGCCGACGGATGAGGGGTCGCACAGACGCAAAACGCCGCGACAGCTGAAAGGCTGGTCGCGGCGTTTCTGTTCTTCAACCCCTCACCCGACCTCGCTCCGCGAGGCCACCCTCTCCCGCAAGGGGAGAGGGAAGAGCGGTCCTTATTTCGTGATCCGCAGGTTCTGGATGGAGCCGGCGATGGTGTTGAACACCGAGGTCAGCTGGGCCGCGTCGGTGACGTCGTAATACATGTCCGACTTGCTCGCGCAGGCCTGCAAGATTCCCTTGGAGTGCGAGGACACGCCCACGCCGATCGAATAGATCTGGATGCCCTTGGCCTTGGCGTTTGAGCACACCATCAACTGCCGGTCGTCGATGGCGTTCATGCGGTCGGTCGCGCTGGAACCGGCCACCAAGGCCGTGCCAGACTTGTTCTTCAGGCGCCCCTGCCAGACATAGCCGTAGCCGCTGTAGGTGGAGTCGTTTTCGTTGTTGCTCTCGCTCATGACGTTGTCGCCGTCGGTCAGCAGCACGATCACCTTGGTGGTGTTCTTGGTCCCATAGGCCGAGATCTTGGCGTCCGCCGGCGCGGCCGAGGCGAACGGGCTGTTGGGCGAGATCATGTGCCAGCCCCACATCGCGCCCATGGCCACGTTGGTGTTGCCCGACGCGACCATCGTCTTGAGCTTGGCCTTGACGGTATTGGTGCCGCCCGAGCTCTTCAGGTTGGTCAGCTTGAGCACGCTGGTGATGCCGCAGCCGTCGTTGGGGCCGCCGTCCACGTCGCTCGCGCCGCTGCGCAGGTTGGCCGCCACGTACTTGGACGTCAGGCCCTGGCGGCGGAGAAACGCGGTCTCCGAGTTCCAGGCGTTGGGGCTGGCCAGGTAGTCCTTGGCGTAGTCGTTCGAAACCGAGTTGGTATAGGTATAGGTGCTGCTCGAGCCGGAGCTCTTGTAGATCTTGTACGAGGAATCCGGCTCGTCGGGCGCGAAGAACGGCACGAACATGCTGGCCGGCGTGGACGCATCGGCGGCGTCGTCGGTGACATCGTAGGGGGCCGGCCGGCTTTCGATGCAGCCGCTCCAGCTCAGGCCCATGGCGGTCAGCAGCGCGAAACGATCCGGACGCGCGCCGTCGTTGAAGGTGTCGGCCCCATAGGTCGAGGGCAGGCTGCCGCGCAGCCAGGTGACCGCGCTCGGGGTCGTGGCGCCCACATTGACCGTCATCGAGAACGGCACCACGGCGAGCTTGACCGCGTCGGTCTCGGTGGCGCGGCTCGCGGCGGCGGCCAGCACGTCGACCAGCGATTGGGAGGCGGTGATCAGGGCGTCGATCTTGCTGCCGCCCTTGCCCAGGCTGCTGGCCATCGAGCCGGTATTGTCCAGCACCAGGGCCACTTCCAGCTTGTTGACCGAGCGCATCACGGTCGAGGTGGCCGATATCGGCGTGTCGGTCTTGCTCCAGAGATTGGCGATGATCGGCTTGATGATCACGCCTTGGATCGTGCCGACCACGGTGTTGTCGTCGCCCAGCTGGAAGGTCGAGTTGCCGGAGGTCAGGCTCACGCCCAAGCCGCTCATCTCGGTGGCCAGGGCGGCGTCGCCGATGGTGTCGAGGTCGGCGTTGGTGGTCGCGGTCGAGCGGGCGGCCATCAGGGTGGCCGCGTCCAGGGCGTCCTGCAGCTGGCGCTTCTGGACGCTGGCCCGGCTGACGTCGATCAGGGCGAAGGCCAGGATGGTGATGGGGAGCAGCAGCAGGGCGAACTGCACGGCGATGGCCCCGCGCTCGTCGCGGCCCCAGGGCGCGACAAGGCGTGCGGCGAGGCGCGTCGCAAGGCGTTTCCACGTGGTCATGAGCAAGGCCCGACTCCCCAGAGATCGGGCATTGTCGCCCAGGACGGTGAACAGGCGGCAAACGACGATGGTGAATCCGCCTCACGCGCCCCGCGGCGCCGCGACGCCCCGTCCTTTTGGAAAAAGCGGCGCGAGCTGCTATATCCTCGCCTCGATCCTGAAAATCCTTGCCCCCGGACCGCCCCTTGAGCGTCACCCTCGACCTGTCGCGCATGGCTGAAAAGCCCGATGCTCCCAAGCCCCTGACCAACCTGTCGGGCCTGACCCGCCCGCAGCTGGTCGCCGCCCTGACCGAGAGCGGCGTGGTCGAGCACGGCAAGGCCAAGATGCGCGCCACCCAGCTGTTTCGCTGGATGCACCATCGCGGCGTCACCGATTTCGCGGCCATGACCGACGTGGCCAAGGAGACCCGGGCTCGGCTGGCCGAGCGGTTCACCGTGGCGCGTCCCGAGGTGGTCGAGCGCCAAGTGTCCAAGGACGGCACCCGCAAGTGGCTGATCCGCATGGGGCCGGGTATCGAGGTCGAGACCGTTTACATCCCGTCGGTCGGCCGGGCCGGCGCCCTGTGCGTCTCCAGCCAGGTGGGCTGCACGCTCAACTGCAGCTTCTGCCACACCGGCACCCAGGCCCTGGTGCGCAACCTGACCGCCGCCGAGATCGTGGCCCAGGTGCAGATCGCCAAGGACGACCTGGCCGAATGGCCGTCCGACAAGGAAGACCGCCTGCTGTCGAACATCGTGTTCATGGGCATGGGCGAGCCGCTCTACAATCTGGGCCAGGTGGCCGACGCCATCGAGATCATCAGCGACAACGAGGGCATCGCCATCTCGCGTCGCCGGATCACGGTGTCGACCTCGGGCGTGGTGCCGCAGTTGCAGGCCCTGGGCGAGAAGACCCAGGCCATGCTGGCCATCAGCCTGCACGCCACCAACGATCCGCTGCGCGACGTGCTGGTGCCGCTGAACAAGAAGTATCCGCTGGACCAGCTGATGGCCGGCATCCGCGCCTATCCGGGGATCAGCAACGCCCGCCGGGTGACCTTCGAGTACGTGATGCTGAAGGGCGTCAACGACAGCCCCGAAGAGGCTCGCGCCCTGGTCAAGCTGATCAAGGGCATCCCGGCCAAGGTCAATCTGATCCCGTTCAATCCCTGGCCAGGCAGCGACTATCAGTGCTCGGACTGGGCGGCGATCGAGGCGTTCGCCGCGATCCTGAACCGGGCCGGCTATTCCTCGCCGATCCGCACGCCCCGGGGCCGCGACATCCTCGCCGCCTGCGGCCAGCTGAAGAGCGAGAGCGAGAAGGTCCGCGCCAGCGCCCTGCGCAAGCTGTCGATGGCGGCCATGGCCGGCGTGCTGGACGACGAGGACGAGGCGGCCGCCTAGATGTCGCAGGGCGCCGCTGGGCCGGACGCGGCCATGATGGCCGGCCCCCGGACCCTGGCGCGGTTCCTCGAAACGGCCGATTTCGCCGTGCTGGACGGCGTCTTCTCGACCGGCGCGGTCACGATCCTCGAGAACTTCCCGCCGCACGTCTTCACGGGCCAGGCGGGCCTTTCCCACTGGCGCGAGCTGATGGCCCGCCATGTCGGGGCCATCGCCGACCTTCGCCATGCGTTCGGCGCGCCGCAGGACTTCGGCCACACCGGCGACACGGTCTACTTCACCCTGCCCACCCATTGGGTCGGCGTCCGCGATGGCAAGCCCTTCGATGAGGACGGCGGCTGGTCGTTCGTCCAGGCCTGGGAAGACGGCGCCTGGCGCATCCGGGCCTATGGCTGGGCGGTGGTGCGGTACGCCGATCAAGAGGGCTGATCGCGTCGCCGACGAGCCCTCTACGCATGGCCGCCGAACCCGTGCTAGCAATGCGTCCCTCAAGTTCCGGGGATTACCGTCTTCATGCCGTCTCAGCTCCAGTCGCCCGAGATCCAGGCCTTCGCCAGCGGCCTGCCGCTGACCCTGATGCACGCGGGCATCACCCTGGTGATGCTGGTGCTGGGCACGGCGCTCTACGCCCTTTTGACCCCGCACAAGGAGATCAAGCTGATCCGCGAGGGCAACGCCGCCGCCGCCCTGTCGCTGGGCGGGGTGATGGTGGGCCTGGCCATTCCGCTGGCCACCTCGCTGTCGGCCTCGGTCTCGCCGCTGGAGATCGTGCTGTGGGGCGTGTCGACCATCGCGGTCCAGCTGCTGGTTTTCCGCATCACCGACATGCTGCTCAAGGGCCTGCCCGAGCGGATCAACGAGGGCGAGGTGGCGGCGGCCGCCCTGCTGGTCGGCGCCAAGATCGCCACGGCCCTGATCCTGGCCGCCGCGGTGGCCGGCTAGGGGCGGGCGAGCGGGGCGGGTCCAGTGCATTTCCCCAAGCTTCCCGACTGGCTGATCTACGGGGCGGTGGTCAGCGCCCTGCTGGTCGTGGCCGTCGGCCGGCAGGAGCGTTCGGACGCCCCGCCGCCGCCGCCGCCCGTGCCCGGCGACGTCGGCTTGCCGCTGGGACCGGCCTCGCCGTTCGATCCGTCTGTCGTCGTCCAGGTGCCCGAGAAGGGCCAGCCCGGCAGCGGCACGGCCTTCTCGGTGGATGACGGCGGCTCGTGGCTGACCGCCCGCCATGTGGTGGACGGCTGCCGCGAGGCGGCCATCGTCGTGGCCGACGGCCGGGGCGTGGCGGCGCGCGTCACCCTGGACCCGTCCGGCGACGCGGCCATACTGACCACCGACGGCGGGGCGCCGGCCGTGCCCTTGCGCGGCGTGGCCGAGCCGCCTCGGCGCGGAGAGCGGGCCTATCATCCCGGCTTCCCCCAGGGCCATCCGGGTGAGGTCACCTCGCGCCTGCTGGGTCGCGAGAACCTGGTCATCCGGGGACGCGGCGCCCGGGTCGAGCCGGTGCTGGTCTGGGCCGAGGTCGGGCGGACCGACAATCTGAAGGGCACCCTGTCGGGCCTATCGGGCGCCCCGGCGCTGGACAGCGCCGGCCGGGTGATCGGCGTGACGGTGGCGGAATCGCCGCGCCGGGGGCGGATCTATACGACCGCCCAGGAGACGATCGGCGACCTGCTCAAGTCCAGCCGCCGCCGTCCGGAAAGCTTCGCCCTGGGCGAGGCGATCACCACCGAGAACTACGGCCGCGTGGCCGACGGCCTGCGCCGCGACCTGAGGGTGGCCCAGGTGGTGTGCCTCAAGAGCGAGACCTAGGCGAACGGGTCGTCCTTTCCGGCTTTCGCCGCCATGTGCGCCGGCTGTCTCGCGGCGACCATGAACGACAGGGCGATGGCCACCACCCCGATCAGGGCGGTGTAGATGAAGAAGGCCGTGTAGCCGGCCGCCATGGCCGGGGCGCTGACGCCCAGCTTGGCGCCGGCGGCGGTGAAGCTTTCGGGCGGCAGACGGGTGAAAAGGCCCTTCAAGGCGCCGATCGGGCCGCCGACCTCCGCCGCGTGGGCCGAGGCCTCGACGATCCGCCCCGATTGCGAGGCCACCAGCTTGCCGGGCAGGGCGTAGAGCGAGGAGAACAGGGCGTATTGCGTGGCCGTGAAGCCCGCCGTGGTCAGGCTGGACATGTAAGCGATCAGGGCGGTGCCCGCGACGCCGCCGGCGATGTTGTCGATGCAGATCGAGGCGAACAGCATGCCGGTGTTGTGGCCGCTCATGGCCAGCAGGGCGAACATCAGGTTGCTGATCGGCTGGGCGAAGGCCCCGATGATCAGGGCCTTCATCAGGCCGAAGCGGGCCACCACGACCCCGCCCAGGAACACCCCGACCATCGAGGCGATGATGCCGAACACCTTGCGGATCTCGGCGATCTCGGTCAGCGAGAAGCCCATGTCGCGGTAGAACGGGTTCATGATGTTGAGCACGAAGTCCGACACCCGGTAGACGCAGATCGCCGCCAGGATCAGGCCGGCCACGCCCGAGAAGCGGGTCAGGAATTCCTTCAGCGGCGAATAGAGCGCGGTGGACAGGTAGACGCCCGGCTTGGTCCGCACCTTGGGGATCGGCCAGGCGGCCAGGACGATCACCGTCAGCCCCGCCAGCACGCCGATCAGCTGCAGCCAGATCCCGGTCTGCTTGTCCTTCCAGGCGTCGGCCAGGGCCTCGCCGCCGACGAACTTGGACAGCAAGCTGGCGTCGCCCGACAGGCCCGAGCCGACCAGCAGGGCGCCGACCACCAGGATGGCCAGGCGGACCAACCATTCGACGATCTCCAGCGCCTTGGGCTGGCTGACGTCGTCGGCGTGGATCGGCCGAATGACGTGGGCCGCCTCGCGCGGCGCCGACAGGGTGGCTATCACCCCCACCGCCATGGCCCCGGCCATGGCCAGGTAGGAGATGTTCCAGCCGAAGCGCTCGGCCAGCAGCAGCGGCACGGCGCCAGCCATGATCATGGCCCCGCGATAGCCCCACTGCACGGCCACGGCCATCTGGCCCTGGCGGTCGGTGTCGACCACCTCGATCCGCCAGGCGTCGATGACGATGTCCTGGGTGGCGGTGGCGAAGCCGACGATCACGGCGATGGCCGCCATCAGTGGCAGGTTCGCGGCCGGATTGACGGTCGAGATGGCCAGCAGGCCCAGGATGATCACCGCCTGGCAGGCCAGCATCCAGGCGCGGCGATGGCCCAGGAGTCCGTGCAGCACCGGCACCTTGGTGCGGTCGATCAGCGGCGCCCACAGGAACTTGAACGAGAAGCTGAGCGTGGCCAGGCTGAAGAAGCCGATCACCGCCAGCGACAGGCCCGCATCGCGCAGCCAAAGCGACAGGGTGTCGAAGATCAGCATGTAGGGCAGGCCCGAAGCGAAGCCCAGGCCCAGCATGACCAGGCTTCGGCGCTCGCCGAAGAAGGCCAGGGTCTGGAGCAGGCTCTTCTTCTGCGGCGTGGCCTCGGCGTCGTCGGTCATTGGTGGCGTTCCCCCGAGGCGAGGACCGCCCCCGCCATCAGCCGGCGACCTTGGCCCGCGTCGCGGGTTTCGTCCAGCCGAGGCCTCGGGGGCCCAGCTGGGTCCAGTTGGTCAGCACGCCGCGCAGGGCGGGCGGGGTGAGGGGCTTGGCCAGGAAGTCGTTCATGCCGGCGGCCAGGCAGGCGCGGCGGTCCTCGTCGAAGGCGTCGGCGGTCAGGGCGACGATGGGGGTGGTGACGCCCTTCTCGCGCAGGGCCCGGGTGGCCTCGATGCCGTTCAGGCCCGGCATGCGCAGGTCCATCAGGATCAGGTCGTAGAAGCCGCGCGACAGGGCCTGGACGGCCTCGTCGCCGCTGGCGATGCGGTCGACCTTGCAGCCCTCGCGCTCCAGCAGGGCGCGGGCCAGAAGGGCGTTGATCGGATTGTCCTCGGCCAGCAGCACGCGGACGCCCGGCGCGGCGGCCGGCGCGATGCGGTCGTCCTCGTGGACCGGGGCGGCGGGCGCGGCCTCGACCGGGGCGGCCTTGGCGACGGGGCGGGCCGCCAGCACCTGGGCGATCAGCGAGGCGCGGCGCAGGGGCTTGATCAGATAGCCCAGGCCGGCGGCCTTCAGCTTGGGGATGCGGTCGCGCTGTTCGGGGGTCAGAAGGACGACGGCGGCGCGGCCGGCCGGAGCCTTCGGCGCCCCGCGCGGTCCGCCCCCCTTCGTGTTTGGGAGCGCGGCGTCCAGCAGCAGCACCGCCTCGGCCGGGGCGCCCTTCAGGGCGGCGGCGACGGTCTCGCCCGCCAAGGCCTGGCCGCCGCTGGCGCGGATCTGGCGGACGGCGGCCTCGCGGACCATGGCGTTGGGCGAGGCGACGGCCACGCAGCGGCCGGTCAGCGGCAAGTCGACAGGTTCGTCGGGCGCGAAGTCGAACGGCGCCTCGAACCAGAAGTCGGCGCCCTGGCCGTATTCGCCGCCGACCCCGGCCTCGCCGTTCATGGCGCCGGCCAGGCGGGCCACAATGGCCAGGCCCAGGCCCGCCCCGCCCAGCAGGGCCTGGTGCGAAGGATCGGTCTGGACGAAGGCCTCGAAGATGGCGGCGCGGGCTTCCGGAGCGACGCCCGGCCCGGTGTCGCGGACGTTGAAGCGCACGCGGCCTTCACCGGAAAGCTCGGCGCTGATCAGCACCCCGCCGGTCTCGGTGAACTTGATGGCGTTGCCGGCGTAGTTCAGCAGCACCTGCCGCAGGCGGCCCTCGTCGGCCAGGATCGGCGGCAGGCCGGGCGCGGCGGCCCAGGCGATCTCGATGTTCTTCTCATGGGCCCGGGGGCTGAGCAGCTCGCTGACCTGGCGCAGCAGGTTCTCGACGTCGACCGGGGCGGTGTGCAGCTCGATGGCCGTGGCGCCCAGGCGGGCGAAGTCCAGCACGTCGTTGACCAGCGACAGCAGGTGATCGCCGCTCTCGCGCAGGGCGCCCACATAGGCCTTCTGCTCGGCGGTCAGGCGGGTGCCCTCCAGCAGCCGCGCCATGCCCAGCACGCCGTTCAGCGGGGTGCGGAACTCGTGGCTCAGGGTGGCCAGCTGTTCGGGCGTGACCCCGGCGGAGGAAGGACGGTTGCTCATGGACGCGGAGCTTAAGGGGGCGCGGCTTAACGTTGAGTGTGTGGGCGCGGCTCCGCCGCTTCACACGGCCAGCCGCTGAAGGTGTGGAAAGGGACGCGGAGCGCCGGACGACGTCCGGAGTGTGTGTTTGTGTGTACCGTTTCGACGAAGCCCGTTCGCTCCGCGCAACCGTTATCCGCCAGCTTCCGGTAGGCAGCCCTGTTGAGGCTTAGCCGGACCCGGTTCCGCCGTTTCGGGCGGTCCCGGACGCCGGGGGCGCGGACCTATGGGCAAAACACGCGCTTTATCCCCGTTCGACGCCGACGGCGGGCGGGCTTCCCAACGATGGAAGTCCCCGGACACGCTGGAGTAACCCCCTCCAGCCCAGTCCCGCTCGATCGCCCCCCGCCGCCGCATCGGTCGCTGGCCATGCGCCCTTTCCCTGCGACGAGGTGAGACAAGGATACGGGCCGTTCGGAGGAGGGGGATAACTTAGGTCGGGAAATTTCAAGTGATTGAAATCGCTGATCTCTGATCGCTATCCGCTAGGGATAGAGCGCCTGCTGATGGGGACACACGCATGCGTGTGTCCCCAGCCATGACCGCTGAATCGCCGGGGACATGCACTCGCGGCAGAGCCCTTCGAGGGGATTCTCGGCTATGGGGCGAGTGCGTGTCCCCACCTTCGGTCGTGCGGCGGCCGGACGCCCCCTCCGTCCGCTTCGCGGACACCTCCCCCGTTTCACGGGTGAGGAGAAGCGGAGGCGCCAATCAATCGGGCGGCGGGGTCGGGGGTGCCGGCGGATGGCCGATCCGATCAAGTAAGTAAGAATTTCCTTCCGACTCGAAACGCGAACCTTTCGGTTGCAATCCTCCCAACTCGCCTCAGGCATCGCGGACGTCCCTTTCAGTCGCGGGAAAGGATCGGATACCGGAGGTATCTCGAACGTCCGTGGGCAGTCCTGAAAGCGCGTGAAGTTCATCGTCAAAAGTCCATCGCGACGACGTGTTCTGACGAAGACAATAATTGCGACCGTAGCTTCTATATTCGAAAAGCGTGCCTCGTATAACCAAGGCCAAGCTTGCCGCGTCTCGATTGCGATCTGCTGAAAACTTCGACATCGTCCTGTCATCGAGCGCTTCTAGGCTCGATTCCGACCAGGGACTTGCTGGAATCTCCTAGAACAGCCGACCCGCCCAGAGCCAGCGCCCCGCAACCGACATCCAGAACAAGACCCCCTTCGGAGGAAACATGGCCACCACCCTGACCGTGGGCGACATCGCCCTGATCGGCTACAGCGCCGACACCGCCGGCAAGTCGTTCTCGTTCGTGCTGCTGACGGCGGTCGACGCCGGCACGACGATCAGCTTCACCGACAACGGCTGGCTGGCGGCGGGCGGTTTCCGGACCGGCGAGGGCGTGGTCACCTACACGGCCCCGGCGGGCGGGGCGGCGGCCGGCACAGTGGTGACGATCACGGGCCTGACCGGCACGTTCAACCCCTCCACCTCGGGCGACCAGGTCATCGCCTACCAGGGCTCGGGCGCGACCGCGACGCCGCTGTTCGCCCTCGACTACGCCGACAACAACGTCACCTATGCCGGCGACGCGACCAACTCCAACACCTCGGCCATCCCCACGGGCCTGGCCTATGGCAGCACGGCCCTGGGCTTCGGGACCGACAACGGCGCCTATGTGGGCACGACCACGGGCACCAAGGCCGAGATCCTGTCGGCCATCTCCAATTCGGCCAACTGGTCGCTGGATGACGTCAATCCGGTGACCTACAAGACCGGCTTCACCGTCTCGGACGGCGGCACGCCCAGCGCCAATGTCTCGATCAGCGACGTGACCATCGCCGAGGGCGACGCCGGGACCACGGTGGCGACCTTCACCGTCACCCGCACCAACGCCACCGGCGCCTTCTCGGTCGACTTCGCCACCGCCAACGGCTCGGCCACGGCCGGCCAGGACTATGCCGAGACTCACGGCACGCTGAACTTCACGGTCGGTGGTCCCAACAGCCAGACTGTTTCGGTGACGATCAACGGCGACGCCACGCCCGAGCCGAACGAAAGCTTCGTGGTCAACCTCTCCAACCTGGTGGTCAGCAGCGGCGCGGCCGCCCTGGTCGACGCGGTGGGCCAGGCCACCATCGTCAACGACGACTTCGCCAACCTGGGCATCTACGACATCCAGGGCGCGGGCCACACCTCGGCCTATGACGGCCAGACCGTCTCGACCACCGGCGTGGTCACGGCCATCGACACCACCGGCTCGCGCGGCTTCTGGATCCAGGACCCGAACGGCGACGGCAACGACGCCACCTCCGACGCCATCTTCGTCTTCACCAACGCCATCCCGACGGTGCAGGTGGGCGACCTGGTCAAGGTGACCGGCACGGTCGACGAGTATAACGGCGGCGTCGCCACCAACCTGACCATCACCGAGATCACCGCCCCGACCATCAGCGTGATCGGCACGGGCACGGTGACCGCCACCCTGCTGGGCGCCGGCGGTCGGGCGATCCCGACCACGGTGATCGACGACGACCACCTGACCAGCTTCGATCCGGCCACGGACGGCGTCGACTTCTACGAGTCGATCGAGGGCATGGTGGTGACGATCCACGACGCCCAGGCTACCGGCGCCACCTATCAGGGCCAGACCTGGGTGGTGGCCGACAACGGCGCGAACGCCACGGGGCTGAACGACCGCGGCGGGGTCACCGTCTCGGACGGCGACAACAATCCCGAGCGGATCCTGATCTATGCCGACAGCGGGGTGAACCCGGGCTTCTCGGCCGGCTACGTGCTGGGCGACCACCTGGGCGACGTCACCGGGGTGATCAGCTATTACGGCGGCGAGTACGAACTGCTGGCGACCTCGGTGGAGAACACCACCAGCGCCGGGACGGTGGCCCAGGAAACGACCACCCTGGCCGGCGACGCCAGCCACCTGACCATCGGCGCCTATAATCTCGAGAACATCTCGCCCCAGGACTCGGACGCCAAGTTCGAGGCCCTGGCCTACGACATCGCCCATAACCTGGGCGCGCCCGACATCATCGGCGTCGAGGAAATCCAGGACGCCGACGGGTCGGGCAATGGCACGAACTACAGCGGCGCGGACACGCTGAACAAGTTGGTGGCGGCCATCGAGGCGGCCGGCGGCCCGCACTACAGCTGGGTCGAGATCGCCCCGACCGCCAACAACAGCACCGGCGGCGAGAGCAACGGCAACATCCGCAGCGCCTTCCTCTATCGCGACGACCGGGTGGACTATGTCGAGGGTTCGGCCCGGCTGATCCAGGACACCACCGGCTCGACCAACGCCTTCAACAACAGCCGCAACCCGCTGGCGGCCGACTTCGTCTTCCACGGCGAGACGATCACCGCCATCGACGTGCACAACTATTCGCGCGGCGGCAGCGACCCGCTGTTCGGCGCCAACCAGCCGGCGGCCAACAATGGCGACGACCGGCGCGTGGACCAGACCACGGCGGTGCGCGACTACGTGGCCGGCCTGCTGGCCGCCGATCCGGACGCCCACGTGGCGGTGATGGGCGACTTCAACGCCTATTACTACGAGCAGAGCCTGACCCTGCTGGAGGCGGGCGGCGCCCTCTACAACCTGGCCCGCACGCTCAGCGCCGAGGAGCGCTATTCCTACATCTTCGAAGGCAACGCCCAGCAAATCGACAACCTGCTGGTCTCGCAAAGCCTGCTGGCCGGGGCGGTGTTCGACAACGTCCACCTCAACACCGGCCAGGCGGCGGTGAACCAGCCCACCGACCACGACGCGATCCTGGCCCAGCTGTTCGTCAACACCGCGCCGGTGGCGACCCTGGACGGGGTGTTCACGGTGAACGAGGACACGGTCCTGACCGTCGACGCCGCCCACGGCGTGCTGGCCAACGACAGCGACCTGAACGGCGACGCCCTGACGGCGGTGCTGGGCCAGGGTCCGAGCTACGGGACCCTGGTGCTGAACGCCGACGGCTCGTTCGTCTATACGGCGGGCGCGAACTACAACGGCGGCGACAGCTTCACCTATACGGCGCACGACGCCTATGGCGGGGTGTCGGGCCTGGTGACGGTCCAGCTGGGCGTGACGGCGGTCAATGACGCGCCGGTGGGGGCGGCCGACGCGGCCTCGGTGGCCGAGGACGCCTCGATCCTGGTCAATGTGCTGGCCAACGACCACGACATCGACCTGGACGGCCTGACCATCGCGTCGCTGTCGGGCGCCAAGTCGGCCCTGGGGGCCTCGATCAGCATCGAGAACGGCCAGGTCCGCTACGTGGCCGACGCCGACAGCTTCGACCAGCTCGCCGCCGGCCAGTCCGTCGTCGACAGCTTCACCTACACCGCCACCGACGGCCACGGCGGCTACACCGCCCCGATCACGGTCAGCATCACGGTGGGCGAGGCCGGCGACAACCGCAGCCTGTCGGGCGGCCTGCTCAAGACCAACAGCTTCACCGACATCGGCGAGAAGGACACCACCTATACCGGCGGACTGTTCAACGACACGATCAACGGCGGCGGCGGTTCGGACCACCTGATCGGCGGCGCCGGCAACGACAAGATCGACGGCGGGGCCGGTCGCGACACCCTGGAGGGCGGTCTCGGCAACGACCTGCTGACCGGCGGGGCCGGGGCCGACGACTTCGTCTTCGGCCTGCTGTCGGGCGTGGACCACATCACCGACTTCAACCCGGGCGAGGACCACATCGTCACCCCGTTGCGCGACCAGCTGGGCGGCCTGTTCGGCAATCTGGGCTGGAGCCAGCTGGACAGCCTGGTCGACAACCTGCTGAAGCCGAGCTTCAAGGACATCGACACCAACGGCGACCGCCACGCCGACGCGGTGCAGATCAGCGCCGTGGGCATGGGCACGGTGATCCTCGACAACTGGACGATCGGAACCCTGACCCAGCAGGGCTACCTGGACGCCCAGCACCACGTGGTGGGCGGCTGGCTGCTGTAAGGCTCACGGCCGGGGACATGCACTCGTGCGTGTCCCCTTCCACGCCCAGCGGCGGTTGGGGACACGTCCATGGACATGTCCCCGGCTAGTGCATCGTCCCCGTCGGCGTGTCGGCCTCGACGGCGACCGTGGCCAGGACGGCGCGGCGTTCGTCCAGCACCTCGACCAGCAGGGCGCCCTCCTGGGCGAACTCGTCGGCGTTGTCGCGCAGCCATTCGCCGGCGATCCGGGCGGCCTCCACCTTGGCGGCGTCCAGGTCGTCGAACAGCTCGCCCTCGTCGTCGGTCAGGACGTGGCCGTCGCTGAGCTGAAAGAAATACCGCATCGGTTCGAACCTTCCTGATGAAAGGAAGGCCCGCCGGAGAGTCCGGTTCCCGACTCTATTTCGCCCCCTCGCGCCGGGCGGCCTCGCGTTCGGCCCGTTCCTTCAGCTCCTCGTCGAGGGTGGCGGTGTCCCAGGCGCCGGCGGCGTCGCCGGGACGCAAACGTGCAAGGTCGGCGTTCAGCAGCTTGTCCATGGTCTGGGCCGCGTCGCGCGAGGCCAGGATATAGGCCTCCTCCTGGCCCCAGACGGGGCGCAGATCCTCGAACGACCTGCGGTCGTGGCGGCGGAAGATGGCGCCGGCGCGGTGGGCGCGGTGGGCGCGGTAGCCCAGCTTCTGCAGGGCGGTGGTGCCTAGGGCCAGGGCCGCCTCGAAGGTCTCGCGCTCGACCGCGTCGGCGCCGTTGGCCAGCAGGTCGTAGGCGTGGCGACGGTCCCAGGCGCGGGCCAGGATGACCAGGTCCGGGAAGGCCTTGCGGGCGGTCTCGACCAGTTCGACGGTCTTTTCGCGGTCGTCCAGGGCGACGATCAGCATCCGCGCCCGCTCGATGCCGGCGGCGCGCAGCAGGTCCATCCGCGTGGCGTCGCCATAGTGCACCCGCCGGCCGAAGCGGCGCAGCAGGTCGATCTGCTCGATGTCGCTGTCCAGCACGGTGGAGCGGAAGCCGTTGGCGGTCAGCAGGCGGCCGGTGATCTGGCCGAAGCGGCCGAAGCCGGCGATGATGATGTCCGGCTCGCCGTCCTCGAACGCCCCGGTGTCGGGCGTCACCTTGGGGATGGCCGCGTCGAACATCTGGGCGATGCGCTCGTAGAGGATCATGGCCACCGGCGTCAGGGCCATGGAGACGGCGACGGCGGCGGTCAGCAGGGCCGCCAGGGTGGCGCCGATCACGCCGGCCCCGACCGTGAAGGTCAGCAGCACGAAGGCGAACTCCCCGCCCTGGGCCAGGGCGACGGCCACGGCGGCCGCGCCCCGGGCCGGCGCCCCGAACAGGCGCGCCAGGCCGAACAGCACCAGGAACTTCAGCAGCATCAGGCCCAGCACCAGGCCGATCAGCACCAGCGGCTGGGCGGCGATCAGCTTCAGGTCGATACCAGCCCCGACGGTGATGAAGAACAGGCCCAGCAGCAGGCCCCGGAAGGGCTCGATGTCGGTCTCCAACTCGCGGCGGAACTCGCTCTCGGCCAGGACGACGCCGGCCAGGAAGGCGCCGAGGGCGGGCGACAGGCCCACGGTCTGCATGATGCTGGCCACGCCCACCACGATCAGCAGGGCCGCGGCGGTGAAGATCTCGCGCAGCCGGGCCTCGGCGATGAAGCGGAAGATCGGCCGCACCAGATAGCGCCCGCCGCCGACCACCACGCCCACGGCCGCCAGCACCGACAGGCCCTGGGCCCAGCGTGGCAGGTGCTCGACCAGGCTGCCGCCGTGGCCGCCCGACGCCGCGTGGACGGTGGGGGCGATGGTCGCCAGGGTGGGCAGGAGGGCGAACATCGGGATCACGGCCAGGTCCTGCAGCAGCAGGATGCCGAAGGCCGCGCGCCCGACGGGGCCTTGGCGCAGGCCCTTCTCGTCCAGGGTCTGCAGCACGATGGCGGTGGACGACATGGCCAGCACCATGCCCACGGCCAGGGCCGTCTGCCACGGCAGGCCCAGCAGCATCGACACCCCGGCGATGGCCACCGAGGTGCCGACTACCTGGGCCCCGCCGAAGCCGAAGATCGCCTTGCGCATGTCCCACAGGGTGGACGGCTGCACCTCTAGCCCGATCAGGAACAGGAGGATCACCACGCCGAACTCGGCGAAGCGCATGATGTCGCCCTGCTCGCCCACCAGCGACAGGGCGAAGGGGCCGATGACGACGCCGGCGATCAGGTAGCCCAGCACGGAGCCGAGACCCAGGCGCTTGGCGATCGGCACCGAGATGACGGCGGCGCCGAGATAGACCAGGGCTTGAATCAGGAACGGCATCGGTCGGTCATTCCTCCGGTCGCGGCGTTTGTCTTGTCGTTTTCGCCCGTCATGCTCACGCCCCGAGCTCGGCGTCGGGGAGGGGCGTGCGCAGCGAGTCGATGCGGGCGCGGTAGCGCAAGGCCTCGGCCTTCAGCTCCTCGTCGTCCTTGACCGCCGCCCCGTGCACCACGAAGGGCGTCTCCCAGACCATGCCGCACAGATAGGCCGTCTGCTCCAGCGGGCGCAGATATTCGTCCAGGGTGAAGCGGTTGTAGCCGTGGGCGTGATAGGCCTTGGCCGCTCCGCCGGTGGTGCAGGCGGCGAACAGGCGCTTGCCGGCCATGGCGTTGCCGTCCAGCCCATAGGCGAAGCCGTGCAGCCAGACGAGATCGAACCACTCCTTCAGCAGGGCCGGGGTGGCGTACCAGTAGAGCGGGAACTGCACGGCGATCACGTCGTGGGCCAAGAGCTTTTCCTGCTCGGCCTCGATGTCGATCGCGAAGTCCGGATAGGTCTCGTACAGATCGTGGAAGGTGACGCCCTCCAGCCCCTTGGCCGCCTTGGCCAGGGCGCGATTGGCGCGAGAGCGTTCAAGGGCCGGATGGGCCAGGGTCAGCAGCACGCCGGAGGTGGCGGGCATCGCGCCGTCGATGTTAGCGTCCTGGGGGCTGGCTTGTTCGCTCACGCCGCTACTCTCCACGCATCGAAATTTTATTCATCAAGAGTTGAATTTCTCCGCCCGCCGGTTCAGAGCAATCGGCGAACGTCGCTCCGGGAGGAACCATGGTCGACAAGGTCAAGTCCACAGCCGCCGAAGCGCTGGCGGGTCTTTTATTCGATGGCATGACCATCATGGCCGGCGGGTTCGGCCTGTGCGGGATTCCCGAGAACCTGATCGCGGCGATCCGCGAGACGGGCGTCAAGGATCTCACGGTGGTCTCCAACAATTGCGGCGTCGACGGCTTCGGCCTGGGGATCCTGCTGGAGAACCGCCAGATCAAGAAGATGGTCTCGTCCTATGTGGGTGAGAACAAGCTGTTCGAACAGCTCTACCTCTCCGGCGAGCTGGAACTGGAGTTCAATCCGCAGGGCACCCTGGCCGAACGCATCCGCGCCGGCGGGGCGGGCATCCCCGCCTTCTTCACGCGCACCGGGGTCGGCACCCTGGTGGCCGAGGGCAAGGAAACCCGCGAATTCGACGGCGAGATGTACGTTATGGAGCGCGGCCTGGTCGCCGACCTGTCGATCGTCAAGGCCTGGAAGGCCGACGCCGAGGGCAACCTCGTCTACCGAAAGACCGCCCGCAACTTCAATCCGATGATGGCCACGGCCGGCAAGGCCACCGTCGTCGAGGTGGAAGAGGTCGTGGAGATCGGCGCTCTGGACAAGGACAACATCCACACCCCCGGCATCTATGTCGACCGCCTGATCAAGGGCGCCAAGTTCGAGAAGCGCATCGAGCGCGTCACCACCCGTCCGAAGGAGTCCGTGTAATGGCCTGGACGCGCGACCAGATGGCCGAACGGGCGGCCAAGGAGCTGCAAGACGGCTTCTACGTGAACCTGGGCATCGGCATCCCGACCCTGGTGGCCAACTACATCCCCGAAGGCATGCACGTGACGCTGCAGAGCGAGAACGGCATGCTGGGCATGGGCCCTTTCCCCTACGAGGGCGAGGAGGACGCCGACCTGATCAACGCCGGCAAGCAGACGATCACCGAGCTGGACAGCAGCTCGTACTTTTCGTCGGCCGACAGCTTCGCGATGATCCGCGGCGGCCACATCGCGCTCTCGATCCTGGGCGGCATGCAGGTGTCCGAGAACGGGGATCTCGCCAACTGGATGGTGCCCGGCAAGATGGTCAAGGGCATGGGCGGGGCCATGGACCTGGTGGCCGGCGTCAAGCGCGTGGTGGTGGTCATGGACCACTGCGAGAAGTCCGGCGCGCCCAAGCTGCTGCACCGCTGCTCGTTGCCCCTGACAGGGGCGGGGGTGGTGGACCTGCTGATCACTGAGCTGGGCGTCTTCGAGATCAATCGCGGCAAGACGCCGGTGAAGCTGATCGAACTGGCCCCGGGCGTGACGGTGGACGAGGTCAAGGCCAAGACCGAGGCGGATTTCGAGGTCGGGGTCTGAGGGGCAGCCTACTTGCCCCCACCTGACGGCTGCGCCGTCTGTCCGCCTCCGTAGGGGGCGGAGGACCTAAATGCTCGTCCTCTTCCCCCTGCGGGGGAAGGAGGGCCGCAGGCCCGAAGGGGGCAAGTGTTAGCCGCTACTTCGTTGCCGGGTCCTTCCAAGGCGTATCCGGCGGCAGCCCCGTCACCGGATCGCGGGGTACGGGCTGGAATCCCTGGGCGATGAACAGGTCGGTGCGCCGCGAGCGCTTCCTGTCCAGCCGTACGCTGACGATCTGCAGATCCGAGGTCGTGGCGAAGTCCTGCTGGATCTTGCCCCGATAGGTCCCGTCCAGGCTGGCGATCAGCACCCGGCGGCCCAGGGCGGCGTCCAGCGGGGCCTCGGCCTCGGCCTGGTTGCGGGCGGCGATCTCGTGGACCCACATCCGCAGCGGCGGGGCGGCCGGGGTGCCGAAGTAGTTGCGGCCGTAATAGGCGGCCACATTATAGAGGAAGCGGTCGTCGACGGCGACGGCGGTCAGGCCGCCGTGCAGGGCCTGCTCCTCGCGCGTGCGCTCGACGATGGCCTGGACGGTCTGGTCCCAGCCCCGGGCGCGCTTGAAGGCGTTGGCCACGCCCATGGCCTCGGCCGTGCGCGGCTGGATCACCCAGACCAGGAACAGCGCCGCCAGCACCGCCTGCAGGGCCAGGCCCGCGACCAGCCAGCGGCGGGCCTCCCAGCGCAGCAGCCAGGCGGCCACCAGCACCGCGCCGGCCACATAGGCCGCGGCGGCCCAGTTGGCGTTGGCGCGCGACACGAAGGCCTGCGCCGCCACCGTCACCAGCGGCGGCAGGGCGAAGCACAGCAGCATGACGTCGGCCGCCTCCAGCCGCTTGCGGGCGGCCAGCAGGATCGCCCCGCCGCCCAGCACGCCGAACGGCACGGGGCCGAACACCCCGAACTGCGAGCCGACGAAACCGGCCAGCTCGCCCAGGTCGAACAGCTTGCCGCTCTTCCAGTTGGCGTTGGCGGCGGTGTGCTCCAGGGTCGAGAAGTGGTGCTGGTAGTTCCAGATCATGTTCGGGGCGAAGACCACGAACAGGGTGGCGAAGAAGGCCAGCGCCATGGCCGGGGTCCAGGCGCGGCGGGCCTGGCGCGACAGGAAGAGATGCGCCCCCAGGCTGGCCAGGGCGTAGATCGCCGCGTACTTGGACAGGAACGCCATCCCCAGGGCCGCGCCCATGCCGGCGGCGACCCAGATCCGGGTGCGGGGCGAGGCGTCGGGCAGGGCCGCGCAGGCCCAGATCATCAACGATAGAAAGAACAGCAGCGGGGTGTCGGTGGTGATCAGCACCGACGACAGCTGGATGCCCGGCATCAGGGTGAAGACCGCCGCCGCCGCCAGGCCCACCCAGGTTCCGCCCCTTTGCTCGCCGTAAAGGCGGGTGGCGATCCGGGCCACGATCAGGGCCGTGGCGGCGTTGAGCAGGGGCGAGCCGATGCGCAGCCAGGCCTCGCCGTCGCCACCGATTTGCGTGGTGGCCCAGATCAGCCAGGCGATGACCGGCGGCTTGGAAAAATAGCCGAAATCCAGATGCCTGGACCACAGCCAGTACTGGGCTTCGTCCGGGTACAACTCCAGCGGGGTGACGAACAGGGCGATGACGCGAAAAATCGTCAGAACCCCAACCAAGATGAGGGTCAGCCGCCAGGCCCGCGCCCGATTCGCTCGCGCCGTTTCATCAAGGGCCACGCTGATTTCTCCCGCACAAGTAAGAGGGCGCTGACTAAATGTGTTGCAAAGACGCCCCTGCGGATCGGTTTATCCGCGATCGTGGCCTTTCCGTCACCAAACCTTCTAAATAGGCCGCTACAGAGCCTCTCAATCACGTGGTCCGGCGGGCTTTCATGCACTCCCGTTGCGGCCTGAACGAGGGGAATAGATCAAGATGATGACGAAAAAGATCGCCGCTCTGGCGTCGACCGCCCTGGTCGGCTGCCTGCTGAGCGCCACGGCCGCCATGGCCCAGTCGTCGGGTACGACCGAAGTCGATAGCGTGGTGGTCACCGCCGCCGGCCAGAAGTCGATCGCCGGCGCCGTGCTGGCCGAGACCGCGCCGAAGTCGCGCTCGACCATCAGCCAGGAATTCATCAGCCACCAGGCGCCGGGTCAGACGATCCTGCAGACCCTGAACATGGTTCCGGGCCTGTCGTTCACCAACAACGACCCCTACGGCACCAGCGGCGGCAACATCCGTCTGCGCGGCTTCGACGGCGCCCGTATCTCGCTGACCTTCGACGGCATCCCGACCAACGACACCGGCAACTACGCGCTGTACTCGAACCAGCAGCTGGACCCGGAACTGATCGAGAAGGCCTCGGTCACCACCGGTCAGACCGACGTCGACACCCCGACCATCTCGGCCACCGGCGGCGTCATCAACTACACCACCCTGAAGCCCACCGAAGAAGCCGGCGGCTCGATCGTCGCCTCGTACGGCAGCTTCAACTACGGCCGCATCTTCGGCCTGCTGAACACCGGCGCCTTCGGCCCGTTCGGCACCAAGGCCTGGGTCTCGGGCTCGTATCAGAAGTACGACAAGTTCAAGGGTGAAGGCGATCTGGAGAAGACCCAGCTCAACGCCCGCATCTGGCAGGACATTGGTTCCAAGGGCGACTACGTCAGCCTGTCGGCCAACTGGAACCTGAACCGCAACTTCAACTACAACTACGCCCAGCTGGGCACGACGGATCTGTCGATCATCCCCGAAACCGCCCAGTACGGCTGGGAGTGGGACTACCGCAACAACACCACGGCCACGACCGGCATCTACGACTGGATCAAGCCGACCAAGGTCGCCGGCGTCCGTGACGTCGATGGCAACGGTTCGAACTGGTGGGGCGGCCGCATCAACCCGTCGAACACGGGCAACCTGCGGATGAAGTCGCGCTTCACCATCACCGACAGCTTGATCTTCACCTTCGACCCGTCGTTCCAGTACACCATGGCCAACGGCGGCACCCAGCAGGTGTCGATCAACGAATACGACGCCAAGCTGGTCGGCACGGCCACCACCTTCGCCAGCTGTAAGGTCGGCACGATCTCGGCCACCAACCGCGGCGTCGACCTGAACGGCGACGGCGACTGCATGGACTCGGTCCGTTACATGTCGCCCTCGAACACCAACACCCGTCGTTACGGCGTCAACACCTCGCTGATCTGGAAGCTGAACGAAGACAACACCTTCCGTCTGGCCTACACCTTCGACCGCGGTCGTCACCGTCAGACCTCGGAAGCCGGCTACGTCGACCAGGAAACCGGCTTCATGAAGAACTGGTTCGGCGGCAAGGAAACCTGGGGCGGCGACCGCATCGTCGGCGCCGACGGCGCCCTGCTGCGCTTCCGCGACCGCTTCTCGATCGCCGAGCTGAGCCAGATCGCCGGCGAATATCGCGGCAAGTTCCTCGACGACAAGCTGAACATCACCCTGGGTGTCCAGCACAAGGAATTCACCCGCGAGCTGAACCAGTACTGCTACACCTCGAACGGCACCAGCACCGTGCTCTGCACCACGCAGGTTCCGAGCACGACCCTGGCCAACGGCAACGTCCAGTTCGCCGGTTCGTCGACGCAGTACATCAAGCCCTTCGCCTACACCGCGAAGATCAAGAAGACCCTGCCGAACGTCGGCGTGTCGTATGACTTCGACAGCCACAACACCGTCTACGCCAGCTATTCGGAGCAGATTTCGGCTCTGAAGACCGACAGCTACTACACGGTGAAGCGTCTGGCCGATAACTCGATCGGCTCGCTGAACGCCGCTCCGGAAGCGACCAAGACCGGCGAAGTGGGCTACCGCTTCAACATGCCGGGCTATTACGCCACGGCCAGCGCATACAAGACCGAGTTCAAGAACCGCGTCGTCTCCACCTACGACCCGGACACCGACTCGTATCGTGAGCGCAACGTCGGCTCGGTCGAGATCAAGGGCCTGGAAGGGCAAGTCGGCGGTCGTCTGACCGACGAACTGTCGCTGGCCGCCTCGGCGACCTACACCGACGCCAAGTACCAGGATCCGCTGCAGACGAGCGCGGGCGTCTACGCCCCGATCAACGGCAAACAGCTGGTCGAAACCCCGAAGTACATGTTCGGCGGCCGGATCAACTACGAAGAAGGTCCGTTCCAGATCGGCGTCCAAGGCAAGTACACCGGCAAGCGCTACGCCACCGACCTGAACGACCTGGCCGTCGACGGTTACACCGTGTTCGACCTGGACGCTCGCTACACCCTGGAGAACGTTCTGAAGGGCGCCTATGTCCAGCTGAACATCTGGAACCTGTTCGACGAAGAGTACTACGGCAGCCTGGGCACCCAGATCACGGCCGCTTCGGCCGCGACCAAGTCGCTCTACGGCGTGACCAACCAGCCTTACGGCTACATCGGCGCCCCGCGCACGGCTCAGATCTCGCTCCGCGTGAACTTCTAAGCCAGGCCGGGACCCGCTTCGGCGGGATCCGAAAGACAGGGGGCGGTCCGGAAACGGACCGCCCTTTTTCTTTTGTCGCACCAGTTTGCTAGAAGGGCGCCTTGACCCCCGGGCCGTCCCGGCCCATTTGCGCCTCCCGTTTCGATCAGGCTTGTATCCATGACCCCGACCGTTCCCGCCGAGTGGGCCCCGCACCGCGCCATGTGGGTGGGCTTTCCCAGCCATCCCGACGTCTGGCGCGAGGACTTCGAGCAGGCACAGCAGGAGGTCGCCGGCCTGGCCCGCGCCCTGGCCGGTCCCGGCGGCGAGCGCGTGCGCCTGATGGTGGTCGGCGACGAGGCCGAGGCCGCCGCCAAGGCGCTGCTCTCCGACACCACGGTCGAGATCGTCCGCGGCCAGTTCGGCGACATCTGGCTGCGCGACACCGGCCCGATCTTCATGGACACCGCCGATGGTCCCGTGGCCGCCGGCTTCCTGTTCAACGGCTGGGGCGGCAAGTACGAGATGGAGGGCGACGACCTGGTCGCCGAGCAGATCGCCGCCGCCAGCGGCGCGCCCCTGGCCCGCAACGCCTTCGTGCTGGAGGGCGGCTCGCTGGACCACGACGGCATGGGCTGCGTCCTGACCACCCGCCAGTGCCTGCTCAACGAGAACCGCAACGGCGACTTCGACGAGGCCAAGGCTTCGGCGGCGCTCGCCGCCGCGCTGGGCGTCAAGAAGGTGCTGTGGCTGGGCGATGGCCTGCTGAACGACCACACCGACGGCCATATCGACAACCTGGCCCGCTTCGTCGCGCCGGGCGTGGTGGCCTGCCCGATGGCCTTCGGGACCGACGATCCCAACGCCGAGGTCTATGCCGAGACCGCCAAGACCCTGGCGGCCATGACCGACGGGCGCGGCTCGCCCCTGCAGGTGGTGCGCATCCCCTCGCCGGGCCTGATCCGCGACGCCGACGGCGAGATTATCCCCGCCTCGCACATGAACTTCCTGATCGCCAACGGCGCGGTGATCGTGCCGATCTATGCCGAAGAGTCGGGCGCCTTCGCCGTCGAGGTGATCCAGGGCTTGTTCCCCGAGCGCGAGGTGATCGGTCTGCCGTCCACCGCCATCCTGACAGGCGGCGGCTCGTTCCACTGCATCAGCCAGCAAGAGCCGGAGCTCTAGGCATGACCCGCACCCTCAATGTCGCCGCCATCCAGACCTCGTACGGGATGGACCTGCAGGCCAACATCAAGAAGACCGAAGCCTTCATCCGCGAGGCCGCCGCCGGCGGCGCGCAGGTGATCCTGCCGTCCGAGCTGTTCCAGGGGCCCTATTTCTGCGTCACGCAGGAAGAGAAGTGGTTCGCGCAGGCCCATCCGTGGCGCGAGCACCCGGTGGTCAAGGCCATCGCCCCCCTGGCCGGGGAACTGGGCGTGGTGATCCCGATCTCGATCTTCGAGCGCGAGGGACCGCACTATTTCAACAGCCTGGTCATGGCCGACGCCGACGGTTCGATGCTGGGCCTCTATCGCAAGAGCCACATCCCCGACGGCCCCGGCTACCAGGAGAAGTACTACTTCCGGCCCGGCGACACCGGCTTCAAGGTCTGGGACACGCGCTTCGGCCGCATCGGCGTCGGCATCTGCTGGGACCAGTGGTACCCCGAATGCGCCCGCGCCATGGCCCTGGCCGGCGCCGAAGCCCTGTTCTACCCGACCGCCATCGGCAGCGAGCCGCACGACCCCAGCCTAAACACGACCCTGCCCTGGCAGCGGGCCATGCAGGGCCATGCGGTCAGCAACGTGATCCCGGTGATCGGCGCCAACCGCATCGGCTTCGAGCCGTGGGACGGCTATCCGAACGGCGGCCAGAGCTTCTACGGCTCGAGCTTCGTGGCCGACCATCGCGGCGACCTGATCAGCGAGCTTGGCCAGACCGAGGAGGGCCTGGTGACCGGCACCTTCGACCTGGACTTCCTCCAGACCCACCGCGCCGCCTGGGGCTTCTTCCGGGATCGCCGCCCGGAGCTGTACGGGACGCTGGCGACGGGGCGGCCGGCTTAGGATTCAGAGGGCGCCCACTTGCCCCCACCTGACCGCTTCGCGGTCTGTCCGCCCCCATAGGGGGCGGAGCCTTCAAGCACGGCGCGGCTCTTCCCCCTATGGGGGAAGACGACCGCGAAGCGGTCCGTAGGGGGCAAGTATCAGACCCCGCACCCTTCCGGCGCGCCCTTCGCCCGTGACGCGGCCACCTCGGCTCTTGCCGTCGCCAGGTCGCTCATGAACGCCGGGTCCTGGTGCAGCCGCGAGACCAGGGCCGAGCCCAGATAGCGGCCGGCCTCGATGTCGCTCTGGAAGTGCACGCCGCAGACGATGCGGCTGTCGCCGAATTCCCGGCCGCGCGCCAGCACGGCGCTGGCGTGCTCGGGGGCGACTTCCGAGATCACCAGGGCCCAGGACCAGCCGATCAGGCTGTGGCCCGAGGGGTAGGAGCCGTCGGTCTCGATCCACTTCTCGCGCGGCACGCAGATCGCCTTCTTGTTGCCCACCGGCGGGCGCTTGCGCTGGAAGACGCCCTTGGCCGGCTGATAGAGCGTGGCCGCGTCGTCGGTCATCCGCAGCAGCAGATTGGCCAGGACCGGCGTCGCCTCCGGCCCGATGTTGACCCCCGCCGCGCAGGAGAAGCTCTTGAAGCCGTGCTTGCCCGACAGGTCGGCGTCGGCGACGGCCCTGTCCCAGGTCGGTGTGCCGGCCAGCTTGCGGGTCTGGTTGAAGATCTTGCGGTCGGCCCTGCCGCGCGGCGAGTCCTTTTCCGGCGGCGGGCCGACGATGGCCGCGCCGTCCAGGTTCATGCCCGTGACCAGATAGCCGGGCGGCGGCTTGGTCCAGCCGGCGGTGCTGGGGCTGACGGCGTAGGGCGTCGCGGCGGCCGTAGGACGGCCCAGCAGCTCGCGCACGGGCGAGCAGGCGCCGATCGACAGCCCCAGGACGAGGACGCCCGCGATCGAGGCGGCGAGCGGCGTTTTTCGGGTCATGGACGGGCTCCGGGCGGTCATCCGACCACAGAACGGCGACGAACGGCCGCGTCAAGTCGGAAGCCGCTTGACGACTCGTAATGTTATTTCATAACACTCCGTCCGAGCCGCTCCCTCGGCCAAGGTTCAGGATTTCCCATGCCCCGTCGCGTTCTTCTTTCCGCCGCGAGCCTGCTGGCGTTCGCCCTCGTCGCGCCCCTGGCCCACGCCGCCGACACGCCCGCCGCGCCGGCGGCTGACGCGCCCACGGACCCCAACGCGCCGGACCTCAACGCCGTCGACAAGGTGGTGATCACCGCCGCCCCCTACGCGGTGTCGCTCGACACCGTGACCAGCAGCGTCAACGTGGTGACCCGCGACCAGCTGGACGTCGCCGCCCCCGCCGGCATCGGAGACATGCTGAACGGCCTGCCCGGCCTGCGCTCCACCTTCTACGGCCCCGGCGCTTCGCGCCCGGTGATCCGCGGCCTGTCGGGCCCCCGGGTGATGGTGCTGCAGAACGGCGTGGGCCAGGTGGACGCCAGCGCCCTGTCGCCCGACCACGCCGTGGCCAGCGATCCGGGCGAGGCCTCGCGCATCGAGGTGCTGCGCGGCCCCTCGACCCTGGCCTATGGCGGCTCGGGCATCGGCGGGGTGGTCAACATGCTCGACGAACGCGTGCCGTCCAGCCCCGCCGCCAACGGCCCCGAAGGGCGCCTGTCGGCCTCGGCCTCCAGCGTCGACGACGGCTACGCCTATAGCGGCGCGGTCAAGGCCGGGAAGGGTCCGATCGTCTTCGCCGCCGACTTCTCCAGCCGCCGCACCGACGACTATTCGATCCCCGTGGCCGCCGTCTCCGACCGCCTGGCGGCGCGCGACGGTCTGACCGTCGATCCCGACCACGTGGTCAAGAACACCGACGTCGAGGTCGATTCCTACGGCGCGGGCGTCTCCTACGTCCATGACCGGGGCTTCTTCGGCGTCTCGGTCAAGAAGACCGACACCACCTACGGCGTGCCCTACGAACAGATCCTGGCCCCCATCGACCCGAACGCCGAAGGCCCGGTCTCCCTTCACCTGCAGCAGACCCGCTACGACCTGCGCGGCGAGCAGGAGCTGGACAATCCGTGGTTCGAGAAGGTCCGCGTCTCGCTGGGCTATGCCGATTACGAGCACGCCGAGGTCAGCGTCGAGGACGGCGCGGTGGGCACCCGCTTCCTGTCGGACGGCGTCGAGGGCCGGGTCGAGCTGGTCCATCGCGAGCATGACGGCCACCAGGGCGCCATCGGCTTCCAGGCCCTGTCGCGCAGCTTCGAGGCCATCGGCGACGAGGCCTTCGTGCCCTCGACCGACATCAAGGAATACGGGATCTTCACCCTGCAGCGCCTGGATCGCGGGAACTGGGGCGTGGACGCCGGCCTGCGCTTCGACACGCGCGAGCTGAAGACGCCGACGGAAAAGCGCGACTTCGACAACGTCTCGGCCTCGCTGGGCGTGTTCTACAAGCCGTCCGACCCGCTGTTCCTGGCCCTGACCCTGTCGCGCAACGGCCGCGCCCCCACCGAGTTCGAGCTGTTCGCCGACGGCCCGCACCCGGGCACGGGCGGCTACGAGGTAGGGAACGACACCCTCGACAACGAGACCGTCACCTCGCTGGAAGCCACCGTCCGCTGGAAGGGCGGGCGCTTCAACGCCGAGGGCCATCTCTGGGCCGCCAAGTACGACAACTTCATCGAGGAGGCCCCGACCGGCGCGATCGAGGACGACCTGCCCGTCTACCAGTACTTCCAGACCAAGGCCGACTTCCACGGGGCCGAGTTCGAGGCCGGCTACGACGCCTGGCGCGGGGCCAGCCAGTCGCTGCGCCTGGAGGCCACCTTCGACTGGGTGCGCGGCGACACCGACGCCGGCGTGCCGGCCCGCATTCCGCCGTGGTCGCTGGGCGGCTCGGTGATCTGGAAGACCCCGCGCGTGGAGACCACGCTGGAGGTGCGCAAGGTGGCCGAGCAGGACCGCGTGGCGACCTTCGAACTGCCCACCGACGGCTATACGACGGTGGGCCTGAAGGCCGTCTTCACCCCGGTGGAGGGCTCGCCGCTGCGCCTGTTCGTCGACGGTCGCAACCTGACCAACGAGGAGATCCGCGAGCACGTCTCGTTCCTCAAGGACATCGCCCCTTCGCCGGGCCGCTCGGTGCGGGCGGGCGTGGCCTGGAAGTTCTAGGAACGAAGTTCAATTCGGCTTGTCATCCCGGATCGGCGCGCTGCGCGTTTGTCCGGGATGACAACGGTTTGAAGGCGTCGGCTCGGCCTTACGCACTGTGCTAAATGACAGCGTTTACCACGCGCGCCTCCCGTCCTGGGCGAAATGGCGGCCCGACTTAACCGCAGGGCGGAGGGGTCGATTGCGAGGCCCTTCTGGATCGGCTAGAAGCGCCGGACCTTTAAAGGCCGCCTGAGCGCAATAGGCGTCCGTTCATTAGCCTTTTGTCGAGCTGTTCATGGAAACGACCCAACCCGCCGGCGGCATCTCCGGCAACGTCCTGTTCTACAAGTCGCCGGAGCCGCTGAACCGCGAGCAGCACGCCAAGCTCGCCCTGGTTCACAAGGACAAGCCCTACGGTTTCGCCGTGAACGGCACCGCCGTGCCGCTGGCCGTCACCGAATTCGCCCCGGCCGCCCTGACCTATCCGGTGATCTTCGCCGGCGAGGAACGCGTTCCCCTGGCCGTCATGGGCCTGAACACGGGCGAGAACCTGTTCATCAGCCCCGACGGCGCTTTCGAAGCCGGCGCCTACATCCCGGCCTATATCCGCCGCTATCCGTTCGTCCTGGCCAATGACGACACCCAGGACCGCATGATCGTCTGCATCGATCGCGGTTCGGACCTGCTGGGCGAAGCCGGCCAGACCCCGCTGTTCGACGCCAAGGGCGAGCCGACCGAATACACCCAGAACTGCATCAAGTTCTGCGACGACTTCGAAGTCGAGCGCCGCCGCACCGACTCGTTCGTGCAACTGCTGAAGGACAACGACCTCTTCGAACTGAAGAAGGCCACCTTCGTCCCGACCAACGCCGACGGTTCGGCCGGCGAGCCTCAGACCGTGGCCGAGTACTTCGGCGTCTCGGAAGAGAAGCTGAACGCCCTGCCGGCCGAGAAGATCAAGGAGCTGCAAGCCAGCGGCGCCCTGGCCCAGATCTATGCGCACATGGTGTCGCTGATCGGTTGGGATCGTCTGATCGCCCTGGCCACCCTGCGCCAGCAGGCCATCGCCGGCGGCGGCGCGCTGAACTAAGCGTTTCGCGCCTTCGGGCTAGAAGAGGCGGCGGGTTCGAAAGAGCCCGCCGCCTTTTTCGTGTCCGTCACCCTTGTCTCAGTCACCGGGCGAAGATGCTCCGCGTCAGGCACGAGAAGACCAGCCGTCCGGCCTCGTCCAGCAGGTCGTGCTGGGCGATGACGATGCCCTTGCCGTCGCCGACCGGGTCCTTGCCCATGATGGTCATGCGGCCGCGCAGCAGCTCGCCGGCCGGCGGGTTGCGCAGCCAGCGCAGGGCGTCCACGCCCACGCGCTTGGTCTGGGGCCAGGCGGCGCTGGCCTCGGTGTCCAGTTTCGACCAGATGGCGAAGACCATGGTGTCGGGCGCGCCGCTGGCGGCCGGCCAGCCGGGCTGGAAGGCGGCGCAGAAGGCGGCCAGGGCCTTGTCGTCGACGACCGTGGTCCCCAGCGAGACCACCTGTCCGATCTCGATGTCGTCGAAGGCCGCGGGCATGGACGAGTCACTCCTGGGAACGTCGGTCTTCGACCTGATCACGACGGCTTGGCCATTGTCGAGAGCGCTTGGAGAGGTCATGTGTGTGGCGCCTGCCTCCCGCGCGTCTGGAACCTGTTGATGTCGCTTCGAAAGCTGCTTGCCGTCCTGCCGGCGCTCCTGATCGCCCTGGTGCTGGGCGCGCCCCTCGCGCAAGCCCAGCCGGTGCAGACCGGCCATATCGAGGTCGAGCTGGTGGCCCAGGAGGCCGGCGCCGCGCCCGGCTCGACGGTCTATGTGGCCCTGCGCCAGAAGATCCAGCCCGGCTGGCACACCTATTGGCGCAATCCGGGCGACGCGGGCGACGCCACCAGGATCGCCTGGACCCTGCCGGCCGGCTGGACCGCCGGCGACATCGTCTGGCCCACGCCCGAGAAGAGCCGCGTCGGGCCGCTGTTGGACTTCGCCTATACCGGCGAGGTGCTGCTGCCCGTGCCGATCAGCGTGCCGGCGAACGCCCAGGTGGGCTCGATCGTCACCCTGAAGGCGGCCGCCGCCTTCCTGGTCTGCGAGCAGGTCTGCGTGCCCGAGGACGCCGTGGTCACCCTGACCCTGCCGGTGATGGCGGGCGTGCCCGGCCCCGATCCCAAGTGGGGCGCCAAGGTCGGCGAGACCCTGGCCAAGGCCCCCAAGCCGGCCGGGCTGAAGGCGGTGTTCAAGCTGGAAGGCTCGGTGCTGAAACTGGCCGTGACCGGCGCGCCGCTGGCGGACGCCGACAAGACGGGGGCGTTCTTCTATCCCTATTCCGGCAAGGTCATCGAGCATCCGCCCGAGCAGGCCATCGACTACGGTCCCGAAGGCCTGACCCTGTCGCTGACCCCGGGCTTCGATTTCACCCAGGCCGAGACCCCGCCGACCGAGTTGGCCGGCGTGCTGGCCCTGAACGGCGTGGCCTACGAGATCACCGCCACGCCCGGCGACATTCCGGCGGACGCCGGCGGCATGGGGCCGCCCGTCGCGCCCGAGCGCAAGGCGGCGACAGGCGAAAACCTCGGCCTGCCGCTGGCCGTGGCCTTCGCCTTCCTGGGCGGGCTGATCCTGAACCTGATGCCGTGCGTCTTCCCGATCCTGTCGATGAAGGCCGCCAGCCTGACCGCCCACGCCCACGATGCCGGCAAGACCCGCGTCCAGGGCCTGGCCTTCCTGGCGGGCGTGGTCGTCACCTTCCTGGTCCTGGCGGGCCTGCTGATCGCCGTGCGGGCCGGAGGCGCGGCCGTGGGCTGGGGCTTCCAGCTGCAGTCGCCGGCCGTTGTCGCTGGGCTGTCGCTGCTGATGCTGCTGGTGGCGCTGAACATGTCGGGCGTGTTCGAGGTCGGCGCGTCGGTGCAGGGCGTGGCGTCCGGCGCTTCCGGTGATGGCGTCGGCGGCTCGTTCCTGACCGGCGCCCTGGCCGTGGTCGTGGCCGCCCCCTGCACCGCGCCGTTCATGGCCGGCGCCCTGGGCTACGCCCTGACCCAGCCGCCGCTGCTGTCGCTGGCCGTGTTCCTGGGCCTGGCCCTGGGCTTCGCCGCGCCGTTCGTGCTGCTGGCCTTCATCCCGGGCCTGCTGGCCCGCCTGCCGCGCCCTGGTCCGTGGATGGACGTACTGAAGAAGGGCCTGGCCTTCCCGATGTACGCCACCGCCGCGTGGCTGGCCTGGGTGTTCAGCCAGCAGACCGGCTCGATCCCCCTGGCCGCCCTGCTGGCCGCCAGCGTCCTGGTCGCCTTCGCCGGCTGGCTCTATGGCCTGGCGCAAGGCCGCCGGATCGAAGGCAAGGGCGCAGGCGTCCCGTTCGGCCTGGCCGCCCTGTCGCTGGTCGCCGCCGTGGCCCTGGTCGTCCTGGGCGTCCGCGCCGCCGCCCAGCCGACGCCGCCTGGCCCGGCCGCCGCCGCCGAGGCCCCCGCCGGTCCCGGCCTGGCCGCCGAGGCCTGGAGCCCCGAGAAGGTCAAGGCGCTGCAGGCGCAGGGCAAGGTGGTGATGGTCGACTTCACCGCCGACTGGTGCGTGACCTGCAAGGTCAACGAGGGCGCGGCCCTGAAGGGTCAGCGCCTGGCCGACGCCTTCAAGGCCAACGACGCCGTCCTGCTGCGCGCCGACTGGACCAAGCGCGACGCGGTGATCGCCGCCGCCCTGGCCGAGCACAGCCGGGCGGGCGTGCCGCTGTACCTGGTCTATCCCAAGGGCGGCGGCGAGCCGGCGATCCTGCCGCAGCTACTGACCGAGGGGCTGGTGATCGAGGCGGTGGAGAAGGCGGCCAAGACCTAGTCCCTCCCGCCTCCGACCGTTGCGCGGCGCCTTGGCGGCTGGCAGGGTCGGGCCATGTCCAGCGCCGATCCCGAAACCTCGCCCGGCTCGTCCCACGCCCGGTGCGCGTTCCACCACCTGCTGGGCAACAACCTCGTCGCCAACATCACCAACTTCACGGTCTGGTTCGCCCTGACCTTCTACGTCTATCTGGAGACGCGGTCGGTGTTCGCCACCGGCATGATCGCCGGGGTCTATCTGGTGCTGACGGCGGGCTCGGGGATCTGGTTCGGCAGCCTGGTCGATCATCACCGCAAGAAGACCGCCATGCTGGGCTCCAGCATCGCCTCGCTGGCGTTCTACGCCCTGGCCCTGATCGCCCTCCAGCTGACGCCGAAGGGCGGGCTGGAGGACGTGTCCAAGCCCTATCTGTGGGTCCTGATCGGCCTGACCATGCTGGGAGTGATCGCCGGCAATGTCCGCACCATCGCCCTGCCTACCCTGGTGACGGTGCTGATCCCCGAACCCCAGCGCGACAAGGCCAACGGCCTGGTGGGCATGGTCACCGGCGTCGGCTTCCTGACCACCTCGGTGATCAGCGGCTTTCTCGTCGCCTGGGGCGGCATGTTCTACACCCTGGTCTTCGCCCTGGGCGTGACCCTGGCGGCCTTGCTGCATCTGTCGACGGTGACCGTGGACGAGCCGCGCGAGACGCCCGCCGACGAAGCCCCCGTCGAACCGCGTCGCCTCGATCTGGCCGGGACGATCAAGGTGATCCGCACGGTGCCGGGCCTGTTCGCCCTGATCTTCTTCGCCACCTTCAACAACTTCCTGGGCGGCATCTTCATGGCGCTGCTGGACGCCTACGGCCTGTCGCTGGTCTCGGTGCAGACCTGGGGCCTGCTGTTCGGCTTCCTGTCGACCGCCTTCATCCTCAGCGGGATCATCATCTCCAAGACGGGCCTGGGGCCCAACCCGCTGCGCACCCTGATGCTGGTCAACCTGATCACCTGGGCGGTGTGCTGCGTGTTCACCGCCCAGTCGTCGATCGTGCTGCTGGCCGCCGGGTGCTTCGTCTGGATGCTGCTGGGCCCCTATGCCGAGACCGCCGAGCAGACCACCCTGCAGAAGGTGGTGCCGTTCGAGCGCCAGGGCCGGGTGTTCGGCTTCGCCCAGTCGGTGGAACAGGCGGCCTCGCCCCTGACCGCCTTCCTGATCGGGCCGCTGACCCAGTTCGTCTTCATCCCGTTCATGACCAAGGGCGCGGGCGCCGTCGCCATCGGCGACTGGTTCGGGCGCGGGCCCGAGCGCGGCATCGCCCTGGTCTTCACCCTGGCCGGCGCGCTGGGGGTGATCGCCACGACGCTGGCGTTCAACTCGAAATATTATCGCCAGCTGGCGGCGGCCTACGGCAAGGGCGGCGAGCCCCAGCCAGGCGCGGCCTAGGGCCTATTTCTTCTCGCCCCTGGCCCCGAACGGCAGGCGCTCCTTCACCTGGTCCAGCGGCGTGCGGGTCACCGTCACCGGCGGGGGCGGGGCCACGACCTGGGCGGGCAGGGGATAGGCCCGCCAGCCGCTCTGGATCAGGGCCCCGAAACCCTGGCAGCGCGGCAGGATCCGCACCGCCCCGGTCCGGGGCTTCTGGAAGGGCGCGGGCTGGGCCATGCCCTGGCGCTTGGGGTCGGTGAACTTCCAGTCGCTGGCCAGGCCGTAGCCCTTCTCGCCGCCGACCCGCACGGCCTGGTAGGCGATGTTGGCCTGGAACTGCGGCACGCCGTATTTCAGCATGGCGCGCAGGAAGATGGCGTCGGCCTCGGCCCGCTTGCCCGGCTCGCCGATGGTGTAGAGCCAGTCGTGGACGATCGCCGCCCGGGCCGTGGGGCCTTGCGGATCGACGAAGCCCTGGCCGTACCAGGGCACGCTGGCGAAGTCGGTGACGTACCAGCGCGGCACCACGATCACCTTGCCGGTCTCGACGTCGCAATAGGGGAACTCGGCGTCCAGGGTGAACAGCTTGCGGCCGTCCTTGGTCTGGTTGAACAGCATCACCGGCTGGGGCGTCAGCGAGCTGGGCGGCGTGGGCGCCACCACCGGCACGAAGACGGTCGTCTTGGTCTCGGTGGTGCAGGCCGCTGCCAGCAGGGCCAGGGCGAGGACGGCGGAAAGCTTGGACTTGCGCATGGATCGTTCGGGACGCTCGGGGAGACCGGTCTTCTGGACGGCGAGCTTCGCCTTATCAAGCCTGGATGGCGAAGGTGCGGCGATGGGACCGATATGCCGCCGAGACGAGCAGTTGCGAGTCTTTCGCGAAACTGTGTTTCGTGGGATCGTGCCGGCGAGGGAGCGCAAGGAGAACGCCATGCCGATCACCCGCCGTCTCGTCGCCGCCAGCCTGCCGCTGGTCGGTCTGGTTCCCAGCCTGGCTCACGCCGCCCCAGCCCCGGCCTTCACGGCCAAGGACGTCGACGGCAACACCCGCACCCTCGCCGAATTCAAGGGCAAGGTCGTGGTCGTCGAGTTCGTCAACGAGGGCTGCCCATATGTGAAGAAGCACTATTCGGGCAACATGCAGGGCCTGCAGCAGGCCGCCACGGCCGACGGCGTGGTCTGGCTGTCGGTGGCCTCGTCGGCGCCCGGCAAGCAGGGCTACTTCCCCGACGGCGCGGCCGCCAAGGCCTGGATGACGTCCAAGGGCGCCAAGCCCACGACCCTGCTGCTGGATCCCGACGGGGTGGTGGCCACCGCCTACAAGGCCAAGACCACGCCGCACATGTACGTCATCGACCGCTCCGGGGCGCTGGTCTACCAGGGCGCCATCGACGACACGCCCAGCGCCAAGGTCGAGGACCTGAAGACCGCCAAGAACTATGTGGCGGCGGCCTTGGCCGACGTGAAGGCGGGGCGGAAGGTGGCGGTGGCCTATAGCCAGCCGTACGGGTGCGCGGTGAAGTACAAGGACGCGTGATCCTCAGAGCCCGTCATCCTCGGACTTGTTCCGAGGACCCCTCTATCCGCCGAGTTGTCGTGTCAGGTTCAGCCGTGGCCTCGCCGCTCGACGGATCGACCCTCTTCGCGGTTGAAGCAGGGGTCCTCGGAACAAGTCCGAGGATGACGGGCGGTGGGGTGTATCACGCCGCCGGCTGAGGCGGCGCGGTGATCACTTCGACGTTGTCGTTCAGCAGATAGACCATGTCCCGCAGGGCCAGGTCCTGGGCCTTGACGGTCTTGGCCTCGGCCACGGCCTGCAGCTTGCCGGGCAGGTCCTGGCTGATGCCGCGCAGGATGCATTTGAGGTCGTCGACCGCGCCGCGCTCCTTCAGAGTGACGTGGCCCTTCATGTCCAGGGCCGACAGCTCGGCGATCTGGCCCTGGAAGACGTCGAAGCCCTTCAGGGCCGCGGCGACGGCGGCGGGGTCCTTGGGCAGGGCCTGGCGATAGGCGGCGGCCTGGGCCTTCAGCCCGCCGGCCCGCCTGACGATGTCGGCGAACAGCGGCTCGCCCGCGACCGAAGGCGGGGCCTGGCCCGGCTGGACCACGGCGGGCGCCGGGGCGACCTGGGCTGCGTCCGGGCTGAACGATGCGAACCACAACATGGCGGAAAAGGCGACGGCGTCACAGGACATGGAGCTCTCCCCGCGAAAAACGTCATTGGTCTTCATGACGCGGCGGTATCCGTTTGCTAAGCCCGCCCGGGTAAACGCGGGTTTACCAAGTCCGCGCCCCGCTCTGTGAAGGAATGCCGCATGGCCGCTCTCGACACCGCCTGGTCCCGCCTGCACGACGCCGCCAAGGCCGCCGGCGAAAAGCGCATCGTCGAGTTCTTCGACAGCGAGCCGGGGCGGCTGGACGCCCTGACCCTGGACGTCGCGGGCCTGCACATCGACCTCTCCAAGCAGGCCTGGGACGAGGCCGGGCTGGAGGCCGCCCTGGACCTGGCCCACGCCGCCGACGTCGAAGGCGCCCGGGGCCGCATGCTGGGCGGCGAGGCGATCAATTCGTCCGAAGGCCGTGCGGTGCTGCACACCGCCCTGCGCGCCAAGGCCGACGCCGACATCAAGGCCCAGGGCCAGCCGGTCATGGCCGAGGTCGAGGCCGTTCGCGCCCGGATGAAGGCCTTCAGCGAGGCCGTCCGCTCCGGTGCGATCAAGGGGGCCACCGGCAAGCCGTTCAAGGCCATCCTGCACATCGGCATCGGCGGCAGCGATCTCGGCCCCCGCCTGCTGTGGGACGCCCTTCGCCCGATCCGTCCCCAGATCGACCTGCGCTTCGTCGCCAATGTGGACGGCGCCGAGTTCGCCCTGACCACGGCCGACATGGATCCCGAAGAGACCCTGGTGATGGTGGTCTCCAAGACCTTCACCACCCAGGAGACCATGTCCAACGCCGCCGCCGCCCGGGCCTGGCTGGCCGCGACGCTGGGCGAGGACGGCGCCAACGCGCATCTCGCCGCCATCTCCACCGCTCTGGACAAGACCGCCGCCTTCGGCGTGGCCGACGACCGCGTCTTCGGCTTCTGGGACTGGGTGGGCGGCCGCTATTCGCTGTGGTCGTCGGTCAGCCTGTCGGTGGCCGTGGCCTGCGGCTGGGACGCCTTCCAGGGCTTCCTGGACGGCGCGGCCGAGATGGACGCCCACTTCGCCAGCGCGCCGCTGGAGAAGAACGCCCCGGTGCTGATCGCGCTGGCCCAGGTGTTCAACCGCAACGGCCTGGACCGTCGCGCCCGCTCGGTGGTGCCCTATTCGCACCGCCTGCGCCGCCTGGCCTCGTTCCTCCAGCAGCTGGAGATGGAAAGCAACGGCAAGTCGGTCGGCCCCGACGGCAAGCCCGCCCAGCACGGCACCGCCACGGTGGTGTTCGGCGACGAGGGCACCAACGTCCAGCACGCCTATTTCCAGTGCATGCACCAGGGGACCGACATCACCCCCATGGAGCTGATCGGCGTGGCCAAGTCGGATGAAGGTCCGGCCGGCATGCACGAGAAGCTGCTGTCCAACCTCCTGGCCCAGGCCGAGGCCTTCATGGTGGGGCGTTCGACCGAAGACGTGGTCGCTGAGCTCCAGGCCAAGGGCGTGTCCGAAGCCGAGATCTCCACCCTGGCTCCCCAGCGCACCTTCGCCGGCAACCGCCCCTCCACCCTGGTGGTGCTGGAGCGCCTGACGCCCAAGACCTTCGGCGCCCTGATCGCCCTCTACGAGCACAAGACCTTCGTCGAGGGCGTGATCTGGGGGATCAACAGCTTCGACCAGTGGGGCGTGGAGCTGGGCAAGGTGATGGCCGGCCGCATCCTGCCCGAGCTGGAAAACAGCGCGATGGGCAGCCACGACCCCTCGACCACGGCCCTGATCCAGCGCCTGAAGAAATAGGCTCCCGGATCGTCCGGCTACGGGCAAAATCCGGGGACGGCGTCGGGGCTCGACAAGAGCGCCCGCGCCGACCTATCCACCGGGAGGGGGCGTCCCGCCGGCCGAGGCGGTTGCGGAGCTGAAGCATGACGACCAAGCGCGCGAAGATCGGTCCAGGCTCGGGCGACGCGGTGGCTGACGTCGCGGGCTCGGCGACGGGGCCGAAGGACGCCCGCATGATCCGCTCGGCCAAGGCGCTGAGCGATGCGTTCCTGGCCCTGCTGGATCGCAAGCCGCTGGACCAGATCACCATCCGTGAGATCGCCGCCGAGGCGGGGGTGCACTACGCCACCTTCTTCCGCCACCATCCCACCAAGGAAGCGCTGCTCGACCACGTGGCGGCCGACCAGATCGACCGTCTGGTGGAGCTGGCGCTGCCCGTGCAGGAATCCACCGACCATCTGGCCGGCTTCGTCACGCTGTGCACGCATATCGACGAGCATCGGAAGCTGTGGACGGTGCTGCTGACCGGCGGCGCGGCCGGGGCGATGCGCGAGGAGCTGCTGGGGGTGTCGCGCCATGTCGCGGCCAATCACACCCATCCCAACCTGTGGCTGCCCATGGAGCTGGCCGTGGCCTGCGTGGTCGGGATGATCGTGGAGACCCTGTCGTGGTGGCTGCGGCAGCCTCCCGAGGCCTATTCGCCCCAGGAGGTGGCCGGTATTCTCAACCGCCTGCTGTCGACGTCCATGCTGCGGGGCGCCGACTAGGCCGGGGCGAGCCTAGAAACTCACCCGCAGGCGCGCGCCGTACATCCGCGGTTCGCCCAGGGTGGCGACCTCGAAGCCCGCGGCCCCGTACACGCCCGGCACATAGGTATAGTACCGCTCCTTTGTGACGTTGGTCGCGAACAGGGCCAGGTCTGCCGGCGAGCCGGCCACCGACTTCCAGTCGACGTTCAGGTTCAGGAGGTTCAGCGGCTCCAGCACCCGATAGGGCGAGGTAGAGAAGTTCGAGCTCTGGCTGCTGGTGTAGCTGTAGGTGGCGCCCAGCACGACCTGGCCGACCGTGTCGCTCAGCGGCAGGGTGTAGCTGCCGGAAATCACCAGCTTGTGCTTGGGCGACAAGGCCAGGCTGTCGCCGGGAAACACCTCGGCGGCCACCGTATAGGGATCGTTGGCCGGCAGGCTGAGCGGGGTGACCGATTTCACCTTGGTGTTCAAATAGGCGTAGGAGGCGTTCAGCGACAGGCCGTCCAGCGGCCGGATGCCCGCCTCGGCCTCGAGGCCGTAGATCCGCGAGCGGCCGGCGTTGACCGGGCCGGCGGTCGGCGAGACCTGGCCGTTGACCGCCGGGTTGTCGCCGAAGCCCGCCTGCAGCTGCTGGTCGGAGAAGTCGTTGTAGAAGGCCGAGGCGTTAAACGTGCCACGCAGCGCCTTGGCGAAGCTGGACTTGAAGCCAGCCTCGAAGGTGTCGACCTTCTCGGGCTTGAAGATGGCGTAGGTCACCGGCGCGTCGGACTTGATGCCGCCGGTGCGGTAGCCGCGCACGTACTTGGCGTACAGCAGCACGTCTTCGCTGGGCTTGTAGTCCAGGCCCAAGAGCCACGTCGGGGCGGACGACTTCTGCCTCAGCGACAGGGCGCAGTCGGGCAGGACGGTGTTCAGGCGGGCGCAGACCGGCGTCGCTGGGCCGGCCGGATAGGGGAAGGTCGGGAAGCGGTAGCTGATCTGGGCGGTGTCGCTGTCCTGGCGGTCCCAGGTGTAGCGCAGCCCGACCGTCAGGGTGAGCTTGTCGTTCAGGTTATAGCTGCCCTGGGTGTAGAGCCCGATGTCGCGCGTCTTGATGCGGCTGACCGTGTAGTTGACGCTGCCGACCTGAATCGGGGCGATGATGCCGCCCATCACCAGCGGCAGGACGTTCGGGTCGACATTGGCCAGGAAGCCCAGGATGTCGGTGCACTGCAGTGTGGCGGAGTCGGTGCAGCTGATGAAGGTCGGCGACTGGTTGCCCACGGTGCTTTCGGGGCGCGAGGCCTCGAAATAAGCGCCGGCCTGCCAGGTGAACCTGGAGCCCGAGCGGCCCTGGAACTGCAGCTCCTCGGTGACGGTCGACTGGTCGGCGGTCTTGCGGCCAGGGGCGGGGATGATGGCCGAGGACGAGACGGGCAGGCTGGGCAGGCCTAAGGCCGGGATGGCCGGGCTCATGAACTGGGTGCCGAACAGCGGCGCGCGCAGGGTCTGCTCCAGCCGGCCGTAGCTGACGATGTTCTTGACCGTCAGCTCGTCGGTGGCCTGCCAGGTGGTGGTGTTGATCGCCTGCCAGGTCTTCAGGTTCGAGCTGGGATTGGTGACGTCGTTGCGGGCGGTGTAGAAGCCCTCGCCCTTGGCCGCCACGTCGGCCAGCTGGCCGCACGCCAGGAAGCCCAGGCCGATCGCCGGGTCGCAGCCGATCAGCTTCTGGATCGGACCGGCGGTGTCGGACTTGCTGTAGGACAGGATCGTGTAGTTCTCGATGTCGTTGGCCAGATCGACAACCAGGCTGGCGCGGCCCACCCAGTAGTCGGAGTCGTTGAAGCGGTCCGGGCCGATGCCGCTGGTGTTCTGCAGCCAGCCGTCACGGGTCATGCGGTCCAGGCCCACCCGCAGGCGGACATTGTCGCCCATCGGCAGGTTCACCACGCCCTGGAAGCGGCGCATGTCGTAGTTGCCGACCGAGCCCTCCGCATAGCCCTCGAACTTGTAGGTCGGCCTCTGGGGCACCAGCAGCACCGCGCCGCCGGTGGTGTTGCGGCCAAACAGCGTCCCCTGCGGGCCCTTCAGCACCTGGACGTTCTGGAGGTCGAAGAAGCTGCCCGCACCCGCGCCGTCGCCGGTCGGGAAGCTGGCGCTGCCGCCGCGCGGCGCGACCACGTCGGCGAAATAGACGCCCACCGAGGGGGCGGTGCCGATGTCCTGCACGAAGCCGCGGATGGCGAAGGTGGAGTTGTCGCTGCCGAAGGTGCTGTTGGCCGACAGCGACGGGGTGAACTTGGCCAGGTCCTCGGAATTGGTGACGTTCTGGCGCGTGAGCTGGTCCTGATTGAAGACGCTGATCGAGATCGGCACGTCCTGCAGGCGCTCGGCGACGCGCCGCGCGGTGACGACGATCTCGGTCACGTCCGTCGCGGCGTTGGAGGTCGGGGCCGGGGGCGCGCTGGTCTGGCCGAAGGCCTGGCCGCCCAGGACCAGACTGGACGTGGCAAGCAAGATGGTCCGAACGCACGTGCGGTTCATGTCTTCCCCTCCCTTGTGTGTCGGCAGGCGTTAGACCGCCGGGCCGTTTGTTATTTGACGCAGTCGATACAGGGCGCCTGGCCTGTTCGGCCGGACCTGGAGCGTGTCGATCGGTCCAGCGGCTCTGGCCCGGGTCCATAAAGATCGGCGATGATAAGCGACAGTGTGTCGCATACGTCAAGGTTGCGCCGGTGACCGGCATGGCCGTCCCGCCGTCGTGCGAGGCCCGGCCAGGCGAGCTGCCGACGGAGCGCAAACCCTTGCAGGGTTTGGCCCGCGCGAGGCTTCAATCCTTGGCCGGGGGCGGCGGGCGGTGTGGCCCTTTCATCGCGGAGGCGATATGAGCCATGATGGCGCGTATCTTGACCGTGCGCGCCTAGGTGGCGAGCGTTCGCCTGGGTGGCGAAATCCCACCTCACATCTGATCCGGTCCGTCTCCATGGGCCAGGCGGACTGACCGGGGCGGCGCGGATTGACTTTATGCGCCACTGTGGCGCATAAATCCGTCATTCGATATCGAGGGTGGCCAGGGTCTCGCCCGCGGCCGCGCTCGGAAAACCCGGCCATCGGCCCCGGTGGCGACGCCCCGCTCAATTCACGGACGCGATGTCCGTCGCCACCCACTGAACCCCATCCGGCGATCGGGTGGGGTTCTTTTTGCGAGCCTGTCGCCAATGTCTCCCGCCCGCCCCCTAGAACGTCTTCCGCACCCGCAGCGAGACGAAGGTCCGGGGATTGATGTCGCGGTCCTCGGTGTAGTCGATGGCCCGGGTGACGCGGTCGGCATAGACCTCGCGGTGGATGGTGAAGTCGTCCCACAGGTTCAGCTGGGCGCGGATGGCCAGGGTCGGGGTCGGCTTGTACTCGGCGAAGCTCTCGATATAGCCCGCGCCGCGCCAGGTGTTGATCTGGTCGGGGTCATAGGTGCCCTGGCCCAGCAGCGGCAGCCAGTTGACGCCCCACTGCAGCTTCCAGGCGGTGATGTCCTGCTGGATGCCGATATTGGCCTGGGTGGGCCGCACGTCCGAGATCGGGCGGTCCTTGCCGGTGGTCGGGTCGGTGACGTGGGTCTCGTTCCAGTCGTTCTTGAACGTGAAGCGCCCGCCCTTGAAGTGCAGCTTGTCGAGCGGAACCACGATGTTCAGCGACAGGCGGTCCAGCGTGCCGTTGCCGATATTGCCCGTGGCCGACAGTCCGCCCGGCAGGGGCAGGCGGTCGATCACGTCGATGATCTCGTCGTGGCGATAGCCGATCGAGACCACGCCCTCGCCCCAGAAGCGGCGCTCGTAGATCACTTCGGAGATCCAGCGCTGCTCGGGCACCAGGTCGACGTTTCCGCCATAGACGTTGCCGTCGTCCAGATCCGACGAGGCGGCGAAGTCGCCGAAGTCCAGCTGGCCCAGCTCGCGTTCGAAATGCACCCGCAGCTGGTGGTCGGCCTTGGGCGTCCAGGTCGCCTGGAAGCGGGGCTTGGCGTAGAAGAAGCTTTCCTTGTTGGTCGCGTCGCCCGACTGCTTGATCGTCGAGGTCTCCAGCCGCAGGCCGCCCTCCAGGGTCAGCTTGGGGTTCACCCGCCACACGCCCTTGGCGAAGGCCTCGCCGCGCAGCTCCTCCACCTTGACCGAGGCGCTGGGCAGCACCACGGGCGTTCCGCCCACGGTGAAGGCCTGGTCGGTGTCCAGCATGTTGTAGGCGATCTCGCCGCCGGCCTCGAGGGTGACGGCGCTGGTGCGCTCGTGGCGGACCAGGGCGCGCAGGATCGATTCCGACGACTTGCCCTTGGCCGTGAAGCGCTGCTCGTCGCCGGCCACCCCGCCCACGGTCTCCTGGCCGGTCGCCACCTCGTCGAAGTCCTCGAACTGGTGGATCAGCCGGGTCTCCAGCGTCCATTTCGGCTTGATCGGCCGGATCCAGGTCAGGCCCAGCTCGCCCGACTTGGTGTCCTCGGCATAGTCGCTGTGGTCGAGGTCGGCGCCGCTTCCGATGTCCTGCCATTCCTGCCAGTCGTGCGTGCCGTACTGGGCCGTGGCCTCCAGCTTGCCGCCGCCCACCGGGCCCGAGAAATTGACCCGCGCGGAGTTCCCGCCGCCCCAGCCGTCGTTCAGATAGGCCTTGTCGCTCAGCACCGCCCCGGTCCCGTCACGGACGATGTCGCGGCCCGAACCGTTGGAGTCGCTGGAGCTGGTGCCGTCGCTCAGCACCACGCTCCAGGTGCGGTCGCCGTTCTTGGCGGTGAACTGGTAGCTGCCGCCGTAGACGTCGTGGCCGCCGTCGAAGATCTGGGCGTTCCAGGTCACCACCGACTGGCGGCTGACGCCCTTCTTCAGGATCACGTTCACGACCATCGAATAGCCCTGCATGTCGACGCCCGGGGCGCCGCCGCGGATCAGCTCGATGCGGTCCACCTGGCCGGCCGGGGTGCGCGACAGCACGTTGGAGCCGGTGTCGTTCTTGGAGGCGGGGCGGTTGTCGTTGATCAGCACGTTGCCGACCGCGCCCTCGAAGCCCCGCGCCCCGCTGCCGTCGTCCAGCACGAAGCCGGGCACGCGGTTGACCATGTCCAGGGCGGTGTTGGGCCGCTGGGCGGCGAAGAAGTCGGGGGTGAAGACCAGCACGCCCTTCTGGGCGGCGTCGTCCAGCGGCGCGGCAGCCGTCGGGCCGGTCGGCACGGGCGCTTGAGCGGCCTGACCAGTGGAGGAGGGCGGCAGGTCGGCGGCATGGGCCGCGCCGGAAATCAGGACGGCGGCGGCGCTCGCCAGCAGCATGGACTTGGTCATCGGTGTCTTCCCCTCAGTGGGCTGACAACTGCCGACCGGGGGCGTTCATCTCAAGTTACAAGACTGAAATGTGGATTACATCGAAGACAGGATTACAGGAAGTTCATGTTCCTCGACTGGCGGCGCTTGTGGATAAACTGGTGAAGGCGCCGTTAAGACTTGTCGAGATCGGGGTCGAATTCCGGGGAAGTCTCGACATAGCGCGGGTCGCCCGGCACGGGCGGAAAGGTGGAGAGGAACCATTCGAGGTTCTTCAGGCGGAGGTAGGCGCTGCGCCGTTCCAGCTCGGCCTCCGCCGCGCGGATGGCCGTCTTGATGTCTGCGTTGGGCGCCGTGTCGGCTGGGGTCTCGGGGCGATGTCTGCTCATCGGAAGCTCTCCAGTTTCTAGGCCGGGGACATGCACCTGTGCGTGTCCCCAAACGTGGCGGGGCGGATCTGGGGACACGCCCAAGGGCATGTCCCCGTCATGAGGCGCGGGTCGGCGCCCTTCCGCCGGGAGGAGCCGGCGGGCTGGGGAGGCGGCGGAGCGTCCGGGCCGGGCCCGGAGGTTTGTTGAGTGGAGTACCGTTTCGGCCCGAGGGCCGGAGCGCTCCGCGCGGCCGGTGGACGAGAGCCCTCGGATCGCGGATTTTTAACCCGCTCCGATGGAGGCCCCATTCTTACCTGAAGGGTGGCGGGCGGGGAGGTGGCGCCTCCCCGGACCGCGCGGGCGATTTCAGCCCGCGCCTGGTGCGTGTCGCCGTTCGGTCCCGAGGGGATGCTCCCGCCGTCCGGCCCGGACCGCCAGGGACCCAATCCAAGGCCCCCACGCTCCGACCGACCCGCCCGGGCCCCTCGAACACCGGCCGACGGACGCTCCCCGCTCGACCGCCCCACGCCACCCGTCAGGTCGCCAGCTGGACGGCCTCCCCAGTGGCGGGGCGAGGAGCAGTATGGGGGCGTTTTGGGGGTGTAGGATAAGTTTGGGTCTGTGATCGCGCTGGGCGGGGTTAGGGCGTTGAATTTGTTGGGGGCGGGGTGGGTTTATCCCCGTCGCGAAAGGGGGCAATGGGCGGTGCCTCAACGGGGCCAAAATGTGAAGTTTTGGGGGCTCGTGGCACCGCGCCTTGGCGCAAAACCTATGCGGGTGGCTTGATCGGTGGGGTGGTGAATTGCTTTGGTCGTACCAAACGTTCAAGCTACCGGTGAGTGACACTCGACGTTCAGCACTAGGCGGTTGATGCATGCAATTATCCAATCCACCAATCTCGGAATTGGCAATCGGGGTGTCTACGATCGGTGGAGATTGCCTAGATGCCTACAACGTCGAAAAAACGCACGATCTCTTCCGGGGGCAGTTTCCTGTTGCTAGTCGCCAGGTTGAGTCGATTGCCTTGACGCCGTTCCCTCGATCTGATGGGCCGATCGAAGGTCCTTCGTTCTCAATGATGCCTGCGGTAAGTCCACAGCCCTCACGCTGGTGGTTTTCGTCCGAGGACGACACGCAGCTGCTCCAGTTGCAGGAGAATTTTATCGGAAGAAACTGGCGGAGAATTGCTCTTCCGCCGTCTTTCGTATCGATTTATCCCGGATTTGACGCGATTTATGAGGATTTCAAAAGGAATGTGGCGGCTGTTCTAGATAATCAAGCCGCATCTGGAGCCGCGCAAGCTCTCCCAACTTCAGCGGAAATTCTCTACGATAATCTAATTCCAATGATTGATGGTGGGGGAGGCATTAAGCCCGTCTCAAGTGTCATTAGCGTATTTAGCTTTGATGGGCAGCCAATGCGCTTCGGTATGGTGACGCAGTGGCGTGAACAGATTAAGCCGGGTACCGACGATGAAGGTATCCTGCAAATAGCGATTGCCGTTTTGGGAGTTGGGCCTACTCCGCAGGATATCAAGCCGTACACGCGGATCACCTTAGTGGCACGTGCCTCGGTTTCGAGTTGGGAGGTGGTCAATTCGTTTATGGAGCGGGGTCATGAGGCGATAAGTAGCCGCCTCAATGCGTTGACTACCGCTGAAGAGAGGGCCACATGGTAGCTATGGCATACCTGTTGTCCGCTCTTGCTGCTTCTCCAGACTATGCTTCTGCCGAGGCATTTCCTCCCACTTGGGCATCGCATCCAGAGTACAGGGTCGCAAGTTGGATTGGTGATCGACCGCCAGCGGCTCTTTCGCCAACTTCGCCTATCGCGGCTGGTTCAGCCGGGTGTCCTAATCCAGATACCATGGAAAGCGAGCCCGCGGCGTCGATTGACGAGCTCGATGCTCTTTCCCGTCTTGGGCACGATTGGGATGGCCAGGGTGCAGGAGCACCTCGGCAACGGGCGGTTGAACTTGCTAAAAAGTTCCTCACGCTTGACCGGTCGGGATGTGTTTGGGAGCCCACCCTTGATGCTGAGGGGCGCGTCATTTTGGAGGGCTACTTTCCTGGACGCTACGTTGAGTTGACAATTTCGGAGGATGATCGCGTTTCGATTTATCGACGTGCAGAGAAGTCAGTTGGCGGAACTTCGTTCGTGAAATTTGACGGATCGTCATTCCCGTTAGGCCTTTTGGCACTCTGAATTTGCCGATGCGCGATAGCTGTTCGACACTCTTGCACGCGGACACTGGCAATCTTCGAGCGGTTGATTTGGACGAGGCGCATGCCAATTGTGCGTGTGAAGCTTGTGCATTCAGTGTCCATGGTGCGGTTGAGAAAACGGAACGTCTTATTCGATTGATTATTGCGCCGCAGCACGTGGATAAAAAAGGTGCCCCAAAGGCAGCCGCATTATCGCATGCAGAAACAATAGGGCTTTCTACGTTTAGAGATTCTCTGACTTCTAATGCTGAAATATTAGGTATAGCTGAAAGACTGGTCGAGAGGGCGCGCCAGACAAATTTGAAGGCTGGCGTGGTTGGAGTTGTGTTATTTGATGCAATCTGGCCAAAACAGGTCCGTCCTGCAGAGGGGCGTCCCGTCTATTGCGTCTACGCAGTCGCAGACGCTGGAGTTCAAGCCCATGTCGATGTATTTCAGACAGTTGCTAATACGACCCCCGAAATTCGTATTGAGCGCCGGCAATGGCTTTTCTCAAACCTAAATGCGACTTTTGAAGAAGCGAATCTGTTCAGGGGGGGATTGCTTGCCCATCTAGCGCCGCCGTAGTTTGCGATTGACGCTAGATCTGTTGAACCCTCCTCACCCCTTCCCCCACACGCTCCACTACGCTATAGCCCCCGCGCAATGACCCGCCAGCCGCACCATCACGGCCACCACCACCATCCGACCTCGCCTCGCGGGATCGGCCGGGTCCGTTCGCTCTAGCGACAGCCCAGCCCGAGCCCCGCCCAAGGCGGATGGGGCTCACGCACAGCGCCCATCCGTCGAGCCTGACCTTCCAAGGACCGACGCCGCGCCATGACCGACCAAACCAAAGACACTGGGGCCGACAACACCTTCCGCCCCGAGGCCCGCAATCCGCGCGGGTTCGCCGACAAGCGCGCCCGCGACCTGCGCGCCGAGCGGGCGATCCTGGAGGCGGTGTCGGCCGTCTACGAGCGCTACGGCTTCGAGGCGCTGGACACCGGGGCGTTCGAATATGCCGACGCCCTGGGCAAGTTCCTGCCCGACAGCGACCGTCCCAACGAGGGGGTCTTCGCCCTGCAGGACGACGACGAGCAGTGGATGGCGCTGCGCTACGATCTGACCGCGCCCCTGGCCCGCTTCGCCGCCCAGAACTGGGAGACCCTGCCCAAGCCGTTCCGCCGCTACGCCTTCGGGCCGGTGTGGCGCAACGAGAAGCCGGGTCCGGGCCGCTTCCGCGAGTTCATCCAGTGCGACGCCGACACCGTCGGCTCGGCCCGTCCGGAGGCCGACGCCGAGATCATCGCCATGGCCGTCGAGGGCCTGCAGGCCGCCGGCCTGCCGCGCGGCGCGGCGGTGCTGAAGATCAACAACCGCAAGCTGCTGAACGGCCTGCTGACGGCGGCGGGCGTGGCCGGCGAGGGCCAGAAGCTGGGCGTCCTGCGCGCGGTCGACAAGCTGGACCGCCTGGGCGTCGAAGGCGTGCGCCTGCTGCTGGGCGAGGGCCGGCTGGACGAGAGCGGCGCCTTCACCAAGGGCGCGGGCCTGGCGGGCAAGGCCATCGACGCGGTGCTGGACTTCGTCCAGGCCGGGGCGGGTGGTCGCGGGGCGACCTTGGCCAACATCGCCAAGGTGGTGGCCGGCTCGGCCGAGGGCGACGAGGGCCTGCGCGAGCTGGAGCTGATCGACACGGCCCTCAAGAGCCTGGGCGTGGCCGACGACCAGGCGGTGTTCGAACCGTCGATCGTCCGGGGGCTGGAATACTACACCGGCGCGGTGTTCGAGGCCGAGCTGCTGCTTGCCACTACCGACGACAAGGGCGCCAAGGTCTCGTTCGGCTCCATCGGCGGCGGCGGGCGCTATGACGACCTGGTGGCGCGGTTCACCGGCCAGACGACGCCGGCCACGGGCTTCTCGTTCGGCGTCTCGCGCCTGGCGGCGGCCCTGCGGGCGGCGGGGCGCGAGCCCGGCGGCGTCGCGCGCGGCCCCGTCGTGATCATCAATTTCGACCAGGCCCACATGGGCGAGTACTTCGCCGTGGCCGGAGAGCTGCGCGCGGCGGGCGTTCCGGCCGAGGTGTATCTCGGAACCTCCGGCATGCGGCCGCAGATGAAATATGCCGACCGCCGCCTGTCGCCGGCCGCCATCATGCTGGGCGGCGACGAGATCGCGGCCGGCACGGTCACGATCAAGGACCTGGATCTGGGTCGCGAACTGGCCGCCGGCGTCGCCGACAACGCCGCCTGGAAGGCCGAGCGGCCCGGCCAGCAGACCATCCCGCGCGGCGAGCTGGTCGCGGCGGTTCAGAAAATCATCGGGGGTTGAGGTGAGGCTCGAGCGTTCCATTCCGTCGGAGGCGCTCGACGCCATCCGCGCTCCGTTCCTGGCCGCCGGCGCTGCGCCGACCGACGCGCCGGTGCTCCAGCCCCTGGGCCTCTTGCTGGACCTGGCCGGCGAGGCCATGCGCTCGCGATTGTTCGTGGTCTCGGGCGACGCGGGCGAGGAGGCCTGCCTGCGGCCGGACTTCACCGTGGCCGTCGCTCGCCAGCATCTGGCGGCCGGCAACGGCCAGGGCCGATACCTCTATGAAGGCAAGGCGTTCCGCGTCGCGCCGCGTGGCAGCGATCGCGCCGAGGAGTTCCTGCAGATCGGGATCGAGGCCTTCGAGGCCGGCGACCCCGTGGCCGCCGACGCCGAGATCGCCGCCCTGGCCTGGGCCGGGGCGGCGGCGGGCGGGCGCGACGACCTGACCCTGCTGCTGGGCGACGTGGGGCTGTTTTCGGCTTTCGTCGATAGCCTGGGCCTCACCCCGCCGCTGGGCGCGCGGCTGAAGCGGGCCTTCACCCGGCCCCGGATGCTGAAGGCCGAGCTGGAGGGCGAGGTCGATGTGCCCAGCGGCGAGCAGACGCGCATCGCCGCCCTGCTGGCGGGCCTGCCCGAGGCCGAGGCCTCGGCGGTGTTGCAGGAGCTGTGGAGCCTGGCCGGCATCGAGCCGGTGGGCGGGCGTCGTCCCGCCGAGATCGCCCACCGCCTGGTCGAGCGCGCCCAGAGCGCCAAGGCCGGCCGGCTGTCGGCGGGCGAGGCCGACGCGGTGCGGGCCTTCCTGGCGGTCAGCGACCGTCCGGGCGCGGCCCTGGACGCCATCGCCGCCCTGGGCGGTCCTCGGCGTTCGGCGCTGGACGCGGCCGTGGCCGGCTGGCGGGCGCGGCTGTCGGGCATGGCCGCGCGCGGCGCGCCCGAGGACCGGATGATCCTGGCGGCCGCCTTCGGGCGGGCGTTCGGCTATTACGACGGCTTCCTGTTCGAGGTGCGCAGCGCGGCCCTCGGCGAAGACCGGCCACTGGCCGCCGGCGGCCGCTACGACGGCCTGCCCGCGCGCCTCGGAGCCGAAACGAAAACCGGCGCCGTGGGCTGCATGGTGCGCCCGGCGCGAGCCTATGCGGGAGGCGGCGAATGAGCGCCCCAATGATCTTCGCCATTCCGTCCAAGGGCCGGCTGAAGGAGCAGGTCGAGGCCTGGCTGGCCGACTGCGGCTTCAAGCTGGAGATGACCGGCGGCGCGCGCGGCTACAGCGCCGAGCTGTCGGGCCTGCCCGGGGTGTCGGTGCGCCTGCTGTCGGCCGGCGACATCGCCGTGGGGCTGGACAGCGGCGAGCTGCACCTGGGCGTCACCGGCGAGGACCTGCTGCGCGAGCGCGGCGACGACATGGACGGCCGGGTCATGCTGCTGCGGGCCCTGGGCTTCGGCCGCGCCGACCTGGTGGTGACCGCGCCCAAGAGCTGGCTGGACGTCGACACCATGGCCGATGTCGACGAGGTCGGGCACGCCCATCTCGCCAAGACCGGCCGGCGCCTGCGGGTAGCCACCAAGTACGTCACCCAGACCCGGGCCTTCTTCGCCCGCCACGGCGTGGCCGACTACCGGATCGTCGAGAGCAGCGGCGCCACGGAGGGCGCCCCGGCGGCGGGCGCGGCCGAGCTGGTGGTCGACATCACCACCACCGGCGCGACCCTGGCGGCCAACGGGCTGAAGATCCTGTCCGACGGGGTGATCCTCAAGAGCCAGGCCCAGCTGACCGCCTCGCTGATCGCGTCGTGGACGGATGGGCAGATCGAATCCCTGGCGCGCCTGCTGTCAGTGGTCGAGGCCAAGGGCCGGGCCCGGACGCTGGCGACGCTGGTCTGGCCCGCCGAGCAGGACGGCGCCGGACAGGCGGCCGTGGCGCGTTTCGTGGGCCAAGGCGCGCGCCGGGCCAACGGCGCCCTGCTGGCCGCCTCCGACCTCTTCGAGGCCGCCGCCGCCCTGGGGGCGGCCGGAGTCGAGCCGGTCACGGTGTCGCGCCCGGACTATGTGTTCGAATCGCGCTCGGCGGTGCTGGAGGGACTCAAGGCGCGGCTGGCTCGGTAAGTTTTGACTGAGTTGTCAAAAAAATCCTAGGAGAACGGCGATAAGTTTGACTGGCGGGTCCAATCTATCCCTTTTGTGTCAAAAATATTCGGAGCCCTTACAGATTCAGGGGTAGTTGCCGTTGACACCATCTCGGATTTGCCGTTTCTAACCCTTGCAAGGAAGAAACGAGCCCAAAGAGAGCTCCCTTCCTTCGGCGTTTCGGGGAGGAAACGCCCACCTAGATCGAATGATCGAGAAATAGCCGGACCCGTCGCGATTATCCCCCGCGGCGGGTTTGGTGATTCTGGGCTACAGATCAGTTTTTTGACGAAAGTGATAAAAACGGTGTTTCCGCAGCGGAAGCGCCCTTTTTGCGGTCTTGGTTAAAATCCCGTTCGGCCTCACGGCGAGCCTCAGCGGTCGGTCGGCGTGATCCGTTGCGGACATTCAGCGCATCCGGTTAGCGTCCTCTACTGCCGCGCCTTGAGCCATCAATTGGCAGAAGCCCAACATTCGCTTTTCGTCTTGGCGGCGCGCAGGTCTAAAGGTCGCTCAACATCAGCTTGGTCATCGGCGCTGGCCAAGCTGAAAACGCCTCAAACTTGAGCCGTGCGAGGTTCTCCCGCTGGAACGATCCTTCGTACGTGACGGTGGTCACGATGATGGAGTGCCCGCGATCGACGGCGAGGGCGGTAACTGGGGACGGGTGAACCCCAGTCGTCGGGGGGCGAAAGAAGTAAGCGATCAGGCCTTCAAAGTAGAAGCGGTAGATCGGAAGGGGGCGCTCGCCATCGTCGCCATTAGCCGGCAGGTGCTTTGTCATCGCAACCGGAGTTTGGTTGTGTGCCTCGCCTTTCGTCGACAACTGGATGAGATGCAGAGGGTAGAACCCGTTCGGCGGTGTTTGCCGCCTTAGCACGGTCTCTTGCAATTGAATGAGTTCGTCGTCGGCCAGCGTGACCTCAGAGAACTCCGGCCGGCTTGTCGCGGCCGCCCGCCACAGCAAGCTGAGGAAAAACAGCCGTAGGCGCTCCGCATCGATCCCGTCAATTGACCGAGCTCCCCAAGCCGTATTGGGCATCGCAACGTGGTCCTCGGTGCGAAGCGCACGGTCGTCGCCCCATCCGCTCCAGATCAGCTTGTGTCGGCGCAGCTCCGAAATCGCCCAGGTGTCGAGCGCTGTCAGGACGTCCTCACCCTTTCGGGTCACAAGTTCCTCGTCGTACCAGCTATCGAACCGCTTTGATGGCCGCGAGCCGCTACCGGCCTGGATGAAATGCGCCCCCGGACGATTGGGCCTAGTCACGGCCTTTGGAATGAGGTGCGCCCTCACAAAGGTTCCGTAGACGCCGCTCAGCTTGCAGGTACCCAGTCCCTTCTTGGCCATCTCAATCCTCGCGCCAGCTCTTCCGGAGCCAGGCCTGCAGCCTGTCGGCCGTCAACCGCTGCGCCTGCGCCGCCGGGCGCGACCCGCCTACCAGGGGGCGCAGCAGCGGCCGCGCGGGCGGGGCGAAGAAGAACTCCGCGTCGGTGAAGCTGTAATGGTTAGTCCCGGCGATCTGGAACCGCTCGCCCAGGCGGCCGAGGTCGGCCAGCACCGTGTCGCGCCTGGCCCGGTACAGGGGCGGATGATGGGTGACGGCGTAGTCGCTCTCGACGAACAGGAACGGCCGCCCCAGCCGCGCCCGCTCGACCCCGCCATAGAGCATGCCGTCGAGATTCGCGCCGGCGCTGGGCCGCGGGTCCGCCGCCATGACGGCCGCGGCGGTCGCGCCGCCGAACGAGTGGCCCACCACGGCCAGCCGCGACAGGTCCAGCCTTCCCTGCAACTCACCCACCGCCGGCGTCCGCAGCCGGTCGATGACGAAGCGCACGTCGCCCACCCGAGGCTTCAGCCGCGTCTCCATGTAGAGCAGGCGGTCCGGATCGCCGGGCAGGAAACGCTCGACCGTCGTGGCCAGGCGGCCGTCCGCCAGTTGAGTCGCCGGACCCTCGTAGGGGTGGTCCAGGGCGATCACCACGAAACCCCGGCTGGCCAGGTCGGCGACCAGGCTGGTGTAGAAGGCGCGCGGCGCGCCGTAGCCGGGTGAAAAGACGATGACGGGCCACTGGGGCTGGGCCCGCGACATGGGCGCCTCGACCCGGGCGTGGGTGTTGACCTCGCCGAAGCGCCGGAACAGGAACCCGGGCAGCAGGCTCACTTTCGGAGGAAGCCGACCCAGGCCGTCCATGTAGACGCTCGTCCCGCCGCCGCCCGCCTCGGCGGGGTACCAGGCCTGGGCGATGACGTTACGGTGGTCGTCCGGGGCCTCGGTGGCGTCTTCCGGCCGGCTGGCGTCCACCCATCGCCAGGTCACCGTGCCGACGGCGTAGGGGCCGTTCGGCTTGGGCAGGGTCGGGACCGCCAGCACGGTCCAGGTCGCTAGGCTGGCCAGCACCAGCGCGGTCAGCGCCGAGGCGCCGATCCACCCCGCTCGCCCGCGCACGGCGAGCGCCACCAGCAACGCCAGCCCGGCATAGAGCGGCAGGAACTGCCAGGTGAAAGTCTCCGAAACGACCTGCCAGAGCGCCAGCCCGGCCAGGGGCGGCAGACTCCACCGGACGACGCGGCGAGCGGGCGCGAACAGCCAGCCCAGGGCCGACGCCGCGAACAGCAGCACCAGCGATGCATCCAAAGCGCTCATGAAGCCCTCCCGCCGCCAGACTGCCCGGCAGGCGTGCAGGCCTCAAGCAGAGCGTCTGTGGGATGGGTGGAGGCGCCCGAAATCCCTTCCCTCCCCCTTGTGGGGAGGGTGGCCCTGGCGGAGCCAGGGTCGGGTGGGGGATTACTGAGTCAGCAGGCCCCACCCGTCCGCTTCGCGTCCACCCTCCCCACAAGGGGGAGGGAGAAATCGTCTAGCTAGTGCTTCATCCCGGCCATCGGGTCGGCCTTGGGCGGGCCGGGTTCGACCGAGAGGTCGATCTTCATCTTCAGGCCGCTGTCGAAGACCAGGGTCACCGGCACCTTGCCCCCCACGGCCTGGGGCGCTTGGAGCCCGACCAGCATCAGGTGGTAGCCGCCCGGGGCGAAGTCGAGCTTGGCGCCGGGCGCGAGGGCCAGGCCCCCGGTCACCGTCCGCATGGTCATGACGCCGCCCGCCATGCTGCTCTGGTGGACGGAGGCCGACTTGGCGGCGGGGCTTTCGATCGCCACCAGCTTGATCGGCTTGGCGCCCACATTGGTCAGGGTCAGGTAGCCGACGCCGTTCATGCCGGCCTGGGCCGGGCGGGTCCACGGGCGGCGGACCTCGACCCCGCCGACGCGGTAGTCGCCGGCAAAGGCGGGGGCGGAGAGGACGAGAGCGGCGACGGCGGCCAGGGCGAAACGGTTCATCGGGGGTCTCTTGCTCAGTGTTTCATGCCGGGCATGGCCGGCATGGTCTCGGCGGCGGCGGGCGTCAGGCGGACGACCGGCGCGGGATGGGTCAGCTTCTCGCCGGGGCGTGCGGGATCGGCGATCTCGGTCCACTGGCTCTCGCCATTCTCGCAGGTCTGGACGACGGGGAAAACGAGCGTCTCGGCCCCCGCCTTCCCGGTCAGCGCGGGCAGCTTCATCAAGAGCGGGAAGTCGTCGAACTGGTCGTCGGGCAGGCGGCCGGTCCAGGTGACGGCGGTCGTCTTGTCGCCCGTCTTCTCGATGTCGATGGTCCAGCCGAACTTCGGTTGCGGCCGGGCCGAGGCGACGGCGTCGGGGACCTCGACCCGCACCTTCAGCGTGGTGTCGCCGGCCCCGCAGGCGTGGCCCACGCGGAAGGCGACGGCCGAATAGGAGCCGGCCTTGGCCTCGCCCGGGGCGGCCACCACGTGAGCCAGCGCCAGGGAGGGGCTGGCCGCGAGGGCCAGCAGAGCGATCAGGGGCGCTTTCATGATGTCCTCCTCCCCCTAGAAATCGACCGTGACGCCGCCGAACACCGAGCGGCCGTCTCCGGGCCACAGGGTGGCGGTGGCGGGCGCCCAGGTGATGGCGGCCTGGGTGTTGGAAACATAGGCCTTGTCGGCCAGGTTCCGCGCGTCGAGGAACAGCGAGACCCCGCCGCCCACCTTCCAGCCGGCGTTCAGGTTGAGGATCGCGTAGCCCGGCGCCTTGGTGGTGTTGAAGTAGTCGATCCACTGGTCGGTGGCCGACCACTCGACCGACGGGGCCACGAACCAGCCGCGCGGGTCGTCGTAGCGGACCTCCGAGCGGTAAAAGTTCTTGGGCACGATGGGCAGGCGGTTGTCGTGATAGACGTCGTCGCCGTCGAAGCGGAAGTCCGACAGCGTCCAGGTCTGGCGGATGCGCCAGCGCGGGGTCACGGCCCAGTCCAGCGCCGCCTCGATCCCCTGGTGCGTCGTCTTGTCGGCGTTGAAGACCGAGGCCGGGATCGAGCCGCCGACCGTGTATTGCAGCATCTCGTCCTTCAGTTGGGCGCGATACAGCGTCACGTCGTAGGTGAACGGACCCCGGTGGCCGCGCGTCCCGACCTCGCCGGTCCAGGCCTTCTGGGCCTTGACCGGCGCGAAGCCGGTGTTGACCGGGCTCATCGAGCTGAAGTTCGGCGGCTCGACCGAGCGGGTCAGGTTGGCGAAGACCTGGTCGCCGGACTCGTCCTGCCACAACAGGCCGATGCGCGGCGAGATCCAGTCGTAGGTCTTGTCGGCCTTCAGGTCGAAGGTCGTCGGCATGCCGGGCACCGCGAAGCTGGTGTAGTCGCGCTTGGCCTGGCCCCAGGTGGCGCCGGCCACCACGGCCAGGCGGTCGGTGACGAACAGCCGGCCCTCGCCGAACAGGTCGATGGCGTCGGCGTTCTGCAGCGTCCGCGAGGTCGGCGCGCCCCGCGCCCCGCGCACATTGACGTAGAAGTTGGAGTCCATGTCGCCGGTCCGGTACCAGGCGCCGAAGAAGGCGTCGGCCCGCTTGCCGCCGATCTGGCCGTCCCAGTCGAAGCGGCCGAAGGCGCCGTAGTTGCGGCTCTGCTGGTCGATGACCTGGAAGATCGGGTGGTCCAGGTCCTTCCACACCGCATAGACCGCGCCCTGGAAGACCAGGCTGTCGGAGAGCCGCCAGGTGCTGGCCAGTGAGCCGCGCACGCCGCGCTGGTTGCGGCCCTGGTCGCCGGCGGCGTTGGCCAGGGCGGTCTGGCGCGGGTTCTGCTGGAACTGCGTCAGGGTCAGGGCGCCGGGGATCTCCTGGTTGATGTTGGAGCCGTTGACGATGAACCGCACCTCGCGGTCCTCGCCGAACGAGCGGCCGATGTTCAAGGACCCGAACTGGATGTTCTGCTGGCTCTGCGAGCGCCAGCCCTGGCTCGTCTGGTTGGTGGCGGCGGCATAGACGTCCCAGTCGCCGAACTGGCGGGCCAGGGCCAGGTGTTCGCGGATCAGGCCGAACGAGCCGCCGTCGACCCGGACCTGGTTCTCGAACCCGGCGTCCTTGCCCGTGGGGGTGACCATGTTGATCGCCCCGCCCAGCAGGGCGCCGCCGAAGCGCAGGGCGTTGCCGCCGCGATAGACCTCGGCGTAGCGGGTGTTCAGCGGATCGGCGATCTGGCTGTCGCCATAGCCGTCGGCCTCGTTCAGCGGCACGCCGTCCTGGGCCAGCAGCAGGCCGCGATTGTGGTTGGCGTTGCCGATCCCTGAACCCCGGATCGAGATGCGCACGTCCCCGCCCCACTTGCGCTGGGCGTAGACGCCGGGGGCGTCGCGCAGCATGTCGTCCAGGGCCAGGGCCTCGCGGCTGGCGTAGGATTCCTGCGAGATCACCGAGACGCCGCCGGGGGTCTCCGACAGCCGCCGGCGGGCGTCGGCGACCACGGGCGGGTCTTCGGGATTGGCGCGGGCGGTGACGATCACCGACGAGACCGAGGTTTGGTCGACATTGTCCTCGGCGGCGACAGCGGCGGAAGACAGCAGGCAGAGCGCGGCGCCGGCCATCAGGCCCAGGCGGAAGGAATTCGACATTTGAGGCAGCCCCCGAAAAGCATGACGACGCGCGTCGGCGTGCGGCCGTGACGCGCGGGCGAAGTGTCAGGCGATCAGGCGGTGGGTGGTCCCTGGCTGGGCGGGCGCGGGGGCGCCCGGGCCAGGTAGACGCCGGTCAGGGCGGCGCGGGGGGCGGGGTCGATGCGGACGCCGTACAGCACGGGGGCCACGGCGACGTCGGGCGAGGGGGTGGTGGTCGCCAGGGCGGCGGCCAGGCACTGGGCGCAGGGCAGGCCGCCGAAGCCCTTGGCGGGCTTTTCCTTGCCGATCACGTCACCGGCCACCTCGACGGCCTTGGCGCCGTCGGTGGTGCAGATCATCACCGCCTGGCCGGTGGCCTCGTGCGCCATGGCCGCGGCCGGCATCAGCGCCTGGACGAGCAGGGCCAGCATCGCCAGCAAGGCGATGGGCCAGGTCGTCCGGGAGGGGGCGCGACGGCGGGTCATGGTGAGTCACGCCTAGGCTTTGGCGCGGGTTTGGTCAATGCGGCGTCGTGCTCGGCCGGGGACATGCCCTTGTGCGTGTCCCCAGACCAGCCCTCGACGTTGTCCGGGATGACAGGTGATGCGGGTGGGGACACGCGCATGCGCATGTCCCCGGCATCAGTGCGCCGGGGCCGCCGCCGGTTTCTTCCTCGGCGCCAGGGCCAGCATGCCGCGCGCGATCTCCTGCTCGCCGATCAAGGCGTGGGTGGCGCCCATCTGGGTCAGCAGGTCGACGTCGTTGTCGGTATAGGCGCGGGCGATGATCTTGGCCTGGGGGTTGGCGGCGCGGGCCTGCTCGATGATCCGGGCGGCCTCGAACGGGCTGGGCACGGCGACGAACAGGTGGGTGGCCTCGGCCAGGCCCGCCTGCAGCAGGATCTCGGGGCGCACGGCGTTGCCCTGGATCACCTCGAAGCCGGCCTCGCGCAGCTCGTCGGCCCGCTCGCCCTCGTCCTCGATCACCACCAGCGGCATGCGGCCCTTCAGGCCCTCGGCGACGGACTTGCCGACGCGGCCGTAGCCGACCAGCACGCCGTGCGGCTGGGCGGTGACGGCCGGCGCCGGCGGCTCGCCCGCGCGTCCGACCAGCTTGGGCAGCACCTTGTCCAGCACCGCGAATAGCAGCGGATTGATCAGGATCGACAGGATGGCGCCGGCCAGGATCAGGTCGCGACCCTCGGGCGGCAGCAGCTTCAGCGATACGCCCAGGCCCGCCAGGATGAACGAGAACTCGCCGATCTGGGCCAGGCTGGCCGAGATGGTCAGGGCCACGCTCTGCGGGCGCTTGAAGGCGATGACGATCAGATAGGCGGCCACCGACTTGCCGATCACGATGATGGCCAGGGTGGCCAGCACCGCCAGGGGCTCGCGCAGGATCACCGACCAGTTGAACAGCATGCCGATCGACACGAAGAACAGCACGGCGAAGGCGTCGCGCAGGGGCAGGGTCTCGTTGGCGGCCTGCTGCGACAGCTCGCTCTCGGCCATGATCATGCCGGCGAAGAAGGCCCCCAGGGCGAACGACACGCCGAACAGGGCCGCCGAGCCGAACGCGACTCCCAGAGCGATGGCCAGAACGCCCAGGCGGAACAGTTCGCGCGAGCCGGTGTGGGCGATGCGGTGCAGGATCCAGGGGATCACCCGGCGTCCGACGATCAGCATGAAGGCGACGAAGGCCACGACCTTGCCGATGGTGATGGCGAAGGCGCCGGCGATGCCGCCGGGGCCAGGCGGCGGGGCCTCGCCGCCCAGCACGCCCGACAGGGCCGGCAGCAGCACCAGGGCCAGCACCATGGCCAGGTCCTCGACGATCAGCCAGCCGACGGCGATGCGGCCCCGGTCGGTCTCGATCAGCCGCCGCTCCTGCAGGGCCCGCAGCAGCACCACCGTCGAGGCCACCGACAGCGCCAGGCCGAACACCACGCCGCCGCCGAAGCTCCAGCCCAAGAGGTGGGCCAGGCCGATGCCCATGACGGTGGCGGCCAGGATCTGGACGACCGCGCCGGGGATGGCGATCTTGCGCACCGCCATCAGGTCCTTGACCGAGAAGTGCAGTCCCACGCCGAACATCAGCAGGATCACCCCGATCTCGGCCAGCTGCGGGGCGAGCTCCGTGTCGGCCACATAGCCGGGGGTGAACGGTCCGACGACCACGCCGGCCACCAGGTAGCCGACCAGCACGGGCAGCTTGAACCGGTTGGCCAGGGCGCCGAACACGAAGGCCAGGCCGAGGCCCGCGACGATGGTGGCGATCAGGGACGTGTGATGCAAAGGCGCTCCTTGACGGTCAACATTTTCGGGCGTACTCAACCAATATGGGTGGAAATCCCGGGAGCGAAAGATGCCCCACGCAAAAATTCTCCTGCCGGCTCAATGCCGCGGGGCGCGCGGCCTTCTGGGCTGGTCGCAGGGCGACCTCGCCGACCATGCCGGCGTCTCGCGCAGCACGGTCAAGGACTTCGAGACCGAGCGCCACGCGCTTCACCATAGCACCGAACGGCTGCTGATCGATGCCATCGAAAGCGGCGGGGTGGCGCTGATCGCGCAGGACAACGACCACGGCTGCGGAGCGGGCGTGCGACTGAAGCTGGCCGGATAGGCTTGGGGACCGACAACGAAGGGGGCAAGACGAGGTGGATCACGCGATATCGCCGGCCGACTACAAGGACCTGGTGCTGTTCCTGGCCACGGCGGGCATCGTCGCGCCGCTGTTCAAGCGGCTGAAGCTGAACCCCATCCTGGGCTTCCTGATCGCCGGCGTCATCCTGGGGCCGTTCGGCCTGGGCGCCCTGAGCCACAGCCTGCCGTGGCTGGACTACGTCACCGTCGACAACCCCCAGGAAATCGCCCAGCTGGCCGAGTTCGGGGTGGTGTTCCTGCTGTTCATGATCGGGCTGGAGTTGTCGTGGGAGCGGCTGCGGCTGATGCGCAAGCTGGTCTTCGGCCTGGGCGCCCTGCAGGTGATCGGCTGTTCGGTGGCCCTGGGCGCGGTGGCCATGCTGCTGGGCCAGCAGCCGGTGGCGGCCCTGGCCATCGGGGCGGCCCTGACCCTGTCGTCCACCGCCATCGCCGTGCCCGTGCTGGTCGAGCGCAAGCGCCTTCACTCCGAGGGCGGACGGGCGACCTTCTCGGTGCTGCTGTTCCAGGACCTGGCGGTGGCGCCGATCCTGATCACCCTGGCGATCCTGGGCCGCGCCGACGGGGCGTTCGGCCTGAAGGACCTGCTGGCCCTGGGCCCGGCGGCCATCGGCCTGGGGGTGATCGTGCTGTTCGGGCGCCTGGCCCTGCGGCCGATGATGCGCTCGGTGGCGAAGGCCAAGAGCGAAGAGATGTTCATGGCCGCCTGCCTCTTGGTAATCATCGGGGCGGGGCTGGTGGCGTCGCTGTCGGGCCTGTCGATGGCGCTCGGCGCCTTCGTGGCCGGCATCCTGCTGGCCGAGACCGAGTACCGCCACGAGGTCGAGGTCAAGATCGAGCCGTTCAAGGGGCTGCTGCTGAGCCTGTTCTTCGTCTCCCTGGGCATTCGCCTGGACCTGTCGCTGCTGGTGGCCAATCCGGCCCTGGTGCTGGGCGTGGCCGTCGGGCTGGTGGGGGTGAAGGGGCTGATGATCCTGGGCCTGGGGCGCCTGTTCGGCCTCTCCACCCGCTCGGCCATCGAGGCGGCCCTGACCCTGGCGGCGGGCGGCGAGTTCGCCTTCGTGATCCTGGACAACGCCATGAGCGCCAGCGTGGTCTCCAGCCAGATCGGCCAGGCCGTGCTGGTGGCCGCCACCCTGACCATGTTCCTGATACCCTTCCTGGCGGGCGTCGGCGGGCGCCTGGCCAAGAAGGCCGCCGCCCCGGTCAGCGAGGCGCCGGATCTGGTGGGCCTGCAGAGCGAGGAGCCGGCCGGCCGCGTGCTGGTGGTCGGCTACGGCCGCGTCGGACGGCTGGTCGGCGACATGCTGGACCGCCACGAACTGCCGTGGATCGCCATCGACCGCGATCCCGGCTTCGTCCAGCAGGGCCGCCGCAACGGTCACCGGGTCTATTTCGGCGACGCCTCGCGGGTGGAGCTGCTGGAGCGCTGCGGCCTGGACGGCGCCAGGGCCGTGGTGGTCACCATGGACTCGCCTGACGCCGCCGAGGCGGTGGTGGCCGTGGCCCGTGGCCATCGCCCGGACCTGACCATCGTGGCCCGCGCCCGCGACGCCCGCCACGCCGCCCGTCTCTACGAACTGGGCGCCACCGACGCCGTGCCCGAAACCATCGAGGCCTCGCTGCAGCTCTCCGAAGCCGTGCTGGTCGACATCGGCGTGCCCATGGGCCTGGTCATCGCCTCGATCCACGAGCGCCGCGACGAGTACCGCAAGGTGCTGAACCGCCCGGACGCGCTGGGGGGGAAGCGTAAGCGCCTGCGGGACGCGGCGCGGGGGTAGGGACGGGCGGGTTACGGGCTCTGATACCCAGTCCGTCCCGCCCCTGACCAACTCGGCGGCCGCTATCGCCTAGTGGAGGCGTCGGCGGATTCCCGCCTCAAGATCTTCGCGCTCAGCATCCTGTTCATAGGACCGCGCCATCGCGAACAAGAGCTTGGCCGCAATGAACGGGTGGCTGACCTGCGCAGCCAGGCCCCAGCGACGATACCTTTCGGCCAGCGTCCGCTCCTGATTGCCGTTCGGGCCGCGCCACGTTGCGCCTCGCGCGTTGAAAACACCCGTGGCCATGCCCCGTGTGATCTCTTCGGAATGGATGTCCTCGACGACGTCGCGCACCGCGCGGCACGGCCAAAGGCCATCAGGATCAGCGGGTGCTCGCGCCAGGAGCTCGCCGATCATGATATCCGCGACGGCGAGGCGAGAGAGGTTGCCGCACACCTTGCGGACCGAGGCGACCCATTGGGCAAGGCGGGCGGCATCGAGCTCGCCTCGCTCATCGTGACCGGGGATGCGCCGCAACGCCTTCAGGAGCTTGTAGCCCTTCGTCGCCATGTCGCTCACTCGGTCCTCCGCAACCCGGTATTCCTCCGGGTCCTGGCCGCGATCCTCGCGCTTGTAGGCCCAGGTGATGGCCTGGATGAACAGCGCTGGGTCTACCTCGATCAGGCGTTCGAGGTTGGGGATGTTGCTATCCTTGTCCTCATCCAGTCCGCGCGCGAGGCCCTCAAGCCAGGCGAACTCCAGGAACGCCTTGTCCTGCAGGCTGATTGCGGTGCTGGTATTCAGTCGTTCGAAAGCCTTGACCAAGTTGTATTCGTCGATGCGGTAGGTCGCGATATCCTCGTCGGTCCGGGCGATTGCCGAGAGCAGGCGGAACAGCAGTTCGGGGTCCAGTTCCTCGATGAAGAGACGGACGCTCGCAAAGGCGGCCAACGGCCGCTTGGCTTCCAGAAGCTGTTCGATGGCGGTAGAGGCTTCCTCGGCGGAGTTGCGGAGAAACTGCGGCGGTACGCCTTTCCAATAGGCGGCCCGCAGGTCGTCGCCGGCCGCCGCGATCCAGGACCAGGTCGGCGGCTCGAAGGGGGCCAGGAAGAGGAAGCCCGCCGCCTCGTCCAGAGACAGCTCGTCGTGGGCGGCCTTGAACAGTGCCTCCCTCGCCGAGACGGGCAGCACGTGCAGTGCCGCGCCGACAACCTGCCGGTCCGAAGCCGGCGCTTCGGCCAGCCCGCCCCTGGCCGCCTTCATGACGAGCGACGCCAGTTCGTCGCCCCCTAAGACATCGAGACTTAGTAGCCCGACGGCCCAGGCCGCCTCGCCCAGGCGGGCCAGCTCCAGGACGCCGTCTGCGCCCTTCGACGCGGCGATCTCCACCAAGGCGGCCAAACGCAACTCCTGGATGCGCTTGTCGCGCGCCTGGAAGTCGAAGGTGTCGGCGTCCTCGATCTCGCCGGCGTCGAACTCGACCCAAGCCGTCTTGAAGAGCCAGGCGTGACGGTTGAGGACATCGCTAGGTTCCAGCGCCTTGCGGGCCGCTCGGGCGGCCATCATCAGCGCTGCGGCGTTTTCGCTCTCCTTGGCGCGTCGAGCGCCGCGGCGGGATAGCGTCGATGTGCGGATCTTCTCCCGCAACACGGCCTTTTCGGCGTCGTCGGCCGTGGCTGCCCACGCCTGCATCAGGGTCCAGACCCGCGTCTGGTAGTCGAGGCCCAGCCTCGGCAGCCGTTCGACGAGATCGCTGAGCGTGGCCAGCGATTGCGTGGGCCACGCCAGGGCGAGTTCCACCATCTCACGCTGAAACGCGTGGACTGGCCCCCAAGTCGAGAAGGGTTCGCCATGGCCGTAGCCGTCCGTCCGCCATCGCGGCTTGTGGCTATAGTGCCCGATACGATGGTCGTCGCCGAACTGATCTGCACAGATCGCCCAGGCGACTCTCGGATACTTGTCGGCCAGCTTCTTGATCAGCGCCACCCGTAGTTCCAGGTCAGCGGCCGTCTGCGGCATCCAGGCCCGGAAGATCGATTGCAGCGAGTTGATCGGTTTATTGGCCCAGTTGTCATTGATCTCTACCTGGGCCAGCTCGGCTAGAACCAGAACAACCCTCGGCAGGGTTTCGGGGCTCCATGCCAAGCCTTCCAGCGCCCACAGAAGGCCGGTCCGGTTCGGGAAATTGCCGAACACCCCCGATTCGACGGGACGTAGTAGCCCCAGGATGACCGGGCTGGGCGACCGCAGGTCGCGCTCGATGATGGTCAGGAACTCTTCCGGCGCGGCCTCTGCATAGGTCGGAAGGTCACGATCCTGCGCTTCCAGGACACGGGCCGTGAGCGGCGAAGGCAGCAGCTCACGCACGATCTTGATTGACTCAAGCTCGGTATCGACGCCGATCCTCGTCTTGAACAGGTCGTTGCCGTGGACCGCGAGCAGCACGAGCGTCTCGCAGACGCCGTTGCGGAACGCCGAGGAGAACTCGCGGGATTTTCCATAGATCGCGGCGGCCCAACGATCCTTCTCCGGCAGGTCCAGAGCCGGATCGTCCTCGCCCAGCACCAACTTGGCCATGGCATAGAACCGCGCCAGATCATCGGCGGTGACCACATCGGCGATCGCAAAGAGCAGGTCGATCTTGGAAATGCAGCCTCGGAACGTCCCGATCGACCAGACTGGGGTGTCGTCGATTTGAGCCAGGCGTTGGCAGTCGCGCTCGATCTCGGCGTACGATCGATCCGCCAGCAATTCCAAGCCGCTCTTGTCGGAGTCGTTCTGGGTGTTCCAGGCACCGACGCACAGAAGCGGGATCAGCTCGGTCGCCATCGCCTTGTCCGCCGCCCAATCGGGCGTCCGAATGGCGCTGACCGTGGCGAGGCGGCGACGCAGAACGGTCAATGAGCGGCCAGTGTCCTTGTCGAGGCGGTCGATGCTCTCCCGGTCCTTGCCCATATCCTCCAGCGCCGCCTTGAAGGGCTCATGGCCGGCCGGTTCGAGCACGATGTGGGGCTCGGGATTGGCCGCATTGCGAGGGTAGATTGCGATGCTCGCGGCGGAGGATGTCAGAACGGCCATTTCGCGCTCGACCACCCTATTGGTAGCGACCGGAATGAAGGCCGGGGAGCCCTGCGCCAAGCTCGGAAGTACGCCGGGCTTGTCGAAGACCAGGACACGGTCGCGCCGCGCTCCCAATTCTTGATCGGCCTCGGGATCGAAGGCCTGGGCGAGAAACGCCAGCGCCTCCCCCACCGAGTCGGCCGCGATGATCGTGGGGCCGCCCACGGGATTGAGGATGCGATCCCGCAGAACGCGGCGATTACTCTCCAGCGCCGAACTGAAAAGCTTGCCCGACAGCGGCGGGCTGGCGACATCGGCCCAGTCTTTCCAACACTTGTCCAGAGTGCGGACCTCGCGCGAAGGCCGCTCGGTTTCGTTGGCGAACCAAGCTTGGCCTGCGATGGATTGCTCGACCCATTGCTCCAAGTCACTGGAGTCGTAGGCCAGGACCGCCTTCCACCGCCCTTCGGCGCGACGCGCGTCGGCCCAGGCCGTTTTGCCCGGCCAGCGCCGGGGGGTCACGAACACGAAGGAGGTTTCCCGACGCACATCAGCGGCGATGGCTTTGACGCTCTTGTCGTAGTCGCCGTCGGCCTTGGTCTTGATGTCCTTGTTGACCCCGAACTCCCACCCCGAAAGGCCAAGCGGAATCCAGGGCGTCGTCTCAGTCGCCTCGATGAAGCCGTCCCAGCCTGGGCGCTCAGCGTCGTCGTTTCCTGGAAAATCGACCCGAGCTAGTTCCGCCCCGGCCGAATGGATCAAGGTGCGGAGGAAGACCGCCAGCCGCGTCCGGGAGGCGATGTTGCTCGTCGCCCAGGCTTCAATATCGTTGGCCTTGATGCCCAGGTACGGAGGCACGTAAGCGCGGGCCGAAACAGGCGCGCTTTGCGCTCGCGCTTGCGCCCCATCATATCGCGCCTGCATGTCCATCAGCTCGGCGCGTGGCACCGCGAACGCCTTTTCCAGCCGGATCGCCATGTCTGGCGAAAGAGCCGCATTGCCGTTGAGGAGGTTGGACAGTGTCGGCCGGCTCACACCTATCACTTCGGCCGCCTTCGTTACCGACATGCCCTTCGGAATGACCTCGGCCTTGATGCGTTTGCCGGGGTGCGCAATCTCATTGCTCATGGCTAGCTCCTCCTGCTTGGAGGAGCTGTAGCCCGTAGCGCTACGCACTACAAGTTTGGTGTGGAGCAATAAGGGAGCGCCCCATAGGGGCCGCTGGCCTAAATATGGATACCCCCCGCCACCTCGATGCGCTGGGCGTTGATCCAGCCGAAGTCGTCCGACAGCAGGCCGGCGATCACCGGGCCGACGTCCTCGGGCGTGCCGACGCGGCCGAGGGCCGTGTGGCTGGCCACGGCGCGGTTGATCTCGGGATTGTCGCGCACCATGCCGCCGGAGAAGTCGGTGGCGATGGCCCCGGGCGCCACGACATTGACGGCGATCCGGCGGCCGGCCAGCTCCACGGCCATGTAGCGGGTCAGGGCCTCGACGGCCGCCTTGACCGAGCCGTAGCCGATGCGATTGGGCATGGCGAAGCGCGCCAGGCCGGACGAGATGTTCACGATCCGCCCGCCGTCGGCGATCAGGGGCAGCAGGGCCTGGGTCAGGAACAGCGGGCCCTTCAGGTGCACGGCGTAGAGGTCGTCCATCTCGGCCGGGGTGATGCTCTCCAGGCTGGCGTTGGACGAGGTTCCGGCGTTGTTGACCAGATAGTCGAAGCGCTCGGCGCCCAGGGTGGCCAGGGCCTGGCGCACCTGATCGGCGAAGGCGGCGAACGAGGCCGCGTCGCCGATGTCCAGCGGCAGGGCCACGGCGGCCGCGCCGGCCTGTTTCGCCAGGGCGACGACCTTGTCGGCTTCCGTCCGATTGGACTTGTAGGTGAGGATGACGCGCACCCCGCGCGCGGCCAGGCGGAGGGTGGCGTCGCGGCCGATGCCCCGGCTGCCGCCGGTGACGATGGCGATCTTGGCCTTTGACATGATTGAACTTCCTGTTGGTGGAACGCCCGATCATCATCGCGCCGGGGACGCCGGGGCGACATGCCGAGACGATCCGATTTCTTGCCTATTTCTGCTGGGGCGCTAGGGTGGGGCCACAACGGATCGGATGTTCCATGACAAACCCCCTGGCCGAAGCCCTGCTGCGCTACACCGAGCGCCAGACCGGGCAGAGCCCCTTCCTCACCGCGATCCCGGGCCTGGCGGTCATGCGCTCGGACCATCCCAAGCCGCCCAGCCACATCCTGTCGGGTCCAGCGGTGTGCCTGGTGGCCCAGGGCGCCAAGTGGGGTAATTTCGGCGGGGACCAGCTGGTCTATCGCGCCGGCCAGGCCCTGGTGGTGGGGGTCGAGACCCCGTCGGTGGGCCGGGTGTTCGAGGCCCATCCCGGCGCGCCGTGCCTGGTGCTGATGTTCGAACTGGACCTGGCGGTGCTGCGCGAGGTGGCTGAAAACCTGGAGACGCCGCCGCAGGCGGCCGCTGCCTCGGGGCGCGGGGTGTTCGTCACAGAGTTCGAGGGGGCGCTGGCTGACTGCGCCCTGCGGCTGGTGCGCCTGCTCGACACGCCCCAGGCGATCCCGGCCCTGCATCCGGGACTGGTCCGCGAGATCTGCTACTGGCTGCTGACCGGACCCCAGGGGGCGGAGGTGGCGGCCCTGGCGCTGCGGGCCGGGCCGTCGCGGCACGTGGGCGAGGCCCTGCGCAGCCTGCGCGGCCGCTTCCGCGAGACGATCCGCGTCGAGGACCTGGCGGCCGTCGCCCATATGAGCGTTTCGGCCTTCCATCGGCAGTTCAAGCTGCTGACCAGCTACACGCCGCTGCAGTACCAGAAGCATCTGCGGCTGCTGGAGGCGCGCCGGCTGATGGTCTCGCAGGGCTTCAACGTCGAGGCCGCCGCCTTCGAGGTGGGTTACGAAAGCCCCTCGCAGTTCAGCCGGGAGTATGCGCGGATGTTCGGCGCCCCGCCCAAGCGCGACGTGGTGCGGCTGCGCGGCGGATTGGGGCTGGAAGACGAGATCGGCCAGGCCGCTTAAGATCGGGAGAGGCTTTCGATGAGCCAACTGACCATCTGGACCTACGACTGGGTGCCCGAGGGGCCGCGCGGCTTCGTGCGCGACCTGCGGCTGCGATGGGCGTGCGAGGAGGCGGGGCTGGACTATGTGGTCCGCACCGTGCCCTTCGACGACCGGGCGACCAACCACCTGGACCGCCAGCCGTTCGGCCAGGTGCCCTATCTGGACGACGGCGAGGTGAAGCTCTTCGAGAGCGGGGCGTGCCTGCTGCACCTGGCCGGCAAGAGCGAGATCCTGATGCCGACCGACCCGGTCGGCGCGGCCCAGGCGCTGGAATGGACCATTTCCGCGCTCAACTCGCTGGAGATGGTCAGCGTGCCGTGGTGGTTCCTGCGGATGTGCGGCGACAAGGACAACAAGCTGACCGGCTGGGTGACGCAGCGCCTGGACCACCTGGAGCGGATCCTCGGCGAGCGCCAGTGGCTGGCCGCCGAACGCTTCACCGTCGCCGACCTCCTGATGGCCGACATCCTGCGGGTGCCGGACGTCCGCGCCTTCGGGGATCGTCCGGCGACGGAGGCCTATGTGGCGCGGATCACGGACCGTCCGGCGTTCAAGAAGGTCCGGGCGGAGCAGGTGGCGCAGTTCGAGGCGGCGGATCGGGAGCGAGTAAATGCTCCCCCTCAGGGGGAGCTGTCGCGCAGCGACTGAGGGGGTCTTGCGGCAGAGGCCGTAACCCCCTCCGGCCCGCTGGGCCACCTCCCCCTGAGGGGGAGGATCTGGGTTCGATCGCCCCACCTTGCACATCCCGCACCTTCGTATATAACTGACTAGTCAGTTATATACGAGCGACCCCATGCAGCCCGGCCAACCCAAGTGGCGACGACGCAGCGAGGCGCGGCCCGGCGAGATCGTCGCCGCGGCGCTGGACGTGTTCGCCGAGAAGGGCTTCGCGGCCGCGCGGCTGGACGACATCGCCGCCCGGGCGGGCGTGTCGAAGGGGGCGCTCTATCTCTATTTCGAGACCAAGCAGGACCTGTTCCGGGCGGTGGTGCGCGACGCCATCGCGCCCAACCTGGCGGTGGTGGCCGGCTTCGTCGCCCAGAGCCCGCTGCCGTTCGCCGACCTGATCCGCATGGTCTTCGCCCGCATGGGCGAGGTGCTGGCCGAAGGGCGGCTGGGGGCGGTGGCCAAGATGGTGATCGGCGAGTCGCGCAACTTCCCGGAGCTGGCCACGGTCTGGCACGAGGAGGTGGTCTCGGTGATGCTGGGCGCGGTCAGCGGCGCGGTGGAGCGGGCCCAGGCGCGCGGCGAGGTGCGGCCCGGCGATCCCCAGTTCTATGTGTTCAGCCTGGTCGGGCCGCTGCTGCTGGGCGCGCTGTGGCGCGAGGTGTTCGTGCCCATCGGAGCCAAGCCGATCGACCTGAAGGCCTTGCTGGCCCAGCACGCCGAGGTGGCGTTGCGCGGCATGCTGACCACGGAGGAACGGGCATGAAACCGCGGGTGCGCATCGTCGTCGCCGTCGTGGCGGTGGGCGTCGTCGGGTTCCTGGCCTGGCGGATCTGGGGGCCGGACGCGGCCCACCCCCGGCGGCTGTCGGGCTATGTGGAGGGCGAGACCCTATACGTGGCCGCCTCGGCGGCCGGGCCGGTCAGCGCCGTGTCGGTGCAGCGCGGGCAGCGGGTGAACGCCGGCCAGCCGCTGTTCGCCCTGGACGCGGCCCAACTGGCCGCCGCCCGCGACCAGGCCGCCGCGCAGGCCGCCGCCGCCGCGTCTCAAGCAGAAGACGCCGCCAAGGGCCAGCGGCCCGACGAGCTGGCGGTCTACGACGCCCAGCGCGCCGCCGCCGCCGCCCAACTGGCCCAGGCCCAGGCCGACTACGACCGCATCGCGCCCCTGGCGGCCAAGGGCATCTACGCTCCCGCGCGCCTGGACCAGGCCCGCGCGGCCCTGCGGACCGCCCAGGCCAATGTCCGAACGGTCGAGAAGCAGCGCCAGGTCGGGACCCTGGGCGCGCGGCCCGACGCCGTCCAGGCGGCCCAAAGTCAGGCCCAGGCCGCCCGCGACCAGCTGGCGGTCGCCCAGGATCGCCTCGACCAGATCAGCCCCAGGGCGCCGATGGCCGCCCGGGTGCAGGACGTCTTCTACCAGCCCGGCGAGTGGGTGGCGGCCAACCAGCCGGTGGTGGCCCTGCTGGCCGACGACCGGGTGCGGCTGCGCTTCTTCGTGCCCCAGGCCGAGGTCTCGCTCTATCGGCCGGGGACGCGGATCGCCTTCTCGTGCGACGGCTGCAAGGCGGGCCTGGGCGCCCGGATCAATTTCGTCAGTCCACGCGCGGAGTTCACCCCGCCGGTGATCTACAGCCGCGACGCCCGCGACCGACTGGTGTTCCTGGTCGAGGCCCTGCCGGACGATCCGGCCGGCCTGCAGCCGGGCCTGCCCGTCGACGTGGTTCCGCTGAAGGGGGCGGGGAAGTGAGCGACTTGGCTGTCGACGTGCGGGGCCTGGACAAGTCCTACGGCGACAAGCACGTGGTCCAGGACCTGTCGATCCAGGTGCAGACCGGCAAGATCACCGGCTTTCTGGGCCCCAACGGCTCGGGCAAGACCACCACGCTTCGCATGCTGTGCGGCCTGCTGACCCCCGACGCGGGCGAGGGGACGGTGCTGGGCCTGGACTTCCGCCGTCACGCCGGGGAGATCAAGCGCCAGACCGGCTACATGACCCAGAAGTTCTCGCTCTACGAGGACCTGTCGATCCGCGAGAACCTGGACTTCACCGCCCGCATCTACGGCCTGGACCGCCGGCGCGAGCGGGTGGGCGAGGCCCTGGAGCGCCTGGGCCTGACGGGCCGCCAGAAGCAGCTGGCCGGCAGCCTTTCCGGCGGCTGGAAGCAGCGCCTGGCCCTGGCCGCCTGCATCCTGCACGAGCCGCGCCTGCTGTTGCTGGACGAGCCCACGGCCGGGGTCGATCCCCAGGCGCGGCGCGAGTTCTGGGACGAGATCCACGCCCTGTCGGCCGAGGGCCTGACCGTCATGGTCTCGACCCACTACATGGACGAGGCCGAGCGCTGCCACGACATCGCCTATATCGCCTACGGCAAGCTGATGGCGCGCGGCACGCTGTCCGAGGTCATCGGCCAGTCGGGCCTGGTGACCTTCCGCGCCGAGGGCGCCGGGGCCGACCGGCTGGCCCGGGAGCTTTCCAAGGCGCCGGGCGTGGCCATGGCCGCGCCGTTCGGGGCGGCTCTTCACGTCAGCGGCGAGGACCGCGCGGCCCTGGAGGCGGCCATCGCCCCCTGGCGCCGCCCGCCGTTCGTCTGGACCGAGGTCTCGCCCACCCTGGAGGACGTGTTCATCCGGCTGATGGCGACGTCGCGGGACAATTTCCAATGAGCGCCCAGGGAGAGCGGGGAGGGCGATCCTCTGATCGCGGACTGTCGCTGGACCGCATCCTGGCGGTGCTGACCAAGGAGTTCATCCAGCTCACCCGCGACCGGCTGACCTACGCCATGATCCTGGTCATGCCGATCGTGCAGCTTTTGCTGTTCGGCTACGCCATCAACGGCGATCCGCGCGACCTGCCCACGGCCGTGCTGGTGCAGGACCACGGGCCGATGGCCCGCTCCACCCTCGCGGCCCTGGACAACAGCGGCTACTTCCGGATCGTGACCGAGGCCGCCTCGCCCGAGGAGCTGGACAAGGCCATCGCGCGCGGCCAGGTGCTGTTCGCCCTGACCATCCCGGCGGACTTCACGCGACGGGTGATCCGGGGCGACGACGCCCAGATCCTGGTCGAGGCCGACGCTTCCGACCCGGCGGCGACCGGCGGGGCCATCGCGGCCCTGGCCAATCTTCCGCGTACGGCGCTGTCGCGTGACCTGGTGGGGGCGGCGAGCCAGGTCGACAAGGATCCGTTCGCGGTGGTGATCCATCGCCGCTACAATCCCGAGGCCATCACCGCCTACAACATCGTGCCGGGCCTCCTGGGCGTGATCCTGTCGATGACCCTGGTGATGATGACCTCGCTGGGCGTCACCCGCGAATACGAGCGCGGCACGATGGAGAGCCTGCTGGCCACGCCCGCCAAGCCCATCGAGGTGATGATCGGCAAGCTGGCGCCCTATGTGGCGGTGGGGCTGATCCAGGCGGTGGTGATTCTGGTCCTGGCCCGGGCGCTGTTCGACGTGCCGATGGGCGGGAACGGGGGGGAAACCTGGAGCGCCCTGGTGCTGGGCGTTCTGCTGTTCATCGTCGGCTCGCTGTCGCTGGGCTTTCTGATCTCGACGGCGGCGCGCACCCAGCTGCAGGCGATGCAGATGTCGTTCTTCTACATCATGCCCTCGATCCTGCTGTCGGGCTTCATGTTCCCGTTCCAGGGCATGCCCGGCTGGGCCCAGGCCCTGGGCAGCGTGATTCCCGTCACCCACTTCCTGCGCGTCGTGCGCGGCTCTTTACTTAAAGGCCTGGGAGTTTCCGACCTGTGGGCAAGTCTTCTGGCCCTGGTGGTCTTTGTCGTGGCGATCGCCGCCGCCGCTATGTCGCGTTACCGACGGACCCTGGACTGAGGTAGCCGGCGCCCGCCGCCCTTCCCGGGGATGTTCCTGCCCGGATGCGACCTTTTTCCGCATTTACGAACCGCAAAACGACGCCAAGGCCTTGCGCCGCGAGGGTTCACGTGCGAACCGGTACTACGCTGGCGCTTTTTCCGGGACAGTCAGCCGATACGCTCGGAAGTTGACTTTGTGGGGCGGTCATGTGTTCGCGGCGTCTTCGTATGGGGAATGCCGAAACCTGACGGGTGTTGCTCTGCTGACACTTTCGCGGATCGCGCGCCTTGGTATAACAATGCTCGGTCGGTCTCGGCCGGTGCAGGGCAATAGAGGGCTCTTGATATGAAACTCAAACTCCTGGCGGGAGTGGCTCTGGCTGCGGTCTTCGCCGCTGGCGCCGCTTCGGCCCAAGAGACCGGCTGGTATGGCGCGGTCGACCTCGGCTATCACTGGCCGAACGGCATCAACACCGAATCCGACCAGAACGCCCCTGACGGCGCTCACTATCACTGGACCTGGTCTTCGGAAGACGACTGGGCCGGCTTCGTTCGTCTCGGCTATCAGCTGACCCCGAACTGGCGCGCCGAAGTCGAGGGCGGCTATCGCCCCGGCGACCTCACCAGCGTCCGCGGCAACCCGGTCCGCACCCGTCAGCCGAGCGGTCTCTGCACCCCCGGCGTGACGCGCACCGCCCTGGCCCCGACCTGCGGCAGCCCCTCGGGCTCGATCGACTCGTGGTCGCTGATGGCGAACGTCCTGTACGACTTCGCCCCCGACTCGTGGATCAACCCGTTCGTCGGCGCCGGCGTCGGCATCAACCGCCTGGACGTCAGCGCCCTGGGTCAGTTCGGCACCGTGCCGCTCAACAGCCCCGTTGGTCTGACCCCGGCTCAGTTCGCGGCTCTGCAAGCCTCGAACCCGTCGATCCAGAACCTGACGGTCGATGACGACGACATCGCCATCGCCTGGCAAGCCATCGCCGGCGCCTCGATCAAGGCGACCGACAAGCTGAAGATCGACGTGACCTACCGCTGGTTCGCCACGCAGGATCACGCCTGGCAGGCCCAAGGTTCGCACGCCGTGCAGACCGGCGCCTTCGAAGGCCAGTACAAGGACCAGTCCGTGACCGTCGGTCTGCGGTACTCGTTCGCGTCGCCGCCTCCGCCGCCGCCCCCGCCGCCGCCGCCGCCTCCTCCGCCCCCGCCGCCGCCGCCTCCTCCGCCCCCGCCGCCTCCGCCGCCGGTGGCCTACGAGGCCAAGGAATTCATCGTCTACTTCCCGTTCGATCAGTACGTGCTGACGCCGGAAGCCCAGTCGGTGGTTTCGGAAGCCGCGAGCTACGCGACCTCGGGTAACGCCACCAAGCTGGTGGTCGTCGGTCACACCGACACCTCGGGTTCGCCGAAGTACAACGCCAAGCTCTCGGAGCGTCGTGCGAAGGCCGTGGCTGACGCCCTGGTCGGCGCCGGCGTCAACGCCAGCGCCCTGGCCGTTGATTGGAAGGGTGAAAGCGCCCCGGCCGTCGCCACCGGCGACGGTGTGAAGGAGCCGCTGAACCGCCGCTCGACGATCTCGATCAACTTCTAAAGATCGCGATCACGACCAAAGACGAGGGCTCGGCCGAAAGGCCGGGCCCTTTTCTTTTGCGCGTTTGGCTGGGCGAGGCGGGACGCCCCTCCGCCTCCGTCCGTCCACCGCTCCGCCCCCAGCTTTTTTGTCGCGCGGGCCTTTCCAAGAATCTGGAATCGAGACGCTTCGGCCATCCGGCGGCGGAGGGTTTCGTCGAACGCCGTGAGGCGAAAGGTCGCGGCAAAAATCTTGTCGATGCAACCCCTTGATAGACACCAGGAACCTGGGGGCGTTAGGGAGTTGTTAACGAAAAACTCGCCTGGGGAGCGTTACTTACCGTTGACGAAACCAAGGCGCCTGTGGCCCCATATATGGGTTCAGGGGGCCTAGTGCCCACAATATGTAGCGAGTTTCCGGGGGCAGGGGCTGTTCCTTGGAAAACGCGTATCATTCAGCGGGTTTGCTCATGTCGGCCAGTGAAGCGACTAAGATTTCGTCCGCGGCGCGCGCCACTTCGGAAATGCGCGAGCGTCCCAAGCTGGCCCTGGTGCGCAAGGTCGAGGTCGACCGTTCGCGCGACGCCCTGCTGACCGATTTCGGCAAGACCACGCTGGAAGACCGCTATCTGCTGCCGGGCGAGTCCTACCAGGACATGTTCGCCCGCGTGTCGACGGCCTTCGCCGACGACGCCGATCACGCCCAGCGCGTCTACGACTACATGAGCAAGCTGTGGTTCATGCCGTCGACCCCGGTGCTGAGCAACGGCGGCGCCGAGCGCGGCCTGCCGATCAGCTGCTTCCTGAACGCGGTCAACGACAGCCTGGACGGCATCCTGGGCGTCTGGAACGAGAACGTCTGGCTGGCGGCCAACGGCGGCGGCATCGGCACCTACTGGGGCGGCGTGCGGTCGATCGGCGAGAAGGTCAAGGGCCAGGGCCAGACCAGCGGCATCATCCCCTTCATCCGCGTGATGGACAGCCTGACCCTGGCGATCAGCCAAGGCAGCCTGCGTCGCGGCTCGGCGGCCGTCTATCTGGACATCCACCACCCGGAAATCGAAGAGTTCCTGGAAATCCGCAAGGCCTCGGGCGACTTCAACCGCAAGTCCCTGAACCTGCACCACGGCATCTCGATCACCGACGAGTTCATGTTCGCGGTCCGCGACGGCCTGAAGTTCGGCCTGCGCTCGCCCAAGACCGGCGAAGTGCTGCGCGAGGTCGACGCCCGCGGCCTGTGGCAGAAGGTGCTGGAGCTGCGCCTGCAGACCGGCGAGCCCTATCTGATCTTCTCCGACACCGTGAACCGCGCCATGCCCCAGCACCAGCAGGAGCTGGGCCTGAAGGTTCGCCAGTCCAACCTCTGCAGCGAGATCATGCTGCACACGGGCCTCGACCACCTGGGCAACGACCGCACGGCCGTCTGCTGCCTGTCCTCGGTCAACGCCGAGACGTTCCTGGAGTGGCGCGACCATCCGATGTTCATCGAGGACATCATGCGCTTCCTCGACAACGTCCTGCAGGACTTCATCGACCGCGCGCCCGACGCCGCCGCGACCGCCGCCTACGCCGCCATGCGCGAGCGTTCGGTGGGCCTGGGCCTGATGGGCTTCCACAGCTTCCTGCAAAGCCAGAACGTGCCGTTCGAAAGCGCCCTGGCCAAGAGCTGGAACATGCGGATGTTCAAGCACCTGCGCCGCGAGGCCGACAAGGCCTCGATCGCCATCGGCCAGGAAAAGGGCCCGTGCCCGGACGCCGCCGAGCGCGGCTCGATGGAGCGCTTCTCGCACAAGCTGGCCATCGCCCCGACCGCCTCGATCTCGATCATCTGCGGCGGCACCAGCGCCGGCATCGAGCCGATCCCGGCCAACATCTACACCCACAAGACCCTGTCGGGCTCGTTCGCGGTGAAGAACCCCTATCTGGAGAAGCTGCTCGAGGAGAAGGGCCAGAACACCGACGCGGTGTGGGGTTCGATCCTGGAGAACGAGGGCTCGGTCCAGCACCTGGAGTTCCTGAGCCAGGACGACAAGGACGTCTACAAGACCGCCTTCGAACTGGACCAGCGCTGGGTGGTCGAACTGGCCGCCGACCGCACGCCGGACGTCTGCCAGAGCCAGTCGGTCAACATCTTCCTGCCCGGCGACGTCGACAAGTGGGACCTGCACATGCTGCACTGGCAGGCCTGGGAGCGCGGCGTGAAGAGCCTCTACTACCTGCGCTCCAAGTCGGTGCAGCGCGCCGCCTACGCCGGCTCGGACGCCGTGACGGGCGGCTCGACCGGCGGCTTCGACGCCCCGGCCAAGACCGACTACGAGGAATGCCTGGCCTGCCAATAGGCGCGGCTTCGGCGGCTGAAAAAATCAGGGCGGCGCGAGTGATCGCGCCGCCCTTTTTCGACTCGGAACCCAGGGTGGCGCCAGCGATCCCGGCGCCCCTTTTGCATCGGAACCCAAAGGCGGCGCGGGCGACCGCGGCGCCTTCCTTGCATCGGAACAAAGTCCCGGAAGATTTGTTCTTGATGTGGGGATTTGTCCCATGGACGCCGTCGCGATTGCGCGTAGGCTCCTTATGGGGAAAGGGACTGAGGGGTCCGATATGCGCGCCGTCGTGGCCGTTGTCGTGGTTGCAGGTCTGAGCGCTCTGGCGTCCGCCACGGCGCAAGCCCGGCCGAGTCCCCAGAAGGCGCCCGCCAAGTCGGCCTCCATGGCCAAGTCGCCCAGCTTCATCGTCGATCCGCGCGCCGCCCGCGTCGTGGATCTCAGCGTCCGCAACGTGCGCCCCGCCGCCGTGGCCTTCTCCGAAACGCCGCGCGCCGCGACCGAGCGCGCCAGCGACCCCAGCTTCTCGCTGTCCCCGGCCGGCGCCTATGGCGACGCCAAGCTCCTGGACGCCAACCGCTATTACGAGGGCACGGGTCCGGTCACCTGGCGCTCGAACGCCTTCGTGGCCTACGAGGGCAAGCACGCCGTCGATTCCGTGCGGGTCTCGGTGGCCAGCGTTTCGGCCACCAGCCAGACCCGTCCCCTGGCCCTGGTGCGGCCCGAGGACGCCGACAGCTTCGAGGACCGCGACGTCGACGTCACCGTCACCCGCGGCTGGCCGGCGGCGGTGTCGCTGGGTTCGGGCAAGTACGCCCTGGACGTCACCCCCCACGCCGGCCTGGGCTTCGGCGGGGCCGGCGGTTCGGCCGAGGCCGGCGCCACGGTGCGCTTCGGCAAGAAGATGGGCGACCGGGTCGCCAATTCCCTGGGCGTCGAGGACGGCAAGCAGTTCGGCGACCGGGGACGCTGGTACGTGTTCGCCGCCGCCAGCGGCCAGGCCGTGGGCATGAACATGCTGCGCAGCGGCGACGGCGACTGGAGCCGGGCCGGCTTCACCACCGACACCTCCAGCAAGCTGGTCGGCGACGGCCAGGCCGGGGTGGCCTGGCGCAAGGGCGCGATGCAGGCCTCGTTCGGCTATGTGCACCGCAAGATCAGGGCCAAGGACCAGATCATGGGCATGGCCACCCAGAAGGACGAGATGGTCGCCTTCTCGTTCAGCCTCAAGCCGCACTGGTAGGCCGCGCGGCCCGGCGAAATACCTTCCGTGCTTGAGTTTCGGGCCCAGATCATGCAGCTAGCGCCCGTCTTCCATCGAGCCGACCCACAATGAGCGACAGCGAGCCCCCGCGCCGCAAGATCCTGAGCCTGAAGAGCGGCGTGACCGCTCCGGGCGGCCCGCCGCCGCTGGAGCGCATCGCGCGTCCGGCCGCGGGCAAGCGCGTGGTGGTGATGGCCGAGCCGCCCCCGCCCGTTCCGGCGCCGCCGCCGCCGACCGGCGACTTCAAGTGCAAGCCCTGCGGCGCGCGCTTCGACCCGCCGGCCGAACTGGCCGACACCGACTCCGTGCGCTGCCCCAACTGCAACGCCCGCCTGGGCCTGGCTTCCGACTTCCGCGCCGTCCCGCCGAACCTGGACAAGCTGCGCGCGCGCTACCTCAAGAAATAGGCTCGCCTTCATCGGGCAGGACCAGTCCGGGCGGCGCCAGGATCGGGTCCTTGATCGTGCCGCGCCGCGTCGCCGGCTGTTTGCGGAACAGGCCGCGCCACAGCGGCTCGGGCGCGGGGATGGCGCTGGACCACAGCCGACCGCTCAGGGCCAGGGCGTAGGCGTCGTCGAAGGTGCGCTTCATCATCGCCGTCTCGAACTTCATCATCGAGAAGTCCGAGAAGCTGGCCGGGATCGAGGCGGCCAGCAGGGGCAGGTTGTGGCGCGCGCAGAAGCCGGCCGCCACGCTCAGCGCCTGGCGGTACGAGAACCGCAGCATGGTCTCGAAGCTGCGGCCCATGATCGAGGTCACGCCCGGCGGGGTGGTGCGCGGCGAGGGGTCCAGCACCGTGTTGAAGATCACATAGACCCGCCCGCGCCGCAGCCTCTGGCCCAGCTCGCGCCAGCGCAGGAGGGCGTCGGGCATCAGGAACAGGGGCGCGGCGATGCCGCCGTCGGCGTGCATCTCCTGGAAGCGCTCCATCTCGCCCTGGGCGTTGCGCGCCTCCACCTCGATCAGCTTGGGCGGGAACAGGCCCGGCAGGGTGGCCGAGGCCACCAGCACGTCGCGGAACAATCGCACGGCGTCCTCGCCGCCCCGGGTGGCGATCTCGCCCATGTCCCAGATGGTGGCCTTCTGGCTGTCCAGATTGGTGGTGGCGATCAGCAGGCGCCGGCCCCGGGCGTGCTCGCGGGCCACGGCCTCGATCAGGGCGATGTCGACGAACGGCGCCACCAGCCCGTCCAGGCTGTCGCCCCGGAAGAGGCTGGCGCCCAGGGCCGGGCCCAGGCGCTTGAAGCTGAGCAGTTCCGAAGCGTGGCCGCCCACATAGGCGTCGGCCAAGCGTTCGTCCCATTCCGGGCCCAGGAAGGCGAAGGGGGCGATCAGGGCGCCGGTCGAGACGCCGGTGACGATGGCGAAGTCGGGCCGCGTGCCGGCCTTGGTCAGGCCCACCAGGGCGCCGGCCCCGAACGCCCCGCCGGCGGCTCCGCCCGACAGGGCCAGGATGTTGAAGTCCTCGCGGCCCAGCAGCGGCCGCATCGGGGCCAGGCGGTCGGCGACCTGGCGCAGGGCCTCGTCGGCCTCGTCCAGGCTCAGGCGGACGTCGGGAAAGCCGGCGGCCTCGATGTCGGCCTCGGCGTGTTCCAGCGGCGCGGGCAGGCGCTTGCCGCGGTTAGGCTGGGCCGCGCGTTCCCGGAAGAAGGTCTGGACGGTCTTTTTCGGGTCCGAAGGCGTGTTCAAGAGGGTCTCAAGGATGGCTCGAGGCCAGGACCACCCCGACCAGCACGGCGGCGTAGTGCAGGCCGGCGCCGCCGATCACGTGACCGTGCCAGATCGCCCGCCGGAACTTCAGCCGCTTCATCAGGTAGAACACCGTACCCGTCGAATAGATCACGCCGCCGATGGCCAAAAGCAGCAGGGCCACCCAGCCCATGCCGGCGATCATCGGCTTGAGGGCCACCAGCACCAGCCAGCCCAGGGCCAGGTACAGGAAGACCCAGAAGCGCTTGTCCAGGCCCGGCAGGAACAGCTTGGCCGCCACGCCGATGCCGGCCACGGTCCACACCGCCGTGGTCATGCCGATCGCCCACCAGCCCGTCAGGTTCTGGGTGGTGAAGGGGGTGTAGGAGGCGGCGATCATGATGAAGATGCCGGCGTGGTCGAAGCGGCGCAGCAGGGGCCGCCAGCGGGCCTTGGAGAAGTTGTAGGCGGTCGACAGCGACAGCATGGTGATCAGGCCCACGGTGTAGACCGCGATGGCCGCCGTCTGGCTCAGCGAGCCCAGGCCGAAGGTCAGGCCCAACAGGATCCCGCCGCCCAGCAGGGCGCAGGCCAGGCCCGCGAGATGCACCACCAGGTCGGCGCACTTGGCGCCGGGCGTGGGATAGTGCGTGGCCGGAACGACGGCGGGAACCGGCGCGGGCGGGGCGGCCGAAACGATGCTGGTGGTCTCTGTCATGGCCCGCCCTGTGTACGCGTAGTCGATGACATATAAGCGCCGATCATCGTGGCCGGGATAGGGCTGTCGGCAGGTTTATTTGCCGTGAGGCTTCAACCCCACAGCCCGTGGGCGCCGTCCCAGGCCAGCTTGGCGCCCACCGCGATCAGCAGCACATAGATCACCTTGTAGAAGCCCTCGGCCGGGACCTTGCGCACCAGCCACACGCCCGCCCAGGTGGAGGCCAGGGCCAGCGGCAGCAGCACGGCCGCCGTGGTCAGCACCTGGGGCGTGAATTGGCCCAGGGCGATATAGGCCGGCACCTTCATCCAGTTGACCGTGGCGAAGAAGATGGCGCTGGTGCCGATGAACACGTCGCGCGGCAGGCGGCGGGGCAGGACGTAGATCTGGAACGGCGGGCCGCCGGCGTGGGCCACCTGGCTGGTGAAGCCGGCCACCGCGCCGCAGAGGGCGCCCAGCCAGGGCCGCGCCGGTCCGGCCGCGACCGCTTCCGCCGCCTTGACCGCCCGCTCGGCCCACAGGCGCTGCAGCGAAAAGGCGATGGAGATCAGGCCGATCGACAGCTCGACCGCCGCCACCGACACCCGCGCGGCCAGCAGCCAGCCCAGGAAGATGCCCACGGCGGCCGCCGGCAGCATCAGGATCAGCAGGCCCTTGTCCCAGGTCTTGCGGAAGCTCCAGACGCTGACGACGTCCTGGGCCAGCAGGATCGGCAGGGTGATCGCCGCGGCCAGCACCGGCGAGATGACCAGGGCCATCATCGGCACCGCCACCACCCCGATCCCGGCGAACCCGCCCTTGGCCAGGCCCAGCAGGATCACCGCGGGAATGGCGACGGCGTAGAACAGGGGATCGGTCAGCATGAGCGCTGCTTAGCAGCTTCCGGCGGCGCGGGAACAGCCTCGCCGTTCCGCCGCCCTCCGCGAGCCTGGCTTTGTTTCGGGGCTGAAACGCGCTGCAATCCAAGGGTGTTTGTCCAGGTCTAGCGTGCCGGCGCTTCCAGAGAAGGCCGCCTGCCAGTGTCCCAGCGTGTGTTGCGTCGATGCGCCGAAACCGCCGAGTTCGACGGCGACCGCTTCGCTCCGCGGATCATGGCCCTCAATCAGCCGGTGGTGCTGCGCGGCCTGGTGCGCGACTGGCCGGCGGTGAAGGCGGCCCAGGCCTCCGACCAGGCCCTGGCCGACTATCTGGAAGGCTTCGATCACGGCGCGCCGATCGAGGCCCTGGTCGGGCCGCCGGCCATCAAGGGCCGCTTCTTCTATGCCGGGACGAACGGCCTGAACTTCGAGCGGCGGCGGGGCACGCTGCGCCAGGCCCTGAAGGCCATACTCGACGTGGCCGACGATCCCGACCCGCCCTGCGTCTATGTGGGCTCCACGCCGATCCCGCCGATCCTGCCCGGCTTCGAGCGCGACAACGTCCTGTCGGCGGTGGGGCCGGAGGTGACGCCGCGTCTGTGGCTGGGCAACGCCACCACCATCCAGACCCACTACGACATGTCCGACAACATCGCCTGCGTGGTGGGCGGGCGGCGGCGCTTCACCCTGTTTCCGCCCCACCAGGTGGCCAACCTCTATGTCGGTCCGCTGGACTTCACCCCGGCGGGGCGGCCGATCAGCATGGTGTCGCTGGACGCGCCGGACCTGGACCGCTACCCGCGCTTCGCCCGGGCGCTGGAGCACGCCGAGGTGGCCGAGCTGGGACCGGGCGACGCCCTCTACATCCCGGCCATGTGGTGGCACCACGTCCAGTCGTTCGGGACGCTGAACCTCTTGGTGAACTACTGGTGGAGCCAGGTCGACGCCCGGGCCGGCTCGCCGTTCGACGCCTTCATCCACGCCCTCAAGAACGTCCGCCACCTGCCGCCGTCCCAGCGCGAGGCCTGGCGGTCGCTGTTCGAACACTATGTGTTCGAGGCCAACGGCGACCCGGCCGCCCACCTGCCGGTCGAGGCGCGCGGCGTGCTGGGCGAGCTGGACGAGGCGGTGTCGACCGAGATGCGGACCTTCCTGCTGAAGGGGCTGGGCGCGCGGCCTTAGGGCGTGTTGCAGCCCTTGGCTGACTGGCTGTCGACCATCGCTCGGGTCAGGGCGCCGTCGTCATTGCCCGCCTCCCAGGCGAAGATGCCGGCCAGGCCCTGGCGGCGGGCCCAGGCGCCCTTGGCGCAGATCGAGGCGGGGGTGTCCAGCGAGAGGAAGTCGCCGTCGTCGCCGGCGTAATAGGCCGCGTGCAGCGCCGGGTCGTAGCCGGGCTTGAGGCCCGCCTTGGCCAGGTCCCGCGCGGGCAGGTCGCGCCAGGCGGTCGAGCCGACGAAGGCGCCGTCCTTCCATTCGCGGGCGTAGAAGCCCGCGCCCACCGCCATCTTGCCCTTGGGCACGCCGGCCTTGGCCAGGGCCGCGATCATGGCGTCGGCGCCGTAGCCTTCGGTCGAGGGCTTGGCGTGCAGGTTGGTGTGGTGGCCCACGGCCCCGCCGCCGCCGGAGAAGTCGCCGCGCTGGCGGAAGGCCTTTTCCGGGGTGAAGTCGTAGGTCATGACGAACACCAGGTCGAAGGCCGGCGCCACGGCCGGCCAGTCGGTGGCGGCGATGGCGCGGGGGTAGCCGACAACCGCCGTGGTCAGGGCGTAGCGGCGGCCGGTCTCGCGGCCCAGGGCGTCCAGCGCCGTGCGCAGCTCCAGCACCAGGGCGCGGTGATTGTCGCGCTCGACGGCGCGGGCGGCGGGCTCCAGCAGCTGGCGGGCCTCGTCGCCGCCGCCGGGGAACTCCCAGTCGATGTCGACGCCGTCGAACTCGGGGTGGTCTTTCAGGAAGGTCACGGCCGAGGCGGCGAAGGCCGCGCGGCTCTCGGGCGAGCGGATGATCCCCGGATAGTGCGGCATGGCCCAGCCGCCGACCGAGGCGATCATCGCGAACCCTTCGGCCTGCTTGCGCCGGGCCAACACGGCCAGCTCGGCGGCGTGGCGTGCGTCGGGCTGGAGGGCCATGCGGTAGGGCTGGCCGTCGGGACAGCCGCGCGTGGTTTTCCTGTCGGTCGGCGGGGTCTGGCAGACGGGCACGAAGGCGTAGACCAGATGGGTCAGGCCGGCGGTCGGCGCCCGCTCGGCCCGGGCCGTGTCGCCATGGGCGGCGTAGTAGCTGGCGACGATGGGGCGTTCGGCGACCTGGGCGGTGGCGGGGAGGGCGGCGATGAGGGCCAGACCCAGGCTCAGGAACAGCCCCGGTCTCGACATCGAATCCTCCGCGCGCCGTTAAAGAGCGCCACCTCGCGTGAGATCGGAAAACGGTTCAAGGGCAGTGGTATTATCGGAGCTGCGAACCCTCTCCCATAGGGAGAGGGAGGGACCCATTGCGCAGCAATGGGAGGGTGAGGGGTTAAAACGCCGGACGGCGCGCCGGAAGGGCGTCTGCGTGAAATCGGTGAGGGTGTAACCCCTCACCCTCCCACGCTTGCGGCGCGGGCCCCGCCCTCTCCCTCTGGGAGAGGGGCCGAAACCGTCAACCGACCGCCCACGGCGGCGAGGCCTCGCCTTGAAACCTTGGCTGCCAGCGTGCTCTGGGGACTGACCGCGTCAAGGACGGCGCGCCGCGCCGCCGCGTCGCGGCCGCCGGAGGCGGTCCTTGACTCGGTCAGTCCCCAGAGCTCCCATCCACCAAGGCTTTAAGGCGTGGCCGCATCCGGCTGGGCGGATGAAATATCAACAACGCGCTAGCGACTGTGGCTGTCACCTGAAGCGAACCTCAGTCTTCTCGCCTGGCAATGAGACGTGGATCGGCTCTTTGAAATGAGGCCGCCCAGATTTGACGAGGTAGCCTCCAATCTCGAATTTTGGGCGAGCTTCCTTCGTGAGCTTGCAACGGAATGTAGTCCTTGAGGTAACGTCGTGTGGGCCGGCATTGGGGTGTGAATACACTCGCCACTCGACGTCCATGGATTGAAGTTCCGGGTCATCGCCGACAACCTCAACTTGAGGAGCAATACGGCAGTCACGTGGTGAAACAACACGAACACGCGTCATGACGAAATTCACGTTGCCGGGATTTAGGATGGAAAGGCGCATTTGGCGCCAACCGTTCACCGCTCGCTCGTCTAGAACTGCGGTGAAGACCGGTAAGCTGTCCGCTCTTTTTCGTTTCGATTCTCGCCATTGTTCCAGGCGGTTCCAGACACCGAGCGCAAGTCCCGAAAGCCCTATAAAGCCGCTTACTATCTGCCAGTTGACCTGCCAGTTCATCCACCCGCCCCCTTGCTCTCCCACCCGTCGAAGAACGGAAACCTCTCCGCCCAGAACGCCGCCAGCCTCGGGTCCGCATCCACTCGCCGCACGACCTCGCTCATCCTCGGCGCCACTTCGTAGAACCGTTTGCGTCGCGAGCCCCAGCGGCTGACCACGGTGACGTAGAGATCCAGCACCGTCAGCTCGTCGCCCAGCAGGTAGCGGCCGGGTGTGAGCTGCCCCTCCATCATCCCCCAGCAGTTGGCGATGCGGTCGGCCGTCGCGGCCTTGATCCGCGCCTGCACCGCCTCATCGGGCCCGCCCAGGCGCGACGGGTCGTCCCGCACCCAGAACATCGAGTAGATCGCCGCCGGCACGAACACCATCCAGCGCAGGAACTGGGCGCGCAGGGGCGAATCGAGGGATGGAGCCAGCCGCGCCTGCGGATGGCGGTCGGCCAGCCAGATCAGGATGGCGGCGCTCTCGGTGATGGTCTCGCCCTCCGGGGTGACCAGGGCCGGGATCTGCCGCAGCGGATTGACCCCCGCCACCTTGTCCTGCTGGGCGGCGCCCTCCCAGGTGGGCGCCTCGACCACGGTGTAGGGCTGCCCCAAAAGGGTCAAAACAGCTTCGACGGGCACGGACCCCGAGCCAAGCGCGCCATAGATGGTGTAAGCTTGATTCATCTTTCGTTACCCAATTTGCCCACAACATGTTGTGTGCTGCGACCATCTGGCCACTAGATGCGGCCGTGGGAGCCCGATACCAAGAGACTGTAACCGCCCGTCCGATTCGCGTCCGCCTGCCCTGGAGCCCGTCCTCGATGTCCGCCAAGCTGATCACCACGCCCGGCCTCCTGACCCCCTCCGCCGCCTACAAGCCGTTCCGCTATCCGTGGGCTCACGAGTTCTGGAAGAAGCAGCAGCAGGTCCACTGGATGCCGGAAGAAATCCCGCTGGGCGAGGATCTGAAGGACTGGGCCGTCAAGCTGAACGACAAGGAACGGAACCTGCTGACGCAGATCTTCCGCTTCTTCACCCAGGCCGACATCGAGGTGGCCGACAACTACATGGAACGCTACGGCCGGGTCTTCAAACCCACCGAAGTGAAGATGATGCTGGCGTCGTTCGCCAACATGGAGACCATCCACATCGCGGCCTACGCGCTGCTGCTGGAAACCATCGGCATGCCGGAAAGCGAATTCGGCGCGTTCATGGAATACCAGGAGATGCGCGACAAGCACGACTTCATGCAGAAGTTCGGCGTCGAGACCAACGCCGACATCTGCCGCACCCTGGCGATGTTCGGCGGCTTCTCCGAGGGCCTGCAGCTGTTCGCCTCGTTCGCGATGCTGATGAACTTCCCGCGCTTCAACAAGATGAAGGGCATGGGCCAGGTCGTGTCGTGGTCGATCCGCGACGAGAGCCTGCACTGCGAAGGCATCATCAAGCTGTACCACGCCTTCAACGCCGAGACGGGCGCCGTGACCAAGGCCGTGGCCGACGACATCGTCGACTGCTGCAAGACCGTGGTCACCATGGAGGACGCCTTCATCGACCTGGCCTTCGAGGCCGGCGAGATCCAGGGCATGGTCCCCGAAGACATCAAGAAGTACATCCGCTTCATCGCCGACTGGCGCCTGCGCCAGCTGCAGCTGCCGGAGGTCTACGGGATCAAGGAAAACCCGCTGCCCTGGCTGCAGGCCCTGCTGTCGGGCGTCGAGCATGCCAACTTCTTCGAGGCCCGCGCCACGGAATATTCCAAGGCCGCCACCCAGGGCCAATGGCACGGCGCGGAGGGCGTGTGGTCGAGCTTCGACACCATGCTCAAGAAGCGTTCCGAGAACACCCTGCCGGCTGAATAAGAACAAGAGCAGGGACAAACGGGGATAACATGCCGCCGCCCTCGGAAGAGGGCGGCGTTTCTTTGTCTGGTGTTCGGGTCTGGAGTGCTGGGAATGCGGATAGCGGTGATCGGTCCGGGCGCCGTGGGGGCGACGGTGGCGGCCTGGCTGGCCCAGGACCCGGCTCTGGACGTCGAGGTCTGCGCCCGCACCGCCTTCGACCGGCTGGAGGTCGAGACGCCCGGCGGCCCGATCTCGGCCGGCCCGCGCGTGCTGATCTCGCCGGAGGAGGCCTCGCCCGTGGATTGGGCGGTGATCACCACCAAGACCTATGACGCGGCGGCCACCGGCGCCTGGCTGGCGCGGCTGGTCGGGCCGGACACCCGCGTGGCGGTGCTGCAGAACGGCGTCGAGCACGTGGCCCGGTTCACGCCCTATGTGGACGTCGTCCGGATCACCCCGGCGGTGGTCGACATCCCGGCCGAGCGCTCGGCCCCGGGCCGGGTGCGCCAGCGGCGCGACGGCACGATCCTGGTTCCGGCCGGCGAGGCCGGAGACGCCTTCGCCGCCCTCTTCGCCCACACCCCCATCGCCGCCTCGACCACGCCGGACTTCACGACGGCGGCCTGGAAGAAGCTGGCCCTGAACTGCGCCGGGGCGGTCAACGCCCTGACCCTGCGGCCCTCCGGCGTGGCCCGGCGCGAGCCGGTCGCCGACATCATGCGCGCCCTGGTCGCCGAATGCGTGGCGGTGGGCCGGGCCGAGGGCGCCGTGCTGCCCGACGACCTGCCCCAGGCCGTGGTCGACGGCTATCGCGCCGGACCGCCCGACGGGGTCAATTCCCTGCACGCCGACCGCGCCGCCGGCCGGCCGATGGAGCTGGACGCCCGCAACGGCGTGATCGTCCGCCTGGGCGTGCGGCACGGGATCGCCACGCCGGTGAACGCCATGGTCGTGGCGCTGCTGGAGGCGGCGGCGGAGGGGGCGTCAGGCCGCCGCGAAAGATTTCCGGGAGGGAAAACCCATGAAACACACCGCCGCCCTGGCCTTCGCGCTGGGCCTGCTGGCCGCCACGCCCGCCACCGCCCAGGACTGGACCCAAGTCTGGGCCGACGAATTCGACGGTTCCTCGCTCGACCTCTCCAAATGGTCCTATGCCGAGGACTGCGGCGGCGGGGGCAACAACGAGCGCCAGTGCTACACGGCCTCGCCGGACAACGTCTCGGTCAAGGACGGCGTGCTGCGGCTGACCGCGCGGCGGCAGACCATGACCGGGATCGCCAACCCCTGGGACGGCTCCAAGGCCGTGCGGACCCTCGACTACAGCTCCGGCAAGATCCTGACCAAGGGCAAGGTGTCGTGGCGCTACGGCCGGGTGGAGGCGCGGGCCCGCACGCCGGGCGGGCAGGGCGTGTGGCCGGCGATCTGGATGATGCCGGAAAGCGACGCCTATGGCGGCTGGCCGCGCTCGGGCGAAATCGACATCCTGGAGACCGTCAATCTGGGCGCGCCGTGCGACACCTGCGAGGGCGGGCGCGAGAACCGCATCTTCGGCACGATCCACTTCGCCGACGCGGCCGGCGGCCATGGCCAGAAGAGCACCGCGACGGTCCCGGAGGCCACTGCCGACGGCTTCCATGTCTATGGGGTGGAGTGGTCGCCAAAGGCCATCGTCTGGTCGGTGGACGGGCGCGTCTACGCCACGGCCAGCGCGGGGGACTGGTCGGCCTCGGGCGCCCCCGCGCCCTTCGACCAGCCCTTCCACCTGATCCTGAACCTGGCCTATGGCGGGGCCTGGCCCGAGGGCGCCAACGCCAAGGGCGTGGACGACGCCGCCCTGCCGGCGGTGTTCGAGGTGGACTGGGTGCGGGTCAGCCGGCGCTGAGGCCGGCCGACCCGATCCGGCTTACGGCCGGTCCTTCTTGGGGATGGCCGCGATCTCTTCGGGCGACAGCTTGGTGATCGTCTTGGCCATGATCGGCATGCCCATGCCGAAGCCGTCGGACACCCGCAGGTCCAGGTCGATGGGGCGGCAGACGGTGTCGACCCCGCGGGTGATCGAGACCAGGTGCACGCCCGGCGACTTCAGCAGGCTGGTGCCGTGCGACAGGTCCACGCGATAGACGTCGCGATTGCGGACCTTCATGTACAGGGTGTTCTTGTCGGGCGCGCTCCAGCCGTCCCAGTCGGACAGGTAGAAGCACGACCGCGCCGGAGCCTTGCCCGCGTCGGGAGCGGGCTCGGCGGCCAGGGCCGGGGCGGCGGCGGCCAGCAGGACGCCCGCCGACAGGCCGGCCCGGATCATGGATGTGATGTTCATGGCGATCATCTCGTACGAAACCCCTCGACCGTCGAGATTGGTCCTGGGCGTCCGTAAGTCAATGCGCACGAAGGGCCGGGGGCGTTAATCGCCGCGATAACGCCGTCCCGGCGGGTTTCCGCGCCGATCACGGCCCATCGCCAGGGAGTCGGCCTCCGCGCAGGTCTAGGCCTTCGCCGCCTCGATTTGAGGCTCCGGATCGTCCAGTTCGCCCTCCCACTTGGCGACGACGGCGGCGGCCACCGAATTGCCGACCACGTTGGTGGCGCTGCGGCCCATGTCCAGCAGGTGGTCGACGCCCAGGACCAGGGCGATCCAGGCCTCGGGCAGGCCGAAATAGGTGAGGGTGGCCATGATCACCACCAGCGAGGCGCGCGGCACGCCGGCGATGCCCTTGGAGGTGACCATCAGCAACAGCAGCATGAAGATCTGCTGCTGCACCGTCAGGTGCACGCCGTGGGCCTGCAGGATGAAGACGGTGGCGAAGGTGCAGTACAGCATCGAGCCGTCGAGGTTGAACGAATAGCCCAGCGGCAGGACGAACGAGACGATGCGGCGACGGATGCCCAGCTTGGGCAGGGCGTCCAGGATGCGCGGATAGGCGGCTTCGGAGCTGGCGGTCGAGAAGGCCAGCAGGGCCGGTTCGCGGATCGCGCCGAACAGCGGGATCACCCGCTTGCCCAGCACGATCCAGCCGGCCAGGAACAGCAGCACCCACAGCGTGCCCATGGTGGCGTAGAAGCCGATCACGAACTTGCCGTAGACGGCCAGCATCGAGATGCCCTGGGCGGCGATGGTCGAGGCCAGGGCGCAGAAGATCGCCAGCGGGGCCAGCTTCATCACGAAGCCCGTCACCTTCAGCATCACCTGGGCGCCCTGCTCGGCCAGCTCCAGGATCTGCGGGGCCTTGTTGTCCAGCGAGGCGACGGCGGTGCCGACGAACAGGCTGAAGACCACGATCTGCAGGATCTCGTTCTTGGCCATGGCCTCGAAGATCGAGGCCGGCACCAGGTGGGTCAGGAAGCCCTGAAGGGTGAAGGTCTCGGTCGAGGCGGCCGGGGCGCTGCCGGCGGTGGCGATCTCGGTCAGGTTCAGGCCCGCGCCGGGGTGCAGCAGGTGGACCATGCCCAGGCCCAGAAGCAGAGACACGGCCGAGGCCGTGACGAACCAGCCCATGGTCTTGGCGCCGATCCGGCCGACGGCGGCGGCGTCTTCCATGTGGGCGATGCCGGCCACCAGGGTGGTCAGGACCAGCGGGGCGATGATCATCTTGATCAGCCGCAGGAAAAGGTCGGTGCCCATCTTGAACCACTTGACCGCTTCGGCGGTCTGGGCGGGATCCAGGTACTGGTTGCAGGCCCAACCGACGGCGACGCCGAGGACCATGGACGCGATGATCAGGTAGGCGAAACGTTTGTTCATTCAGTCCCCCTGGCGCCCGTGACTCGGCGTCGCCGGCATGTTCTGTTTGCGGAAGGACCGACGCGCGAGAAGGTCCGCGCCGCCATTCGCTCCTTCCTTGAGCATTTCCGCCCTTGTGGCCGACGAACGCGGGTTCGTCCATGCCCTAGAGGTGGTCCGAGGTCCGTTGCCGCGTGACCGGGCGCCTCGGCTAAGTAAGAAATCATTCCCAAGGGCGGGGCCGATGTCTCGCCATTGTCGCTGAACGCCGCTATAAGAGCCCATGTCAAAGCAAGAAAAAGCAATCGCCGTCGTCGAACGGCTCAACTCCGAATACGAACGCGCCGTCGACGCCCTGCGGACCGCGCTTCGCGCCTATCTCGAAAACGGAACCCGGCCCGACCCGCAGGCGCGGTTCGACGGCACGTTCGCCTATCCCGAGCTGCGCCTGGTCTACGACCCCGAGGCCCTGCCGCCCAAGCTGGCCCGCTCCTACGCCCGCGTCAGCCGTCCGGGCGTCTACGCCACCACGATTACCAAGCCGGCCCAGTTCAAGGACTATCTGGTCGAGCAGCTGACCCTGCTGATGACCGACTTCGATGTCGAGATCGAAGTCGACCGCTCCAGCCAGGAGATCCCCTATCCCTACGTGCTGGACGCCAGCATCGACCTGAACCAGGCCGACGTGCGCAGCGAGGACATCGCCCGCTTCTTCCCGACCACGGATCTGGCCTTCATCGGCGACGAGATCGCCGATGGCGTCTGGAACCCGGCCCTGGAGGAGAGCCGCCCGCTGGCCCTGTTCGACGGCCTGCGCACCGACTTCTCGCTGGCGCGCCTGCGGCACTACACCGGCGCTCCGGCCGAGCACGTCCAGCAGTTCATCCTGTTCACCAACTATCACCGCTATGTCGACGAGTTCGTGCGCTGGGGCATCGAGCAGCTGGGCCAGGACGACAGCCCCTATGAGGGCCTGTCGTGTTCGGGCGGGCTGATGATCACCGCCAACACCGCCAATCCCGAGCTGGCGGTGGCGGAGTCGACCTGGCGCAAGCACCAGATGCCGGCCTACCACCTGATGGCGCCGGGCGGGACCGGGATCACCCTGGTCAACATCGGCGTCGGCCCGTCCAACGCCAAGACCATCTGCGACCACCTGGCGGTGCTGCGCCCGCAGGCCTGGCTGATGATCGGCCACTGCGGCGGCCTGCGCGACACCCAGACCATCGGCGACTACGTGCTGGCTCACGCTTACTTGCGCGACGACCACGTGCTGGACGCCGTCCTGCCGCCCGAGATCCCGGTGCCCTCCATCGCCGAGGTCCAGCGGGCGCTCTACGACGCCTCCAAGGCGATCAGCGGTGATTCCGGCGACCAGCTGAAGAAGCGCCTGCGCACTGGCACCGTCGTCACCACCGACGACCGCAACTGGGAACTGCGCCACAGCCTCTCGGCCTTGCGCTTCAACCAGAGCCGCGCGGTGGCCATCGACATGGAAAGCGCCACCATCGCCGCCCAGGGCTACCGCTTCCGGGTGCCGTACGGCACGCTGCTGTGCGTCTCCGACAAGCCCCTGCACGGCGAAATCAAGCTGCCGGGCCAGGCCAACGCGTTCTACGAGCGGGCCATCAGCCAGCACCTGCAGATCGGCATTCTGACCTGCAAGCTCCTGCTGGAAGAGGGGCCGAACCTGCACTCGCGCAAACTGCGGGCGTTCGACGAGCCGCCGTTTAGGTGATTTAGGCCGGGGGCAGGTGGCTCACCCACTTGCCCCCACCTGGCGGCTTCGCCGCCTGTCCGCCCCCGTAGGGGGCGGAGGATGAAGAGCGCGGTCCTCTTCCCCCTCCGGGGGAAGGAGCGCCGAAGGCGCGAAGGGGGCAAGTGTTCGCCGCCTCTAAGCTTCAAGAAAGGCGATGATCTCCGCCGCCAGCCCCGGCTCCATCACCGCGCTCAGGTGATCCCCCGGAACCCTGACCCCGCGCGCGTCGGGCATCATCGCCGCCAGGCCCTCGACCGAGCCGTTGTCGTCGTCGCGCGCGCCCGCCACCACCAGGGTCGGAACGTCGATGGCCGCAATCTGCGCCGCGCTGGTCGCCACGAACGCCCCCAGCACCCCCAGCATCGCCTCGGGCTTCAGCCCGCCGGCCGCCATCATGGCGTGGATGCGTCGCCCGGCGCGCGGGTCCTGGGCCGCGTCGCCGTTGCGGATGCCGTCCTCGAACATCGCCGCCCGCGCGCCCGCCGCCATCAGGCCGCTGTCGCCCATGCCGCCCAGCACCAGCTTGCGAGGCCGCGCGCCGCGCACGACCATCCGCACGGCCGTCCGTGCGCCCAGGGAATAGCCGACCAGGTCGTAGTCGGTGACATGCAGGTGGGCCAGCAGCGCCTCCTGGTCGCGGGCCAGCACGTCGCTGGGCCAGGCGGCGGGATCGGTGGGAGCGTCCGAGCGGCCATGGCCGCGCAGGTCCGGGGCGATCACCTTGCGGCCTGTCGCGGCGACGGCGGCGGCGATCCCGGGCAGGAACCAGTTGGTCTCGGCATTGGCCAGGAAGCCGTGCAGCATCAGGGTCGGCCAGCCTGCCGGATCGCCCAGGGTGCGATAACCGATGGAGACGCCGTCGAAGCTCTGGAAGCGATGCAGGTCGGCCATGCGCCAGAATAGAACCGGCGTCTCGCTTTCGTCACCCTCCGGCGCTAACAAGCCGCCATGACCCGTCACATCGTTCTGCAAGGCGTCGAGAACTTCCGCGACTTCGGCGACTACGCCGCGGGCGAGGGCCGGCTGAAGAAGGGCGTGCTGTTCCGCGCCGCCCACCAGGCGCAGGCCACCGACGAGGACCTGGCCGCCATGGCGGGCCTGGGCATCGTCACCATCGTCGACCTGCGCCGTCCCAACGAGCGCCAGCGCGACCCGTCGCGGCGCTGGACCGATTTCGCCGCCGAGGTCATCGACAACGACCTGGGCGTGGCGGGCGAGGATCCCTGGCACACCTTCCTGCGCGGCTCGGACCTGTCTGTAGCCTCGATCCGCGGCTACCTGCGGGAATACTATCGCCGCGCGCCGTTCAAGGAGCGGCACCTGGATCTCTTCCGCCGCTACTTCCAGGCCCTGGCCGCCGCGCGCGGTCCGGCCCTGATCCACTGCGCGGCGGGCAAGGACCGCACGGGCCTCTTGGCCGCCCTGACCCACCACGTGGCCGGGGTGGGCGACGACGATATCGTCGACGACTACCTGCTGACCAACAACGAGGAACGCTTCGCCCGCCGGGGCCCGAAGTTCGCCGACATCCTGGAGACCGAGCTCGGCCGCCGCCCGTCCGACGCGGCCGTTCGCGCCGCCATGGGCGTGGAGGCCGAGTACCTGGCCATCGCCCTGGCCGAGATGAAGGCCCAGTACGGCTCGCTCGACGGCTATCTGGAACAGGCCGTCGGCCTGGACGCGGCGGGCCGCGACAAGGTGCGGGCGCATATCCTGCTGTAGCGCCGGACGCCCCCTCCGTCGGGCTTCGCCCGCCACCTCCCCCGTTCCACGGGGGAGGAGAAGATCAGTGCGGCATCCTCCTCACCCGCAACGCGGGGGAGGTGGCGCGATGCGAATACGCATCGTGACGGAGGGGGCGTCCTTCCGCATTCGCCCCGTGACAAACACCCGTTTAACCGCCACGCTCACCCGCCAAAGGGATCGCGGCAGACGGTCTCGGCCAGGGTGGATGCGCGTATGAGCAAGATCACGAACGCCGAGGCGGCCCTGGCCGACCCGCTGGCTCAGAGCCTGGCGGAGGCGGCGGAAACGGGTTCCGGCGTTCGCCACCTGCCGCGCGGGGCCATCGGCTGGGCCGTGTTCCAGGGGTTTCGCGACCCGTTCGTGATCCTGATCAGCATCTACATCTTCGGTCCCTATTTCGCGACGACGGTGGTGGGCGACCCCGTGCAGGGCCAGGCCCTGATCGCCCGGATCGGCACGGTCTACGGCCTGTGCGCCATGGTGCTGGCCCCGCTGATCGGCAGCTCCATCGACCAGTTCGGCCGCCGCAAGCCCATGCTGCTGGCCATCACCGCCCTGCTGGTCCCGATCACCGCGGCCCTGTGGTGGGCCAAGCCGGGCGGGGTCGGCGGCCTGCCGGTGCTGGCGATCTCGTTCCTGTACGGCGCCGGCTGCCTGATGATCGCCATCAGCGAGGTGCTGCACAATTCGCTGCTGAACGGCGCGGCCGGGCGGCGCGGGGCGCCGGCGGCCTCGGGCCTGGCCCTGTCGCTGGGCAACGCCGTCTCGGTGCTGATGCTGATCGGGGTGCTGTGGGCCTTCGCCCTGCCCGGCCACGTGAACTGGGGCTTCGTGCCCACGGCCCCGCTCTGGGGGCTGGACCCCGCCCAGCACGAGCCCGACCGCATCGCCGGTCCCATCGTCGCCGTCTTCATGGCCCTGGGCAGCATCCCGCTGTTCCTGCTGACCCCCGACGTGCCGGGCACGGGCGTGGGGCTGGTCGAGGGCGTCAAGCGCGGGATGACGGGGCTGGTCGACACGATCAAGAGCCTGCGCCAGCACCGCGACGCGGGCGTCTATCTGCTGACCCGGATGTTCTTCAACGACGGCATGACCGCGCTCCTGCTGTTCGGCGGGGTGTTCGCGGCCGGGGTGATGGGCTGGGGCGTGATGGAGATGCTGGTCTACGGCATCGGGCTCAGCGTCTTCGCCGTGGCCGGCGGCTTCCTGGGCGCGTGGCTGGACAACCGGGTGGGGCCGCGCCAGGCGGTGCAGATCGAGATCACCGGCGTGCTGGTCTGCCTGCTGGCGTGGCTGGGCATGAGCCGCGACCGCATCCTCTATGTCATCCCCTACGACCCGGCCGCCCACGCGCCGCTGTGGGGCGGGCCGATCTTCCGCAGTCTGCCGGAGGTCTGCTTCCTGGCGGTGGGCTTCGGGGTGGCGGTGTTCGTCACGGCCTCCTACGCTTCCAGCCGCACCCTGCTGGCGCGCCTGGCCCCGCCCGACAAGCTGGCCTCGTTCTTCGGCCTCTACGGCCTGTCGGGCACGGTGACCATGTGGCTGGGCTCGCTGCTGGTCACGACCGCGACCTCGGTCTTCAAGACCCAGGCGGCGGGTTTCGCCCCCATCGCGGGCCTGCTGCTGGTCGGGCTGCTGGGCATGTTCCTGGTCAAGGGCGGCGGCAGGGAAGCCTGATCGGGTGGCCTTCGTGGACCCGGGGCGGTATCACCCGCCGATGCGTCACGTCGTCCTCATCAGCGCCCCCTGGCGCGACCCGGTCTGGGCCGCGGCCCCCTGGCGGGACGAGCCCTTCGCCTGCGCCATGATCTCGGGCGGCCAGGCCGGGCGGTGGTCCTACCTGCTGCGCCAGCCCGACGAGACCCTGGTGATCGCGCCGGACGACCCGCGCGACCCGTTCGACGCCCTGGCCCAACTGATCGGCCCGCCCCAGGCCGTCGATCCGGACGGCCCGCCGTTCCAGGGCGGGGTCGCGGGCCTGGCCGCCTACGAGCTGGGCGACCGGGTCGAGCACCTGGGTCTGGCCCGCACCGGCTGGCCCGACCTGGCCTGCGCCCGCTACTCCGCCCTCCTGGCCTTCGACCACCTGCAGCGCCGGGTGCTGGCCGTCGGGCGCGGCGGCTCGCAGGGCTTCGCCCGGGCCCGCGCCGAGGCGGCCCTGGCCTGGCTGGACGGTCCCTCGCCCGTCGAGCGCGAAGGCGTGCTGTGCGAGGCCCTGGCCGAGAGCGACGGCGGGGCCTACGAGGCCGCCGTGGCCGACGTGGTCGAGCGCGTCGTCGGCGGCGAGATCTTCCAGGCCAACATCGCCCGCGCCTGGACCGGGCGGCTGGCGCCCGGCGCCCATCCCTTCGATCTCTTCGCCCGGCTGCGCACGGGCAGCCCCGCGCCGTTCTCGGCCTATCTGCGCCTGCCGGGCCGGGCCCTGGTGTCCAACTCGCCCGAGCGGTTCCTCCAGGTCGACGGCGAACGGGCCATCCTCACCCAGCCGATCAAGGGCACCCGCCCGCGCGGCGCCGACCGGGCCCAGGACGCGGCCCTGATCGCCGAGCTCGCCGCCAGCGCCAAGGACCGGGCCGAGAACCTGATGATCGTCGACCTGATGCGCAACGACCTGGCGCGGGTGACCCCGCCGGGCGGCGTGGCCGCGCCGGAACTGTTCAAGGTCGAAACCTTCGCCAATGTCCATCACCTGGTCTCGACCGTGACCGGCAAGCTGGCCCCGGGCCTGACGGCGGCCGACCTGCTGCGCGCGGCCTTCCCGCCCGGCTCGATCACCGGCGCGCCCAAGGTCCAGGCCATGAAGGTCATCGCCGGGCTGGAGCCGCCGCGCGGCCCCTATTGCGGCTCGCTGTTCTGGGCCGGGGCGGACGGGGCGATGGACTCCAGCGTGCTGATCCGCACGGTGGGGCTTGAACAAGACGGTGACGGTTGGCGTTTGGAGGCCAGGGCCGGCGCCGGCATCGTCGCCGACAGCGATCCCCAGTCCGAACGGCTGGAGACCGAGGCCAAGTTCGCCGCCCTGCGACGGGCCCTGACGGAGGAGCCCCGCCGATGATCCCCTTCACCGATCGTGGTCTGCTGCTGGGCGACGGCCTGTTCGAGACGATGCTGTGGACCGGCGGCGACCTGCCCCACCTGGACGCCCACCTGGCGCGGATGGCGGCCGGCTGCGAGGCCCTGGGCCTGCCGCCGCTGGACGTGGAGGCCGCCCGCGCCTTGTGCCTCGCGGCGCCGAAGGATGCGGGGCTGCATGACGTCCGCGCCGCCGTGCGCTTGACCCTGACGGCCGGTTCCGGCGGCCGGGGGCTGGACCGTCCGCCCGCGCCCGCGCCGGTGCTGGCGGCCACGGCCGCCGCCGCGCCCGCGCCCACCACGCCGGTGGACCTGATGCTGGCCAGGACCCGCCGCAACGAGGGCTCGCCCGCCGCGCGGCTGAAGACCCTGTCCTATATCGACAACGTCCTGGCCCGAGCCGAGGCCAAGGCGACGGGGGCCGACGAGGCGGTGATGCGCAACAATCACGGCGACCTGGCCTGCGCGGCGGCGGCCAATCTGTTCTGGGTGAGGGACGACCACCTGTTCACCCCGGCCCTGCACTGCGGCGTGCTGGCGGGGATCGCCCGGGGCCGGGTGCTGGCCCTGGCCGAGCGGCTGGCCGTGACGGTCCACGAGGTGGCGACCGGCGCCGAGGCCCTGGACGAGGCCGATGCGGTGTTCCTGACCAACAGCCTGATCGGCGTCCGCCCCGCCCGGCGCTTCGAGGAAGAGCCCTTCGGGCCGCATGCCCTGGTCGAGCGCCTGCGCGAAGAGATGGCGGAGTAGGAAATCCTCCCCCTCAGGGGGAGGTGGCCCAGAGGGCCGGAGGGGGTTTGCGGCCTTTGCCGCGAAGACCCCCTCAGTCGCTCCGCGACAGCTCCCCCAAGGGGGGAGCATTTTCGCGCCCTAGCTGGCCACTCGCGAAACCTTGTCCGACAGGCGCGGCCGCAAATAGAAGGTGCGGCGGAAGGTGAACATGCCGGTGGAGATGATCTTGATCGGCGGCGTGTAGTCGTAGCTCGCCTTGCTCATGATCACGCTGCTGCTGTTGGGCAGCACGCTGGTGGGGATGTCGACCACCGTGCCCTTGGTCGGGCAGTTGGCGGGCGAGTTGCTGGCCTCGGACCAGTCCACCGTGTCGGTGCCCGAGCTGTTGGACGAGATGCTGACGATGCACATCCGCAGGCTGGACGACGGGAACGGGGCCATCAGCACCTGGCCCACCTGGAAGATGTCGGTGCGGCGCGCGTCGGTCAGCTGGGTGTCGCGGGCCACGATGTCGCCGATGGACGAGGCGATGTGGCTGAGGCGCCGCTGGGCGATCATCGTCTCGGTCAGCTCGGACATGCCGCAGTAGAACAGCACCAGCACCGGGGCGAGGAAGGCGAACTCCACGGCCGAGACGCCGCGGCGGTCGCGCCAGAACTGTGAGAGAGGGCGGCGGCGGATCATGGGCAGGTCACCGTCTGGGCCGGCGTGTCGGAATAGGGCTCGTTGGCGAACACGGCCGAGAAGTTGACCTGGCGCTTGCCGGGCGTGCCGCCCGCGGCCTGTTGCAGCAGCGGCGTGATCAGCGGCCACTTGTAGTAGCCGCGCACCAGCACGATCGAGCTGGGGCCGCCCGGATCCCAGCAGGTGGCGTTGGCCTTGGGCGCGGCCAGGGTGCTGCCGCTGGAGAAGCTGGGCAGGGTGCGCACGTCGACGATCAGCGACGAAGTGCAGGACGAGCCCAGCCACGACATCTGCTGGCAGACGGCGGTGCGGTAGGTCGAGGCGGTGGCGTTGGCCGTCTGCAGTTCGCCGGTGCGGATGCGGCGGTCGACGTTCATCATCGCGTTTTCCAGCGTCATCGACACCAGGAAGGCCAGGCCCAGCTCCAGGATGCCGAAGATCAGCACCAGGAAGGGGATGGCCACGAACGCGAACTCGACGGCCGTCGCGCCGTCCTGGGCGCGGGCGAAACGCCGCATCAGGCCGGCGCGGAGCCGGCGCGGGGCGTTCTGTCGGGATTGATCGGCCATGGCGGCGTCCGCGTCAGCGTCCTGAGAAACGTCAGGCCGCCTATCCTAGGGGCGACGTCCCTAATCACTGGTTTAGGCGCCGACGTTTTCCAGCGCGCGCATACGTGCGTGAGGGGCGGCTATTTCGTCGCGGCCGGAGGGGCGGCGCCTTCGGGGGCGGGCAGGGGCGAGCAGCCGACGCCGCAGGCATAGGCGGTCATCGCGCCGCCGCGCTGGACGACCACGCCGCCGGCGGGAACGTCGGAGACCATGATCAGGCGGTCGGCCAGGGCCTGGCCGCGGGCGTCGAAGGCCATGACCGAGGTCGAGCCGGCCTTCTTGGCCAGGATCACCAGGGTGCGGTCGCCGACCAGGCTGATGTCGGCCACGTTGGGATCGCCCACCACCAGGTCGCGCACGGGCGCGCTCAGCGAGATGCGGGCGGCCTGACCGGCGCCGACGGCCAGCGGCGCGCCGCTCGACTGGGCCAGGGCGGCGGTCGCCGCGAGGCTCGAAAGGGCCGTCAGGGCGGCGGCGAGGGCGATGGGGAAGCGACGCATGAGGACTCTTTCCGAAGATCGTGCACCCGCAGAATGACTCGGAATGGTCAATAAAGGCCTAAAATAAAGTCTTCGGTAGTCTTTCCGACATTGCAGAAACCTTTGCCATACAAGGGGATTTTGCCCTTTCGAGTACGGCATAGTTAAGAGTTGATAATGGTAAATTCAAATAAACCAAAAATAAAATCGTCGAAACTATCCGCTGTTTACTGGCCATTAAGCGAGGTGGGCGAAATTGATCGTGTTTTCGGGGGTGAGCAAGTCGACACGGCTTGAGAGCCCAGATCCACTTACTGACCAGGAGATCCACCATGTCGAAGTTTGTCACCCGCTTCCTGAAGGACGAATCCGGCGCCACCGCCATCGAGTATGGCCTGATCGTCGCTCTGATCGCCGTCGTCATCGCCACCATCGTCACCACCCTGGGCGGCAGCCTGAAGGCTACCTTCACCAAGGTGAACACCACCGTGACGACCGCGAACGGCGCTTCCTAAGAAGCTCATTCGCTCGAAAAAAGAGGGCCTCGGCGGCAACGCCGGGGCCCTTTTTCTTTGCCCCGACCTCTTCCGCGTCCATTCAAGTCGCGGCGCGGAAACCATTGCTTCACGGGATCGGGCGCAGACTGCCGCCACTGAAAGAGCAAGGCCGCCATGCAGACCTTCCAATTCGCCCTGCTGCTCGTCTTCCCGGCGCTGGTCGTCGTGGCCGGGCTGAAGGACGCCACCAGCTTCACGATTCCCAACTGGATCTCGCTGGCCCTGATCGCGGCCTTCGTTCCCGTCGCCCTGATCAGCGGCGCCTCGCTGGGCGCCATCGGCCTGTGCCTGGCCACCGGCTTCATCGCCCTGCTGGCCGGCATGGGCATGTTCGCGGCCGGCTGGATCGGCGGCGGCGACGCCAAGCTGTTCGCGGCCGTCAGCCTGTGGCTGGGCTGGCCCGCGGCCCTCACCTTCATGGTCGTCACGGGTTTGGCCGGCGGCGCCTTGACGCTGGCCCTGCTCAGCCTGCGCTCGGGCTGGTTCGAGCCCGTCCTGGCCGGCAGCCCCGCCTGGGTGCGCAAGCTGGGGACCGACGGCGGCGACATTCCCTACGGCGTGGCCATCGCGGTCGGCGCCCTGGCGGCCTTCCCGCAAGGCGCCCTGGCCCTGGCGGTCGGCGCCTGATCGGCGCCTAGGAAGCGGGCCGCGTCAGCCTGTCGCGGCGAGAAACGCCCCCGAGGCCCCCCACCTTTAGTCGCTGTTAACCATGGCCGCGCGAGCATGAGGACGTGGCCAGAAAGGCTTTCCGACGATTCGTGCGCGAACGCCTGAAGGCGCTTGCCCCGACCAGTATTCCCGTCGCTAGGCCGTCCGCATGAACCCTCTTCGCGTCATGATCGTCCTGATCGCCGCCGTGTCGGCCATCGGCCTGGCCGTGGTCATGCAGAAGGCCATGGGCGGCAAGCCCGCGCCCGCGGCGGTCGTGCAGACCTCCGCGCCCGTCGGAAAGCCCATGACCCAGGTGCTGGTCGCCAAGCGCGACCTAGCCATCGGCGAGCGCCTGACCGCCGCCGACGTGGGCTGGCAGCCCTGGCCCTCCGACACCGTCAACGCCGCCTTCATCACCAACGGCGCGGCCGACCCGGTCCCGACCAAGCCCACCGAGAAGGCCGCCAAGGCCGTCGGCGACGTGGCCGACACCGTGATCGGCGGCGTCACCCCCGAAAAGGCCGTCGAGGGCGCGATCGTGCGCGACCCGATCCTGGCCGGCGAACCCATCACCCCCCGCAAGATCGTCCGCGGCGGCGAAGGCGGCTACCTGTCGGTGGTCCTCGGCCCCGGCAAGCGCGCCATCGCCGTGCCGATCACCGCCGAGACGGCGGCCGGCGGCTTCATCCTGCCCGGCGACCGCGTCGACGTGATCCAGACCCGCGACGCCGTCGCCGTCGGCGAGGGCGACGGCAACGGCGGCGGCAAGAAGACCGTCGCCGAGACCATCGTCCAGAACGTCCGCGTCCTGGCGCTGGACCAGAGCACGGCGGCCGAGAAGGACGCCAAGACCATCGTCGCCGCCACCGCCACCATCGAGGTGGGCCCGGCCGAGGCCGAGGCCCTGACCAAGGCCAAGGCGGCCGGAGCCGTCACCCTGACCCTGCGCGCCTACACCGACCTCGGCGGCCCCTCGGGCCTGGCCGTGGCCTCGCAAGATTCCGCCGTCGTCCGCATCAATCGTGGCGGGACGACCTCCAGCATCTCGGTTCGCCCATGATCCGCCGGCTCCTCTCCGCCTCGCTCGCGGCCGTCCTGGTGGCGGCGCCGTCGACCGCCGTCCTCGCCGACGGTCCGGTGGGCGGCACCCACACCTATCGCCCGCCCGCCCGCGTGGCCCCCCGCCTCGTCGACACCCCGACCATGGCCCCGCCCGCCGACCAGGTGCTGCGCGTCAGCCTCACCGATAGCGGCGCCCAGACCCTGAACCTGGCGCGCGGCAAGTCGGCGATCGTCGAGCTGCCGGTCGACGTGCGCGACATGCTGGTGACCAATCCGGCCGTGGCCGACGCCGTCCTGCGCGGCCCGCGCCGCATCTATGTGCTGGGCATGGGCGAGGGCGCGACCGACGCGGTGTTCTTCGACGCCGCCGGCCGCAAGATCCTGAGCCTGTCCATCCGCGTGAGCCAGGACTCCTCGGCCCTGGAAGACACCCTGCGCCGCGTGCTACCCGGCTCGAACATCCAGGTCCAGTCGGTCCGCGACAGCGTGATCCTGACGGGCCTGGTGGCCAATGCCGGCGAGTCCAACAGCGCGGCCCAGATCGCCGCCCGCTTCGTCGAGAAGCCGGAGAACGTGCTGAACATGATCAGCATCGCCGGCAAGGACCAGGTGATGCTGAAGGTCCGCATCGTCGAGGTCCAGCGCAACATCATCAAGCAGTTGGGCGTCGACTCCTCGGCCGTGCTCGGCCAGTTGGGCGAGACCCAGTACAAGTTCGGCCTGTCGCCGACCTTCGGCGTCAACGGCAAGCTCCTGGGCGGGGTCACCACCGGCTACAGCGCCGACACCACCAAGCAGCCCGTCCTGCAGGTGCCCTGTAACGCGGCCCTGCCCGACGGCGCCAAGTGTCTGGCCGTGGTGCGCGACAACAGCGTCTACAGCAACGGCGACACCGCCACCGTCACCGACACCGCCGGCAGCGCGGGCCTGAACTCGGCCAAGGGCATGATCCAGGCGTTCGAGCGTGTGGGCCTGGTGCGCACCCTGGCCGAACCGAACCTGACCGTGGTGTCGGGCGAGGCCGGCAAGTTCCTGGTGGGCGGCGAGTTCCCGGTCCCCACCGGCCAGGACACCACCGGCAAGGTGACCATCGAATTCAAGCCGTACGGCGTGGGCCTGGGCTACACCCCCGTGGTGCTGTCGGGCGGCCGCATCTCGCTGAAGCTGTCGACCGAGGTGTCGGAGCTGTCCAGCCTGGGCGCCTTCACCCTGACCAGCACTTCGGGCACCTCGACCACCTCGGCCCTGACCGTGCCAGGCCTGACCGTGCGCCGGGCCGAGACCACGGTGGAACTGCCCTCGGGCGGTTCGCTGATGATCGCGGGCCTGCTGCAGCAGCAGACCAAGCAGAACATCGACGCCCTGCCGGGCATGACCAGCCTGCCGATCCTGGGCGCCCTGTTCCGCTCGCGCGACTATCTGAACGGCGAGACCGAGCTGGTGGTGATCATCACCCCCTACATTGTCGACCCCACCAAGCCCCAGAACCTTCAGACCCCCGCCGACGGCCTGCAGACGGCCAGCGACATGGGCACGGTCCTGCTGGGACGGCTCAACAAGGTGGTCAAGGCGCCGGCCGGCGCGAACAGCGGACGCGGCTACCAGGGCCCCGTCGGCTATGTGATCGAGTGAGGCGGCTGACATGACGCGAACCCAACTCTCCAAGCTCGCCGCCGCCGGCCTCGTCCTGTCGCTGCTGGGCGCCTGCGCCACGCCGTCGGACCCGGGCAAGACGGCCCTGGCCCCGACCACCGACACCGAACAGTGGATGAAGCGCGTCCAGATCGACGCCCAGCCCGACGAGGTGGCGCTGGTCCCGCACGCCGAGGGCCTCTCGCCGGCCCAGGCCGACGCGGTGGACGCCCTGCTGGACCGCTGGCGGGCCGCCGAAGGTCGCGTGATCACGGTCAGCGCCCCCACGGGCGGTCCCGACGCCTCGATCGCCGGCGGCATGGCCGTGGCCGTGCGCCAGCGCCTGCTGGCCCTGGGCGCTCCGGCGACCCAGGTCCGCATCGTCGGCTATCAGGCCGGCGCGCCGGGCGCCCCGCTGAAGGTCGGCTTCACGCGCTTCAAGGCCACCCCGCCCCAGTGCGGCGCGTGGGAGAACCTGGCCGCGACCCGCAACAACGAAGCCTATGACAACTTCGGCTGCGCGGTGACCGCCAACATGGTGGCCCAGGTGGCCAATCCCGAGGACCTGCTGGGTCCGCGCGACACCACCCCGGCCGACGCCGGCCGTCGCGACACGGTCATCGGCAAGTACCGCAGCGGCACCTCCTCGGCCTCGGCCCGGGAAGAGCAGGCCACGGGCGCTGTTTCCAAGGCGGTCAACTGATGACCACGCGTAACGATCACGATCCCTTCGACCTGGGCTTCGAGGCCGACGACGATTTCGCCGCCCCGGGCGCCGATCCCTGGCGCGCGGCCCCCGCCGCGCGGTCCAACGCCGAGGACCCGTTCGCCGACTTCCCGCCGGCCCGGCCCAGCGACAGCGTCTCCGCGCCGTTCGCCGACCTGCCGCCGCCCGCGCCGCCCTATACGCCTCAGGCCCAGGCCCAGGCCCAGGCCCAGGCACCCGCCGCCCCGGCCCGGTCCGCGGACGTGCCCGTCGAGGCCGCCGCGCCTCCGGCCGCGCCCGCCGCCCATCCGGTGGGCAGCAGCTACGCCATGGTCCAGGAAGTGGTGGCCGCCGCCGAGTCCGACATGGGCGAGGCGGCCGTGCCGCGCATCACCATCCATGCCTTCTGCGCGCGGTCGGAAACCATCGCCCTGGTCGAGGCCGCCTCGGCCGACCGGCGCATGGCCCGCGCCTCGACCACGGCCCGCCCCGGCGGCCTGGCCGCCGCCGTCGACTACTATCAGAACCAGTCGACCCCCTCGCTGGTGCTGGTCGAGAGCCTGGACCCGGCGCCGGTGATGCTGGCCCTGCTGGACGGCCTGGCCCAGGTCTGCGACCCGGGCACCAAGGTCGTGGTCATCGGCCAGACCAACGACATCGCCCTCTATCGCGAGCTGATGCGTCGCGGCGTGAGCGAATACATCACCCAGCCGCAGGGCCCGCTGCAGATTATCCGCGCGGTCTCCAGCCTCTATGCCGACCCGTCCGCGCCGTTCGTCGGCCGGCAGATCGCCTTCGTCGGCGCCAAGGGCGGCGTCGGGGCCTCGACCCTGGCCCACAACTTCGCCTGGTCGATGGCCGAGCGCGTGCAGGCCGCGACCGTGATGGTGGACCTGGACCTGCCGTTCGGCACGGCGGGGCTCGACTTCAACCAGGACCCCCTGCAGGGGATCATGGACGCCCTGGGCCAGCCCGAGCGCCTGGACGCGGTGCTGATGGACCGCATGATGGTCCGCTGCGGCGACCGCCTGTCGCTGTTCGCCGCCCCCGGCACCCTGGACCAGGACTACGAGATTCCGGCCGACGCCTTCGAGGAAGTCACCCAGAAGATCCGCGGCGCCGCGCCCTTCGTGGTGCTGGACCTGCCGCACGTCTGGAACGCCTGGACCCGCCGGGTGCTGATCTCCAGCGACGACCTGGTGGTGGTGGCCACGCCGGACCTGGCGTCCCTGCGCAACGCCAAGAACATCGTCGACCTGGTTCGCCAGGCCCGGCCCAACGACGCCCCGCCGCGCCTGGTGCTGAACCAGGTGGGCGTGCCCGGCCGTCCCGAGATTCCGGTCAAGGACTTCGGCGAGGCCCTGGGCCTGACGCCTTCGCTGGTGCTGCCCTTCGATCCCAAGCCCTTCGGCCAGGCCGCCAACAACGGCCAGATGGTCGCCGAGGTGGCCCCCAAGTCGAAGGCGGCCGAGGGCATCGACCACCTGGCGCGGCTGATCAGCCGCCGCGAACCGCCGGCGGCCGCCAAGGCCTCGGTCCTCTCCAGTCTGTTCAAGAAGAAGTAGGGCATGTTCGGCAAGCGCGACCAGGCCGCCCCCGCCCGTCCGGAACAGGCGCCGCCGCCCGTCTCGAGCGGCGCGCCGGCCATCGCCACGCGCCCGCAGCGCGTCGAGCCCGCCGCCAACGAAGACCGTCCCGCCGCCGCCGCGCCCGCGCCCGCCAAGGCCTCCGCCGGCCCCAAGGCCACGGCGGGCCTGGACCAGTTGCGCGCCGCCCAGGGCGCGCCGCCCACCGCCAACGTGGTGCGCGAGCAGAGCGACTATTACCACGCCACCAAGACCACGATCTTCAACGCCCTGCTCAACACCATCGACCTTTCCCAGCTGGCCCAGCTGGACCTGAAGGCGGCGGCCGAGGAGATCCGCGACATCGTCGCCGAGCTGGTGGCGATCAAGAACGTCTCGATGTCCGTCTCCGAGCAGGAGCACCTGGTCCAGGACATCATCAACGACGTCCTCGGCTACGGCCCGCTGGAGCCGCTGCTGGCCCGCGACGACATCGCCGACATCATGGTCAACGGCGCGCACCGGGTGTTCATCGAAGTGGGCGGCAAGGTCCAGCTGACCAATGTCCGCTTCCGCGACAATCTGCAGCTGATGAACATCTGCCAGCGGATCGTCAGCCAGGTCGGCCGCCGGGTCGATGAATCGAGCCCCATCTGCGACGCCCGCCTGCCCGACGGCAGCCGCGTCAACGTCATCGCCCCGCCGCTGGCTCTGGACGGTCCCACCCTGACCATCCGGAAGTTCAAGAAGGACAAGCTGACGATGAAGAACCTGGTCGACTTCGCGTCGATCAGCCCGGAAGGGGCCCGCGTGCTGGGCGTCATCGGCGCCTGCCGCTGCAACATCGTCATCTCGGGCGGTACGGGTTCGGGCAAGACCACCCTGCTCAACACCATGACCGCCTTCATCGACCCCACCGAACGGGTCGTGACCTGCGAGGACGCCGCCGAACTGCAGCTGCAGCAGCCGCACGTGGTGCGCCTGGAAACCCGTCCGCCGAACCTGGAAGGCTCGGGCGCGGTCACCATGCGCGATCTCGTCAAGAACTGCCTGCGGATGCGTCCCGAACGCATCATCGTCGGCGAAGTCCGTGGCCCCGAGGCGTTCGACCTTCTCCAGGCCATGAACACCGGCCACGACGGCTCGATGGGCACGCTGCACGCCAACAGCCCGCGCGAGGCGATAAGCCGTATCGAGTCGATGATCACCATGGGCGGCTACGGCCTGCCCTCCAAGACCATCAAGGAGATGATCGTCGGCTCGGTCGACGTCATCGTCCAGGCCGCCCGCCTGCGCGACGGTTCGCGCCGCATCACCCACATCACCGAGGTGGTGGGCCTGGAAGGCGACGTGATCGTCACCCAGGACCTCTTCGTCTACGAGATCAACGGCGAGGACGCCGACGGCAAGGTGCTGGGCAAGCACCGTTCCACCGGCATCGGCCGCCCGCGCTTCTGGGATCGCGCCCGCTATTACGGCCTGGAGCGCGAGCTGGCCGAAGCGCTCGACGCGGCGGAGTAGGCGATGCTGTTCATCCTCGCCGGCGTCCTCGGCTTCATCACCATCGCGGGCCTGGGCTTCGTGTTCGCGGGCGGCGGCAGCAGCGCCTCGTCCAAGACCGTCAAGCGGGCCCAATTGATCGCCGGCGGCGACCGCCAGACCGTGGCCGCCCGCGCCAAGGCCGCGGCCAACACGCCCGACGCGCGCCGCAAGGCGATTCTGAAGACCCTCAAGGAACAGGACCAGCAGAAGAAGAAGGCCACCCTGACCATCGCCGCGCGGCTGCGGGCGGCGGGCCTGGGCGACAACGTCAAGATGTTCTGGATCATCAGCGGCGTGGTCGGTTTCGTGGTGGGCCTGATCCTGCTGCTGCTGCGCCAGATGCCGATCCTGGCCCTGGGCGCGGCCTTCGCCGCCGGCTTCGGCCTGCCCCGCTGGGTGGTGGGCATGATGGCCAAGGCCCGCACCAAGAAGTTCACCGAGGCCTTTTCCGACGCCATCGACATCATCGTGCGCGGCATCAAGTCGGGCCTGCCGGTCCACGACTGTCTGAAGATCATCGGCAAGGAATGCCCCGAGCCCCTGGCCGGCGAGTTCCGGGTGCTGGTCGAGAACACCGGCATGGGCATGTCGATGGAGCAGGCCCTGGAGCGCATGTACGAGCGCATGCCCACCAACGAGCTGCGCTTCTTCACCATCGTTCTCAGCATCCAGGCCAAGACCGGCGGCAACCTGGCCGAGGCCCTGGGCAACCTGTCCACCGTGCTGCGGGCCCGCAAGCTGATGGCCGAGAAGATCAAGGCCCTGTCGGCCGAAGCCGTGGCCTCGGCCTTCATCATCGGCTGTCTGCCGCCCGGCGTGGTGCTGCTGATCTCGGTGACGGCCCCGACCTACATGACCCCGATGTTCACCGACCAGCGCGGCCACCTGATGCTGATGGTCGCGGCCGTGATCATGGCCGTCGGCATCTTCGTGATGCGCAAGATGATCAACTTCAAGTTCTAGGGGGAGGCGACCGTGATCAAGCAGCTGACCGACCCGCAGAACCTGCTCAGCGCCTTCATCGCGCTGGTGGTCTTCGCCACCATCGTCACCCTGGTCATGCCGATGTTCAACGACCGGGGCCTGGAGGGCCGGTTGAAGTCGGTGGCCAACCGCCGCGAGGAGCTGCGCCGTCGCTCGCGCGAGGCCCTGGCCCAGAAGGGCGGCAGCAGCCTGCGCCACACCGACGAAGGCATGTACAAGAACGTCGTGGACCGCCTGCAGCTATCGAAGCTGCTGGAGGATCCCAAGGTGGTCGACAAGCTGGCCCAGGCCGGCTTCCGGGGGCCCAAGCCCGTCTCGACCTTCTACTTCTTCCGCTTCATCATGCCGTTCGCGTTCGCGGTGATCGCCGCGTTCTACCTGTTCGTGATCAACGGCTTCGGCCTGCTGCCCATGCAGAAGATGGCCGCCTGCGTCTTCGCCCTGGCCGCCGGCTACTACGCGCCCAACCTCTACATCTCCAACATCGCCCAGAAGCGCCGCGAGTCGATCGCCCAGGCCTTTCCGGACGCCCTGGACCTGATGCTGATCTGCGTCGAAAGCGGCATGTCGATCGAGGCGGCCATCGCCAAGGTCGGCGCCGAGGTGGGCTCGGCATCGATCGAGCTGGCCGAGGAGCTCTCTCTGCTGACGGCCGAGCTCTCCTACCTGCCCGAGCGGCGCATGGCCTACGAGGGCCTGGCCCGGCGGACCAACCACCCGGGCGTCCGCTCGGTGGTCACGGCCATGATCCAGGCCGAGCGCTACGGCACGCCCCTGGGCGCGGCCCTGCGGGTGATGGCCAAGGAAAACCGCGAGCTGCGCCTGTCGGCCGCCGAGAAGAAGGCCGCGGCCCTGCCGGCCAAGCTGACCGTGCCGATGATCATCTTCTTCCTGCCCTGTCTGTTCATCGTGATCATGGGGCCGGCGGCGATCAACATCATGGACGCCATCGCCCGCAGCAAGGGCACGGCGCACTAGGCCCCGTCGCCACGGCCGGCGTCCGACGCCATCCAAATTCCCAATCCGCCTCGCCCGGACGGCTCGCCGTCCGGCGCATGATCGCGTGGGTTTCATTCCCCTCTTGCGCAATCAAGAAAAGAGTCGCTAGGCTTATGCACGCTTAAGGCGCATCTCCCCAACACGAGGAACTACCATGGCTGGCGATCTGAAAGTCCGCGTGAGCTCGGTCCAACGCGACCTCGAACACCTGCTCAAGCTTCTGGGCGGCACCGCCGAGGAGCGGCTGCGGTTCTGGGAAATCCTCAAGGGCATCACCACCCCGGTGGTGAACAAGGTCGTCGACATCCAGCTGGAAGCTCTGGAAGCCCAGCTGAAGACCACCACGGCGGTGCTCGGCGCCCTGCACGTCAACGCCAAGGAACTGGGCCATCTGCGCTAGCGCGGATGGCGAAACCCCTTCCCATCGCGCCGAGTCCTCCCCCTTAGGCGCGGCGAGCCCTCCCGGCGGCGTCCTCCTGCTGTCGCCGGGATGGCTCGCGGTCCCTTGCCAGGGCGGACGCCTGGTCTGCGGCGGCGGCGCGGCCGCCCTGCTGGAAGGCGAGGACGCCGGCTGGGTGGTCGACAACCTGCTGCCCCTGCTGGACGGCGCGCGGGACCGGGCGGCGGTCTGCCGGGCCTTGCCCGACCTGTCGCCCCAGGCCGTGGAGGGGCTGCTGGACGATCTGATCGACCAGGGCGTCCTGCGGAGCCTGGCCGATCCCGGCGCCGCGGCCGAGCTGGTCGCCCGGCGTCGCGACCGGCTGGCCGCCGCCCATGTCGTGGTCGCCGGACCGCCGGACCTGGCCGCCGCCTGCGCCGAGATCCTGGCGGGTCTGGGCGTCGGGCGGGTCGGGACCGAGCCGGACGCGGAGGCCGACCTGGTCCTGGCCCTGGACCGTTCGGACACGGCCCTATTGGCCCGGATCGAGCCCTCCACACGCGCGGGCAAAGCCTGCCTGACGGCCCTGGTCGCCGAGCGCGAGGTCGTGCTGGGACCGTTCCGGGGCGCGCAGGGCGGCGCGTGCCTGGCCTGCGCGGGCCTGCGCCGTCGGGCCAACGACGGCTTTCCACGCGACGTGGACGCGGCCGGCGAGCCGGCGGCCGTGCGCGATCGCCTGGCGGCGACGCTGCTGGCCATCGAGGCGTGCGAGATCCTGGCGGCGAGGGCCGACGGGACGACGCCCCGCCTGACCGGCCACGTCCTGATCCTGGAGGGCGCGCCGGCGCGCACGGCGTTGCACCGGGTGTTGCCGGTCCCCGCCTGCGCCCTGTGCGGCGGGCCGCCGGCCTATCGTCCCGGTCCCCTGGCGGAGGACGCCGCGCCGACGGCGTCGGGCGATCCCATGGCGGCTTTCGCGCCGCTGGTCGACGCCCGCGCCGGGGTGATCCATCACGTCTTCGTCGAGCCGGCCGCCCGGCTGGAGCTGGCCTCGCCCGTGGTGGTCACCGCCGTGACCGCCGCCGCGCCCGACGGCGCCGATCCGCCCGCGCCCATGCCCGCCGGCTGGGGCAAGGGGCCGACCGTGCTCGACGCGGCCCTGGGCGCCCTGGGCGAGGCGGTCGAGCGCTACAGCGCCTCCATGCCCGACTACGGCCGGGTGGTCTGGGCGCGGCCGGACCAGTTGCCGTCCGACGCCACCCTGGACCCTCGCGCCTTTCCATTGTTCGGACCGGACCAGTACGCTCGGCCCGGGTTCCCGTTCGCGCCCTTCGATCCTCAGGCGCCGCACCCCTGGGTGGCGGGCGAATGGGCCGCCGGGGGCGGGCGGGTCTGGGTGCCCGCCGCCTTCAGCTACCTGACCTTCGTGCTGCACCGGCGGCAGAACTTCTGCTCGGGCAGTTCGAACGGCCTGGCGGCCTGGCCCGGCCGGACCGAGGCGGCCCTGAGGGCGATGCTGGAGCTGATCGAGCGGGACGCCTTCATGACCGCCTGGCTGACGCGCGAGCCCGTGCGCGGCGTGACGGTCGACGGGGCCTGGAGCGACGACCTGAAGGCCATCGTCGCGGGCGTCGAGGCCTTGGGCGGGGTGGTCGAGACCGTGCTGCTGCCCTCGACCGGTGGGTGCGTCACGGCCGCCTGCCTGGCGTTCGGCGACGGCGTGGCCTGGCCGGGCGTGACCCTGGGCCTGGGGACCGACCCCGATCCCCGAACGGCCGTGCGCCAGGCGGTCTACGAGCTGGGCCAGACCGGCCCCTATCTGCGGCGGCTGATGCTCGACGGCGCCCCGATCCCGGACGGACCGGCGGCGGTGCGCGAGATGCTGGACCACGCCAAGTACTATTTCCCGGCCGCGCGGGCCAAGGCCTTCGACTTCCTGCGTCGTCCGTCCGAGCGGGTGTCGCTGGCCGACCTGCCGCCGGGGCCGGCGCGGACCCTGGCGGGCTGCGCCCAGGCCCTGGCGCAGGACGGGATCCGGGTGGCCCTGGTCGACGTCACAGCGCCCGACATCGCCCTGACGCCCCTGCGGGTGATGCGCGCGGTCAGCCCCGACCTCCAGCCGATCGTCTTCGGCCATGGGCTGGAGCGCCTGCCGGTGGCGCGATTGACCGGGCGACTGGCGCCGCTGACCGAAGCCGACGTCTCGCCGATCTGGTGAGCGATTCTGCTACGCATCCCCGCGCGACCGGCGGATAGTCGTGGCGGGCCGGCCAGGCCGCGAAAACCAGCGAAGACAGAGGAGGGCAATCGGTATGGCGAAAAAACACACGGCGCGATGCGCCTGCGGGGCGGTCAGGTTCGGCTTCGACACTGACCCCGACTTCATCGCCATGTGCCACTGCCTGGACTGCAAGAAGGCGTCGGGCGGCGAGGCGGCCGTGTTCTTCGGGATCCCCGCCGACGACTTCACCCTGGACAGCGGCGAGCTGACGGCGTTCGGCTATGTCGCCGATTCCGGCGGCCGCCTGGACCGCAATTTCTGCGTTGCCTGCGGGGCGCGGCTCTACACCAGCAATCTGGACACCTTCCCCGGCACGGTCTTCGTCCAGCTGGGCAGCCTGGACGATCCGACCGGCTTCGCGCCGAAACTGGAGATGTTCGTCAAGCGCCGCCTGCCCTGGGTCAAGCCGCTGGACCTGCCGCAGTTCGAGGGGATGCCGGGTTAGGGCGGCGCCCTAGCCCCCGGCCTTCACCGCGCTCCACGAGCGGGTCGAGCTGGGCTGGCCGGTGGCGGCGCGCAGCCAGGCCAGGTTGTTGTCGACCGACTCGGGCGGCAGGTCCTGGCGGGCCAGCTTCTCGGCCTCGTCGAGGCGGCCTTGCAGACCGACCACCAGGGCCAGGTTCTGGCGCACCTGGATGGTGGAGGTGGGCAGGGCGGCGGCCTTGCGCAGCAGGGTCTCGGCGCCCGGCAGGTCGCCGGTGGCGGCCATGTGCATGGCCAGATTCGTCAGCGGCACGGCCTCGGTCGGGGCCAGGGCCACGGCCTGGCGGTGGGCCGCCAGGGCCTCGTCGTCGCGCTTGGCCTGCTCGTAGGCCACGCCCAGCAGCGACAGGGGGCGCCAGTCGCGCGGCTGCAGGGCGGCGGCCTTGCGGCCCGGCTCGATGGCGTAGAAGCCCTGGCCGCGCGCGATGTTGGCCCGGGCCGATTCCATCAGGGCGTCGTAGCTGTCGGGGGCGACCACCAGGATGCGGCCGACGGCGTCGGCGGCCTCGTCATAGCGGCCCAGGGCCCGCAGAGCTTGCGACAGGCCGACGGCGGCCTCGACGTCGCGGCCGTCGCGGTCGGCCTCGGTCGACCAGAAGGCCATGCGGGTCAGGGGATCGGCGCGCTGGACCTCGGCCCGCTGGGCGGGGGTGGCCTTGCGCGGCGCGGCATCGGCCTGGGTCTGGGCGGTCTGAGCCGCCGGCGCGGGCTTGTCGCCGGCATGGGCCGACGCCGCCGCCAGCAGGGCAGGGGCGAGAACGGTTGCGAGGAGCGCGCGCATGCGACACATGAAGAGGATCTCCCGACGGTGTTCGCATCCTCGCGTGCGGCCCTCAAGGAATCGTTAAGCATAATTTTCACGCTTCAGAGCGCGCCCATGTCCGAACCGATCATCGCCGCCTCGTCCCGCTCCGCCGAGGATGGGACGCCGACGCCGATCCACTGCCTCTACGAGTCCGAACTGGCCGCCTTCCTCGAGGCGCGCCCCAGCTTCGTGAAGGGCTTCGTGGCCCTGCAGGACTTCAAGGCCAAGGCGGGCCAGGTGCTGGTTCTCCCGACGCCGCAAGGGGTTGTGGACCGCGTTCTGCTGGGGCTGGGCGAGAAGAGCAAGGTCGAGGCGATGCTGTTCCGCGCCCTGCCGGGCAAGCTGCCGGCCGGCGACTATCGCCTGTCGGCCACGCCCGACGGTCTGGACGCGACTCAGGTCGCCCTGGCCTTCGCGCTCGGCAGTTACAAATTCGACCGCTATCGGCCCAAGAAGGAAGACGGACCGCGACGACTGGTCGCGGACGAAAACGTCGACCTCGACGAGGTGCGCGCGGTGGCCCACGCCTGCGCCCTGGCCCGCGACATGGTCAACACCCCGGCCAACGACATGGGGCCGCTGCAGATCGAGACCATCGCCCGCGAGATCGCTGAACGGTACGGCGCGACCCTTGAGGTGACGACCGGCGACGACCTGTTGGACGCCAACTATCCGGCCGTTCACGCCGTGGGCCGCGCCGCCGTACCGGCCCGCGCGCCGCGGATGCTGGAGCTGAGCTGGGGCGATCCCTCGCACCCGCGTCTGGCCATCGTGGGCAAGGGCGTGGTGTTCGACACCGGCGGGCTCGACATCAAGCCGTCGGGCGGCATGCGGCTGATGAAGAAGGACATGGGGGGCGCCGCCCACGCCCTGGCCCTGGGCCGGATGGTGATGGCCGCCGGCCTGCCGGTGGCCCTGTCGGTGCTGGTCCCGGTGGTCGAGAACGCCATCGCCGGCGACGCCATGCGGCCCGGCGACATCCTGGCCACCCGGGCGGGGCTGACGGTGGAGGTGGGCAATACCGACGCCGAAGGCCGGCTGATCCTGGCCGACGCCCTGACCCGGGCGGCCGAGCTGGAGCCGGTGCTGACCATCGACATGGCCACCCTGACCGGCGCGGCGCGCGTGGCCCTGGGGCCGCAGCTGATCCCCTTCTACACCCCCGACGACGACCTGGCCCTGGAGATCGAGGAGGGCGCGCGCGAGGCGTCGGACCCGGTCTGGCGCATGCCGCTGTGGGACGGCTATCGCGAGGCGGTCGAGAGCGACATCGCCGACCTGAAGAACGATCCCGACGCCTGGGCCCAGGCCGGCTCGATGACGGCGGCGCTGTTCCTCCAGAAGTTCGCCCCGACCACCGGGTCTTGGGTCCATTTCGACATCTTCGCCTGGAACCCCAAGGCGCGGCCGGGCTTCGTCTCGGGCGGCGAGGCCCAGGTCATCCGGGGGCTCTACGGCATGCTGAAGGCCCGATTCGGCGGAGCGGCGGCATGAGCGATCCCCGCATCACTCTGGCTCGCCCCGACCTGGCCGATCTCGACCTGCAGGGCGTGGTCGCCGCCGAGCGCTATGACGCGCCGAAGCCGCGCCAGGTGGTGGTCCCCGCCGCCGCCCTGCGCAAGGCGCCCCATCCGCTGGCCGAGCAGTGGGACCAGCTCTTGTTCGGCGAGGTCTTCCGGGTGCTGGACGTCAAGGAAGGCTTCGCCTGGGGCCAGGCCGCGCGCGACGGCTATGTGGGCTATGTCGCCGAGGAGGACCTGGCCGCCCTGGGCGCGCCGGCCACCCACCAGGTGGCGGTGTCGCGCACCTACGCCTTCGCCGAGCCCAACATCAAGGCGCGGCCGGTGGGCCTCTATTCGCGCAACGCCCTGACCGCCGTCGAGGCGACCGAGGGCCGCTTCTCCAAGGGCGAGGGCACGGGCTGGTTCGTGACCGCCCATCTCGCGCCGGTGGGCGTGGCCCTGGCCGACTATGTGGCGGTGGCCGAGGGCTATCTGGGCGCGGCCTATCAGTGGGGCGGGCGCGAATCGCCGGGCCTGGACTGCTCGGGCCTGGTGCAGCAGGCCCTGGCCGCCTGCGGCAAGGCCGTCCCGCGCGACACCGACATGCAACTGGCCTTCTTCCCGCCCATCGAAGCGGGGGATCGCCGCCGGGGCGACCTGGTGTTCTGGAAGGGCCACGTGGCCGTCCTGCTGGACGCCGAGACCATCCTGCACGCCAACGCCCACCACATGGCCGTGGCGGTCGAGCCTCTGGCCGAGGCCGTGGCCCGCATCGAGGCGGCCGGCGGCGGGCCGGTGACGGGGTGGCGTAGGCCGTAGGAGCGCCCCCTCCGTCACGATGCTTCGCATCGCGCCACCTCCCCCGCTGCGCAGGGGAGGAGAGGATCGGCTTGGCTTCCTCCTCACCCGTGAAACGGGGGAGGTGGCGCGTCGCGTAGCGACGTGACGGAGGGGGCGTCCCTCCGTCGATCAGGTTCCTACTTCGTCGGCCACTGCGCCAGCCAGTCGACGATCGACTGCGGGGTCATGTGGCGGGCGTCGGTCAGGGCGAAGAAGGCGCCGTCGTTGACCAGCTTGCCCTTGCCGTCGACCACCAGGAAGCTGGGCACGCCCTTCAGCTTGTCGATGCCGTAGCGGGCCGGGATCTGCATGTTCTTGTCGTAGCGGCCGACGTTCACCGTCACGACCTCGTAGTGCTTGTCGACCCAGGCCTTGACGTCGGGCTGCTCGATCACGCCGGCGAAGACGCGACAGTCGCCGCACCAGTTGCCGCCGAAATCGATCAGGGTCAGCTTGTGGGCCTTCTTGGCGCGCTTCAGGGCGGCGGCGACGTCGGCCTCGGCGTCGGCCTTCTCGTCATAGGGATAGGGCGGGGTGGGCAGGTCGGCCAGGGACTTCAGCTTCACGGCCGGCGCCTTGACGGCGGCGAACGAGGCGGCGGGCGCGGCGATCAGCATCGCGGCGAGCGCGGTGGCGGCCAGGGGGCGGACGAGCAGGCGAGACGTCATGGTCGAACAGTCCGGTTAAGCGGTACGGTTCGATACCCTACTCACGAAATCGGAAAAGGCCGCAAGGCAGCTTTGCTGACGACGTGTCGAGGGCGCCTGGAAAGGCGGCAAAGAAAAAGGGCCGCGAAGCAAGCTTCGCGACCCTTTGATCCTTACAGGCGACCGGCCTCAGTGGGCGGGCGCGGCGGCCGGCGTCGGGGTGGCCGGCGTGCCCGGAGCGGCGGCGGCACCGCCCGAGGCGGCCGTGCCGGCGGCCGGAGCTTCGCCAGCGGCCGGAGCCGCGGCGCCTTCGGCGGGGGCCGGAGCCGCGCCGGCGGGCTTGGGAGCCGGAACCGGCAGCTTGGAGCCCAGGCTGTGCAGATAGGCGATCACCGCGATGCGGTCTTCCTGCTTCTTCAGGCCCACGAAGGTCATCTTGGTGCCCGAGATGTACTTGCCCGGAGCCTTCAGGAACTGGTCGATGTGGTCGTAGTCCCACACCGGGTTCTTGGCGCCGAAGTCGGTCATGGCCGACGAATAGGCGAAGCCGCCGTGCGAGCCGGGCTTGCGGCCCAGGACGTCCCACAGGTCGGGGCCGGTGCCGTTGGGGCCGCCTTGCTGGAAGCTGTGGCACGAGGCGCACTTGGCGGTGACCGCCTGGCCGGCCGCGATGTTGGCCGGAACCAGCAGGACGCTGCCCCAGTCGGGCGCGACCTCGGCGGCGGGACCGCCGGCGGTGGCTTCTTCGGCGACGGCGATCTCGTAGCCCGGCTTTTCCAGCTCGTGCTTGGCGAAAACGATGTCCGACGCTTCCCGCAGACCGAAAATGACCAGGCCGGTCAGCAGCACGCCGCCAGCGATCTTGTTGAACGTCAGGTCGCTCATCTAAAGCCTTACCAGCCTCTTGGGGGCCGTCTGGTCGACAGGCCCGAATCCGCGCCCGGAGGGTTACCCCGTGCGCTCCGTGTTGCGCTCGCGTCTCTTACACGCTACCGCCCGGGGCGCAACCGGGCAGCAACGGTTTTGACCCGCATCGGCCGATCATGAACCCAATCGTCGTCATTCCCGCCCGCATGGCGGCCACCCGCCTTCCCGACAAGCCGCTGGCCGATATCGGCGGTCTGCCGATGATCGTGCGGGTGCTGCGCCAGGCCCAGGCGGCGGGAATCGGCCCCGTGGCGGTGGCGGCGGGCGACATTTCCATCGTCCATGCGGTGACCAAGGCCGGCGGCACGGCGATTCTCACCGATCCGGGCCTGCCCTCGGGCTCGGACCGCATCCTGGCGGCCCTGGAGGTGCTGGACCCGCAGCGCCGCCACGACGTGGTGATCAATCTCCAGGGCGATATGCCGTTCGTGCAGCCTTCGGTGCTGAGCGCCTGCGCCGACCTGCTCTCCGCCCATCCCGAGTGCGATATCGCCACCGTGGTGGCCCCCGAGGCCTCGCCGGCCGACCGGTCCAATCCGGACGTGGTCAAGGCGGTGCTGGCCATGGAGCAGGACGGCTATTCGGGCCGCGCCCTCTATTTCACCCGCTCCACCCTTTATGGCGACGCCCCGATCTGGCGCCACATCGGCATCTACGGCTATCGCCGCGCGGCGCTTGAGGCCTTCAACGCCGCCCCGCCCTCGCCGCTGGAGAAGCGCGAGAAGCTGGAGCAGCTGCGGGCCATGGAGCTGGGGCTGCAGCTGCGCGCCGCCGTGGCCGGCGAGGCCCCGATCTCCGTCGACAATCCTTCAGACCTCGAAGCGGCGCGCGCCTATTCAAGCACCATGGGCGCGGCCGGGATCAAAGCATGAGCATCCTCAAGAAGATCGCCTTCCAGGGCGAGCCCGGCGCCAACAGCCACGAGGCCTGCCGCACCTATTTCCCCGACTACGAGGCCGTGCCCTGCGCCACCTTCGAGGAGGCGTTCGAGGCCATCAAGTCCGGCGCCTGCCAGCTGGGCATGATCCCCATCGAGAACTCGATCGCCGGCCGGGTGGCCGACGTCCACCACCTGCTGCCCGCCTCGGGCCTGAAGATCATCGGCGAGCGCTTCAAGCCGATCCGCTTCCAGCTGATGGCCAACAAGGGCGCGACGCTCGAGACGGTGAAGATCGCCTGCTCGATGCCCATCGCGCTCAGCCAGTGCCGCCATAGCCTCAAGAAGCTGGGCCTGGCCCACGAGAGCGCGGGCGACACGGCCGGCGCCGCCAAGGCCCTGGCGCTGAAGCCCGACCCCACCCGCGCCGCCGTCGCCCCGGCCCTGGCCGCCGAGATCTACGGCCTGGACATCCTGGCCCGCGACATCGAGGACGCCCGCAACAACACCACCCGCTTCCTGGTGATGACCGCCGAGGAGCGGCCCGAGGCGCCGCCGTTCACTCATCGCTGCGTGACCAGCTTCGTGTTCAAGGTCCGCAACCTGCCCGCCGCGCTCTACAAGGCCCTGGGCGGGTTCGCGACCAACGGCGTCAACATGACCAAGCTGGAAAGCTACATGGAGGGCGGCGCCTTCACGGCCACCTTCTTCTACGCCGAGGTCGACGGCCGCCCCGAAGACCGCCCCCTGGCCCTGGCCTTCGACGAACTGAAGTTCTTCTCGGAGAAGTTCGAAATCCTGGGCGTGTACCCGGCCGATCCGTTCCGGGACCGGGTGTAGGGCAGGCGGCTTGGCGACGTTCCGCTAGGCGCCCACCGCCTTTTTCAGGATTTCGTTGGCGCGGCTCTGCCAGCCTGGGCCGGTCGCTCGAAGCTTTTCAAGGACGCTCTGGTCAAGGCGGAGCGTCACCAGCTTCTTGGGCGCGTCGAGCCTTGGACGCCCGCGCCCCGCTAGCGTACCCGATGCGGGGCGAACCACCGTCTCGCCGTCCCGGATCTCGCCATGCGTGGCAAGTTCGCGGGTCAGTCGGGGCGCGTCGTCAGGATCGGTCCACTTCGGCGTAGTAGATTTCTCGTTCTTCGACATCGCACTTCCTCATCGAAATGATGCGGCGAGCCTCGGCGCGTTCAGTCCAGACCACGAAGACGATCGTCCTGCCGAGCCGGCCCACCGTCGCATATCGCACTTCGCCGTAGTCCTGTCGGTCATCCTCGAAGGTGATGGTCTTGCCTTCGAAGATTTGCGCGGCCTTGGCGAAATCCAGGCCGCGTTCACGTAGCGTCACCACCCGTTTTTCTTCGTCCCATTCGATGACCATCACCTTCCCCGGACGGCTGCACAAGGCGTGCGTCGTCCTATGCAATCAGGCAGAGAAGTTTCTTGTCAAGGTTGAGTCGACGGCCAAGGCTCGCGGAGGAAACGTGATAATCTGTAGTTACGAAAAATAAGCGATGCAAGACTTTTCGTAACTACAGATTATTCTGAAAGGCCAGCTCGAGCGGAGCGCGGCGTGTGCGGTCAGCCCGCCTTCGCCGCCTTGTCCAGCGCCGCGAAGTCCTCGTCCGACAGGGTGATCGCCGCCGCCGCGACGTTGTCCTCCAGGTGCTTGACCTTGCTGGTGCCGGGGATGGGCAGCATCACCGGGCTGCGCTTGAGCACCCAGGCCAGGGCCACCTTACTGGGCGTGGCGCCGGTCTTGTGGACGATGGCGTCCAGCACCCCGCCGGGCTTGGCCAGGTCGCCCGAGGCCAGCGGATACCAGGGGATGAAGCCGATGCCGTGGGCCTCGCAGTGGTCCAGCACCGCCTCGCTGGCGCGGTTGGTCAGGTTGTAGAGGTTCTGCACCGTGGCGACCTTGAAGTGCTTCTGGGCCGCCTGGATCTCCTCGACGCTGACCTGCGACAGGCCTGCGTGGCGGATCAGGCCTTCCTTCTGCATGTCGGCGATCACCCCGAACTGCTCGTCGCGCGGCACCTTGGCGTCGATGCGGTGCAGCTGCCACAGGTCGATCCGCTCGACCTTCAGTCGCCGCAGGCTCATCTGCACGCACTGGCGCAGATATTCCGGACGGCCGACCTGCTCCCAGACATTGGGGCCGGACCGGGTCAGGCCGCCCTTGGTGGCGATGACGCTCTTGGGATAGGGCGCCAGCGCCTCGGCGATCAGGTCCTCGCTGACGAAGGGGCCGTAGCTGTCGGCGGTGTCGATGAAGTCGACCTCCAGCTCGGGCAGGCGTTTCAGCACGGCGATGGCCTCGGCGTGGTCCTCCGGCTCGCCCCAGATGCCGGGGCCGGTGATGCGCATGGCGCCGAAGCCCAGGCGGTTGACGGTCAGATCGCCGCCGATCTTGAACTGGCCCGAAGCGGCGGCCGAAGGGGTGGTGGTCATGCGGGATCTCCGTTTGCCTGAAGCCTGGCGCAGATGGGAACGCGCGGCGGCGCCCGCGATCCCTCCGAGACTGGCCGACAAGAACGCGGGAGTATTGTGCAATCCGGTCGTCTTGGCCTGCCGTAGCGGCAGGCTTTGCGATAACGGTGTTCCCTGTCTAGCCTTCCCGAAACAAAGAGGTCTGGGGAGGGCCGAACGATGAACGATACGCTGGTCGCGCCGGTGATGGCGCTGGTGGCCTGGTCGCTGGTGATCTGGCTTTGGATGTATGTCCGCCGCATCCCGGCCATGACCAAGGCGGGGATCAAGCCGCAGGACGCGGCCCATCCCGGCAGCCTGAACGGCCTGCCGACGGGCGTGCGCGCCGCCGCCGACAACTACAACCACCTGATGGAGCAGCCGACCATCTTCTACGCCGCCGCCCTGGCCATCCAGGTGGCGGGCCACACGGACGGCTGGGCGCTGAAGCTGGCCTGGACCTATGTGGCGCTACGGGTGGTCCACAGCCTGGTGCAGGTGACCGTCAACGCCGTGGGTGTGCGGTTCCTGGTGTTCTCGCTGTCGACGATCACCCTGGCGGTGATGGTGGTGCGGGAGGTGGTGAGGTTGGTGGGGTAGATTGGATTGGGGACACACGCATGCGTGTGTCCCCAGCAACATCCTAGTCCTCTGACTCCGCCCAGGCCTTGATCAACTGGTGCGCGATCGCCAGGGGCGGGGGGGCGAAGAAGCCTTCCATCTCGCCGGTGATCAGAGCCTTGGCCTCGTCCTTGGTGAACCACTTGACCGCTTCCAGCTCGGTCTGGTCGGGGGCGGCGGCCTGGCTGTCGACATCGGCCATCAGGCCCATCATCAGCGACGAGGGCCACGGCCAGGGCTGGCTGGAGTGGTAGCGGACGGCCGTGGCGGTCAGGCCCGCCTCCTCCATCAGCTCGCGGGCGCAGGCCTCCTCGATGGTCTCGCCGGGCTCCACGAAGCCGGCCAGGGCCGAGTACATGCCGGGCGGCCAGCCGGCCTGGCGGCCCAGCAGGCACTTGCCGTCGTGCAGGGCCAGCATGATCGCCACCGGGTCGGTGCGGGGGAAGTGCTCGGCCTGGCAGGACGGGCATTCGCGCTTCCAGCCGCCGTCGATGACCTTGGTCTCCTGGCCGCAGTTGCTGCACCACTTGTGCTTGCGCCGCCATTCGAACATCGACTTGGCGGTGGCCAGGATGCCCGCGTCCGGCGGCGGCAGGGTGGGGGCGATCCCGCGCAGCTCCTCGAACCGGCCCAGGCCCTGCAGCGGCCCCTCGGCGGGATCGGCCCCGCCCTCCAGGTCGACGGCGAAGACGGCGATGTCCTTCCACAGCCCCAGGAACAGCAGCCGCTCGGGCGTGCCGGCCAGGTCCTTGGCCATGTCGGCGCGCAGATAGGCGATCTGGGCGCCGGTCACCTTGGGCTCGTCGCCTTCCGCGGCCGAGACGATGTCTTCGACCAGCGGCTTGCCGTTCCAGATGGCCACGGCCAGCGAATGGGGGTCGTCGGCCTTCTCGGCCAGCCACGACTCGTCGCCCCGGCGCTCGCTGGCGCGATCGAGCGGGTTGCCGGCGAAGGTGTTGGTGATGATCGAGAGAGGCATGGCGAATCTGTAGCATCCGCGACGAAGAGTCGTCACGGGGCCGCATATCGTGTCTTGCATCCGTCATGATGAGTCGCGATATAGGCCTCGGAGATCGGCGCGGACGGAAGCCTCGCCAACCTGGTCAGGGCCGAGAGGCAGCAGCCACAACGAGATCACCTCTGGGTCGCTGTCCGGTCTCCACCTTTCCCCACATTCTGACACCATTGGCCGCTGAAGCGCGGCGCGAGCCTTTTGCTGCGCGTTGCGGCGCACTACACTTGGGCCATGGCCGACCACGACGACCTCACGACCGATTCCGCGCCGCCGTGGGATGAAGAGCCCGCCGAGCGGGACGAGAACACCGCCGACATCTTCGGTGGCGGGCCGCCTGTCGAGGCGCCGCCGCCCGTCGTCACGACTCCGGCCGCGACGCCCGTCGCCGCCGAGGCCCCGTCGGACCCCGACGCCGCCTACACCGTGCTGGCGCGCAAGTACCGGCCGCGCACCTTCGAGGACCTGATCGGCCAGGAGGCCATGGTCCGCACCCTGGCCAACGCCTTCTCCACCGGCCGCATCGCCCACGCCTTCATGCTCACCGGCGTTCGCGGGGTGGGCAAGACCACGACCGCCCGCCTGTTGGCCCGGGCCCTGAACTACGAGACCGACACCGTCCACCAGCCTTCCGTCGACCTTACCGTCGAGGGCCGCAACTGCCGGGCCATCATCGAGGGCCGGCACATGGACGTGCTGGAGCTGGACGCCGCCTCGCGCACCAAGGTCGACGAGATGCGCGAGCTCTTGGACGGGGTGCGCTACGCCCCGGTCGAGGCGCGCTACAAAGTCTATATCATCGACGAAGTGCACATGCTGTCGACGGCGGCGTTCAACGCCCTGCTGAAGACGCTGGAAGAGCCGCCGCCGCACGCCAAGTTCATCTTCGCCACCACCGAGATCCGCAAGGTGCCGGTGACGATCCTGTCGCGCACCCAGCGCTTCGACCTGCGCCGGGTCGAGCCCGACGTGCTGGTCAAGCACTTCGGCAAGATCGCCGCCAAGGAAGGGGCCAAGGTCGAGGAAGACGGCCTGGCCCTGATCGCCCGCGCCGCCGAGGGCTCGGTTCGCGACGGCCTGTCGCTGCTGGACCAGGCCATCGTCCAGGGCGAGCGCGGCTCCACCGTCACCGCCGCCGTGGTCCGCGACATGCTGGGCCTGGCGGACCGCGGCCAGACCATCGCGCTGTTCGAAAACGTCATGAGCGGCAAGCCGGGCGAGTCGCTGACCGGCTTCCGCGCCCTGTGGGGCTTCGGCGCCGATCCGGCCGTGGTCATGCTGGACCTGCTGGATCACTGCCACTCGGCTTCGGTGGCCAAGGCCCTGGGTCCGGACGCCCTGTCCATGCCCAAGGAGCAGGCCGCGCGCCTGACCGCCATCGGCGCCCAGACCTCGGCCGGCACCCTGTCGCGCCTGTGGCAGATGCTGCTGAAGGCCCATGACGAGGTGCGCCGCGCCCCCGACGCCATGGCCGCCGCCGAGATGGCGCTCATTCGGCTTTGCTATGCCGCCGACCTGCCGGGGCCCGAGGAAGCCCTGAAGGCCCTGCGCGACGGCCAGCCCGTGGGCGGCGGTCCCAGCGGCGGTGGCGGCGGCTCCATCGGTGGCGGCGGCGCGCCCGGCGGCGCGCTGAACGCCCAGGCCCGGGTGATGGCCGCGCCCATGGCCCCGGCCGCGCCGGTGCTGGCTTCGTTCGAAGACGTCGTGAAGCTGATCGCCGAGAAGCGCGACATCGGCCTGCGTCTCGACGTCGAGCAATATGTCCGCCCGATCAGCTTCCGTCCCGGCGCCATCACCTTCGAACCCGGCCCTGGCGCGCCCGGCAATCTGGCCGGACGCCTGGTCCGCGCGCTGAAGGAATGGACCGGCCAGCCCTGGCTGGTCGCGGCGGAAGGCGGCGGCGGGGCCGAGAGCCTGCTGGAGCGCCAGAAGCGCGAGGAACGCGAGCAGATGGAGGCCATCAAGGCCGATCCGTTCGTCGCCTCGGTGCTCAGCGCGTTCCCGGGCGCCGAGATTCTCGAGGTCCGCACGATCCTGACGCCCGAGGCGCCGCCGATCGAGCCGGACGAGTTGGAAGAGAACTAAGCATTGTCATCCCGGACGAGCGCGCAGCGCGAAGATCCGGGACCGACGCGTGAACTCAGCACTTCGGGTCGGTCCCGGATCGGCGCCCGGCTTCGCCGGGCTTGTCCGGGATGACAGGAATTAGAGTGGAGCAGAACAGATGAAAGACCTCGGCGGCCTGATGAAGCAGGCCCAGGCCATGCAGCAGAAACTGGCCGACGCCCAGGCGAAGCTCGCTGAATTGACGGTGGACGGGACCGCGGGCGGCGGCATGGTCACCGTCACCCTGAAGGGCTCGGGCGAGCTGGCCAAGGTGGTGCTGGACGAGAGCCTGGTCGAGCCGGGCGAGGGCGAGGTGATCGCCGACCTGATCGTTGCCGCCCACGCCGACGCCAAGCGCAAGCTCGACGCCCAGCAGGCCCAGATGATGCAGGAAGCCGCCGGTCCCATGGCCGGCATGATGGGCGGCCTGCCCGGGATGAAGTTCTAGGTCGCGATGCAGACCGACTTCGGGGGAGACAGGGACATGGGCAGGCTCGGCGGCGTCTTGCTGGTGGTCGTGGTGGTGGTGATCGGCCTGATCATGGTCGCCTGGCCCCAGTACAGCGTCTATGCGGCGCGCAAGCACGGCGAGGCCGAGTTGGCCCGCGCCACCCAGAACCGCCAGGTGCGGGTGCAGGAGGCGCTCGCCAAGTTCGAGGCCGCCGACTACGACGCCAAGGCCGAGGTCCGCCGCGCCCAGGGCGTGGCCCAGGCCAACCGGATCATCGCCGACAGCCTGGGCGGGCCGGAGGGCTATCTGCGCTGGCGCTATATCGAGATGCTGCAGGAAACCTCGCAGGCCGGCGGTCACCAGGTGATCTACTTGCCGACCGAGGCCGGTCTTCCCATCCTTGAAGCCAACCGCCGCCTGCCCACGCCGCGGGCCGCGCCCCGCAAAGAGGACTGATGGCCGCTTCCGCCGGACCCGAGATCGAGCGCCTGATCGCCCTGCTGTCCAAGCTGCCGGGGCTGGGTCCGCGCTCGGGCCGGCGCGCGGCCCTGGCGCTGCTCAAGAAGCGCGACACCCTGCTGGCCCCGCTGGCCGCCGCCATCGTCGACGCCCAGGCCAAGGTGCGCACCTGCTCGGTCTGCGGCTCGCTCGACACCTCGGATCCCTGCGCCGTCTGCTCGGACGCCACCCGTGACAACCGCCTGCTGTGTGTGGTCGAGGAGGTCGGCTCGCTGTGGGCCATGGAGCGCGGCGGCTCGTTCAAGGGCCGCTACCACGTGCTGGGCGGCCTGCTGTCGGCGCTGGACGGCGTGGGACCGGAGGCCCTGCGTGTCAACGAACTGCTGGGGCGGGCCGGCGCCAGCGAGATCCAGGAGGTCATCCTGGCCCTGCCGGCCACGGTCGACGGCCAGACCACGGCCCACTACCTGGCCGACCGCCTGGCCTCGACCGGCGTGTCGGTGACCATGCTGGCACGCGGCGTGCCGGTGGGCGGGGACCTGGACTGGCTGGACGACGGGACGATCGCCCAGGCGCTTCGGGCGCGGCGGCCGGCTTAGCGCGCCCCGACTTGCCCCCACCTGGCGACTGCGTCGCCTGTCCGCCCCCGTAGGGGGCGGAGCTTTGGCCGGCTCGGCGCTCGCGCGGCTCCGCCCCCTACGGGGGCGGACAGACCGCGAAGCGGTCAGGTGGGGGCAAGTGGGCGCCGCGCGGCGTCAGCCCTTCAGCACTGTCTCCAGCGGTCCCAGATCCAGCCCCGGCGTCTTCTCCCGCGCCAGGTCCAACGTCCGCCGGCCCAGCGCCACATAGAGCTCGCCCAGCCCCGGATCCCGCTCCGCCACAGCCCGAGCCTGCGCGGCCACCGCCTCGGCGTCGCCCCGCGCGATGGGGCCGGTGAGGGCCGCGACCGGACCCTTGTCCAGGATCGCGGCCAGGGCGTCGCGCAGGATCGGCGAGAGAATGCGCGAGGCCGTCGCCGCGTCGATCCCCGCCGCCGCATGGGCGTCCAGGGCCGCCTGGACCAAGGTCGCCAGGTAGTTCGACGCGAACACCGCCCCCGCGTGATAGAGCCGCCGGTCGACATCGGCCGCCAGCACGACCGGCTCGCCGCCGATGGCGCGCACCAGCGGCGCCAGCCGGTCCACGGCCGCCGCGTCGCCCTGCAGGGTGCAGACCACGCCGTCGAAGGTGGCGACCTCGCGGGCCGGGTCGGCGAAGGCCTTGACCGGATGCAGGGCCGCCACGGCCGCGCCGCGAGCGCGCAGGGGCTCCAGCGCCGAAAGGTCCCGCGCCCCGCTGCAGTGGAACACGATCAGTCCGGCCGGATCGACCGCCTCGGCCAGCCAGGCGGCGACCGCCGCGATGGCGCCGTCGCCGACCGACAGCATGACCAGGTCGCCCGCCGCGAAGGGCGGCGCGTCGTTAAGGCCCAGGACCGCGCCCTGGCCGACGAAGTCCCGCGCCGCCGCCGTACGGGCGGGATCGCGTCCGACCAGCCCGGCCACCGTGACGCCGGCGCGCTCTGCCAGCAGTCGGCCCAGGGTCTTGCCCACCGCGCCGGGGCCGATGATCCAAAGTCGTGACATGGCCCACCTCTAGCCGCTCGCCGCCGGGCTTTCGAGGGGGGCTTTCGAGGCTCCCCTTTCTGGATGGGGCGACTCCCGCTAAGAACGGAGCATGAACTTCTCCGACCCGTTCCTGATCCTCGCCCTGGTCCTGCTGGTGGTGGCCCTCGTCGCCGGCGCCGTCGCCCTCTGGGCCATGGCCCGCGCCGCGCGCGCGGAGGCCAAGGCCTGGCAATTGAACGAACAGCTGGTCCAGGCCGGCGAGCGGGCGCGCCTGCTGGAGGACCAGGCCGCCACCCTGGGCGAGCTGAGCCGCGCCCAGGCCGAGCAGATGGCGACCATGACCGCCAACACCGTGGCCGAGCAGCTGATCAAGCGCGCCGACGAGAACGCCCGCAACCGCGAGCAGTTGGCCCAGGCGCGGCTGGAGGCCCAGCTCAAGCCGGTGGCCGAGACCCTGGCCAAGTTCGAGGCCCAGGTCACCGCCGTCGAGAAGGCCCGCGCCGAGGAGACCGGCGGGCTGAAGGCCCAGATCGCCGCCCTGATGGAGGCCTCGACCGCCACCCAGTTCGAGGCCCGCAAGCTGTCGGCCGCCCTGCGTCGCGGGGCCGGCGTCCAGGGCCGCTGGGGCGAGCAGACTTTGCGTAACGTTCTGGAGGCCGCCGGCCTCAACAACCGCTTCGACTTCGAGGAGCAGTTCAGCGTCGAGAGCGAGGAGGGCCGCCGCCGTCCCGACGTGAAGGTGAAGATGCCCGGCGGCGGGGTGTTCGTGATCGACGCCAAGTGCTCGCTCAACGCCTTCCTCGAGGCTCAGGAGGCGACCGAAGACCACCTGCGCGAAAGCGCCCTGGCTCGTCACGCCGCCAGCGTCCGCGCCCACATGCAAGGCTTGTCGGCCAAGGCCTATTGGGACCAGTTCGCGTCGGAAGGGTCTCCCGACTTCGTGGCCATGTTCGTGCCGGGCGACGGCTTCCTGGCCGCCGCGCTCGACCGCCTGCCCGACCTGATGACCGAGGCCATGGACCGCCGGGTGCTGCTGGTCACGCCCACCACCCTGTTCGCCCTGTGCAAGGCCGTCGCCTATGGCTGGCGGGCCGAGGACCAGGCCAAGAACGCGGCCAACATCGTCGCCGTGGGTCGCGAGCTCTACAAGCGCATCGCCGTGATGGGCGCCCATGCCGGCTCGGTGGGCAAGGCGCTGGAGGCGGCCGTGGGCCGCTACAACCAGTTCGTCGGCTCGCTGGAAAGCCAGGTTCTGACCCAGGCCCGCCGGTTCGAGGACCTGTCGGTGGACCACGAGGGCAAGGAGATCGCGGAGCTGACGCCGGTCGAGGGGGCCGTGCGGCCGCTGATCAAGCTGGCGGAGGCGGAGACGCCGAAGCTGCAGGCGAAGTCGTAGCGCTTCTTTTCTCCGCTCATCCCGGCGAATGCCGGGACCCAGATGGAATGGCTTTGAGGCTGACGCCAGGCGCTCTGAGTTCTTCCAATCAGCCACACCGCTATAGGATCTGGGTCCCGGCATTCGCCGGGATGACCGGATTTTGAGAGAGCTGCGTCCACCCGCCGCGCCCTTCGGTCGCCTTGACCCCGAACCGCGCTGCCCTTACCTGAACGATATCATGGCCATCCGTCGCATCCTCACCGTAGACAACACCGCCGACCTGGCGATCCTCAAGCAGGTCTCCAAGGACGTGCCCGCCGTCGACGACGCCCTGCGTACGCTGATGACCGACATGCTGGAGACCATGTACGACGCCCCCGGCATCGGCCTGGCGGCCGTGCAGGTCGGCGAGCTGGTCAATGTCATCGTCATGGACCTGGCCCGCGAGGGCGAGGAGCCTGCCCCGCGCTACTTCGTCAATCCGAAGATCACCTGGGAGTCCGAAGAGCTGTTCTCGTACGAGGAAGGCTGCCTGTCGGTGCCCGAGGTCTACGACGCCGTCGAGCGTCCGGCCCGCGTGAAGCTGTCGTACCTTAACTATCAGGGCGAGGCGGTGGAAGAGGACGCCGAGGGCCTGTTCGCCGTCTGCATCCAGCACGAGATGGACCACCTGAAGGGCGTGCTCTTCATCGACCACCTCTCGCGCCTCAAGCGCGACCGCGCCATCACCAAGGTGAAGAAGGCGCGCCGGGCAGCTTAGGGCGGCGAAGGCCCCCTCCGGCCCTCCGGGCCACCTCCCCCAGAGGGGGAGGATTTACGCCGAGCAATGCTCCCCCTCTGGGGGAGCTGTCGCGTAGCGACTGAGGGGGTTTACGCCCCCTAACGCGTCGCCTCGTGGACTTCCTTCTTGGCGTCGTGACCGGCCTTCTTGGCGTCGGCGTTGAGGTCGCTGGCGGCTTCCTTGGTCGCTTCGCCGGCCTTGGCGCCGGCTTCCTTGGTGGCGTCCAGGGCGTCGCCTGCCGCGACCTTGGCCTCGGCGGCGGCTTCGGCCGTGCTTTCCTTCAGGGCCGTGCCGGCTTCCTTGACGTCCGGATCGTTCTTGATGTCGGTGGCGGCCTGCTTGATCTCGGAGCCGGCGGCCTTCGCGCCTTCCTTGATCTGAGTGGCGTGCTCGTCCGAGCAGGCGGCCAGCGAAACGGCGGCCAGGCCGGCGGCGGCGATGAGGGCGATGGAGCGCATGGGCGTTTCCTCCTGGAATAGGGTCGCCCATAGAACGGCGGTCCATGGTGGAGGTTCCGACTCCGGTTTTCCCCCAACCTTTCCCCCAACCTTTCCTCTGGGAGCCATGACGTCTAAAGGTCCGCCATGCGCCTCGCCTTTCTTGGAACCCCGGATTTCTCCGTCGCGTGCCTCGCCGAGCTCGTCTCCGCCGGACACGAGATCTCTTGCGTCTACAGCCAGCCGCCCGCGCCGCGCGGTCGCGGCCAGGACCTGAAGCCCTCGCCGGTCCACGCCTTCGCCGAAAGCCTGGGCCTGCCGGTGCGCACGCCGGTGTCGATGAAAACGGCCGAGGAGATCGAGGCCTTTCAGGCCCTGGACCTCGACGCCGCCGTGGTGGTGGCGTTCGGCCAGATCCTGGTCGCCGAGGTGCTGGACGCGCCGCGCCTGGGCTGCTTCAACCTGCACGCCAGCCTGCTGCCCCGCTGGCGGGGCGCCGCCCCGATCCAGCGCGCGATCATGGCCGGCGACGCGGTGACCGGCGTCCAGGTGATGCGGATGAGCGTCGGCCTCGACGAAGGTCCGGTGCTGATGGGCGAGCAGGTGCGCATCGACGCCCTGGAGACCGCCGGCAGCCTGCACGACAAGCTGGCCGCCGTCGGCGCGCGCATGCTGCCCGTGGCCCTGGCCGCCATCGAGCGCGGCGGGGCGGTGGAAACGCCCCAGGCCGAAGAGGGCGTCACCTACGCCAAGAAGATCAAGTCAGCCGAGGCCCGCATCGACTGGACCCGTCCGGCCGCCGAGGTCGACCGCCACATCCGGGGCCTGTCGCCCTTCCCGGGCGCGTGGTTCGAGGCGCCGTCCGAGAAGGGCCCCGTCCGTGTGAAGGCCCTGCTGTCGCGCGTCGAGGACGTCGACGGGACGGCCGGAACCGTGCTCGACGACAGCCTGTTGATCGCCTGCGGAGACGGCGCGGTGCGCCTGCTCAAGGCCCAGCGCGAGGGCAAGGGCGTCCAGGACGCCGAGGTCTTCGTGCGCGGCTTCCCGCTGGCGGCGGGCGCGGTCCTGGTCTGATGCCCCGCTACCGCCTGACGATCGAATATGACGGCCGGCCCTATAACGGCTTCCAGGCCCAGGCTTCGCAGCCTTCTGTGCAGGGCGCGATCGAGGCGGCGGTGAAGGCCTTCACCGGCCAGGCCGTACGCATCGCCGCCGCCGGCCGCACCGACACCGGCGTCCATGCGACGGGCCAGGTGGTGCATGTGGACCTGGAGCGCGACTGGCCGGCCCGGACGGTGATGAACGCCCTCAACGCCCACCTGGTGCGCGAGGCCGTCAGCGTGCTGGACGCCAGCGTCGCGCCGGAAGGCTGGCATGCGCGGTTCTCGGCCGAGGAGCGGCGCTATCTCTACCGCATCCTCAACCGCCCGGCGCCGCCGGCCCTGGACCAGGGCAAGGTGTGGCACATGAAGAAGGCGGTCGACGCCGAGACCATGCACCAGGCCGCCCAGGTGCTGGTGGGGCTGCACGACTTCACCACCTTCCGCGACATGGCCTGCCAGTCGAAGTCGCCGGTCAAGACGCTGGACGTGGCCCGGGTCAGCCGGGTCGGCGACGAGGTCCATCTGGTGTTCGAGGCCCGCTCGTTCCTGCATCGCCAGGTGCGGTCGATGACCGGCACCCTGCTGGAGGTGGGCGTGGGCCGCTGGACGGCGGACGACGTGCGCGAGGCGCTGGAGGCCAAGGACCGCACGGCCTGCGGACCCGTGGCGCCCGCCGACGGACTTTATCTGACGGGGGTGGGCTACCCTGGGGAGGGCTGAAGCCCACCCCCGTCTTCCCGGCTGGCGGACCCGGGAGCTCGAGGACGGAAAAGCTTCAGCCGCGCGTCTTGCCCTTCTTGCTCCGCTCGGCGCGGGCCGTCTGGATTTGGCCGATCACGAGCGCCACCATGAAGGCGGCGAAGGCCAGGACGACGAAAGTCAGGAAAGGGGTCATGGAAGCGCTCCGTTGCGTTACGGCGCAGCTTCTCTGACCCCCGCGGGGTGGCCTTGATCCAGCTCAAGACTAGGTAGCAGCCCTTATAGGACCGAGCAGTTGGTCAGCTGGCTGAACCGCTCCAGGGCCACGGTCCCGACCACCGAGGTGCCGAAGCGGTCCAGCTCGGGCGACCAGACCGCGATGGCCGCCTTGCCCGGCACGATGGCCACGATGCCGCCGCCCACCCCGCTCTTGGCGGGCAGGCCCACGCGATAGGCGAAGCTGCCGACGCTGTCATAGATGCCGCAGGTCAGCAGCAGGGCGTTGAGGCGCCGGCTCAGGCGCTCGGAGAAGATCGTCTCCTCGACGATGGGCGAGAAGCCGCCGGCCGCCAGGGGCAGCATGGCCCGCGCCAGCTGCCGGCAGCTCATGGTCAGGGCGCACTGGCGGCAATAGGCGGCGACCACGGCCTCGGGGTCGTGATTGATCGTGCCCTTGCCGCGCATCAGGTTGGCGATGGCCCGGTTCTGCCAGGCGTTGGCCAGTTCCGAGGCGGCCACGGCCTCGTCGATCTCGACCTTCTCGCCGGCCAGGAAGCCCGCGAAGCCGCGCACCAGGGCCGGCGGGTCCTTGAAGACGTCCATCAGCTGGTCGCAGACGGCGATGGCGCCGGCGTTGATGAAAGGGTTGCGGGGCACGCCCTCCTCGGCCTCCAGCTGGGAGAGGTGGTTGAACGGCGTGCCCGACGGCTCCTTGCCCACCCGCGTCCAGACCTCGTCGCCGAAGCGGTTCAGCGCCAGGCCCAGCGAGAAGACCTTGGTGATGCTCTGGACCGAGAAGCCCTCGTCGGCGTCGCCGATCACCGCCTCCTGGCCGCCCACGGTGCGCACGGCCATGCCGAACTTGGTGGAGGGCACATTGGCCAGTTCGGGGATGTAGTCGGCGGGCCGGCCCCGGCCGAAGTACGGCTTCACCAGCACGGCCACCTCGGCCAGGATGTCGGCGATCGAAAGCTCGTCCATATACGTCGTCACCCCGGGCGGCGGATCGTCCCTCCATAACCTATCCGCGTCGCGTCGGCGCGGTCAGTCGTCGCCCTTGGGTTTCAGGTGCAGGGTGCGCAGGAAGGCGGCGTGGTCTTCTTCGTCCAGTCCCGCGCCGTAGTGGACGACGCAGTCGGAAAGGTCGCCCGCGTGGACCGGGATGCGCGCTTCTGCCAGCTGGTCGGGAACGGGCTCCAGCCTGTGCATCCAGGTGACGGTCGGCTCATACCAAGCCGGCGACAGGTCAGCGCGGCGGCCGTTCGGAAAGGCGACCTGATAGACCAGCTCGCGATGGCCGGAGTGATTGTGCGTGTGGCACCGCATGCGGATGTCGCGGGCCTGGCGCCAGGCCAGGGTCTGGCCGGCATGGCCGTCGCGGGTCCAGGTCACGCCCTCCACGGTGGCGACGCCGCGATCCCGGCCGGTCTGGGCGGCGACCAGCCCGAGCGTGGCGATCATCGCAGCCAGCAGGAGCGCGAGCACGGGAAGCCGCACGCGCCGTCCCAGGCTGGGATGCAGCCGCCAAGCGTAGACGCCGAACAGGCCGGGCACGAACAGGAAGGGCGCCGCGCCCATCGGCACGGTCAGCCAGGGCCAGGGCGCCTCGATCCGCCAGCCCGCCACCGCGCCCGGGCTCTGGGCAAGCGCCCGCGCCAGGCGGATCTCGTTGCGGCAGTCCACCAGCGCCAGGACCGCGACGAACGCCGCCGCCAGCACCAGCGCCAGCAGCCAGCCGCCGATACGCTCGGCCCGCGAGAACTCGCCGTCGTAGTGCTTGGTCCAGATCATGGCGTCAGCCTGCCGCGCGAGCCTTTACACCGCGTTTCCGTGCTCAGGCCCAGCCCCTCAGACCCTGAGGGCCACCAGCACCGCGCCCACCGCGATCAGGGCCACGCCCAGCCAGTTCACGGGCGACAGCTTCTCGCCCAGGAACACGGCGGCGATGATCGCCACGAACACGACGGAAAGCTTGTCGACCGGCGCCACCTTGGCCGCCTCGCCCAGCTTCAGGGCGCGGAAGTAGCACAGCCACGAGGCGCCGGTGGCCAGGCCCGACAGCACCAGGAACAGCCACGAGCGCGGGGCGATGGAGCCGGGCGCGCGCCACTCGCCGGCCGCCGTGAGGATCAGGCCCGCGAAGGCGGCGATCACCAGGGTGCGGATGAAGGTGGCCAGGTTCGACCCCACCCCGTCGATCCCGACCTTGGCCAGGATGGCGGTCAGGGCCGCGAACACCGCCGAGGCCAGGGCCCAGAAGGGCCAGCTCGCCAGGGCGGCGCGGCCCATCAGGCGAAGGCCGCGAAATAGCGGCCGATCAGGGCCTGGTAGATGTCGGCCAGGGCCTCGACCTCGGCGACGGGCACCCGCTCGTCGACCTGGTGCATGGTCGAGCCGACCAGGCCGAACTCGACCACCGGGCAGAGGCTGCGGATGAACCGCGCGTCGCTGGTGCCGCCGGTGGTGGAGAGCTCGGGCACGCGGCCGGTGGCGTCGCCGACGGCGGCCACGATCACGTCGGTGAAGGCGCCGGGCTGGGTCAGGAAGGCCTCGCCGCTGATCTTGCACATCGCCTCGACCCGGCCCAAAAAGCCCTCGGCGGCCTCGCGGCATTCGGCCTCGATCCAGGCCTGGAGGTCCTTGCCTTTGTGAGCCGGGTTGAAGCGGATGTTGACCCGGGCCTTGGCCGAGGCGGGGATGACGTTGGTGGCGGTGTTGCCGACGTCGACGGTGGTCACTTCCAGGTTCGAGGGCTGGAAGCCTTCATAGCCTTCGTCCAGCACGCGCGATTGCAGGCGGCTCAGGATATCGACCATCACCGGGATCGGGTTGGCGGCGCGGTGCGGATAGGCCACGTGGCCCTGCTTGCCGTCCACCGCGATCCAGGCGTTGATGCTGCCGCGCCGGCCGATCTTGACCATGTCGCCCAGCAGGTTGGCGCTGGTGGGCTCGCCGACGATGCAGTGGTCGATGACCTCGCCCTCGGCCGCCAGGGCCTGGACGACGCGGACGGTGCCGTCCTCGGCCACGCCCTCCTCGTCGCCGGTGATCAGGAAGCTGAGCGAGCCGGGCAGGTCTTGCGGCAGGCGCGAGACGGCGGCGACGAAGGCGGCGATGGCGCTCTTCATGTCGACCGCCCCCCGGCCGTAAAGGACGCCGTCCTTGATCTCGGCCTCGAACGGACCGGCCGTCCAGGCCGCGTCGTCGCCGACGGGCACCACGTCGGTGTGGCCGGCGAAGCAGAGGTTGGGCCGAGCGGTCCCGCGCCGGGCGTAGAGGTTCTCGATCTCGCCGAACCGCATGCGGCGGCAGGCGAAACCCAGGGCCTCGAGCTGACGTTGAAGCACATCCATCGCGCCCTCGTCGGCCGGGGTCACGGACGGGCGGCGGATCAAGGCCTGGGCCAGGGCGACGGGGTCGAGGGAAAGGCTGCTGTCAGTCATTGTCCTGGCTTTAGGCTCCCCTGGCGCCCGACGCAAACCCGAGACGACAGCCATGCCCAAGATCGACATCGATACCGCCCCGACACGCGTCGGAACCGATTATCCGCCGCCGCACGATGCGCCCTGTCTCGAGCGAAAGCGCTGGGCCCTGGGCGACGCGGCCGGGCTTACCCAGTTCGGCGTCAACCTGATGCGCTTGCCGCCCGGCCAGTGGAGCAGCCAGCGCCACTGGCACTCGGCCGAGGACGAGTTCGTCTGGGTGGTGGAAGGGGAGGTGGTGCTGGTCGAGGACGGCGGCGAGACGGTGCTGCGCCCCGGCGACTGCGCGGGCTTCAAGGCCGGCGTCGAGAACGGCCACCACCTGGAAAACCGCTCCGACCGCGAGGCCGTCCTGCTGGAGATGGGCTCGCGCCGCCCTGACCGGGACACCTGCACCTACAGCGACATCGACATGGTCGCGCGGGCGCGGGAGGATTTCTACCGCCATCGCGACGGGACGCCGTATGGCCAGTATGACGTCTGAAACCTGCTTGTTGACTTCAGGGCGAGCTGGAGCGATAAGGAGCGCGCAAGTTGTTCCTATTTTGTTCTATTGACTGAATGAATCGCGAGGATTCAACTCCGATTCGGAGATTGATCGTGCCGGGATCCACCGTCCAATTCGACCGTGAGAAATTCAAAGAGGCGATCCTCTTCTTGGCCGCCTATTGCCCGCCGGAAGAGCTGGGCAATGTGAAGCTCCACAAGATGCTCTATTTCGCCGACATGATGACCTTCCTCGAAGAAGGCAGGCCGCTGACGGGCGTCGACTATCTCAAGCAAAAGTTCGGCCCTACGGCGCGACACCTGACCTCTGCCGTGGAGGAGCTGTCGCGCGAGGGCAGGCTCGCGGTGCGCGAGACCGAGCATCACGGCTTTTTCAAAAAGGACTATGTGGCCGCCGGGTCGTTCAAGCCCGTCCGCCTCGCGGAGCGAGAACAGCTTCTGTTGCGGGAGGTCGCCGACTTCGTGCGTGGCAAGACCGCGCGCCAGATCAGCGAGATCAGCCACAACGCTGCTTGGGAGGCCGCCGAACTGGGCGAGGTGATCCCCTATTTCACGGCGCTTCAACTCGTCCCCGTCGAGGTGACGGACGATGATCGCGCATGGGCGCTAGAAACGGCCAAAGCCCATGCGAGTGCGAGACCCTTCTGATCGACCGCCCTTCTCGATCCGGCATTCGGAAATGTTCGAGGAGGCGGTCCGCACTCTGCAACGGCAATTTCCACTGATCGACGAGGGCGTGCAAAACCTCGAATGGATGTTGCAACGGGCGCCTTTCAACAATGAAAAATGCCCCGCCTTCGAAGGGCGGAGCATGTTCATCGTAGTTGTTCCACGAACGCCTAGGGCGCCGAGCTTTCGAGTCCTCTACGAGGTTGTCGACCGCACGGTCTTTCTTTGGACCTTGGCGGTGCGAGACGTTTAGTCCCGCAGCAGGTCGTTGATCGAGGTCTTGGACCGCGTCTTGGCGTCCACGGTCTTGACGATCACGGCGCACGACAGGCTGGGGCCGCCGTTCTTGTCGGGCAGGCTGCCCGGCACCACGACGCTGTAGGGCGGCACCTTGCCGATGTGGATAGCTCCGGTGGCGCGGTCGACGATCTTGGTCGAGGCCGAGATGAACACGCCCATCGACAGGACCGAGCCCTCGCCGACGACCACGCCTTCCACCACTTCGGAACGGGCGCCGATGAAGCAGTCGTCCTCGATGATGGTCGGGTTGGCCTGCAGGGGCTCCAGCACGCCGCCGATGCCGACGCCGCCCGACAGGTGGACGCGCTTGCCGATCTGGGCGCACGAGCCGACCGTCACCCAGGTGTCGACCATGGTGCTGTCATCCACGTAAGCGCCGATGTTCACGAACGACGGCATCAGGATGACGTTCTTGCCCACATAGGCGCCGCGACGGACGATCGAGCCGGGCACGGCGCGGAAGCCGGCGGCCTCGAACTGCGGGGCGTCCCAGCCGTCGAACTTGTTGGGGACCTTGTCCCACCACGGACCCACCGCGCCGCCCATCGTCCCGGCGTGCATGACCTTGTTGGGGTTGAGGCGGAACGACAGCAGCACGGCCTTCTTCAGCCACTGGTGGGTGGTCCACTCGCCGTCGATCTTCTCCGACACACGGGCCTTGCCGGCGTCGATCAGCAGCAGGGTCTCCTCGACCGCCGTGCGCACCGGACCGGTGGTGGCGGTGGAGACGCCGTCGCGGGCCTCCCAGGCGGCTTCGATCTCGGTTTGCAGATCGGCGAGGGTGAGCTCGGTCATGTCAGGCTTCCTTCAGGCGGGCCGAGGTCAGGAACCCGGCCAGGTCGTGCGTGCGGTGATGGACGAAGTCGGCGGTCGAGGCGGCCGCGTGGGCGCCGACCAGGACGGTGGTCATGCCCAGCAGGGCGGCCGGGGCGAGGTTCTTCTCGCTGTCCTCGAAGAAGGCCGCGACCTTGGGGGCCACGCCGTGGCGGGCGGTCATCTTCTCGAAGGTGGCCATGGCCGGCTTGGGCAGATAGTCGGCGGTCTCGATCGAGAAGGTGTCCTCGAAGAGGTCGGCCAGGGCCAGCCGCTCCAGCACCCGCTCGGCGTGGCCGGTCGAGCCGTTGGTGAACACCAGGCGCCGGCCGGGCAGGCGCAGGATCGCCTCGCGCAGGGCCGCGTCGGGCGTCAGGCGGTCCATCGAGACGTCGTGCACCTCGTCCAGGAACGCCTTGGGCTCCATGCCGTGATGCATCATCAGCCCGGCCAGGGTGGTGCCGTGCTCGGTGTAATAGCGCTTCTGCAGAGCGCGCGCCTCCTCGCGGGGCAGGCCCGTGAAGCGCGTCACGAAGTCGGTCATCCGGCCCTCGATCAGGGCCATGTACTCGCACTCGGCCGGATAGAGGGTGTTGTCGAGATCGAACAGCCAGGTCTCGACGTGAGCCAGGTCGGCGGTCATTTCGAGATCAGCGTACCCGCGCCGTGCTCGCTGAACAGTTCGACCAGCATGGCGTGGGGACGGCGGCCGTCCAGGATGACCACGGCCTCGACGCCGCTCTCCACGGCGTGGATGGCGTTTTCCAGCTTGGGGATCATGCCGCCGCTGGCCACGCCGCTCTCGATCAAGCCGCGGGCCTCGGCGATGGTCATCTGGCGGATCAGCTGGCCTTCGCCGTCGAGGACGCCGGCGATGTCGGTCAGCATCAGCATCCGCTTGGCCTTCAGCGCGCCCGCCAGGGCGCCGGCCACGGTGTCGGCGTTGATGTTGAAGGTCTGGCCCTCGGTGGAGACGCCGATGGGCGCGATCACCGGGATGTAGTCGGTCTCGGACGTCAGCAGCGCCTGGATCAGGTGCGGGTCGACCTTGGTCGGTTCGCCCACGAAGCCCAGGTCCACGGCCTGCTCGATATTGCTGTCCGGATCCTTCTTGGTGCGCGTCACCTTCTCGGCGGTGATCAGGCGGGCGTCCTTGCCCGACAGGCCCACGCCGCGCACGTCGGCCTCGGCGCCGGCCTGGGTGATCCAGTTGGCGATTTCCTTGTTGATGGCGCCCGACAGCACCATCTCGGCCACTTCCATGGTGGCCTCGTCGGTGACGCGCAGCCCGTCGACGAAGGTCGACTTCACCCCGGCCTTGTCGAGCATGCGGCTGATCTGCGGGCCGCCGCCGTGCACCACCACCGGGTGGACGCCCAGCAGCTTGAGCAGCACGGTGTCGGCCGCGAACAGCTTGGCGACCTCTTCCTGGCCCATGGCGTGGCCGCCGTATTTGATGACCACCGTCTCGCGGTCGTAGATCTGGATGTAGGGCAGGGCTTCGGCCAGGGTCTTGGCGGTGGCCCAGCCCGCTTCCTCGGCGACGTCGGTCAAGGCGGCGGTCCTGTAAGGCGAAAGGCGCGCTTCGATAGCGGACGTGGGGGCGGGTGTCACGCGCCGCTTGCGCTCAATCGTCCTGGCGGCCGTAGCGCCACTTCAGCGCCAGCACCGCGCCCGACATCAGGAGGCAGGCGGTGTTGGACGCGATCACCGGCCAGGCCTTGATCATCACGCCGTAGGCGATCCAGCAGGCAAAGCCGGTGACGGTGACCAGGTAGGTCCGCAACGACACCGAAGAGGCGTCCTTCTCCTGCCAGATCTTGACGATCTGGGGCGCGAAGCTGGTGATCGACAGGAGGGCCGCGGCCGTCCCGACCACCGAAGCGATCAGCGGGACGCTCACCTCAGGCGGTGCGCGGCAGGCCGGTCAGGCCCCAGCGCTCGGCATAGGCCGGGGCCAGTTCCAGGCCGATGGGCGGCGGGCCGGGCGCGTGCTCCTCGCGCATGCAGATGGTCAGGTAGCTGATGGCGCTCTTCACGCCGTGCTCGGAATAGGGCTTGCCGATCACCCCGCAGGCCCCGGCGAAGTCGTCGGGCAGGCGCTTGACGTTGGCGGTCATGAACAGCACCACCCCGCCGCAGTCGTCGTGGATGGCGCGGGCCACCTCGACCCCGGTCGGGCCGTCCTGCAGGTGCACGTCGACCAGGGCCAGGTCCGGCTGAAGCGCGCTGGCCATGTTGACGGCCTCGTCCGAGCTCATGGCCAGGCCCACCGGATGGCAGCCGACCTCCTCGAGCAGGAACTCCAGCTCGGTGGCCAGGAGGACTTCGTCCTCGACGATCAAGACATCGAGCGGGCGCTCGTTCATCACCAGGTCCAAACCTTCTCAGTGATGAACGCCGTTGACCGGCAGATACACCACCACGCGGGTTCCGGGTTCGGCGGGCGTGGTTTCCGAGCGAGCCTTCAACTGTTGGCAAAGCAACTGCACAATGGTCAGGCCGAATCCGCCCGACGAAGCGGAATTCGCCATACCAACGCCGGTGTCGGCGATTTCGATCCGGAACGTGTCGTCGTGGCGGGTGATGCCGATGAAGATCTCGCCCGTGCGGCCGTCCATGGTCTCGGGCGGGAAGGCGTGGCGCAGGGCGTTGGAGAACAGCTCGCTGATCACCAGGGCCAGGGGGGCGGCCTTGGAGGCGGCGATGTCGATGCGCTCCAGGTCCAGCGTTACCTTGACGTCGTCGCGCCGGGCCGAGCCCATCATGTCGCCGACCAGGTCGCGCACGAAGGCCGAGACGTCGAAGCGCTCGACGTCGTCGCTCTGGAACAGGCGGCGGTGGACGGTGGCGATGGCGCTGACCCGCTCCAGCATGCCGCGCAGGCTGTTCTTGACGGCCGGATCGCTGACCCGGCGGTTCTGCAGCAGCAGCAGGGAGGAGATGAGCTGGAGGTTGTTCTTGACCCGGTGGTCGACCTCGTGGAGCAGGGCGGTCTTCTGCTGCAGGGCCTGGGTCAGGTCGGCGGTGCGGGCGGCGACGGCCGCCTCCAGCCGGTCGCGGTCGTCGGCGTGCTCGCGCTCCACCCGCTTCTTGTCGCTGACGTTCAGCTGCGAGCCGAAGAAATAGACGATCCGCCCGTCCGCGCCGCGCACCGGCGACAGATAGAGGGCGTTCCAGAAGGTCGTGCCGTCCTTGCGGTAGTTCAGGATATCGACGGCGATGTCCTCGCCCTGGGCGATGGCGCGGCGGATGGCGTCGATCTGGGCCGGATCGGTGTCGGGTCCCTGCAGGAACCGGCAGTTGCGGCCGATCACCTCGTGGCGCGCATAGCCGGTCAGGGCCAGGAAGGCGTCGTTGGCGAAGATGATCGGGTGGTCGCTCTGCTTGGCGTCGGTGACGATCATCGCCATGCGGGTGGCGCGGATCGCGGCGGCGAAAGGGTCGCCGGCGCCGTGCTCGGCGGCCAGCTGGTCCGCCGCCCGTTCCGACTGCGAGATGTCCGTCATCTGAGAAACCGCCCGACCCTGTTGGTATGCCCCGTTTCCCAACGCCGCTTGGGGAGTCGGGTTCCAGACATTGACCCGAAATGCGGAACGGCGGGAACCCCGGATGAGGTTCCCGCCGCCTGGTCCTTAAGCTCTGGTTTGGGCCGGTAGCCGGCTACAGGGCTACTTGGGCTGGTAGATCTTGTCGAAGACGCCGCCGTCGGCGAAGTGCGTGGCCTGGGCCTTCTTCCAGCCGCCGAAGGTGTCGTCGATGGTGACCAGCGGGATCGATTTGTACTTGCTGGCGTACTTGGCCGCGGCCGCGGCGTTGCGCGGGCGGTAGTAGTTCTTGCCGATCAGGTCCTGGGCGATGGGGCTGTAGAGGAAGTTCAGATAGCCCTCGGCCACGGTGCGGGTCTTGTGGCGGTCGACGTTCTTGTCGACCAGGGCCACCGGCGGCTCGGCCAGGATCGACAGCGACGGATAGACGATGTCGAACTTGCCCGGCAGCTCGTCCTGGGCGAGGTAGGCTTCGTTCTCCCAGGCCAGCAGCACGTCGCCCAGGCCCCGCTGGGTGAAGCTGGTGGTGGCGCCGCGCGCGCCGGTGTCCAGCACCGGCACGTGCTTGAACAGCTCGGTCACATAGGCCTGCGCCTTGGCGGGGTTGCCGCCGGGCTGCTTCAGGGCCCAGGCCCAGGCGGCCAGGTAGTTCCAGCGCGCCCCGCCCGAGGTCTTGGGGTTGGGGGTGATCACGTCGATGCCCGGCTTGATCAGGTCGCCCCAGTCCTTGATCTTCCACGGGTTGCCCTTGCGGACCAGGAACACGATGGTCGAGGTGTAGGGCGTGGAGTTGTTGGGCAGGCGCGACTGCCAGTTGGCCGGCAGCAGCTTGGCCTTGGCGGCGATCTCGTCGATGTCGTAGGCCAGCGCCAGGGTGACCACGTCGGCCTGCAGGCCGTCGATCACCGAGCGGGCCTGCTTGCCCGAACCGCCGTGCGACTGGTTGATGGTCAGGTCCTGGCCGACCTTTTCCTTCCAGTACTTGGCGTAGGCGGCGTTGATGTCCTTGTAGAGCTCGCGGGTCGGGTCGTAGCTGACGTTCAGCAGGGTGACGGGCTTGACGCCCTGGGCCTGGGCCGAACCGGCGGCGAAGGCGGCGGGAACGGCCAAGGCCGCGCCGGCGGCGCCGGCCGTGCCCAGCAGGCCGCGGCGCGTGGGGGTCTTGAGGTCTTGGGTCATGGCGATGTCGCTCACGTGAAGAGGTGGGTCTCGGGGCCTAAACGCCCGGCTTGTAGATCTGGTCGAACACGCCGCCGTCGACGAAATGCCGGGCCTGGGCCTTGGCCCAGCCGCCGAACTGCTCGTCGATGGTGACCAGCGGAATCTTCGGGAACTTCGAGGCGTACTTGGCGGCCGCGGCGGGATTGCGCGGGCGGTAGTTGTTCTTGCCGATCAGGTCCTGGGCCAGGGGGCTGTAGAGGAAGTTCAGATAGCCCTCGGCGACGGTGCGGGTCTTGTGGCGGTCGACGTTCTTGTCGACCACGGCCACGGACGGCTCGGCCAGGATCGACATCGACGGATAGACGATCTCGAACTTGTCGGCGCCGAACTCCTGGCGGGCCAGGTGGGCCTCGTTCTCCCAGGTCAGCAGCACGTCGCCGATGCCCCGCTGGACGAAGGTGGTCAGCGAGCCGCGCGCGCCGGTGTCCAGCACGGGCACCTGCGAATAGAGCTGCTTGACGTAGGCCTGGGCCTTGGCGTCGTTGCCGCCGGGCTGCTTCAGGGCCCAGGCCCAGGCTGCCAGATAGGCCCAGCGCGGCGCGCCGCCGGTCTTGGGATTGGGGGTGATGATGTCGACGCCCGGCTTCACCAGGTCGCCCCAGTCGCGGATCTTCCACGGGTTGCCCTTGCGGACCAGGAAGATGATCGTCGAGGTGTAGGGTGCGGAATTGTCGGGCAGGCGCGACTGCCAGTTCTTGGCGATCAGGCCGCGCTTGGCGATCTCGTCGATGTCGTTGGACAGGGCCAGGGTGACGACGTCGGCCTGCAGGCCGTCGATCACCGAGCGGGCCTGCTTGCCCGAACCGCCGTGGCTCTGGTTGATCACCAGGTCCTGGCCGACCTTGTCCTTCCAGTACTTGGCGTAGGCGGCGTTGATGTCCTTGTAGAGCTCGCGCGTCGGGTCGTAGCTGACGTTGAGCAGGGTGAGCGGCTTGGCGCCGGCGGCTTGCGCCGCCCCGCCCAGGTTCGTGGCCAGGCCCAGACCCGCCACCCCGGCTCCCGCCGCGACGAGCGCGCGGCGGGAGGGGGCGAGGATCCCAGCTTCGGGAAGCTTGGTCATCGCGCTTTGCCTTAGAACGCGTACTGGCTGCGCACGGTGACGACCTGGTAGTCCTGGCCGGCCTGCAGGCCGGCGCTGTCGAGGCGGTCGACGTTCACGTCCAGATAGTCGATGGCGAACTTGGTCACCGGGTTGGGGAACCAGTTCAGGCCCACCGAGACGATCTTCTGGTCGCCGCCGCGCACGCGGTCGGCGGCCAGGGTGGCGCGCTCATGATAGTTGAGGTCGGCGATCGAGTAGCGCGCGGCCAGTTCCCAGGCGCCCCACTGGCCCTTCTTCGGGTCGAACGGCTTGTCGACGGCCGGGGCGTCGAAGGCGAAGTTGTTGACGTTGTACTTGCGGGCTTCGCCGGTCAGCACCCACGAGCCTTCCACGTACCAGGCCTTGAACTTCGGATCGGTGACGCCGGCGGCGGCGTTGCGGCGGTCCACCTGGATGTCGAAATATTCGGCCTCGATGAAGAAGTTCTTCTTCTGGGCGGCCAGTTCGAAGCCGTAGTGGCTGGCGCCGGTCGAGTCGATGGCGCCCGACGAGATCAGCTGGGTGCCGTCGACGCGCAGTTCCGGACGGTCGGTGACGGTGACGCTGTAGGGACCGCCGACCGTGGCCTGGGCCGGGGTGGCGATCTTGCTGGCGTTGACGCCGATGTGGGTCAGCCAGTCATAGCCCTTGAACGGGATGAACACCGCGCGGCCCAGATAGCCCAGCTGCTCGTCGGTGGTGGCCGCGTCGCCGGTCTTGGCGCCGGTGACGGCGCCCGAGATCAGGTAGCGTTCGCCGAGCGTCTGGGCCTGGAGGGCGATGCGCTTGTCGGCGCCGGCCAGGCCGCGGGCCAGTTCCGAGCCCGAGGGGCGTTCGGAGAACAGCGAGCCGTTGGTCGAGGCCACGTCGGCCAGGCCGACGTTCGGGGCGAAGGCGCCGACCTTCACCTTGAAGGGGGCGTAGTTGTACTGCAGCCAGGCTTCCTGCAGCGTGCCCGCGCCGTCGGTGCCGGCGCCGCCGAACTCGAGCAGGATGTTGTAGTCGAAGTTCTTGAACAGCTTGCCGTCGACGCCCAGGCGGGCGCGGCGGATGTTGGTGCCGCTGTTGAGGTCGCGGCCCGTGACCACCGAGGCCGGCAAGGGCTTGTCCTGATAGTACTGGGCGGCGTCCAGCTGCAGCACGGCGTGGATGTTGGCGCTGAAGGCGCCGTCGCCCGAGGCGATCACCGGCTTGCCGCCGGCGATGCTGACATTGGTCTGGGCCTGGACGGCGCGAACGTCCTTGAGGCTGGCGGCCGTGGCGGCCTTCAGGTCGGCGATCTGGCTGGACAGGGCTTCCAACTGGGCCTCCAGCGCCTCGATGCGAGCCTGTTGCTGCTCGGGCGTGGCGGTCTGGGCGTGGGCGGCGCCGGTCATGGCCAGGAGCGAGGCCCCGGCGATCAGGGCCGTGCGCAGGACGGTGTGGTGGGTCTTGGTCATGGTCTTCCCCTCTCGACGCCTTGCTGGCGCCGCGTTGACTGGGACAAAAGACGATTATTCCTACGTGTTAAATAGAGATAAGGGCGCGGGCCTGTGAGTTTTCCTTCAGGCTCCGCTTCGTCTCTCGGATAAGCTACTGGATTCCCAAACGAAAAAGGCCCGCGCCGAAGCGCGGGCCTTGTCGATCAGTGTTCGCTCAGAACGCGGACGAAGTCCAGAGGTCCCTTAGGGGGCCTAGAACATCGCCCGGCCGGTGAGCTTCAGATTGTAGCGCTTCTGCTTCTTAGCGGCCTCGGCGCCGCCTTCCAAGGCCAGGTACGACATCGGCGTGCCGGCGCGGAAGGCGAAGCCCAGGGTCACCGCCCCGTCCTTGTCGTTGGCCGCCTTCTGGTTGACGATCGGAGCGCCGCCGTAGGCGTAGCTGTAGCGGGTGTCGCCGAGGCTGCCGGCCAGGGCCTTGCGGTAGCCGACGCGCACTTCGGGACGCCACCACAGGTCGCGGCCGAAGTCGGCGCCGAACGCCACGCCCACGTCGCCGGTCAGGCTGCTGGACTTGCGCCGCATGCGGTTCTGGTCGAAGCCCTCGCCGCCGCCGGTTTCCTTCCGCGCGCCTTCGTTCAGGTACAGATAGTCGACGCGCGCCTCGGGACGGGTGAAGAAGCGGCCGAACTTGGCCTCGTAGGCCGTGCCCGCGAAGGCGTTGAAGGTATAGCCGGTCCAGTCGGCGGTGTTGTGGCGCTCGACGTCGACCTTGCCGTCGCCGTTCTGGTCGCCGGAGCTGAACGTGCGCTCGCCGGTGTACCAGCCCATGCCGCCGCCGCCGCCGGCGTTGAAGCGCCAGCCGCCGATCGAACGACGCCAGTAGGTTCCCAGCTGGACGAAGTTGCCGGTGGTCTGCTCGCCCACCTTGGCGGCGATGTCGTGTTCCTCGATGCTGACATAGGCCAGGGTCAGGCCCAGGGCCCCGCCGGCGTCGCCCATCGCTTCGTAGCCGCCGACGAAGCCGAAGGCCTGGGTGTCCGACCCCATGGTGCCGTCGGTGTCGCGACGGACCAGGGTGTTGATCTCCTGGATCCACACGCTGTCGGGCCCGTAGCGGTCGCCCGGATCGGGACGGTAGGCCGTGGCCGCCGAGATCGCCTGGTTGGCGTTCTGCAGGGCCGAGAAGAAGCCTTCGCCCTGGTCCGGCAGCATCTGGTCGTACAGGCCCAGGAAGCCGTCCTTGGTGCTCTGGTTCAGGAACGCCTTGGCGATGTCGTCGTCCTTGCTCAGGGCGGCGAAGGTGGCGTCGTAGGCCGAGGACTGGGCCGAGTTCATGCCGATCTCGGTGGAGGTGCGGCGGCGCACGTCCAGATAGACGTTGTTGGTGTCGGTCCGGCTGCTGGCGACGTAGAGGTAGGGCGTGCCGCCCAGCAGGTCCTGGTTGATCGTGCCGACGTTCAGCGAGCCGCCGGTGATGACGGTGTAGCTGGTCGGGGCGGTCAGCAGGCTGGTCAGGCGCAGGCCCAGCTGGGCGCCCGAGGCGATGTTGACCGGGCCGGAGACCACCAGGTGGGTGTTGGCCCCGGCGCCGCCGTTGGCGCTGGGATCGGCGGTGAACACCAGCTTGGCGTCCGCGCCCAGGGTCAGGCTGGTGGCGTTGATGGTCTCGGCGTTGGTCAGGCCCAGCGAGCCCTTGCCGACATTGATGGCCAGCTGGCCGTCCGAATCGCGCAGCGCGCCCAGGACCGAGCCGCCGCCGCTGATGTTCAGGGCGTCGGCGCCGGCGCCGAACGCGATGTCGCCGATCACCAGGCCGTTCTGGACGTTGAAGGTGTCGGCGCCCGAGCCGAAGTTGATCGCGCCGACGATCGCCGGCTCGTCGGCGTCGTCGACCCCGTCGCCGTCGGCGTCCGCGTCGGCCACGCCGTCCTTGCCGTCGTCGCCGTCGTTGACGCCGTTCTGGGTCAGGGTGACGCCGGTGGTGTTCTTGCTGACGTCGATGGCGATCGCCTTGCCGGTGATCGTCTCGTTGGTGGGATCGACGTCGGTGTCGTCGGTGTCCAGCGCGTCGTCGGTGGCCGTGATCGAGGCGGTGATCTTGCCGGTGTTCTCGATGCTGGTCAGGGTGCCCGAATTGTCGATCACGCCGTAGGCGTTGCCCTTCTCGCCGCCCAGAACGGCCGAGATCGCTCCGGCGTTCTTCAGGCTGGTCATGCTGGCGCCCTGGTCGATGGCCACGGCGCGGGCGTCGAACTGGCCCTCGGAAATGCTGTAGCTGGCGATCGCGCCCCGGTTCCATAGGGTGGGGGCGGTGGTTCCGGACTTGAGCAGGACGCCGGTCGAGTTGGCCTCGTAGGCGGTGGAGGTGATCGCCGCGTCGATACGCGCGCCGTTGGTGATGGTGGTGGTCTGGCCGGTATTGCCGCCCAGCTGGATGGCGGTGGCAGAAATGCCGTCATAGAGGCCGTTGGCGGCGACGCTGCCCTTGGCGATCAGGCCATAGGCGTTGTCGCCCGTGCCCACCGCGCCGATGGTCACCGCGTGGGTGTCCGAGCCGATCAGCAGGGCCGGGGCGGCGCCGTAGGTGGTCAGGGACGAGCTGCCCTCGCTGGCGTCGGGGACGCCGTCGTTGTCTTCGTCGGTCTTGGTGGTGTCGGTGTCGGCGGGCGGGATGTCCAGCAGCACGCCGCCGGCGATGTTGCCGGTCACGCGGACGGCCGAGCCGCCCTGCAGCAGGTCGTCGGCGTCCAGGACGTCGCGCAGTTCCTTGGTCGACGGGCGGCTGGTGTAGCGGTAGCCGGTCGAGGTGACCGAACCCTGCACCACGAAGGCGCCGCTCATGTCGCCGTCGATCGCCACGCCGGTGGCGTTCAGGCCCGTCACGGCGACGCCGCCGTTGATCTGCACCTTGCCGTTCACCGGCGCGGCCACATGGACGCCGTAGGCGTTGTCGCCGATGACGCTGATCGAGCCGCCGGTGGTCAGATTGCCCAGCAGGCCCGATTCCAGCGAGATGCCGGCTGAGTTGTTGCCTTCGACCGTGATCGAGCCGGAGCTCATGATGATGTCGCCGGTGAAGTTGCCGGCGCCGGTCAGGCGGATGCCGTAGCGGTTGGAGCCCTTGGCGAAGGGACCGTCCAGGTCGCCGTCCGGCTTGGCCGCGCCCGACGAATCCTTGTCGTCGTCGGTGGGGGTGTAGTCCTCGGTCAGGCTGATCGTGCCGGTGTTGGTCACCGTGCCGGTCTGGCCGGCCTGGATCAGGATGCCGGTCGAGTTGTCGACCCCCACCGTGCTCAGGGCGCCGGCGTTGGTGACCTTGTTGTTGCTGTTGAGCGTGACCAGCGGCCCGGCCGTTGTCAGGGTGATCGAGCCGGCGGTGTCGATCTTCACGTCGTCGGCCGTGTTGGTCGACGTCGCGGTCGCCGTGGCGATCGGGCTCGTACGAGCCGTATTGACGACGGTTTCAGCATAAGCGCCGAACGCCATGGCGAGGAGAGGAGCGGTTGCGACTGTCGCGACCAGGACCTTGCGCTGCATTACGAACGACACCTTAGAGATAAACCCAGACCCCAGATTGCGGCACGTTGCGGCGAAATTGCGGTGCTTTCCGCCATCGTCGTGCTTCCGAGCGTTTGACGGTCTATCGCAAGCGTTCACAGGGCGCCATATCTGGTTCGACGAATCCCTCCCTTCCCTGAAATCGAGTCCACCGCATGCCGATGGCTTCGCCTTCCTCGCCCGCCCGTTCCGACGGGCCCGCCGGCACGCCCCTGGGCGTGTGGGGCGCGGTATTGGCGGGGCCCGCGGCCCTTCTGGCGCTGGCGGCGGCGGGCGGGGCCAACACCACGGCGGCCGTGCCCCTGGCCCTGGTCAGCGGCGGGGCGGCCTATGTCCTGGCCCGCCGGACCCTGCGCCGGCCCGCCGATCCGGGCGCACCGCTCCCGGCCCCGGCCGTGGTCGACCAGCCGCCGCCTTTCGGCCTGATTCTCGAAACACTGCCCGATCCGCTGATGGTCATCGCCGCCGAGGAGGCCGACGACCTGACCGGTCGGCGATTCGTGTTCGCCAACGCCGCGGCGCGCGACCTGTTCAAGCTGGCGCCGCGCGGCGGCCTGCTGGTCTCGGCCATGCGCAGCCCCCAGGTGCTGGAGGCGGTGGACGAAAGCCTGTTCGGCGGCGTGCGGCGCTCGGTCGACTATGTGGGCGGCGGGACCCAGGCCCGCGAATGGGTGGCGCACTGCGCGCCGCTGGGTGTCGACGAGCGCGGCTCGCGCCTGGCCCTGCTGGTGCTCAGCGACGAGACCGACGCCCGCCGCAGCGAGCGCACCCGCGCCGACTTCCTGGCCAACGCCAGCCACGAGCTGCGCACGCCCCTGGCTTCGCTGTCGGGCTTCATCGAGACCCTGCGCGGCCACGCCAAGGACGACGTCGGGGCCCGCGACCGGTTCCTGGGCATCATGCAGGCCCAGGCCGAGCGGATGGCCCGGCTGATCGACGACCTGATGAGTTTGTCGCGGATCGAGCTGAACGAGCACATCGCCCCGCTGGGCCAGGTGGACCTGGCCATGGCCACGGTCGACGTGCTGGACGCCCTGGCCCCCCAGGCCAAGGACAAGGCGGTGAGCTTCGACCCCATCCTGCCGCCGCGCGGCGCGGCCGTGGTCGAGGGCGACCGCGACCAGATCGTCCAGGTGATCCAGAACCTGGTCGACAACGCCATCAAATACACCCCGCGCGACGGGGTGGTGCGGATCGAGGTCTTCTCGGGCCTGACCGCCGACATGGCCGTCGCCCCGCGCGACCCGGCCGCCGCGCGCATGTCGCTGCTGACCCCCGACCACGCGGTGGAGGAGCGCTACGCCTCGTTCCGGGTCAGCGACAAGGGGCCGGGCATGGCCCGCGAGCACCTGCCGCGCCTGACCGAGCGCTTCTACCGCGTCGAGGGCCAGAAGAGCGGCGAGCGCTCGGGCACGGGCCTGGGCCTGGCCATCGTCAAGCACATCGTGAACCGCCACCGGGGCGGCATGACGGTCGAGAGCGTCCAGGGCGAGGGCGCGACCTTCGGGGTCTATCTGCCGATGGCCAAGGGCGGCGCTGAAGCCGCGGCCTAGCCTGCCATTCGGGCGCGGTGGTCGGCGGCCATGTCGACGCGGGCGCTGGTGACGAAACGGGCCACCAGGCGGGTCAGTTCGGCGGCCTCGGTCTGCAGGTTGCTGGACGCGGCGTTGGCCTCTTCCACCATGGCCGCGTTGCGCTGGGTGACCTGATCCATCCGGTTGACGGCGGTGTTGACCTCGCTGATGCCCTGGGCCTGCTCGCGCGAGGACTGGGCGATCTCGGAGATCAGGCCGTCGATCTGGCCCACCTTCTCGACGATGGCGGCCAGGGCCGTCCCGGTTTCGCCGACCAGCTGGACGCCGCGCGACACCTGAGAGGTGCTGTTGGCGATCAGGATCTTGATCTCGCGGGCCGCCTCGGCCGAGCGCTGGGCCAGGGCCCGGACCTCGGAGGCCACGACCGCGAAGCCGCGACCCGCGTCGCCGGCTCGCGCCGCCTCGACCCCGGCGTTCAGGGCCAGGAGGTTGGTCTGGAAGGCGATTTCGTCGATCACCCCGATGATGCTGGTGATCTTGGTCGAGCTGGCCTCGATCTCGCCCATGGCCGCGACGGCGTCGCTGACGATCTCGCCCGAACGCGCCGCGTCGCCGCGGGCGGCGGTGGCGGTCTTGGACACCTGGCGCGCGCCCTCGGCGCTGCGGTTCACCGTGGCGGTGATCTGGTCCAGGGCCGCGGCGGTTTCCTCCAGGCTGGCGGCCTGCTGTTCGGTGCGGCGCGACAGGTCGTCGGAGGCGACCGAGATCTCGTGGGCCCCGGCCCCGACGCCCTGGGTGGCGTGGGCGACCACGCCCATGGCTTCGTCCAGGGCGGTCATGGCGGTGTTGAAGTCGTTGCGGACCTTGTCGAACTGCACGTCGACGCGGGTGTCGATGCGATAGGTCAGGTCGTTGTTGGCCAGGCGCTCCAGGCCCGTGGCGATCTCCTTGACCGCGTGGACGCGGCCCGTGACCACGGTGGCGAACTTCACGACCTTGGCGATGCGCCGCCGGTGGTCGAAGATCGGATTGTAGGAGGCCTGGATCCAGACCTCGCGGCCGCCCTTGCCCAGGCGCCTGAACTCGTCGGCGAAGAACTGGCCCGCGTTCAGCTTGCGCCAGAAGTCGGCATAGTCGGGTGATGCCGCGTAGGACGGCTCGACGAACATCCGGTGGTGCTTGCCCTGGATCTCGGTCAGCGAATAGCCCAGCGCCTCCAGGAAGTTCTCGTTGGCGGTCAGGATCTGGCCGTCCGGCGTGAACTCGATCACGGCCTGGGCGCGGCTGAGGGCCTCCATCTTGCCGGCCTGTTCGGCGGCGCGGCGCTTTTGCTCGGTGATGACCGTGGCGATCTTGACGATCCGCACCACCTTGCCCCGGGCGTTGCGGATGGGGTTGTAGGACGCCTGGATCCAGACCTCGACGCCGCCCTTGGCCAGGCGCAGATACTCCTTGGCGTCGAACTCGCCCCGGCCCAGTTTCTTCCAGAAATTGGCGTAGTCCGGGCTGGCGGCGTAGTCGGGATCCACGAACAGGCTGTGATGGCGCCCGACGATCTCGTCCGGCGCGTAGTTCATGGCCGCGCAGAAATTGGCGTTGGCCGCCAGGATCTTGCCGGTGGGATCGAACTCGATGGTCGCCAGGGACCGATCCAGGGCGCTCAGGGTCTCGACCGCGCGGACGCGCGCACGCTTGAACATCATGACCGGCGTCGCTCCTTGGATGCGCGGCTCTACTAAAATCCCGGACATGTGGGCGGGTGGCTGGTCAACAAGTCCTGAAGGCGGCCTGCTCCAGAATGTCGCGCACGCGACTCCGCCAGGGCGGACTCGTCCTGGGCGAAAGTGGTAAGTCTCCGGAAAGACGCGGTTATCTGGCGGTCTTGACGGAACGGCGCGGCCCGTCGAAACCTATGCGACATATCGCCCGCCGAGGCTGGGCGAGCCGGGGCCGCGTCGCCGGCCGGCATGCTCCCGGGCTCTGTCGTAAAACTGTCGTCAAACCGTCGCATAAGGTCAGCGCCCGCACGGCATAGATCGGCGCGGGCGGTACGGCGCGTCGTGCGCCGCCATCGCATCCCCTTTCGCGCAAGGCCCCGCCTCACGCATGCTGACCTGGCTCTCGCTCCTCTTCCTCGCCCTGTTTTCCGGCGCGGCGTTCATGGCCGGCCGAGGCCGCGCGCTGAAGTCATCCGGTGGCTCCACGGCCAAGCTCCACTCGCTGCCGAACTATTACGGCATGTACGCCGCCCTCTGGGCCGGCGCCCCGGCGGCCCTGCTGCTGCTGCTGGGCGCGGCCTTCGGCGGCCGGGTCGAGGACGCCATGCTGCAGGCCCAGCGCCCGGCGGCGGTCCAGGCCCTGACCCCCGACCGCCAGGCGGTGTTCTTCAGCGACGCCAGCGCCATCGCCGCCGGCGTCGCGCCCAGCGAGGTGACCTACGAAGGTCCGCTGAAGGCCGCTCTCGACGCCAAGGTGGTCGACGCCAAGCGCATCAACGGGATCGTGAGCTATTCCATCCTGGGCCTGGCCGGCCTGCTGGCCCTGGCCGGCTTCCTGCTGGCCACGCCCCGGATCAACACCGAGTTCCGCGCCCGCAACCGCGTGGAAGGCTGGATCAGCGGCCTGCTGGTGGCCTGCTCGGTCGCCGCCGTGCTCACCACGCTCGGCATCGTGATGTCGCTGATCTACGAGAGCTGGCGCTTCTTCGAGAGCGTCAATCCGCTCAGCTTCCTGTTCGGCACCGAATGGGCGCCGCAGATCGCCATGCGCGCCGACCAGGTGGCCTCCTCGGGCGCTTTCGGGGCCGTGCCGCTGTTCGCCGGCACCTTCCTTGTGATGATGATCGCCATGCTGGTGGCCGCGCCAGTCGGCCTCTACTCGGCCATCTACCTGTCGGAATACGCCGGCCGCGGCGTACGCGGCGCGGTCAAGCCGCTGCTTGAAATCCTGGCCGGCGTGCCCACCGTGGTCTACGGCTTCTTCGCCGCCCTGACCGTGGGCCCGCTGTTCCGCGCCTTCTTCAACGCCATCGGCGCGAACCTGGCCGGCGGCCCGATGGACGGCCTGGCCCAGTACCTGATGCAGGTCCAGAACCAGATGGCCCTGGTGGCCGGGGTGGTGATGGGCATCATGCTGATCCCCTTCGTCTCCTCGCTGTCGGACGACATCATCAACTCGGTGCCCCAGAGCTTGCGCGACGGCAGCTACGCCATGGGCGCGACCAAGTCCGAGACCGTCAAGAAGGTGGTCCTGCCCGCCGCCCTGCCGGGCATCATGGCCGCCATGCTGCTGGCCGTGTCCCGCGCCGTGGGCGAGACCATGATCGTCACCATGGCCGCCGGCCTGCAGGCCAAGCTGACCGCCAACCCGCTGGACACCGTCACCACCGTGACCGTCCAGATCGTCACCCTGCTGACGGGCGACCAGGAGTTCGACAGCCCCAAGACCCTGTCGGCCTTCGGCCTGGGCCTGACCCTCTTCGTGGTCACCCTCGGCCTCAACATCATCGCCCTGCGCATCGTCCAGAAGTATCGGGAACAATATGACTGACGCCGCCATCTCCCCCGGCGCGCCGGCCGCCCGTCCGGCCCTGTCGGCCAGCGAGGCCCTGCTCAAGAAGCGCCACCGCGCCGAGAAGGTCTTCCGCGCCCAGGGCGTCGCGGCGATCGTCATCGCCATGATCTTCCTGGTGGTGCTGGTCGGCCGGATCGTCGTCCAGGGCTACTCGACCTTCGAGACCCACACCCTGACGGTGCCGGTCTATCTGAACCCCGAGCGCATCGACACGACGGCGCTGGAAGGGGTCAACTACGACTACATCGTCGCCGAGGCGATGATGAAGAAGCTGGGCGTCCAGGACGACGACCTGGGCACGACGTCGGGCAAGATCATGGATCTGACCTCGCGCGACTTCGGCAACCAGCTGCTGCAGATGATCAAGAAGGACCCGACGCTGATCGGCAAGACGGTCAACGTCACCGGTTCGGTCAAGGCCGACGCCGACCTCTACTACAAGGGCGAGATCAAGCGCTCGACCGCCGAGGAAGACCGCAAGCTGGACAACCAGCAGCTGGACTGGCTGGACCGCCTGCAGAAGGACGGCACCGTCAAGGCCGGCTTCAACACCCAGTTCTTCACCAACTCCGACTCCACCGAGCCCGAACAGGCCGGCGTCTGGGGCGCGGTGATCGGCTCGGCCATGATGCTGTTCATCACCGCGGTGATCGCCATCCCGGTGGGCGTGCTGGCCGCGGTCTATCTGGAAGAGTTCGCCCCGAAGAACCGCTGGACCGACATCATCGAGGTCAACATCAACAACCTGGCGGCCGTGCCGTCGATCGTCTACGGCCTGCTGGGCCTGGCCCTGTTCATCAACTGGCTGCACGTGCCGCGCGGCTCGCCGCTGGTGGGCGGCCTGGTGCTGGCCCTGATGGCCCTGCCGACCGTGATCATCGCCACCCGCAGCTCGCTGAAGGCCGTGCCGCCCTCGATCCGCGAAGCGGCCCTGGGCGTCGGCGCCTCCAAGGCCCAGACCGTCTTCCACCACGTGCTGCCGCTGGCCATGCCCGGCGTGATGACCGGCGCCATCCTGTCGCTGGCCCACGCCCTGGGCGAGACCGCGCCGCTCCTGATGATCGGCATGGTCGCCTTCGTGCCGGGCGCGCCGGAAAGCTTCACCAGCTCCGCCACCGTCCTGCCCGTCCAGGTGTTCATCTGGGAGAACGCTTCGGAGCGGGCCTTCCACGAACGCACCGCCGCGGCCATCATCGTGCTGCTGGTCTTCATGATCGTCATGAACGCCGCCGCCGTGATCCTGCGTCGCCGCTTCGAACGCCGGTGGTAGACCGATGCGCTTCCTGAACCCTCTCGCTTCCTCCCTTTCGCTGGGACACGCCATGCCGACCGAAAACCGCGACGACACCATCGCCGCTCACGCTCCGGCCCTCGCGGCCGCCATCCCGCCCGGCCATGGCCACGCCACGACCAGCGAGTTCAAGATCCGGGCCCGCGACGTCAACGTCTTCTACGGCGAGAAGCAGGCCCTGTTCGACGTGGGCCTGGACATCCCGGCCAAGTCGGTCACCGCCTTCATCGGCCCGTCGGGCTGCGGCAAGTCGACCTTCCTGCGCTGCATCAACCGCATGAACGACACGATCCCGTCGGCCAAGGTGACCGGCTCGATCGAGATCGACGGCAATGACGTCAACGCCAAGACCGTCGATCCGGTGGTGCTGCGCTCGCGCGTGGGCATGGTGTTCCAGAAGCCCAACCCCTTCCCGAAGACCATCTTCGAGAACGTCGCCTACGGTCCGAAAATCCACGGCCTGGCCACCGGCAAGGCCGAGCTGGAAGCCATCGTCGAGAGCAGCCTGAAGAAGGCCGGTCTCTGGAACGAGGTCTCCGACCGCCTGCACCAGCCCGGCACCGGCCTCTCGGGCGGTCAGCAGCAGCGCCTGGTCATCGCCCGCGCCATCGCCGTCTCGCCCGAGGTGATCCTGATGGACGAGCCCTGCTCGGCCCTGGACCCGATCGCCACGGCCAAGATCGAGGAACTGATCGACGAGCTGCGCAGCCAGTTCTGCATCGTCATCGTCACCCACTCGATGGCCCAGGCCGCCCGCGTGTCGCAGAAGACCGCCTTCTTCCACCTGGGCAAGCTGGTCGAAAGCGGTCCGACCGAGGAGATGTTCACCAATCCTCGCGACACCCGCACCCAAGACTACATCACCGGCCGCTTCGGCTAACCGGTAAGGACCTCGACATGACCGAACATACCGTCAAGTCCTATGGCGAAGAGCTGAACCACCTCACGGCCGAGGTCACCCGCATGGGCGGCCTGGCCGAGGCCCAGGTGGCCGACGCCATCGACTGCATCGCCCGCCGCGACGCGCCGCTGGCCCAGCAGGTCGTGGCCCGCGACGAGCGCCTGGACGCCCTGCAGGGCGAGATCGAGCGCAAGGCCTTCAAGCTGATCGCCCTGCGCCAGCCGATGGCCGTGGACCTGCGCCACGCCGTGGCCGCCCTGAAGATCTCGATGAGCCTGGAACGCTGCGGCGACATGGCCAAGAACATCGGCAAGCGCGCCCTGATCCTGACCGAAGCCGACCCGATGAGCGCCCTGACCCGCTCGATCGAGCGCATGGGCCGTCTGGTCCAGGGCCGCCTGAAGGACGTGCTGGACGCCTACACCACCTCCGACCTCCAGCGCGCCATCGGCGTGTGGGGCCGCGACGAGGAAGTGGACGAGCACTACAACGCCATCTTCCGCGAACTGCTGACCTACATGATGGGCGACCCCCGGACGATCAATCCGTGCGCCCACCTGCTGTTCGTGGCCAAGAATCTCGAGCGCATCGGCGACCACGCCACCAACATCGCCGAGATCATCCATTTCGAGCTGACCGGCGAGGAGATCATCTCCCAGCGGCCCAAGCTCGAGCTGTCCAAGTAAGATAGAGGGCCGGCTGAAGTGACTCCGTACGTTCTGGTGGTCGAAGACGAAGACGCCCTGGCCACCCTGCTGCACTACAACCTCGACAAGGAAGGCTACGTCGTCGGCGTGGCCGGCGACGGCGAGGAAGCCCTGACCATGGCTTCCGAACGCGCTCCCGACCTCGTCATCCTCGACTGGATGCTTCCCAAGGTGTCCGGCATCGAGGTCTGCCGCCGCCTGCGCGGCCGCTCCGAAACCCGCAACGTGCCGATCATCATGCTGACGGCGCGCGGCGAGGAGAGCGACCGCATCCGGGGCCTGGACACCGGCGCCGACGATTACGTGGTCAAGCCGTTCTCGATGATCGAGCTGACCGCCCGCGTCCGCGCCGTCCTGCGCCGCATCCGCCCGGGCCTGGCCGACGACCGCATCACGGTCGGCGACATCGTCATCGACCGGGTGGCCCACCGCGTGAAGCGCCAGGGCAAGGAAGTGCACCTGGGCCCGACCGAATTCCGCCTGCTCGACTACCTGATGCAGCACCCGGGCCGGGTGTTCAGCCGCGAACAGCTGCTGGACGCCGTCTGGGGCTCGGACGTCTATGTCGAGGCCCGCACCGTGGACGTCCACATCGGCCGCCTGCGCAAGGCGCTGAACGGTGACGCCGACGGGGATCCGATCCGCACGGTACGTTCGGCGGGGTACTCGCTGGATCTCGACGCGGCTTAAGCGGCGCGGTCAGTTTGCATTGTGCGACAGCCCCGGCCGAGAGGTCGGGGCTGTTGGCGTTTTGGGGCTTACTTCCGCTTTCGACCCGTTTCGGACCAAGATCCCTCTCCCCTTGCGGGAGAGGGTGGCCCCACGAAGTGGGGTCGGGTGAGGGGTCTCTCAGAACTCTCCGGACAGGGCTTTCGACCCCTCATCCGACCTGCTTCGCAGGCCACCTTCTCCCGCAAGGGGAGAAGGATTCATGTCGGCTCATCACCCCTCTCTGACCTTTGGAACGTCTGCTCGTCGATGCTTCATCCGGGACGGATGGAAGGCGGGAGGGGAGGCTGCTACCCCTTCGGCGCCAGGTCCGGTCGCGACGCCAGGAAGGCGGCGCGTTCTTCGGCGGTCATGACCTTGGCGGTCTTGCGCCGCGTCACCTTCGGCGTGGGGCGGGCATAGGCCGTGGTCTGGCCGGGCGATGGCTTCAGGTCGGCCAGGCTCTTGATCGGCGGCTTCATGCGGTCCCCCAAGTGATGGGGGAAGACTATGCCACGGCCGATGACGATTGCATGGCGTCTTCGGCTAAAGCCGCGCCCGCCCGCCGCCCTTCAGCCTGTCCAGCGCCCGGCGGGACTGCTCCGCCTGAGGCGCCAGGGGAGCTTCGACCGGCCCCAGAGCGGCGCTGAAGGCCGAGGCGACGGTCGCCGCCGGCGCCGCGCGGGGGCGGGGCACGATCTGGGCCACCTTGCGGGCCATGGCGGCCAGGTCGCCGATGGCCTTGGCCTTGTCGCGGGTCTGGCGGATCTCGGCCGGATCGTCGCTGGCCTCCAGGATCGCCCAGAGCGCGTCGAGGGCGGCCATCAGCTTGGTCTGCAGGGCCTGGCTCCAGGCCAGGGATGGGGCGGGGGTGTTTTGGATCTGGGTCATGACCCCAGTGTGAGGCCCTCCCGGAGGGTGGGGATAAGAAACGTGCGTTTTCCTGCAAGGGATTGAATTCGTGAAGGTCTGTCTCGGCGGGAGCGGGGATGGAGACGCCTCGTCCGACTTGGGGGCGACCGTGGGGTGAGTGTGTGTCCCCACCCCCGGCCATGGCGTCCTGTGGATAACTTCCGCACAGCCGGCCACCAGGGCCGCCCTGGCTACCGCCCCAGCCGCCTCAGCAGTTCGTCCCGGTACGTCCGGCTGGTCACCACTTCCGCGCCGCTTTCCATCGTCAGCCGCCAGGAGCCGTCCGACAGCGGGGCGGCCTCGGCGACGCGGGCCAGGTTGACCAAAGTCGAGCGGTGGCCTCGGGCGAAGACGCGGGGGTCGAGGCGCTCCTCCAGGCCCTGCAGGGTGGCGCGCAACAAGCCTTCGCGATCGGCCCAGTGGACCACGACATAGTTGTCGGCGGCGGCGAACCATTCGACGGCCGCGACCTCCACCGGGACCCGGCGCGAACCGGTCATGACCATCAGGCGCTCGGTCGCGGGCGGGGGCGGGGTCCGGCGCGCCTCGGCGAGGGCGGCTTCCAGCAGGTCGGCGCGGGCGCGGGCCAGGGTCGCCCGGCGGTGGTGGGCGGCGGCCAGGCCCACGGCGACCATGGCGGTGTAGAGCAGGATGCAGACCGGCGCGCGCGAGAGGGCGCGGCTCCAGGGATCGCCGGCCCCGGCCAGCAGGCCGTCCAGGCCGGTGGTGGCCAGGGCCTCCAACGCCACCACGCCCGGCATGGCCAGGGTCAGGGCCGTCAGCCCGCGCGCGCCCGTCCCCCAGCGCCGCAGCATCCACCAGACCAGCCCCGCCGTCGGCAGCCAGGCGGCGTAGATGGCCCCCTGCCACAGCAGCGAGGCGCCGAGGCTCAGGTCGAAGCCCCGCTGGGCGGCGAACCGCCGGGCGAACCAGGCGGCCGTCACCGTGGTCACGCCGTAACTGTAGATCCCGAAGGCCCAGACCCACGCGGCGGTCGGCAGGCGGCTCAGGCGCTCGCCCAGCGCCGATCGCGCCGCCGCCGGATCGCCAGCGTCGCGATCCAGATCGCCGCCATGGGTTGGAACAGCAGGGTCGGCCAGAGTTGACTCCACGGCGTGGGCAGGAAGGTCAGGAAATTGCCCGAGAAGGCGCTGATCACCGCCCCGTACGCGCTCAGCATCTTCACAAGGTGCTCGTAGGTCCAGAGGTCCGGGGAAAAAGGCCAGTCCAGCGGCCGGGCGAACCGCCACAGGTCCCAGGCGCCGTAGGTGAAGGCGGCATAGACCAGGGCCGCGCTGACCGCCGCCTTGTTCCCCGTGCGCCCCTGGATCACCGGGACCAGCACCCAGACGCCGACCGCCACGACGGCCAGGGTGGCGATCCAGTCCAGGGCCTTGGCCCGCTGGCGAGGATCCAGGTCCGGCCGCTTGCGCCCCAGCACCCGCAGGCCCGAGAACAGGGTGATGCTCGCCGTCGCCGACAGGGCGGCGAAATAGGCGTTGAAGTGCAGGGCGGTCATCACCCAGGCGGCGGCCAGCAGGATGGTCATCAGGATCGCGAACAGCCGCCCTGACGCCCTGTGCAGGCGCGAGCCCTTGCGGCTCAGGATCGGGACCAGTCCGGTGGCCACGGCCAGGAAGCCGCAGCCGATGTGCAGGGCGAGGGCGGGGGAGAAGAGCTGGGTCATGGGACGAGCGTGGCGGCGCGGAACGTTCGCCTCCACGCCGTTGGGGTGGGTCGCGGCGGACGGGGGCCAATCGCTGTCTTGACCCCGCGCCTCCCCCGCGCGACATCCCCGCCTCATGGAAAAGCTGAACATCCTCCTCGTCGGGTCCGGCGGGCGCGAGCACGCCCTGGCCTGGAAGATCGCCCAGTCGCCGTTGTGCGGGCGCCTCGTCGCCGCTCCGGGCAATCCCGGCATAGCCGCCGTCGCCGAGCTGCGCTCCGTGAAGGTCACCGACGTGGCGGGGCTGGTGGCCCTGGCCCGGGAGATCGCCGCCGACCTGGTGGTGGTGGGTCCGGAATCGGCGCTGGAGGTCGGCCTGGCCGACGAACTGGCCAAGGTCGGCATCCCCTGTTTCGGCGGCAGCGCCCAGGCGGCGCAGCTGGAGACCTCCAAGGCCTTCACCAAGGACTTCTGCGCCCGCCACGGCCTGCCGACGGCGGCCTATGGCGTGTTCACCGACGCGGCCTCGGCCGGGACGTTCCTGGACACCCTGGAAGCGCCGTTCGTGATCAAGGCCGACGGCCTGGCCGCCGGCAAGGGCGTGACCATCGCCGCCACGCGCGAAGAGGCCGACGCCGCCGTGCTGGACATGCTGGGCGGTCGCTTCGGCTCGGCCGGGGCGCGCGTGGTGATCGAGGAGTTCATGCACGGCGAGGAGGCCTCGCTGTTCGCGATCTGCGACGGCAAGACCGCCGTCCTGTTCGGCGCGGCCCAGGACCACAAGCGCGCCTATGACGGCGACGAAGGCCCCAACACCGGCGGCATGGGCACCTATTCGCCCCCGCCGGTGCTGACCGACGCCCTGGTCGAGCAGGCCTGGCGCGAGCTGGTGGTCCCCACCGTCGAGGGCATGGCCGCCGAGGGGCGTCCCTATGTGGGCGTGCTCTATGCCGGGCTGATGCTGACGCCGACGGGCCCCAAGCTCGTCGAATACAACGCCCGCTTCGGCGATCCCGAATGCCAGACCCTGATGCTGCGGCTTGAGAGCGATCTCGTCCCGCTGCTGCTGGCCGCCGCCAAGGGCGAGCTGGCCTTGGCCGAGCCTCCGAAGTGGCGCGACGAGGCGGCGATCTGCGTCGTGCTGGCCGCCGAGGGCTATCCCGACGCGCCCAAGACCGGCGGCCTGATCCAGGGCGCCGACAGCGAGTTCGGCGGCGAGGCCGTGATCTTCCACGCCGGCACGACCCGCGACGCCGACGGCCGCCTGGTGGCTTCGGGCGGCCGCGTGCTGAACGTCTGCGCCCTGGGCGCGACCCTGCACGAGGCCCGCGACGTGGCCTATGCGGCGCTGGGGACGGTGTCGCTGGAGGGCGGGTTCTATCGCAGCGACATCGGCTGGCGGGCGCTGAGCCAGCACTAGGTTCTGATCCTTCCCCCTTGATGGGGGAAGGTGGCCGCGAAGCGGTCGGATGGGGGTGAACGCGTAGCGTTCGAGACACCGTCGCCGCCGCAGTCACCCCCATCCCCGACCCTTCCCCCATCAAGGGGGAAGGGGGCATTTGGGATTGCGCCCGCCGCCCCACCCTCTAAACTCCCTTTCAAACAAGCGTTGGGGAGAACAGCGATGGCCGTGGCCGAACAGTCCGCCCAGGACATGAACTCGGGCACCAAGCCCGTCGACCCGCGCCACGCCATCGACGAGGCCAGGCTGGCGACCTGGCTTGAAGCCAATGTCGAGGGCTATGCCGGCCCGCTGGAGGTGCGCCAGTTCAAGGGCGGCCAGTCCAACCCCACCTACCAGCTGGTCACGCCCGCCAAGAAATACGTCCTGCGCCGCAAGCCGCCCGGCAAGCTGCTGCCCAGCGCCCATGCCGTCGACCGCGAGTTCAAGGTGATCTCGGGGCTGAACAAGGCGAACTTCCCCGTCGCCAAGGCCTACGCCCTGTGCATGGACGAGGACGTGATCGGCACGATCTTCTACGTGATGGACAATGTGGAAGGCCGCATCCTCTGGGACGGGACCCTGCCCGACTACGCCCCCGCCGAGCGCCGGGCGATCTACGAGGCCGAGATCGCCACCCTGGCGGCCCTGCACACTGTCGACTACGCCGCCGTGGGCCTGGCCGACTACGGCAAGCCGGGCAACTACTTCGCCCGCCAGATCGACCGCTGGACCAAGCAGTACAAGGCGTCCGAGACCAAGACGATCGAGGAGATGGACCGGCTGATCGACTTCCTGCCGAAAAGCTGCCCGCCCGACGACCAGACCTCGATCGTCCATGGCGACTACCGCCTGGACAACATGATCCTGCACGCCACCGAGCCGCGCGTGGTGGCGGTGCTGGACTGGGAACTGTCGACCCTGGGCAACCCGCTGGCCGACTTCAGCTACTTCCTGATGAACTGGGTGATGCCGTCCGACCAGCGGGGCGGCCTGGCCGAGATCCAGGACCTGACCGCCTATGGCGTGCCCACCATTCCCGAGGCCGTGGCGCAGTATTGCAAGGCGACGGGCCGCGACGGCCTGCCGAACCTGGACTGGTACTTCAGCTACAACCTCTTCCGCCTGGCGGGCATCTGCCAGGGCATCGTGGGGCGGGTGCGGGATGGGACGGCGGCCAGCGCGCATGCCGAGCTGATGGAGGCCCGGGTGCCGGTGCTGGCGCGCGGAGCGTGGGAGTTCGCCAAGAAGGCGGGGGCGCAATAAGCCCCCTTCCCCCTTGATGGGGGAAGGGCTGGGGATGGGGGTGACAGCGCTACAGGATCGAGCGCGAGCCTTGCCTCCGCGATCACCCTCACCCCCGACCCCTCCCCCATCAAGGGGGAGGGGAGAGTCTCAAAGCCCCGCCTTCTCCAGCAGCCGCCCCAGCGCCGCCTCGTCCTCGAACCTTGCCCGCACGGGCCACGGCGTCACGCGATCCCGCCATTCCGCCGGCAGCCGCACCCAGTCCTTCTCCGTCGTCACCAGCCCGGCGCTGAAGCTCTGAGCGCGTTCCCACAGGAACTTCAGCGTCGCCTCGTCGTAGTCGCCGTGGTCGGGATAAGGCGCGAAGTCCACCAGGTGGCAGCCGGCCGCCTTCAGCGAGCGCTCCACCTTCCAGGGCTTGCCGATGCCGGCGAAGCCCAGCTGGCGGCCCTTGGGCGGCGGCGTGGCCGGCTCCAGGCGGGCGATCAGCACCGGGGTGTCGCCCAGCAGGGCCAGCAGTTCGGGATCGGCCGTCGGCAGGTCGGCCGGCAACAGCACGATGGCCGCGTCGGCCCGGGCCAGGCCCACGTTCAGCGGCTCGCGCATCGGCCCGGCGGGGAACACCCGGCCGTCGCCGAACGGCCACTCGTCGTCGCGGGTCTCGCCGTCGATCACCACGAACGACAGCGTCTTGCGCAGGTCGGGGTTCTGGTGGCCGTCGTCCATGACCACCACCTCGGCGCCGTTGGCGGCCGCCTTGCGCGCGCCCAGCACCCGGTCGCGCGACACCCAGATCGGGAAGTCCTGGGCCAGCATCAGCGGCTCGTCGCCCACGTCCTTGGCGGTGTGGCGGGAGGGATTGACCCGGGTCGGGCCCTTCAGCCGACCGCCATAGCCGCGCGACAGGCCGTGAGCCCTTCGGCCACGTTGAGACAGGGTCAGCAAGAGCTCGCGCACGATGGGCGTCTTGCCCACCCCGCCGACCGTCAGATTGCCCACGCAGATCACCGCGCAGTCGGCCCCGCGCGGCTGGGCGCGGGCGATGCGGCGGGCGGTCTCCGCGGCCCAGATCCACGACAGCGGGGTCAGGAGGGCGCGGGTGACCGGGCTGGGCGCGCCGTCGCGGCGGTACCACCAGCGGGGTGTGGCCAGCTTCATGCGGCGTCTCCCGCGTCCAGCAGGGCGACGATGCGGTCCAGCGCCGCCCGGGCCTCGGCGTCGCGGCGGACCGTGAAGATCCGGGCGCGGCCGGCCTGGGACTTCAGGGCTTCCGGGTTTGCCAGCAGCCCCGCCAGGCGCTCGCCCAGCACCGAGCCGTCGGCGAAGGCCACGCCCTCGGCGGCGCGCAGCTCGGCATAGGCGGTCAGCCAGTTCTCGATGTGAGGGCCCGAGACGATGGGACACTCCAGCCGCGCCGGCTCCAGCGGATTGTGGCCGCCGATCCCCGGGACCAGGCTGCCGGCCACCACGGCCAGGTCGGCCAGGCGGTACCAGAGGCCGAGCTCGCCCAGGGTGTCGGCCACCATCACCTCGGCGCTGTCGTCGGGCTCCTGGCTGCGGAGGGACACGGTGGCGCCGGTGGCCAGAGCCATGTCGGCGACGGCGGGGCCGCGCTCGGGATGGCGGGGCACGATGACCAGGTGCGGACGATCCTCAAGGGCGCGCCAGGCGGCCAGCACGATCTCGTCCTCGCCCGGATGGGTGCTGGCGGCCAGCAGCACCGGATGGTCGCTGAGCCGCACGCGGAGGCTGGCCAGGGCCGCCTCGTCGACCGGCAACGGGTCCGAGCCGAACTTCAGGTCCGCCTCGCCGGCCACCCGGCCGCCCAGGCTGCGCAGGCGCTCGGCCGCGCGGCCGTCCTGGGCCAGGATCAGGTCGAAGCCGCCGAATAGTTCGTGGGCCGCGAACGGCCGCGCCCGCCAGCCGTCATAGCTCTTGTCCGACAGCTTGGCCGAGACCAGGGCCAGTTTCACCCCGCGCGCCTTGGCGGCCAGCAGGAGGTTCGGCCACAGCTCGCTCTCGACGAAAACCGCCAGGTCGGGCCGCCAGTGGTCCAGGAACCGCCGGGCGCCGCCGGGCGTGTCGACCGGCAGATATTGATGGATCGCGCCTTCCGGCAGACGGCGGGCCAGGAGCTCTGCCGAGGTGACGGTGCCGGAGCTCACCAATACAACCACGTCCGGCCGCTCGGTCCGCAGGCGCTCCACCAGGGGCAGGATCGACAGGCTCTCGCCGACGCTGGCGCCGTGCAGCCAGACGAGGCGACCGGGCGGGCGGGCCGTCTTCGGCTTGCCCAGCCGCTCGTGCAGCCGCGCGCGGTCTTCCTTGCCGGCCTTGGCGCGGCGGGCCAGGACCAGCGGCGCGAACGGCTCCAGCGCGGTGGTGGCCACGCGATAGAGCTGCAGGGAAAGGGGAAGGCTCACACCGCGTCCGCGTGGGCCAGGTGGCAGGTGGCCACGCCCCCGCTCTCGACCTGGATGGTCACGTGCCCAATGTTGAAGCGGCGGGACATCTCCCCGCAGATGTCGTGCAGGAACTGGTCGTTGTCGGGGTTTTCCGGGCGCACCAGGTGGGCGGTCATGGCGGTCTCGGTGGTGCTCATGGCCCAGATGTGCAGGTCGTGCACCTCGCTGACGCCGGGGCGCTCGGCCAGCCAGGCCTTGACCGCCTTCACGTCGATGCCGCGCGGGGCGGCGTCCAGCGCCAGGTCCAGGCTGTCGCGCAGCAGGCCCCAGGTGCCGATCACGATGACCAGCACGATGCCCAGGCTCACCACCGGGTCCAGCCACAGCCAGCCGGTGGCCCACATGGCCGCGGCGGCCACCACCACGCCCGCCGAGATGGCGGCGTCGGCGGCCATGTGCAGGAAGGCCCCGCGGATGTTGAGGTCGTGCTCGGAGCCCTTCATGAACATCAGGGCCGTGGCGGTGTTGATGACGATGCCGATGGCGGCCACGATCATCACCGGGCCGGTCTCGATGGGCTGGGGATCGGCGAAGCGGCGCGCGGCCTCCCAGGCGATGGCGCCCACGGCCACCAGCAGGAAGACGGCGTTGGTCAGCGAGGCCAGGATCGTGCCCTTGCGCAGGCCGTAGGTGTGGCGCCCGCCCGGCGCCTTCTTGGCCAGGATCACCGCGCCCCAGGCCATGAACAGCCCCAGCACGTCCGACAGGTTATGGCCGGCGTCGGCCAGCAGGGCCAGCGAGTGGGTCATCAGGCCGGCGACCGCCTCGGCCACCACGAAGCCGATGTTCAGCGTCGCGCCGATGGCGAAGGCCTTGCCGAAGTCCTTGGGCGCGTGGCTGTGACCGCCGGGACCGTGATGGTGGTGGCCGTGATCGTGGCCGTGCGCGTGCTTGTGCCCATGGTCGTGACCGTGATCGTGGCCATGGTGGTCGTGCGCGTGGTCGGCGTGGTCGTGCGGCATGGGGTCTTCTTCCCACCAAGGGGCGGACGGATCAATCGCCGCCGAACACCCACTCTGAAAACAGCGGATTAAGGTCCCGGCCGCTGGAGGCTTCCATCGCCCGCTGGAGGTCGCGGCTGGTGACCACCCCGCCCGCGTGGGCGCGAGTGTAGCGCCGCAGCCCGGCCCAGAAGGCCTTCTCGCCCAGGGTGGTCCGCAGGTGGTCCAGGAACAGCGCGCCCTTGCTGTACTGGACGGCGCGCCGCGTCCCCAGGGTGGGATAGGCGCCGTCCCAGGCCAGGGGCTTGTCGAAGCCGGCGGCCCGCGCTTTCTCCAGACGCGCGCGCGCCGTTGTCAGCTCGGCCTCGTAGGCGGCGCGGCCGTAGCGGTGCTCCTTCCAGGCGGCGGTCATGAAGGTGGTGACGCCCTCGTTGAGCCAGAAGTCCTTCAAGCCGTCGCTGGTGACCAGATTGCCCCACCACTGATGGGCCAGTTCGTGGGCGATGGCCCAGTCCTGGGCCGGATCGCCCGGCGCCCCGGGCACGGCCTCGGCGCCCAGCACCGCATAGGTCGCCGCCTCCTGGGCCTCGCGGCCCGCGACGAGGAGTTGGCTGTAGGTCGGGGCGGGCAGGGGCGCGCCGGCCTTGTCGGCGAAGAAGCGGGCCATCGCGCCGGTGTCGGCGAACCGGCGTTTCAGGTCGTCCGGGGCGGCGACGTCGCTCAGATAGGCGAGCCGGGCCGAACCGACCCGCTCCTCGGCGCGGACGAACCGGCCGACCGCGAAGCCGAACAGATAGGGCGAATAGGGGCGGGGCGCCCGCCAGCTCTGAACCTCGCCGCCGCTTGGCAAAGGCCGCCGGGCGACCCGCTCGCCGACCGAGAGCGCGTCCATGCCGGTCGGTACGGTCAGGTCCAGCGCGAACTCGGCCTTGTCGCCGAAGCGCTCCTGCGGACAGACCATCCAGTCGCAGGCGAAATAGCTGGTGTAGAGCGCGGTCGCCGAGCCCTCGAAACCGCGCGCGGGGCGGCCGTGATAGGCCAGCTCCAGCCGCACCACGCGCCCGCGCGCCAGCGGCGCGGGCAGGTCGAAGCTCAGGCCGCCGGCGCCGGCGCTTACGGCCACCGGCGCGCCGTCCAACGTGGCGCTGTCGATGGTCAGGGCGTTGGCCGAGAAGCTCAGCCGCCGCAGTCCGTCGCCGGTGGCGCGCAGGGTGATCGTCTCGCGGCCGGCGACCGTCCGGTTGGCGACGTCCGGCGTCAGGGCCAGGTCGTAGCGCGTCACGTCGAAGCCGTCGCCGGGCGCGGCGGCGGCCACGGCGGGGCTCAGGAGCAGAGCCAGGGCGACCAGGCCCGCGGCCCTAGACGACATCCGGCTCCAGCCCCACGATCTCTTCCGCCCGCCGGGTCACGGCCGACAGTTGGGCCGCCCAGTCGTCGACCAGGGCGTCGGGGTCGTCGCCCCGGCCGGCGGCCGTGGGCGCGCTCCAGACCATGGCGGCCTTGGCGAAGGGCAGGGGGATCACCGTGCGGTCCCACGAGCCCAGGCGCAGGCAGGGCTTGGCGGCCAGGCCCACGAAGATCACCGGGGCGCCGGTGACCCGGGCCAGGGACGGGGTGCCCTTCTCCATGCGCTCGGCCGGGCCGCGCGGGCCGTCGGGGGTGATGGCCACGCCGCCGCCGTCCTTGACCCACTTGATCATGTCGCGGAAGGCCTGCTCGCCGTGCTTGTTCTTGGCCGGGTCGGACTTCTTGGTCGACGAGCCCCGGATCGAGGGGAAGCCCAGCTTCTCGACGGTCTGGGCGATGAACTCGCCGTCGGCCGAGCGCGAGATCAGGGCCCGCATGTCCTGGCGCGACGGGTCCTGCGGCCAGGTCAGCGGCGACATCGGGATGCGCGCGTGCCAGAAGCAGAGGATCGCGCCCGAGCCGGTCTCGCGACCCTTCGCCCAGACGTCTTCGGCGTGCTCCTGGCCCTCGCGGGTCATGCGCAGGGTGTGGAAGACGAGCTTGGAGTAGCCGGCGAAGATCGACGACAGGATCGTGATCACCAGGGGCCAGCGCAGAGGCCTCATTCGGCGTTCTCCGGCAGATGGTCCAGGTCCTGGGCCTTGGCCAGGCGCGCATAGAGCCCCTTCTGGCGCACCAGGGCCGCGTGGGTCCCGGTCTCCACGACCCGGCCCCGGTCGATCACGTAGATGCGGTCGGCGCCCTTCACGGTCGACAGGCGGTGGGCGATCAGGATGGTGGTGCGGCCGGCCATCAGCCGCTCCAGCGCCGCCTGGACCTGGGCCTCGCTCTCGGTGTCGAGCGCGCTGGTGGCCTCGTCCAGCAGCAGGATCGGGGCGTCCTTGAGGAAGGCCCGGGCGATGGCGATGCGCTGGCGCTGGCCGCCCGACAGCCGCGCCCCGGCCTCGCCGACGATGGTGTCGTAGCCCAGCGGCAGGTCGGAGATGAAGTCGTGGGCCGCCGCCTGGCGGGCCGCCGCCTCGATCTCGTCCTCGGCCGCCCCCGGGCGGGCATAGGCGATGTTGGCGCGGATGGTGTCGTCGAACAGGAACGGCTCCTGGGTGACCAGGGCGATGCGGTCGCGCAAGCTGGCCAGGGTCACGCCGCGCACGTCGTGGCCGTCGATGGTCACCGCCCCGCCGGTGACGTCGTAGAAGCGCGGGATCAGGTTCAGCAGCGAGCTCTTGCCGCCGCCCGAGGGGCCGACCAGGGCGATGGTCTCGCCCCGGCTGGCGGTGATCGAGACGTCGTGCAGGGCCGGAGCGTTCTCGCCATAGGCAAAGCTGACGTTCTCGAACGCGATGGTCGCCTCGCCGGGCGGCAGGGCCTTGGCGTCGGCGGGATCGACGATGGTGGCCTCGACGTCCAACTGCTGGAACAGGCGCCGGGCGGCGGTCAGGCCCTCGCTGAACACCGTCTGCAGGTTGGCCACCTGGCGCAGCGACTGGGCGGCCATCAGCAGCGCCGTCAGGAAGGCGAAGAACACCCCGGCGGTCATCGGCTTCAGCGTGAACGGCCCCAGGGCCAGGGCGCCGCTGGTGGCCCGCCAGCCGGCATAGACGAAGACCAGGGCCACCAGGATCGTGGTGAAGCTCTCGGTGGCCGGGGCGGCCATGGCCTTGGCGTTGGAGCCCTTGATCAGGTGGCGCTGGCGGCGCTCGACCACCTGGGCCACGCGCGCCTCCTCGTAGGCCTCGCGGTTCTCCATCTTGACGATCTTGACCCCGTCCAGGCTCTCCATGATCGCGGTCGACAGGTTGGAGGTCTCGCCCATGGCGCCCTTGGCGGCCTTGGTGGTGCGCTTGGAGAACCGCCGCATGATCAGGCTGGCCAGGGGCGCCACCAGCAGGATGGCGGCGGCCAGCAGCGGGTCGAAGCCGAACATCGCCACCAGCGCCCCGATCACGGTCAGGAACTCGCGCACATAGTTGACCACGCCGGTGGTCGCCGCCTCGCGGATCAGGCCGGCGTCATAGAGCACCGAGGCGACGTAGGAGCCGGAATGGGCGCCGCGCAGCCGGGCCAGGTCCGAGCGAACCAGCTTGCCGAACAGGCGCACCTGCATGTCGCCGACCACGCCGTTGCCGATGCGGTTGATCAGGTTGGCCTGGATCACCTGGAACAGGCCCCGGCCCAGGGCCAGGCCCGCGATGGTCAGGGGGATGGCCCAGATCGCGCCGGGCTTGGGGTGGGTGATCAACTGGTCGATGGCCGGCTCGATGATCCGGGCCAGCTGGACGCTGAGCTGGGCCACCACGGCGGCGCACAGCACCGATACCACCAGGCCCTTCCAGCGCGGACGCAGGAAGTCGCGCCAGATCCGCGCGGCGAGGGCGCGGTTGGTGGCTTGCGGCGCTGTGGGATCGGTCATGCGGCCAGGGGTCGGATTTCGGGGCGGGACTGTCAAGCTGGGCTATGGCCTGTCATTGCGGCGGGGGTGCGGCGCTGTGGCTTTTGCATTACAGGGCTGTGGCGCCTACTTAGGCCTCTTCACCGAAGGACCGACCGCTTGCCCGGCTACGACACCTCCACCCGCTGGGGACGTTTCAAGACCTACCTGTCGTACCTGTGGAACGACCACGCCTATCTGCGCCTGGGCTTCAAGAACGACCACTGGATCAGCCCCGAACTGGTGCGCACCAACCAGCCCTGGCCCCACCAGCTGGCCGAGTGGAAGAAGAAGGGCGTCAAGACGATCATCAACCTGCGCGGCGGGTTCGACGGCAGCTTCTACGCGCTCGAGAAATACGCCTGCGAGAAGCAGGGCCTGAAGATGGTCGACTTCGTGATCACCTCGCGCGAGGTGCCGATCAAGGAGCGAGTGCTGGGGGCGCGCGACCTGTTCGAGAGCATCGAATATCCGGCCCTGCTGCACTGCAAGTCCGGCGCGGACCGGGCGGGCATCATGAGCGTGCTCTACTGCCACTACCGCCTGGGCATGCCCATCGAGGAGGCCCTGGAGCAGCTGTCGTTCAAGTACCTGCACATCAAGCAGGGCAAGACGGGGGTGCTGGACTACACCTTCGAACGCTACCTGACCGACGCGGCCCCCAAGGGCCTGACCTTCACCCAGTGGGTGGAGAGTCCCGACTACGACCCCGTGAAGATCAAGGCCGACTTCCGGGCTGGGATGATCGGCGGGATCGTGACGGAAGGGATCTTGCGTAGAGAATAATCCCTCTCCCCTTGCGGGAGAGGGTGGCCCCACGGAGTGGGGTCGGGTGAGGGGTTGAAGAACAGAAAAGCCGCGACAAGCCGAAAGGCCGGTCGCGGCTTTTGTCGTCTGTGCGACCCCTCATCCGTCAGCCTTCGGCTGACACCTTCTCCCGCAAGGGGAGAAGGATCAGGACGATCAGTCCGTGCTCGGATCCAGCAGCTTGTGCGCGTGGATGATGAAGTAGCGCGCGTGGGCGTTGTCGACGGTGGCCTGGGCCTTGGCCTTCCAGGCGGCGTGGGCGTCGGCGTAGGTGGCGTAGGCGCCGACGAATTCCACCTGGGACAGGTCGCGGAATTCGATATCGGAAACGTTCTTCAGTTCGCCGCCGATCACGAGATGAAGAAGCTGCTTGTCGGACATAGGGGGGAATATCCTGCGCGGAAGTTATCGTTATGGCAGGTCGATATGCCCGACGCGTGACAGGATCAACGGCTGAAGCGCCCGATTGGCGCAAACCACGCTCGGAAGCAGCGGAATTGTCCGATTATAGGTGAAGGATCGGCCCAGATGGTCGGTCAGGACCGCCCCCGCACGCGCGCAGATCAGGTCGGCGGCGGCCAGGTCCCACTCGTTCTTGGCCGACAAGGCGATGGCGGCGTCGAAGCGGCCGTCGGCCACCAGGCACAGGCGATAGGCGATGGAGTTGCGGCTCTCCACCCGCATCGGCGGCCACGGGGTGGGCCAGGACGGGTGCACGAACATCCGCGCGTCGCCCAGCATGGCCGCGTCGTCCAGCGTCGTGGCGACGCCGGGCGCGATGGGCGCGCCGTTCAGCGTGGCCTCGCCTTCGGCGGTGGCGGCGTAGAGCTCGTCCAGGGCCGGGGCGTAGACCACCCCGGCGACGGGGCGTCCGGCCTCGACCACGGCGATGGAGACCGAGAACCACGGCTTGCCCTTCATATAGGCGGCCGTGCCGTCGATGGGATCGACCAGGAACTGGCGGGTGGTGGACAGGCGCGCCGGGTCGTCGACCGTCTCCTCCGACAGCCAGCCATAGTCGGGACGGGCCGCACGCAGGCGGTCCTTCAGCAGGGCGTCCACCGCCAGGTCGGCGTCGGTGACCGGCGAGCCGCCGTCCTTGGACCAGATCTTCAGGCCGCCCTCGCGCGCCGAGACCGCCAGGGCCCCGGCCTCGCGCGCGGCGTCGAGGATCAGGTCCAGGTCGGTCATTTGCCGGCGATCGCCAGGGCGTCGACCAGCAGGGACGGGCTGTTGCTGGCCCCCCGGATCTCCAGGTCCGAGCCGGGAACCAGGCGGGCGTAGATGTCGATCAGGTTGCCGGCCACGGTGATCTCGGTGACCGGACCGGTGGAGACGCCGTTCTCGAACCAGAAGCCCGAGCAGCCCACCGACCAGTCGCCGGTGTTGCCGTTCAGCGAGGGACCGAACATCGAGGTCACCAGGAGGCCCGTGCCCGCGTCGGCCATCAGGCCCGGCAGGTCTTGCGTGCCCGGCTGCATCGTCAGGTTATGGGTCGAGACGCCCGACGGGCCGGCCAGGCCTCGCGAGGCGTGGCCGGTCGACTGCAGACCCAGCTGCTTGGCCGAGCTGATGTTCATCAGCCAGGTGGTCAGCACGCCGTCGTCGATCAGGTTGCGCTGCTCGCAGGCCACGCCCTCGTCGTCGAACGGGGCCGAGCCCAGGCCGCGCACCCGGAACGGATCGTCCAGCAGGTTCACGCCCTTGGCGAAGATCGCCTGCCCCAGCTTGTCCTTCAGGAACGAGGTGCCGCGGGCGATGGACGGACCCGAGATCGCGCCGATCAGCGGGCTGATCAGCGACATGGCCAGACGATTCTCGAAGATCACCGGAGCGGTGGTCGAGGCGATCTTGCGAGGGTTCAGCTTGGCGACGGCCTGCTCGCCGGCCTTGGCGCCGATGCTCTCGGGGCTGGGCAGGTCGGCGGCGTGGCGGGTCGAGCGGCCCTCGCCGCCCCGCTCCATGCCCGCGCCCTCGCCGGCGATGGCCGAGGCCGAGAGGCCGAAACCGCTGGCCTTGTGCAGGCCGTCGAAGCCCTCGCTGGTGGCCAGCCGCCAGGTCGAGGCGCTCCAGGACGAGCTGCCGCCGTCGGAATTGGTCACGCCTTCGATGGCGCGGGCGGCGGCCTCGGCCTGCCGCGCCTGGTCCTCCAGGGTCTCGGCCGAGGGCTCGGTGGGGTCGAAGAGGTCCAGGTCCTTGAACGGCCCGCGCGCCAGGCGCTCGGCCGGGGCGAGCGCCGCGTAGGGATCCTCCGGCGCCAGGCGGGCCATGGCCACGGCCCGGTCGATCAGCTTGGCGCGGCCCTCGGGCGAGATGTCCGAACCCGACACCGTGGCGCTCTGCTTGCCCACGAAGACACGCAGGCCGATGTCGCGGGATTCCTCGCGCTCGACCTCCTCCAGCTCGCCCAGGCGAACGCTGACGGAGAGGGATTGGCGCTGAGCGAACACGGCTTCGGCGGCGTCGGCGCCGGCCTTGCGCGCGGCGGCGAGCACGTCATGCAACAGGTTTTCGTCCATGGCGTCTTATGGACGAGGCGGCGGGGGCGCGGCAAGGCGCAGCGCGCGCCCCGCGTCGATCAGACCTCGTCGACGCCCTGCGGATTGCGGGCCCGGGTCTGCAGCCACATCACGCCCAGCAGGTCCGACACCGAGGCCTTCAGCCGGCCGAAGTTGGTGTATTTCGACACGCCGCTCTCGCGGTGGCGGTGGTTCACCGGCTGGAACGCCACCTCGTAGCCCTCGCGCAGCATCAGGGCCGGGATGTAGCGGTGGATGTGATCGAAGTAGGGCAGGCGCAGGAAGGCCTCGCGGCGGAAGGCCTTCAGCCCGCAGCCGGTGTCGTTGGCGGTGTCCTTCAGCAGGCGCTTGCGCACGCCGTTGCCGAATTTCGAGGCGAAGCGCTTGGCGCTGGAATCCTGGCGCTTGACCCGCTCGCCGCCGACCAGGGCCAGTTCGGGCGGGCCGGCCTTCAAGGCCTTGGCCAGGCGCGGCGCGTCGGCCGGGTCGTTCTGGCCGTCGCCGTCCAGGGTGACGACGATGGGCGCGCGGGCGGCCAGCACGCCGCTGCGCACGGCGCGGCTCTGGCCCGAGTTCTTGCGATGGCCCAGCACCCGCAGCTGCGGGATCTCGGCCTTCAGCGCCGTCAGCAGCGCCTTGGTGTCGTCGCGGCTGGCGTCGTCGATGAAGATGATCTCGTGGTTCTCGCCGGCGAAGGCCGTCGCGATCTCGCGGGCCAGGGCCGGCGCGGCGCCGCCTTCATCGAAGACGGGAACGACGATCGAATAGTCGGGAGAAGCGGAAACGGGAGCGGTCATCGGCCTCTCATAGCGCAAAAATAGCCTAAAAGAAGGATCGTGCTATTCCAGCATGATGACACTTGAATCGCGCCTGGATGACTGGAGCCGCGGCTGGCGCGGTCCGCTGTTCGCCGCCCTGGTGGCCTTGATCGCCGGCCTGCCCGGCCTGTTCGCCATGCCGCCGCTGGATCGCGACGAATCGCGCTTCGCCCAGGCCACCGCCCAGATGCTGGAAACCGACGACCTGGTGGTCATCAAGTTCCAGGATCAGCCGCGCTTCAAGAAGCCCGTCGGCATCCATTGGCTGCAGGCCGCCAGCGTCACGGCCTTCTCGGCCGCCGAGGACCGGGGCATCTGGGCCTATCGCATTCCCTCGCTGCTGGGCGCCATGCTGGCCGCCGCCGCGTGCGCCTGGGGCGCCTCGGCCCTGCTGAGTCCCAAGACCGGCCTGCTGGCCGGCGGCATCCTGGGCGCGACCATCCTGCTGTCGACCGAAGCCTTCATCGCCAAGACCGATGCGGCCCTGTGCGGCTTCACCACCCTGGCCATGGCGGCGATCGCCCGCATCTACGCCGCCCACCTGGCCGGCGAGACGGTGAACCGCTGGACCAAGCTCGCCTTCTGGATCGGCCTGGCCATGGGCGTGCTGATCAAGGGCCCGGTCGGCCTGATGGTGGTGGCGCTCAGCGTGATCGCCCTGTGGATCTGGGACCGCAAGGCGCCGTGGCTTAAGGACCTGGGCTGGGGCTGGGGCCTGACCCTGGCGGCGGCCATCGTCCTGCCCTGGGCGATGATGATCACCGTGGCCACCGATGGGGCCTTCTGGTCCACGGCGGTGGGCGGCGACCTCGCCCCCAAGCTGGCCGGCGGCCAGGAGAGTCACGGCGCCCCGTTCGGCGTCTACGCCCTGGCCGCCTTCCTGCTGGTGTTTCCGGCCACCCTGCTGCTGCCGTCGGGCGTAGTGCTGGGCTGGACCGGCCGCAAGGAGGCGGGGATCCGCTTCGCTTTGTGCTGGCTGATCCCCACCTGGCTGGTGTTCGAGATCCTGCCGACCAAGCTGGTGCACTACACCTTGCCCGCCTTCCCGGCCCTGGCCATGCTGATGGCCGCGTCGCTGCGGGCGCCGCTGGGCAAGATCTCGCGCGTCGTCGGGGCGGTGCTGTCGGCCCTGGCCGGGGTGCTGTTCGCCGGGCTGGTCGGCTATCTGCACAAGGACTACGGCGATCCGGGCGACCTGCCCGTCACCCTCCTGACCGCCCTGCTGTTCCTGGCCGCCGGGCTCGCGGGGGCGGTGCTGGTGATGCGCAAGACCGCCGCCACCGCCCTGGTCTCGGCCGGGGTGCTGGGGATCCTGGCCCACGGCGCCTTGGTGAGTCTGCTCGTGCCGCGCCTGGAGCCGCTGCTGCTGTCGCCGCGCCTGGAGAAGGCGCTGGAGAAGGCCGATCTGGCGCCGCGCAGGGGCGCGCCCGGTCCCGTCGCCGTCACCGGCTACGCCGAGCCCAGCATGGTGTTCCTGCTGGGCACCACCACCGAGCTGACCGATCCGGCGGGCGCCGCCCAGGCCGTGGCCGAGGGCCGGCCCGCCGTGGTCGAGGGCCGCCAGGAGGCCGCCTTCCAGGCCGCCCTGGCCGAGCTGGGTCAGATGGCGCGTCCGGCGGGCGTGGTCGACGGCTTCGACTATTCCGACGGCGACAAGGAACGGCTGACCCTCTATCGCGGCGCGCCGATCGCGCCCGACGAGGAGGGCGAGGCGGCCGAAGAGGAGCCCCGCCGATGAGCCGCTTCATCCAGATCGTCGAGGTCGGCCCGCGCGACGGCCTGCAGAACGAGAAGCTGTCGCTGAGCGTCGAGGAGAAGCTCTCGATGATCCGCCGGCTGGAGGCGGCCGGCGCCAGGCGCATCGAGGCGGTGTCGTTCGTGAACCCCAATCGCGTGCCGCAGATGGCCGGGGCCGAGGAGATCATGGCCGGCCTGCCCGCCGACCTGGTCCACGCCCGCATCGGCCTGGTGCTGAACATGCGGGGCTGGGAGCGCTGCGTGGCCGCCCGGTGCGACGAGGCCAATGTCGTGGTCTGCGCCACCGACGGCTTCGGTGTGGCCAATCAGGGCACGACCAGCGCCCAGCAGGTCGACGCCCTGGCCGCCATCGTCGAGCGCCAGGCGGTCGAGGGCGGCCCGCCGATCAGCGCCACCATCTCGGTGGCCTTCGGCTGTCCGTTCGACGGCGAGGTCTCGGAAGACCAAGTCGTCGCCATCGCCCGCGAGGCCGCCGGCCTGGGCGTGGCCGAGATCGTCATCGCCGACACCATCGGGGTCGCCGACCCCTGGACCGTCCGCAAGCGCGTCGAGGCCGTGCGCGCCGCCGCCCCGGGGCCGCGCCTGCGCCTGCATTTCCATGACACCCGAAACACCGGCCTGGCCAACGCCTTCGCGGGCGTCGAGGCCGGGGTCGACGTGCTGGACGCCTCGGTCGGCGGCCTGGGCGGCTGTCCGTTCGCCCCGAACGCCACCGGCAACATCGGGACCGAGGACCTCGTCTACATGCTGGAGCGCGCCGGCTTCGAGACCGGCTACGACCTTTCCGCCCTGATCGCCATCGGGCGCGAGGTCAGCGAGCGCCTGGGCAAGACCGCCCCGGCCTCGTCCCTGGGCAAGGCCGGCGGGTTTCCGGCCTGAGAGGTCTCAGCCCTGGCGGCGAAACACCGCCATGGCCTGGCCGCTGGCCGAGACCGGGCTGTCGATGACCTCGACCAGCGACCAGTGCGGGGCGGCGCGCTCGGCGAAGCCCTCGCGGGTCATGTAGCCGCACAAGAGGTTGGAGCCCTCGGCCCCGTTCTGGCGGATGTGGAAGCCGTCGCGGGCCAGTTCGGCGGCGAAGGCCTGCGCGCCCGGGATCAACGGGTCGAAGAAGCTGAGCATGGCCAGGCCGCCCGGCCGGGTCACGCGGGCCAGTTCGGCCAGCCACTGACGCAGCGGCCCGTCGGTCATGTGGGTGAAGACCGAGGTGGCGTAGACCACGTCGAATTCGCCGGCCTCGAAGGCTAGGGGCGGGGTCTGGCGCGACAGCACGAAGCGGCCCGGCAGGTTGGCGGCGCACCAGGCCACGAGCTTCGGATGGATGTCGCAGCCGCTGAGGGCGATGGCCTTGCCGGCCGCGTAACGGGCCAGGCGTCCGCAGCCGCTGCCGAACTCCAGCACCTTGCGGCCGTCCTCGAACGGCAGGCCGTGGCGAGCGGCGATGGCCGACAGTTCGTCGAAGGTGGTCCGGCCCTGGGCCAGGAAGGCGTCGGTGTCGGCGTGGCCGGCGGTGATCACCCGCAGATAGGCCGGCGGCACGGGCACGCCGTCGGCTTCGGCGACGCCGGGCGCGGCCCGCCAGGCCATGGCGCGCTGGAACAGGCCGAAGGCCGTGTCCGCCAGCCCCAGGCGGTCCAGAGCCCGAACGACCGTCTTGCGGTTCATTTGCGCAGACGGGCCGTGAACAGGGGGCGCACCAGCGACATGACCATGATGGCCGGAGCCAGCAGCACGGCGATGACGTAGCGCTGGATGGTGTCGGCCCGCTTGATGAAGTAGCGGCTGAGCCCCACGCCCTTGTGGAACTCCACCTTCAGCGGATGCTCCAGGCTGGTGTGGCCCAGGTGGATCACCTCGGCCTTGGGCTGGAACAGCACCTGGCCGCCGGCCTGGCGGGCGCGCCAGCACAGGTCGATGTCCTCGACGTGCAGGAAATAGCCCTCGTCGAAGCCGCCCAGGAACTCGAAGTCGATGCGGCGCAGGGCGAAGCAGGCGCCGGAGATGGTCGGCAGGGCGATCGGCTCGGCCGGCACCGGCTCGTGCTCGCGGTGGATCTCGAAGCCGGCCAGGCCGGGGATGCGGCTGCTGAGCTGGCTGAAGCTGAGCAGGGTGGTCACCGGGGTGACTTCGCCACGACGGCCGCCGCGCTGTTCGCTGCCGTCGACGTTCAGCACCCGGGCGCCGACCACGATCGGGGCGGGCCGCTCGCCGAAGGCGTCGACCAGGGCCTGGATGCAGCCGGACTGCAGGTTGGCGTCGGGATTGAGGAAGACGATGTATTCGCCGCGCGCGGTCTCGGCGCCCAGATTGGCGCCGCGCGCGAAGCCGATGTTGCCGTGGCCCTGCTGCAGCACCACCCGCGCCTCGGTCATGCCCAGGGTGCGCAGGCGCTCGGCCTCGGCCGCCGGCGAGCCGTTGTCGACGATGACGAATTCCTCGACCAGCGGCTCGGCCAGCACGTGCCGGATGCTTTCGACCAGCGCCTCTCCCGTCTGATAGACCACCATCACCACCGAGATGCGCGGCCGGACCGGCCGCACGCCGGAGACGAAGGTCGAATGAGACGGGAGAATGCTGTTCATCAGGCTTGCGCCAACTCCGCGGACCGTACGTCCGCGCGAGCCCGGGCCAGGTCCGGCGGCGTCGCCTCCTCGGTCAACGCCGCGACGGCGTCTTCCAGCGACAGCACCTTCTGCCCCTCGCCGCCAAGGCGTCGCAGGGCGACCTCTCCGTTCTCGGCTTCCTTACGCCCGACCACTGCGATCACGGGAACCTTCGCGAGGCTGTGCTCGCGAATCTTGTAATTGATCTTCTCGTTACGGAAATCGACCTCTGCGCGAATGCCCATCGAAGTCAATCGGTCGGCCACGCGCTGGGCGTAATCGTCGGCGTCGGAGGTGATCGTGGCGACCACCACCTGCACCGGCGCCAACCACAGCGGCAGGGCGCCGGCGTAGTTCTCCAGCAGGATGCCGATGAAGCGCTCGAACGAACCCAGGATCGCCCGGTGCAGCATCACGGGGCGATGCTTGGCGCCGTCCTCGCCGATATATTCCGCGCCCAGCCGCTCGGGCAGGACGTAGTCCAGCTGCAACGTGCCGCAGGTCCACTCGCGGCCGATGGCGTCCTGGACGATGAAGTCGAGCTTCGGCGCGTAGAAGGCGCCGTCGCCTTCGGCGATCACCGGCTCGACGCCGGCCAGGCGCGCGGCCTCGGCCAGCATGCCCTCGGCCTTGTCCCAGAACTCGTCCGAGCCCGCGCGCAGTTCCGGGCGCGTGGCCAGGGCGATGTACTTGGTCGTCATGCCCAGATCCGCGTGGATCATCCGCGTCAGGCGGATGAAGCGCTCGGTCTCCTCGACGATCTGGTCCTCGCGGCAGAAGATGTGGGCGTCGTCCTGGGTGAAGGCGCGCACCCGCATCAGGCCGTGCAGGGCGCCCGACGGCTCGTAGCGGTGGCAGGCGCCGAACTCGGCCATGCGCATCGGCAGCTCGCGGTACGACCGCTGGCCGACGTTCCAGATCTGCACGTGGCCCGGGCAGTTCATCGGCTTGAGCGACAGGATCTCGCCCTCGACCGTCTCGCACGTGAACATGTTGGAACGATACTTGTCCCAGTGGCCAGACTTTTCCCAGAAGTGCTTGTCCAGCACCTGGGGCGTCTTGACCTCGATATAGCCGGCCTTGTCGAGGCTGCGGCGCATATAGGCCTCAAGCGTCTGCCACAGCTTCCAGCCCTTGGGGTGCCAGAAGACCATGCCGCGGCCTTCTTCCTGCATGTGGAAGAGGTCCAGCGCCTTGCCCAGCTTGCGGTGGTCGCGGCGCTCGGCTTCCTCGATGCGCTTGATGTAGGCTTCGAGATCGGCTTCCGAGGCCCACGACGTGCCGTAGATGCGCTGGAGCTGGGCGTTGTTCTGGTCGCCGCGCCAGTAGGCGCCGGCCAGCTTGGTCAGCTTGAACGCCTTGCCCACGTGCTTGGTCGACGGCAGGTGCGGACCTCGGCAGAGGTCCTTCCACTGGCCCTGGCGATAGACCGTGATCGTGTCCGTGCCCGGCAGGTCGCGGATGATCTGGGCCTTGTACTGCTCGCCGATGTCGTCGAAGTGCTTGATCGCCTCGTCGCGGTCCCAGACCTCGCGCGTGATCTTCTCGTCGCGGTCGACGATTTCCTTCATGCGCTTTTCGATCGTGGCCAGGTCGTCCAGGCTGAACGGCTCGTCGCGGGCGAAGTCATAGTAGAACCCGTCTTCGACGTTGGGTCCGATGGTAACCTGCGTGCCCGGGAAAAGTTCCTGCACAGCTTCGGCCAGCACGTGGGCCGTGTCGTGACGGATGGTGTCCAGCGCGTCGGGCGATTCGCGCGTGATGATCTCGAACTTGTTTCCGCCGCCCAGCAGGTCGGCCGTCAGCGGACGATCCAGGTCCAGCAGTTGGCCGTCCAGCTTGATCAGCAGGGCCTTCTTTTCGAGGGACTTGGAGATGGACGCGGCCACGTCGCGGCCCGTCGAACCGTCAGCATACTGGCGGGCCGAGCCGTCGGGGAAAATCAGGTCGATCATTCTTCACATATCCACTTGCGCGGCGTCTTCGGCGGAGGCGGCGGGTCGTACCCCGAGCCGCCGAACGGATTGCAACGGCAAATCCGTCCCACCGCGAGCCAGGACCCTTTGAAGGGTCCGTGATCCTTGAGCGCCTGGGCCGCGTATTCCGAACAGGTCGGCAGATACCGGCACTGGCGCCCGATGAAGGGCGATAGCGTCGTCTTGTAGGCCTTGAGGCCCAGGTCGACGGTGCGTTCGTAGAGTGTCATGCCGGCGCTTTCGCGAACGGAGTCGGGACTTTATCGGCTAGCGAAAAGTACCGATCAAGCGGCGCCAGCGCGGCTAGTTCGGGTTTGGGCCTGGGCTGTGGCCTGGCGGACAGCCTCCACCGTGGCCTCGAACGCCAGCAGCGTCGAGGCATGACGGGCGGGATAGTCCTTGACCGGCTCCAGCACGGCGAGCTCCGAAAACCGACCCGTGGGAGCCGGGCCGTTCGACTTGAGCATAGCGTGCAAGGCGTCGCGGGCCAACTCGATCTCGGAAAGATCGGCCCCCACCACCTGGGCGCCGAGGATCGCGGCGCTGGCCTGGCCCAGGGCGCAGGCCGTCACGTCCTGAGCAAAGTCGGCCACCTTGCCGTTCTCCACCGTCACGTCGACCACGATCCGGCTGCCGCACAGCTTGGCGGTCTTCTCGGCGCTGGCGTGCGGCGCGGCCAGGCGTCCGGCCCGGGGCATGTTGGCCACCAGACCCAGGATCCGGGCCGAATAGAGGTCGTCGATCATGGGACCTATGTGGGGTTCTTCTGGCGTTCGGACCAGATGGCCTCGGCATGGTCGCGCAGCGCCTCGCCCATGCGGGTGTAGGCGGCGCGCAGCTTGCGGCGCTCGTCGCGGCTGATCCAGCGCACCAGCGGGCCCATGAACAGCTCGCCGTTCGAGAAGGTCGCGTTCTCCGGCCCCATGTTCTCGATCTCCAGATAGCGGATCGCGGTCACGAAGCCGCGCAGGCGCTTGGTGCGCCAGTGCAGCTGCTCGTAGGGCACCCAGTCCTGGACCACCGCCTCGACCGCCTGGGCGGAGCCGTCGCCGGCGACCAGGTCGAACCGCAGCGGCGTGCCGATGCGCATCTCGCCCTCCATGCGCGGATGGACCGGATTCCAGTCCTTCCAGGTGGAGAAGTCGGAGACCAGTTCCCAGACGAGCTCGGCGGGGGCCTTGACCCCGGTGCGAAATTCTACGGCGCGTTGCATGGCGTTCTATCTAGCGGGCTTTGCAGATTATTATGGGTGTAATCTAGTCGCGAACAAGACCGCCATCCACCACCAGGTTCTGGCCCGTCACCGCCCGGCTCCAGGGCGAGGCGAAGAACAGCACCGCGTCGGCGAACTCGGCGGGGGTGGTCACGCGGCGCAGGGGCGTGGACTGGGCGATCAGGTCGAAGATCGCCTCGGGCGTGGCGGCGCTGGCGTCGGTGGTGCGCAGGAGGCCGCCCGACAGCATGTTGACCGTGATCCCGCCGGGGCCGAGGTCCGCCGCCGCCGTGCGGGTCAGCGACAGCAGGGCGGCCTTGGCGGCGGTGTAGTCGTGATAGGGCACCACCGGGTTCTGGAACAGGTTGGTGCCGATGTTGATCACCCGGCCAAAGCCGGCGTTCTCCATGGCTGGAGCCGTGGCCTGGATCAGGTTCAGCGAGCCGCGCAGCGACACGTCCAGCTGGCCCTGGAAGTCTTCCCAGGGGATCGTCTGGAGGGTGTGACGGCCGTCGCCGTTGAAGCTGAAATCGCCCAGGGCGTTGTTGACCACGGTGGTCACATGGCTGCCGAAGTGCTCGGCCGCGTCGTTGACCAGGCGGCGGGCCTCCTCGCGGTCGCTGACGTCGGCGTGGATCGCCACGGCCTGGTCGCCGAGTTCCTCGGCCAGCGCCAGGGCGGCGGCTTCGCTGCGGCGGTAGTTGATCACCACCGACGCGCCCTGGGCGGCGAAGGCGCGGGCGATGGCGGCGCCCAGGCCCCGGCCGGCGCCGGAGACCAGGACGATCTGTTCGTCGAGCTTCAAGCGTCGAACTCCGTATTCATGGTCGCAAATCTCTCCCTGACCCGTTCCCCCTCCACCGTCATCCTCGGACTTGTTCCGAGGATCCCTGTTTCCGCCGCGAAGGAGGAAGACCCGTGGAGCGGAGAGGCGGCGAACTTGAGGGGCAACGACAGCTCGGCTGGACGAGGGGTCCTCGGAACAAGTCCGAGGATGACGGGCATGGGGATCAGTCCTTCATGCGCCAGGTGGCGCCGGCCGGACCGTCCATGACCACCACGCCCAGGGCGTCGATCTCGGCGCGGATGGCGTCGGCGGCGGGCCAGTCCTTGGCCTGGCGAGCCTCGAAGCGACGCTTGAGCAAGTCTTCCACCTTGGCCTTCAGGTCGTCGTCGGCGTCGCCCTCGAACCAGGCGTCCGGATCGGCTTGCAGGAAGCCCAGCAGGCCGGCCGTGGCCAGCAGCTTGCCCTTGCCCGCCGCGATCGCCGCCTCGTCCCCGGCCGTCACGGCCTTCTCGATGGCGCTGGACAGTTCGAAGAAGCCCGACACCGCCAGCGGGGTGTTGAGGTCGTCGCCCAGGGCGGCCAGCACCTCCTTGGACGGTTCGGACACGGCGGCTTCCACCGTCTTGGCGCGACGCAGGGCGCCGTACAGGCGGTCCAGCGCCTTGCGGCTCTGCTCGATCAGCTCGGGCGTCCAGTCCAGCGGCTGGCGGTAGTGGCCCGACAAGAGGCCCCAGCGGATCACCTCGCCCGGCACGGTCTTCAGCAGCTCGTGCGGGATGATCACATTGCCCAGGCTTTTCGACATCTTCTCGCCGGCCATGTCGAGGAAGCCGTTGTGCAGCCAGTAGTTGGCCAGCACCGGCGCGTCGTGGGCGCAGCGGCTCTGGGCCACTTCGTTCTCGTGGTGCGGGAAGGCCAGGTCGATGCCGCCGCCGTGGATGTCGATGGTCTGGCCCAGGGTCTTGTCGATCATGGCCGAGCATTCGATGTGCCAGCCCGGACGGCCCGCGCCCCATTGGCTGGGCCATTCCGGCTCGTTCTCCTTGCTGGGCTTCCACAGCACGAAGTCGGCGGGGTGGCGCTTGTAGGGCGCGACCTCGACCCGGGCGCCGGCGATCATGTCGTCCAGATCCCGGCCCGACAGCTGGCCGTAGTCGGCGAAGGCCTGGGTGTCGAACAGCACGTGACCCTCGGCGGCGTAGGCCTTGCCATTGTCGATCAGCTTGCCGATCATCTCCAGGATCGCGCCGATATGGGCGGTGGCCTTGGGCTCGAGGTTCGGCGACAGGGTCAGCAGGGCCGCGGCGTCTTCGTGATAGGCGGCCAGATAGCGGTCGGTGATGACCCCGATCTCGACGCCCTCGTCGAAGGCCTTCTTGTTGATCTTGTCGTCCACGTCGGTGACGTTGCGGGCATAGACCACCGCGTCGTCGCCATAGACGTGGCGCAGCAGGCGGTAGAGCACGTCGAACACCACCACCGGCCGGAAGTTGCCGATGTGGGCGTAGTTGTAGACCGTGGGGCCGCACACATACATCGTCACCCGGCCGGGATCGGCGGGAACGAAGTCGCGCTTTTCGCGCGTCATGGTGTCGTGGAGCCTGATGGTCATGGGAAAACGCGTCGCCGATATTGTGACAGGACAGTTGCCCGCCTTGGAGAGGTTCCCATATAGCTATCCAGGCGTTTTGACACCCCGCAGAGGGAAAACGCGACAAACGGGTGGCACGCGTAATTCCAGGGCGAAGGGCGCTCTGGCGCAACTCAGCCCGTGGAAAGACCTCCTCACAACATGGACGCACTGACCCGCGAGCGAACCCTGACCGGTTTGGACAACGACACCGGTCTTGATCTTGAACCCGCCCAGCGCCCCAGCCGAGACGAGGCCTTGGCCGCCGTCCGGACCCTGCTGGCCTGGGCCGGCGACAATCCCGACCGCGAGGGCCTGCTCGATACGCCCAAGCGCGTGGTCGACGCCTATGGCGAGTGGTTCGCCGGCTATACGGGCGATCCGGCCAAGGAGCTGAGCCGCACCTTCGAGGACGTCCAGGGCTACGACGACATGGTCATGCTGCGCGGCATCGACGTGCAGAGCCACTGCGAGCATCACATGGCGCCGTTCCTGGGCAAGGCCTGGGTGGCCTACATGCCGACCGGCAAGGTCGTCGGCCTGTCCAAGCTGGCGCGCCTGGTCGAGATCTTCGCCAAGCGTCTCCAGACCCAGGAGACCATGACCATGCAGATCGCCGACGCCATCGAGGACCACCTCTCGGCGGCCGGCGTGGCCGTGCTGATCGACGCCGAGCACCAGTGCATGTCGACGCGCGGCGTCCACCACCACGACGTCTCGACGATCACCACCCAGTTCCGCGGCGTGTTCAAGAGCGACAAGGTCCTGCAGCAGCGCTTCATGGACCTGGTCACGCGGAAATAGTACGCCCCTTCGGCCGGGGACATGCGCATGCGCGTGTCCCCATGAAGTCCAGCCAGGGTTAGGGGACACGCGCATGCGCATGTCCCCGGCCGTGACGGAGCCGGAGGGTGTTTGAGATGTTGAAGACGTGTCTGGCGGCCGTGGCCGTCGCAATGACGGCGGGCATCTCCATGGCGCAGACACCCAAAGCTCCGTGGGACGGCGAGATCCTTCCGCCGACCCTGGCCTGGCACGGCGCCAGCGAGAAACTGATCGCCAAGCCGTCCGACCCGTGGATCACGCCGTCGGAGCTGACCGGCCTGACCGCCTCGCCGAACTACGAGGAGACCCGCGCCTGGCTGGAGAAGCTGGACGCCGCCTCGCCCCTGATCCGCATGGAGACCTTCGGCAAGTCGCCCGAGGGCCGCGACCTGCTGGTGCTCTACGTCTCCAAGGACGGCGACAGGTTCGATCCGAAGAAGCCCGTGCTGCTGGTCCAGGCCGGCATTCACCCGGGCGAGATCGACGGCAAGGACGCGGGCATGATGCTGCTGCGCGACATCGCCTTCCACGGCAAGGACAAGCTGCTGGACGGGGTGAACCTGGTCTTCGTGCCGATCTTCAGCGTCGACGGCCACGAGCGCGCCAGCCCCTACAGCCGTCCCAACCAGCGCGGCCCGGTGGTCCAGGGCTGGCGGCACACGGCCCAGAACCTCAATCTCAACCGCGATTACGGCAAGCTGGACGCGCCGGAGATGCGGGCGATGATCGGCCTGATCGAGCGGGTGAAGCCCGACCTCTACATGGACCTCCACGTCACCGACGGCGAGGACTACCAGTACGACGTCACCTACGGCTGGGCCGGCTATCTGGGCGACTTCGCGCGCTCGCCGGCCACCAGCGCCTGGCTGGACAACGCCTACCTGCCGGCCACCGAGGCCGGGCTGAAGAAGGCCGGCCACATCCCGGGCCAGCTGGTCTTCGCGCTCGACGACCGCGATCCCAAGAAGGGCCTGGGCGCCTCGCCGGCCTCGCTGCGCTATTCCAACGGCTATGGCGACGTCGCCCGGATCGCCACCGTGCTGGTCGAGAACCACTCGCTGAAGCCGTATCGCCAGCGGGTGCTGGGGACCTATGTCCTGCTGGAGGAGAGCCTGAAGGTCCTGGCCCGGGACGGCGCGGCCCTGCGCGCCGCCGAGGCCAAGGACCGCGCCGCGCGCCCGGCCGTGGTCGAGGCCAATTTCGGGACCGGCTTCGGGGCCGGCGTCAAGGCGCTGCGCACCGTCAGCTTCCTGGGCGTGCAGTACGAGACCTACGACTCCCCCGCCTCGGGCGGCAAGGAGGTGCGCTGGCTGGGCAAGCCCGATCCCAAGCCCTGGTCGCTGCCGCTCTATACCAGCGAGCCGACCCTGAAATTGACCCCGGCCAAGGCCTACTGGATCTCGTCGGCCAAGCCCGATGTCATCGAGCGCCTGCGCATCCACGGCGTGGCGATGGAGACCCTGACGGCGCCCCGGACGGTGACGGTCGACATGATCCGCCTCACCGCGCCCAAGATCGCCACCCGCGCCAGCGAGGGCCGCGTGCCGATCGAGGCCGGCCCCGTGACCCACGAGACCCGCAGCGTCACCTGGCCCGTCGGCTCGGTGCGGATCTCGACCGACCAGCCGCTGGGCGAGCTGGTCACTCTGCTGCTGGAGCCGGAAAGCGACGAGAGCTTCTTCGCCTGGGGCATGTTCCCCGAGGTGCTGCAGCGGGTGGAATATATCGAGGGCTACGCCATCGCCCCCCTGGCCGAGAAAATGCTGGCCGCCGACCCCGCGCTGAAGGCCGAATTTGAAGCCAAGCTGGCGGCGGACCCCAAGTTCGCCGCCGACCCCGACGCGCGCCTGGGATGGTTCTACGCCCGCACGCCGTATTACGACGACCACTACAAGCTCTATCCGGTCGGGCGGGAGCCGTAACGCGCAGGGGATGTGAACTCTGAATGCGGTAAAGCGATATGGTTTTTGATGAAATTGATCGAAATCTTACTGGTCCTAGAGCCGCGACTGATACGAGTTTTGGCTACCTGAACCGATCTAATCGACGTGCTTCAGAAAACGTTCGGGCTCTTATCGAAGCCTGGCTTTGTCGCTATCCAGAAGAAAAGCGAAACAGCCTCGTCGCTCGCTTACGGTCGCCGATTGATGAGGTGCATGCGAGCGCGTTCTTTGAACTGTCGTTGCATGAGTGGTTAGTTCGTACTGGACATGTCGTTCTTGAAATAGAACCAGCGCTGGCTCATACGCCACGTTCGCCTGACTTTCTTGTTCAAGCGCCAAATGGTGACCGGTTTTTCCTCGAAGCAACATTGGCGGTTGGAAGAACCCCTGCCGAAACGGCCGCCGATGCTCGATTGAACGCTGCCATTCAGGCAGTCGAACAGGCAAGTTCACTCGGGCATTTTTTGAATTTGAGTACCCGGGGGAAACCGTCCGCGCCGGTAACAATCCGCAGACTTCGCCGACAGTTAGCTACTTGGATTGCAGCTCTCCCAGAGGGCGAGGAGGTCGGTGGGGCGGCGGCATTCGTCTATATCGAGCATGGAATGTCACTTCGAATTCAAGCGTTCCCTCGAAGAGTGCGACTCGAAAGGCCAGATCGAGCACTAGGGGCGCGCTTAACGGAGCCGCAATGGGTGGCTCCTGGAGATGGTGTGCGAGAAGCCTTGCTCGGCAAAGCTTCTAGGTATGGAGATCTGCAAGCTCCCTACGTTGTTGCTGTAAATATGATGGCTGATTTCCATAGCGAGGAGCACGCTGTAGACGCGCTCATCGGTTCCCCATGTGTGGTGGTGCGCCACTATCCGGATGGACGGATTGAGTATGAAGAAAGCCGTAGTCGAGATGGCGTTTGGGTGGGAAAGCGCGGGCCACAGAAGCGGGGCCTGAGCGGCGTAATCGCCATTCATCAATTGGTCCCCTGGAGTGTGGGGCACCGACGAGCGGTCTTGATCAGAAACCCGTGGGCAAACCACCCACTGCCTCCAATCCCAATCAATGTTGATGAACTCAACTTGGTCGACAATCTATTCGTGCGATTAGACGGCGAACCACTATCGAATATCTTCGAACTGCCGCCCCACTGGCCAGCGCATGACGAATGAAAAGCTCGTCCTAGATCGCCTCCCCGACGAGCCATCTTGCCAGCCTCGTCGAACGCTGAACCTTATGCGGCCCACGTTCGACCTGAAGTTTCACGAGTGACGACCCCGATGGACACCCTCGCCTCCGGACACGCCGCCGCCCTGTGGGTGGGGCTGCACGTCCTGCTCCTGCTGACCCTGTCGCTGCTGGTCGTGCGGCTGCGCCAGAAGCACAAGGTGGCCATGGGCGACGAGGGCATTCCGGAACTCGCCCGCGCCATCCGCGCCTTCGGCAACGCCACCGAATACGTGCCGGCGGGCCTGGCCATGATCCTGGGCCTGGCGGTGGTGGGCGCGCCGCCCCTGGCGATCCACGTGGTGGGGCTGGTGCTGTTCGCCGGCCGGCTGATCCACGCGGTGGGCCTGTCCAACAGCGGCGGCGCCTCGATCCCCCGGGCGCTGGGCATGATCGGCACCTGGGTGGCCTATATTTTCGGCGCGGTGGCCCTGCTGTTCTACGCGATCGGTTGATCGACGGGCGCGGCGCCGCCTGACGGGCGAGGGCGCTTCACCCCGTCGGCGAATGCGGTTAACCCTGTGGCCCGTGCGGCAGGTCGGGTCCGCGTCTCTCGGGGGAGAGCCAAACCATGTTCGCCGCGTTCCCGCTGCTGGCCCTGCCGGTGCTGGTCTACAACCTGATCGTCCTGACCTTCGCGGGCGGGTTCGGCGCCAACGCCGCCCAGTACCGCCTGGCCGAGCAGCTGTTCACCATCCACATGACCTCCAAGGCCGAGTGGGCCGTCAGCCTGGGCGACCTCCTGCTGGCCGCCTCGCTGGTGGTGCTGTTCGTCGAACTGCTGAAATCCACGACCAGCCGCAAGATCGCGATCATCAACCACTCGCTGTCGATGGTGCTGTTCATCGTCTGCCTGGTCGAGTTCCTGCTGGCCCCGGCCTTCGGCACCTCGGTGTTCTTCCTGCTGACGGTGATGGTGCTGCTGGACGTGCTGGCCGGCTTCATCGTGACCATCGTCTCGGCCCGCCGCGACGTCGACTTCGGCGACGCGCACCATTAGGTCGCGTCCGGGGACATGCCCTTGCGGCGTGTCCCCAATTCCAGACGCCGTGGATGCCGGTGGGGGCACGCCGCGAGGGCATGTCCCCGGCTATAGCCAAATTCGACAAGACCTTGCGGCCAAGCCTGTCGATGCTGACATCCTAGCTTTGTTGCGAGGATCACGATCATGGCGTCCAAACCCGACATCTGGCTGGCGGCCGGCCTGCGCACGCCTTTCGCCAAGGTCGACGGCCCGCTGAAGGGCTATGACGCCATCGCCCTTTCGGTGCCGGTGGTGAAGGCCATGCTGGCGCAGGGCGCTCGCCCCGACTTCGCCGTCTGGGGCACGGTGATCCCCAACCTCACCTGGAGCAACATCGCTCGCGAGACCCTGCTGGACGCCGGGGCCGATCCGACCATCCCGGCCTTCTCGACCATCATGGCCTGCTCGACCAGCATGATCGGGGTGATCGAAGCCGCCGGCATGATCGACGGGCGCGGCCGGGATCTCGCCCTGGTGGGCGGGGTGGAGAGCATGAGCAAGGTCCAGGTCGGGGCCAGTATCGGCTTCTCCGACTGGCTCAAGGGCTTCCAGGCGGCCAAGACCACCGGCCAGAAACTGGCCCACCTGGGCAAGCTGAAGGCCTCGGACCTCAAGCTCTGGATCCCCAAGGTCGCCAACCGCACCACGGGCCTCTCCATGGGCGAGCACACCGAGATCACCGCCAAGGAATGGAAGCTTTCGCGCGCCGATCAGGACCAGATCGCCTTCGAAAGCCATCAGAACGCGGTCAAGGCCTGGGAGGCCGGCTTCTTCGACGACCTGGTCATTCCGGTCGGCGAGGTGAAGCGCGACACCATTCCGCGCAAGGATTCGACGCTGGAGAAGCTGGCCAAGCTGGGTCCGGCTTTCGACAAGGTCAGCGGCCAGGGCACCCTGACGGCGGGCAATTCCTCGCCCCTGACCGACGGCGCCGCGGCCATCTGGGTGGCCTCGGAGGCGGGCCTGGCGCGCCTGCCGGCCACGACCCCGCGCGTGAAGATCATCGACTACGAGGTCACCTCGATCGACCTGCGCAACGAGGGCCTGCTGATGGCGCCGGCCTACGGCGTGCCGCGCATGCTGGCCCGCAATGGCCTGAAGTACGACGACATCGGCCTGTGGGAGATCCACGAGGCCTTCGCCGCCCAGGTGCTGTCGCACATCGCCGCCTGGGAGGACGAGACCTTCCGCAAGACCAAGGCGGGCGTGGAGGCGGATCTGGGCAAGTTCCCGCGCGAGCGGATGAACCCCACCGGCGGCAGCCTGGCCGTCGGCCACCCGTTCGGGGCCACCGGGGCGCGGATCCTGTCTCAGGCCGTCAAGGAGCTGGCCGCGCGGCCCAAGGGCGAGAAGGCCATCGTCAGCATCTGCGCCGACGGCGGCCAGGGCACGATGATGCTGCTGGAGAACGCCTAGGTCAGCGCCGTGAAGATCAGCGTCACGACGGCGATGTCGAAGAAGCGGGTCAGGGCGGTGAGCAGCATTTGGATCTCGCGAGCGAATTCGCGCGAGTCCAAGCAAGACTGGCGCCAACGCCGGCTCCCGCGCTAACCTTTCCGCATGGCGCTCTTCTTCGACCAGCTCTGGTACGATGCGCGGCTGGCCGAGCGGGGCCTGACGCGGGCGGTCCTGGCGGCCGTGGCCGGCATGACCGGCGAGGAGCTGGACCTGGCCTACAAGGACCAGCGCGAGCTGACGGCGGCCCAGGTGGCCGCCTTCGCCGAGCTTCTGGGCGTGTCCCTGGCCGAGGCCGCGCGCCGGGCGGGCGTGGGCGCGCACGCGGCGGCCTTGCCGGGCGAGACGATTTCCCTGGAGCAGAAAGTGGCGTCGTTGGAGGCGCGGGTGACCGCGCTCGAGGCGGAACTGGCCCGCCTGAAAACCTAGATCTCGGTCTTCTTGATCAAGCCGGCCCTGGGGCGGCGGTCGGCCGGGCCGGAATATTCCGTGCCCAGGTAGGTAGACCGCGCAGTGTCGAGCACTTCCTGCCCACCGCGCAGGCCGCGCTTCTGGCCGGGCTGACCCATCAGGTGGGCCGCGAAGGCCGCGAAGGCTCCGCCGCGACGGGGCGGCGGCGGTTCGGGCTGCTCGTCGCGCACGAAGGTCACGTCCTCCTCGCCGTCCGCCTCGGGACGGCCGGAGTCGGCGTCGCGGGGCGCGGGCAGCGCCCGGCGCGCGGCCTGGGCGCGTCGGATGGGGTCGATAGGACCGTTCATGGTGAAGAGCTAACGCCAGGAGCGTTAAGGACGGGTCAGCCGGCGTGGTTAAGCGATGGTGGATCCGGCCGGGGACACGCGCATGCGCATGCCCCCGATCACGCCTTAGGACTTGGTCGCCAGCTTCTCGATCTGCTGCTGCATGGCTTCCAGCTGGCGCTTGAGGTCGGCCAGGGAGTCCTCGCTGGGCGCCGGGGGCGGGGCCGCGGCGGGGGCGGCCTGCTCGGCGGGGGCCGGGGCGTCCTCGGGGCGGGCGTAGGCGAAGGGCGAGAACATCTTCATGGCCCGGTCGAACAGGGCCATGTTCTGGCGGATCTGTTCCTCGTAGACGCCCATGCCAGGCATGCCCGTGGCGCCGCCGATGCCGGGCGTCAGCCCCGCGAACTGGGTGCGCATGCGCTCCTGCTGCTTGGTGAAGCTCTCCAGCGACATTTCCAGATAGCTGGGCAGGAAGGCCTGCATGGAATTGCCGTAGAAACCGATCAGCTGGCGGAGGAACTGGATCGGCAGCAGGTTCTGGCCGCCGCCGCGATTCTCTTCCTCGAAGATGATCTGGGTCAGCACCGAGCGGGTGATGTCGTCGTTGGTCTTGGCGTCGTAGACCACGAAGTCCACGCCCTCCTTCACCATGTCCGACAGGTGTTCGAGGGTGACGTAGGAGGACGACGCCGTGTTGTAGAGCCGGCGGTTGGCGTACTTCTTGATGACGACCTTCTGGCCCGCGCCCTTTTCCCCGTGCTTTTCGGAGGCGGCCTTGGCCGAAGGCGCTTCGCCGTTTTCGTTGTTCTCGGACATTTCGTTCCCTAGGACAGCGTTGTCTCCGCCTTTTCGCATCGCACTATCGCTAATGCAAAGGCGCGGCGCCAGTGGCGCTGACGCTTTGAGGTTGCAACATCCCGTGAAAAAGTGGCCGTGACGAACCTCGCCGGTTTGGGCATGGTGGCGCCGCACTGCAAAATCTCGGGCGCCGCATCTGCGAGAACCGCCCGGAAACACGTCTCGGGAGCCATATCGCCATGAGCGACATCGTCATCGTCTCCGCCGCCCGCACGCCGGTCGGATCCTTCCTCGGCGCCCTGTCCAGCCTGCCGGCCCACGAGCTGGGCAAGCTGGCGATCCAGGCCGCCGTCGAGCGGGCCGGCATCGTCCCCGCCGATGTCGACGAGGTGATCCTGGGCCAGGTGCTGCAGGCCGCCGCCGGCCAGGGCCCGGCCCGCCAGGCCTCGGTCAACGCCGGCGTGCCGGTCGAGAGCCCGGCCTGGAGCCTCAACCAGCTGTGCGGCTCGGGCCTGCGCGCGGTGGCCCTGGGCGCCCAGCAGATCGCCGACGGCTCGGCCGAGATCGTGGTGGTGGGCGGCCAGGAGAGCATGAGCCAGGCCCCGCACGCCCAGGCGCTGCGCAACGGCCAGAAGATGGGCGACCTGGCCTTCGTCGACACCATGATCAAGGATGGCCTGTGGGACGCCTTCCACGGCTACCACATGGGCCAGACCGCCGAGAACATCGCCAACCGCTGGCAGATCACCCGCGAGGCCCAGGACAAGTTCGCCGTCGCCAGCCAGAACAAGGCCGAGGCCGCCCAGAAGGCCGGCAAGTTCGACGCCGAGATCGTCCCGGTCACCATCAAGGGCCGCAAGGGCGACACCGTCGTCGACAAGGACGAATACATCCGCCTGGGCGCCACCCTGGAAAGCGTCTCGGGCCTGAAGCCCGCCTTCACCAAGGACGGCACGGTCACCGCCGCCAACGCCTCGGGCCTCAATGACGGCGCCGCCGCCCTGGTGCTGATGAGCGCCGCCGAGGCCGAGAAGCGCGGCCTCAAGCCGCTGGCCCGCATCGCCTCGTGGGCCAATGCCGGCGTCGAGCCCGAGATCATGGGCACCGGCCCGATCCCCGCCTCCAAGAAGGCCCTGGAACGGGCCGGCTGGAAGATTTCGGACCTGGACCTGGTCGAGAGCAACGAGGCCTTCGCCGCCCAGTCGCTGTGCGTGGTCCAGGAGCTGGGCCTCGACCCGGACAAGGTCAATGTCAACGGCGGGGCCATCGCCATCGGCCATCCCATCGGCGCCTCGGGCGCGCGCATCCTGACCACCCTGGTTCACGAGCTGAAGCGCTCGGGAGCCAAGAAGGGCCTGGCCACGTTGTGCGTCGGCGGCGGCATGGGCGTGGCCATGTGCATTGAAGCGATCTGACGACCAGTCTGGCGACCGGCCTTGGGGAGTCCCTCTGACGTCTGTTTTGACTGATTAGACGAAATCTTCGTGACGAGGGCCGTGGGGGCTTGTTCCCCCACGGCGCGAGCGTGCAACGATAAGAAACCTTCAGCGGGAGAACATCATGGCGAGAGTTGCGTTCGTGACCGGCGGCACCCGGGGCATCGGTCGAGCGATCTGCGAGCGGTTGGTGGCCGACGGACTGAAGGTGGCGGCGGGCTACAGCGGTAACGAGGAAGCCGCCGGGGCCTGCGCCAAGGAACTGGGTGTGATGGTGGTCAAGGGCAATGTCGGCTCGTTCGACGACTGCGCCGCCGCCGTCAAGAAGGTCGAGGCCGAGCTAGGCCCCATCGAGGTGCTGGTCAACAACGCCGGCATCACCCGCGACGGCATGCTGCACAAGATGAGCTACGAGCAGTGGTCCGAGGTCATCCGGGTCAATATGGATTCGGCCTTCAACATGACCCGCCCGGTGATCGAGGGCATGCGCGATCGCGGCTGGGGCCGGATCATCAACATCAGCTCGATCAACGGCCAGAAGGGCCAGATGGGCCAGACCAACTATTCGGCCGCCAAGGCCGGTCTGATCGGCTTCACCAAGGCGCTCGCGCTCGAGAACGCCAAGAAGGGCGTGACGGTCAACGTGATCTGCCCCGGCTATATCGACACCGAGATGGTGGCCGCCGTGCCCGAGAACGTGCTGGCCGGCATCATCGCCGGCATTCCGGTGGGCCGCCTGGGCAAGGGCGAGGAGATCGCCGACATGGTCTCGTTCCTGGCCGGCGAGCGGGCCGGCTTCGTGACCGGCGCCACCCTCACCCTCAACGGCGGCCAGTACATGGCTGCCTAGGGGCCGCCTAAAAGGCGTGCTCTGATCGCCACGGCGGTCCGCCAAAAGGACAGGGCGACTTGACGAGGACTCCCCGCCGGTTGGACATTCCGACCCGCGGGGAAATTCTTTCAAGCATTGCATGACCTCCTCCGGGAAATCGCGTGGCGGCAACAAGGTCTTCGACGTCCAAGATTCGCCCCAGTCGGCGGGCATGACCCTGGGTATGAAGAGACAATCGGCGTCGATGGGGCCAGGGGGCTGCGCGATACTGCTGGCGGCCGCCCTTGCGGCCGGCGCCGGCGGGGCCTGCGCGCAGTCGGCGGGCCACAGCCTGCGCGACGCCCTCTTCGGCAATCGCGGCGGTTCGGAACAGCGCAAGGCGCCCGCCCCGCCCGTGGCCCGCTATGTCTCCGAAACCGGCGACGCCTTCATCCTCGACCGCGCCTCGCCCCAGCCGCTGCTGAAGTTCGAGAACAGCTCCGAGGTCTGGGTGCTGTCGGCCGAGGCCGCCCCGCGCGGCGACATCATCTACAAGAACGAGCTGGGCGAGCCGGTGCTGCGCGCCAGCAAGCTGGGCGGCATGACCCTGTTCACGCCCGAGCGGCCGGGCGGCGACGCCGCGGCGCTCATGGGCAAGGCCAGCTCGATCCAGCCGCCGGCCTTCCTGTCGGTCAACGCCCTGTTCCAGCGCCTGATCGCGGCCAGCAGCCGCGCCAGCCGCGCGGCCGAGCACCGCGTGCTGTTCAAGACCGTCGACGACGCCACGCCCGAGACCTCGGTCCTGGTCGCCGACACCGCCACCATCACCGCCGAGGCCTTCGAGCGCATGGCCCGCGCCGGCGACCGCTCGATGCTGAACCGCGTCAACCGCGTCCTGCTGGCCGAGGGCCGCAAGCCCGGCGTCAGCCTCAAGGGCGGCGACCTGACCGTCACCTACGCCCCCGGCAAGGGCCTGTCGGGCCGGCCGTCGTCCAAGCGCATCGTCAAGGTCGTCAACAAGTAAGGGCGCTCTTCCTCCTCACCCGCGTAGCGGGGGAGGTGGCGCGATGCGAATACGCATCGCGACGGAGGGGGCGTCCGGCGCGGTGGCCTGACGCCCCCTCCGTCTCGTCGCTGCGCGCCGATCCACCTCCCCCGTTTCACGGGTGAGGAGGGAGAGATTTCTACCCCAGCCGCTTGCGCACCTGGATGAACAGATAGGGCTCGAACGGCAGGGTGCGGTACTCGACCTTGTCGACCACGTTGTCGGCGCGCGAGCCCCTGTAGATTACCCGTTCGCGCGTCACGTTGCGCGAGGTCCAGTTGGACAGGGTGGTACGCACGGTCAGGTCGGCGCTGGGCTTCCACTCGACGAAGCCCTCGAAATACGGCTCGAAGCGGTTGGTGCGGACCTCGTTGTAGCGGAATCGGCTGTTTTCCTGCGCACAGTTGGTGCTGGCGCCCCAGCTCCATTTGCCGCCCGGCATGTCGCGCGTGAAGCTGACGTTGCAGACGAACGGGGTGGCCCCGGTGATGCGGCGCTTCTGCAGGGTGACCGGATCGGTCACCTCGCTGTCGTACCAGCTGAAGCGGGTCTTCAGCTGGCCGCCCGAGATGCCCAGCCGCTGGGTGGGCAGGGTCATGGCGATGACGAACTGGTCCGACCGGCCCGAGCCGATGTTGCTGGGCGCGTCGCCGCCGCCGGACAGGGGCTTGTAGTCGACGACGTCGGAGATCTCGGCGTGGGTCAGGGTGGCCGAGATCGAGCCCGCGCCCCAGAACCGCCGCTCCCAGGCCACCTCGCCCACCCACGAGCGGCTGGGTTCCAGATTGGCGTCGGCGCCGTCCTGGCTGCCGGCCACCAGGTCGGCCGAGGCGACGAAGTCGCTGAAGTTCAGCTGGCCGACCTCGCGCTCGACCCGCAGGCGCAGCTGGTCGACGCTGTTGGGGCTCCAGGTCATCAGCACCCGGGGCTTGGGATAGAAGAAGGTGCGCTCCAGGTCCGTGCCGCCGCTCTGGCTGATGCGCGAGACCTCCATCCGCGCGCCGGCCTCGATGGTCAGCTTGGGATTGGCGCGCCAGACGGCCTTGCCGGCCGCTTCGCTGCGCAGTTCCTCGACCTTCACGTGCGGGTCGCCGATGTCGACCGGCGCGCCGTTGGCGGTATAGCGCACGGTCTCGTCCAGGAAGTTGTAGGCGCCCTCCAGGCTGCCTTCCAGCGACAGGGTGTCGGACCGCCGCTGCTTGACCTCGCCGCGCAGGATCGATTCGCCGGTCTTGCTGTGGTCGTAATAGATCTCGGCCCGGCCGGGCGCGGCGAAGGTCGAGCCATAGGTCTCGTCGCCCAGGTTCTGCAGGAACACCAGCTGCAGGTCGGTGCGGGGCGAGAGCTTGCGGTCGTAGCGGGCGCCGAACTCGCCGGTCCAGTTCTCGTCGGTCTCGCCGCTGTCCTGGCGGCCGGTCACGGGCTGGATCTGGCTGTAGACGACGTCGCGGTCGAACGAGAAGTACTCGACCTTGCCGTTGACCCTGAGTTTCCCGCCCAGGGCGGCGCGTTGCACGGCCCCGCGCGCGACGTAGTTCTGGATCTGATCGTAGCCCTTGAGGGACTCCTTGATGGTCGGGCGGCCGTCCGGGAAGCTGGTCACCCGCGAGCCGCCGTCGAAGGTCTGGTCGGTGCGGTCGATGGTGGCCAAGAGCGAGCCTTCCAGCTCGTTGATCCCGTCGCGGCGCGAGGCCTGGAATTCCAGCAGCGGGCCGAAGAAGCCGTCCGGATAGAGATAGGTCTGGATGTTGGCGACCTTCTCGACCTGGACGGTCGACTTGATCACCACATTGGCCAGGATCGTGCGGCCCTGCATGTCGATGCCCGGCGCGCCGCCGCGGATCAGCTCCACGCGGTCGACCGCCGTGGCCGAAATCCGCTTGAGGATGGCCTCCAGGTTCTCGCTCTTGGTGGTGGGGCGCTCGCCGTTGATCAGCACATTGCCGGCGGTGCCGGCGAAGCCGCGCGCGTCGCTGCCGCTGTCCATGCGGAAGCCGGGCAGGCGGGCGATCATGTCGAGGGCCGTGCTCGGGCGCTGTTCGGCGAAGAAGCTGGGCGGGTAGCTGATCACCCCGCGCTCGACCTCGACGGTCTGGGCGGCGGGGGCGGGGACCTGCGGCGTAGCGGCCTGGTCCTGGCCGGCCAGGGCGGCCTCCGGAGCGGTCAGGCTCAGGGCGATGACGACGGACGCAAGACTCATGACGCGGATACCCCCAAAGCCCCCGCTTTGTTGGCCGCGACCCTGTCGATGCGAGGACGCTGGAGCTAGTTACAAAACCGAAAGGTAGGTTACATTTGTGAAATGTTTCCGCCGATCACCTTGCGGGCGGGCGGAAACATCCAAGTTCACAAGGGTTCGCGGCTAGACCGCCGTGCCGCCCACCGTCAGGCCGGTGATCTTCAGCGACGGCTGGCCCACGCCCACTGGCACGCCCTGGCCCTGCTTGCCGCAGACGCCGATGCCGGGGTCGAAGTCGAAGTCGTTGCCGATCATGGTCACGCGGGTCAGGGCCGACGGGCCGTCGCCGATCAGGGTGGCGCCCTTGACCGGAGCGGTGATCTTGCCGTCCTCGACGAGGTAGGCCTCGGTGCACTGGAAGACGAACTTGCCGTTGGTGATGTCCACCTGGCCGCCGCCGAAATTGGCGCAGTAGAGGCCCTTCTTCATCGAGGCGATCATCTCGGCCGGGTCGTCGTTACCCGCCAGCATGCCGGTGTTGGTCATGCGCGGCATGGGCATGTGGGCGTAGGACTGGCGGCGGCCGTTGCCGGTGGCCTGCATGCCCATCAGGCGCGCGCTCATGCGGTCATGCATGTAGCCGACCAGAATTCCGTCCTCGATCAGCACGGTGCGCTCGGTGGGGGTGCCCTCGTCGTCGATGGTCAGCGAACCTCGGCGACCGGGGATCGAGCCGTCGTCGAACACGGTCACGCCCTTGGCCGCGACGCGCTCGCCGATGCGGCCGGAGAAGGCGCTGATGCCCTTGCGGTTGAAGTCGCCTTCCAGGCCGTGGCCAACAGCTTCGTGCAGCAGCACGCCGTTCCAGCCGGGGCCCAGCACCACGTCCATCTCGCCGGCCGGGCAGGCCACGGCGTCGAGATTGACCAGGGCCATGCGCAGGGCCTCGTCGACCTGGTCCTGCCACTTGTCGGGGCTGATCCAGGCGGAGAAGCCGGCGCGGCCGCCGGCCCCGGACGAGCCGCTCTCGCGCTTGCCGTCCTTCTCGACCGTGACCTGGACATTGACCCGCACCAGCGGACGCACGTCGCGCAGCAGCCGGCCGTCGGCGCGCAGGATCTCGACCACGCGGCGCTCGCCGGCCATCGAGGCCATCACCTGGACGACGCGCGGATCGCGGGCCCGGGCGAAGGCGTCGATCTCCTGCAGCAGGGCGACCTTCTCGGAGAAGGCGGGGGAGGCGACCGGATCGTCCTCGCCATAGAGCTTTTCGTTGGTGGCGCGCGGGGCTTCGGCGTGGACCCCGGCATAGCCGCGACGGGCCAGCTTGGCCGAATCGGCGGCGCGGCCGAGGGCGGCTTCGGAAATCTCGGCGGAGTGGGCGTAGCCGGCCGTCTCGCCGGCCACCACGCGCAGGCCGAAGCCCTCGCCCGAATCGTAGGAGGCGCTCTTCAGCCGGCCGTCGTCGAACACGAAGGCTTCGCTCTCGGAGCGCTCGAGGAACAGCTCGCCGTCGTCGGCGCCGGCCAGGGCCTCGCCCAGGATGGCGCGGGCGCGCTCGGGGTCGACATTGGCCGAGGCGAGCAGGGAAGGGGCGGAGATGGGAGCGGTCATGGGCTTACAGGTAGGCGTTTCGTCCGCCTTCGTCATCACCCCGGCGACGATTCGACGCCGGGAAACGCCGGGATGCCAGTCTCCTCACCCGTTTCACGGGTGAGGAGGGACGGCGCTCGGCTTTACCAGTCCTGATGCACTTCGCCGGAGCCGGCGACGTTGGAGTTCAGGACGGTGGGCTTTTCGGTCAGATAGACGTCGCCGCTGCCGGCCAGGTCGATCTGGGCCATGCCCTTGGGCGCTACGTGGACCTCGCCGCTGCCGGCCACGGCGATCTTGGCGTCGCCGGTCTCGAGGCTGCGCAGGTCGGCCTCGCCCGAGCCGGAGACCTGCAGCTCGACCTTCTTGGTCTTGCCCTGGGCCTCGACATTGCCGCTGCCGTTGATCGACAGGGCCAGGTCGGGCTGGTCGTAGGCCTTCAGATAGAGGTCGCCGCTGCCGTTCAGGGTGAAGGATCGCACGGCCGGGGCGGTGATCTCGATCGACAGGCGGTCGTCGCCGCCGCCCGTCAGATAGACGCCGTGGCCGTTGATCTTGAACGACGCGCCGCCGCCGACCGAGTCCTTGAGGCCCAGGCGGCCGTTCTCGATCACCACCAGGTCGACCAGGCGCTTGGGGCCCGAGACCTTGACCGCGGCGCCGGCGCCGGGAGCGGCCTGGGTGTAGATGACGTCGGCGGGGACGTCGATCTGCAGGGCCTCGCCGCCGGCCCAGGCGATGTCGCGGACGGTCTCTTCGCCGTTGTCGACCCGGGTCGAGCCGGGGCCGATGTGGACGCGGTCGTTATGGTCGTCGACATCGACGTGCCAGTCGGCGGGGAAGCTCCAGCCGTGCTGGAGGATGTCGCGGCCGCCGAGGGCGAAGGCCCCGGCGAAGCAGCCGACGCAGAGCACGAAGCTGGCGACGGCGACGATGGTCAGGTTGCGGATCATGACGGTCCCCTCAGACCTGGGTTTCGATGGCCGGCTTCAGCAGCCGGTAGTGAAGGCGGCCGAACCAGACCAGGCCGTTGACCAGCCAGATCGTCAGCAGGGTGGTGACGGCGGCCAGGGCCGTGGCCATGGCCATCAGGCCGATGCCCAGCAGGAAGGCCACGGCCGGGCCGCCGGGCGGTCCGGCGAAGGGACCCACGGTGGTCACCACGCCGCCGGCCACGAAGATGCCGATGGCGGCCATGAAGAAGGCGAACAGCGTGCCCAGCACCCCCATCAGCAGGGGCAGCAGGAACAGGATGTCGATCGCGCCCAGGCCCAGTATGGCGAATATCGCCCCGGCGGCGGCGGACGGGTTCTTGGTCTCCTCCCAGCGCTTGACGCCCTGCTCGGCGCGCTGTTCGCGGGCCAGGCGTTCGGGCTCGCCCAGGGCGGCGGCCACTTCGCTTTCGCTGCGGCCGGCCGACTGGGCCTCGTCGAAATGGGCCTCGTAATCGGCGACGATGTCGGCGATCTGGGCGGCGGGCAGGCCGGCCAGGGCGCGCTTGAGGCGGGTGAGGAATTCGGCGCGCGTCATGCGGCGGCTCCCAGGATGTGGTCGACGGCCGAGACGAAGGCCGCCCATTCGGCCTTCTGGGCCGTGAAGCTGCTGCGCCCGGCGGGCGTCAGGCGGTAATATTTGCGTGGCGGGCCGCTCTGGGATTCCACCAGATAGGTCTCGACCAGACCGTCCGACTGCATGCGGCGCATCAGCGGATAGATCGTCCCTTCCCCCATATCGATGTCCTTGGCGAGCTGGCTGGCGATTTCGTAGGCGTAGCTGTCGGCCTTCGACAGCAGGGCCAGCACGCACAGCCCCAGCACGCCCTTCTTCAATTGTACTTCGATGGTTTCGGTCACGGCGTTCGGTTCCCGTTGCTGAGCACCCTTGTGACGCAAGGTAGTGTCCATTGCAAGGTAGCTGTCATTACATGTTAGTAATGGTACGTAAGCCGGAAGGGGCCTGAAATCGGGCTGGAGGGGGAGTTGTTGAGAGCGGTTCTCAGCTAGGGCGCCCGGGCTTCACGCATGGCGTCCGGGCGAACGCCTCTGGCGCTTGGCAACGAGGATTTGAGCGCGTATGCACGCCAGCGACCGGCCAGAGACGCCGGGGCCAAACCTTCGATTCCTCGTCGCCTGACGAAGTCGATTGCCTAAGCCCCGTGTCGCTGGTCGTATTGTGCATGTCGGCGCGGCGTGGGGTTCATCGCGACGCCAAATCGCCGCCGAAACGGGCCGTGAGGGATATGAAGGCGCAAATTCAGGGGATGCGGCGGATGTTGGCGGGCGTAGCCTCCGTCGCCGCCACGACGATGGCCCTTTCGGGCGTGTTCGCGGGGGAAGCTCTCGCCAAGAGCGCGGATCTGCTGGGGCAGCCCACGCCGGGCGGGATCGATCTGCAGCCGGCGGCCTCGCCGCTGAAGCACCACGCGATCTGGTTCCACAACGGCGTCCTGATGCCGATCATCACGGCCATCACGCTGCTGGTGCTGGGCCTGCTGATCTGGATCGCCATCCGCTACAACGCCAAGGCCAACCCGGTCCCGGCCAAGTTCAGCCACAACACCACCATCGAGATCATCTGGACGGTCGTGCCGGTGGTGATCCTGATGGTCATCGCCATCTTCTCGTTCCGGCTGTTGTTCGACTACAACAACATGCCCAAGCCCTACATGACGATCAAAGCCACGGGTAACCAGTGGAACTGGTCGTACGAGTATCCCGACCAGAAGATCGGCGAGTTCATCGCCATCCCGCTGACCAAGGAAGAGGCCGACGCCAAGGGCGTTCCCTACCTCCTGGCCACCGACAAGCCGGTGGTCGTGCCGGTCAACCAGGTGGTCCGCGTGATCGTCACCGGTTCGGACGTCATCCACGCCTTCGCCCTGCCGGCGTTCGGCCTGAAGACCGACGCCATCCCGGGCCGCCTGAACGAGACCTGGTTCAAGGCCGAGAAGGTCGGCACCTATTACGGCGAATGCTCGGAGCTGTGCGGCAGCGAGCACTCCAACATGCCCATCGAGATCAAGGTGGTCAGCCAGGCCGAGTTCGACGCCTGGGTCGCGTCCAAGACCGCCCCGCCGGCCGCTCCGGCCCCGGCCGCCGCCGCTCCGGCGGCCGCCGCCCCCGCCGCTGCGACTCCGGCCGCCGCTCCCGCTTCCGCTCCGGCCGCGGCTCCCGCCGCGCCGGCGGCCTAAGATACGATTGCAGGATTAAGTCCGATGGCTCACGCCGCTGACAATCATCACGACGCCGCGCACGACGACGCGGACCACAAGCCGCCCTTCTTCCAGCGTTGGTTCTTCTCGACCAACCACAAGGACATCGGCACGCTCTACATCCTGTTCGCCATCATGGCGGGCCTGGTCGGCGGCGCCCTGTCGGGCCTGATCCGCTGGGAACTGGCCGAGCCGGGCATCCAGATCTTCGGTCCGGGCTCGTCGATCAACCTGATGGGCATCATCGAGCAGTCCAAGCACGGCTATAACGCCGTGGTCACCGCCCACGCCCTGATCATGATCTTCTTCATGGTCATGCCGGCGATGATCGGCGGTTACGGCAACTGGTTCGTGCCGATCATGATCGGCGCGCCGGACATGGCCTTCCCGCGGATGAACAACATCTCGTTCTGGCTGCTGGTGGCCGCCTGGGTCCTGCTGATCAGCTCGATGTTCGTCAGCGGCGGCGCCGAGGGCAACGGCTTCGGCGGCGGCTGGACGATCTATCCGCCGCTCTCGACCACCGGCCACACCGGCCCGTCGATGGACCTGGCGATCCTGGCCCTCCACCTGGCCGGCGCTTCGTCGATCCTGGGCGCGATCAACTTCATCACCACGATCTTCAACATGCGCGCGCCGGGCATGACCCTGCACCGCATGCCGCTGTTCGCCTGGTCGGTGCTGATCACCGCCTTCCTGCTGCTGCTGTCGCTGCCCGTGCTGGCCGGCGCCATCACCATGCTGCTGACCGACCGCAACTTCGGCACCCACTTCTTCGACCCGACCAACGGCGGCGACCCCGTCATGTTCCAGCACCTGTTCTGGTTCTTCGGTCACCCGGAAGTGTACATCCTGATCCTGCCGGGCTTCGGCATCATCAGCCACATCGTCTCGACCTTCTCCAAGAAGCCGATCTTCGGCTACCTGGCGATGGCCTACGCCATGGTCGCCATCGGCTTCGTCGGCTTCATCGTGTGGGCCCACCACATGTACACCGTCGGCATGAGCATCAACCTGCGCGCCTACTTCGTGGCCGCCACGATGGTCATCGCGGTGCCCACCGGCGTGAAGATCTTCTCGTGGATCGCCACGATGTGGGGCGGGTCGATCAGCTTCAAGGTGCCCATGCTGTGGGCGATCGGCTTCATCTTCCTGTTCACCGTCGGCGGCGTGACCGGCGTGGTCCTGTCGAACGCCGGCATCGACTACAGCCTGCACGACACCTACTACGTGGTCGCTCACTTCCACTACGTGCTGTCGCTGGGCGCGGTGTTCGCCATCTTCGCCGGCTTCTTCTACTGGTTCGAGAAGATGTGGGGCGTGAAGTACAACGAGTTCCTGGCCTGCGCGCAGTTCTGGATCATGTTCTTCGGCGTGAACCTGATCTTCTTCCCGCAGCACTTCCTGGGCCTGCAGGGCATGCCGCGTCGCTATGTCGACTATCCGGTGGCCTTCGAGAAGTGGAACTACTGGTCGTCGATCGGCTACGCCGTGACCGCCGTCGGCGTGGTGATCTTCCTGATCGTCCTGATCGAAGCCGCCATCCGTCGCCGCAAGGCCGAGGCCAATCCGTGGGGCGAAGGCGCCACCACCCTGGAATGGACCCTGTCCTCGCCGCCGCCGTTCCACCAGTTCAGCGATCCGCCGGTCATCAAGGCCGACGACCACCACTGATCCTGGCGGTTTAGAACCCAAAGCGCGGGGGCGCGGGTCGGACGAAAGTCCAGCCCGCGCCCTTCGCCCATCCAGACCTGAAGACCCTTAAGTAAAATGGCCCGCTCCACCGTCCTGACCCCCGAAGACGAGGCGACCGCATCGGTCCGCCACGCCCGCTGGCAGGACTATTTCCAGCTGATGAAGCCCCGGGTGATGTCGCTGGTGGTGTTCACCGCGCTGACGGGCCTCCTGGCCGCCCGCACGCCGATCCATCCGCTGCTGGCGGTGGTGGCGGTGTTCTGCATCGCCGTCGGGGCCGGGGCCTCGGGCGCGCTGAACATGTGGTACGACGCCGACATCGACGCCAAGATGCGCCGCACGCGCGGCCGGCCGGTGCCCGCGGGCCTGGTCAAGGGCGAGGAAGCCGCCACCCTGGGCGTGGTGCTCTCGCTGCTGTCGGTGATGCTGATGGGCATGGCCATCAACTGGCTGGCCGCGGGCCTGCTGGCCTTCACCATCCTGTTCTACGCCGTGGTCTACACCATGTGGCTCAAGCGCTGGACGGCCCAGAACATCGTCATCGGCGGTCTCGCCGGCGCCCTGCCGCCCGCCATCGGCTGGGCGGCCGCCACGGGCCACGCGCCGCTGAACGCCTGGCTGATGGTGCTGATCATCTTCCTGTGGACCCCGCCGCACTTCTGGGCTCTGTCGCTCTACATCTCGACCGACTACGCCAAGGCCGGCGTGCCGATGCTGCCGGTGGTGAAGGGCGCCAAGGAAACCCGCAAGCAGGTCCTGCTCTACAGCCTGATCCTGATCCCGGTCTGCATCGCCCCGGTGTTCACCGGCCTGGGCGGCTGGCTGTACCTGGCCGTCTCGGGCCTGGGCGGCCTGGTGTTCCTGACCCTGGCCCTGCGGGTGTTCCGCGGCACGGCCGGCGACGCCGCCGACCCGCGCCCCGCCGACCGCGACCTCTACGAGGTCAAGGACGAGGCCCCCGCCACCGACGGCGCCAAGCTCAAGCTTTCGGGCGGGGCCAAGGACGCCCGCAATCTGTTCGCCTTCTCGATCCTGTATCTGTTCGCCCTGTTCGCCGCCCTGCTGGCCGAGGCGGTGCTGGGCCTTAAAGTCCTGGAGTTGCCGCTATGACCCCCCGTAAGGACGTCGATCCGGCCGTCAAGGCGCGCAACAGCCGCAATATCGCCCTGGCGCTGGGCCTGGTGGCCTTCGTGGTGCTGGTCTTCGTGATCACCCTGGTGAAGCTGGGAGGCAATGTTGCCCAACCCCACTTCTAAGGGGCCCACTTCTAAGGGCCCCACTTCTGACGGTCTTTCCGACGAAGACCGGCGCAAGATCGAGCAGGACAACCTGGTCGGCACGGCCGAGCGTCCCAAGAAGCGCAGCCACCTGAAGGTGGCGGTGATCTGCGGCGTGGCCTTCTTCGGCATGGTCGGCGCGGCCTACGCCGCCGTCCCGCTGTACAAGCTGTTCTGCCAGGTCACCGGCTTCGACGGCACCGTCCGCAAGGCCGTGGCCAAGCCCAGCAAGGTGCTGGACCGCAAGATCGAGATCCGCTTCGACGCCAATGTCCGCACCCTGCCCTGGGACTTCCAGCCCATGCAGATCAGCCAGGACGTCCGCATCGGCGACACGGGGCTGGCCTTCTACAAGGTCACCAACAAGAGCGACAAGCCGCTGACCGGCCGGGCGCTGTACAACGTGGTGCCCGAGACCGCCGGGCCGTACTTCCAGAAGCTGGAATGCTTCTGCTTCTCCAACCAGACCATCGAGCCCGGCCAGACGGTCGAGTTCCCCGTGGTCTATTTCGTCGATCCCAAGTTCGTCGACGATCCGGACACCAAGGACAAGTCGTCGATCACCTTGTCCTACACCTTTTTTCCGGCCGAACCTGACGCGGCCGGGGCGAAACAGGCGGCGATGACGCCGCGCATCGTTCAACCCCTTGGCGGCAAGCCGTCGGGGGCGCTATAGCGTTCAACACAGCGCGTCGGCGGGGGAACTGGCCGGCGCGTCGCGAGGGAATAAAGGGTTAGCACGCACATGGCCGGCGCCGTCAAACACGACTATCACATCCTGCCCCCCAGCCCGTGGCCGTTCGTCGGCTCGGCCTCGGCCACGGTCATGGCCATCGGCCTGATCGCCTGGATCAAGGGCGGCGTCTTCGGCATCGAGAAGGGCCAGTGGTGGCTGTTCGCGACCGGCCTGGCCGGCGTGCTCTACACGATGTTCGGCTGGTGGCGCGACGTCATCAAGGAAGCCAACGCCGGCGACCACACCCCGGTCGTCTCGATCGGCCTGCGCTACGGCATGGTGCTGTTCATCGCCTCGGAAGTGATGTTCTTCGTCGCCTGGTTCTGGATCTTCTTCGAGATGGCCCTGTTCCATCATCACCGGACCCTGTCGGGCCTGGAAGAAGTCCGCACCGCCTGGGCCACCTGGCCGCCCGCCGGCGTCGAGACCGTCTCGCCCTGGCACCTGCCGCTGGTCAACACCCTGACCCTGCTGCTGTCGGGCACGACCATCACCTGGTCGCACCACGCCCTGCAGCAAGGCGACCGCAAGGGCGCCAAGTGGGGCCTGATCCTGACCATCCTGCTGGGCGCGCTGTTCACGACCATCCAGATCTACGAATACGCCCACATCAACCACGAGCACCTGTTCTACTCGGAAGCGGCCGCCAGCTCGGGCCTGTACGGCTCGACCTTCTTCCTGGCCACCGGCTTCCACGGCTTCCACGTGTTCGTCGGCACCCTGTTCCTGATCGTCTGCCTGATCCGTCTGCTGAACGGGGCCTTCACGCCCAAGCAGCACTTCGGCTTCGAGGCCGCCGCCTGGTACTGGCACTTCGTGGACGTGGTCTGGCTGTTCCTGTTCGCCTTCGTCTACGTGGTCTTTGGCGCGAGCCACTAGATCCAACGCTTCGAGAGGGCCCGGAACGCCAGATGGTGTTCCGGGCCTTTTTCTTTTCAGGACCCGCCCATGAGCCAAGTGAATCCCTATCTCGCCGGCGCGACCGGTCATTGCCCGCACTGCGGCGAGGGGATGCTGTTCGACGGGTTCTTGAAGGTTTCCAAGACCTGCGAGGCCTGCGGCTTCGACCTGGGCGCCCACGAGACGGGCGACGGCGCCTCGACCTTCGTGATCCTGATCGCCGGCTTCCTGTGCGCCTTCGGGGCGCTGTTCTCGATGTTCGCCTGGGGCTGGCCGGTGTGGCTGCTGCTGCTGGTCTGGCTGCCGGTCACCCTGGCGGCGAGCCTGGGCCTGATGCGGCCAGCCAAGGGCCTGATGGTCGCCGCCCACATCGCCAACAACGCCTCCGAGGCCGGCCGCCGCGATGTCTGACGCTCCGAAGAAAGCCGGCTTTCCCTTCGGCCTGACGATCGCTGCGCTGATCGCCTTCGCCATCCTCTGCGGCCTGGGGACCTGGCAGGTCCAGCGCCTGCACTGGAAGGAAGACCTGCTGGCGCGGCTCGACAAGCTGAAGGTCGCTCCGCCCGTGCCGCTGGGCCCGGTCCTGGCCGCCGCCGCCAAGGGGCAGGACGTATCCTGGACCCGGGTCGAGACCGATTGCCGGCCCGCGCCGCCACCGCCCTCGGGGCTGGTTCCGCTGGTCTATGGCGTGCGCGAGGGCGACATCGTCTGGCGCGCCCAGGCGGTCTGCCAGATCGCGGGCGCGCCGAACGACACCATCCTGGTGGACCTGGGCGTGGTCGACGCCCTGACAGGCCAGCCGACCCCGCCCGTCTTCGACAGCCCCATGCCCGCCCACGTGGTCGGCGTGCTGGCCAACTACCGGCAACTGGGCGGCGACGAGCGCAAGCACATCATCGAAACCGCCATGGGCGACAAGCCCGCGCTCTACGTGCTGATGGCCGAGCAGGTCTCGCCCAAGGTCGCCGGCGTCACCCCCGCGCCCCTACCGGCAGAAATTTCCAATCGGCACCTGGAATACGCTCTGACGTGGTTCGGTCTTGCCGTGACCCTGCTGTTTATCTATGCCGCCATGCTCTGGCGGAAGATGAGATCCTGATGCGGTACGTGTCCACGCGGGGCGAGGCCCCTTCGATCGGTTTCCTGGAAGCGGTGCTGGCGGGCCTGGCCCCCGACGGCGGCCTCTACGTGCCCGAGCGTTGGCCCACCTTCACGCCCGAAGAGATCGCCGCCTTCGCCGGCAAGCCCTACGCCGAGGTCGCCGCCGCGGTGATCGGCAAGTTCGTCGGCGACGACCTGCCGGCCGACGACCTGCGCGAGATGTGCGACGAGGCCTATGCCAGCTTCACCCACGCCGCCGTCGTGCCGCTGAAGCAGCTGGCGTCCGGCCGCTACCTGCTGGAGCTGTTCCACGGCCCGACCCTGGCGTTCAAGGATGTTGCGATGCAGCTCCTGGGCCGGCTCTACGACTACGTGCTGTCGCGCCAGTCGCGGACCATGACCATCATCTGCGCCACCTCGGGCGACACCGGCGGCGCGGCCGTCGAGGCCTTCCGCGGCCGCTCCAACGCCCGCATCGTGGCCCTCTTCCCCGAAGGCCGGATCAGCGAGGTCCAGCGCCGGTTCATGACCACGGCCACCGACAAGAACGTCGCCTGCGTCTCGATCCAGGGCTCGTTCGACGACTGCCAGGCCATCGTCAAGCAGGCCTTCTCGGACGACCAGTTCCGTCACGCGGTCGACCTGTCGGGCGTCAACTCGATCAACTGGGCGCGGATCGCCGCCCAGAGCGTCTATTTCTTCACCGCCGCCGTCGCCCTGGGCGCCCCGGCCCGCAAGGTGGCCTTCGTGGTGCCGACGGGCAATTTCGGCGACGCCTACGCCGCCTATGTGGCCGGCCGCATGGGCCTGCCGATCGCCCGCGTGATCGCCGCCACCAACTCCAACGACATCCTGGCCCGCGCCTTCGAGGACGGCCGCTATTCGCGCGGCGCGGTGGCCGCCACCCAGAGCCCGGCCATGGACATCCAGGTGGCCTCCAACTTCGAGCGGCTTTACTTCGAGGCCGTGGGCCGCGACGGCGTCGAGACCGGCCGGGCGTTCCGCGCCTTCGCCGGCACGGGCCTGCTGGACATCCCGCCCAGCGCCCACGCCAAGATGCGCGAGCTCTTCCAGGGCGCGTCGGTCAGCGAGGCCGACACCGCCAAGACCATCCTCTCCACCCTGAACGAGACCGGCGAGGTCATCGACCCCCACACCGCCGTGGGCGTCGCCGCCGCCACGACCCTGCGCCTGGCCGATCCTGCGACGCCGGTGGTGGTGCTGTCGACCGCCCACCCGGCCAAGTTCCCCGAGGCCGTCGCGGCCGCCGCCGGCGTCACCCCGGCCACGCCCCGCGCCACGCCGGACCTCTCCAAGAAGCCGGAAAAGTTCGACCGCCTCCCGGCAGATGCGGAGACGGTGAAGGCCTTCGTGCGGGTGTTCGCGGCGGGCTGATCAGAGCCGGGGACATGCCCTTGCGGCGTGTCCCCACCGCATCCTGGAAGTTCCAGGACGAGAACCTCGGTGACCGATCATGGGGACACGCCGCGAGGGCATGTCCCCGGCCGGCGATCCGCCGCACTGGCGCCGCGGCCCCCGCCCCGCTATGTGCGTGGGCAGATGAACACCTCCACCACTCTCCACACCCTCGAAAACGGCGTTCGCGTCGTCCATGACCCGATGCCGGGCCTGGAGACCATCGCGCTCTCCGTCGTCGCCGGGCGCGGCGCGGCCTACGAGGATCCGGCGCGGTCGGGCTGGTCGCACCTCTTGGAGCACATGGTGTTCAAGGGGGCGGGGAGCCGCTCCTCGCGCGACATCGTCGAGGTGATCGAGGCCGAAGGCGGCCAGGTCAACGCCGCCACCGGCTACGAGCGCACCAGCTTCCAGGTCCGCGCGCTGAAGGGCGGTCTTCCCCTGGGCATGAGCGTGATCTCCGACCTCCTGCTGCGGCCCACCCTCGACGCCGCCGACCTGGCCAAGGAAAAGCAGGTCGTCGCCCAGGAGATCGCCGAGGCCGCCGACGCGCCCGACGACTACGTCTTCGACCTGGTCCAGGCCGCCGCCTGGGGCGACCATCCGCTGGCCCGGCCGATCCTGGGCACGGTCGACAGCGTCAACGCCGCCACGCCCGAGGGCCTGGCCCACTGGCGCGGCCAGCTCTACGCCGCCGACCGCCTGATCGTCGCCGCCAGCGGCGCGGTCGAGCTGGACGAGGTGCTGGACCTGGCCCGCCGCGAATTCGGCTCCATGCCCGCGGCGCACGGCGCCCCGGCCTCCGATCCCGCCGGCTTCGTGGGCGGGCACAGGAGCCAGGCCCGCAAGCTGGAGCAGGCCCACCTGGTGTTCATGCTGCCGGCCGTCAGCGCCCGCGAGGACGACTATTTCGCCCTGCGCATCTTCGCCGAGGCCCTGGGCGGGGGGATGTCGTCGCGCCTGTTCCAGGAGGCCCGCGAGAAGCGCGGTCTGGCCTACAATATCGACGCCTATTCCGACACCTACAGCGACGCCGGGGCCCTGGGGGTCTATGCCGGCTGCGCGGCGGGGGACGCGGCCGAGACCGCCAAGGTCTGCGCCGAGCAGATCGCCCTCCTGGCCCAGCGGATCGACGACGCCGAACTGGCCCGCGCCAAGGCCCAGCTGAAGGCCCACATGTTCATGGCCCGCGAGCAGCCCTTGTCGCGCGCCGAACAGGCCGCCGGCCAGGCCCTGATGTTCGACCGCCTCTACACCCCCGCCGAACTGGCCGAGGCGGTGGACGCCGTCAGCGTCGACGACCTCCAGCGCCTGGGCCGTCTGATCCTGGGCCCTGGCAAGGCCGCCACCGCCGTTCTCGGCGCCAAGGCCGCGCTGAAGGCGGGCGAGACCTTCGGCAAGGCGCTGGGCTAGGGCTCGCCGCCGCACGCCTTGGCGCGCGCCAACAGGAAGTCCCGCTCGCGCGCGTTGCGCGTCAGCCCGGCCGCCGTCTCGAAGGCCGCGCGGGCCTCGGCCAGGCGGCCGATCCGGAACAGCAGGTCGCCCCGCGCCGCCGGCAGGGGCGCGTAGCCGCTCAGGGCGGCCTCGGCGATCTCGTCCACCCGCGCCAGGCCGGCCTCGGGACCGAAGGCCATGCCGTGGGCGATGGCGCGATTGAGATCGATCACGGGGGAGGGGGTGACGACACGCAGCCGGTCGTAGAGGCCCGCGATGCGCGGCCAGTCGGTGTCTTCGGCCCGGCGCGCGCGGGCGTGGCAGGCGGCCAAGGCGGCCTGCAGCACATAGGGACCGTCGCCGCCCAGGGCCTCGGCGCGGGCCAGGGCGTCCAGGCCCCGGCGGATCAACAGTTGGTCCCAGCGCCCGCGATCCTGCTCGAGCAGCGGCACGACGGCGCCGTCCGGCCCGATGCGGGCGGCCAGGCGCGAGGCCTGGATTTCCATCAGGGCCACGAGACCCAGAACTTCAGTGGTCTCCGGAGCATCTCCAGGCATCAACCCGGCCAGCATGCGGCCCAGCCGCCGAGCCTCCAGGCACAGGTCCGGCCGCGTCAGGTCGTCGCCCGCCGTGGCCGCGTAGCCCTCGTTGAAGATCAGATAGACCACCTCCAGCACCGACGGCAGCCGCGCGATCCGCTCGGCGCCGCGCGGCGGCTCGAAGGTCAGGCCGGCCTTGGCGATGGCCTTCTTGGCCCGGCCGATGCGCTGGGCGACGGCCGTCTCGCCGGCCAGGAAGGCGCGGGCGATCTCGTCGGTGGTCAGGCCGCCCACCACCCGCAGGGTCAGGGCCGCGCGGGCGTCGGGCGACAGCATGGGATGGCAGGCGGTGAAGATCAGGCCCAGCAGGTCGTCGCCCAGGTCGTCGTCCATGGCCGCCTCGATCGCCTGGACCGCCTCGTCCGACGCCTCGTCCAGCGTCCGCGCGATCTCTCCATGCTTGCGCTCGCGCATCTTGTCGCGACGCAGCGCGTCGATGGCCCGGCGCTTGGCGACGGCCATCAGCCAGGCGCCCGGATTGGCCGGGACACCGGTGCGGGGCCATTCGGCCAGGGCCGTCACCAGGGCGTCCTGGGCCAGCTCCTCGGCCAGGTCGACGCTGCGCGTTCGCCGCGCCAGGCCCGCGATGAGCCTGGCGCGCTCGATGCGGAAGGTCGCCTCGATCGCCTGGTGCGTCCGGTCCGCCGTCATGCGGCTTCAGGCGACGCCCAGCCTGCCGCGCTCGCCCTCGCGGGGGGCGGTCAGCTCCTCGGGCGGCATGAAGTCGGCCAGGTCCGCCGCCTCGTAGAACGGCCGGATCTCGACCTCGCCATGGCCCGCCGAAGGACTGCGCTTGGCCCAGGCCACGGCCTCGTCCATGTCCTTGACCTCCCAGATCGCGAAGCCGACCACCAGCTCGCGGGCCTCGGCGAACGGTCCGTCGATGACCGTGCGGTCGGCGCCGTCGAAGACGATCCGCTTGGAGTCGGCGCCCGGCTTGAGGCCGGCGGCGGCGATCTGCACCCCGGCCGCGACCAGTTCCTCGGTGAACCGGTCCATCGCCGCGAACGCCTCCAGCACCTCGGGCGTGGGGGGCGCGGTCATGTCCGGTTCCTCGGCGGTCTTCATGAACACCATGACTCGCATCGTCAGTCTCCTTGGCTAGAGCCGGCCCTTGTTGGCGTCTCATCGGGACGACGAACGAGCTTGCGGGAAATCGACAGGGTTTCGGGAAATTTCTTCGCCGGTCGGCTAGTCGCCAAAAGATTGCGCCCTGCAATCTTTCCTTGTGATCGCGCGCCTTTCCAGTCTCAATACACTCGCAAGGCCGTTGGGGGCGGCCTCCTGTCCAAGGAGGTAACCCCATGACCGCGAGATGGATCGCGGCCAGTCTGGCCGTGCTGGCCCTGGCCGCCTGCAACAAGAAAGACGAGCCCAAGCCGCCGCCGCCCGTGGCCGAGACGCCTGCTCCGGCGACGCCCGCCCCCGCGCCGACCCCGGCTCCGGTCGAAACGCCTCCGGCGGCCGAGGTCCCCGTGACGCCCGTGACCCCGCCGCCGGCCGTGACCACGCCCGACGCGCCGGCGACCATCACCTCCACCTACAAGCCGGCGCCCCGGCCCGCGGGTCAGCGCCCGGTCGTCAAGGTGATCAAGCCCAAGCCGATCGTGAAGGTGGTCAAGACCAAGGCCGAGGTCGCCGCCGCGAGCCGGATCGTGGGCAAGTGGCTGCAGCAGAAGAACCGCAAGTTCACCCTGACCTTCACTTCCGACGGCAGGGTCAGGGGCTCGGACGATCCCAAGTTCATCTGGGTCGGTCACTGGGAGGCCCAGCCCGATGGGTCGGTGAAGTTCGACCTGGCGCTGGAAGGATCCGCCGCCAGCAAGAATCCCGACGATAGCCTCAAGGTCACGGCCTATCCGACCCCGGCCACCATCATGGCCGTCGTCCCGCACTGGGGAAAGGACCTGCCGGGCTCGGGCCAGTTCGCCTATGAGCGCGTGAAATAGGCGAAGGGCGGCAAGCCCCTTGCCTAGAGCCGCGTGACGCACAAAGGTGCGGCCTCTTCCAGGGTGCTTGCTTGTCCGCTTTTCTACGCCTTTTCCAGACCGATCCCGGCCCGCGTATCGAGCACGGCAAGGTCTTCCTGCGCCTGCCCCGGCTGCACGACTTCAAGCCCTGGGCCGAGCTGCGCGCCCAGTCGGCCGATTTCCTGCGGCCCTGGGAGCCCACCTGGCCCGAGGACGACCTGACGCGGACGGCCTTCCGCGCGCGGCTGAACGCCTATGCCCGCGAGATGGAGCTGGGCGAGGCCTTTCCGTTCCTGATGTTCCGCCGCGACGATGGGACGCTGATCGGCGGGGTGCGGCTGTTCCACATCCGGCGGGGGGTCTCCCAGACGGCGGTGATCGGCTACTGGATCGGCCAGCCCCACGCCCGCCAGGGCTATATGCAGGACGGGGTGCGGGCCGCGGTCGACTTCGCGTTCGGCGAGCTGGGCCTGCATCGCCTGGAAGCCGCCTGCATGCCGGAAAACGGTCCCTCGGCCGCCGTTTTGCTGAAATCGGGCTTCCGGGAAGAGGGATATGCGCCCGCTTATCTGAAAATTAACGGCGAATGGCGAGATCATCGTCTGTTCGGGATGATCGCGCCCAGTTAGTGCGCGAGTCCTGGCGGGGCGCTTTCGGGCGTTGGGATCAGGGCATGTCGTTTAAGATCAGTCAGCGACGCGTATGGGACGCCACGGCCACGCTGGAGGCCTTGGGCGCCGCCGAGGTCGCCCTGTGGCTCTGGGAGCCCGAGGCCGACCGCCTGCGCGTCAACGGCGCTGCTCGTGCTTTAGGCTTGGGGCCGCTGGCCCCGGACTGCTCGTCCGCCGCCTTCCGCGCCCTGACCCTGCCGCAGGACCGCGCCCAGGCCGAGGACATCCTCAAGGTTCGTGAACCGGGCAGCGAGATCGTCGCGCGCATCCGCATGCGCGGCAGCGAGACCTGCATCTGGCGCGGCGTGTGGCTGGAGGACGGCGTGCGCGCCGCAGGCGTCGCCGCCCCCGAGGTCAAGTTCGCCGCCTCCGAGCGCGACGGCCTGACCGGCCTGCTGGACCGCAGAAGCTTCATCGCCCAGGCCCGCGAGCGCCTGGCCAAGCCGGGCATGCACGAGCTGGTCGTGGCCGACCTCGACCGCCTGCGCCGCCTGAACGAGGCCCTGGGCCACGAGCGCGCCGACCTGGTGCTGGCCGCCCTGGGTTCGCGCCTGGCCGCCGCCTTCCCGTCCGACGCCCTGCTGGGCCGGATCGGCGAGGACGAGTTCGCGGTGCTGTGCGACCCGGCCGGCTTCGAGCCCGCTGAACTGCTGCGCAACGCCCTGGAGCAGCCCCTGCGGGTGGCCGGCTTCGACATCCACCCCACCCTGTCGATCGGCGCCGTTTCGGCCGAGGGCGGCGAGGACGCGCCCGAGGCCGCCGAGCTGCTGCGCCGCGCCGAACTGGCCGTCGAGGCCGCCGGCTCGGCCGGTCGCGGCGGGGCCGCCGCCTACGGCCGCTCGATGGAGACCGACGGCCTGTCGCGCCTGGCCCTGGAGGCCGACCTGCGCGGCGCCATCGCCCGGGGCGAGATCAAACCCTATTTCCAGCCCGTGGTGCGGCTGTCGACCGGCGCCCTGTCGGGCTTCGAGGCCCTGGCCCGCTGGATCCATCCGCGTCGCGGCATGCTGCCGCCCGACGAGTTCCTCCCGCTGGTGGAGGAGATGGGCCTGATGAGCGAGCTGGGCGAGCACATGATGCGCACCTCGGCCCGCCAGCTGGCGGCCTGGCGCAAGAGCCACCCGGCCGTCGGCGCCCTGACCGTCAGCGTCAACCTGTCGACCGGCGAGATCGACCGCCCCGGCCTGGTTCACGACGTGCGCCAGGTGCTCAAGGAGCACGACCTGCCGCGCGGCGCCCTGAAGCTGGAAGTCACCGAAAGCGACATCATGCGCGATCCCGAGCGGGCCGCGGTGATCCTCAAGACCCTGCGCGAGGCCGGCGCCGGCCTGGCGCTGGACGACTTCGGCACCGGCTTCTCGTCGCTGTCGTACCTGACCCGCCTGCCGTTCGACACGCTGAAGATCGACCGCTACTTCGTGCGGACCATGGGCAGCAACGCCGGCTCGGCCAAGATCGTCCGCTCGGTGGTGAAGCTGGGTCAGGATCTGGACCTGGAAGTGGTGGCCGAGGGCGTGGAGAACGCCGAGATGGCCCGCGCCCTGCAGTCGCTGGGCTGCGACTACGGCCAGGGCTTCGGCTACGCGCCGGCCCTGTCGCCGCAGGAGGCCGAGGTCTATCTGAACGAGGCCTATGTGGACGGCGCCGCGCCGGTGAAGGCCCGGGGCTGATTTCACCCCCGTCATCCTCGGACTTGTTCCGAGGATCCCTCGTTCCGCCGTGCTGTCCTTTCCCGTTTGTCCGCCTAGGTCGCGGCTTCCCGATCTTCCGCCTTCGCGGCTGACATAGGGGTCCTCGGAACAAGTCCGAGGATGACGGACGTTGGGGGCGTGGCGTTGGCCTTTTCGAGCCCCACCGACCCGGCCTTGCGCATCAGCGCCAGGGCGAAGTTGCGCAGCTGCTCTTCCCGTAGCTGATAGGCCGCCAGCAGGTCCTCGGGCGAGGAGCGGGCGGCCTCGTCGCGCGTGGCCAGCCAGCGGGCCTGGGAGCGGCCCAGGTCGGCGGGGACGACGCCGGCGGCCAGCACCGCGTCATAGGCCAGGGTCATCCGCCGCTCGGCCTCGCGCAGGGTGGGGTCGACGCAGGTCATCTGGGCGGTGAGGGTGGCGGCCTCGCATTCGGCGGTCTGGTCGGCCGGGACGATGTCGGCCAGGGGCGTGGCGGCGACCGGCGCATCGAGGGCCGAGGGCAGGGCGCCCCAGGTCTCCGGACGCGCGCCCGGGCGGACATCGCGGTTCAGCACGATCTTCAGGCCTCGCGGCGCGGCGGGCGCGGCCTGCGGCGGATCGGGGACCTGGAACACCAGCGGCCGGGACACGGGCTCGGACAGGTCGGGCGTCCCCAGCAGCAGCCACAGCCCGCCCACCGCCAGCGGCATGACCAGCAGTCCCATCAGCAGCCCGCCGCCGCCGCGCCGCCGGGGCGGCAGGGGGGCGTAGCGGTTCTGGGCCCACGTCGCGGCGGCGGCCTGTTGCGTCCAGTTGTCGTTCGACGGCGAGGTCAGACGCAGGTGCGTCATGGCGCGATCCCCGGTCCCGCCCGAACGTCCCGGGACCGTGCTCGACTATAGTCGGCGGCGCGGGGCGGCCTTATCGGGTGGACTGCGGGGTTTTGCCTCTGTCGTTTCCGGCGCGGGCGGGGACGAAGACGCCATTATCGTCTCGGGAGTTCGGCGGAGAGAAAACTCGGTTGGAGACCCTAGAGCCTGGACAATCGACCCAGTCCCCTCTCCAGCCGTCATTCCCGCCCTTGTGGCGGGAACCCCTTTATCCGCCGCAGGTGCGAATGGGTGGCGCGCCAGCGCGCCAAGGCGCCTCACTTGCGAGCTGAACCAGGGGTTCCCGCCACAAGGGCGGGAATGACGGCATATAAATGGAAACGCCGATAGCCCGCCTCAGGCCCTACCGGCCTGGGTCGACAGGTGGTCGGCGGTGACGCCGATCTTGGCCAGGGCCATGGTCCACTTGTTGTCGTGGTCGTCGCCGAACAGCAGGGCCTCGTCGGCCTCGCAGATCAGCCAGACATTGTCGCGCAGCTCCTGCTCCAGCTGGCCGGGGCCCCAGCCGGAATAGCCCAGGGCCAGGATCGCGTGACGCGGGCGGCGGATCTTGCTGCCCAGGGCGTCCAGGGCGTCGCGGGTGACGGTCAGGGCCAGGCCGTCAGCGACCGGCACGGTGGAGTCGGGCGAGACATAGTCGTCGGTGTGCAGCACGAAGCCCCGCTCGCGCTCGACCGGTCCGCCCAGCATCACCAGGTCGCTGCTGGCCTCGATCTCGGGGGCGACGCCCAGATTGCCCAGCAGTTCGAACAGGGTCAGGCCTTCGACCGGCCGGTTGACGGCCAAGCCCATGGCCTGCTCGGCGTCGTGGGCGCACAGATAGAGCACGGCGCGCTCGAAGCGCGGATCCTCGATGCCGGGCATGGCCACCAGCATCTGTCCGGCGAGAAAGCCCGCTTGGTCCCTGGCTCCGTGATCCGTGCGTGAAGAGTCCATGGATTGAGGATCGGATCGGATCGCGTCGGTTTCAAGTCCAACCTGCCCTTGGCGATCCGCCCGGGCGGCTTTATCTGCAATCGGCGCTTCAGCGATCAGAAACGAACAGGAAACCGCACATGGCGATCAAGGTTGGCGACACGCTTCCTTCGGCCACTTTCATGACCAGCACCGCCGAGGGCCCCGCCCCGGTCACGACCGACGATCTGTTCAAGGGCAAGACCGTCGCCCTGTTCGCGGTCCCGGGCGCCTTCACCCCCACCTGCTCGGCCAAGCACCTGCCGGGCTTCAAGGATCACGCGGCCGACCTGAAGGCCAAGGGCGTCGACACGATCGCTTGCGTGTCGGTCAACGACCTCTTCGTGATGAAGGCCTGGGGCGCCGACCAGGGCATCACCGACGAGGTGCTGCTGCTGGCCGACGGCAACGGCGACTTCACCAAGGCCATCGGCCTGGACTTCGACGGCTCCAAGTTCGGCATGGGCCTGCGTTCGCAGCGTTACTCGCTGATCGCCAAGGACGGCGTGGTGCAGTCGCTGAACGTGGAAGAGGCCGGTGAATTCAAGGTCTCGTCGGCGGACTACCTGCTGGGTCAGCTGTAGGGTTTTCCCACGCGGAAAATGAGAAGGGCGGCTCCGAAAGGAGCCGCCCTTTTTAGTTGCGGCGAACACTTGCCCCCTACGGACCGCTTCGCGGTCGTCTTCCCCCATAGGGGGAAGAGGCGCGCCGCGTCGAGCTTCCGTCCTCCGCCCCCTACGGGGGCGGACAGGCGGCGAAGCCGCCAGGTGGGGGCAAGTCAGTGCGCCCCGAGCATCTCCGCCGTCACCCCTTCCAGATCCGCCGACCCGCCGGCCACCGCCGCGACCTGCCCCGGCACGGTGGCCAGCACGTTCTCGCCATAGACCCGCGCCAGGGCCAGGCGCAGTCCGACCGGCTCGGCCAGCGCCCCCTTGGCCAGCATCCAGCCGCCCACGGTGTCGCCCAGCAGCTTCAGATAGGCCGTGGCGCCCGAGAGGGCGTCCGGCATGGCCCGCGCCCGGCGCTCGATCAGCCATGCCGTCGCCGAGCCCACCGCGTCCAGGGCCGCCTTGAAGCGCAGGGCGTAGCCGCCCAGCTCGCCGCCGGCCGCTTCCAGCGCCTCCTGGGTGTCGCGCATGTCGTCCATCAGGTCGGCGACGGCCTGGCCCTCGGAGAGTCCCAGCTTGCGGCCGATCAGGTCGATGGCCTGGATGCCGTTGGCGCCTTCGTAGATCGGGGTGATGCGGGCGTCGCGATAGTGCTGGGCCGCGCCGGTCTCCTCGATGAAGCCCATGCCGCCGTGGATCTGCACGCCCTGCGAGGCCACCTCGACGCCGATGTCGGTGGACCAGGCCTTGGCGATGGGCGTCAGCAGCTCCTCGCGCAGCTTGGCGGTCTTGCGCTCTTCCTCCGTCGCGGCGTGGGTCGAGAGGTCTGCGGCCACGGCGGTGGACAGGCAGATGCCCCGCGCCGCCTCGATCTTGGCCTTCATCAGCACCAGGGTCTTGCGGATATCCGGATGGTCGTAGAGCCGCGAGGGATGGGCGCCGGTCCAGGCCGAACGCCCTTGGGTGCGCTCCAGCGAGAAGTTCAGGGCCTGCTGGTAGGCCCGTTCGGCGATCGCGGTGCCTTGCGCCCCCACCTGCAGGCGCGCGGCGTTCATCATCGTGAACATGTGGGCCAGGCCCGAGCCCAGCTGGCCGACCAGTTCGGCCTTGGCGCCCTCGTACAGCATCACGCAGGTGGGCGAGCCGTGGATGCCCAGCTTGTGCTCCAGCCCGCCCACCCGCAGGTCGTTGGCCACGCCCAGGGCGCCGGCGTCGTCGACCATCACCTTGGGGGCCAGGAACAGCGAGATGCCCTTCACGCCGGGCGGGGCGTCGGGGGTTCGGGCCAGCACCAGGTGGACGATGTTGTCGGCCGCGTCGTGGTCGCCCCAGGTGATGAAGATCTTCTGGCCGCTGATCGTGTAGCCGCCGGCGCCGTCGGGCGTGGCCATCGTCGTCAGGGCGCCCAGGTCCGAGCCGGCCTGGGGCTCGGTCAGGTTCATGGTGCCGGTCCACTCGCCCGAGACCAGCTTGGGCAGGTAGAGGGCCTTCTGGCGCTCGGTGCCGTGATGGTCCAGCGCCTCGATGGCCCCCAGGCTCAGCATGGGGCAGAGGCCGAAGGCCATGTTGGCGGCCTGGACCATTTCCAGCACCGCGATCTCCAGGGTCTTGGGCAGGCCCTGGCCGCCGTGCTCGGGCGCGGCCGCCAGACTGGTCCAGCCGCCCTCCGCGAACTGCTTGTAGGCGTCGGCGAAGCCGGGGGCGCTGCGCACCACCCCGTTCTCCAGCTTGGCGCCGACCAGGTCGCCTGCGCGGTTGATCGGGGCCAGCACCTCGCTGGCGAACACCCCGGCCGCCTCCAGGACGGCCTCGACCGTATCGGCGTCGGCCTCGGGGAAGGCGGCGGCCAGGCGATCGAAGCCGGCCACGTGCTTGAGGGCGAAGGCAAGGTCGCGGACGGGCGCGCGGAAGGTCATGGGACGGGTCCGATCTGGCAGCGGGGGTAAGTGAACTCCGTTTAGATGTTGCGGCGCAGCGTGAAAAGGGGAAGCGATCACGGCTTCGTGAAGCGCGGTCCCTTCATCCTCGGGCCAAGCTTCCTAAGTTGGGGGTTCAGCAACAACTGCTATTACAGTTCTGGAGACTGACCCACATGAACCGCCGTATCGCCCCCTCTCTGTTTAAGGGCGCCCTCCTGGCCGGCGCTCTTCTGTCCGCGCCGCTCGCCGTCCTGCCGGCCGTGGCCGCCGCCCAGGTCGCCACCGATCCGGCCGCCGCCCCCGCCGGGACCTGGACGCTGGACAAGCGCCACGCCAGCCTGACCATGAAGGTCACGCACTTCGGCACGTCGCACTACACCTTCCGCTTCGCCCAAGGCGCCATCGACGGCTCCTACGCCTACGACCCGGCCAAGCCGCTGGACAGCAAGGTGTCGATCACCATCGACGCCGCCTCGGTCGACACCGGCCTGCCGGACTTCAACAAGGAAATCGGCACGGATCCGAAGTTCTTCAACGCGACCCAGTTTCCGAAGATCACCTTCGTCTCGACCAAGGTCGAGCCGGGCAAGCTGACCGGCGACCTGACCTTCCGCGGCGTGACCAAGCCGGTCACCCTGGACGTCAAGTACAACGGCTACGCCAAGACCCCGTTCGGCTCGCAGATCATGGGCTTCTCGGCCACCGGCAAGATCAAGCGCTCGGACTTCGGCTTCACCCACCTGGTGCCGATGGTCAGCGACGACGTGGACCTGCTGATCGAAGCCGAGTTCAATCCGAAAAAGTAAGATTTGGCCCAAGAAGTAAGCGTCTCGGCCTGAACCGAGACCCAAGTTGAGACGAGGACGACCATGACCGCCGAGACCTCCACCGCGACCGCCTCGGCGGCGGGTCGTACCCGCTACACGACGGTGGCGATCATCCTGCACTGGCTGATCGCCGCCGCCATCATCTTCCAGATCATCCTGGGCTGGCGGATGGGCGACGGGCCCAAGGGCGCGGCGACCTACGCCCTGGTCCAGCTGCACAAGTCCATCGGCATCACCATCCTGCTGCTCAGCGTCGGACGCCTGGCCTGGCGGCTGTTCAACCCGCCGCCGCCGCATCCGGCCGCCCAGCCGCGCTGGGAGACGATCGCTTCCAAGATCGTCCACGTGGCCTTCTACGTGATCATGATCGGCCTGCCGGTGACCGGCTGGATCATGGTCTCGACCAGCAAGCTGGGCATCCCGACCATCCTCTACGGGGCCATTCCCTGGCCGCACATTCCGGGCCTGCCGGAACTGGCGGCCGGTCCCAAGCACGTCTGGCACGAGGTGGGCGAGGTGGGCCACGGGGTGCTGGTCAAGTTGACCTACCTGCTGCTCCTCCTGCACCTGGGCGCGGTGGCCAAGCACCAGATCCTCGACCGCGACGAAGTGCTGGGCCACATGGCGCCGGGCGCCCGGCCGGGCTTCAAGGAGCCGCGCGCCTGGCTGGCCGCCGCCGGCCTGATCGCCGTGATCGCGGCGGGCTATCTCTACAAGCCGGCGGTGAAGCACACCGCGCCGGCGGTGGACGTCCAATGGAGGGGGCAGCCGCAGTTCGTGCAGAAACAACCGCCGGAAGCCGAGGCCGCGCCTTCGGCGCCAGCGGCTTCGCCCGAGACCGCCGCGCCCGCCGAGCCCGACACCGCCCTCAAGGACCCCGTCGCCTGGACCGTGGCCAAGAGCTCGACCCTGGGCTTCTCGGCCAGCTGGGGCGGAGGCGCCATCGAGGGCCAGTTCAAGCGCTGGACGGCCGACATCCTGTTCTCGCCCGAAGCGCTGGACCGCTCCAAGCTGACCGTCAGCATCGACATGGCCTCGGCCGCCACCGGCGACGACCAGCGCGATTCGAGCCTGCCCAGCGGCGACTTCTTCGACACCGCCAACCACCCCAAGGCCACCTTCACGGCCAGCAAGTTCCGCAAGACCGGCGAGGGCAAGTTCGTCGCCGACGGCACCCTGGACCTGCGCGGCGTCAAGAAGCCGCTCAGCCTGCCCTTCAGCCTGAAGATCGACGGCGACACGGCCACGGCGCGCGGTGTAACCACCCTGGACCGGACGGCGTTCGGGGTTGGACAGGGCGAATGGGCGTCTACGGATCAGATCGGCGGCAAGGTGAAGGTCAGCTTCGCCATCACGGCCAAGAAGAAGTAGCGGCCGCCGCGCGCGCCCTCCGCGACGGGGGGCTCGTGCTGCTGCCCACCGAGACCGTCTACGGTCTGGGCGCCGACGCCTCGAACCCCGCCGCCGTCGCCGCGATCTTCGAGGCCAAGGGCCGACCGCGCTTCAACCCGCTGATCGCCCACGTCCACGACGCGGAAGCCGCCGCCCGCATCGCCGCCTTCGACGATCGCGCCCTGGCCCTGGCGAAAGCCTTCTGGCCCGGTCCGCTGACCATCGTCGCCCCGGTCCGCGACACGGCCGCCGTCTGCGACCTAGCCCGCGCGGGCCTGGACACCGTGGCCATCCGCGTGCCCGGCCATCCGCTGTCGCGGGCGGTGCTGGCGGCGTTCGGCGGGCCGGTGGTGGCCCCCTCGGCCAACCGCTCGGGCCGGCCCAGCCCCACCACCTTCGAAGACGCCTTCGCCGAGACCGGCGACAAGACCGCCGCCGCCCTGGACGGCGGCCCTTGCGAGGTCGGCCTGGAAAGCACCGTCGTCGCCGTGCTCGACGGCCCCGTCCGCCTGCTGCGCCCCGGCGCGGTGACCCGCGCCCAGCTTGAAGCCGTGGTCGGTCCGCTCGCAGAGGCCGACAACGACGCCAAACGCTCGCCCGGGCGTCTGGCCCTGCACTACGCCCCCGACGCGCCGGTGCGGATCGAGGCCGAGACGCCGCGCGAGGGCGAGGCCTTCCTGGCCTTCGGGCCGTGGCCGGATGGGGAGGGCGTGTTCAACCTCAGCCCCAACGGCGACCTCGCCGAAGCCGCCGCGAACCTCTTCGCCTATCTCCGTGCCGCCGACCGCACTAAGCCCGCCGGCATCGCCGTCGCCCCCATCCCCGACGAGGGCCTGGGCGAGGCGATCAACGACCGACTGAGACGGGCGGCCGGGTTCGTGGGATAAGGCCCGATGAAATTCCGCATCATGTACGTCGAGGACAAGTCCAAGGGGCTGAACGGCCCGGCCCGGATCGGGCGCGTCCGGCTCTCCAAGACCGGCGAGACCCTCTACTACGCGGGCCGCACGTTCGAGGCCCTGCGTAATTCGGGCCTGAAGGCCAACTTCCGCGACGCTCAGACCGGCCAGGTCTTCTGGATCGCCAAGGCCCGCAAGGGCGGCGACGACCGCCTCTACAAGGGCGCGGGCGATCCCCCGGTGATCGACGACGACGTCCGCGAGGAATATTGGCGCGACGTGCGGGGCCTGCCGGATCCGGCAGGCGGCTAGGCGTCCAGCGCCGAGCGCACGTCGGTCAGCGGGAAGTCGTCGCCCTTGTAGAGCAGGGGCGCGTCAAGCGACTTGGCCAAGGCGTAGGCGAAGCAGTCGGCCAGGTTCAGGCGAGCCGGGTGGCGGCCCTTGCCGAACCGCAGATAGGCGTCCAGGGCTGCGGCGTGGGTCGCTGGCTCGCGCGCGACCTGGACGCGATAGTCGGCCAGCCAGGCGCCGATTTCCTCGCGCGAACTGAATAGTCCGTGCGTGGTCAACACCACGCCGGTCTCGACGTAGTTGATGGGCGCGATCACGATTTCGTCGGCGGCTTCCAAGGCCTCGATCAAGGGGCCTCGGTCCGGTTCGCGCAGGGCGATGGCGACCAGGGCCGAGGTGTCGACCACAAGCTTCATTCGTCGTCCACGCCGGGGATGGTGTTGAGCGCGTCGTAGTCGGCCTTGGTGATCGGCGGAATCCGACCGGCGCGGGCTTCCGGCGTCAGGTACTTCCAGGTGATCGCGTCCATCTCCGCGACGCTCCGAGGCTTGTGTTTCGGCGTTGCCGCCCGCTTGGCCTCGAGCCGTTCCTTCACCGCGATCTCGATGGCGGTGGTCAGGCTCTCGCCGGTCAGTTCGGCCAGTTCGCGCACCGCGCGCTCGGCCTCGGGGTTCTTGATCAGGATGCCCATCGGCGCCTCCGTATATATCGGAGTATATACTGACAGGCCCGGCCTCGGAAGCGTATCCTCCACCCCATGACCAAGCCCGTCCCAGCCGATGTCGTCTCCCGCCTCAAGGCCGTGCTCGGCGAGGGCGGGTGGAGCCAGGATCCTGACCGCCTGGCGCCCAAGCTGAAAGAGTGGCGCGGGCGATGGTCGGGCCAGACGCCACTGCTGGCCCTGCCGCGCACGACAGCCGAGGTCGCGGCGGTGGTGGGCATCTGCGCCGCCGAGGGCGTGGCCATCACACCCCAGGGCGGCAATACCGGCCTCGTCGCCGGCCAGATCCCGCAGGGCGAGATCCTGCTGTCCACCGAGAAGCTGACGGCCGTGCGCGACGTCGACGCCTTCGACGACGTCATGGTGCTGGAAGCCGGCGTCACCCTGGCCAAGGCCCACGAGGTGGCCGCGTCGGTCAACCGCCGCTTCCCGCTGAGCTTGGCGTCCGAGGGGTCTTGCACCATCGGCGGCCTGGCCTCGACCAACGCCGGCGGCACGGCGGTGCTGCGCTATGGCGTGATGCGCGAGCAGATCCTCGGCATCGAGGCGGTGCTGCCCAACGGCGAGGTCTGGAACGGCCTGAAGCGCCTGCGCAAGGACAACACCGGCTATGACCTCAAGCACCTGCTGATCGGGGCCGAGGGCACGCTGGGCATCGTCACGGCCGCCAGCCTGAAGCTGCATCCGATCCTGGCCTCGCGCTGCGTGGCCATCGCCGCCGTCCAGACGCCGCACCAGGCCATCGCCCTCCTGGCCAAGGCCAAGGACGAGTCCGGCGGGGCGGTCGAGGCCTTCGAACTGATGAGTCGGCTGGGCGTGGCCTTGGCGCTGAAGAACATCCCCGGCCTGCGCGAGCCGCTGGAGGCCGTCCATCCCTGGTACGTGCTGATCGAGACCGCCTCGGGCGAGCCCGGCGCGGCCGAGGCGGCCATGGAGCGGCTGCTGGCCGGGGCGCTGGAAAGCGGCCTCGTCCAGGACGCGGCCATCGCCCAGTCGCAGACCCAGGCCCACGCCTTCTGGGCCGTGCGCGAGAACCAGTCCGGCGGCCAGAAGCCCGAGGGCGCGGCCTGGAAGCACGACGTCTCGGTGCCGGTGTCGAAGATCGCCGACTTCATCGACCGGGCCACGGCGGCGGTCGAACGCCTGTCGCCCGGCGTGCGGGTGGTGGCGTTCGGCCATGTGGGCGACGGCAACGTGCACTACGACGTGCTGCGGGCCGACGGGGCTTCGGACGGACCCCACGACGCCCTGCGCGACGAGGGCGCGCGGATCGTCCACGACATCGTGGCGAGCATGGACGGCTCGATCAGCGCCGAGCACGGCCTGGGGGCGATGAAGTCGGTCGAGGCCCTGCGCTACAAGAGCCCCGTCGAGGTCGAGGCCCTGCGCGCCATCCGCGCCGCCCTGGACCCCAAGCGGATCATGAACCCGCGCGTGCTGTTCTAGGCGAGGGTCTCGGAGATCGCGTCCGCGTCGGATTTGGGGAGGCTTCGGCGGGCGTGCCGCACGCGCCAGAGCGCCGCGAGCGCGCCGACCGGCGGGGTGAATTTCAGCATCCAGGGATAGAAGCCCAGGAAGCCTTGCTTGGTGAGGCCGAAGCCCAGCAGTTGGATCGACAGCAGGTTGAAGCCCCACTGACCGGTGCTCCAGTTCATCTGGGCCGCGCCGATCCCCGCGAACGCCGCGATCGCCCACAGCCATTTGAGCTTCAGTTTCGGGCCGCGCAGCACGGCGACGAAGGCGAACACCATCAGCAACGGCGACAGCACGGTCATGGCCAGGAAGAGCCACTGCAGCGGTGACTTGCCGCCGTTCAAAAGGGCGTTGCGCGCGAGGTCCGCGTTGCTGGCCTTGTTCAGGTGGAAGGCCTGGATCGTCCAGGCTCCGCCCTGGGGCCGCTTAAGAACGAGCGTGTAGAGCATGCCCTGGTCGGGGTAGCGCAACTCATACGCCAGTTCCGCCGTGGCGGGGGCGTTGACCGGCATGAAGACCTGCCAGCCGACCGCGCGCCGTTCCAGGGGTGGGGCCGGCGGGGCATAGGCGCGAATGGGCTGCAACTGCGCATTCGTGCTTACCGCCCTGGCCTCGGGCGTCATCCGCGTTCGCATCGCGTCGAAACGGCCCAGCCGCAGATCTTCGAAGGCCTGGGTGGCGACCGCATCGAGCGCCGGATCGGGCTTCAGGGTGGTGCAAGCGGCCAGGCTGCCGACCGCTACGAACAGCGCCGCAGCGGCGACGATCGATTTCCAACGCAACGCTTCAACTCCCCGCGACGATGCAACCTTCGCGAGGTTCAAGTCTATTGTCCAGCTTGGTCCTTCTTGGTCTGGGCCCGTAGCCGCGCCCGGCGCACGCTGACGCAGATGAACATCGAAGCCAGGGCCCCCAGCGGGATCGAGGCCTTGTAGAAGCCGACCTGCTGGCCGGTTCCCAGGATGTTGATCGCGTTCGGCACGAAGCCCCACATGCCGTCCGAGGCGCGCATCCAGAACGCGCCGATCCCGACGAAGCACAGCACGGCCCAGGCGATACGCCACTTCAGTCCCTCGGTGCGCAGCACCAGGAACAGGGCCACGAACATCACTAGCGGCGAGAGGAGGGCGGCGAGGAGGCCCAGGATCGTGGGCAGGGTCTGGGGCATCGGCAGCGGTCCGTCGAAAGGGCGGGCAACATCGCGGCGAGCGGAGGCATTGTCCAGCCAAACCCTAGCCGTGGGCGTTCGAAGCCTCTATCTGCACGGCCATGCTGATGGTCATCTCTCCCGCCAAGTCGCTGGACTTCACCGCCCCCGAACAGGTGCTGCCCCTCACCACGCCCGAGCTGAAGCCGCAGATCGCCGAGCTGGCCAAGGTCGCTCGCAAGCTGACCGTCGCCGACCTGCGCCGGCTGATGCACATCTCCGAGAAGCTGGCCGAGCTGAACCGCGAGCGCTTCCAGACCTTCGACGCGGCCGTCGAGGAAGGCCTCCAGGCCGTGATCGCCTTCAACGGTGATGTCTATGCCGGCCTCAACGCGAGAGAGCTGGATCGCCCGTCGCTGGAATGGGCCCAGGACCACCTGCGCATCCTGTCGGGCCTCTACGGCGTGCTGCGGCCGCTGGACGCCCTGCAGGCCTATCGCCTGGAGATGGGCACGCGGCTGAAGACCAAGAAGGGCTCCAACCTCTACGACTTCTGGGGCGAGACCATTTCCAAGACCCTGAACGCCACGGCCAAGGACCATGCCGATCCCACCCTGGTGAACCTGGCCAGCCAGGAATATTTCGGGGCCGTCGACGCCAAGGCTCTGAAGCTGCCGGTGGTGACCTGCCACTTCAAGGAAGAGAAGGGCAACACGCTGCGGGTGCTGGGCTTCTTCGCCAAGAAGGCCCGGGGCCGCATGGCCCGCTTCGCCATCGACAATCGCATCGACAAGGCCGCCGACCTCAAGGCCTTCGATCTGGACGGCTACAAGTACCGCGCCGACCTCTCCACGCCGGCCGATTGGGTTTTCGCTCGCCTCCAGCCCTGAATTCATCTACTCGTGAATTTATAAGCCCTCGCGCATCCCAGGTGTGTACTTGGGCAACAGCGAGCTATATGCTGCGTTGCAGCATGAATGGGCGCCAGGCGCAGGGAGATGCCGATGGCCGTGGATTTCGGTTTGCAGGGTCAGGTCGCGATCGTGACCGGCTCGACCAGCGGCATCGGTCACGCCATGGCCGACGCCTTGGCCGCCCAGGGCGTCAATATCGTCCTCAACGGCCTGGGCGAGATGAACGCCATCGAGAAGACCCGCGCCGAGCTGGCCGAAAAGCACGGGGTCGAGGTGCTCTATAACGGCGCCGACATGACCAAGCCGGGCCAGATCGCCGAGATGGTGGCCGCCGCCAAGGCTGAGTTCGGCGAGCTGGACATCCTGGTCAACAACGCCGGCGTCCAGCACGTGGCCCCGATCGAGGACTTCCCCGCCGACCAGTGGGACCTGATCATCGCCATCAACCTCAGCTCGGCCTTCCACGCCACAAAGGCGGCGGTGCCGATCATGAAGGAGCAGGGGCGCGGGCGGATCGTCAACATCGCGTCCGCCCACGGCCTGGTCGCCTCGCCGTTCAAGGCCGCCTATGTCGCCGCCAAGCACGGGATACTGGGCCTGACCAAGACCGTGGCTCTGGAGGTCGCCCAGTCGGGGATCACCTGCAACGCCATCTGCCCGGGCTTCGTGAAGACTCCGCTGGTCGAGGCCCAGATCGCCGACCAGGCCAAGGCGCGCGGCATCACCGAGGAAGCGGTGATGAAGGACGTCATCCTGGCCAGCCAGCCCACCAAGCAGTTCGTCACCTTCGACCAGCTGAACGGCATGCTGCTGTACCTGGTCTCCGACGCCGGCGCCTCGGCCAACGGCTCGGCCTTCAGCATCGACGGCGGCTGGACGGCGCAGTAGCCGGGGACATGCCCTTGCGGCGTGTCCCCATCCGCTAGCGCCGCGCCAAGATTTGGGGACACGCCGCAAGGGCATGTCCCCGTCCCAGATCGAGGTCACGCCATGCCCATCGGTCCGTTCAAGAAGAAGCCTTCCGGTCCCAAGCCCCTGGCTCTCGCCCTACAGGGCGGCGGCTCGCACGGGGCGTTCGAGTGGGGCGTGCTGGACCGCCTGCTCGAGGAAGAGGCCCTGGAGATCTCGGCGGTGACCGCCGCCTCGGCCGGGGCGATGAACGCCGTGTGCCTGGCCCAGGGCCTGATCGACGGCGGCCGCGACGGGGCCAAGGCGCGGCTGGAGCGCTTCTGGAAGCAGGTCAATCGCAACGGCGGCCGCAACGTCTTCGGCGACACCTCGATCTGGACCAGCGCCTTCTCCGGCGGGACCGACTGGCTGAAGAACACGCCCGGCTGGCGGCTGGCCGAGACCTTCGCCCTGTCGATGAGCCCCTACGAGTTCAACCCCTTCAACCTGAACCCCCTGCACGACGCCCTGGAGGGCGAGATCGACTTCAAGGCGCTGCGCGAGCGCTCGCCGATCAAGCTCTACATCGCCGCCACCCAGGTGCGCACCAGCAAGGCCAAGGTGTTCCGCGAGACCGAGCTGACCGCCCGCCACATCATGGCCAGCGCCTGCCTGCCCCAGGTGTTTCAGGCGGTGGAGATCGACGGCGAGCCCTATTGGGACGGCGGCTTCCTGGCCAACCCGCCGCTATGGCCGCTGTTCTACGACGACACCCCCGACGACATCCTGCTGGTCAGCCTCAACCCGTTCGTCCGCGAAGAGACGCCCAAGACGCCGGGCGAGATCATGGACCGGCTGAACGAGATCACCTTCAACGCGGCCCTGGCCAGCGAGCTGCGGGCCATCGGTTTCGTGCAGAAGCTGCTGGACGAGGGCCTGCTGAAGGACAACGCCCGGGGCCGCTACCGCCGGATGCTGATGCACGCCATCACCGCCGACAAGGCCCTGGCCGACCTGTCGCTGGGCAGCAAGTTCGACACCGAATGGAGCTTCCTGACCGACCTGCGCGAGCGCGGGCGCAAGGCGGCGGACGACTGGCTGAGCCACTGCCTGACCCAGGTGGGGGTGAGTTCGAGCCTGGACCTGCGGACCGGGTTTCCTTGAGCGTCATCGGCCCGGCGGCTTGACGCCGCCCCGGCGGGGCTTATCCACGCGCCCATGGTTTCCGCCGCTTCTCCCGAGTCTCCCGTCCCCACCGTCGGCGTCGTCTGCCTGCGCGGCGACCAGGTGCTGCTGATCAAGCGCGGCACGCCGCCCAGGCTGGGCCAGTGGAGCCTGCCGGGCGGCCGCCTGGAGTGGGGCGAGACCACCCAGGTCGCCGCCCTGCGCGAACTTCTGGAGGAGACCGGCGTGGAGGCGCAGCTGCTGGGCCTGGTCGACGTGGTCGACGGCCTGTTCACCTCGCGCGAGACCGGCCAGACGACGCGGCACTATGTGATGATCGACTACGCCGCCCGCTGGACTTCCGGCGAGCCGGTGGCCGGCGACGACGCCGCCGAGGCGCGGTTCGTCTCCCTGGCCGAGGCGTTGGAACTGGTGGAGTGGGACGTGACCCGCAAGGTGATCGTCGAGACGTTCGAGCGGTTCGGGGGCTAGGTGGCGGATGCGGCTGGGGACACACGCATGCGTGTGTCCCCAAACCGTGGTGCGGCGCCGGGGCTGGCCTTCCAGCCCTTCCCCCGCCATGGTCCCCGAAAAGGAAACGCCCCCATGACCCTTCACGCCTTCGCCGTGCCGACCTTCACCCAGATGCTGCGCAACCTGTCGGGCTGGCTCGGCAAGGGCGAGGCTTTCGCGGCCGCCAATGGCCTCTCGCCCGCCGAACTGATCGAGGCCCGCCTGGCGCCGGACATGTTCCCCCTGGCCGACCAGGTGCGGTTCGCCTGCCATCAGGCCGCCGACGGGGTGGCGCGGCTGACGGGCCAGGCGCCTTCGGTCCACGCCGAGGTCGAGCCGAGCTTTCTCGCCCTGAAGGCCCGCATCGACGAGACCCTGGCGCGGCTGGACGCCACGCCGGCCTCGGCCTTCGACGGCGCGGAGACTAGGGCCATCGAACTGGTCATGCCCAACGGCATCGTCTTCGACATGACCGGCGAGCAGTTCTTGCGCGACTGGAGCCTGGCTCAGTTCTATTTCCACCTGATGACCGCCTACGCCATCCTGCGCCACAAGGGCGTGGCCCTGGGTAAGCCGGACTATGTGGCGCACGCGATCGCCTATGTGCGGCCGGGGACGATGCCGGAGCAGTAAACCCCCTCAGTCGCTTCGCGACAGCTCCCCCAGAGGGGGAGCATTTGGCGCCGATCAATCCTCCCCCTCTGGGGGAGGTGGCCCGAAGGGCCGGAGGGGGTTGACGCCGCCGCTCCCGCAAGCTCCCATTCAAACAAACGTTCAAAGCAACGTCCGGGAGAGGAACGCGCCATGGCCTATCAACCCTTCGACCTGACCGGCCGCGTGGCCCTGGTCACCGGCGGCAATCGCGGCATCGGGCTGGGCATGGCCAGCGCCCTGGCCCAGGCGGGGGCCGACATCGTGGTCTGGGGCTCCAGCGCCGAGCGCAACCAGGCCGCCGAGGTCGAGCTCCTCAAGCACGGGACGCGGGTCAAGACCCAGGTGGTCGACGTCTCCCAGGAGGCCCAGGTCCGCGAGGGCATGGACGAGGCCGTGGCCGCCATGGGCCGGGTCGACAGCGTCTTCGCCAACGCCGGCATCGGCTATGTGGCCAAGTCCTTCGTCGAGACCCGCACCGAGGACTATCGCAAGACCCTGGCGGTCAATCTGGACGGGGTGTTCTTCACCTTCCGCGAGGCCTGCCGCCACATGGTCGAGCGGGCCAGGGCCGGCGATCCGGGCGGTTCGCTGGTGGGCATCGCCTCGCTGGCGGCCATCGAGGGCGCGGCCCGCAACCAGGCCTACGCCGCCACCAAGGGGGCGGTGATCTCGATGATGAAGGCCGTGGCCGTCGAGCACGCCCGCTACGGGGTGCGCGCCAACGCCATCCTGCCCGGCTGGATCGCCACCGACATGACCCAGAGCGCCCAGGACAGCGACGCCTTCGCCGAGAAGGTGATCCCCCGCGTGCCGGCCCGCCGCTGGGGCAAGCCGGACGACTTCGGCGGGGTGGCCGTGTACCTGGCCTCCGACGCGTCCAGCTATCACTGCGGCGACACCTTCGTGATCGACGGCGGCTATTCGATCTTCTGAACGGGGACGAAAACTGGACGGCCTGGTCCACGAAAACCCCTTGCAGACAAGGGACTTGCGGAACTTCACGTCAAGTGAGAAGGTTTCATTTGTCGACAGCCTGGGCATCAGACCCGGGCGTCGCCAGAGGAAACGAAGATGACCCCGCAAGACGTCGTGAGCCTGGCTCCGCCCCGAGGCATGCTGGCCCTGATCGCCATGATCCTGACCTCGATGGCGGCCTGCTTCTGGACGTCCGAGGCTGACGCCCGTCCCGACGCCCTGTGGCGCGACGGTTCCGAACACTGATCGAAGGCTGACCTCGCGGCACGCTTTGCCGCGTCCCCGACAGCGTCCACCCTCCCGGGAAACGGGAGGAAAACCATGACCCTTCGCACGCCGCTGTGCGACCTGCTCGGCATCGAGCATCCGATCCTGCTGGCCGGCATGGGCGGGGTGTCCTACGCCCGGCTGGCGGCGGCGGTCTCCAACGCCGGGGGCTACGGCGTGCTGGGCATGGCCGGCACAAGCCCGGACTTCATCCGCCTGCAGATGGCCCAGGTCCGCGACCTGACCGACCGGCCGTTCGGCGTCGACCTGCTGGCCGCCACGCCCGACGCCCTGACCGCCTCGGTCGACGCCATCATCGCCGGCGGGGCCTCGTCCTTCATCGCCGGCCTGGGCGTGCCCCTGCCGATCATCGAGAAGCTGAAGGGCGCCGGGCTGAAGGTCATGGTGGTGTGCGGGGCGGTGAAGCACGCGGTGAAGGCTCAGGCGGCGGGCTGCGACGCGGTGATCTGCCAGGGCGGCGAGGGCGGCGGGCACACGGGCCTGGTCGGCACCTTGCCGCTGGTGGCCCAGGCGGTGGACGCGGTCGACATCCCGGTGGCGGCGGCGGGTGGGCTACATGACGGGCGGGGCCTGGCCGCAGCCCTGGCCCTGGGCGCCCAGGGCGTCTGGATGGGCACCCGCTTCATCGCCTCGGTCGAGGCCCATGCCGGCGACCTCTATCGCCAGGCGGTGGTCGAGGCCACCGACGAGGACACCGTCCGCACCCGATCCTATTCGGGCAAGCCGATGCGGGTGCGCAAGAACGCCTGGGTCGACGATTGGGAGGCGCGGCCCGCCGACATCCAGCCGTTCCCGCAGCAGGCCATGGTCTCGATCCAGGCCGGGGCCATGGGCGGCATCGGCGGCCAGCTGGAGGGGCTGGACCCGTCGCGGTCGTGCTTCGCCATGGGCCAGAGCGCGGGCGGGATCCGCGAGGTGCTGCCGGCGGGGGAAATCGTGGCGCGGGTGATGGCCGAGGCCGAGGCGGCGATCGCCAGAAGCGCGGCGTTGGTGGCGCACTGACTTGCCCCCACCTGACCGCTTCGCGGTCTGTCCGCCCCCGTAGGGGGCGGAGGACGCGCGCTCAACGTCCTCTTCCCCCTTCGGGGGAAGGAGGGCCGAAGGCCCGAAGGGGGCAAGTGTGCGCCGCCTAAGCGTCCTTAAGTCTTCACCTCCGGCAGCATCCGCTGGAAGTGCGCCTCGACCTGCGCATGGCACTCGCACGCCCGCCGCTCCAGGCGCGCCTGGTCGAGGATCTCGATCCGCCCCCGGCCGGTGCGGATCAGGCCCTCGTCCTGCAGGGCCTTGGCCACGGCGGTGACGGTGGTGCGCTGGACGCCCAGCATGTCGGCCAGGGTCTCCTGGGTCAGGCGGATGGTGGCGTCGTTGGCCCGGTCGTGGGTCGACAGCAGCCAGCGGCACATGCGCTGGTCGATGCTGTGCAGGGCGTTGCAGGCCGAGGACTGCATCATCTGGGCCAGCAACACGTCGGCATAGCGGGCGAACAGCTCGGCCAGAGGCGGCGATCGGCGCTTGGCCTCTTCCAGGCGCATGGTCGGGATGCTGAGGGCCGTGCCCGGAATGCGGACCACGGCGCGGCCGTAGGCGGGCTTGAAGCCGGCGCTGACGATGCCGCCGACCGCGCCCTCGCGGCCGATGGAGGCCACCTCGATCTCGTCGCCGTCGCGGGTGACCACCAGCAGCGAGACCATGGTCGAATAGCAGGGCAGGGTGGTGGTCACCACGTCCTCGCCGGCCTCGAACAGGGTGGCGCCCGTCACCAGCGAGATCGACGACAGGTGCGGGGCCAGCTGGGCCAGGTCGGCCGGGCGCAGGGCGGCCAGCAGGCGGTTGCCCGCGCAGCCCGCCGGCAGGGCCGTGCCCGTCATAGGGGTTTCACCGGTGTCAGCCATGTTCGCCTCCTGGAAGACAGCCAAGCTCTTCGGATGCAAAGCGCGCAGGCGGCGGATCAGTTTCCTGTCGACGACGGAGGGGTTCCGAGTCACCGTCCGGCGACGCTTCCGGCCATGCTTGGCCCTTGGGGGGAAGAGACCATGCGCGACCGCGCCGTCGTTCGACATCGGCTGAGCCAGTACAGCGCCCTATGGTTGGGCGGCTTCCTGGTGGTGCTGGTCATCGCCGCCGGGGCCAGCCTGGTGGCGGGGTTGGACCTGATCGACGTGGCCGACTGGGTGCTGCCGGCCGCCTTCGTACTGCTGAGCGCGGCCATGGTCGTGGGGGTGGTGGCCACGGCGATCTCGAAGGTGGGGCTGGCCACCAGGAGCCTGGTCACGGCCCTGGGCCTGCTGCTGCTCCTGCCGCTGCTGTGGGCGCCGGTGCTGGCGGTGGTGGTCACCGCGGCCATCGGCGGGGTGGCGATCGAATATTCCACCGCCTATGCCGGCTTCCGGATCACCGTCAGCCACCTGATCTATCCGCTGATCGCGATGTTCACCGAAAGCCCGCTGGTCACGGCCGTCTGGACGATGTTCCAGGTCGCCGCCTCGGTGATCGGGTTTTTGGCGTCGGCGGTGCAGGTCTGGAAGGCCGTGCGGGGCTTCCTCTACGACGGCGACGGGGACGTCGAGGCGGCTTAAGGCGCGTCCTTACTGAACCCAAAAACTTGTCATCCCGGACGTAGCGAAGCGAAGATCCGGGACCGACCTGGAGCGCGGCGCTCAGGCGTCGGTCCCGGATCGGCGCGCTGCGCGCTTGTCCGGGATGACAGTTTTGGTCGTTCGTAGCGTGTCGAAGCTTAACTCAGCAACGTCGGTTTCAGCAGCTCGCCGGTCTCGTCCTGCAGGTGCATGCGCACCGGAAGGCCCACGCCCGTGGCCTGTTCGGCCAGGCGTCGGGCGGCCGTCTCGGCTTGGCGGCGCGTGGCGTAGGCGCCCACCCGCAGCTGTTCGCCGATGATCGCCCAGGTGTCTCCGACGCGAACGACGCCGTAATGCACTTCGGTCATGTCGACCTCCCTGCAGGTGTGTTCCCCCACCTTATCCACAGGGTCGCTCCGATCGATGGCCTTCGCAAGGCCTAACCGAGTCCGCGATGAGTCCGGCGGTTCGCGCAGCAGGCGCGAGACGGTGACAGGGCGGGCGACAGCGGAGATAGTGGGGGCCATGAACCGCCTGCTCCGCAACGCCTTGCCGATCCTCGCCGTCCTGGCGCCCGCCCTGACCCTGGCCTCCGTCGCCGTGGCCCAGGATCGCGGCCCCGTCGAGCGCCAGCAGCTGCTGGAGCTGGCCTTCACGCTGGGCGAAAGCCATGCCCTGCGCCAGACCTGCCAGGGCGAGGGCGACCAGTACTGGCGCTCGCGCATGGTGCGGCTGACCGAGGTGGAGAAGGCCGACCAGGCCTTCGACGCCCAGCTGCGCGACCGGTTCAACACCGGCTACGCCGCTCGCCAGGGCCAGTACCCGCAGTGCGACGACGCCAGCCGCGCGGCCGAGCAGCAGGTGGCTCGCAAGGGTCAGGCCCTGTCGACCAAGCTGGCCCAGTCGATGGTGACCCGCGCCCAGCCGGACCAAGCGGCGCCGGATTCCGTGGCGGAGCACTAAGTCCCGCGCTAGGGTCTCCCCCAACGGTTGTGGGAGGCTTGTTCGTGCTGTCTTACCTTGTTCCGCTGGTCCTTGTGGGTCTGGCGCTGTTCCTGGTGGTCAACGTCATCAAGATCGTGCCCCAGGGGCGCGAGTTCACCGTCGAGCGGTTCGGCCGCTACACCCGCACGCTCAAGCCCGGCATCTCCATCCTGACTCCGTTCGTCGAGAGCATCGGCCGGCGGGTCAACATGATGGAGCAGGTGCTGGACGTGCCCCAGCAGGAGGTCATCACCAAGGACAACGTCTCGGTGAAGGTCGACGCCATCGTCTTCATCCAGGTGATGGACGCCTCGCAGGCCGCCTATCGGGTCGACAACCTGATGTACGCCATCACCCAGCTGGCCCAGACCAACCTGCGCACCGTGGTCGGGTCGATGGAGCTGGACGAGGTGCTCAGCCAGCGCGACGCGATCAACACCCGCCTCTTGTCGACCATCGATCATGCGACGGGGCCTTGGGGCGTGAAGGTGGCGCGGATCGAGATCAAGGATCTGACGCCGCCGGCCGACATCACCAACGCCATGGCCCGTCAGATGAAGGCCGAGCGCGAGCGCCGGGCCGTCATCACCGAGGCCGAGGGCGAGAAACAGGCCCAGATCGCCCGCGCCGAGGGCCAGAAGCAGTCGGCCATCCTGCAGGCCGAGGGCCGCCGCGAGGCCGCCTTCCGTGACGCCGAGGCCCGCGAGCGGGAAGCCGAGGCCGAGGCCAAGGCGACGGCCTTCGTGTCGGAAGCCATCTCCAAGGGCGACGTCAACGCCATCAACTACTTCATCGCCCAGAAGTACGTCGAAGCCTTCGGCGAGCTGGCCAAGAGCCCGCAGCAGAAGACCGTGATCGTGCCCGCCGACTTCGCCGGCCTGACCGGTACGGTCGCGGGCGTGGCCCAGCTGATCAAGACCCTGGGCGGCGACGACGCGCCGGTGCGTCCGGCCGTGCCGCCGACCCCCAAACGCGGAGCCTGACCCCATGCACGGCCTGACGGTGCTCTACGCGACCCACCCGTTCTGGGTCTGGCTGGCGGTGGCGGCCGTCTTCCTGGCGGTCGAGGTGGCCACCGGGACCGGCTGGCTGCTGTGGCCGGCGGCGGCGGGCCTGCTGGTGGGCCTTTTGACCCTGGTGGTCTCGCCAGGTCTGCCGGCGGAGCTGGTCCTGTTCGCCGTGCTGACCATCGCCGCCACCTATCTGGCGCGGCGGTTCCTGCGGCCGGTGCTGGAGGCGGGCAACCCCGACCTCAACGACCCGTCCCTGCGCCTGGTCGGCCGCGACGGCGAGGCGCTGGACGGCTTCGCCAACGGCAAGGGCCGGGTGTTCGTCGACGGCAAGGAATGGGCGGCCGTGGCGCCGGAGGGCGTGCCTCCGGCGGCGGGCCAGAAGGTGATGATCGTCGCGGTCGAGGGGGCCGTGCTGACGGTCCGATAGTTCCAACCCTCTCCCATAGGGAGAGGGAGGGACCCATGCGAAGCATGGGAGGGTGAGGGGTTAAAACGTCGGACGGCGTGCCGGCAGGGCGTTCGAGCGAAATCGGTGAGGGTGTAACCCCTCACCCTCCCACCGCTACGCGGCGGGCCCCTCCCTCTCCCTTTGGGAGAGGGTTTTAATTCTTCAGTCGGTACCCGGTCTTGAACACCGCCCACACAGCCGTCAGGCAGATGGCCAGGAAGCCCAGGGTCGCCCCGAAGCTGACCAGCGGGTTCAGGTCCGACACCCCGTAGAAGCTCCAGCGGAAGCCGCTGACCAGATAGACCACCGGGTTGAACAGGGTGATCTTCTGCCAGATCGGCGGCAGCATGCTGATCGAATAGAAGCTGCCGCCCAGGAAGGTCAGGGGCGTGACCACCAGCATCGGCACGATCTGCAGCTTCTGGAAGTCGGTGGCCCAGACCCCGATCACGAAGCCGAACAGGCTGAAGGTCACCGCCGTCAGCACCAGGAAGCCCAGCATCCAGAACGGATGCAGGATCTCGTAGGGCACGAAGACCCGCGCCGTGGCCAGGATCAGCAGGCCCAGGCACACCGACTTGGTGGCCGCGGCCCCCACATAGCCGATCACCGTCTCGACCCACGACACGGGCGCCGACAGCAGCTCGTAGATCGTGCCGGCCCATTTGGGCATGTAGATGCCGAACGAGGCGTTGGAGATGCTCTCGCCCAAGAGCGACAGCATGATCAGGCCGGGGATGATGAAGGCGGCGTAGCTGACCCCGTCGATGGCCTGCATGCGCGAACCGATGGCCGAGCCGAACACCACGAAATAGAGGCTGGTCGACAGCACCGGCGAGATCACGCTCTGGGCCAGGGTGCGGAACCAGCGCGCCATTTCGAACTGGTAGATGGACTTGATGGCGTGGATGTTCATCGCGCGTGCACCAGGCTGACGAAGATATCTTCCAGCGACGATTGGCTGGTGTGCAGGTCCTTGAAGTCGACGCCCTCCTCGGAGAGGCGCCGCAGCAGGCCGGCGATGCCGGTCTCCTCGGCCTGGGCGTCGAAGGTGTAGACCAGCTCGGTCCCGTCCTTGCCCAGCTCCAGGGCGTAGTCCGACAGCCTGGCGGGGATCGCGGTCAGCGGGCTCTGCAGCTGCAGGCTCAGCTGCTTCTTGCCCAGCTTGCGCATCAGCACGTCCTTGTCCTCGACCAGGATGATCTGCCCCTTGCTGATCACCCCGATCCGGTCGGCCATCTCCTCGGCCTCCTCGATATAGTGGGTGGTCAGGATGATGGTGACGCCGCTCTCACGCAGCTTGCGGACCATCTCCCACATGTCGCGCCGCAGCTCGACATCGACCCCGGCGGTGGGCTCGTCCAGGAACAGGATGGTCGGCTCGTGGCTCAGGGCCTTGGCGATCATCACCCGGCGCTTCATGCCGCCCGACAGCGTCATGATCTTGGCGTCCTTCTTGTCCCACAGCGAGAGATCCCGCAGCACCTTCTCGATATGGGCGTCGTTGCGCGGCTTGCCGAACAGGCCGCGACTGAAACTGGTGGTGGCCCAGACGGTCTCGAAGGCGTCGGTGTTCAGCTCCTGCGGCACCAGGCCGATCTTGGTGCGGGCCGCGCGGTAGTCCTTGACCACGTCGTGGCCGTCGGCCGTCACCGTGCCGGTGCTGGGATTGACGATGCCGCAGACGATGCTGATCAGCGTGGTCTTGCCGGCCCCGTTGGGACCCAGGAGGGCGAAGATCTCGCCCTTCTCGATGTCGAGGTCGATGGTCTTCAGGGCCTGGTGCCCGGAAGCATAGGTCTTGGTCAGACCGGAAACGGAAATGATCGCCATGGGGGCCCTGGGCTGGGTTCGCCCCCCTCCGGAGCGAAGCCGCCTGAGCCAGATGGGGCGCGCGCGGGGACTTGGCTAGGGCTCATGAGCGATATGAGCCGAAGTTTGTCGGCGGCCTTACGAGACGGTCAGCCGTCGCAGGCGCGGGATGGCGACCGGCTCGGCGACCGGCTCCACCTCGGCCACGACCGGGGCCGCGAACGCGATCGTGAACCGGCTGCCCTGGCCGGGCTCGCTCTCCACCCGGATCTCGCCGTGCATCAGCTCGACGATCTGGCGGGTGATGCTCAGGCCCAGGCCCGTGCCGCCGCCCCGGTCGGCGGCGTCGCCCGCCTGCTCGAAGGGCAGGAACACGCTCTCCAGCTGGTCGGCCGCGATGCCGACACCGGTGTCTTCCACGACGAAGCGCAGCCGCGCCGCCTGGCCCTCGGCCCCCGCGCACGACAGCGTCAGGGCCACCCGGCCGGCGGGGGTGAACTTGATGGCGTTGCCGACCAGATTGATCAGCACCTGGCGCACGCGCTTCTCGTCGGCGTCGATGAAGCGCGGCGTGTCCGGCGCGATCTCGACGGTGAAGTCCAGGTTCTTGTCCTCGGCCGGCAGGCGGAACATCTCGCCCACCCCGGCGACGCAGTCGTGCAGGTCGAACGGCGCGGCCAGCAGTTCGAACTTGCCCGCCTCGATCTTGGCCGCGTCCAGGATGTCGCTGATCACCGCCAGGAGGTGCTCGCCGCTGGCGGCCATGGTCTTGATCGCCGCGCGCTGCTTGGGATCCAGGTCCGTGCGGTTCAGCCAGTAGGCATAGCCGATGATGGCGTTGAGCGGCGTGCGCAGCTCGTGGCTCATATTGCCCAGGAAGCGGGACTTGGCGTCGCTGGCCGCTTGCGTCGCGGCGTGGGCGGCGGCTTCCCGGCGCCGGCGCTCTTCGTAGTCGCGGCGCATCCGCAGCACCCGGAAGACCAGGAAGCCGGCGGTCAGCACCAGCCAGACGCCCAGGATCACCAGGTAGTATTCCTCGGCCGAGAGGTACGAACCTTCGAAGGCGATGTCCTGGAGCGTCACCGCCAGATCGCTGCCCGCCGGGGCGTCGCTGGTGGTGACGGCCACCGAGCGCACGGCCTTGAGGTTCGGCGCGACCTCGGCCGCCGAGACGTTGTGGGCCGTCAGCCACCACTGCTCGGGCGCCAGCCGATCCAGCGGCAGCCGGACCTCGTTGTGTCCGCTCACGACGGGGATCTCGGCGGACAAGGGGATCGACGCGCCCCCCAGCCGGTCCCGCAGGGCCGGGTCGGGCGAGGTCTTGACGACCAGGCGCAGCCGGTCGCCCTGGCCGCGATAGGTGAAGCGCAGGGTCGCCGTCTGGAGGTGCGAGAAGTCCACGCCCTTGGCCTTGCGATCCAGGGCCAGTTGCAGCCCGTAGCCGCAGAAGGGATAGGCCGAGCCCTCGCCCAGCCGGCAGGTCCAGGACAGAGGTTTGGCGGGATCGGCGAGCGCGACCGTGCGGCCGCCGTTCTCCGCGTCCGAAAAGACATAGGCGGCGAACCGGCCCGCCTCGGGCGACAGCACCAGCGTCTGCTGGGTCAGGGCGCTCTTGCCCAGGACGGCGGCGAACGAGATCGCCACGAGCAGGAAGATCGCCGCTTCCAGCCTGATGTTGGCGTAGCCCAACCAAGGCTTCCGCTGGTCCGGTTGCTTGTGCAAGACGTTCCCCCGGCCTCCCGGGTCGGCCGGAAGCTTACTAAACCGCGATGTAGCGTTACCACGGCAGCGTTTCGCTATCGTTAGCGGAACGGCGAAACGTGCGCTCAGCGCGCCGGCAGGGGCGGCAGCTCCAGTTTCCGCATCTCGGCCATCCGGCCGTACAGCGCCACGATGGTTCGATGGCGGGGCAGGTCGCCGGCGTCCTCCACCGCCTCGTGCAGGGCGATCAGGCCTCGGCGCAGGGCGGCGTTGGCGCGGTCCAGGGCCTCCAGCGACAGGTCCGGAGCGGTGGTCGCCGCCAGCTCGGCATAGTGGACGCCGTAGGTGTCGGACGCCTCGGCCAGCAGGTCGGCGATGGCCTGGTTCTCCCAGACCCGCGCCTGGGTCCCGCGCTCGATCTCCTGGGCGGCCAGCAGGGAGAGCAGGGCGATCACCCCCACGCGGGTGGCCATGAACTCGCCCTGCTGCTCGGGCGGGCCGGGAATGGCCAGGCTCATGAAATTGCCGCGCAGGATGTCGGGCAGGGCGGGGGTCATCAGATCGCCTCCAACTCTGCCAGGCGCTCGGCCAGGATCAGGTCGTGGCGGCGGGCGGTGTACCAGCCGGAGATGGCCAGCATCGGGTCGGTAAAGCCGCCGTCGCGGTACTCCTTGGCCGCCGAGGTCCAGATCGCCTGGCCCTTCACGGCGTTGAACAGCGACCACCAGGCCAGGGCCTCCACATCGATCCGAAGACCGCTGGCCGCTTCCCACAGGGCGATGGCGTCGGCCTGCGGGATCAGGCCCGCGACCTTGCCCGTGTCGAAGTGGTTCCACAGCGGATCGAAGGCCCAGCCCAGGTCCTCCAGCGGATCGCCCAGATGGGCCATCTCCCAGTCCAGGATCGCCAGGATCGTCCCGGCCCCATCGTGCATGAAGTTGCCGGTGCGGTAGTCGCCGTGGACGATGCTGATCCGCTGGGCGGGCGGCGGCGGATGGCGGTAGAGCCAGCGGATGGCGGCGCGGACGATGGGCTGGGGATGCTGCTCGTCGGCCGCGATCACGCCGGACCAGTGGTCCAGGGCGATGCGCCAGCAATCCTCCGGGGCGGGGGCGTCGGCGACCTGCCGGATCGGCGTGCCCTCATGGTCCAGCGCCGCCAGTTTGCCGAGGTCGGTGAAGAACTGCTCGCCCAGGGCCTGGGCGTGCTCGGCGTAGGGATCGAAGACGAACGGCGAGGGCACGGTCCCGCCGTCGATCCGCTCCATCAGGAAGAACGGCCGCTCCAGCGCCCCGCCGTCCTCCTCCAGGGCGATGGCCTGGGGCACGGGCAGGTGGCCGTGGACGGTGCGGTAGGCCAGGAACTCCAGCCGCCGATCGGTCTCGATCAGGCTGCCGGGTGGGTCGCGGCGCAGGATCATGCCGCGCGTCACGCCTCCCGTGTCGGCGTCCAGGCGGTAGGTCTCGCGGCTGGCCCCGCCGGGGATGCGCGACAGGTTGGTCACGGCCGTCGGCGCGCCCCACAGCCGGGTGAGATAGGCCTCCAGCCCGGCCTTCAGGTCGCTCACGGGGCCCCCCTCATGGCGCCATGTCCAGGATGGACTTGAAGCCCGACGTGGCGTGCGGCCCCAGCACCAGCTGCTCGAACACCCCACGCCCGACGTGGGGGGTCCCGTCCGGGCGTCGCCAGGTCGCCTTCGACAGGGCCTGGACGTGCAGGTGGAAGGGCAGGGCGCGGTCGAGGTCCGCCAGGACCAGGTCCTCGCGTTCCACCTTCAGCGGGCCGTGGTTGAGGCCGTGGCCCCAGACCGGATGGTTGTAGCCCAGCCCCAGCATGAAGAACTCGGCCTGGGGCTCGAGGGTGATCTCGCCGCCGTCCGGCAAACGGACGACGCCCTGGCCCGCATGCCGCGTGCCCGGGCGCCAGTCGACGGCGTAGTCGACCGCGTCGAAGTCGGTGACCCCGTCGTGCGCCGAGCCCAGCGGCGCCCACACCGCCCGCCGGTTCCAGGGTCGGCCCAGCTCGTCGTCGTTGGTGTGGAAGAAGAGGTCGCCGTCCGGAAACACGCACGGCGTCCACAGCCAGAAGAACTGCGGCAGGACGGCCGGGGCCAGGTCCTGGCCGTCGCGCGCCCCGACCGGTCGCACGCCCCACGAGCGGTCGCGGGTGCCCACGAAGCCGGAGACGTCGTGGCGGGCGCCGTCCACCTCGATCCAGCCCGCATAGGACCCGTTCTGGGTCAGGCGGGTGTAGTCCATCAGGGTGCGCGGCCCGATCCGGCGGGTGAAGCGCGGCTCCTCGATGGGGAACGACCGGCCCTCGAACACCACCTCGGCCCGGATGCCTTGGCCGGGCGCCTCGACCGCCACCTTCAGCCGGCGCAGCGGCTCCAGCACCTCGATGCGGATCGGCCCGACCGAAAGGTCCATCCGCTCCATCTCCAGCCAGCGGCTGGCGTGCAGGTTCACCTGGCGGCCGTCCTTCATCCAGCAGAAGGCGGCGTCGGCGATGTTGAGGTGCGGATAGACCCCGAAGGCGGCGGCGAAGAAGGCGTCGCCATTACCCGTTGGTTCGTAGCCGTTGAAGAAGTAGCGGTCGTAGAAATTGCGATCCGTCCCGGCATAGGCCACCGGCTCGGCCGTCTGGTGGATCGGGTATTCGTCGCCCCGGGTCAGCATGGCCGTCAGGCCCGGCCGCCGGGGGTGAACTCCACGTCCAGCTTGCTGATGGCGTGGACGAAATTGTTGGGGGCGATCTCGATTTCGCCGGTCCAGCGGATGTCGGGGAAGCGGGCCAGGATCTGGCGATAGGCCTCCTCCAGCTGGATCTGGGCCACCCGCTTGCCGATGCAGACATGCGGACCATAGCCGAAGGCGATGTGCTTGTCGGCGTTGGGGCGGGTGACGTCCAGCCGGTCGGGATCGGCGAACACCGCCTCGTCGCGGTTGGCCGCGCCGTAGTACATCACCACCTTCTCGCCCTCGGCGATGGCCTGGCCGGCGATCTGCGCGTCCCGCGTGGCGGTGCGGCGCATGTAGATCACCGGGCTGACCATGCGGATGAACTCGTTGACCGCGCCGGGCAGCAGCGACGGATCGGCGACCAGCCGGGCCTTCTGCTCCGGAAACTCGGTCAGCAGCTTCATCGTACCCGACAGGGTGTTGCGGGTGGTGTCGTTGCCGGCGAAGACGATCAGCAGCCAAGAGCCGTCCAGATATTCGTCGCTGAGCAGGGTCCCGTCGACCTGGGCGCGGGCGATGGCGCTCATCAGGTCGGCCTGCGGGTCCTCGCGACGCTTCTTCAGCATGGTCTGGCCGTAGTCGAACATCTCCTCGACGTTGGTGTTGAAGTCCTGGACGAACTGCATCAGCTCCAGCGTCGGGGTGATCGGCGCGGTGGCCTGCTTCAGGGCAAGGTCCTGGGCCATCTCCAGATAGTGCATCCACTTCAGGAACTTGCCGCGATCGGCGGCCGGCACGCCCAGGATCTCGCACAGGGTGAACAGCGGCAGCTTGGACGAGAAGTGCTCGACCATGTCGCAGCGGCCCAGCGGGGCCATCTCGTCCAGCAACCGGCCGACCTCGGCCCGCACCGCCTCGGTGACGCCGCGCAGATAGGCGGGCGTGAAATAGGCCATGTGCTCGCGGCGCAACTGCATGTGCTCGGCGCCGTCGAGATTGATCATGGTGTCCATCGAGGCGCGATAGAGCAGGGCGTGGCGCTTCTGCGGGTCGCCGTGCTGCATCAGGATCCCCCCCTTGCGCGACGAGAAGGTCTGGGGATCGGCCTCCACGGCCATGATGTCGGCATGGCGGGTGATCGCCCAGAAGCCGGGGCCGCCATAGGGCTCGGGATGCCACATCACCGGCGCCTGGGCGCGCATCCGGGCGAAGTCGCCATAGGGCTGGCCGCGCGAGAACTGCTGGATCTCCGACAGGTCCACGCCGTCCAGGATGGGGAACAGGGTCGGGGCGCCGGGACCCGGAACGCCGTCGGTCGCGGTCTCGCTGACAAGCTGCATGGCTGCATCTCCCTATGAGCCCGCGAACTTCGCCGCGTGGACGATGGGAGTAGTTCAGACGACAGGTGTCGTGTCAATCGACTGGCGTTGAATCCAGGTGCATGGCAGAACGGGGGCGAAAGGGAGAGCGGTCTTGGCCAGAGCGGCGGTGGAGCGGAAGGGCGGCCTGCGCGAGGCCCAGCGCCTGCTGACGCGCGAGCGGCTGGTCGACGCGGCCATCGCCCTGTTCGGCCGGCGGGGCTTTCGGGCCGTCACCGTCGAGCAGATCGCCGCCGAGGCCGGGGCCAACCGCGCCACCTTCTACCTGCACTTTCGCAACAAGGAGGACGTGGCCAACGCCATCGGCGATCGGCTGGTCCCCAACATCCAGGCCACCTTCGCGGCCTTGGACGCCATTCCGAACCCGACCCTGGAGGACGTCCGCGCCTGGCTGGCCCAGGGCATGGCCGAGCAGACCGAGGAGCGGCGCAACCTGCTGGCCGTGGCCACCGAGGCCAATGTCGCCGACCCGGATCTAGCCGACGACTATCTGCGCTTCATCGGCATGTTCATCGACGCCATGCCCAACTATCTGGCGCGGTTTTCCGACGCCGAGCGCCCGGCGGCGCGTACGCGCATGCTGATGCAGATCGTGCAGTTCGAGCGACTGTCCTACGTGATGGTGGTGCAGCGCGCCTCGGCCCCGCTGGACCCGCTGCTCGACGAGCTGGCGGCCAGCTGGCGGCGGTTGCTCACAGCCTGACCCTGAAACGAGAACAGCGCCCGCGCCGAGGGGGGAGGCGCGGACGCTGCTTTTACAGGACGATCGGGGCCGGCTGGGGGGGGGAAGGGCCGGCTTGTCCGCGTCGAATAAGAGATTGGGATCCGAACCGGGCTTCGCAACGGCGCGACCAAGGTCTTTTCGCGGCGGATCGTTTCAGGGCGGAGATGGTGTTGCGGGCGCTCCCCCGAACCGCGCCCGATAGGCCTGGGGCGTGGTCGCCAGGGACTTCCTGAAGTGATGCCGCAGGGCCGGGGCGCCGAAGCCGACGGCTTGGGCGATCTGCTCGACGCCGGCCGGGGTGGTCTCCAGCAGCTCCCGGGCCCGGGCCAGGCGCTGCGCCAACAACCAGCGGGCCGGGGTCAGGCCCGTGGCGGCCTCGAAGCGGCGCAGGAAGGTGCGCGGGCTCATGCCGGCGGCCTCGGCCAGGCTGGCCACGGTGTGCTCGCGGGCAAGGTCGGCGCGCATGCGGTCCAGGATCGGCGACAGGCGGCCGGCCTCGTGGCTGGTCGGCACGGGCCGCTGGATGAACTGGGCCTGGCCCCCGTCGCGGTGGGGCGGGATCACCAGCCGCCGGGCCACGGTGTTGGCCGCCTCGGAGCCAAAGTCGCGGCGCACCAGGTGCAGGCCCAGGTCCAGCCCTGCCGCGCTGCCGGCCGAGGTCAGGACGTCGCCCTCGTCGACATAGAGCACGTCGGGCAGCACATCGATGTCGGGATGCAGCGCCCGCAGTTTGTCGACATAGCGCCAGTGGGTGGTGGCCCGCCGCCCGGCCAGCAGCCCCGCCGCCGCCAGCACGAAGACGCCCGAGCAGATCGACATCACCCGCGCGCCGTTGGCGTGGGCGGTCTGGAGCGCCCGGATCAACGGCTTCGGCACGGGCGTGTCGGCGCCGCGCCAGCCGGGGGCGACGATCGTGCCGGCCGCCTCGATCAATTCCAGCCCGCCGTTGGCCACCACCTGCACCCCGCCCAGGCCGCGCAGGGGACCCGGCTCGACCGCCGCCGTCGCGAAGTCGTACCAGTCCGGCCCCATCTCCGGCCGGGGCAGGCCGAACAGCTCGACCGCCACCCCGAACTCGAAGGTGCACAGGCCGTCATAGGCCAGGGCGACGACCTTGCGGTTGGCGGGTCCTTTGGGGTTTGGCATGATCTTTACGGTCATTGTCGATCCCGCCAGCTAACGCCGGGCCGCGCCGTGGGGCAAGTCTTCCTCGCCAACAGAGGAGGCCGCCATGAGCTTTGTGTCCGAGATCCCCGCCGCCGCGCCCGCCGTCGCCGCCGCCCACTTCGCCGCTCGTCTCAGCCTGGAGACCGACTGCGCCGACGTCGCCGCCGCGATGAGGGCGGGAGAGGTCGATTTCGTCCTGCTGCACGTGGTGGGCTCGGCGCAGGCCTATGCCCGCCGCCACGTGCCGGGCGCGCTCCACCTGCGCCACGCCGACATGACCGCCGAGCGCATGGCCGCTTGGCCTGCCGACACCCTGTTCGTGGTCTATTGCGCCGGCCCGCACTGCAACGGCGCCGACCGCGCGGCGCTGAAGCTGGCGGGGCTGGGGCGGCCGGTAAAGCTGATGATCGGCGGGATCACGGGCTGGGAGGACGAGGGTTTGGCCTTCGCGACGGGGGAAGAGCCTGGAGTGTTGGCGGCCTAGTTCGGCGGCGCGGCTGGGGACACGCATGCGTGTCCCCGATCGGTGGCGCGGCCTCAGGCCTTCTCGCCCAGCGTCTTCAGCATGCCCAGCCGGGCCAGCTCGTCGGCGCGTTCGTTGTGCACATGGCCGGCGTGACCCTTGACCCAGCGCCAGTCCACCTCGTGTCGAGCCCGCGCGGCGTCCAGCCGCTGCCACAGGTCGACGTTCTTGACGGGGCTCTTGTCGGCGGTTTTCCAGCCCTTGGCCTTCCAGCCGTGAATCCACTGGGTGACGCCCTTCATCACGTACTGGCTGTCGGTGTGCAGCTCGGCCTTGGTCGGCTTGTTCAGCGCTTCCAGGGCCTGGATGGCGGCCATCAGCTCCATGCGGTTGTTGGTGGTCGCCAGCTCGCCGCCGCAGATTTCCTTCTTCTTGTCGCCGTACATCAGAAGGGCGCCCCAGCCGCCGGGGCCGGGATTTCCGCGACAGGCGCCGTCGGTATAGATCACCAGGCGCGGGGTCACGCGCCGGCTCCGAACAGGCTGAGGCCCTCGCGGTGAACGGCCAGCTTGCGCTCGTATTCCAGCGGGTCCTTCGGCTTGACCAGCGCCCCGGCCGGGGTCGAGCCCCAGTCGGCCAGGCGGGTCAGGAAGAAGCGCATGGCTGCCCCCCGCGCCAGGATCGGGATCGCCTGGCGCTCGGCCGGGCTCAGCGGGCGGCGGCGCTCGTAGCCGGCGATCAGGGCCCGGGCGGCGGTGATGTTGAAGCTGCCGTCGGCCTCGAAGCACCAGGCGTTCAGGGTCACGGCCACGTCGTAGGCATAGGCGTCGTCGCAGGCGAAGTAGAAGTCGATGGCGGCGGCGAACTTGCCGTCCGGCTTGAAGAAGACGTTGTCGGGGAAGTAGTCGGCGTGGATCACGCCCGACGGCAGGTTCCGGGGCCAGGCCAGGGCCAGCTCGGCCAGGTCCTTGTCGATGGTGGCGGAAAGGCCGGGCTTGAGGCCCTCGGCGTCCTTGCGGTGCTTGGAGAACAGCGGCGCCCAGTGGGGCTGGCCCAGGTCGTTGGCGCGGCGAGCCGGATAGCCCTCGCCGGCCAGGTGCAGCCAGGCCAGGCCCTCGCCCGCCTCGCGGCAGTGGGCGACGGTCGGCCGGCGCGCCGACAGGCCCGGCAGGAACTCGACCATGGCGGCCGGCTTGCCGCGCAGGGTCTTCAGGCTCTTTCCCGAGCGGTCGACGATCGGCCGGGCGCTGGGATAGCCGCGATCGGCCAGCCAGGTCAGCAGGTCCAGGAAATAGGGCAGATCCTCGGGCTTGGCGCGCCGCTCGTAGACCGTGAGAATGAACCGGCCGGTCGTGGTCTCCAGCAGGAAGTTGGAGTTCTCCACCCCCTCGGCGATGCCCTTGAACGCCACGGCCTCGCCCAGGTCGTAATCGGCCAGGAAGGCGGCGAGTTCGTCGTCGGTGATATCGGTATAAACGGCCATGGCGCGGGGATGCGGGAGCGGGCGCTGGCGGTCAAGGGTGTCGTCGGATTTGTGCTAGGATCACGTCGGAAGGAGACGATCCATGATCGGTGAACCGGACAGCGATGAGGAGCCAGAAGTTTTGGTGGATCAGCATGCGCCCGGACGGTCTCAGGAAGCGTCTGCCGATGAGCGGCTTGCGCGCGGAGCAGTGTTCATGGCTCGTTACAGGACGACTTTCGAAGCGCTGGCGAAAGAGGACAGCGCCGCCGATCCGGAAATTATTCGCCAGATCAAACTCGGCGACGAGATCATGGATGAGTATGTCGAGACGTTTGGTGCACTAGCTAAGCCGACGGATTGACCCCCCAACGCCCGTCATCCTCGGACTTGTTCCGAGGATCCCTCGATCCGCCGCGAGGCCGCTAGCCGAGTGTGGAGCAGTCATGCTCCCGATCTGGTTCTGTCTCCGCGAGCGAAGCTGAAGCAGAGGTCCTCGGAACAAGTCCGAGGATGACGGGGGGAGGGGCGGGCCTCAGGCCGTCAGCAGCCGCGGCAGCTTGAACGTCACCGTCTCGCGGGCCTCGACCAGTTCATCGACGGTGAGGTCGTAGCGCGCCGCCATGGCGTCGATCACGCCCTGGACCAGGTCCTCGGGCGCGGAGGCGCCGGCGGTGAGGCCCACGGTCGAGACGCCGGCGAACCACGACCAGTCGATGCCGCGCGCGTCGTCGATCAGCTGGGCGTCGCTGGCCCCGGCCCGCTTGGCCACCTCTTTCAGGCGCACCGAGTTGGACGAGTTCCTGGAGCCGACCACCAGCACCAGTTCCGACGCCTCGGCCAGCGACTTGACCGCCTCCTGGCGGTTGGTGGTGGCGTAGCAGATGTCTTCCTTGTGGGGCGCGGCGATGGTCGGGAACCGCTGCTTGAGCAGGTCCACCATCTCGGCGGTGTCGTCGACCGACAGGGTGGTCTGGGTCAGGAAGGCCACGTTGCCGGCGTCCTTGGGAACCCAGGTGCGGGCGTCGTCGATGTCCTCGATCAGGGTGACGGCGCCGGGCGGCAGCTGGCCCATGGTGCCGACCACCTCGGGATGGCCGGCGTGACCGATCAGCACGATCTCGCGTCCGGCGTCGAAATGCTTCTGGGCCTCGACATGGACCTTGGAGACCAGCGGGCAGGTGGCGTCCAGATAGACCATCTCGCGGGCCTTGGCCTCGGCCGGCACCGACTTGGGCACGCCGTGGGCCGAGAACACCACCGGGCGGTCGGCGGGCGCTTCCTCCAACTCCTCGATGAACACCGCGCCCAGGGCCTTGAGCCGGTCGACCACGTGGCGGTTGTGGACGATCTCGTGGCGCACATAGACCGGCGCGCCGAACTTCTCGATCGTGCGCTCGACGATCTGGATCGCCCGGTCGACCCCGGCGCAGAAGCCGCGCGGGCTGGCCAGGACGACGCGAAGAGCGGGGCGGCCGAGGGGGGGAAGAGGCACGTGGGCGTTCATGGGCGCCAAACTAAGGGTTCCGCGTCCTCCGCGCCAGCGCCGCCGCGGAGTCTGCTGCGCATTGCGACGTCACGCATATGCCTTTATCAGGCTCCATGACGCTGGCGGGTATCCCGCTCAAGCTTTCATTCTCGCACCGGACGTTTCATGCGCCGCAATCTTACCGTCGCCCTCAGCGCCCTGATGGCTCTTTCGATCGCCGCGACGGCGACGTCCGTGCACGCCCAGATGGGCGGCCGTGGCGGCCAAGGTCCGGGTGGCGGCGGCGGCGACGACGACCAGGCCGCCAAGAAGAAGAAGCGCGACGACGAGTGGAACCAGCCCAAGGCTCCGCTGGCCCAGCTGCGCAACGCCGGCCCGTGCCCCTATGTGAAGGTGCTGTACGACGCCAGCCGCTATGTCGAGTTCAAGGACGGCAAGGAAGCCGCCGCCTCGACCGGCTATACCGGCGAGATCCAGGGGCTGACCTCGGGCTGCGCCTATAAGAGCAACGACCCGATCAAGATGCAGGTCGACCTGCTGTTCGCCCTGGGCCGCGGCCCGCAGGCGACCGGCGCCCAGAAGACCTATCGCTATTGGGTGGCCGTGACCGAGCGCAACAAGGACGTGCTGGCCAAGGAATATTTCGACCTGCCGGTGACCTTCCGCGACGGCCAGGACCGCGTCTACGCCAACGAGACGCTCAAGACGATCACCATCCCGCGCGCCGACGAGAAGGTCAGCGGCTCCAATTTCGAAGTGCTGATCGGCTTCGACGTGACCCCGGAAATGGCCGCCTTCAACCGTGAGGGCAAGCGCTTCCGCGTCAACGCCGGCCAGACCCAGCAGGCTCAAACCCAGACCCCCGGAAACGTCGCCAAGCCATGAGTGATTTGAAGCGGTCCCTGAGCGAGGCGGCCGCGGCCGCCTTCCAGGCCGCCGGACTGTCCCCCGACTACGGTCGCGTCACCGCGTCCGACCGGCCCGACCTGGCCGATTTCCAGTGCAACGGCGCCCTGGCGGCGGCCAAGAGCGCCAAGCGCAATCCGCGCGAGATCGCCGTCCAGGTGGTCGACATCCTCAAGACCGACCCGCGCCTGGCGTCCGTCGAGATCGCCGGGGTCGGCTTCATCAACATGCGCGTCTCCAGCGACGCCCTGGCCGCCCGCGCCAACGAGATCGCCGCCGATCCGCGCGCCGGGGCCGAGCCCCTGGCCCATCCACGCCGCGTGCTGGTCGACTATGCCGGCCCCAACGTGGCCAAGCCGATGCACGTGGGCCACCTGCGCGCCTCGATCATCGGCGAGTCGGTCAAGCGCCTGTACCGCTTCCGCGGCGACGACGTGGTGGGCGACGCCCACTTCGGCGACTGGGGCTTCCAGATGGGCCTGCTGATCAGCGCCATCATGGAGGAGGACGCCTTCATTCGCGCCCTGCTCGAGCGCCTGGTCGAGGCCCCGCGCGGCTTCTCCGCCGCCGACGAGGCCAAGGTGATGGCCGAGTTCGCCTCGCGCGTCAGCCTCGAGGACCTGGACCGCCTCTATCCGGCCGCCTCGGCGCGCCAGAAGGAAGACCCCGAGTTCAAGGAAAAGGCCCGCAAGGCCACCGCCGAACTGCAGAACGGCCGCTTCGGCTACCGCCTGCTGTGGCGCCACTTCGTCAATATCAGCCGCGTGGCCCTGGAGCGCGAGTTCCACGCCCTGGGCGTCGATTTCGACCTGTGGAAGGGCGAGAGCGACGTGCAGGACCTGATCGCGCCGATGGTACGCCAGCTGGAGGTCAAGGGCCTGCTGGTCGACGACCAGGGCGCCCGGATCGTCCGCGTGGCCCGCCCCGGCGAGACCAAGAAGAAGAAGCTGCCCGACGGCTCGGTGATCGAGGTCGAAAGCCCTGATCCGCTGCTGGTGGTGTCGTCGGAAGGCTCGGCCATGTACGGCACGACGGACCTCGCCACGATCCTGGACCGCCGCAAGAGCTTCGACCCGCACCTGATCCTCTACGCCGTGGACCAGCGCCAGGCCGACCACTTCGAGCAGGTGTTCCGCGCCTCCTACCTGGCCGGCTACGCCGAGCCGGGCGGGCTGGAGCACATCGGCTTCGGCACCATGAACGGCGCCGACGGCAAGCCGTTCAAGACCCGCGCCGGCGGGGTGCTGAAGCTGCACGACCTGATCGAGATGGCCCGCGAGAAGGCCCGCGAGCGCCTGCGCGAAGCCGGTCTGGGCGCGGAACTGTCGGAAGAGGCCTTCGAGGACACCGCCCACAAGGTGGGGATCGCGGCCCTGAAGTTCGCCGACCTGCAGAACTTCCGCGGCACCTCCTACGTCTTCGACCTGGATCGCTTCACCAGCTTCGAGGGCAAGACCGGCCCGTACCTGCTGTACCAGTCGGTGCGCATCAAGAGCATCCTGCGCAAGGCGGCCGAGCAACGGGTCGTCTCGGGCGCGATCGTCGTCGGCGAGCCGGCCGAGCGCGACCTGACCCTGCTGCTGGACGCGTTCGAGGGCGCATTGAGCGAGGCCTACGACAAGAAGGCCCCCAACTTCATCGCCGAGCACGCCTACAAGCTGGCCCAGACCTTCTCGAAGTTCTACGCCGCCTGCCCGATACTCGGCGCCGACGAGCCGGAAATCCGGGCCTCGCGCCTGGCCCTGGCCGAGACGACGCTGAAGCAGCTGGAACTGGCACTGAATCTGCTGGGCATCGAAGCGCCGGAGCGGATGTAGGAGTTCTCGCTAGGCGCGCTCAAGATCCTTGAGCGTCGCCAGCAGGCCTTCCACACCACCGGTCTCAAGATACTGCTGGGCCACCAGAACCAGGCGCAGCTGCTTGGCCAAGAGCGCCAACTGGCGGTGCTGGTTCTCGGTGCGCTTCTGGGCGGTCTCGGCCTCCAGCGCGTCGGCTTCGGCCAGCAGCTTGCGGACTTCCGCCAGGGTCTTCTCGTTCTGCACCCCGGCGCGCTTCAGATACTCCTTGATGCTGCGCAGCCCCTCGGCGGCGATGGCGCGGGCCTCGTCGCGGACCGTGGTCTGGGTCTCCGGATCGGCGATGGCGTCCAGCACCCTGCCCAAAGCGCTGTTGAGCTTGCTCATTAAGCCGGTGCGGGCCTCGCCCTCCAAGGGTAGCAGTCCTCGCGCGTCGATCAGCGACGGCAGGTTCATGCCGTCCGACACCAGAGCTTTGCGCCGAGCTTCGACGAAGACCTTGATGACGAACCGCGAGGCGGTGATCGCCTGCTCTGACTGCAAGACGGTCGCCGCCATGACGACGCCATGCTCGGTGAAGGCGTAGGGGCGGTGGCGCGTGCCGCCTCGGCCAATCTTTGAGGTCACAATTTGCAACCTCAAAGCCGCGAACTCTTCAGCGGAGAGCTGGAAGGCGAAACCGTCAAATTTCGTCTCGTTTCGTCGTGTCTGCTGATTGAGGCGTTTGGTTTCGACGTCGAACAGCCGGGCTAGATCCGCGTCGAGGATCACCGATAGCCCGCGCACCTGGAACACCTGCGGCGTGAAGGATACTTCGCCGAACCCATCGGCTGGATGCTCGTCGATCATAGGTCGCCCCTTGAGATCGCAAATTGCGATCTCAAGTTTGATCATGTTCCCGAAATGTTCTCAACCCTCGCGCGACCTCGCACGCGCACCGTTGACTCCCGTCGCCCCCTCGCCCAAACACCGCTTCGACTCACGCGGGAGACATCGGGATTCTGTCCCGAGGCCGAAGGCGCAACCGCCCCGGAAACGCTCAGGCAAAAGGACCGCGCGGGTTTAGGAACGCTGGAAAGAGGCACTCCGAAAGGTTTGCCCGCCGAAGGAGCAAGGTCCCGTTTCGGGGCTGGAATCTCTCAGGTCAAAGGGACAGCGGGGGCGAGACCACCTGGCGAAAGCCGGGCGGCGTCGCCGACCCCGATTGGAGCCCAAAGCGTGTCCGACCAAGATCTCAAGAAGACCCCGCTCTACGACGCGCACGTCGCGGCCGGCGCCCGCATGGTGCCGTTCGCGGGCTATCACATGCCGGTGCAGTACAAGGACGGGGTGCTGAAGGAGCACCTGTGGACCCGCGAGCACGCGGGCCTGTTCGACGTCTCGCACATGGGCCAGGCGCGGCTGCGCGGCGACAACCCGGCCAAGAGCTTCGAGAAGCTGGTCTCGGCCGACTACCAAGGCCTCAAGCCCGGCAAGCAGCGCTACGCCGTGCTGCTGAACGCCGAAGGCGGGGTGATCGACGACCTGATGACCGCCCGTCCCGACGACGACGGCCTGTTCATCGTCGTCAACGGCGCCTGCAAGGACAACGACTACAAGATCATCGCCGAGGCCCTTAAGGGCGAAGCCACGGTCGAGCGCCTGGAAGACCGCGCCCTGCTGGCCCTGCAAGGCCCCGAGGCCGCCGCCGTCCTGGCCGCCCATGTGCCGGAAGCGGCGGGCATGGTGTTCATGGACAGCGCCGCCGTCACCGCCTTCGGGACAGATGTCCTGATCTCGCGCTCGGGCTATACCGGCGAGGACGGCTACGAGATCTCTGTGCCCGCCTCCGAGGCCGCCCGCATCTGGAACACCCTGCTGGAAGACGAGCGCGTGAAGGCCATCGGCCTGGGCGCCCGCGACAGCCTGCGCCTGGAAGCCGGCCTGCCGCTCTACGGCCACGACATGGACGAGACCGTCTCGCCCATCGAGGCCGGCATGCCGTTCGCCGTCGGCAAGAGCCGCCGCGAGGCCGGCGACTATCTGGGCGCCGATCGTATCGCCAAGGAACTGGCCGGCGACCTCAAGCGCGTGCGTGTCAATCTGAAGGTGCTGGAAGGCGCCCCGGCCCGCGAGGGCGCTGAGATCGCCGACGAGGGCGGAGCCGTGATCGGCGTGGTCACCAGCGGCGGCTTCGGCCCCAGCTTCGGCGGCGCCATCGCCATCGGCTTCGTGCCGCCCGAATTCGCGACGGTCGGCTCGACCCTGAAGGTCATCGTCCGCGGCAAGCCGCAGAGGGCCGAGGTCGTGACCTCGCCGTTCGTCCCCACCCGCTACGTGCGCAAGCTTTAATCCAAAAGGGCCAAGACCATGAAGTTCACCAAGGATCACGAGTGGGTCGAAGTCGCCGGCGACATCGCTACCGTCGGCATCACCGGCTACGCCGCCGAGCAACTGGGCGACGTGGTGTTCGTCGAAGTCCCCGAAGTGGGCAAGACCGTGAAGCAGGGCGACGCCCTGGCCGTGGTCGAGAGCGTCAAGGCCGCCTCCGACGTCTACGCCCCGGTGTCGGGCGAGGTGGTCGAGGCCAACGGCGAGCTGTCGGACGCGCCCGAGACCGTCAACGCCGTGCCGGAAGCCGGCGGCTGGTTCGCCAAGCTGAAGCTCTCCAACCCTGCCGAGCTGGACGCCCTGATGGATCGCGCGGCCTACGAAGCGTTCCTGTCGACCCTCTAAGTCCCTTCGTCGTCCCGGACCGCCGCCGCTGTCCGGGACGACCCGTATAGGCATCTCCCCATGCGCTACCTGCCCCTCACACCCGAAGATCGCGCCGACATGCTCGGCGTCATCGGCGCGGCCTCGATCGACGAGCTGTTCGTCGACGTGCCCGCCGTCGCGCGTCGCACCGAGCCGGTCGACCTGCCGTTCCACGCAGGCGAGCTGGAGGTCGAGCGCGAGATGCTCAGCCTGTCGCGCCGCAACCACTCGGCGTCGGAAGGCCCGTTCTTCGTGGGGGCGGGGGCCTATCGCCACCATGTGCCGGCCACGGTCGACCACATCATCCAGCGGTCGGAATTCCTGACCAGCTACACGCCCTACCAGCCCGAGATCGCCCAGGGCACGCTGCAGGTGCTGTTCGAATTCCAGACCCAGGTCGCGGCCCTGACCGGCATGGAAGTGGCCAACGCCTCGCTCTATGACGGCTCCACCGCCGCCGCCGAGGCGGTGATGATGGCTGCCCGGATCACCCGCCGGAACAAGGCCGTCCTGTCGGGCGGCGTGCACCCGCACTATGTCGGCACGGTCGAGACCCTGGCCCACGCCGCCGGTGTCGCCACCGACCGCCTGGCGCCCGCCATCGACGCCGAGGACGCGGTGATCGCCGCCATCGACGCCGACACCGCCTGCGTCGTCGTCCAGACCCCCAACGTGTTCGGCACGGCCACCGACGTCAGCAAGATCGCCGCCGCCGCCCAGGCCGCCGGCGCCCTGCTGATCGTGGTCACCACCGAGGCGGTCTCCTACGGCCTGCTGAAGTCGCCCGGCGAGATGGGCGCCGACATCGTCGTGGCCGAGGGCCAGTCGATCGGCAACGGCCTGAACTTCGGCGGTCCGTATGTGGGCCTGTTCGCCTGCAAGGAAAAATACGTCCGCCAGGCCCCCGGCCGGCTCTGCGGCGAGACCGTGGACGCCGACGGCCGTCGCGGCTTCGTCCTGACCCTGTCGACCCGTGAGCAGCACATCCGCCGCGACAAGGCCACGTCGAACATCTGCACCAACAGCGGCCTGTGCGCCCTGGCCTTCAGCATCCACATGAGTCTGCTGGGCGAGAAGGGCCTGCGCCGGCTGGCCCTGGTCAACCACCAGAAGGCCGTGAAGCTGCGCGACGCCCTGGCCGCCGTGCCGGGCGTCGAGATCCTGACCCCGCGCTTCTTCAACGAGTTCGCGGTTCGCCTGCCGGGCAACGCCGCCGAGATCGTCGAGACCCTGGCCGGCAACGGCGTCCTGGCCGGCGTGCCGTTCTCGCGCCTCGACCCGGGCGCGGGCCTGGACGACGTGCTGCTGGTGGCCGCCACCGAGACGACGCCCGACGCCGACATCGTCTTCTTCTCCAAGGTCCTGTCCAAGGTCATCGCCCAATGAGCATGAACAACGTCGGACGGCCGACCCGTCCCGAAGCCGCCAACAGCGATGTCGCCGGCCATGAAACCCTGACCGGCGCGCGCGGCCTGCTGCAGGACGAAGCCCTGATCTTCGAACTGGACGCCTGGGACAAGACCGGCGTCGACCTGCCGGACGCCCCCGCCGCGGACGATCTGGGCGACCTGGTCCGCACCTCGGCCATCGGACTGCCGGGTCTCTCGGAGCCCGAGGCCGTGCGCCACTACGTGCGTCTGTCGCAGAAGAACCACGCCATCGACCTGGCGCTTTATCCGCTGGGCTCGTGCACGATGAAGCACAACCCGCGCCTGAACGAGAAGATGGCCCGCCTGCCGGGCTTCTCCGACATCCATCCGCTGCAGCCGCAGTCGACGGTGCAGGGCGCCATCGAGCTGATGGACCGCCTGGCCCACTGGCTGAAGACCCTGACCGGCATGCCCGCCGTCGCTCTGTCGCCGAAGGCCGGCGCGCACGGCGAGCTGTGCGGCCTGCTGGCCATCCGCGCCGCCCACGAGGCGGCCGGCAACGGCCACCGCAAGACGGTCCTGGCCCCGACCAGCGCCCACGGCACCAACCCGGCCACGGCGGCCTTTTGCGGCTACACGGTCGTGGAGATCGCCCAGACCGACGACGGCCGGGTCGACCTGGCCGACCTGGAGTCCAAGCTGGGCGACCACGTGGCCGCCATCATGGTCACCAACCCCAACACCTGCGGCCTGTTCGAGCGCGACGTGGTCGAGATCGCCCGCCTGACCCACGCGGCGGGCGCGTACTTCTACTGCGACGGCGCCAACTTCAACGCCATCGTCGGCCGGGTGCGCCCGGGCGACCTGGGCGTGGACGCCATGCACATCAACCTGCACAAGACCTTCTCCACCCCGCACGGCGGCGGCGGTCCGGGCGCGGGTCCGGTGGTGCTGTCGGCGGCCCTGGCCCCGTTCGCCCCCACCCCGTGGGTGGTCAGCCACGAGCACACCTTCAAGCTGGTCGAGGAGGCGGAAGGCCCCGCCGCCCAGGCCTTCGGCCGCATGAGCGCCTTCCACGGCCAGATGGGCATGTTCGTGCGGGCCTATGCCTACATGCTCAGCCACGGCGCCGACGGCCTGCGCCAGGTGGCCGAGGACGCCGTGCTGAACGCCAACTACATCAAGGCCCGCCTCAGCGACCTGATGAGCCCGGCCTTCCCGGACGGCCCGTGCATGCACGAGGCCCTGTTCGACGACGCCTGGCTGGAAAGCACCGGCGTGACCACGCTCGATTTCGCCAAGGCGATGATCGACGAGGGCTTCCACCCGATGACCATGTACTTCCCGCTGGTGGTGCACGGGGCGATGCTGATCGAGCCGACCGAGACCGAGAGCAAGCAGGAGCTGGACCGCTTCATCCATGCGCTTCGGGCTCTGGCCGGCGCGGCGAAGAGCGGCGATGTCGACCGCTTCAAGGGCGCGCCCTACCACGCGCCGCTCAAGCGGCTGGACGAGACCCAGGCGGCCCGCAAGCCTCGCCTGAGGTGGAAACCTGTGGCCCCCGCGCCACTGGCTGCGGAATAGCGGTCACAGTCGTACAAAGCGACAACGGGGCGCCTTTACGGAAGGGCGCCCCGTTCTCATATCGGGTTCTGTGAGCCGAGGAGGCCGGCCGTCGCCGGGATCGAACGGACCACGGAACCCGTTTCTTCCTGTCATGAACATCGCCCTCGCCATGCCGCCCGTGCGCTTCTCCGCCGCCGACGAACTCGCCCGCGAGCTTCTCGGGCGGATCGTGCGCGTCGTGCTGGTGACGCTGGGCCTGATCCTGATCGTGGCGGGCTTCCTGATCGCGCCGCTGCCGGGTCCTTTGGGCGTGCCGGTGACGGTGGTCGGGCTGATGCTGGTGCTGCGCAACTCGTTCCGGGCTCGGAAACAGTTCGTCCGCTTCCAGCACGCCCACCCCAAGCTGCTGTTCCCGCTGCGCCGGTTGCTGCGCCGCGAGCCCGAGGTGATGCCGGTGGCCTGGCAGCAGGTGCTGCGTATGGAGCGCCTGATCATCCCGCGCAGCCTGCGCCGGGCCAAGCGCTGGCGCCGGTCGCTGAAGACCTCCGGGCTCAAGCGCCAAGCCGCCAAGCAGGGCTCATCCTCCTTCAAGCAGGGGTCGTGAACACCCCGGCCGATACGCTCGCCAGACTCCCTTCGAGGCTCTACCGCCGCCGTCGTCGTCTGGCCCTGGTCCTGCGGGAAACCGCTGGGCGCGTGGCCCGCTGGGCGGCGCTGGCCTTCGGCATCCTGGTGCTGCTGGCCGGGGTGATCCTGACGCCGCTGCCAGGGCACCTGGGCCTGCCGCTGCTGGTCATCGGCCTGATGATCGTGCTGCGCAACTCGTTCCAGGCCAAGCGCCGCTTCCTGCGCTGGCAGCGCCGCCACCCCAAGCTGATCTTCCCGATCCGGAGGCTGATGCGCCGCGAGCCGGAGATTATGCTGGTGGCCTGGCAGCAGCTGCTGCGTTCGGAGAAACTGTTCCTGCGCAAGGCGTCCTGGCGGGTGCTGAAGCGCGGGCGGAAGTACCTGCGGCGGCGCTGGCTGAAGAAGCAGCCGGTCTGAGGCTCACTGCCTCGACACTTGCCCCCACCTGACCGCTGCGCGGTCTGTCCGCCCCCATAGGGGGCGGAGCTGCTTCCCCCGCGCCTGCCACACGCGGCTCCGCCCCCTACGGGGGCGGACAGGCGACGAAGTCGCCAGGTGGGGGCAAGTGCGCACGCACCGCGCTTTACCCAAAAGAAAAGGGCGCGCCCCGTGAGGAGCGCGCCCTTCTGTCTTTTTGCCGTACTCGAAACCGCTATTGCAGCTTCGCGCCGATCTGGCCGATGGCCGTGTCGACCAGGCCGTCCGAGGCGCCGGACGCCAGGCGGGCGACCAGGATCTGCTCGGCGGCCTGGGCGGCCAGGTCCACGGCGGCCGACTTGACGTCGGCGGCGGCCTGGGCCTCGGCCTGGGCGATCTTGCGTTCGGCCATTTCGGCGCGGCGCGCGATCTGCTCTTCCAGCTTGGCCTTGGCTTCCGACGCGATCAGGGCGGCGTCGACCTTGGCGGCCTCGATCATGCCGGCGGCCTGACGTTCGGCTTCCTCGCGCTGGGCCTTCACGTCCGCGAGCAGGGCCTGGGCCTCTTCCCGCAGCTGTTGGGCTTCGTCCAGCTCGGCTTTGATCTTGGCCGCGTGGGCGTCGAGCCCCGCGAACAGGGCGCCGGGCAGGACCTTGAGCACGACCAGCAGGCCGATGAACAGGGCCAGGGCGACCAGGACCCACAGCTCGGGGTTGGCGAGATCGAAGAGGCTTTCGTGTTCCATCGTCGTCTCTCCTTAGGCCAGCGAGGCCTTGAGCTCGGCGGCCGTGGCCGCCTTGCCCGTCAGCTTCTCGACGATGGCGCCGGCCGTGTCCGAAGCCACCGTGCGAACGTGGCCCATGGCCTCGTCGCGAGCGGCTTGGATGCGGGTCTCGGCGGCCGCCAGCTTTTCAGCCAGCGCGGCCTCTTCCTTCGCCTGACGCTCGGCGGCTTCGGCCGAAGCCTTGGCCTTGGCGTCCGCCGCGGTCTTCTGGGCCTTGGCGCGAGCCTCGGCCACCTCGGCGGCGGCCGCGCGGGCCTGCACCTCGGCTTCGTCCTTCAGACGACGGGCGTCGGCGATGTCGCCGGCGATCTTGGCGCCGCGAGTCTCGATCGCGCCGCTGACCCGGGGCAGAAGCACCTTGGACAGCACCGCGAAGAGCACGGCGAAGATGAGCAGCAGCCAGACGATCTGACCACCCCAATGCTCGAACTGCAGCTGCGGAAGGCCGCCGCTTTCGTGCTTGGGGGCTTCAGTCGTCTCAACCGTGCCTTGATGTTCCGTCGCCATGGGCGAAGAAGCCTCTTAGCTAGGAGTGATTACGAGAACAGGATCAGGAAGGCGATGACCAGGGCGAAGATGCCCAGGGCTTCCGTCAGAGCCATGCCCAGGAACAGCATCGGGCGCTCTTGAGCGGCGGCGGTCGGGTTCCGCAGCGCGCCTTGGAAGTAGTTACCGAACATGATGCCCAGGCCGACGCCCGCGCCGATCATGCCCAGCATGGCCAGACCAGCGCCGATGTACTTCGCGGCTTCAGCGTTCATTGTGAGGCTCCTTGAGAGGGTAGATTAGGTTGAAAATGAAGGGGTGATCAGTGGCTGTCGAGGTGCACGACGTCGTTCAGATAGACGCAGGTGAGCACCGCGAACACGAAGGCCTGAAGGAAGGCCACCATGAACTCTAGGGCCGTCAGGGCGACGACGGAGGTCAGCGACAGCAGGCCCACCAGCCAGTAGGCCGGGGCCATGGCCAGCAGGATGGCCACGAAGGTCGCGAAGATCTTCAGCACCACGTGGCCGCCCAGCATGTTGCCGAACAGACGAAGGGCCAGGGTGACGGGGCGGATCAGGAACGAGATGATCTCGATCGGGACCAGCAGGAAGTACAGGGGCCACGGCACGCCCGACGGGGCGAACAGCTTGAAGAATTTCAGGCCGTTCTTGGCGAAGCCCACGGCGATCACGGTCAGGATCACCAGCATGCCCAGGGTCAGGGTCACGGCCAGCTGCGAGGTGGCGGTGAAGCCCAGGAAGTTGCCGGTCCAGCCGAACAGCATGCCCTGCAGGTTACAGAACAGCACGAAGGCGAAGAGGGTGAAGACGAACGGCAGGTACTTCTTGCCGTCGTGGCCGATGATCGAACTGGTCAGGCCGTCGACCAGTCCATAGAGCAGCTCGCCGGTGGTCTGCAGGCGGCCGGGGATGACGGCGCCTTTGCCGGCGAAGGCGTAGAAGACGATGATCAGGGTCGCGGCCAGCAGCATGGCGGCGATCGAGTTGGTGATCGACAGGTCGATCGCGCCCAGGCCCGGGACAGTAACGGACGGCAGCTCCACGATCTTCTGGATCAGGAACTGGTGCATCGGGTCGATCGGCGTGGCCAAGGCCCTAGTCTCTCTTCTGCTTGGGGGCGGTAGACCCGCCTCCCGTGTCTCCGTCGACCTTTTGGATCGACGCCTGCGCGCTCAGTTTCGTCGCCTTGCGGACGACGGTGTAGATCGAGACCCCCATGCCGATCAGCAGTCCGCCGACCATGCCCCAGGGCCCAGTGCCGGCGTAACGGTCGAGCAGCCAGCCGAAGCCGAGCCCCACCAGAACGCCGCCGATCAGATCCGCCAGAAGACGATAGCCGTCCGTGGACGATTTCTCGTGCTCGGCGCGCTTCGGCGCGTCCGCCGCCTTCCGGGCCTCGAAAGCGTCGAGCCGAGCGTCCAGGCTTTGCAGGGCCTCGTCGTTCGGTTCGTCGGCCTTGGGCATGGGAAGCGGTCAGGTCCGAAAACGCCCGCGGCCACCTCGAAAAGAGGCGGAATTCCGGCCGGCTTGATCGCGGCGGAACCTATAGGGCGCGCTGCGGTGCGTCAAGGTTGGGAGAGTTCAAAGCAAGTGGCGGATTCATAACAGTTTTTGGCGATCCGCGCGACCGAATGGCGGAATCCGCGCGCCCTTACGTGGTCAACATCGCCAGCGCGGTCGCACAGGCGCCGCCGGGGCGGGCTTCTCGTCGCCGCAAAGCGCGCAGCTGTGCAGAAAAGCCTCGTCACAATTGTCCGATCAATCCATGTTACCGCAACCATTGCCGACGCCTCGACGCGCCGGCGGGCTTATGGAGGGAAGAAACACGTCATGATCCGCGTCACTCGTAGTCTGCTCGGCGCCGCGGCGCTGTGCGCCGTCCTCGCGCCGGCGTCCTTGCCCCAGGCCGCCACGCCGCAGCCCCTGCCAGCCTACAAGAACTTCAAGGCGGCCATCTATATCGCGGTCAACGACGCCAAGGCCCTGTCCGACAAGGCCGTCTTCGACGCCCAGTTCGAGCGCGCCAGCCGCCAGTTGCACTTCGACAAGGTCTATCTGGAGGTCTACCGCAACAACAACTTCGCCACCGACGAGCAGATCCAGCGGGTGAAGGGCTGGTTCGAGGCGCGGGGCGTGCAGGTGGCCGGGGGAATCACCCTGGCGGCCGGCGGCGAGGGCGGGCAGTTCGGCACCTTCGACTACGAAAAGCCCGCCGACCGGGCCGAGTGCGAGAAGGCCGTGCGCCTGGCGGCCAAGCACTTCGACGAGGTGATCCTCGACGACTTCTTCTTCTACACCTCCAAGAGCCCGGCCGACATCGCCGCCAAGGGCGACCGCTCCTGGACCCAGTACCGCCTGGAGACCATGCGCGCGGTCAGCAAGGACCTGGTCCTGGGCCCCGCCAAGGCGGTCAATCCCAAGGTCCGCATGATCATCAAGTACCCCAACTGGTACGAGCACTTCCAAGGCCTGGGCTACGACCTGGAACAGCAGTCGCAGATGTTCGACGGCATCTACACCGGCACCGAGACCCGCGATCCGGTGATCACCGACCAGCTCTTGCAGCAGTACGAGAGCTATTCGATCGTCCGCTACTACGACAACATCCGGCCGGTCGGCTCGAACGGAGCCAAGGGCAACGGCGGCGGCTGGGTCGACACCTTTTCCACCCTCTATGTCGACCGCTACGCCGAGCAGCTGTGGGACACCCTGCTGGCCAAGGCGCCGGAGATCACCCTGTTCAACTGGCGGCCGATGAACGAGCCGATCGCGGTCAAGCCGGGCGAGCGCCCGTGGAAGGACAAGGCGACCAGCTTCGACTGGAACGCCATGGCCGCCAGCTACAAGAGCTCGGGCAAGGCGGGCGATCCGGGGCCCGGCTGGGGCCGCGCGGCCGGCTGGTCGCTGGAGAAGATCGACAAGGACCTGGGCTATCTGGGCAAGCCCGTCGGCATCGCCGCCTACAAGCCCTACCAGTCGTCGGGCGAGGACTTCCTGCACAACTATCTGGGCAATGTGGGCATTCCCATCGAGCTGTCGCCCAACTTCCCCAAGAACGCCGACGTCGCCCTGCTGACCCAGGCGGCGGCCAAGGACCCCAGGATCGTCGAGGAGATCAAGGGCAACCTGGTGGCCGGCAAGACGGTGTTCATCACCTCGGGCCTGCTGGGCGCCCTGCAGGGCAAGGGCATCGAGGACATCCTCGAGGTGCGCGACACCGGCCGCAAGGTGGCCCTGCGCGACTTCCTCAACGGCTATGGCGCCGGCAATGGCGAGAGCCTGAACGACGCGGCCCGCGAGCATCCGCCCGTGCTGTTCCCGGAGCTGGCCTTCTACACCAACGACAGCTGGCCGATCATCCGGGGCGTGGCCAACGCCAAGGGCTTCCCGATCCTGCTGATGAACCGCTACGGCGGCGGCGTGATCTATGTGATCGCCATGCCGGAGAACCCCGGCGACCTCTACAACCTGCCCCAGGGCGTGCTGACCGAGATCAAGCGCTACATCCAGCGCGACTTCCCGGTGCGGCTGGACGCGCCCGACCGGGTCAGCCTGTTCGCCTACGACAACGGGACCTTCGTGGTGCAGTCGTTCCGCGACGACGACACGGCGGTCAGCCTGTCGCTGCTGGGCGAGGGGGTGAAGCTGCGCGACCTTTCGACCGGCAAGCTGGTCGCGGCCCAGGCCCCCGACGGCAAGGCCGACGCCTGGCGCCGCCAGGGCGTTCCGGCCCGCACGACCTTCGCCGCCGGCGTCGCTCCGCACAGCTACACCGTCTATCGAATCGAGAAATAGCCGCCGAAAAACCCCGGCGCGGCGTTTCGCGCCGGGGTGCTCCATTGCTTTTTGGGGCGTTTTGGGGTCTTAGAGGCGCACTTTCCAACAGCCCGAAGATTCATGTCGCATCTCAAGAACACCGGCTTCGCCGACCGCATCACCGCCGCCGCCGAAGCCAAGAAGGCCATGCTGGCCAAGATGAAGGTGAAGCCCACCGTTCAGGATCCCAATTTCGAGCAGCGCCACGCCGAAAAGGAAGCCGAACTGGAGCGGGTCCGCGCCGAGCGCGCCGCGATCAAGGAAGCCGCTCGCCAGGAAATCCTGGCCCGCGAGGAAGCGGCCCTGGCCGAGAAGCGCGCCAACCGCAAGGAACGCAAGGCCCTGTCGGCCGCCGAGCAAAAGGCCGCCCGCGACGCCAAGTACGCCGCCCGCAAGGCGCGCCAGAAGTAATCATCCGATACTCGCTCGACCGCGTGGTTCCGACCCGTTCAAGGGCGGACCATGCGAGGGCTTGAGCCAGTGCACGTCGACTTCGCCCTCCTCGCCACGATGTTCGCCGTCGCGGCGGTCGCCGGGGCGTTCGACGCCATCGCCGGCGGCGGAGGTCTCCTGACCCTGCCCGCCCTGCTGCTGGCCGGCGCCCCGCCGGTCGCGGCCCTGGGCACCAACAAGCTGCAGGGGGCGTTCGGGGCCCTGTCCTCGACCACGGCCTTCGCCCGGCGCGGCCTGATCGACTGGAAGACCGCCCTGCCGGTCGCCGGGGCGGCGGCGCTCGCCGGCCTCTGCGGAGCCCTCTGCGCCAGCCTGCTGTCGCCGCGCCTGCTGGCGACCCTGGTCCCGATCCTGCTGATCGTGATCGCCCTCTATTTCGGCTTCTCGCGGGCGCTGAAGGGCGAGGACGTCCATCCGCGCCTGACCACGCCGGTCTTCGCCTTCTGCGTGGCGCCGCTGATCGGCTTCTACGACGGCATCTTCGGGCCCGGGGCGGGAGCCTTCTACATGGTGGCCATCGTCACCCTGCTGGGCTACGGCGCGCTGAAGGCCACCGCCCATACGAAGCTAGCCAACGCCGCCTCGAACCTGGGGAGTCTGCTGCTGTTCGTCCTGAAGGGGGCGGTGATCTGGCCGGTGGGCCTGGTCATGGCGGCGGGGGCGTTCCTGGGCGCCCAGGTGGGCTCGCGCCTGGCCATGCGGTTCGGGGCCAGGCTGATCCGGCCGCTCTTGGTGGTGATGTCGTGCGCCATGGCGGTGAAGCTGCTCGGCGACCCTGCCAATCCGTTGAGGCAAGCGGTCGTTGGGCTGTTTGCCGGCTAACACTTGCCCCCTTCGGGCCTTCGGCCCTCCTTCCCCCATAGGGGGAAGAGGACGTGCGTTTTCGTCCTCCGCCCCCTACGGGGGCGGACAGGCGGCGAAGCCGCCAGGTGGGGGCAAGGGAGTGCGCCGCTGACCTACTGCGCCGCCACCAACTGCTCGGCCGTGGACAGATCCACGCTCACCAGTTGGCTCACCCCCCGCTCGGCCATGGTCACCCCGAACAGGCGATCCATCCGGCTCATCGTCACCGGGTTGTGCGTAATGGCGATGAAGCGCGTCCGCGTGCGCCGGCGCATCTCGTCCAGCATGTTGCAGTAGCGGTCGACGTTGGCGTCGTCCAAGGGCGCGTCGACTTCGTCCAGCACGCAGATCGGGGCCGGATTGGCCAGGAAGACGCCGAAGATCAGGGCGCTGGCGGTCAGGGCCTGCTCGCCGCCGCTCATCAGGCTCATGCTGGCCATGCGCTTGCCGGGCGGGCAGGCGAAGATCTCCAGACCCGCCTCCAGCGGATCGTCGCTCTCGATCAGCTTCAGCTCGGCCTGGCCGCCGCCGAACAGGGCCGTGAACAGGGTCTGGAAGTTGGCGTTGATGATGTCGAACGCGGCCAGCAGGCGCTCGCGCCCCTCGGCGTTCAGCTCCTCGATGCCCGCGCGCAGCTTGCCGACGGCGCCCGACAGGTCGGCCCGTTCGGTGCGCATGGTCTCCAGCCGCGCGGCGTATTCGTTGGCCTCTTCCTCGGCGCGCAGGTTCACCGGCCCGATGGCGTCGCGCTCGCGTTCCAGCGCGAACAGGTGAGCTTCCACGCCCGCGGCGTCCTTGGGCACGGCGATGGCCTCGCCGGCCAGGTGACGGCCCAGCTCCTCGGGCTCCATGCGGGCCTGTTCGCGGATGTGGCCGGCCACCTCGGCGAAGCGGGCGCGGACGGCGTCGAGCGTGGCCACCAGGGCCGCGCGCTTCTCGCGGGCTTCCGAGGCGGCCTGCTCGGCGGCGCGGGCCGCGCGGTCGGCGGTCAGGCGGGCGGTCTCGGCGGCCTCCAGGGCGTCGGAGGCCTTGGCGCGGCGGTCCTCGGCGGCCGAGAACTGCTCGACGATCGCCACCAGCTTCTCGGCCAGCACCGTCGGGGCCTCGCGGGCCGCGTCCAGGGCGGCGGCGGCCTTGACCCGGTCGGCCTCCAGGCTGGTCTCGCGCTTGGCCGAGGCCTCGCGGCGCTTGGACCAGTCGGCGTGGTCGCGCTCCAGGCTCTCCAGGCGGCGGGCGCGGCCGGCGGTCTCGCGGGTCTCCTGGTCCAGGGCCGAGCGGGCGGCGGCGGCGGCCTCGCGGGCGGCCGTGGCGGCCGCTCGGGCGGCGGCCAGACGCGGGGCCAGATCCTCGACGCTCTCGGTCCCGGCGGTCTCGGCGCGGACGGCGGCCAGGGCGGTGTCGGCCTCGGTGCGTTCGGCCTCGAAGCGGGCGATGGTGTCGTCCAGCGACTGGGCGCGGGCCTCGCGCTGAGCCGCCTCGCGCTCGAAGCGGGTCACCTGCTCGCGGGCGCCGTTCAGCAGGCGCTCGGCGTCGGGCGGACCGCGACGCTTGTCCCGCAACGTTTCCTCGGCGACCCGCAGGGCGTCGGCGGCGGTCTTCAGGGCGGCGGTCGCGGCCTCGGCGCGGGGGGCGACCTGGTCGATCTCGGTCTCGACCTCGGCCAAGCGCGTGCGCTGCTCCAGGCGGACGGCGGCGGGCTTGGGCGCATCGGCCTTGGCCACGAAGCCGTCCCAGCGCCACAGGTCGCCCTCCTTGGAGACCAGCCGCGCGCCCACCGGCAGGCCCTTGGCCAGGCGGTCGCCGTCGGCGCGCTCGACCACGGCCACGTGCGAGAGGCGGGCGGCCAGCTCGGGCGGGGCCTTGATCAGCGGCGCCAGGGGCGTCGCCCCTTCGGGCCAGGCCACGGGCTTGGCGTCGGCCCCGGCCCAGTACGAAGGGGCGCGGGCGTCCAGCGCCGCCTCCAGGTCGTCGCCCAGGGCGGCGGCCAGGGCCGCGCCGTAGCCCTTCTCCGGCGTCACCGCGTCCAGGGCCGGCGAGAAGCCGCTCTTGGCGCGCGGGGCGGTCAGCTGGGCCAGACCCCGGGCCTCGGTGCGCAGGCGGCCCAGCTGGTCCTCCACCTTGCGGGCCAGGTCGCGCGCCTGGGCCTCGGCCTGGGCGGTCTTGACCCGGGCGGCTTCCGCATCCTCGAGGGCCTGACGGGCGGCGGCGAGGCCCGCCTCGGCGTTGGCGAAGCGCTGGCGGGCCTCGGCGGCGGCCGGATCGACCACTGGACCGACGGCGGCGCGCTCGGCCTTGGCCTGGTCCAAGGCGCGGACGGTGCGCGCCAGGCGGCTTTCGGCCTCGGCCAGGCGCTGGGCGGCGGCGCGGGCGCGGGCCTCCTCGGCGGCGGCGCGGGCGGCCAACTGCTCGACCTCGGAGTCCGCCTTGGCACGGGCCTCCTCGGCGGCCTTGGCGGCGGCGGCCAGTTCGGGACCGCGTGCGGGCGCGGCGGCGATCAGGGCGCGCAGTTCGGAGAGCTCGGCGTCGGCGCGGGCCAGGGCCTGGACGGCGTCCTGCAGGCCCTGGGCTTCACGCGCCCGGTCATCGTCGATGCGGGTCAGGTCGGCCGACAGCCGCTCGAACTCGGCCTGGGCGGCCTCGGCCTCGCGCTCGGCGCGGTCCTTCTGGATGGCCAGTTGGCCCAGGATGGCCTGGGCGATCGAGGCCTCCTCGCGCAGCGGCGGCATGGCGGTCTCGGCCGCCAGGATGGCGGTCTGGGCGGCGGCGGCGGCGCGGGCGGTCTCCTCGACGGCGCGGGCGCTTTCGGTGGCGTCGGTCTGGGTGCGGTTGAGGTTGTCGCGGGCTTCGGTCCAGCGGGCGTAGAGCACCGCGCCCTGCACCGCGCGGATCTCGGCCGACAGGCGCTTGTATTTCTCGGCCTGGCGGGCTTCGCGGCGCAGGCGGCCCAGCGCCGTCTCCAGCTCGCGGGCCACGTCCTCCAGGCGCGAGAGATTGGCCTCGGCCGCCCGCAGCCGCAGCTCGGCCTCGTGGCGGCGGGTGTGCAGGCCCGAGACCCCGGCGGCCTCCTCCAGGATGCGGCGGCGGTTCTGCGGCTTGGCGCCGATCAGCTCGCTGATCTGGCCCTGGCGGACAAGGGCCGGCGAATTGGCCCCGGTCGAGGCGTCGGCGAACAGCAGCTGGACGTCGCGCGCCCGCACCTCGCGGCCGTTGATGCGGTAGGTCGAGCCTTCGCCCCGGTCGATGCGGCGCACCACCTCCAGCGTCGGATCGTCGTTGAACTGGGCCGGGGCGGTGCGGTCGGAATTGTCGATCGTCAGGGTGACGTCGGCGTGGTTGCGGGCCGGACGATTGCCGCTGCCGGCGAAGATCACGTCGTCCATGCCGCCCGCGCGCATGGCTTTCGCCGAATTGGCCCCCATCACCCAGCGCAGGGCTTCCAGCAGGTTGGACTTGCCGCAGCCGTTGGGGCCGACGATGCCGGTCAGGCCCGGCTCGATCCGGAATTCCGTCGGCTCGACGAAGGACTTGAATCCTTGAAGGCGCAGGCGCTGGAACTGCACGCGCGCCCGCTCCTCAGCCTTTGCCGGGCTTGGCTTGGGACGCCTTGGCGACGGCGCTGGCCAGGGCTTCCAGCGATTGACCGCCCTCGGCCCGCAGGCCGTCGACGAAGAAGGTGGGGGTCACCTCGATGTTGTCGCGCTTGGCGGCCAGTTCGACCCGAGCGTTGACGGCGTCCAAGGCCTTCTGGTCCTCCAGGGCGGCGGTGACCTCGGCCTCGGTCAGGCCGAAGTCCTTGCCGATCTTGGTCAGACCGCCCCAGAAGTCGCCGCTGCGGTAGATCTCTCGCTGCTGGTGGAAGATCGCGTCGACCACGTGGAAATACTTGTCCGCGCCCACCCGCCGGGCCAGCAGATAGCCGGCCGCGGCGAACTCGTAGGGCGGGGTAAGGTATTCGCGGAAGACATACCGCACCTTGCCGGTGGCGATGAACTGCTTGTTGAAGTCGGGGAAGATCTCGTTGTTCCAGTCGGCGCAGTGGCTGCACGACAGCGAGGCGTATTCCACGACCTGGACCTTGGCCTTGGGCGAACCCAGGACCATGTCGCCCTCGGCCGGCGGCAGGGCGGCGGCGCGCGCGATCGTCGGGACGGCCGCAAGGCCGGTCCCGGCGACCGCCAGACCCAAGGCGGGCAGACCTGTTCCGATCAGGGCGCGCCGGTCGAGGATCATTTCGCGGCGGCCTCGGCCGCGGCGATGTCGGCGTCCAACTGGGCGATCGTGCGCTCGCCGCCGTCGTCGCCGCCCGACTTCTTGCCGTTGATGATGAAGGTCGGGGTGCCGGTGATCTTGGCGTCGGCGGCGTACTTCTCGACGCGGGCGTTGAGGGCCTTGATGGCCTTCTCGTCGCTGACGCAGGTGTTGAACTGGTCCTCGCTGAGGCCGGCCGACTGGGCGATGCGCAGCAGCACGCCGCGATAGTCGCCGGTGGTGAACATCTCTTCCTGCGAGTGGTAGACGCTGTCGATCACCGAGAAATACTTGTCCTTGCCGGCGCAGCGGGCCAGCAGGAACGAGGCGGCGGCCACCTGCTCGGGCGGGGTCAGGAACTCGCGATAGACGTAGTTGACCTTGCCGGTGTCGATGTACTTGGCCTTGAAGGCCGGGAAGACCTCGTTGTTCCAGCGGCCGCAGTGGACGCACGACGCCGAGGCGTACTCGATGACCGTGACCTTGGCGTTGGGATTGCCCAGCGACATGTCGTCGGCGGTGGCGGTGTCGCCCTTCTTGCCGCAGCCGGCGAGCGCGACGCCCAGAGTGGCGGTGAGGGCGACGGCGGTCAGGAGCCGGCGGTTCAGCGGACGCATGAGATCTTCCCTGGGAAAGTCGTGAACAGTGGAGTTAAGCGCGATTCTTTAGTCGCGTGAAAAGGGCGCGGATAAGGCGTCGCATCAGCCTATCGGACGTCAGGTTGTCAATCCAGAGATGGGGCCAGACATGGGGCCAGAGAAGCGGCTAGCGCGGATCGCGCAGCACGCCGCGTCCCAGCTTCAGCAGGGCGTCCTTGAGGCCGCCCTCCGGCTGGCCCGAGAGGCTGTCGGCCAGGTCGCGCTCCTGGGCGGCGTCCAGAGGCGGCTTGCGGCGCGGCCTGGGCTGGGTGGATGCGGCGGGCGCCTTCACCGGACCCTGGACGATGCGCAATTTGGTCACCGCGCCCTTGCCCAGCAAGAGATCCAGGCGCTGGGTGATCTGCGGGGCCTGGTGCTGGATCAGCGAGGCCACAGGCCCGTCGACCCGCAGCTCCAGCGTGCCGCCCTCGCCGGTGCGGCTCTTGATGACCCGGACGGGTTCGGTGCGGCGGGCCAGGGTCTCGCCGACGATCTCGCGCCAGCGGGCCTGCAGCACGGCCGGCCCCTGGCCGAACTTCTCGTCCAGCTTCTTGATCAGCGGCGCCAGCGACTTGCCGGCGGGCGGCGGCGGGCGGACCTGCGGACGCGTGCGGCGGCGCTTGAGGATCTCGAGAGCTTCTTCCGCGGTGGGCAGGGGGCGACGGCGCATGGGGGCAGGTTAGCAGAGCCGGGCGGGTGGCGGGAGGCCGCCGGGCCTCAGGCGATCAGATAGTCGGCGAGGTCGGGGAAGGCGCCCTTGAAGGTGGCCAGCAGGACGAGCTCGTCGCCGCCGCCGTCGGCGTCGTAGCTCAGATAGGTCTGGCGACCGCTGACGACGCTTTTCAGGTAACCCTCGGCGAAGGCCCTTTCGATCGACACGTTCAGCAGGGCCGACAGGTCGACCGTCTCGCCCGCCGACAGGTCCATGATCGTGGCCGCATCGGCCGTCTCGAAGACGAAGGTGTCGACGCCGGCGCCGCCCGAGGCCTTGGCCGCGTGGGCCAGCACCAGGGTGTCGTTCCCGCCCTCGCCGCGCAGCTCGACGATCTCGGCGGACGATGGGAAGGACAGGGCCCGCAGGGTGTCGTTCCCGTCGCCGCCCTCGGCGAAGGCCAGCGGCGTCAGGTCGTCGTCGCCCCGGCCGCCGCTGATCCGCGAGACCCCGGAAATGACGTCGTCGCCCGAGCCGCCCACGATGTGGGGCGCGTTGGCGGTGTCGTTCCCCGCCTCGACGCTGGTGACCGCCGTGCCCGTGACGACGATGCCCAGGGTGGTGTCGCCGTAGCTGATCCGGCCCTGCTGCGAATAGAAGGTGTCGGCCGTGCCGTCCAAGGCGGCCTTGATGACGCCGCCCGGTCCCGGGCCGAAGTCGGCGCCGACGAAGACCTCGTCGTGGCCCGCCCCGTCCAGGATCAGGGTGGTCGGCAGGCTGCCCAGCACGCTGATCCAGTCGTCGCCGTCGCCGCCATCGACACAGCCGCCGCCACTGCTGGAGTACCAGTCGTCGCCGGCCCCCATGCGCAGGACCTCGCCGGGCTCGGCGAAGGGGCCGAACGAGAAGTGATCGTCGAAGGGCGTGCCCTCCACGCGGGCGGTGTCGGAATATTGGATGATCAGGTTGGAGACCGGTCCCGTCACCGCGCGCAGGTACGAGCCGGGGCCGACGGCGGCGTAGTCGCTGTCGTTGGAGGGATCGGCGTCGCGATTGACGTCGCCCGGCGCGAACTTGCTGGCGCTCACGCTGGTGCCGTCGGCCCACTTCCACCCGGTTTCGGTCCGATGGGCGCCGACCCAGTTGGGATAGGTGTTGATGGGCGCCTGGATCTCGTCGGCGAAGTGCTCGATCCACTCGTCGCGGGGCGAGGTGCTCTCCTTGAGCAGGAAGGCGCCGACGCTGGCGGCGAGGGCGGCGGCCTCCTCCCAGGTGAGCGCGTGACCGACGGATATGAAGTTCATGGGGCGCTCGGCCATGGGGCGGACCTCCTCTTGGACGCGTGGAGGTTGCTCTCGTCCGGAAGGGGCGCCTAGGGACGATCCGTCCGCGCGGGCGGCGGGCCGGCTCACAATGCCGTGCTTGCACGCTCTGGAAGCGGGTGACACGCCCGGCGCCGCTCCGCCATAAGGGGGCATGCTCGACATCCCCGCCCTCCGCGCCGCCCTGCTGGCCTGGTACGACGACCAGGCGCGCGACCTGCCCTGGCGGACCGGGCCGGCGGCGGGCAAGGCGGGACAGCGGTCCGATCCCTATCGTGTCTGGCTGTCGGAGGTGATGCTGCAGCAGACCACCGTGCCGCACGCCACGCCCTATTTCTTGAGCTTCACCCAGCGCTGGCCGACGGTGTCGGACCTGGCGGCGGTGGAGGATGGCGACCTGATGGCCGCCTGGGCGGGGCTGGGCTACTACGCCCGGGCCCGCAACCTGCTGGCCTGCGCGCGGGCCGTGGCGGCCGATCATGGTGGGATCTTCCCCGGCACCGAGGAAGCCTTGCGCGCCCTGCCGGGCGTGGGCGCCTATACCGCCGCGGCCGTGGCGGCCATCGCCTTCGACCAGGAGGCCAATGTCGTCGACGGCAATGTCGAGCGGGTGATGGCGCGGCTGTTCGCGGTGGAGGCGCCCGTCCCCGACGCCAAGCCCGAACTCAAGCGCCTGGCCGGGACGCTGGTCACGGCCGAGCGCCCGGGCGACTGGGCCCAGGCCCTGATGGACCTGGGGGCCACGGTCTGCCGGCCGAAAGGCCCTCTGTGCGACCGCTGTCCGGTCTCCACCTGGTGCGAAGGCTTCAAGACCGGCGCGCCGGAGACCTATCCCCGCAAGGTGAAGAAGGGCGAGCGGCCGCATCGTCATGGGGTGGCCTATGTCCTGACGCGCGGCGAGGCGACCGCCCTGGTCCGCCGCCCGCCCAAGGGCCTGCTGGGCGGCATGCTGGGCCTGCCCACCAGCGACTGGCGCGCCACGCCCTGGTCCGACGCCGAAGCAGCCGCCGCCGCGCCGGCCGCCGGGGCCTGGCGCGACATGGGGACGGTGGAGCACGTCTTCACCCACTTTTCCCTGACGCTACGGGTGCTGCGGGCCGAGTCCAACGGCCAGGGCGACTTCGTCTGGACGGGGCGCGAGGGGCTGGGCGCTCTGCCCAGCGTCTTCCTGAAGGCGGCCAAGGCGGGGCTGGAGCGGCTGGTCTAGGTCTAAAAAGTCCCGCGCCCTGGTGCGAACGCCCGATGGGCGCGAGACGGCCTCGCCCTTAGCCTGCCGGTGACGGACAGGGCTGCCGGCGATGAAAACAAGCATGGGCGGATGCGGTCTTCTGGGCCTGCTGGTCGCGGCGATGCTGGCGGTCGCGCCGACCGCCGCGCGGGCCGGCAACTGGGTGATCAGCAAGGCTGACTATCCGCCCGAGGTCTTGGCGCACATGAACAGCGTCAGGCACGAGGCCGACGCGAGCCGGCCGCAGCTGGAGACCAGCGACGCCAGGCCGGTGCGCAAGTACCGCGAGTTTCTCGACGACCTGGCGGCCAAGGGCGGCTCGCGGATGGACCAGATGAAGGCGGTCAACGCCTATGTCGACGGCCACGTCCGCCAGAGGCCCGACCTGACCCTGGACGGCGACATCTGGGCGCCGCCCTACCGGACGCTGGTCGAGGGCGGCGACTGCGAGGACGTGGCCCTGGTCAAGTACTGGGGGCTCAAGCGCCTGGGCTTCGATCCCAAGGACATGTTCCTGGTCATGGGCATGACCCTGCTGACCCACCCGCCCGAGGGCCACGCCCTGCTGGCGGTGCGCCAGCCGGACGGATCGTTCCAGGTGCTTTACAACCTCACGCCCAGGATCGAGGACGCCCGCAGCCTCAGCTATTTCGAGCCGGCCTACGCCCTCAACGAGGCGGGCTTCTGGAAGATCGAGGACCCGGGCTGGATGGACAAGGACTACTGGCAGGCCGCCTTCGCCCGCGCCGTCCAGCGCCAGAGCCGATAGGGCCTAGTTCATCCCCGCGCGAACCTGGCTGCGCAGGACGTCGATGGGGGCCAGGCCCGCGTCGGTTTTGAAGTGCCAGTAGGTCCAGCCGTTGCAGGCTGGGGCCGACTGCACCAGGGCGCCGATCTTGTGGATCGAGCCCGACAGGTCGCCCACCGTGATCGAGCCGTCGGCGCGCACCTTGGCGGCGTGCGAGCCTTTCGAGCAGAACAGGGTGTCGCCCGGATTGAGCAAGCCGGCCTCGACGATGGTGCCGAACGGCACGCGCGGCTCGGCGCGCTTGCTGCCCATCACGTCCAGGTCCTGCGGCGCGATGGGAACGACCTTGGCGATGCGCTCCTTGGCGTGGGCGATGTACTCGGCCTCACGCTCGATGCCGATGAACTTGCGGCCCAGGCGCTTGGCGGCGGCGCCCGTGGTGCCCACGCCGAAGAACGGGTCCAGGATCACGTCGCCCGGCTTGGTGGTCGACAGGATGACGCGATAGAGCAGGGCTTCGGGCTTCTGGGTCGGGTGGGCCTTGTTGCCGTCCGAACCCTTGATGCGCTCCTCGCCGGTGCACAGCGGGATGGTCCAGTCCGAGCGCATCTGCACCTCGTCATTGGCCATCTTCAGGGCGTCGTAATTGAAGGTGTAGCGCTTGGCGGCCTGGCTCTTTGAGGCCCAGATCAGGGTCTCGTGGGCGTTGGCGAAGCGGGTGCCCTTGAAGTTGGGCATGGGGTTGGACTTGCGCCAGATCACGTCGTTGAGGATCCAGAAGCCCAGGTCCTGCACGGCCACGCCGACGCGGAAGATGTTGTGATAGCTGCCGATCACCCAGATCGCGCCGTCGTCCTTCAGCACCCGGCGGGCGGCCTTCAGCCATTCGCGGGTGAACTTGTCGTAGGCGGCGAAGCTCTCGAACTGGTCCCAGTGGTCGTCGACCGCGTCGACCTTGGAATTGTCGGGACGCAGCAGGTCGCCGCCCAGCTGCAGATTGTAGGGCGGATCGGCGAAGATCAGATCGACCGACTTCTCGGGCAGGGCGTTCATCTGCTCGATGCAATCGCCCATGATGATGGTTTCAGGCCCGAAGGACATGTCCGCTTCCCGTCAAAAACAACGAGCGGAATCATGAGTCTCGATGGTTACGCCGGCGTGAATGGACGTGGTTACCGGCCCGTTAACCCAGGATTTTGAGTCCGATCGGACTCACTTTCTTGGGGAGAGTGGCGTAGGCCCCCTCAGTCGGCTTCGCCGACAGCTCCTCCAGAGGGGGAGCATCTGGCGCCGATCGATCCTCCCCCTCTGGGGGAGGTGGCCCAGAGGGCCGGAGGGGGATCAGCCGCCGAGGTCTTCGACCAAGTCGCCCGCCAGAGCCGCCTTGACCGGCGCCCAGCTCATGCGGTGGATCGGCGAGGGGCCCAGGCGGCGCAGGCCCTCCACGTGGATGGCGGCGTGATAGCCCTTGTGGCCGGCGAAGCCGTAGCCGGGATAGAGGGCGTCGGCCTCGACCATGATCCGGTCGCGGGCCTCCTTGGCCAGGATCGAGGCGGCGGCGATGGAGCACGACAGGCTGTCGCCCTTGACCACGGTCTTGATCGGGCAGGGCAACTTGAAGCGGTAATTGCCGTCGACCAGGGCCATGGCCGGCTGCACCGACAGGCCCTCGATGGCCCGACACATGGCCAGGCCCGCGGCGTGCAGGATGTTGAGCTCCTCGATCTCCTCGATGCTGGCCATGCCCACGCACCAGGCGACGGCAACCGACTTGATCTCGATCTCCAGCGCCGCGCGGGCCTTGGCGGTCAGCTTCTTGGAGTCGTTGAGGCCCGCGGGGACCCGGGCGGGATCCAGGATCACCGCCGCCGCGCTGACCGGCCCGGCCCACGGCCCGCGCCCGGCCTCGTCCACGCCGCAGACAAGGCCGGGACCGCAGGCGGCTTCCAGCATCATGTCGGGGCCCGTGCGGGCGAAGGTGGAGGGCTTGGGCATGGGGAAGTGTCTAAGCGGATTTGGCGGGGTTGGGAATCCGCGAGACCACCTCTCAACCGTCATTCCCGCCCTTGTGGCGGGAACCCCTGGTACAGCCCGCAAGTGAATTGCCGTGGCGCGCTGGCGCGCCACCCCTCCGCACCTGCGGCGGACAAAGGGGTTCCCGCCACAAGGGCGGGAATGACGAAAATAAAAAAAGGCGGAGAGGGAGTTCCTACCGCGCCAGCTTCCGGCACTCTTCATGCCGGTAGCAGCTGACGAAGTGGTCGTTGACCAGGCCCGTGGCCTGCATGAAGGCGTAGACGATCACCGGGCCGCAGTATTTGAAGCCCTTGGCCTTGAGCATCTTGGCCATGTCGACGGCCAGGGGCGTCTGGGCGGGCACGTCGCCCATGCCGGTCCAGCGGTTCTGGATCGGCTTGCCGTCCATCATGCCCCACAGGAGCTTGGAGAAGTCCTCGCCGCGCTCGCGCATGTCGCAATAGATGCGGGCGCCGGAGATGGCCGCGTCGATCTTGCCGTTGGAGCGGATGATTCCGGCGTCGGCCATCAGCCTCGCGCGATCCGCATCCCCGAACCTCGCCACCTTGTCCGGGTCGAAATTGGCGAAGGCGGCGCGGAAGGCCTCGCGCTTGCGCAGGATGGTGATCCACGAGAGCCCGGCCTGGAAGCCGTCCAGCACCAGCTTCTCCCACAGGGCGCGGGAGTCGTACTCGGGCACGCCCCATTCGTGGTCGTGATAGGCCTCGTAGAACGGGTCGCCGTTCATGCCGCGCCAGGTGCAGCGATGGATCTCGGTCATGGCCGCGAGCTTGGCCGAACTCGCGGGCGATTTCCAGAACTTTTCGGGAACATCAGTCCGGCAGCTGGAACAGCGCCTCGACCGTGGTGTCCAGCGCCCGGGCCAGTTTCAGCGCCAGCACGGTAGAGGGGACGAAGACCCCGTTCTCCACCGTGTTGATCGTCTTTCGGGTGACGCCGACCTTCTCGGCGAGGTCGGCCTGGGTCAGTCCGGCCGCCGTCCGCGCGGCCTTGAGGGTATTCAGCAGCGGGACTTCACTCACGATCGGCGCGGCGCTCCAGGAACAGGAACCGCAGGGCCGGGACCGCCACGGCGACCGACAGCAGGATGTGGGCGATTTCGCCCAGTTCCAGACGCACGAAGGGGGCGCTGGCGTAGAGGCCCACGATGCACAGGGTCAGGGCCCAGAAGCCCCAGGCATAGGCCTGGGCTCGATGGGCGCGGGTGGTCTCGTCGTCGAGCACGGCGCGCACCGCCTTGCCGTAGCGCCAGGCCCCGCCGGTGGCCAGCAGGACCAGCAGCACCAGGCCCAGGAACAGGTGCGCGCCCAGCGAGACGATCTCGACGTTGCGCAGCGGCGCGTGCGGCGTGGCGTAGCCGCTGAAATAGGCCCCCTGCCAGATGAAGAACAGGACGGGGACCCACAGCATGCGGTTGCGGCGGCGCTGGGCGCGTTCGGCGATCTGGCCGGGCGAGGCGTTGGAGGTCATCGGAGCGGTCCTGAATGTCACCTATGGGTTACTTGTAACCTTGAGGTGACATCCGGTCAAGCTGGCGGCGCGGCGGGCAGCCAGTCGGGCCGGTCCACCCGCACGGGGCGACCGTCGACGGTCAGCTCGGCGCCTTCGATGCGGTCCAGGCGCAGCAGGGCCATGGCCCGGCCGTCGCGGCCCGACAGCACCTCGCCGGCCCGAAGCTCGCCCGCCAGCACCTCGGCGCCGAAGGCCGGGGCGGGGCCGTCGAAGACCAGCGGCAGCATGCGGTTCTTGATCGTGCCGCGCCGCTTCATGCGGCTGGTGGTCTCCTGGCCGACGAAGCAGCCCTTCTTGAAGTCGATCCCGGCCAGTAGGTCGAAGTCGGCCTCGATGGGATAGGTCTTGTCCGTGCCCCAGTCGGCGGGGCCGGGCGCGCCCAGGGCCAGGCGGTGGGCCTCGTAGTCGTCTTCCGTGGCGGTGGTCGCCTGGTCGGCGGCGTAGAGGCGCGAACCCAGGGCGGGCAGGCGGGGATCGACATGGCCCTCGGCGGCGGGCCAGGCGGCGAACACCGCAAGGTCGCTCGCCGCGATCTCCACCTTGGCCCGCAGCTTGTACATGGTCAGGCGCATGACGATGGCGTCGCGATGCTCGGCCGCCACGTCCAGCAGGACGCCGTCCTCGCCGCCCGCCACGAACAGGTCATAGAGCAGTCGGCCCTGCGGCGTCAGCAGGCCCGAAAAGCGCAGCTCGCCGGGCGCCAGGGTCTCGACCTCCTGGGTCAGCAGGCCGTTGAGGAAGCTCTTGGCGTCGGGGCCGGTCACGGCGATGACGGCGCGGCTGTCGAGGCGGGCGATCTGGCTCTGAGTCATGCGCTCACATGTGGCGCGCAAGACGCACCCGCGCCAGTCCTTAACGAATGAAAAGCTGAGCCGTTAACGAGGGATGCGCCGACTCGCCGCTGGCCCTATACATGCTCCGATGACACAGCGGGCCTTCCCGATTCTCTTCATCACCGCCACGCGTATCGGCGACGCCGTGCTGTCGTCCGGCCTGATCAAATTCCTGGCCGACCAGATCCCCAACGCCCGCTTCACCATCGTCTCCGGGCCTTTGGCCGCGCCCCTGTTCGCCCACGTCCCGGGTCTCGACCGGGTGATCGTCATGGAGAAGGGCAAGGGCAAGGGCCACTGGTTCAAGCTGTGGAACCAGGTGCGCCACAAGAAGTGGGGCCTGGTGGTCGACCTGCGCGGCTCGGGCACGGCCCTCTTCCTGCGCCGCGAGAAGCGGGCGATCTGGAAGAAGCAGATCGGCGGCGAGCCGCTGCACAAGGTGATCGACGCCGCCCGCGTGCTAAAGCTGGAGGGCGATCCGCCCTCGCCGCATCTCTACATCACGCCCGAGGTCCAGGCGCTGGCCGATCAATTGCTGGCCCCGCGCGCCGGCGAGCCGATGGGGCCGATCCTGGCCGTGGGCCCGGCCTCCAACTGGGTGGGCAAGGTCTGGCCGATCGAGCGCTTCGCCCAGACCGCACAGCAGCTGCTGGGCCCCGGCGGTCCGCTGGCGGGCGGGCGGCTGATGATCCTGGGCGGCCCGGGCGACGAGCGCATGGTCGAGGAACTGCGCATGGCCTCGGCCCGGGGGCGCTATATCGACCTGACCGGCAAGGTGGACCTGCTGACCGCCTATGCGGCGCTGAAGCGCGCCGACCTCTTCATCGGCAACGACAGCGGCCTGATGCACATCGCCGCCGCCGCCGGCATTCCCACGCTGGGCCTGTTCGGTCCGTCCGACGAGCGCCGCTACGGTCCTTGGGGCGCGACCGCCAAGGCCGTGCGCGGCCCGCGCAGCTTCGAGCAGTTCCTGGCCGTCGACCCCGACCTTTCCCAGGCCATCCGCCACATGAGCGACCTGCCGGTGGCTACCGTAGTCAAGGCCGCCAAGGCCCTGCTGGCCGAGGTGAAGGCGGGGGCGGTCGCGGTCTCCGAGCCCGAGGCGGCGGTCGAGGAAGCCGCGCCCGAACCCACGGTCGAGGACGCGGCGATGACGCCGGAGCTCCAGGCGGTGGTGGAGGATGTGGCGGCGCCGGAGGTGGTCGAGACCGAAGCCTCCGAGGACGCCGTCGAGGCGGACCGCTCCTAGCCTACCCCACACCCGTCATCCTCGGACTTGTTCCGAGGATCCCTCTGTCGGCTGGTTTGCCGGTGAAGGTGAGGTCGCGACCTCGCCGCTTCACGGATCATCCTTCTTCGCGGTTGAAACAGGGATCCTCGGAACAAGTCCGAGGATGACGGGTGTGGGGTGGGTCTGTGAGCCCGCCCTAGATCCGCCCCAACCCGTCCATGATCGCCGTCAGCGCCACCACCGTCTCGGCCTCCATGGCGCTGTGGCCGGCGTTGGTGCGCACATAGGTCGCCGGCTTCACGCCCACGCCGTCCAGGGCCGCGACCAGGCGCGAGGCCTGGGTCAGGGGGCAGACCTGGTCGAAGCGGCCGTGGACGATGTGGACCGGGATGTCCTTGATCCGCCCGACCTCCCGGGTGATCTCGTCCGGCTTCAGGAACAGGTCGTTGGCGAAGAAGTGGGCCTCGATCTGGGCGAAGCACAGGGCGAAGTCGGCCTCGCCGAACTTCCCTGGATCGCCGCTCTCGGGGATCATGTTCGAGATCGCGCCTTCCCAGACCGACCACGCCACGGCCGCCCGAAGTTGGGCCTGCTTGCCGGCCTCATCGGCGGGCTTGCCGTCGAAGATCGCCTTGTAGGCGCCCATCATGTCGCCGCGCCGCTCGGGCGGGATCTCCTCGACGAAGCCCTTCCACTCGTCGGGATAGGTGACATAGGCGCCCGGTTCGCTCAGGGCGTAGGGCGTCTGGTCGAACACCGCCGCATTGCCCTGGTACATGTAGAGCAGGTCCTCGCGCGTCCCCAGGAAGATGCCGCGCAGCACCAGCGAGGCCACGAACTCGGGATGGCGGATGGCGTAGACCAGGGCCAGGGTGCTGCCCCAGCTGCCGCCGAACACGTGCATCTTGCCGGTGATCCCGAGGGCGTCGCGCAAGGTGTTGATGTCGGCCACCAGATGGTCGGTGTCGTTGCGCACCAGGGCCACGGCGGGGCCGTGGCTGGCCACGGTCGGCGTGCTCTTGCCGCAGCCGCGCTGGTCGAACAGGATCGTGCGGTAGCGCTTGGGATCGAAGAACCGCGACATCACCGGCGCGCAGGCCCCGCCCGGCCCGCCGTGCAGGAACATCACCGGCTCGCCGTCGGGATTGCCGTATTCCTCCCAGTAGAGGGTGTGGTCGGGGCCGCTGTCGACCCGCAGCATGCCGGTGCGGTTAGGCTCGCCCTGCGGATACTTCCACTGGCTCGTGACCTTGCTGGTGGCCTGGAGACGGGAAAAGTCCATGGGAGCCTCGCGACGCTGGAAGGGACGGGTGGGAGGTGCGCCCGCCGCGCGCGGCGGTCAATGTCGATTTGCCTTGCGGCGGCGGGAGCGGGCTCCTAGACCGCCGGAAACCCTCGCGAAAAGCCCGCCCAGGAGCGCCCCATGACCCAGACCTTCGACCTGATCGTGCGCGGCGGCGAGGTGGTCAATCACGCGGGGCGCGGCTTTGCCGACATCGGCGTGCGGGGCGGCAAGATCGTCGCCATCGGCGACCTCGGCCAGGCCAGCGCCGGCGAGGTGTTCGACGCCACCGGCCTGACCGTCCTGCCGGGCGTCATCGACAGCCAGGTCCACTTCCGCGAGCCGGGTCTGGAGTGGAAGGAAGACCTGGAAAGTGGTTCGCGCGGCGCGGCCCTGGGCGGCGTGGTCGCCGTCTTCGAGATGCCCAATACCGAGCCCACCACCACCGACCCGGACGCCCTGGCCGACAAGCTGGCCCGCGCCAAGGGCCGCATGCACACCGACCACGCCTTCTATGTGGGCGGCACCCACGAGAACGCGACCTTCCTGGGCGAGCTGGAGCGCCTGCCCGGCTGCTGCGGCATCAAGGTGTTCATGGGCGCCTCGACCGGCACCCTGCTGGTCCAGGACGACGCGGGCGTCGAGAACGTGCTGCGCCATGTGAACCGCCGCGCGGCCTTCCACTCCGAGGACGAGTACCGCCTGGCCGAGCGTCGCAGCCTGGCCCGCCCCGGCGACTGGACCAGCCACCCGGAGGTTCGCGACGCCCAGGCGGCCATGCAGTCGACCGAGCGCCTGGTCCGCATCGCCAAGTCGCTGGGCAAGCGCATCCACGTGCTGCACGTCACCACCCACCAGGAGATCGACTTCCTGGCCAAGCACAAGGACGTCGCCAGCGTCGAGGTCACGCCCCAGCACGCCACCCTGGTCGCGCCGGAAGCCTATGAGCGCCTGAAGGGCTTCGCTCAGATGAACCCGCCGATCCGCTCGGCCGAGCACGTGGCCGGGGTCTGGCACGCCATCGAGAGCGGCATCGCCGACGTGCTGGGCAGCGACCACGCCCCCCACACCCGCGAGGAGAAGGCCCGACCCTATCCGGCCTCGCCCTCGGGCATGCCGGGGGTGCAGACGCTCGTTCCCATCATGCTGACCCACGTGGTCGACGGCCGCCTGAGCCTGGAGCGCTTCGTCGATCTGACCAGCCACGGCGTCAACCGCATCTTCGGCCTGGCCGACAAGGGCCGCATCGCCGAGGGCTTCGACGCCGACTTCACCATCGTCGACATGAAGGCCAAGCGGACCATCACCCACGACTGGATGGCCACCCGCTCGGGCTGGACCCCCTTCGACGGCTTCGAAGCCAAGGCCTGGCCGGTGGCCACCATCGTGCGCGGCACGGTGGTGATGCGCGACGACGAGATCGTGGCCGAAGGCACGGGCGCGCCGGTGCGGTTCCTGGAGACGCTGGCGGGGTAGGCTCACCCCCTTGCCCCCACCTGACCGCTTCGCGGTCTGTCCGCCCCCGTAGGGGGCGGAGGACGCACGCGCCGCGCTTCTTCCCCCTACGGGGGAAGACGACCGCGAAGCGGTCCGTAGGGGGCAAGTGTTAGCCGCCTCGACTTTTCTGCGAAGGCCCTGTCGAAATCCCCCACCCTCGCGCGTCTCTGGACGAGGGCGCGATGTCGCGCCGATGGAGGATCCGATGAAGTACCTGCTGCTGATCTACACCCCCGAGGCCAGCTTCGCCCGCCCCGAGGTCCAGGCCCGGACGCCGGAGATTCTGGCCGGCCACCAAGCCTTGCAGGCCGAGCTTCGGAGCCAGGGCGTGGCCTGGTCGTCGGGGCGGTTGGAGCCGACGGCGAGCGCCCGCACCCAGGTCCAAGCCGCCGACGGGCGTGTGGTCCACGACGGGTCGTTCGCCGAGACCAAGGAACAGCTGGGCGGCTACTACCTGGTCGAGGCGCCCGACATGGCCGCGGCCGAGGCCTGGGCGGCCAGGATTCCGCAGATCGAGGGCGGCAAGATCGAGATCCGGCCGATCATGCAGAGCTACGACTGAGGCCTTCTTCGGGGCTGTTGAAAAACTTGCCCCAGGATGTCGAGTCCGGCGAGGCTGCCGCGTCTCTGATCCGAGACCGGGTGGCGCTTCCGCCGGACCGGCCGTCGAGAAGGATCCAAGCCATGCAATACGCCCTGCTGATCTACGAGGACGAAAGCCAGTACCGCGACGACAGCGGCCGGGCCTGGGAGGCGATCATCCAGGCCCACCAGGCCTTCGCCGGCGAGTTGGCCGAGAAGGGCCTGCTGCGCGGCGGGGCGGGGCTGAAGACGGCCGACACCGCCACCACCGTGCGCCGGACGCGGGGCCAGAACGGCCTGCACGACGGTCCCTTCGCCGAGGCCAAGGAGCAGCTGGGCGGCTTCTACATCATCGAGGTTCCCGACCTGGACGCCGCCCTGGCCTGGGCGCGCAAGCTGCCGATGGCGGGCGATGGCTCCGTCGAGGTCCGCCCCGTGATCGACGAGGGCTAGGTGCCGATGGCGGGGGCGTCTCTCGACCGGGCGGCGCGGGAGGCCGGGGGGCGGGTGATCGCCGCCCTGGCCGCCCAGTTCCGCGACCTGGACCTGGCCGAGGACGCCTTCGCCGAGGCCTGCGCGCGGGCGGCGGCGGTGTGGCGGGAGGACAGCGTCCCCCGCGATCCGGCCGCCTGGCTTTACGCCGTGGCGCGGCGGGCGGCGCTGGACATGGTCCGGCGACGGGCCACCCGCCGGCGCCTGCCGCCCGACCCGCCCGAGCCGCCGCCCAGCGCGGAGGAGCTGTTGACCCGCGACGACCGCCTGATCCCCGACGAGCGGCTGCGGCTGATCTTCGTCTGCTGCCATCCGGCCGTGGCGCCCGACGCCCGGGCGGCCCTGACCCTGCGCCTGGTCTGCGGTCTCTCGACGCCCGAGATCGCCCGCGCCTTCCTCGTGCCCGAGCCGACCCTGGCCCAGCGGATCGTGCGGGCCAAGCGCAAGATCGCCGAGGCGGGGGTGGCCTTCGAGGTGCCCGGTCCCGAGGCCTGGCCCGAGCGGCTGGGGGCGGTGCTGTCGACCCTGGAGATCGCCTACGCCAAGGCCCACGAGGACGCCGCCGGGGCCGGCCAGCACGCCGGCTACGCCCGCGAGATGCTGGACCTGACCGCCGTCCTGGCCGAGCTGCTGCCGCGCGAGCCCGAGTGCCTGGCCTTCGCCGCCCTGGTCCGCTACGCCGAGGCCCGCCGGCCGGCGCGGCTGGACGAGAGCGGGGCGATGACGCCGCTGTCCGACCAGGATCCGGCCCTGTGGCGGCGGCCGCTGATCGACCAGGCCGAGCGGCTGCTGCACGCCGCCGCGCGCCTGGGCCGGCCGGGGCCGCGCCAGCTGCAGGCGGCCATCCACGCGGCCTGGTGCTCGCGCGCCAGCCTGGCCGAGCCGCCGCCTTGGCCGACCGTACTGGCCCTCTACGACGCCCTGCTGACCTGGCGCGACGACGGCGTGGTGCGACTGAACCGCGCCGTGGCGGTGGCCGAGGTCTTGGGGCCCGCCGAAGCCCTGGCGCAGGTCGACGCCCTGGACGGGACGGGCTTCCGCGACTTCGGCCCCTTCCACGCCGTGCGCGCCGATCTCCTGGCCCGGCTGGGGCGCGGCGGCGAGGCGGTCGCGGCCTACGACCGCGCTCTGGAGCTGGACCCGGCTCCGGCCGAGCGCCTGTGGCTGGAGCGGCGGCGCGGGTTGGCGGCGGCGCGCTAGGGTCCTGAAAACAGGGTGGATTGCGCCCCGCCCAAGTCCGGTTAACACTTCGACTCATGGATGGGACGTCAGAGACCCACGCGCCGTTTCGAGACGCCCGCTACGCGCCCCGGGCGCTGGAGGTCGAGCGACGCGGCGACGTTCTGATCCTGCGCAATCCAACCCCTTTTTCCAGCACCGTCCAGACCACGGTCGCGCCCCTGCTGCGGTGGTCGTCCCAGGCCCCGCACCGGGTCTGGCTGGCCGAGCGCAAGCCCGGCGAAGAGGGCTGGCGGACCGTGACCTACGCGAAGGCCTGCGAGCAGGTGATGCGCCTGGCGGGCGGTCTCCTGAGTCTGGGCCTGGAGCGCGGCAAGCCCCTGCTGATCCTGGCCCGCAACGGGATCGACCACGCCCTGATTTCCTATGCCGCCATGATGCTGGGCGCGCCCATCGCGCCGGTCTCGCCGCAGTACGGGCTGAAGGGCGCGGATTCCGGGCGCCTGGCCTTCGCGGTCGAGCGGATCAAGCCGGCCATGGTCTATGTCGACGACGCCGACGACTTCGCCGAGGCTCTGGCCGCCCCGTTCCTGGCGGGCCTGCCGGTGATCGCCAGCCGCAACCCCCGCCCGGGCGACCAGCCGTTCGACACCCTGGAGCCGTCCAGCGAGCACTCGGTCACGATGTGCCGTCCGGGCGACACGGCCAAGCTGCTGCTGACCTCCGGCTCGACGGGCAAGCCCAAGGCGGTGATCTGCACCCACGCCAATATCGCCCTCAACGCCGCCCAGATCGCCGCCTGCTACGCCGATCCCGACCCGCCGGTGCTGGTCAATTGCGCGCCCTGGAGCCACAGCCTGGGCGCCAACGCCATACTGCACATGGTGCTGCACCGGGGCGGGACGCTGTACATCGACGCCGGCCAGCCGGTGGCGGGCAGGTTCGACGAGACGGTGCGCAATCTGCGCGAGGTGGCCACGACCTATCACAACATGGTCCCAGCCGGCTGGGGCCTGCTGGTCGGCGAACTGGAACGCGACGAGGCCCTGGCGGCCCGATTCTTCGAGAAGGTGCGGGTGCTGCAATATGGTGGCGCCTCCATGGCCCAGTCGATCCTCGACCGCGTCCAGGCCGTGGCGGTGCGGGTGACCGGCCAGCGCGTGACCTTCGCGGCCGGCTACGGCGCCACCGAGACCGGTCCGACCGCCTGCAACATCCATTGGCTGAACGCCCGCTCGGGCATGGTGGGGCTGCCCACGCCCGGCACGTCGGTGAAGCTGGTCCCGGCGGCGGGCGAGGGGGCCAAGTACGAGATCCGGGTCAAGGGCCCGCAGGTCTCGCCGGGCTATCTGGACATGCCCGAGGCCTCCGCCGCCGCCTTCGACGAGGAGGGCTTCTACCGGCTGGGCGACGCGGCGCGACTGGCCGATCCGATCAATCCCGCCGCGGGCCTGGTGTTCGACGGGCGGCTGGTCGAGAACTTCAAGCTCAGCAGCGGCACCTTCGTGGCGGCCGGCGCCCTGCGTGTGGCGGCGATCTCGGCCATCGCCGGGGCCGTGTCCGACGCGGTGGTCTGCGGCGAGGGCCAAGAGGGCGTGGGGCTGATGCTGTTCCTGGACCCCAAGGCGGCCCTGCGCATCGGCGAGCCCGAGGCGGTGCGGGCGGCGATCCGCGCCGGTCTGGAGCGTCTGAACGGCCTGGCCAAGGGTGGGGCCCGGGTGACCCGGGCCCTGATCCTGGACGGCGCCCCCGACGCGGCCTCCGGCGAGCTGACCGACAAGGGCTACATCAACCAGGCCCTGGCCCGCGAGCGGCGGCCGGTCGAGCTTGAGCGGCTGTTCGCCGAAGAGCCGGACGACGGGGTGATGGTGTTTACATAGAGCGCGGCGCGTGAAGGTGGGGACACACACTCACCCCACGATCCTGCTCATTCTGCCGAGGCCTAGCCGTGAGTGTGTGTCCCCGTCTCGGGGCGCGGCTCTCGAAGGGTGTTCACCACCCCCAGGCAGATCAGCAGCTGCCCGAAATAATACAGCCCCCATATCGCCAGGCCCGCCGCGAAATTGTCCGCCCACGGTCCGTTGCGGCCGAAGATGATGAGGTCCGAGACCACGAACATCAGCGCCCCGATCCCGACCCGGTAACGCGGAAAGCGGCTCAGCCAGGCCGTGGCCGCCATCAGCGACAGGCCAAGGCTGTAGACCGCCACGCCCGGCGCTCCGGCCCGGTCGACGGGCAGCAGGAAGGCGACGGTCACCACGGCGGGGACCAGGATCACGGCCAGGGCCAGCTGGCTGCGGCTGGGCGCGGGGCGGCGGTTGCGCAGGTAGAGGACGATGGCCGTCAGGTGGCCGGCCAGGAAGCCGATGGCGCCCACCGTCAGCCCGGCCGCGCCCAGCAGCACGTCGCCCAGGGCGCCGAAGGCCATCACCGCCGCCAGCAGCCAGCCGTCCAGCGAGCGGGCGTTGAGGGCGGCGTAGACGGCCAGCAGCCCGACGCCCAGTCCCTTCCAGGTCAGCGAGGCCGCCTGGGGCAGGCCCAGGCTCCACGACGCCACATAGCTGACCCCAGCGACGATCGAGGCGATCAGCACGGCCTTGGCCAGGCTCTTGGATTGAGACATCGACGCTTCCCCTTACCGGCGCTCTTCGGCGGCGCTTCGAGCGGGCAGACTGCGATGCGCCGGGCCGTTGGCGCAACCTTCCCAACCGTCATCCTCGGACTTGTTCCGAGGATCCCTCGTTCCGCTGGTTTGCCGGTTGGGGTTCGTCTCGACCTCGGTGCTTCACGGATCATCCGTCTTCGCGGCTGAAGCAGGGGTCCTCGGAACAAGTCCGAGGATGACGGATGGTGGGAAGCCGCGACCAGCGTTGGCCTATGCCGCGAAATGTCGGAAGGTCCCCCGAACGGTACGGAGAAGACCATGAACGGCGCCGACGCCCTGATCACCACCCTGGCCGACAACGGCGTCACCGCCTGCTTCGCCAATCCCGGCACCAGCGAGATGCAGTTCGTCGCCGCGCTCGACCGCGAGCCGCGCATGCGCTCGGTGCTGTGCCTGTTCGAGGGCGTGGCGACCGGGGCGGCCGACGGCTGGGGGCGGATGACGGGAACGCCCGCCTGCACCCTGCTGCACCTGGGGCCGGGCTACGCCAACGGCGCGGCCAACCTGCACAACGCCCGCAGAGCCTACACCCCCATCGTCAACGTGATCGGCGACCACGCGACCGATCACCGCCAGTACGACGCGCCGCTGAATTCCGACATCGCGGCGCTCGCCGCGCCCAATTCGATCTGGGTCAAGTCGGCCGAGACCGCCGACGCCGTCGGTCCCCTGGCCGCCGAGGCGGTGGCCGCCAGCTTCGGGGCGCCGGGCGGCAACGCCTGCCTGATCCTGCCCGCCGACAGCGCCTGGAACGAGACCAACACCTCAGGACCCGTGATCGCGCCGCCCCGGCCGCGCGCGCCCGATCCGGCCGCCGTCGCCGCCGTCGCCCAGGCCCTGAAGGCGGCCGCCAAGCCCGTGCTGCTTCTGGGAAGCGGCGCGTGCGGCGAGGCGGCCCTGGCCGCCGCTGGGCGGGTGGCGGCCACCGGCGTGCGGGTGCTGACCGACACCTTCACCGCCCGCCAGGCGCGGGGCGAAGGCCGCTTCCGGCCCGACAAGCTGCCCTATTTCGGCGAGCAGGCCCTGAAGGACCTGGAGGGCGCGGACCTGATGGCCCTGGTCGCCACCACCGAGCCGGTGGCCTTCTTCGCCTATCCCGACCGGCCCAGCGTGCTGGTGCCCGAAGGCTGCGCGACCCTGACCCTGAGCGACCGGGCTGCAGACGCGGTCGCCGCGCTCGAAGCCCTGGCCGACGCCCTGGGCGCGCCGGCGACCGGCGCCGTGGAGCCCTACGCCCCGCCCGCCGCCCCGAGCGGCAAGCTGGACGCCTGGGCCATCGGCGCGGCTGTCGCGCGGCACATGCCGGCGGGCGCGATCATCTCCGACGACGCGGTGACCGCCGGCCTGCCGATCTTCACCCAGACCCGCAACGCCCGCGCCCACGACTGGCTGTCCCTGACCGGCGGGGCCATCGGCCAGGGCGTGCCCCTGGCCATCGGCGCGGCCGTGGCCTGTCCGGACCGCAAGGTGCTGAGCCTGAACGGCGACGGGGCGGCGATGTACACGGTCCAGGGCCTGTGGACGATCGCCCGCGAGCGGCTGGACGTCACCGTGGTGGTGTTCGCCAACCACGCCTATCGCATCCTGGGCATCGAGATGGGCCGCACCGGCGGCGGCGAGCCGGGGCCGGCGGCCTCGCGGTTGCTGGACCTGGGCGATCCGAGGATCGACTGGGTGTCGGTGGCGGGAGGGCTGGGCGTCCCCGCCGAACGGGTCGAGACGGCCGAGGCGTTCGACGCGGCGCTGGAGCGGGCGATGCGCGAGCCGGGTCCGAGGTTCATCGAAGCGGCGATGCGATAGAGGCCGGAGGCAAGGCTGGGGACACACGCATGCGTGTGTCCCCAATGGTGGCGAGGCGTCCTGGGCCTACCCCGGCAACCTCAACACCGCCCGCAGCCCCCCCATCGGCGACCTTTGCAGCGTCAGCTCCCCGCCCAGCCCGCGCGCCATGTCGCGCGCGATGGCCAGGCCCAGGCCCACGCCCTTTTCGTTCTGGTTCCGCGACTCGTCCAAGCGGTTGAACGGCTTGAAGGCCTCCTCGTAGCGGTCCTCGGGGATGCCCGGGCCGTCGTCGTCGACGAACAGCCAGATGCCGCCGCCCGGCACGACGGTGGACGAGACCCGCACGGCCTTGCCGTGGGCGGCGGCGTTGTCGACCAGGTTGGCCAGGGCGCGCTTGAAGGCGTTGGGCCGCACGACGGCGGTCAGGTCGTCGCCGATGGAGACCTCCACCGTGGCGCCGGCTCGCATCGCCCCGTCGCACACGCCCTGGATCAGCGGCCGCAGCAGCACTTCGCGCGGGTCCTCGCCGCCCTCGCCGCGGGCGAAGGCCAGGTACTCGTCGATCATGTGCTCCATTTCGGAGAGGTCGCGCTGCATGGCCTCGTTCCGGGGGCCAGGCTCGGCCAGGGCCAGCTCCAGCTTCAGCCGGGTCAGCGGCGTGCGCAGGTCGTGGCTGACGCTGGCCAGGAGGGCCGTGCGCTGCTCGATGTGGCGCTGGATGCGGGCCTTCATGGCCAGGAAGGCCTGGGCCGCCTGGCGCACCTCGCGCGCGCCGTGCGGCTTGAAGGCGGCCTGGTCGACGCCCTTGCCGAAGGCGTCGGCCGCGTCGGCCAGGCGCTCGATGGCCCGCACCTGGTTGCGGATGAACAGGATCGCCACCGCCGTCAGCAGCAGGGTGGCCCCCACGATCCACAGGATGAAGATGTGGCCCTGGGTGGCGAAGGCCCGGTCGCGCGGGGCGATGATCCGCAGCACCCCTTCGTCGACCTTCACCCGGATGTCGACGTGGGCCGGATAGTGGTCGCCGCTGGCGTCGAACCAGAACGGCGCGTCCAGGCGGTCGGACAGGGCGTGGTTCAGCGAGCGGTCCACCACCCGGAACAGCGAGTTGCGCTTGCCTGCCGGCAGGGACTTGCCCTTCTGCAGGGCGATGGACAGGTCCATCGACTCCTCGGCCCGCTCGGTCAGCTTCTCCATCGCGGCGGGCGAGTGGTCGTCCTGGTAGCTCTCGACCGCCCAGGCCACGTCGCCGGCCAGGCCTTCGGACAGGCGGCTGGTCACGGTGTCCCAGTGGGCGTCGAAGAAGGCCCAGGTCACGGCGATCTGCATCACCGACACCGGCAGCACGATGATCAGCAGGCTGCGGCCGAACAGCGAGGTCGGCAGCCAGCGCTTGATCGGACGGGGGATGTGCAGGCGGGTGGGGAGGCGGAACATCAATCCGGCGCCAGCCTGTATCCCACCCCGCGCACGGTCTGCAGGTAGCGCGGGTTCTTCGGGTCCGGCTCGATCTTGCGGCGCAGGCGGGTGACCTGGACGTCGACGGCGCGGCCGGTGGCGTCGACGGTGTCGCGCGCCAGTTCGAGGCGGTCCACCGGTTCGTGGGCCGCCTTGGCCAGGCGGCGCAGCAGGGCGACCTCGGCCTCGGTCAGGCGGATGGGCTCGCCGTCGCGGGTCAGTTCGCCGCGCTCGGGCTCGAAGGCGCAATGGCCCAGGCTGAGGGCGCGCGGCCCCGACGGCTTGGGCGCCGAGCGGCGCAGGATTGACTCGATGCGCAGCAGCAGTTCGCGGGGTTCAAAGGGCTTGGCCAGGTAGTCGTCGGCGCCGTGGGTCAGGCCCTCGATGCGGTCGGTGGTCTGGTCGCGGGCGGTCAGCATCAGGATCGGCGTCTTGCCCGCCTCGCCGCCCCGCGCCCGCAGGCGTTTGGTGAAGGAAAAGCCGTCCTCGCCGGGCATCATCACGTCCAGCACCAGCAGGTCGAAGTCCATGGCGGTGGTCAGGCGGTCGGCGTGGGCCGCGTCGGCGGCGGCGCTGACCCGGAAGCCCTGGCGGCTGAGGAATTCCTTGAGCAGGGCGCGGATGCGGTCGTCGTCGTCGACCACCAGCAGGTGGCGCTCGGCGCGGTCTTCCGGGGTCATAGGCCGTCCCGCCGGTTGAGGCCGACGCCTTGGCGCGGACCCGCCAGGGCCGCCAGGATGCGGCGGGTCCCGGGCACCCCGTCCAGGCCCCCGGTGCGATAGGCCTTGCCCAGCAGGGCGCGCAGGCGCTCGGACACCCGGGTCTCGAAGGCCACGCCCTCGGCGGTCAACTCGGCCGGGCGGCGGCGAGCGTCCAGGTCGCCGGGCGCCTTCTGGGCCAGGTTCAGGCGCTGGAGGTCCGACAGGGTCTTGCTGGCGGCCTGCTTGGAGAGGCTGGTCAGTTTGGAGAGGTCCTGCACCCCGATGCCGGGGCGGCGGCGCAGCAGGAAGGCGGCGCGCCAGTGCGAGCGGCCCAGGCCCGGACCCTCGCCCTCGAGCGCCGCGTCCACCGCCGCCCACAGGGCCGCCTCGGCCAGCAGCAGCAGCTCCAGCCCGCTGTCCAGCTGGTCCTCGCCCAGGATCAGGCGCGGATCGGTCGAGCCTCCCGAGAGGCCGCCAGAAAGACCGGGTGAAAGCGGCGAGGCCATCAGCTTGCGTCCATTTTATTTGACCTTCGCCGGCTCGGAGCGTCTAAGAGCCGGGTTCCAAATAAGGAGGTCTTGGACCGATGTCTCTCGTTCCCTTCGACGATCGCGATGGTTGGATCTGGCTGGATGGCCAGTTCGTCGCCTGGCGGGACGCGAAGGTGCACGTATTGACCCACGGCCTTCACTACGCCTCGTCGGTGTTCGAGGGCGAGCGGATGTATGGCGGCGAGATCTTCAAGCTGACCGAGCATACCGAGCGCCTGTTCAAATCGGCAGAGATCCTCGATTTCAAGATCCCCTACACGGTGGCCGAGATCGACGAAGCGTGCAAGGCGACGGCGGCCAAGAACGGACTGACCGACTGCTATGTGCGGCCCATCGCTTGGCGCGGTAGCGAGATGATCGGGGTTTCGGCCCAGCAGACCAAGATCCACGTGGCCATCGCCGTGTGGGACTGGCCCAGCTACTTCGACCCGGCGACCAAGGCCAAGGGCATCCGCCTGACCTGGGCCAAGTACGACCGTCCGGCCCCGACCACGATCCCGACCGCCGCCAAGGCCGCCGGCCTCTACATGATCTGCACCATCTCCAAGCACGCCGCGGAGAAGGACGGATATGCCGACGCCATGATGGTGGACTATCGCGGCTACATCGCCGAGGCGACCGGGGCCAACGTGTTCTTCGTCAAGGACGGCGCGCTGCACACCCCGATCCCCGACTGCATCCTGAACGGCATCACCCGCCAGACGGTGATTGCGATCGCCAAGGAACGCGGGATCCAGGTGATCGAGCGCCACATCGAGAAGGCCGAGCTGTCGGGCTTCACCGAGTGCTTCATCGTCGGCACCGCCGCCGAGGTCACCCCGGTGGCCGAGATCGGCGAGTTCAAGTTCACTCCGGGCAAGCTGTCGCTGGACCTGATGGACGCCTATGCCGCCCTGGTGCGGCGGGAAGAACTGACGCCGGCCTGAGGCCGCCGCGCACCACCGCGTTGAAGGATCCCGGAGCGGCCGCCGCTCCGGGATTTTTCATGCCCGCTTCCTGGCTCGGAAGATGGCGCTTGACTCATTTAGACGATTAGCTAATCATCGCAATATGAGCCAGGTCTTCAAAGCCCTTTCCGATCCCACCCGCCGCCGCGTGCTGCTTCTGCTGCGCCAGGGGCCGATGAGCGCGGGCGAGCTCAGCGACCAGTTCGACGTCTCCAAGCCGACCATGTCGGCGCACTTCGCGGTTCTGAAGGAGGCCGACCTCGTCCACGCCGAGAAGGCCGGCAAGTCGATCATCTATCACCTGAAGCTGTCGGTGCTCGAAGAGGCGCTGCTGGGCTTCGTCCATTCGTTCGATCTCGGCGCGGACGCGCCGAAGCCCCAGGAGGAGGGTGTGCAATGACCAAGGAAGCCAAGCACGAACTGATCGGGAATTTCGCCTGGGCCGGCGCCATTCTGGTGGTGGCCCTGGCCGGGGTCGTGGCGCGCAAGCAGGGCTATGTCGACAGCGAGACGGTCACCCGGATCGTCATCGGGCTGAACGGGCTGATGATCGCCTGGCAGGGCAACCGCCTGCCCAAGGCCTTCGTGCCCAACGCCTGCGCCGGCAAGGCCCGGCGGGTCGCGGGCTGGTCGCTGGTGCTGAGCGGGCTGGTCTATGCCGCACTGTTCGCCTTCGCCCCCATGCAGATCGCGGTCGCCGGCGGGGTCGCGGCGGTGGTGACCGGCTTCGCCGTCACCCTGGGCTACTGCCTGGCGCTGCGGGACAAGGCGAAGGCGGCTTAGGGGCCCTCCAACGGCTGTCATCCGGAAAGCGTGAAGCGCTTGTCCGGGATGACGATGAAAAGGTGGATCCCAAGTTTGTTGACTAGGAAACCTTCTCGCGATAGTTTCCTAGTCAACAAATGAGGCGGCCATGACGGACGACGTTCCGGTTTCCCATCTGACGTCGCACCTGGGCTATTGGCTGCGCTACGTCTCCAACCACGTCTCCCACACCTTCGCCCGCAAGCTGGAGGGCGAGGGGGTGACGGTGGCCGAGTGGGCGCTGCTGCGCGAGCTCTACGGCGAGACCGCCCAACTCCCCAGCCGCCTGGCCGAAAAGCTGGGCCTGACGCGCGGAGCGGTCAGCAAGCTGGCTGACCGGCTGGAGGCCAAGGGCCTGGTGACGCGCGAGGCCGATGCCAAGGACCGCCGCGCCCACCGCCTGGCGCTCGGTCCGGACGGCCGCGCCCTGGTCCCGCGCCTCGCGGCCCTGGCCGACCGGAACGACGCCGAGTTCTTCGACCATCTCACGCCCGAAGAGCGCCGGACGATCGAGCGCCTGATGAGAACCATCGTCGAGCGGCGTGGCCTGAAGACCATCCCGCTCAGCTAGCCCGCCCCTTCATCACTGAGAGGACCGCGCCATGAACGCGCAGCAGAAGGCCCTGGCCGGGGATTGCCTGGCCGCCTCCGAAAACGGAACCATGACCTTCCCCCAGATCGTCGGCGCCCTGATCGACGGCGGTTTCGAGAGCTACGCCGTCGACTTCCGGCGGGAGACCGCCACCTACTACCTGCCCAGCGGCGACAGCGTGGCGCTGCCGGCCCACGAGGCCGAGGGGCCGGTGGCCGCGGCGTTCGACGTGGCCGCCGTGCAGGCCGCCATCCGCGAGGCCCAAACCCTGGCGCCCGGCTACACCTACAAAGGCTTCTGCGCGAAGGTAAAGGCGGCGGGCTGCGCCGGCTACCTGGTCTCGTTTCCCGGTCGCCGGGCCGTCTATTTCGGCCGGACCGGCGAGGTCCACACCGAGCACTTTCCGCCCTGACGGCCAAAGGCGCCCGGCAAAACCGCCTCGAACATAGTAAACGGATTTCCAGTTAACCATCTATACTGCTCAGCGCTCACGAAATTCAGTTTTCGCACGCGGCTTGCACCTGATCCGGCCAACGATAACCGGATGGGGTTCCTAGACGTCATGAGCATCAACAGCGCCATGCAGGCCGGCGTGTCCGGCCTGCTCGCCAATTCGTCGGCCCTGGCGGCGATCTCCGACAACATCGCCAACGTCAACACCGTCGGCTACAAGCGCAGCGGCGCCAACTTCTCGTCGATGGTCACGTCCAACTCCAGCGGCCTCTACAGCGCCGGCGGGGTGTCGTCCAAGACCCACCAGTTCATCAGCCAGCAGGGCCTGGCCCAGGCCACCAATTCCAATCTCGACCTGTCGATCTCCGGCTCGGGCTTCTTCGTGGCCACCGAGAAGGCCGAGGGCCTGACTCCCACCGACACCCGCTCGTTCACCCGCGCCGGCTCGTTCCAGCTCGACAACCTGGGCTACCTGCGCAACGACGCGGGCCTGTACCTGCAAGGCTGGCTGGCCGATCCGATCACCGGCCTGATCACCACCGACCCGTCGGACCTGTCGCGGCTGTCGTCGATCAACGTCGCCTCGGTGGGCGGGGCGGCCGAGAAGACCACCCGGGCCGGGGTCAACGCCAACCTGCGCTCCGAACAGACGGTGTCGGCCGCCGCCAACGCCAAGGTCGCCAAGACCGGCGTCGCCGAGACCCCCTCGGGCACGGCGGACTACAGCGTCGCCTACAGCCCGACCGGAACCGGGAACCAGTACGCCGTCACGGTCAGCCGCAACGGCGTGGACATCTCCACCGGCGTGGCCACCTACGATCCCACCAGCGGCGCCCTGACCGGCTATGTGCCGACCGGCTCCAGCACCGCCGTCACCACCCTGACCACCGGCGGCCAGACGGTGAACCTGTCGGACCTGGGCATGACCACCAAGGCCGACGCGGTGGCGGGCGGCGCCTATGACCCGGCCACCAATTCGATGTCGGACTACGCCCTGGACCCCACAAAAGGCGTCAAGCCGGACTTCGAGATCCAGATCCCGGTCTCGGACTCCAAGGGCGGCCAGCGCACCATCACCCTGTCGCTGATCAAGGGGCCGGGTCCCAACGAATGGTTCGCCGAACTGCGGGCCAAGCCCGGCGACCTGGACAACAACGCCAACGGCCTGATCAGTTCGGGCAAGGTCACCTTCACCACCGACGGCAAGCTGGCCAGCACCGGCGAGCTGTTCGGCAGCACCAGCCCCACCTCGATCAGCATCGGCGCGTCCGATCCGACCGCCACGGGGACGGGGCCGCGCTGGGCCGACGGCCTGGGCATCGACAGCCAGGACATCCAGATCGACCTGGCCAACGCCGCCGGGGGGCTGACGCAATACAACAGCCAGTCGGTGGTCCAGTCGGTCAACACCAACGGCACGGCCTTCGGCAACCTCACCAACATCGAGGTCGACGACCAGGGCTATGTCTCGGCGATCTTCGACAACGGCGTGACCCGCCGGATCGCACAGGTTGCGATCGCCACCTTCCAGAACCCGGACGGGCTGAAGGCGGTGAACGGCAACGCCTATCGGGTGACCAACGAGAGCGGCGGCTACAGCCTCAAGGCGCCCGGCGAAGGCGGGGCGGGCTCGATCGCGCCCTCGACCCTGGAAGCCTCGACCGTGGACCTGTCGACCGAGTTCACGGGGCTGATCACGACGCAGCGGGCCTATTCGGCCTGCTCGAAGATCATCACGACGGCCGACGAGATGCTGCAGGAGCTGCTGAGCATCAAGCGGTAGGGATGGAATCTACCCCGCCACCCGCGCTTCCAGCTCGGCCAGGCGCGCGCGCGTCGAGGCCAGGTCGGCGCCGAAGCGCGCCGGGTCGGCCGCGGCCAGCCGCGCGGCGACGTCGTAGCTCTCGCGATAGAGGTCCAGGGCCCGCATGCGGTGACCCCGGTCCTCGCGCAGGTCGGCCAAGCGCTCCAGCGACACCGACAGGGCGCGCTTGGCGTTCGGGTCGGCGGCTTCGCGGCCGCCGTGCGAGCGGCGCAGGGCCAGGGCCTCCTCGAAGGCCGACAGGGCCTCGTTCAGGCGGCCTTCCATCTCGGCCACGTCGCCCACGCCCGACAGGGCGCTGGCCAGCAGGTCGTCGGCGGCGAAGTCGCCATGATCTTGGGGGGGCTTGGCGGCGCGGACGGCGCGGGCGTAGCTGACCGATTCCTCATAGGCTTCGGCGGCGTCGTCCAGCCGGCCCTGGCCTCGGGCGAAGTCGCCCAGGTCGCGGCGGGCCAGCGCCTTCTCGTGATCGGTTCCGGCCACGCGCAGCAGGCGGTTCAGGGTCTGGGCGGCGTCTGACCAGGCCTCGGCGCGGCTCTGGGCCACCAGGCGGGCGCGCAGTTCGGAGAAGGTCTCGGCCGGGGCGTCGACCGCCACGGGCGCGGCCACGACGGGCTCGGGCGCGACTTCGACAGTCTCGGTTTCCACCGCCGGGGTCGCCACGACCTCCGGCTCGGGCGGCGCGGCCACGAACGCGACCGCCGGCTCCGACGCGACGTCGGCGGCCGCCACCGGAACGGCGACCAGATCGCCCCCCAGGTCCGTCGGCGCGGGCTTGGCCTTGCGCTTGGGCTTGGGACGCGGAGTCAGGGCGGCGACGAGCAACACGGCCCCCGTAATCGCCGCCGCCCAACCCACGAACGGGCGGTGCGGCTCGAAGGGGCCGAGATCCAGGTTCTGCGCCCATCCCCCGATGACGCCCCAACCTGCGATAACGTACCCCGATGTCGCCAGGATCGCCCCCAGGACGATCCCCACGAGCCGAGCCATCATGTCGCCCCCTTCATGACCGCGTTCGTAAGGAGCGGCAGGTGACGGCGCCGTCATTTCCGCGTCGAGCCGTGACAACCGTCAGGGGAAGCGCCGACGAGAAGCGGCGCGCGAACGGGCGCCTCGCCAGCGGCCTGCCTCTAAATCAGCCACGTCCGGGGCCGGGGGTAGGCTTCGCCCTTCAACAGATAGACCAGGCCCATGATCGCCCGGACCACGAACCAGACCCAGACGGCCCCCATGATCGACCCGCCGATGAACATCATCGGTATGCCGACGATGAAGATCAGCAGCGCCGCGCCCAGCAGGAACAGCGCGCCGCCGATCAGGAACCACCAGATCGACAGCCAGAAGCTGCGGATGGCGAAGGTGTAGTGGCTGGCGTTGATCGGCCCGGCCTCGCCCCGATAGACATAGGCGACGATCAGCCCGACCAGGAAGGTCAGTCCGTTGGTGAAGCCCAGCAGATAGAGGGCGTAGACGACGATCGGCAGGATCTTGTCTTCCTCGACGCGGCTCGGTTCGGAGGGCGCGGGGCTTTGGGCGATGTCGCTCATCGTCAGATCATCCAGTTGCGCGGCGTGGGATAGGCCTGGCCCTTCAACAGCCAGGACAGGCCAAGGATGCATCGCACCGCCACCCAGATGCCGACGGCCGGCAGGATCACGAAGCCGATGCCGATGGGCGTCAGCAGCCCGCCGATCACGGAAAACAGCAGCGACAGCCAGAAGGTGCGGATCTGGAAGACGTAGTGGCTCTGCATCCACTCGGGCGCGGCGGCCTTGCTGACATAGGCCAGGATCACCCCGACCACGGCGGTCATGCCCACCGACAGCAGGGCCGCCAGATAGAGGGCGTAGACGACCACGGGCATGGTCTTGTCGTCCTGCAAGGCGGGCGGGACGGCGGGATCGGCGGCGGGATCGTTCTGGGTCATGAAACGATGGTCGTCGAAGACGGGCGCCGATGCAAATTAAGGTCCGGTCAGGCTGGGCTTCCTCCTCACCCGCGCAGCGGGGGAGGTGGCGCGGCGCGGATACGCGCCGTGACGGAGGGGGCGTCGTGCGGCGGCCTGACGCCCCCTCCGTACGCTTCGCGTCCACCTCCCCCGTTTCACGGGGGAGGAGAGAGAAATGCCGTCAGACGCCGTCGACGATGGCCTGCAGGGTCCGCTTCAGCCAGGCGGCCATCATGACCTGCTGGTCCGTGCCAAAGGACGCCAGGTCCAGCTGGCGAGCATAGGTGGTGAAGCCGGTCGAGACCATGATGATCTGGGTGGCGCGGGCCCGGGCGTCGGGTTCGCCGATCCACTGGGCCAGGGGGGCGATGGCGTGGGCGTCGATGACCCGGGCGGTGATCGCGCGGGCGTCGGCGTCGCCCATCGAGAGCGCGATCAGGTCCAGCAGCCGGAAGTCCGAAGCCCGCTCGGTCAGGAGCTCGCCCAGCCGCTCGCCGGCCAGGGCCCGGTCCAGGCCGAAGACGTCCTCGTTCACGGTCAGCAGGTCGATCAGCGCCGCCTCGAACAGTCCCGCCTTGGAGCCGTAGTAGCGCAGCAGCAGGGTCGAGCTGGTGTCGGCCACCGCGGCGATGTCGCGGATGCCGGTCTGGGAATAGCCCTGGCGGCAAAAGACCGTCTGCGCCGCCGCCAGGATCCTGGTCTTGCTGGCCTGGGCGTTCCGGCGTTTGGGCGCGCGCGCGTCTTCCATGCCTGCCGATACATCCCCGTTTGACAGTCTCGCAAGTCGGTCCATAAGTTATCAATCGATAACTTAATGAAAGGGAGGCAGGGATGGCGACCTATGTGCTGGTGCACGGCGGCGGGCATGGCGGCTGGTGCTACCAGAAGGTGGCGCGGCTTTTGCGCGCGCGCGGACACGAGGTCTATGCGCCGACGATGACGGGCCTGGGCGAGCGCGCCCACCTGCTGAGCGCCGACATCGACCTGGACTTCCAGATCGACGACATCGTCCAGGTTCTGGAGTTCGAGGACCTGAAGGATGTGATCCTGGTGGGCCACAGCTATGGCGGCATGGTGATCACCGGCGTCGCCGACCGGGCCGCCGCCGGCCGCGTGGGCCACGTGGTCTATCTGGACGCGGCCAATCCCGAGGACGGCCAGTCGCTGGAGGACGTGGCCGGCCCGATGATGGCCCTGGCCCGCCAGGCCGGCCGGGTCCAGGACGGCATCGAGCTGGTGCTGTGGCCGTTCCCCGGCGCGGGCCAGTTCTACGGCGTGACCGATCCGGACGACCTGGCCTGGATGGACGACAAGCTGACGCCCCATCCCTGGGCGTGCTTCGCGCAGAAGCTGCGCCTGACGGGCGTGGGAGCCAGGATCCCCCAGTCGCACATCGTCTGCACCTCGACCCTACCGGGCCGGGACGTCGAGACCCTGACGGCGCGGGCGGAAGGGCGGTTCTGGGAGGTGGATACGGGCCACGATCTGATGATTACGGAGCCGGAGAAGGTGACGGAGTTGCTGGACCGGGTGGCGAGGGGGTAGGGCCTACCCCGTCGGCAACAAATCATCCGGCAGGGCGTGCGGGTCCAGCCCCTCGCCGCGCCCCAGCCAGGGCAGCACCGCCAGCAGCAGGATCAGCACGAAGGCCATGCGGGCGGCCAGGGCGATGGCGACGCCGGCCATGCCGGGGGTGAAGGCCAGCAGCAGCAGCACCAGGGTGCCGAAGGCCAGCAGGCCCATCACCCAGGTCAGGCCCTCGCGGGCGGCCATCACCCCCGCCGTTTCGAACCTTGCACGCGGGGCGAGGTCGGCGGCGACGGCGGCCACGGCGCGGGCGAACAGCGAGAAACTCTCCAGCCGGTCCTCGAACCGCCCCGGCCCCGCCCAGCTCTGGGCGGTCAGCACCAGCTTGCGGCGGCGGGTGAACGTCAGGGTCAGGGCGCGGCGCCGTCCGCCCTCGCGCGGCTTGGCCAGGCGGAAGGCGGTCAGGTCGGTCAGGGAGAAGCGCCGCTCGCGCGGGCCCCGGCGTTCGACCAGCTCCGCGCCCTCCAGGGTCCAGACCGTCTCGGGCTGGAACGGAACCAGGCGGGCGCTGTGCCGCAGCGCGCTCACCCCCGGACGGCGGTGATTTCCACCCCGGCCGCGGCGGCGTGGGGGGCGAGGGCCAGGGGCTTTTCGACCCGCACCCGGGCGCGGGTCACGCGGGCGTCGTCGAAACAGGCCTGGGCCATGCGCTCGGCGAAGGTCTCGACCAGGTCGATGTGGCCCTCGGCGGCGATGGCTTGGGCGGCCTGCAGGATGGTCTCGTAATTGACCGTGTCGCCCAGTTCCTCGCAATGGCTGGCCGCGACGTCCAGCTCGACGTCGATGACCAGGGGCTGCTGGCGGCCGTGCTCGTGGTCGTAGACACCGATCCAGGCGTCGACCTTCAGGCCGCGCACGAACACCTTGGTCACGATCACCTTGGCCGGATTGGGCCGGGGGGCTTGGTTCGGAGCTTGGGTCAGGGGCTGGGCGGACACGGGGAAACTCTTCAGGGGCCGACGATGTCGGGGGTGCGCCAGCCCAGGTGCTGACCGGCGTCGACCGCGATCATCTGGCCCGTGACCGACCCCGCGTCAATGAGGTAGCGCAGGGCCGCGGCGATCTCGCCCGGCGAAACGGCCTGTTCCAGCGGCGTGCCGGCGGCCTCGCGCTCGAACTCGCCGGGCGCCTGGTGGACCGAGGCCAGCACCGGGCCGGGGCCGATGGCGTTGACGCGGATGCGCGGCGCCAGTTCCTGGGCTAGGGTACGGGTCGCCCACCACAGGCCGGCCTTGGACAGGCTGTAGCTGAAAAACTGGGGATTGGGCCGCAGCACCCGCTGGTCGACGATGTTGACGATCAGACCGCGCGTCTCGGCGGGCAGGGCGGCGGCCAGGGCCTGGGCCAGCACGACCGGCGCGCGGAGGTTGGCGTCGAGGTGGGCGTCCCAGCTGTCGCGGGTGGCCGTGGCCAGCCGGTCGTCCTCGAAGGTCGAGGCGCTGTTGACCAGCAGGGTGACGGGGCCCAGGGCCTGGGCGGCGCGGGTGATCAGGCCCGCGGTCTGGTCTTCGTTCGTCAGTTCGGCGTCGAGCACGACGGCCTTGCGGCCCAGCGCGACGATCTCGTCGGCGACGGCCTGGGCCTCGTCCCGCGCGGTGCGGTAGTGCACGGCGACGTCGAAGCCGGCCCGCGCGGCCTCCAGGGCCAGCACGCGGCCCAGCCGGCGACCGGCGCCGGTGACCAGGGCCGCGCCGCGCGTCGTCATCGGTTTAGTCGAAGCGGCCGAATTCGAACTTGTTGAGGCCGAGGATGACCACCAGGAAGAGGGCGATGACGCCGATCGCGAGCATGGGCTGGGTCCGTTGTCGGATTGAAAGATGATCTGGGCTTTAGCGGTGCGCGGGACTGACCGCAAGCGACAGACGCGCTAGGGTCACGTCCATGCTCTGGCGTCGCCGTGTCGAACCCTTCACCCGTCCCCTGGTCTATGCCTGGTTCCGCTTCAAGCGGGGGCTGACGCTGGGCGTGCGCGGGGTGGTCACCGACGCCGAGGGGCGGGTGCTGATGGTGCAGCACACCTATGTGCCCGGCTGGTACCTGCCCGGCGGCGGGGTGGAGCGTGGCGAGACCGCCGAGACGGCGGTGATCCGCGAGCTGCAGGAGGAGGCGGGGATCAGGGTGATCGGGCCGATGAGCCTGGTCTCGATCCACAGCAACGAGCCGCACCATCCAGGCGACCACGTGCTGGTCTATCGCGTCCACGCCTGGGAGCCCTGCGCCGCCAGCGCTCAGGGCGAAATCCACGAGATCGGATGGTTCGCCCCCGACGCCTTGCCCGACGACGTCACGCCCGGCAACCGCCGCCGGATCGCGGAGGTGTTTCACGCGGCCGACAAAGACCCCATGTGGTGAGGCGTGCGATCATGGCTTCCCCAGTGATCAACGATCATTAAAATGGATGTTTGAACGAGGGCCGCCGTCCTTCCGGACGCGAGCCGCCCCAACCCGGAGGAGCACGGCATGCGCGACTACCTGAAGTTCTACATTGATGGCCAATGGGTCGAGCCCAAGGGCAAGCAGACCGTCGACGTGATCAATCCGGCCACCGAGGCCGTGGCCGGCCGGGTGACCCTGGGCACGGCCGAAGACGTCGACATCGCCGTCCGCGCCGCCCGCAAGGCGTTCGCCACCTTCTCCCAGACCAGCCGCGAAGAGCGTATCGACATCCTCGAGCGCATCGTCGCCGAGTACCAGAAGCGCTTCGAGGACATGGCGAAAGCCATCACCGAGGAGATGGGCGCCCCGTCGTGGCTGGCCCAGCGCGCCCAGGCCGCCATGGGCATCGCCCACGTCCAGACTGCCCTGCAGGTGCTGAAGGACTACAAGTTCACCGAGGATCGCGGCACCACCCGCCTGGTCAAGGAGCCCATCGGCGTCTGCGCCTTCATCACGCCGTGGAACTGGCCGGTGAACCAGATCGCCTGCAAGGTGGCCCCGGCCATCGCCACCGGCTGCACCATGGTGCTCAAGCCCTCGGAAGTGGCGCCCTTCTCGGCCTGGATCTGGACCGAGATCCTGGCCGCCGCCGGCGTGCCGGCCGGGGTCTATAATCTGGTCAACGGCGACGGCCCCGTGGTGGGCGCGGCCCTGTCCTCGCACCCCGAGGTCGACATGGTGTCGTTCACCGGCTCGACCCGGGCCGGCATCGAGGTGGCCCGCAACGCCGCCCCCACCGTCAAGCGCGTGCACCAGGAGCTGGGCGGCAAGAGCCCCAACATCATCCTCGACGACGCCGACTATCAGAAGGCGGTCGGCGGCGGCGTGGCCTCGGTGATGATGAACTCGGGCCAGTCGTGCAACGCCCCCACCCGGATGCTGGTGCCCTCCAAGCGCATGGACGAGGTGATCGCCATCGCCAAGGCCGCCGCCGAGGCCCACACCGTGGGCGACCCCAACGGCAATTCGAAGCTCGGTCCCGTGGTCTCCGAGGTGCAGTGGAACAAGATCCAGGGCCTGATCCAGAAGGGCGTCGACGAGGGCGCCACCCTGGTGGCCGGCGGTCCGGGCAAGCCGGAAGGGCTGGAGACCGGCTACTATGTGAAGCCCACCGTCTTCGCCAACGTCACCTCGGACATGACCATCGCCAAGGAAGAGATCTTCGGCCCGGTGCTGGCGATCCTGGGCTATGACGGCGTCGATCAGGCCGTCGCGATCGGCAACGACACCGAGTACGGCCTGGCGGCCTATGTCTCGGGCAACGACGCCGAAGAGGTCCGCAACGTGGCCTCGCGCCTGCGGGCCGGCCAGGTGATCCTCAACGGCGCGGGCACCGACCTGATGGCCCCGTTCGGCGGCTACAAGATGAGCGGCAACGGCCGCGAATGGGGCGACCACGCCTTCGGCGAGTTCCTCGAAACCAAGGCCGTGCTGGGCTACTCGCCCAAGGTGGCGGCGGAGTAAGATCCGCCTCCCCTTGTGGGACGGACGAGGGGTCGCGCCGGCGAAAGCCGCGCGGCCCCTTCTTCGTTTGGGATCAGAACTGGCGGGGAACCGGCGTCCATTCGAAGACGGATTCGTAGAGGTCGTCCCAGCGAGGATTGTCGCGCTCGATCAGGTTGATCTTCCATTGCCTGGGCCAGCGCTTGATCGAGGTTTCACGCTGGATCGCTTCTGTCATGCGGTGGTGAATTTCATACCAGACGAGGCGATTGAGGGCATGTTTGCGCGTGAAGCCCGATTGGCCTTCGCGGTGCTGGACGATCCGTGTCTGAAACTGGCCGGTGACGCCTGTGTAGAGCGTGCCCCGATAGTGGTCGGTCATCATGTAGACGGCGATCCAGGCTTCGCTTGAGACCATGGCGCATTCCTCCCATGCGACCGGAACAATACATGAACATATAAGCTTCGTCATTCCCGCCCTTGTGGCGGGAACCCCTCTATCCGCCGCAGGTGCGGGAGGGTGGCGCGCCAGCGCGCCAAGGCATTTCACTTGCGGGCTGAGCCAGGGGTTCCCGCCACAAGGGCGGGAATGACGGCTGAAAAATTGGAGACATAAGGCAATCGGTTGACGTTTGGGCACGCTTTACGTTCGCGTCAGGCTGCGCGACCCTCCCGGTTAACAACGATAATCGACCGGGAGAGAACGATGGACGGCGTCGACAGCCTCGCGCCCGCGCGCGATCCGAGCACCGCGCCTTTCAAGCCGCTGGCCATGCGCGGACCCCAGGTCAGCGTCGACCGGCGGGCCGACGGCAGCATCGTCATCACCTCCGACCATCCGCCCGGCGACGGGCCGCGCACGATCAGCCACCTACTGGCGGAAAAGGCGGCACTGCATCCCGACCGGCCGTACCTCAAGCAGCGGGAGCCCGACCACGGCCCCTGGCGGCAGGTCACCTACGGCCAGGCCCAACGAGCGGTCGAGGGGATCGCCCAGTGGCTGATCGACCAGGCCCTGACCGCCGACGACAGCGTGATGATCCTGTCGGGCAATTCCATCGAGCACGCCCTGATGACCCTGGGGGCCTATGGCGCGGGCGTGCCGGCCGCTCCGGTCAGTCCGGCCTACAGCCTGATCTCGACCGACCACGGCAAGCTCAAGCACTGCTTCGACAAGGTCGCGCCGCGCGTGGTGTTCGCTCAGTCCGGCGTGCTGTTCGCCGGGGCGATCGCCACCCTGCGGGCGATCCGGCCGGACCTGCTGCTGGTCACGGCGGATGGGACCGGTGACGGGGCCGTCGCCTTCGAGACGGTGGCCGCCACCGTCCCGCGCGACGTCGCCGCCAAGCGCGAGGCCCTGACGCCAGAGACGGTGGCCAAGTACCTGTTCACCTCCGGCTCGACCGGCATGCCCAAGGGCGTGCCCCAGACCCACGCCATGATGGCGGGCGTCATCGCGGGGCAGGAGGGCCTGCGCATCGACGAGCCCACCGACGAGATCCCCGACAGCCTGGAATGGATGCCCTGGAGCCACATCTCGGCCGGCAACATCAGCTTCAACGGCGCCCTGTGGGCCGGCGGTACGCTCTGGATCGACGAGGGCAAGCCGCTGCCGGGCATGTTCGAGACCACGATCAAGAACCTCTACGAGGTCTCGCCGGTGGTGTTCGGCTCGGCCCCTATCGCCTTTTCCATGCTGGCCGGGGCGATGGAGAGCGATCCGGTGCTGCGCAAGGCCTTCTTCAAGAACCTGAAGTACATGGGCTATGGCGGCGCCACCCTGTCGGACGATGTCTATACCCGGATGCAGGCCCTGGCCGTGGCCGAGACCGGCCATCGCGTGCCGCTGACCACCATGTACGGCGCCACCGAGACCCAGGGCGTCACCGTGGTCCACTGGATCACCGAGCGGGTCGGGCTGGTGGGTCTGCCCCTGCCGGGCATCGCCCTGAAACTGGCCCCGGCCGGCGCCAAGTACGAGGTGCGGGTCAAGGGGCCGACGGTCGCGGCGGGCTATCACAAGGACCCGGAGAAGACGGCGGCCGCCTTCGACGAGGAGGGCTTCTACAAGCTGGGCGACGCCGCCCGGTTCGTGGACCCGGACGATCCGTGCAAGGGGCTGGTTTTCGACGGGCGGGTGACCGAGGACTTCAAGCTGACCAGCGGCACCTGGGTCAGCGTCGGCGTGCTGCGTCCCGACATCGTGGCCGCGTGCAGCCCCTACATCCACGACGCGGTGATCGTCGGCCAGGACAAGCCGTTCATCGCCGCCATGGTCTGGCCCTCGCCGGCGGGCCTGTCGGCCCTGCTCCTCGACGACGGGCCCGGCACGCCGCTGGACAAGCTGACGGAGATCCTCCGTGAACGGATCGGAGCGTTCAACGCCGCCGCCGGCGGGTCGTCGCGACGCGTGGCCCGGGTGGCGATCCTCACCGAACCGCCGTCCATCGACGCCGGCGAGATCACCGACAAGGGCTATGTGAACCAGCGCGCGGCGCTGGAGCGTCGGGCCAAGGTGGTCGAGGGGTTGTATGCCGACCCGCCGGGGGATGGGGTGATCGTGATCTAGCGCCGCAAACCCCCTCCGGCCCTCTGGGCCACCTCCCCCAAAGGGGGAGGATCTAGGCCGAGCAATGCTCCCCCTTTGGGGGAGCTGTCGCGGAGCGACTGAGGGGGTTTATTGCGTGTCCGAGTTGACGAACGCCGGCCAGCTCAGCGTCCCGCGATCCAGCACGATGGTCTTGTCCGAATAGCCCGTGGCCATCAGCTCCGCCGGCTTGGCGGGGATGGCCGAGGCGCCACGCGGCCAGCCGTCGCGGATCTCGATCACGGCCACCTCGACCTTGCCGGCCGCCCGTGCGGTGAAGCTGAGGGTCACGCCGTTGGGGTCGGGGGCGTGGTAGGACAGGCTGCTCCACTCGCCCGCCTGGGTGGGCAGGACCAGCGGACGGCCGTTCAGGCGCGGTTGGTCGAGGGCCACACTGGGGCGGATGCGCAGGGTCAGGACCTCGGCGCCCGGGGTGGGCACGGCGCGGACCAGCAGGCGGTCGCCGGCCCGGTCCAGGGTCAGGGTCGGGCGCTCGACCGGCAGGACGGCGGTCGGCGCCATCCAGACCGGGTTGCGATAGAGCGGCGGATAGGCCTTGAGCGCCGGGGTGTTGTCGGCGTCCGACAGCACCACCCGCGACCAGGGGTCCAGGCGCGGCTGGGGCGAGACGCGCCAGGCCGTGCCGGTCGACAGATCCGCCAGGTGGCTGGCCTCGGCCAGGCGCGGACGGTCGGGCGCGCCCTCGGCCAGGCCGGCATAGGCCAGCAGGCCCGCCCCGGCCGCCGCCGCCACGCCCGCGAAGATCGGGGCCCAGCGATAGGCGGCGAAGTCGAAGGCCAGGGGCAGCAGGGCCGGGGCGGCCAGGATCGCGAAGGCGGCCAGCACGGCCGGCTCCTGCAGGCCCACGCCCGCGAAGGTCCAGGCCCCCCAGGCGCCCAGTTGGGCGACCACGGCGACGGCCACCACGCAGACGGCCAGGGTCAGGGCCCAGGCCACGCGGCGGTCGCGAGTTCCGCCCACGGCCATGACCAGGGCGGCCGCCAGGCTGGCGGCCAGCAGCGGCCAGGCCAGCATCACCGAGCCGGCGGGCAGCCAGACCATGGCCGCGACCGCCAGGCCCAGCAGCACCAGCAGCGAGCCCAGCCAGGGCCCGAACACCCCCACGCCCTTGCCCAGGCTCAGCCAGGCCAGGACGATCGCCCCGCCCGCCAGGTACAGGCCGATGGGGTCGTAGCCGCCGACGATGCTGCATGCTCCGCCCAGGGCGGCCAGCGCCAGGCTGACCCAGACCCGGCCCCAGACGCCCTTGAGCCCGCGCGCCTGCAGCACCAGCACGCCCATGCACGACCCGATCAGCAGCACGCCCGCGCCCAGCAGGAGGGCGTCGAACTGGCCCAGCACCGCGTAGTAGCGCTGCTGGTCGCCGATCCCGATCAGGCGTCCGGCCAGGTGCAGGGCCAGCACCGCCGTCACGGCCAGCAGCAGGAAGCCGGCGATCCCGCGCAGGATCTCCACGAAGGTCACGGCCTTGCCGCGCAGGGCGCGATAGCCGGTGAAGACGATCAGCACCCCCGCCACGCCCAGGATCGCCCAGCCCACATTGACGGGATAGGCCACCAGGCTCTGACCCAGGACGTCGGAATAGATCAGGTCGGGCGCGCGGCCGGGCAGCTGGGCGCCGCCGGCCAGGGCGCGGACGGTGGGCAGGGCCTGGTCGCCCAGGTTCTGCAGGCTGCCTTGGTCCAGGTGCTCGGGCGTGGCCAGGGGCGTGTGATAGGCCAGCTGGTCGTCGATGAAGGCGAAGTTCAGCCCCGGCAGGCCCTTGCGCAGGGCATGGGTGAAGTCGGTGTCGTTGGGCATGCGCTGGTAGACGGCGGCGGCCAGCGAGTTGGCGGTGGGCTGATGGGCGGCGCGGGCGTAGAGGCCGACCAGGTCGCCGGCCTCGGTCCCGGTCTGGAACATGGAGGCGCGGCCGGAATCGCCGCGCGCCTCCATGTTGATCACCACGCCCACATGGTCGCGCAGCGGGTCGCGGGCGAAGAAGGCCTCGGCGCCCAGCAGGCCCGGCTCCTCGCCGTCGGTGAACAGGAAGATCACGTCGCGGGCCGGGGGCGGACCGGCCTTCAGGGCGCGGGCGATCTCCAGGGCGGCGGCGACCCCGGCCGAGTCGTCGGCCGCGCCGGGCGAGTTGTGGACGGTGTCGTAGTGGCTCATCACCAGCACGGCGGGGGCGTCGCGGTCGGTTCCGGGCAGGGTGGCGACGATGTTCTGCACCGCCCCCACGGCGGCGGCGCGGGGCGACCACTTGGCCGCGTCGCGCACGCCCTCGCCGGCTCGGACCACCACCTCCAGCCCCAGGCCGTTGACCCGTGAGAGCAGGTGATCGCGCACCCGGACGATCTCGGCCGAGCCGGTGGGGTGGGGCTTGCGGCCGATGGCCCGCACGTCGGCCATGGCCCGTCCGGCCGAGAACTGGTCGGCGGGCGCGTTGGCGGGCAGGGGCGGCGGGGTGCGCAGGGCCAGGTTGGCGATGGCCAGGCCCAGCAGCAGACAGACCCAGACGCCGAGCAGCCGGACGGTCTTCATCGCGATGCGCCTCCGCAGGTCGAGCCCCGCCCCAGGGAATAGAGGGCAGGGTGAGGCGCTTCGGGATTCGAGGAAAGCCGGACAAAACGAAAAGGGCGACCCGGTCGCCCGGATCGCCCTCTCGTCTTCTACCCTATCCCGCTCATCCCGGCGAAAGCCGGGACCCAAGCCGAGTCCAGGGGTGACGCTCTGACCAAACAATCCGCTCAGCTTGGGTCCCGACTTTCGTCGGGATGAGCGGAGTTGTTAAGCCTAGAACTTCGACCGCAGCGTCACGCCGTAGGTGCGCGGCGCGCCGAGGAAGGCGTCGTAGGTGATGGTGTCGTTGGCCGCGTTGTAGGGCTGGTTGCCGACGTTGCCTTGCAGGGTGCCGTTGAAGGCCACCTGGGCGTACTTCTCGTTCAGCAGGTTCATGCTCCACAGCTCGACGGCCCAGCGGTCGTCCTGGGCGCCCAGGCCCACGCGGCCGTTCACGACCGTATAGCCCTTCTGCATCTTCGGCGGGAACAGGTCCGACCCCGTGTTGTACGAGGACGAATACTTGGCGCCGATGTTGAAGCGGGCCTTCAGGGCGTCGCCCACCGGGGTCTCGTAGGTCACCGAGCCGGAGGCCGAGTACTTGGGCGCCAGCGACAGGCGGCTGCCCGGCAGCAGGGCCAGGGCGCCGGTCGGGTCGTTGGCGACCGGCTGCTTGCCGTACTTGGTGTCGGCGTAGGTGAAGCCCGCTTGGGTGACCAGGCCGCGCACCGGGGTGAACCACAGGAAGTCGGTGTCGATGCCCTGCGAGGTCACTTCCTTGATCGAGCGCACCGCGAACGAGGTGCCCAGGAAGGTGTTCAGCTGGAAGTCGGTGTACTTCTGATAGAACACCGTCGCGTTCAGCAGGACCGTGCGGTTGAACAGGGTGTTCTTCATGCCGGCTTCGTAGCTGTCGACGAACTCGCCCGGGAACGAAGTGTCGGTGATCGGCACGACGCCCAGGCCGCCGGTGGGCAGGCCGTTGGACGACTGGGTGCGGTCCAGGTTGTAGCCGCCGCCCTTGTAGCCGCGGGCGTACGAGGCGTAGGTGAACACTTCCGGCGAGAAGCGGTACGACGCCTTGACGGTGCCGCTCCATTCCTTGTCGGTGCGCTCCTGGGTGGTGCCGCGGCCGTTGAACGCCGGGTTGGCCCAGGGCAGGCACATGTTGCCGACGACGCTGGAGATCAGGCTGGCGCCGGTCGAGGTGGCGAACAGGGCGGCCGGCACGCCGCGACCGACCAGGGCGGCGGCGATGCGCTGCTGGCCGGCGGAGGTCAGCACCGAGGCGCAGCCCGATCCGCCGTCCGAGGTGGTGTAGTAGGAATCCAGGTCCTTCTTGTCGATGCTGTAGCGCAGGCCGACGGTCAGGTCGAAGGCGTCGGTGACGTGCCAGCTGTTGTTGGTGAAGAAGGCCGCCGTGGTGGCGCGCTGGTTGTAGGTGTCGTGCAGGCCCTGGCCGCCGACATAGGTCGTGCCGTAGGGCTTGCCCGAGGCCTGCGAGATGAAGGCCGCGCCGTTGGCCTGGTTCACGGTGATGCCGGCCGCGGCCATGCTCTTGGCGATGCCCGACAGGATCACGGTCGACAGGTAGGGCTCGTAGTCGTTGCCGTAGTAGAAGTTGGCTTCCGACTTCAGGCGCTCGTCGGCCAGGAAGGCGCCGACCAGCCAGTCGAAGTGGTCGGTCTTGCCGGCCAGGCGCAGTTCCTGGCTGTAGGTGGTGAACTCGCTGTAGTTGGTGCCGTCCTTGTTGCGATAGGCCAGGTCGGCGGTGGTGAAGTCGGCGTCCTGGCCGTTGTCGGTGCGCCATTGGCGGATGGCCGAGATCGAGGTCAGGGTGCCGATCGGCAGGTCGATGTCGCCCTGCAGCGAGACGCCCTTGTCTTCCACCGACGACGGCGCGCCGCGGTTCGAATAGGTGACGCGGTCGTAGGGATCGTCGGTGGCGGAGGCCACGCCCTTGCCGCCAGCCAGGGCGTTGATGATCGCCGTGGTCGGGCCGGTCTTGATCTGCACCGCGCCGCAGCAGTTCTCGTCGCGCTTGGTGTAGTCGCCGATCAGCTTGAAGGTGGATTCGTCGTTGGGGACGAACAGCAGCTGGCCGCGCACGGTGTAGAAGCCCTGGTCGGCGTCCTGGTCGCGCTTGCTGGGGCCCTTGCCGGTGACCACGTCGTTGAAGCCGTCGCGCTCGCGGGCGGCGACGTACAGGCGGCCGGCCAGGGTGTCGGTGCCCAGCAGCGGGCCGGTGACCGAGGCCGAGGCGCCCTTGGCGCCGTAGTTGCCGGCCGTGACTTCAGCCGTGGCGCCGAAGCCGAACTCGGGCTCCTTGGTGACGATGTTGATGACGCCGGCCGAGGTGTTCTTGCCGAACAGGGTGCCTTGCGGGCCCTTCAGCACCTCGATGCGCTCCATCTCGCCCAGGTCGCCGAACGACACGCCGTTGCGGGGGCGGTAGACGCCGTCGATCACCACGCCGACCGAGCTTTCCAGGCCGGGGTTGTCGCCGACGGTGCCGACGCCGCGGATACGGGCGGTGGTCGAGGCTTCCGACGTGGTGGAGGTCACGGTCAGGCCGGGGGTCAGGACGGTCAGGTCCTTGATGTCCTTGACGCCGGCGTCTTGCAGCTGCTTGGCGCCGACGGCGGTGACCACCACCGGAACGTCCTGCAGGTTCTGCTCCCGCTTCTGGGCGGTGACGACGATGCTGTCGACGGTGGGGATGTCGGTTGTTTCCTGGGCCTGAGCCGCGATGGGGGTCAGACCGGCGAGCACGACGGCGGACGCCGTGCCGCAAAGCACCTGGGTGAAGCGCATTTCCTACCTCGGTTCGTTTTATGGCTTGAGCGCTTGCATCGCCCCCGCCTTTTGATTTGGTCCCACCCGAACGATTGTTCGAATAGACACGCAAGGGTTACGGCTCCGCCGGGAGCTCGGCAAGGGAAAACCTTATGGATTAAAGGTTCGCGAACGGCTGTTGCGCGGATGCGACAGCGTTATGCGAGCATGCCGGGTCTTCCGTACCCACTTTTTGAGGAGCCGGATCGGTCGCGTCGTCATAGTGGGGTCCGCCCTTGCGTCGGCGCGCGGACGGACGCATGTGCGCTGCATGCCCGTCTCTTCCGCCTACCGCCCCGATCCGGTCTTCATGCGCCTGGGTCCCGATTTCGCCGACCCGGTGGCTCCGGCCGACTTCCCGCGCGCCGTCTTGAGGTTCCGCAACGAGCGCGCCGCCGCGACCGTGGGGCTGGACGGGCTGGGCGAGGCCGAATGGCTGGCCCATTTCGCGCGCTTCCAGCCGTTGCCGGACAATCAGCCGGGGCCGCTGGCCATGCGCTATCACGGCCACCAGTTCCGGACCTACAATCCCGACCTCGGCGACGGGCGCGGCTTCCTGTTCGCCCAGCTGCGCGAGGCGAGCTCGGGGCGGCTGCTGGACCTGGCCACCAAGGGCTCGGGCCAGACGCCGTGGTCGCGGGCCGGCGACGGGCGGCTGACCCTGAAGGGCGGGGTGCGCGAGATCCTGGCCGCCACCCTGCTGGAGGCCCTGGGCGTTCCCACCTCGCGGGCCTTCTCCCTGGTCGAGACCGGCGAGGACCTGACGCGCGGCGACGAGCCCAGCCCCACCCGCTCGGCCGTGCTGACCCGTCTGTCGCACAGCCACGTCCGGTTCGGCACCTTCCAGCGCCAGGCCTATCTGGAGCGGCCCGACAACATCACCCGGCTGGTCGACCATGCGGTCGAGACCTATTTCCCGCACGTCGCCGACCTGCCCGATCGGCCCACCGTCCTACTGCAACAGGTGGTCGCCGCCAGCGCCCGCCTCTGCGCCCGCTGGATGGCGGCCGGCTTCGTGCACGGCGTGCTCAACACCGACAACATGGTGGTGACCGGCGAGAGCTTCGACTACGGCCCCTGGCGGTTCCTGCCCAAGAACGACCCCAACTTCACCGCCGCCTATTTCGACCATTCGGGGCTCTACAGCTTCGGCCGCCAGCCCGAGGCGGTGTTCTGGAACCTGCAGCAGCTGGCCGGGTGCCTGGCCCTGGTGGCCGAGGACCAGGGGCTGATCGCGGCCCTCAACGGCTTTTCCAACGCCTATCGCGACGCCCTGCGCGGGGCGGTGCTGAACCGGCTGGGGCTGAAGAGCCGCTCGCCCGACGAGGACGTCGACCTGGTCCAGGCCGCGTTCGTGGCCCTGGCGGCCGGCGGCGAGGCCCTGCGTTGGGAGCCGTTCTTCTTCGACTGGTTCGGCGGCGAGGCTTCGGAGCGTCGCGCCCTGGAGGGGCCGCGCGCCGATCTTTACGGCCAGGAGGCGTTCCTGGACTTCCGCCGCAAGCTGTCGGCCTTCGAGCCCGACCGTCCCGAGCGGCTGGAAGACCCGGTCTTCGCCCGTCCCGAGCCGGAGGAACTGCTGATCGACGAGGTCGAGGCCCTGTGGGCGCCGATCGCGGAGGCCGACGACTGGTCGGCCCTGGAGGCCAAATTGCGGCGGCTGGAGGCCGCCCGTGTCGCCTATGCGTTAGCGGACTGACATCAAGGTGAGACATATCTGCCGCATGCTGAGCTTTTCCGACTCGGGCGGGAACGATCGTCAAGCTTCGGCCTTACATGGGTTGAAGGCTTGTCCCCTCAAGAGCGGTTTGCCGGTGGAGAAATTCGCATGCGTATCTTCCAACCCGTGATGCTGGTCTGCGCCGTGGCCATGTCGTTCATCGGCGCCCTGGGCCTGCCGGGCTGCGCCCGCGCCATCGGCGAATGCCTCAACGACCGCCACGAGATGGCGTAGACCTGATCCGGCCACACGCCTTCCTTCTCCCCTTGCGGGAGAAGGTGTCGGCCGAAGGCTGACGGATGAGGGGTCGCGCCGACCTGTCCGCCGCTCGCGGCTGAACCACCTATCAACCCCTCATCCGACCTGCTGCGCAGGCCACCTTCTCCCGCAAGGGGAGAAGGAAGCTTGTATCACCCCGCCCACGGCGCATTGGCCATCCGCTTGGCCAGGAACGCGATCAGCACCTCCACGCGCGCCGGGCGGATGGTGCTGGGCGGCGTGACCAGGTGCAGGGCGATGGGCGGCGGGGCCCAGTCGGGCAGCACCTCTTCCAGCAGCCCCGCCTTGATGTCCTCCCAACACAGAAAGTCCGGCTGCATGGCCAGGCCCAGGCCCGCCAGCAGCGACGGGCGCAGGATGTCGGCGTTGTTGGAGCGCAGGGGCGCGGGCAGGCTGACGGCGTACTGTCCGTGCTCGGCGTGTTCGAACCGCCAGACGTCCTTGGTCCGGCTGTTGGTGTAGAACATGCCGCTCATGCGGCTGAGGTCCTTGGGGTGGCTGGGCCGGCCGTGCCTGTCGAAATAGGCCGGGGCGCCCACCAGCATCACCCGCACCGGACAGAGCCGCCGGGCCAGGAGGCTGGAATCCTCCAGGGCCGAGATCCGCAGGGCCAGGTCGAAGCCGTCCTCGACGATGTCGACCAGCTGGTCCGAGAGCGACAGCTCGACCGACACCTCCGGATATTGCGCATGGAAGTCGGGCAGGGCGGGGCCCAGGTGGGCGATGCCGAACGACATCGGCGCGGCCACCCGCACCAGGCCGCGCGGGGTGGCCGACTGGGCGCTGGCCTCGGCCTCCAGCGCCTCGCCCTCGGCCAGTATGCGCGCGGCGCGGTCCAGCGAGGCGCGGCCGGCCTCGGTCAGGGACAGCCGCCGCGAGGTGCGGTGGAACAGCGTGGCCCCCAGCTTGCGCTCCAGCCGGGTGACGGCCTTGGACACCGTGGCCTTGGACAGGGCCAGCTGCTCGGCCGCGCCGACGAACGAGCCGGTCTCCGCCACCTTGGCGAACACGGCCCAGGCCTCGAAGTCGGGGAGTTTCATGCTTTGAGCTCCAACAATCCCAATCCCACCCCAACTCCCAACATCCCGGCGAAGGCCGGGACCCAAGCCGAGTCTCAAGAAGGAGCGCTGCGCGCCGGTGAGATCAGAGGCCTATTCCGCCCCGTCAGCTTGGGTCCCGACCTTCGTCGGGATGTTGTATGAAAGGTGCGTTTTCAGAAACGGTTTGTTTCGATCATTTCCATTTCGGATCGCAAGGCAAGAGGCCATCTTCTCCTCAACAGAGACGGCCACACGGGTTCGTCTCCAGGAGATCAAGACGATGATCGACGTTCGAACCTTCGACAGCCTGGGCGGCGCCAACCACGGTTGGCTGGACGCCAAGCACCACTTCTCGTTCGCCGACTACCACGACCCCAGCCGCGTCCACCACGGCGCCCTGCGGGTGTGGAACGACGACACCATCGCGGCCGGCACGGGCTTCCCGCCCCATCCGCACGCCGACATGGAAATCATCACCTATGTCCGCGAAGGCGCGATCACCCACCAGGACAGCCTGGGCAACAAGGGCCGCACCGAGGCGGGCGACGTCCAGGTGATGAGCGCCGGCACGGGCATCCGTCACTCGGAGTACAATCTGGAAAGCACCACCACCAAGATCTTCCAGATCTGGATCATCCCCAACAAGCGCGGCGAAGGCCCCGCCTGGGGCGCCAAGCCCTTCCCCAAGGGCGACCGCTCCGGGAAGTTCGTGGCCCTGGCCAGCGGCTTCGAAGGCGACACCGACGCCCTGCCGATCCGCACCGACGCCCGCGTCCTGGGCGCGACGCTGAAGGCCGGCGAGACCACCGAGTACGCCATCGGCGCCGACCGCAAGGGCTACCTCGTTCCGTCGACCGGCAAGGTCGAGGTCAACGGTGTGGCGCTGAACACCCGCGACGGCGCGGCCATTCAAGACGAGGCGGTGATCCGCGTCACCGCGCTTGAAGACGCCGAGCTGGTGCTGGTCGACGCCGCCTAACGCCTGGCCTTCCGCCTTTCCCGGCCTCGCGCCGGGGAGGGCGGAAAAAGGCGGAAACGTCAAAGCCGAAAAACAGAAACTCCGATGTTCTCCCGCTTCTTCAAACCCAAGACCCAACCCCAAGTTCAGATCAAGGAGGCCAAAGTGGCCAAGGTTCTCGTTCTCTACTATTCCGCCTATGGCCACATCGAAGCCATGGCCAACGCCATCGCCGAAGGCGCGCGCAGCGCCGGCGCCACCGTCGACATCAAGCGCGTGCCGGAACTGGTGCCCGAAGAGGTCGCCAAGAAGTCCTACTACAAGATGGATCAGGCCGCCCCGATCGCCACGATCGCCGACCTGGAGAACTACGACGCCATCATCGTGGGCACCGGCACGCGGTTCGGCCGCATGAGCTCGCAGATGGCCAACTTCCTCGACCAGGCCGGCGGCCTGTGGGCCCGCGGCGCGCTGAACGGCAAGGTGGGCGCGGCCTTCACCTCGTCGGCCACCCAGCACGGCGGCAACGAGACCACCCTGTTCTCGATCATCACCAACCTGCTGCACTTCGGCATGACCATCGTGGGCCTGCCCTACAGCCACGCGGGCCAGATGACGGTCGAGGAAATCACCGGCGGCGCGCCCTACGGCGCCACCACCATCGCGGCCGGCGACGGCTCGCGTCAGCCCAGCCAGATCGAGCTGGACGGCGCCCGTCACCAGGGCGAGATCGTCGCCAAGACCGCCGCCAAGCTGTTCGGCTAAGCGGCCCCATATAAGAGCCTTCCGGTCGAACACCCTCCCCCCTCCGGTTCGACCCCGAGGCTCCCGCGACCGGTTCCCTTCCCCCTCCCCCAGGGGACCGGTCGCCCACGGCCGGCCGGCTCTCGCGCCCCGAGAGCCGGCCGGTTTCTTTTCCGCTCCACCCCAATCCAAAGGAACCCCGCCATGCGCCGTCGTCGCGCCAACATCCTCGTCGAAGCCTGGAAGCTTCTGGTCATGATGGTCACTGTCCGGATCGTCGCCCGCCACGTCCGGGGCCGCCGTCTGGGCTGGCGCTAGTCCCGGTTCGCCGTTCTCCCGGGGCGAGCGAAAACACTATCTGAAATAGAAATTTTCTGCCTTCATGCCTGTGTCGGGTAAGCGTCATAGGGGAGGTGGACATGTCGTGGGTCGACTGGCTGCTCAATCCGACGGGGCTGACGCCGCACGGCTTCTGCCTCAGCTGGGCCCCGGGCCTGGTGACGCTGCACGCGGCCTCCGACGTCGTGATCGGCCTGGCCTATCTGTCGATCCCCCTGGCCATCGCCGCCTTCGTCAAGCGCCGGCCCGACATCAAGTACAGCTGGGTGGCCTATCTGTTCGTGGCCTTCATCCTGGCCTGCGGCACCACCCACCTGATGGCGATCCTGACCCTGTGGGTGCCGGCCTACGGGGTCGAGGGCCTGATCAAGCTGGTCACCGCGATCCTGTCGATCGCCACGGCCGCCATCCTCTGGCCCCTGATCCCCAAGATCGCCGCCCTGCCGTCGGCCGCCGAGCTGGAGCGCCGGGTCGACGAGCGCACAGCCGAGCTGGCCCGGGTGGTCGAGGCCCAGAAGGCCACCCTGGCCGAGCGCGACCTCCTGCTGCGCGAGGTCTATCACCGGGTGAAGAACAATCTGCAGATGGTCGACGCCCTGCTGGTCATGCAGTCGCGCCAGCTGGCCGATCCCCAAGCGCGCCTGGCCCTGCGCGGCCTGCGAGACCGGGTCTTCGCCCTGGGCCTGGTGCATCAGCAGCTGATGACCTCGGCCGACCTGAAGACCTTCGACATCGCCCCCTTCCTCAGCGAGCTGTCCAGCAACATCGTCAACGGCGGCGGCGACAGCGAGGTGGCCCTGTCGGTCGAGGCCCTGCCGCTGGACGTGGGTCTCGATTTCGCCATTCCGCTGGGGCTTCTGGTCAATGAACTGGTGACCAACTCGCTCAAGCACGCCTTCCCGGAAGGCGGCGGCGAGATCGACGTCAATCTCAGCCGCGAGGCCGACGGCGAGCTGCTGCTCGTCGTGGCCGACAACGGCACGGGCTACAGCGCCGAACCCCTGCCGCCCCGGGCGGAACGGGTGGGCCTGGGCTCGACGATCATCGAGGGACTAGTCGCGCAGTTGGAAGGAACGATCATGGTCGAAAGTCGAAAAGGCCTGACCCGCAGCGAGATCCGCGTCGCAGCGCCGGTAGCCGCATGAGCGCCGCCGACCTCCAGAAATCGCGGGTGCTCATCGTCGACGACGAGTTCCTGATCGCCCAGGGCCTGTGCATGCAGGTCGAGGAAATGGCCATGGAGGTGTGCGGCACCGCCACCAACGCCGACGAGGCCCTGGCCCTGGCCATGATGCACCGTCCCGAGGTGGTGCTGATGGACATCCGCCTGCGCGGCGACAAGGACGGGGTCGACGCGGCCCAGGAGATCTCGCGCGCCGTCGGATCCAAGGTGATCTTCATCACCGGCTCGCGCGAGCAGTCGACGATCGACCGCATCTACCAGGACCATCCGGCCGGCGTGCTGTTCAAGCCGGTGTCGGACCGTCAGCTGCGGTCGGCGATCGGCCTGGCCCTGGCCGGATAGGCGCCCTTCCAGGGTGTGACATTCTGTCATGCAACCCGGCGCCGACCTTGCACGTATCTAGACCATGGGCCGGCGATGTGCCGGCATGCGTCAGGACCAAAGCCGTGAACGACACCGATTTCCGCTCGCCCCACCATGTCGACCAGCACGTGGGCGCCCTCATCCGCGTGCGTCGCAAGGCGCTGGGCATCAGCCAGACCGAACTGGCCGAGGCCCTGGGCGTCTCGTTCCAGCAGGTCCAGAAGTACGAGCGCGGGGCCAACCGGGTCAGCGCCTCCAAGCTGTTCGAGATCGCCCAGAAGCTGGACACCCCGCTGTCGGCCTTCTTCGAGGGTCTGGAGTCGCCCGAGGAGGCCGGATGGCAGGGCCAGGACGACGTCGTGCGCTTCCTGGGCCAGCCGGGTTCGCAAGCCCTGGTCGCCGCCTTCACCACCCTGCGCCCGCAACTGCGCTCGCGCCTGGTGGCCCTGGCCCAGGCCCTGGCCAATACGGACGACGGGTCGGAAGAGAAGTAGGGTAGGGCTGAAGCCCTACCCCGCCTTCGTCATCTTGAAGATGCCCTGGGCGTTGCCGCTGTCGAAGCGCAGGTCCAGGCGCTCGATGCCTGTCTCGTCCACGAAGCGGTCTCGGCTGATGAACTCGTGGAACGAGCCCGGCACCGTGAGCACCACCTCGCCGGCGTCCGTGGCGAAGGCGCGCTCGACCGGCTGGGCCTTGAAGGCGGTCTGGCGCACGCGGCCCGAGCCGGAGACCTCGACCTTGTCCTTGACCGGCCGGCCCAGGGCCTTCTGGCCCTCGGCCACGGCCTCGACGTCGGGCACCCGGTCGGTGGCGTGGTTGAAGGCCTGGCCCTCGGTGGCGATCCAGGCGGCCTCGCCCGACTCGGCCAGCAGGGCCTGATAGTGCTCCAGGCGCGGCGTGGCGTGGGTGCGCTCAAAAGCGGAAACGACCTGGGGCAGGGCGGCGCGGGCGGTGTCCAGGTCGCAGGTTCCCTCGGCGGCGAAGGCGGCCAGGGCCCGTTGGGCCTCGATCCCCAGGGCGTCGGCGGTCGAGTCGAACACGGCGTGGGCGATCACCCCGAAGGCCGGCGAGAACCGCTCCACATGCAGCTCGCTGACGAAGAACTGCGGAATGGCTTCGGGCAGGTCGCGGTGGGCGAAGGCCCGGCCGGTCATCTTCAGGCGGTCCAGCGGATAGAGGTCGGCGACCTGGTAGCCCAGCGGCTCCAGGATCCGGGCGAAGGCCAGGTGGCCGGCCGGCAGGGCGCCGGTCGGCTGGTCTTCGCCGAAATCGATCGTGCGAAGCGCCCCGTGGTCGAACACCAGCCGATGCCCCGCCGCCCGGCGCTCCGACACATAGGCCGCGCCCAGCGGCACCCGGCCCATGATGTCGTGGAACAGCACCGCGTTCAGGGCCATGGCGAACACCGCGCGCGAGACCGGGCCCTCGGCTTCCGAGGCCAGGGCCGGATCGATGTCCAGCACGTCCAGGATCGTGGCGGCGGCCTTCTGGCCGACGGCCGAGGCGACGAGGGTGGCAAGGTGGCTCATCTGAAATCCTAGACGTCGAACGTGACGCCCTGCGCCAGCGGCAGGGTGGTCCCGTAGTTCACGGTGTTGGTGGCGCGGCGCATATAGGTCTTCCAACTGTCGGAGCCGGCCTCGCGGCCGCCGCCGGTCTCCTTCTCGCCGCCGAAGGCCCCGCCGATCTCGGCGCCCGAGGGGCCGATATTGACGTTGGCGATGCCGCAGTCGCTGCCCTCGCCCGAGACGAACAGCTCGGCCTCGCGGACATTGAGGGTGAAGATCGACGACGACAGGCCCTGGGCCACGTCGTTCTGGGCGGCGATGGCTTCGGAGAGCTCCGAATAGCGCATCACGTAAAGGATCGGGGCGAAGGTCTCGTGCTTGACGATCTCCACCTGTCCGTCGATCTCGACCAGGGCGGGGGCGACGTAGAAGGCGTCCGGACCGGCCATGTCCACGCGGTCGCCGCCGACCACCCGGCCGCCCGCCGCGCGGGCCTGAGCCAGGGCGCCCTGCATGGCGTCGAAGGCGGCCTGGTCGATCAGCGGGCCGACCAGGGTTCCGGCCGCGCGCGGATCGCCGACCGGCACGCTGGCATAGGCCGTCTTCAGCCGACCGACAAAGGCCTGATAGACGCTGTCGTGGACGAACAGGCGGCGCAGGGTGGTGCAGCGTTGGCCGGCCGTGCCCATGGCCGCGAAGGCCACGCCGCGCAGGGTGAGGTCGAGGTCCGCCGAGGGGGCGACGATGGCGGCGTTGTTGCCGCCCAGCTCCAGCAGCGCGCGGGCGAAGCGGGCGGCCAGGCGCGGCCCCACCTGCCGGCCCATGGCCGTCGAGCCGGTGGCCGAGACCAGAGGGACCTTCGGATGGTCGACCAGGACCTCGCCCACGTCGCGGCCGCCGATCAGCAGGGTGGAGAGGCCAGCGGGCGCGTCCGGGCCGAACTTCGCGGCCGCGCGCTCGAACAGGGCCTGGACAGCCAGCGCCACCAACGGGGTCTTTTCCGACGGCTTCCAGACGACGCTGTCGCCGCAGACGAAGGCCAGGGCCGCGTTCCACGACCACACCGCCACGGGAAAGTTGAAGGCCGAGATGACGCCGACCACGCCGAGCGGATGCCAGGTCTCCATCATCCGGTGGGCGGGGCGCTCGGTGGCGATGGTCAGGCCGAACAGCTGGCGCGACAGGCCCACGGCGTAGTCGCAGATGTCGATCATCTCCTGCACCTCGCCCAGGCCCTCGGACGTGACCTTGCCGGCTTCCAGGGTGACGAGGGCGGCCAGGTCCGCCTTGGCCGCGCGCAGCTCCTCGCCCAACAGGCGCACCAGCTCGCCGCGACGCGGGGCGGGGACCTTGCGCCAGGCCAAATAGGCGGCATGGGCGGCGTCGATGGCGGCGTCGGCTTGGGCGGGGGTGTGTTCGGCCAGGCTGGCCAGCACCTCGCCGGTCACCGGCGAGCGCGCGGCCAGGGTCCCGCCGTCGAGGGCGACGGTCACGCCCAGGCGCTGGAGGAGGGCGCGGGCTTCAGAGACGGCGGAGGGCAGGGTGGTCATGCGGTGGTCCTGACGGGGAATCTGGAGAGGCTCATAACTCAATTGCCCCTCGGCGGTCCCAGCCGAACCGCCGCCGATCCCGTACCGAACACCGCCGCCACCGCGGCGCTGTAGTCCTGCACCAGCCGGGGGGTGAAGCGGTCATAGGCGTCCTGGAACGCCCGGCCCAGGCCGTGCTCGCCGCTGAAGCTGGCGCCGAAACCCTCGACCGCCAGGGTCAGCACCGCCTCGCGCAACGCCGTCTTGCGGTCGGCGTCGGTGGAGCCCACCAGGTTGAAGTGCACCCCGCCGTCGGCCACGTGGCCGAAGTCGCACAGGGTAAAATCGGGGAAGTCGGCCTCCAGCATCAGCACGGCGTCGCGGCGGAAGCGGGCCAGGTCGCGGCGGCGGAACGACAGGTCGAAGCCCACCACCGGCCCGCTGGCCCGCAGGCCTTCCGACAGGCCATGGCGCAGAGCCCACATCTTCTCGGCCGGACCGAACAGAGCGTCGACCAGCGGGCTGTCGTCGCGTTCCAGAAGGTCGCCGGCGATCTGCTGGATCACCTCGTCCAGGCCGGCCTCGCCTTCGCGCGGGGCCCAGCTGCGGGTCAGCTCCACCAGCACGGCGTAGTCGGGAACGCCGCCGGCGAACGGGTTGCTGAGCGACGGCACGTGCGCGATGGCCCGCTCCATGGCCGCCTTGGACATGCCCTCGAAGGCCGTCAGGGTCGAACCCGCCTCGGCCTCGAAGGCCTGGAGCAGCGGCAGCACGTCTTCCGCGTCGCGCGGCACCAGCAGGGCGGCGGCGCTCTGACGGGGGCGGTGGTGGACCTCGACCGTGACCTTGGTGATCACCCCGAACGCCCCGCAGCCGCCGACGAACAGCTGGCGCAGGGCGACGGCGGCGTTGTCCTTGCGCAGGCCATGGGACAGCTGCAGCACCGTGCCCGCCGCGTCGGCCAGCACCACTTCCAGGCCCAGCACGTGGCGGCGCATGTCGCCATAGCGCAGGAACCGCGCCCCACCGGTGTTGGTGGCCGCCATGCCGCCCAGCGACGGGTCGGCGCCCAGGTCGATGGGCAGGAACAGGCCGTGCGGCTCCAGGGCCGCGTTCAGGGCCGACAGCCGCACGCCCGCGCCGACGGTGGCCGTGCGGTCGGCGACGTCGATCTCCAGCGGGGCGGTCAGACGGTCCAGCGACAGGACGAGGTGCGCGCCGCTGGCGTCCGGCGTCGAGCCTTCGGCCAGGCCGGTGTTGGCGCCCTGCGGGACGAACTTCAGGCCGTGGCGCACGCAATAGGCCACGACCGCCGAGACCTGCTCGGTGCTGGCCGGCCGCACGACCGCCGCCGCCACGCCGCCGGCATAGCGGGCGGGCGTCTCGTAGGCGGCGCGGTCGGCCGGATCGAGGATCAGGCCGGCCCCTTGCGAACTCGTGTCGCCGACGAGGGCCGCCAGGGCGTCTTGGTGAGCTTGATCCAGCACGGGCGCGCGAAACTCCAGGGGCGGACATCATCCCCGCCGTTCCGTCGAATCCTAGTGGCGCGATCGTCGGTTTGCCGCCAAAGTTTCGGCGAAACGCAGGTCTGAGCCGACGAAATGCCTCTGGATGCCATCGATAGCAAGCTGATCGCCGCCCTGAAGGACAACGGCCGGGCCTCGACCGCCGATCTGGCCCGCCGCGTCGGCCGCTCGCGCACCACCGTGCAGAGCCGGATCGAGCGGCTGGAGCGCGACGGGGTGATCCTGGGCTACGGCGCGCGCCTGGCCCCCGACCTCGAGCACGGGGCGGTGCGCGTCCACGTGATGATCAAGATCGGTCCCAAGGAGGCCCGCGCCGTCGAGGCCGCCCTGCGCGCCATCCCGCAGGTGCGGCTGCTGCACTCGGTCAGCGGCGACTACGACATGATCGCCGTGGCCGCCACCGCCTCGGTGGCCCAGATGGACGAGGTGCTGGACCAGATCGGCCACGTGGCGGGCGTGGAGCGCACGACCTCGTCGATCATCCTGTCGACGAAGTTTGATCGGTAGGGGCGCCCTTGAGCCGCCTCGATCCAGGTTGCTTCTCAGCCACGCGCTAAAGTCGGCTTTCGACCCGTTTCGGACCAAGACCCTCTCCCCTTGCGGGAGAGGGTGGCCCCACGAAGTGGGGTCGGGTGAGGGGTCTCTCAGAACTCTCCGGACAGGGCTTTCGACCCCTCATCCGACCTGCTTCGCAGGCCACCTTCTCCCGCAAGGGGAGAAGGATTCATGTCGACTCATCACCCCTAGCTGACACCTCGGTGATCGGCTCGGTGGGGCGACGCCCTCCGTCTAGGCTCTGGCCAACGCGCTGGCCGCCTTGCCGTCGTACTGGCCGCCGAAGTTGGCCTTCAGGTGGGCCATGATCGCGCCGACGTTGGCGTCGGGGTTCTGGACCCGGAAGTCGTTGATGGCCTCGCGCAATTGCGCTTCCGTCATCTGCTTGGGGCCATAGGAGGATAGAATCGCCAGTTCGGTTTCAGCCGCCTTGGTCCGCTCGTCCACCTTCGAGACATCGCCGTCGGCTTCGACCCGTCGCGCGCGTTCGGCCGCGAGGTTTTCCAGCGTCAACTTCGTGTTTTTCAAGAACTTCGCGACGGTTGCGACGACTTTCTCGTCGGTGACTTCGGTCACGCCGCGCTTGAACTCTTCGGTCGTGATCTGGGTAGCTTCGCCGATCAGCGTGGTGAGCAGGTCGGCCTTCAGGCGGTCGCTCGCCTTGCGCGCCGCCAGTTGGTCAGCCTTGAGCTCGTCGAGCAAAGCCATGTCGCGGTCCTTTCAAGTCACTCTGTTCGGTCGTGCTGTAGTGGGGGACGGGAGACAGCCGTTCAAGAGCCCATCCGCTCGGCCGCCAGGATCGCGGCCAGCATGGCCAGGGCCAGAAGGCCGGCGACGACGCCCAGGCCCTGCCAGCCCCACACCCCGACGACGAGGCCCCCCAGGGGCGGGCCGATCAGGGCGCCGCCGGCGCCGAACTGGGTGATCAGGCCGTTGGCGGCGGCGATGCGGGGATCGTCGGGCGCGCGGGCCCCGGCCAGGACCGGCAGGCGGGCGAAGACCAGGGACGAGGCGATCCCGCTCAGCAGCAGGGGCAGTGCGGCGACGCAGGCGACCGCCGCCGTCCGTCCGGCGATCACGGCCGGGTGGAAGATGAACGGCGTGGCCAGGGCGGTCAGCACCAGGGCGGGGATGATGGCGACCACCACCCGGCCCGGCCGCGCCCCCGCCGCGTGCAGGATGCGCACGGCCAGGACCGAGGCGGGCAGGGCGGTCAGCGACACCAGGCCCGTGGCCAGGCTGGCGGTCGACAGGCTGGCCCCCGCCCGCTCGACCAGGAAGCTGGGCAGCAGCATGGTCACCGCGCAGACGAAGACGGTGTAGAGGCCGAAGCCGAAGGTCAGGACCACGGCCGCGCGGTCGGGCCAGACGATCCGTCCGCCGCCGGCGGCCACCGACGGCTGGCGGAAGGCGGCCGGCAGGCCCAGCAGGCACAGTCCGGCCCACAGCAGCAGGGCCGCGCGCGGGCCGCCGATCTCGATGGCCAGGCCGGTCACGCCGCTGCCGATGGCCACGCCCACCGGCACGAAGGTGCTCCACAGGGCCAGGGCCGCGCCCCGGATGCGGTCGGGGGCGACGGCGGCGATCAGGGTGGGGGCGGCGATGACCACCAGCACATAACCCAGCCCCTCGACGGCCCGGGCGGCGAAGAGGACGGCCACGTGGGTGGCGAAGGCCTCGGCCAGGCTGGCGGCCAGCAGGACCAGCAGGCCCGTGGCCAGGAACCGCCGTCCGCCGAACCGGCTCAGGGCCAGGCCCGCGACGACGCCCAGGGTGGCGCCGCCGATCTCCAGCAACGAAGTCAGCAGGCCCGCCTGGGCCAGCGACAGGTGGAAGGTCTCGCGCAGCACCGGGGCCAGCACGGCGATCTTGGGCAGTTGCGCGGCGGCCAGCACCCCGATCAGCCAGAGCGCGACGATGTTCAGCCAGGTGCGAAGCATGGCCGCTGTCTAGGACCGCGCGCGACTCGGGGACACGTAAAAATTATGCGTGGTGGGCGGATCGACATTCAGTCGCGGCCTATCCCCCAAAACCGCCGTCATTCCCGCCCCTGTGGCGGGAACCCCTCTGTCCGCCGCAGGTGCGGATGTGTGGCGCGCCAGCGCGCCAAGGCGCTTCACGTGCGGGCTGTACCAGGGGTTCCCGCCACAAGGGCGGGAATGACGGTTGAAAGGGAGAGATTCCGAGGCTGTCGGGCTAGGCAAGCGCTGAATGTCGATAGGGCCTAGGCCGCGACGTCAGGAAAGCGTGGTGGCCAGGCGCGCGACGCGGCCGTCGGCCAGGGGCAGGGTCTCCCATTGCAGCACGCTGGGCTGGATCGGGATCTCGCGGCTGGCGTTGGCGCCGGTGCGGAAGCTCGTCCGCTGGTAGGGCCGCTCGAACCAGCCGTCCGCCGCCAGGGTCGCCTCGGCCCGGGCGATCTCGGGACTGGCGAAGCGCCAGAGCGACACACCCATGAAGTCGCCCGGATCGACCCGCCAGGTCGCCGCGCGGGCCGGCGAGACCGCCAGCAGCCGGTGGGTGGCGTCGCAGACCAGGTGCACGGGCAGGGCCGAGGTCTCGACCAGCCGCCGCAGGGCCGCGTCGCCACGATGGTCGGCGCGGGCGGCGACCAGGGCCAGGATCGCCTCGCGGTGGGTCTCGTCGGGCTCCTGCGCGCCGCTCTCCCAGCGCGAGACAGTGGCCTGCGACACCGCCAGGAGCTCGGCCAGATGGCCCTGCTTGACGGCGTTGAGGCGGCGGAACCGGCGCAGCGCCCGCCCGACGGGAAGATCGTTCGGCATGGCGCCAGGGTAGCGGCTGGAGCCCTCACGGCCAAGGGCGAGGTCCGAGACGGCTGTTACTTGACTCCCGCGCCGCCTCGCCCCTTAATCTCCTCATACGAGAATTATCTCCGCACTAAATCCTTGAGAGTGGTTGGCGCGGAGCCTCCGCCCGCGCGCCGCAGAGCCGTGGGAGGAATGCATGTCGTCGACGCCGACAATCGATCACGTGGTCGTTCTGATGCTGGAGAACCGCTCGTTCGACAGCATGCTGGGCTGGGCCTACCAGACGGGAGCCCCCTCCCAGGTGATCCCGGCGGGCAGCAGCCCCAACTTCGACGGCCTGCAGGACGTGAAGCTGGACACCTTCTTCAACAACGCGACCAATCCGTCGGTTTCCAGTCCGCCGATCAAGGGCGCCTCGGGCTGGACCTCGCCGACCATCGATCCGGGCGAGGAGTTCGAGCACGTCAATCTGCAGTTCTTCAACACCACCACCTTCCCGCCGCCCAACGCCGCCAACATGCTGGGCTATGTGCAGGACTTCGTGGAGGTGATGACGGCCCTGGGCCTGGACACCAGCGCCATCGTCGCCGCCGCGCCGCAGGTGATGCAGACCTACACGCCCCAGCAGCTGCCGGTGCTGAACCAACTGGCCGAGGCCTATGCGGTCAGCGACGCCTGGTACGCCTCGGTCCCGTCCCAGACCAATCCCAACCGCGCCTTCCTGATGTGCGGCACCTCGCTGGGCCTGACCAACAACGGCCAGCTGGAAGACCCCAATTCGCCGGCCAAGGCCATCGAGGACCAGCTGGGCATGCTGGTGGGCGACGACCGCTTCGACGCCCCGACCATCTTCAACGCCGTGGACGCCGCCGGCCGGGGCTGGAACGTCTTCTGGCAGGCGCCCTATCTGCCGCAGAAGATCTCGACCCTGCTGGAGTACGGCGGAACCCTGGCCAAGATCCTGGCCGTGGTCGATCCGCCCGTCGGCATCGCCCTGCTGGCCGCCTGGGAGGCCTTGCAGCCCTATGTCAGCTACCTGCAGGGGCTGACCGATGGGTCGCTGGGCTCCTGCTACACGTGGCGGCTGTTCCCGCAGATCCAGGGCCTCAAGAACGCCTCCAGCAAGTTCCAGTCGCTGGACCAGTTCCACAAGCTGGCCCAGGCGGGGAACCTGCCGGCCTTCAGCTATATCGAGCCCTATTGGACGATCTCGCAGACCACCATGGCCAGCCAGTCGTCCCTGCCCAAGGCGCTGATCACGGCGCTCGGCAACGACTACCACCCGCCCAGCAATCTTTTGGTCGGCGAGCAGTTCGTGAAGGAGGTCTATACCAGCCTGATCTCGCACCAGGACGCCTGGCAGAAGACGCTGTTCCTGATCACCTTCGACGAGTTCGTCGGCACCTTCGACCACCAGACCGCGGGCCTGGCCGAAGGCCTGGTGCAGCCGCCCTGGGGCTCGGGCACGCCGCCGGCCCTGGCGACCCAGAACAACTTCAACTTCGACCGGCTGGGCGGCCGCGTGCCGACCATCGTGATCTCGCCCTGGGTCCAGGCGGGCACGGTGTTCCGCTCGTCCACCGACACGCCCTACGACCACACCTCGATGATCGCCACGGCCCTGAAGCTGCTGGGCGGGTCCAGCCAGCTGTCGCAGTTCGGGTCGCGCGCCGAAAACGCGCCCACCTTCGAGGGGCTGCTGAACCTCTCCAAGCCGCGCACCGACGCCACCAATCCCGCCTTCATGGACAAGACCCGGAAGAACGGCGACCCGGTGAACTACGGCGACAGCTTCCTGCTGAAGAACCAGAACGGCCACCACCTGACGGCCTTCCAGGCGGCGACGAAGGTGTCGGTCCCGGGCCTGCCCAGCGGGGCCATGGGCATGGCGGTCGACATCGGCCTGGCGGCCCTGTTCCCGACCCTGGGCCAGGGCACGCCGTCGCCCATGAGCTTCCTGACGCCGTCCCCCCTCGCCTCCGGCCAGGTGCCCGACCAGGCCCAGGGCTATCTGATCTCGCGCGAGACGGGGCTGATGGCCGCCGACGCCCTGGGGGCGTGGGCCGACTCCCACGACGTCTATTACTACACCCCCTACTTCACCAGCGACTACGCGCCCAATCAGACCTGGACGATCAAGAACCACAGCCGGCCGGGCCATTCGATCCAGTACGGCGACCAGGTGACCCTGATGAACCAGGCCTATTCGGGCCAGGGCCTCTGCAAGGACGGCCGGCCGTTTGAGGGCAACTGGATCACCACCTCCAGCAGCTACGACACCTGGACGGTGGAGCCGGCGCCAGTGACCTTGCCGAGCTGAGGGGGCGGCATTCGATCGTCCTCCCTCTTCTCGTCGTCATTCCCGCCCTTGTGGCGGGAACCCCTTGTTCAGCTTGCAAATGAAGCGCCTTGGCGCGCTGGCGCGCCACACCTCCGCACCTGCGGCGGATAGAGGGGTTCCCGCCACAAGGGCGGGAATGACGAAGGTAAAAAGAAGCACCGCTCACACGAACGCGGCCAGAGCCTCGCCCGCGAACGGTTTCATCCCCGCGTGGTCGCCGTCGCGCACCTTCACCGCCCAGTCGGGATCGGTGATCAGGGCGCGGCCGACGGCGATCAGGTCGAACTCGCCGCGCTCCATGCGGGCGATCAGCCCGTCCAGGCTGGTGGGCGTCGAGCGCTCGCCGGCGAAGACGTTGATGAAGTCGCCCGACAGCCCCACCGAGCCGACGCTGATGGTCGTCGCCCCGGTCAGTTTCTTGGCCCAACCGGCGAAGTTGAGGCCCTCCTCGCCGTCGATCTCCGGAAATTCCGGCGTCCAGAACCGGCGCTGCGAGCAGTGCAGGACGTCGACTCCGGCCTCGACCAGGGGAACCAGCCAGTCGGCCATCTGGCCCGGCGTATGGGCCAGGCGCGCGGCCAGGTCTTGCTGCTTCCACTGGCTGACCCGCAGGATGATCGGGAAGTCCGGACCCACCGCCGCGCGGATGGCGGCGATCGTCTCGGCGGCGTAGCGCGAACGGTCCTTGATCGAGGCGCCGCCGTAGCGGTCGGGGCGCTGGTTGGTCCCGTCCCAGAAGAACTGGTCCACCAGATAGCCGTGGGCGCCGTGCACCTCGAGCGTATTGAAACCCAGCCGCTTGGCGTCGGCCGCCGCGCGGGCCCAGGCGGCGACGGAGTCGGCGATGTCCTCCTGCGTCATGGCCACGCCGGAAGGCTGGCCCGGCTTGACCAGGCCGGACGGGCTCTCGGGCGGCCGGTCGCGGTCCCAGCCGGCGGTCAGGCTCTCGATCGAGCCGGTGTGCCACAGCTGCGGCCCCATGGCGGCGCCTGCGGCATGGACGGCGTCGATCACCGCCTTCCAGCCGTCCAGGGCCGGGCCGTGGAAGAACGGCACGCCCGGATCGTTGCGCGAGCTGGGCCGCTCGATCACCGTCCCCTCCGACAGGATCAGCCCGACCTGGCCCTCGGCCCGGCGGCGGTAGTAGTCGACGTGCGGCCGGCCGGGCAGACCGCCGTGGGCGAACGAGCGGGTCATGGGGGCCATGACGATCCGGTTCTTCAGAGCCAGGGACTTCAGGCGGAACGGTTCGAACAGCACGTCGGGGGCGGTCGACACGGGCGCTTCCTCGCGGAGTTTTTCGTTGCGGGAAGCATGGGAGGGCCGGGGGCGGCGGGCAAAGCCGAACTGTTCAACCCCCTAAAGGACTGGCCCCTGAAGGATCGCCGCGCGAGACGGGCAGGAAGTGACGGTCCATGGCGGTGTGCAGGTCGCCCAGCACGCGGCCCAGCACCTGCTGGTCCCCCTGTGGCAAGTCGCGGAAATGGCGCACGAACCGGCCCTCGCGCTCGATGGCCGCGCCGATGGCCAGCACCGTCTCCGAGCCCTTGGCGGTCAGGCGCAGCAGGGTGGCGCGGCGGTCGCCCGCGCCGCGCTCGCCCGTCACCAGGCCCAGGTCCGTCAGCTTGCGGATGCGGGCGGTCAGGGCGGCGTTGGTGACGTTCAGGGCCAGGGCCAGGTCGGTGGGCCGCAGCGGCCGCTCGGCGTCGATCATCAGGGCGCCCAGCAGGTGGAAGTCGGCGATGCTCAGGCCATGCCGCCCGGCGGTGCGGTTGAGCTCGGTCTCGACCAGCTGGGCCACCCTGGCCAGGTGCCACATCGGCCCGAAGTGGGCGACGTCCAGGCCCAGGGCGCCGAAGAAGGCGCGGCCGGCTTCCAACTGGTCGACCGGGGCGCGGGGCTTGGGATCTCTGCTCATCGAGCCAGGATAGCGGCCCCGCGCGGCGGCGACAGTCCCGAACGGCGTTCGGCGATTTGACTCTCGATTGACTGTGTGTCACACAGTGTATGTCACACACCAAGTGGCGCACACCATGCGACGTACACCATGCCTCAAGACGCCGACATTTTCGAAACCCTGCGCCAGGAGCTGCGGCGCGGGACCCTGATCCTGGCGGTCCTGGCCCAGCTGCAGGTCGAGCGCTACGGCTACAGCCTGCGCCAGGCCCTGGCCGAGGTGGGTCTGGAGATCGACGAAGGCGCCCTCTATCCGATGCTGCGCCGGCTGGAGAGCCAGGGCCTGCTGACCAGCGAGTGGCGCGAAGAGGACAAGCGCAAGAAGCGCTTCTACCGCCTGTCGTCCGAGGGCGTGGCCGTGCTGGCCCGCCTGTCCGCCGAATGGCGGACGATGAACGACACCCTGCAAAACCTGATCTGAGAAAGGACCGGTCATGGACCTGCTCGACCGCTACCTGGCCGCCGTCGCGGCCCTGCTGCCGAAAGACCAGCGCGAAGACATCGTCGCCGAGCTGCGCGACATCCTGCTCAGCCGCATGGAGGAAGAGGAGGCCCGGCTCGGGCGTCCCCTGACCCGCGCCGAGACCGAGGCGGTGCTGCGCGACTTCGGCCATCCGATCGCCGTGGCCGGGCGCTATGGCCCCACGCGCACCCTGATCGGGCCCGAGCTCTATCCCTTCTACATGTTCGCGGTGAAGGGCCTCCTGATCCTGGCGGCGGTGGTCACGGCCCTGCCACAGGCGGTCTCAGTGATCATCGGCGGCCAGGAGGTGACGGCCGGCGTCTCGCATTTCCTGTCCGACTTCCTGACCGCGGCCATGATCTTCATCGGCGCGGCCACCGTCGTGGCGGCCGGGATCGAGCGGGGCTGGATCCCCACGGGCCGGCTCATGGGCTGGAGGGTGTCGGACCTTCCGCGCCTGGACGGCCGGAAGAACAAGCTCCTCAAGTCGCGCTTCGAGGCCTCGTTCGAAGTCTCGGCCCTGGCGCTGTTCATCCTGTGGTGGACGGGCGCGGTGGAGGCGCCGTGGTCGACCGCGATCGGCAAGCAGGGGCTGTACCTGGCCCCGGCGGCGATCTGGACCAGCCTGCACCTGCCGATCCTGCTGCTGGCCGTCTGGCAGCTGGTCGCCAGCGTGATGACCCTGGTCCGTCCCGACTGGGTCCGGGCGCGGGCGGGCCTCTACATCGTCGCCGATCTGGCGGGCCTGGCCCTGGCGGTGATCCTGTGGCGGACCGGCAGGCTGGTGGAGGTGCTTTCGCAGGGTTCGGGACCGAACCCGACCGAGGTGGCGGGCCTGCAGACCTCGCTGGACCTGTCCTTCCACATCACCGCCGGGATCATGATCGTGGTCCTGATCTGCAAGACCATGGGCAGCGTCTGGCAGCTGGTGAAGGGGGCCCCGGCCGAGCGCGGCGCCCTGGCCTAGGGGATATCCTGATTTTTCAAAGGCGACCCGCCGGAGCCCCTCCGGCGGGTCGCCGCTGACGCTGCGTTAACCTCTGTGGCGCCCCTCGAAAAACTGCCCGAAAAGCAGTCACTATGTCCTGCGAGACAATTCGAGGGCGCGTTAGAGTAACAGTGTCGCGCGGACGGGATTCCGTAGAGAGCGACCCGGCCGAAGTCTTCGTGAACGGCTCAATATTCGTCCCGAAGGCGAAATTTGGGACTGTCGCGTTTTTTCGTTGGAATCAATGCATTAACCATTCGATCTGTCGCGCGGGGCGGCAAAGTTCAGGGTGCGGCGCCGCGTGCGCTTGCGACTCGTGGCCTGATGCGTCATAAGGCGGTCATAAGCAGGACTTCGGCCACCATCGTGAACCGGCCGAACCTCCGCTTTCAGAGCGGCCCGACAGTAGTTTTTCCGGGTTTCTGAGGGCGTTTTTGTCGGGGGGCGCACCGCCCTCGCCGCGCAGGACACGAGTTTTGAATATCAAGTCGCAGACGTGCGCAGACGCGCGCGCGCTGATCGGCGCTGTTTTGGTCGGATCCGCCACGGGTCTGGCTCTGGGCGGCGTCTACCTCGCGGGGGGCATGGCCCAAGCCGCGCATCAGCACGCTCGCGTTTCGCGCCTGGCCGACGGCGCCGAGGGGAATTTCTCCGACGCGGCGCTGTATTCGGCCGCGTCGCGGATGGACGCCGGGGCTTTGGCTATCGCCCGCCGTCACGATCCCTACACCATCTCCGGCGACGCCCAGCGCGACCGCCAGTCGGCGCTCCTGGTCGAGCGCCTGGAACAACGCCGCGCGTCCGACGATGACCGCCCGCCGATGATGCTGCGCGCCAGCTTCGGCGGGGCCTTCAATCCGGCCGTCGCGCCCTTCCGCCTGACCAACGCCCTGGAAAGCTCGCGTGAACTCGAGTGCCTTTCCGAGGCGGTCTATTACGAGGCCCGCGGCGAGACCCCGAGCGGCCAGGCGGCCGTGGCTCAAGTCGTATTAAACCGCGTGCGCCACCCTTCGTTCCCCAAGTCGATCTGCGGCGTGGTGTTCCAAGGGGCCTCCAACCGGGGTTGCCAGTTCAGCTTCGCCTGCGACGGCTCCATGCGCGGCCGCCGCGAGCCGGGGGCCTGGAACCGCGCCCAGAAGGTCGCCGCCCGCGCCCTGTCGGGCTCGGTGATGAGCGAGGTCGGCGCCGCCACCCACTTCCACACCACCGGCGTCGCGCCGGGCTGGGGTCCGCGCCTGATGCGCGTGGCCCAGGTGGGCATGCACGTGTTCTACCGCTTCGGCGGTCGCTCGGGCGCGCCGGACGCCTTCAGCCGCACGCCGCGGCCGTCGACGGCCGACGAGCTGCCGGGCGTGACCTTGGCCAGCAACGCCGACGGCGCCGCCCCGATGCGGGTGGCCAGCGCCCTGACCGTGGTCTCGCCGGCGCCGCAAGCGCCGTCCAGCGGCCTGGTCGCGGGCGGCATGGGCGGCCCGGCCGGTCCGGTCTCCGAGCCCGCCTCGGCCCCGGCCATGCACCCGACCAAGACGTCGAGCGAAGCGATCAAGTCCGCAGGGGCGATCGCGACCGGAGCTGCTTCCTGACGGCTCCGGGCATGTGACTGCTGGCGAAGCGCATCTGCTTCGCCCGCTTGCCCACGAAGTAATGCAGGTCCTTCCCGTGGACGGCGCGCCAGATCACCTCGGCGGCGTCCTCCACGGGATAGACCGGCAGGCCGCCCTCGCGCAGGGTGTCGGCCATGTTCTGGTTTGAGCCCGGCGCCCCGGCGTTGAGGATCGGCGTCTCGACGAACCAGGGCATCACGCAGGCCACGCTGACCCCGTGCGCCTTCCACTCGATATCCAGCGCCTCGGACAATCCCCGCACCGCGAACTTGGTGGCCGAATAGACCGCCAGGCTGGGCGAGCCGTAGAGGCCCGCGCAGGACGAGATGTTGATCAGCCGCGATCCGGGCGTGGCCTTCAGCCAGGGCAAGGCGGCGCGGGCCCCGGCGATCACGCCCTTGACGTTGATGTCCAGCTGCAGATCGATCTCGGCGTCGTCGTGGCTCTCGAACGGGCCGAACTTGGCGACCCCGGCGTTGTTGAGCAGCACGTCCAGCCGCCCCTCGGTCAGCCGGGCGAAGTCGGCCAATACGGCGGTCCACGAGGCGCGGTCGCGCACGTCCAGCTTGAAGATCGCGCCGTTGGCCGGACCGATGGCCACCAGGGCCGCCTTCAGCCCCACCGCGTCGATGTCTGACAGGCCCACGAACCAGCCCTCGGCGGCGAACCGCTTGGCGGCGGCCAGGCCGATGCCGCTGGCCGCGCCGGTGACGAACACGGCCTTGCGACCGTCCGCGGTGGCGTTCATGGCGTCCCTCCCGTTTTTGTTTGTTATCACCGATCAGACGCCGGGAGGGCGAGGCGGTCAAGGGTGGTGGCTGGGGTTGGGGACACGCGCGAGCGCATGTCCCCGTCCCAGGATCGATCTTTAGTCCGTCTGGTCGTCGACCTCGGCGTCCGGCCCGTTCTTCTTGATCGACTCGATGGCGTTCTTGGCCGAGGCCTTGGAGCTGTAGCCCTCGGTCCAGAAGATGCTCTCGCCGTTGTAGGTGAAGTAGGCGACGAACTCGCCCGCCTTGTTCTTCTTGATCAGGAACTTGTGGGCCATGGGGATTTCTCCTTGTGCTCTGACTGCGTCGTCAAGCCGACGCGGGCAACCTCGACCCGGGGCGCGGAGGCGTCAATCGGGTGAGGCTTCCCAACGGCCCGGGAAGGCGTAACTTTTACAAACCTTCACATACCGAGCGCCCATGACCCCCGATCAACGCCTCGACCAGCTGTCGCGCGACCTGCTGGCCACGCCCTACGCCCAGCTCAACGCCATCCAGAAGAGCGTCATCGACCTGATCGCCGACGAGGCGCCCACCGGGATCAACGAGGCCCTGGTGTCCGACGATCGCGGCTTCTGGGATCGCCTGGCCGACAAGGTCGCGGCGGTCGGCGGCTCGTGGGCCTTCATCGGCGGCTTCTCGCTGGGCCTGGCCGTGTGGACGGGGCTGAACCTGGCGCTCAAGCCGTTCAACCTGGCCTTCGACCCCTATCCCTTCATCTTCCTCAACCTGATCCTGTCGACCATCGCGGCCCTGCAGGCGCCGGTGATCATGATGAGCCAGAACCGCCAGGCCAAGAAGGACCGGCTGAACGCCGAGCACGACTATGTCGTCAACCTGCGGGCCGAGCTGGAGATCATGCGCCTGCACGACAAGCTGGACGCCCTGCGCGAGCGCGAGATGGTCGAGATCTTGCGGTGCAATTCGGAGACGCTGGAGATCCTGAAGGCCCAGGTGGCGAAGATGGCCGAGGGGCGGGACTAGGAACCCCTCTCCCAGAGGGAGAGGGAGGGGCCCAAGCGAAGCTTGGGAGGGTGAGGGGTTTCGCCCTCGCCGATTTCACACGAACGCCCTGCCGGCACGCCGTCCGACGTTTTAACCCCTCACCCTCCCACCGCTACGCGGCGGGTCCCTCCCTCTCCCTCTGGGAGAGGGTTTTAGACAACCGCCTCAGCGCCTGGGGCGGTTGCCCGAACGCCCGCACGAAGGCGCGGCGCATGCGCTCCTGGTCGCCGAAGCCGGTCTCCAGGGCCACGTCCTCCACCTGCAGGGGCTGGCTGTCCAGCAGGGCGCGGGCGGCCTCCACCCGCAGGCGCTCGACCGCCTTGGCCGGGGTGGCGCCGGTCTCGGCGGCGAACAGGCGGGCGAAGTTGCGCGGGCTCATGGCCGCCTGGCGGGCCAGCTGCTCGACGGTGAGCGGCTCTCCCAGGTTCTCGCGGGCCCAGGCCAGCAGGCCGTCGAACCGCCCGCCGCGCATTTCCAGCAGGGCCGAGAACTGCGACTGGCCGCCCGGGCGGCGGTGATAGACCACCAGCTCCTGGGCGGTCTTGCGGGCGATGTCTTCGCCCAGGTCCGCCCCGATCAGGGCCAGGGCGAGATCGATGCCGGCGGTGATCCCGGCCGAGCTCCACAGCGAGCCGTCCTGGACGAAGATCCTGTCCGGCTCCAGCCGCACGGCCGGGTAGCGCCGCTGGAAGTCGGCCGAGCGCCGCCAGTGGGTGGTGGCCCGCCGCCCGTCCAGCAGGCCGGCGGCGGCCAGGACATAGGTTCCCGAACAGACGCTGGCGGTGCGCCGGGCGGTCGCGGCGGCGGCCCGCACGAAGGCCAGGGTGTCGGCGCAGATGGCCGGGGTGCGCGTGCCTTCGCCGCCCGAGACGATCAGGGTGTCCAGAGGCGGGGCGTCGTCGAAACCGGTGGCGCTCATCATCATGCCCGACGAGGAGATCACCGGCCCGGCTTCGCGCGCCAGCAGGGCCAGGCGATAGGCGCCGGGCGCGAAGCGTCCGGCGATCTCGAAGGCGGTGATCGGTCCCGCCACGTCCAGCAGTTGGAAGGCCGGAAAGACCAGGAAGCCGATGGTGCGGGTCATGGCGGGCTCGCTTGGCGCTTTTCGAGGGAACTATGTCATTTCAGCCTGACGCTAGGCGGGGGATGATCGGGCGTCAACAGGAGGGCTCCCCATGACCAAGCCACAGCCGTTCCACATCGTGTTCGCCCTGTTCCCCGGTGTCACCCACCTGGACTTCACCGGACCCCACCAGATCCTTTGCCGCCTGCCCGGCGCCCAGGTGGTGGTCGCCAGCGAGGCGGGCGGCGAGATCGAGGCCGACGGCCTGGTCTTCGCCCACCTGCCGCGCCTGGCCGACATCGAGCGCTGCGACCTGCTGTGCGTGCCCGGCGGCTTCGGCACGACGGAGGCCATGGCCGATCCGGCCTATCTGGATCAGCTGCGCCGGCTGGCCGGCATGGCGCGCTACGTCACCTCGGTCTGCACCGGCTCGCTGCTGCTGGGCGCGGCGGGGTTGCTGCAGGGCAGGCGCGCGGCCTGCCACTGGGCCTGGCGCGACCAGCTGGCCCTGTTCGGCGCCACGCCCGACCCGGCCCGGGTGGCGCGCGACGGCAATGTGTTCACCGGCGGCGGGGTGACGGCGGGCGTTGACTTCGCCCTGACCATCGTCGCCGAGATCGCCGGGGCGGAAACCGCCCAGGCCATCCAGCTGGCCGTGGAGTACGCGCCGGCCCCGCCCTTCCAGTCCGGCCGCCCCGAGACCGCTCCGCCCCAGGTGCTGGAACGCATCCAGGCCCTCTACGCCAAGGGCATGGACGAACGCTGGGCGGCGGCCCGGACGGCGGCGCAGGCGCTGGGCGCGGAGGCTTGAGGCGAGGCTCCCCGCCGCCCCCACACCCGTCATCCTCGGACTTGTTCCGAGGACCCGTCTTTCAGCGGGTTTGCCGTTTGCCGGACAGGCGCCGCACCCGCCGCGCGCGTCCTGAGATGACAGCCCGGCGGACACAGGGATCCTCGGAACAAGTCCGAGGATGACGGTGGAGAGAGGGAGTTCGCGTCAACGCGGAAATATCCCGAAAACCACCGTGACTTGATCCAGCCGCAAACCTGCACCAAAACGCTCCGGGGACTGGAGATGTCGCGCATGCGTTGGGTCAAATCGGTTATCGCCCTGCTGGCTGGCGTGGGAGCGCTGTCGGCGGCGCTTCCGGCCTCGGCGGACGACACCTTCACCTACGGCGTCTGGCGCAACCCCAAGAATTCGGTCCATGTCGAGATCAAGCCCTGCGGCGGCGGGCGCGCCTGCGGGGTCGTGGTGTGGGCCAACGACGAGGCCAAGGCCGACGCCAAGAAGGGCGGCACGCCCAACCTGGTGGGCCTGCAGCTGCTGCGCGACTTCGCCCTGCAGAAGAACGGCAGCTGGAAGGGCAAGGTCTTCGTGCCCGACCTCAACATGACCCTCGGCGGCACCGCCGACTTCCCCGACGCCACCACCATGAAGGCCAAGGGCTGCCTGCTGCTGTTCTGCAAGTCGCAGACCTGGCGGCGGGTGGACGTGGTGGCGGGCGGTTCGCCGTCGAGCTAGGGCGCTCCGAGCCTGACCAAGCCTGAGCTGTTCCAGCCAGATGTCGGCGCGACGGCTTGACCCCCCGTCTGCATGCCAACGGCTTTCGCTTGTAGGCGCTCGGGCTGACAGTAAGCTTGGCTTTGAAACGAGCGGGGGTATGACATGGCTGCGGTCGCGAGGCGTAACTTCACAGGTCGGCTCCTGGGCCTGACGGCGTTGGCCGCGACCATGCCGTCGCTGGCGACCGCGGGACAAACCGTGCCCTCGGCGACGCTCGTCTCCGACTTTCGGGCGATGTGCATGGCCACCGACGCCAGCCGGGAGGGGGCGCTCGCCGAGGCGGAAAAGCGGCATTGGGTCAAATCCCCGACGAAGGGCTTCGCCCGGGGCAATGAAACCTTCATCGAGGCCAGACGGTCAGGCGACAGGCTTCTGTTGGTGAGCGAAAATCCCGGCGACCTGTTGGGGGGCGACGGCAAGCAAAGGATCCGGGTCCGCTACAAGGTGTGCCAAGTCTTCGCGGCGGTCGATGATCCCAAGGCCGTGATAAGTTTCGCCGAGGGTGTCGTCGGGCCGATAGAGCCCTACAGCGCCGACAGGTTCGCACGGGAGTGGTTCTATTCCCGTACGGACGCGGGTCCCAGGCCGCTGCGCACCAACGGCGATGCTGTCGAAGCCGCCCGCGCCGGCCGTTTTCGCCAACTGATGGTCAGCGACGAGCAGACGCCGCACAAGGCGGAGAACACGGCATTGAGCTATACAGTGGTGGTCATGCCCTAGGCCGGATCCAGCTCCGGATAATGCCGGAAGATCCCCTCGGTGCTGAACGCGATCCGCCGGTCCGACTTCAGATAGGCCGCGATGTTGGGCCGCTTGGCCACCGCGTCGCGCAGGGCGAGCACGCGGCCGATCTTCGGCGCCAGCCGCTTCATGGCGTGCGGAAAGGCGTAGGTCAGCCCCTCGACCGCCTGGAACAACGACAGGTCGGCATAGGTCAGGGCCTCGCCGGTCAGCCAGCCACCCTTGGGCGCGCGCTCCAGCACCGTCTCGAACCAGCCCAGGTATTTCGGGATCCGCTGACCCCGAAACTCCTCGGCCCGCCGGGCGGCCTCGGCCTTCTGGTCCTCGTAATAGAGGCCCATGCCGACGGGGTGGTGGACGTCGTGGGCCTCGGCGACCAGGTCGGCGATGGTCAGCTGCAGCTGGTGGACCCACAGCTTTCCGGCCTCGGCCTTGGGCGCGAGATCGTGCCTCAGGCCCAGGTGCAGCAGGATGTTGGCCGTCTGGCCGATCACCAGGTCGCCGTCGACCAGGAAGGGCGGGGCGAAGGGCGGGTGGTCGCCCCGGTCCAGGTCGGCCATCAGGGCCGCCTCGCCGCCGCCGTCGGCCTCGTCGCCGCGCGCCACGTCGACATAGGCCGCTCCGGCCTCCTCCAGCGCCAGACGCACGAACTCGCCGCGCCCCTGTATCGTGGGCCAGTAATGCAGTTGGTAGGTCATGGGGTGGAAACAGCTGGGGGGCGCGAAAGGATGCGCCGAAAACCCCCTCAGTCGCTTCGCGACAGCTCCCCCTGAGGGGGAGCATTGCGCCGCGTAAATCCTCCCCCTCAGGGGGAGGTGGCCCAGAGGGCCGGAGGGGGTCAGCTCCGCGTCACCGGTCCCGGCGCCGAGTCCGTCTCGATCTCATCCATCAGCTCACGGATCATTCGCGCGTGACCCTCGGCCAGGTCGCCGGAGAACACCGGGCGGGCCACGTCGGGTGGCACGCCCACGGCCTCGAAGCGCTCGCCGCGCGGGTCGCGATAGATCTCGGCCGGCAGGGTCAGCATCCAGCCGTTGGGCAGGGGCTTGTTCAACTGGTCCGACAGCCCGCCGCGCGTGCGCTCGCCCACCTGCACCACATTGGGCAGGGCGCGCATGGCCAGGACGAAGGTCTCGCCGGCGCTGACCGTGACGTCGCTGGTCACCAGATAGACCGGGCCCGTGTAGCGGGGACCGCGCGCCGGATCGACGTGGAAGGCCTGGGGCGCGACGTCGGCCGCGCCGGCGGCGTTCTTGCTCCAGGCCAGGCGCGAGCGGTCGGCGAAGCGGCCGGCGATGCGCAGGCTGATGGCGTCGAAGCCGCCGCGATTGTTGCTGACGTCGACGATCACCGCCTTGGCGCCGGCAAAGGCGGCCAAGGCGTCGTCCAGGGCCTTGTCCAGGGCGGCCGGATCGTCGGGCGCGCCGTCCTTGTCGAAGGCGCCCATGGTCACGACGTTCAGATAGCCGACCTCGCCCACGCGGCCCCAGAAGACGCGGTTGTTGGCCACCTGGTGGCCCTTGCCCTTCAGCACCCCGTCCAGCACGCCGCGCCGATAGGCCTGCAGCCAGGCCTTTTCCGAGGCGGCGGGGTCGTCGGTCCGCGACTGGGTGCGCACCTTGATCAGGGTGGCGGCCTCGCCGCTCTCGAACGCGCGCTCGTCGTCGCCGCCCAGGGTGGCCTGCAGGCCCACGTGCGGATCGTCCAGACCGTCCATCAGCCCGGCCAGCACGTCGTAGAGCGCCGCGTCGTTGGTCGCCTTGGCGGCCGCCTTGTCGGCGATGCGGGCGCGGGCGGTCCAGTCGATGTGGCGGGTCTGGGACGAGGGGTAGAAGGCCGCGAAGGTGCGGGCGGTCAGGGCGGTGATCCGGCGCGGGGTCCAGTCGGTCTTGGCCGCGCAGGCCTTGGGCAGGACCGGCAGGCGGTCGAACACATAGACCGTGTCGGCCGGACCCGACGAGAAGGCGACGGTGTCGGGGCCCAGGGCCCGGCTGACGGCCAGCACCCCGTCCGGATCGGGCTCGGGGCGCGGATCGGGATAGCAGACCCCGTCGACGGCGTGGAACAGCCTGGGCTTACCGGCCTGGAACTGGACCACGTAGCCATAGCCGCGCGAGCGCCAGACGCCGTCCATGGCGGGCTGGGCCAGGGCCGGGGCGGCAAGCGTCGTCAGGGCGACGGCGAGGGTGAGGGCGCGACGGCGCGGCATGCGTGAGTTTCCCCTGGGATCGGCGAGAGCATCCGGTGCGTCGGGGCGGCAAGGCAAGCGCGGCTTTGGGCGTTCCGATTGCTCCAAGTCGCCGAATGGTGGAGCCTGGGCGCGGCTCGCTCGAAAGGACCCGCCGGATGGACGCGCCGCGCACGCACTACTGGGGCAAGTATCGCGGCAAGGTGGTCGATAACCTGGACCCGCTCTTCATGGGCCGCGTGCTGGCGGAGACGCCGGCGGTCCCGCAAGGCCAGCCGAGCTGGGCCATGCCGTGCGCGCCCTATGCCGGCCCCGGCGTCGGCGCCTTCGCCCCGCCGCCCATCGGCGCGTCGGTGTGGATCGAGTTCGAGGGCGGCGACCTGGACTATCCGATCTGGGCCGGCTGCTTCTGGGGTCAGGGCGAGGTCCCGCTGGCCGACGACGGTCCGCCGACCGCCGTGCTGAAGACCGACACCGTCACGGTGGTCATCGACGACCGGCCGGAGGTCGGCGGCTTCGACCTGTCGGTCCAGCCCGCGCTGGGCGAGCCGATCCGCATCGGCGCCGGAGACGAGGGACTGTCGATCACGGTCGGGCCGATCAGGTTCACCGCCCGCGACGGCCAGGTCACCCTCGTCTCGGAAGCCAACCTCTTGGCCCTGACCCCGGAGACCGTCACCCTGGCCGGGCCGTCGGCCAGCATCTCGCTGGTCGAGGACATGGTGCTGATCCGGGGGCGGATCGTCACCGGCGACGAGCTGGCCTAGAGCGGACCGGCATTCAAGCGCAGCCCGTCCCCCATAACGGCCGTCATTCCGGGCCTTGTGCCCGGAACCCCTGGTTCAGCTTGCACGTGAGGCGCAAGCGGTTCGCCGGCGAACCGCCCCATCCGCACCGGCGGCGGGCAGAGGGGTTCCGGGCACAAGGCCCGGAATGACGGAGCTTAAAAGATATGACGCAGCTGAATGTCGATCCGACCTAGCCGATCTTCACGCTGGTCATCGAGATCGCCGCGAAGACGTCGTCGGTGAGGAACAACACCGGCTCGCCCGCCGCCTGCGCGCCCAGCACGTAGAGCAGGGGCAGGTAGTGCTCGGCGCTGTTGATCGAGGCCTCGGCGTCGGGGCCGAGGCTCCGCCAGTCGATCAGCGGATCGTGGTCGCCGGCGGCGATCAGGGCCTTGGCCGTCTCGTTGAAGCGCGGCGCCCAGTCGGGGGTCTCGCCCGTGCGGAAGTTCACCGCCCGCAGGTTATGGACGATGTCGCCGCTGCCGACGATCAGCACGCCCTCGTCGCGCAGGGCGGCCAGGCGCTTGCCCGCCTCGTAGTGCCAGCGGTCGGGCCGGCCGCGATCCAGCGACAGCTGCACCACCGGCACGTCGGCGTGCGGATACATCGGCCGCAGCACGCCCCAGGCGCCGTGGTCCAGGCCCCGCGTGGGATGCTGGACGACAGGATCGGGCGACAGGATCTCGGCCACGCGCCGGGCCAGCGCCGGATCGCCCGGCGCGCCGTAGCGCACGTCGAACAGGGCCTGGGGGAAGCCGCCGAAGTCGTGGATGGTCTCGGGGGCCTCGGCCGCGCTGACCGCGCTGGCGCCCATGGTCTCCCAGTGGGCGCTGATCATCAGCACCGCCTTGGGACGCGGCAGCTCGGCGCCCAGCGCCGCCCAGGCGCGGCTCCAGTCGTTGTCCAGGATGGCGTTCATCGGCGAGCCGTGGCCGAGGAACAGGACGGGCAAGCGGGCGGTCATGGTGGGTGGTCCGATTAGATACTGTAGAAGTTACAGATGGGGTGCCGGTGGACGGGTGCAAGGTCCGGGATGCGGCTGGGGACACACGCATGCGCGCGGGGCCGTTAGTTCGCGCTCAAGATGGAGTGGGGGGACGGGCCTAATCGTCGCGCCTGGAATTTGGCGCCGCGCCAAGGCTGGCGTTCTTCTCCCGCGCGGGCTAGCAGACCGCCCCATGATCCGCCTCGACAACATCTCCAAGCAGAACGGCCACCAGATCCTGTTCATCGAAGCCTCGATGGGCATCCAGAAGGGTGAAAAGGTCGGGCTGGTCGGCCCCAACGGCGCCGGCAAGACCACGCTTTTCCGCATGATCACCGGCCAGGAGCAGCCCGACGACGGGCTGGTGGCGAGCGATCCCGGCATCAAGATCGGCTATTTCAGCCAGGACGTCGGCGAGATGTCGGGCCAGAGCGCGGTCGCCGCGGTGATGGACGGCGTCGGCCCCGTCAGCGCCCTGGCCGCCGAGATGGCGCAGCTGGAGGCGGTGATGGTCGACCCGGACCAGGCCGACCGGCTGGACGCGGTCATGGAGCGCTATGGCGAGGTGCTGGAGCGCTTCCAGGAGCTGGACGGCTATGCGCTGGAAGCCCGGGCGCGCGAAGTTCTGGCGGGCCTCAGCTTCAGCCAGGAGCGCATGGACGGCGACGTCGGCCTCTTGTCGGGCGGCTGGAAGATGCGCGTGGCCCTGGCCCGCATCCTGCTGATGCGCCCCGACGCCATGCTGCTGGACGAACCCTCCAACCACCTGGACCTGGAGAGCCTGATCTGGCTGGAGGCGTTCCTGAAGAATTACGACGGCGCGCTGCTGATGACCTCGCACGACCGCGCCTTCATGAACCGCATCATCGGCAAGGTGGTCGAGATCGATGGCGGCCAACTGATCACCTACTCGGGCGATCTGGACTTCTACGACCAGCAACGCGCTCTGACCGAGCAGCAGCGCCAGGCGCAGTACGAGCGCCAGCAGGCCATGCTGGCCAAGGAAATCAAGTTCATCGAGAAGTTCAAGGCGCGCGCCTCGCACGCCGCCCAGGTGCAGAGCCGGGTCAAGAAGCTGGACAAGATCGAGCGCGTCGAGGCCCCGCGCCGCCGCCAGACGGTGCAGTTCGAATTCCAGAGCCCGCCCCGCTCGGGCGAGGACGTGATCAGCCTGCGTGGCGTGCGCAAGGGCTATGGCGACAAGCCGATCTATGACGGCTTCGACTTCCTGGTGCGCCGGCGCGAGCGCTGGTGCGTGCTGGGCGCCAACGGCGCGGGCAAGTCGACCCTGCTGAAGCTGGTGGCCGGCGACGCCAAGCCCGACCAGGGCGCGGTCCACATCGGCGCCAGCGTCCGGATGGGCTATTTCGCCCAGCACTCGATGGACCTGCTGGACGGCGAGGAGACGATCTTCGAGTCGCTGGAGCGCTCGTTCCCGCAGGCCGGACAGGGCGCGCTGCGGACCCTGGCGGGCTGTTTCGGCTTCTCCGGCGACGATGTGGAAAAGCCCTGCCGCGTACTGTCCGGCGGCGAGAAGGCTCGCCTGGTCATGGCCAAGATGCTGTTCGATCCGCCGAACCTGCTGGTGCTGGACGAACCGACCAACCACCTGGACATGGCCACCAAGGAGATGCTGGTGGCGGCCCTGGCCGACTTCGAGGGCACCATGCTGTTCGTCTCGCACGACCGCCACTTCCTGGCGGCCCTCTCCAACCGCGTGCTGGAGCTGACCCCCGAGGGCGTCCACCAGTACGGCGGCGGCTATACCGAATATGTCGCCCGCACGGGCCAGGAAGCGCCGGGGCTGCATCCGGGCGGGTAGGGGCCCCTGTCACCCATCCGCGACAGCCGCCGCGCCTAAGCGCCCCGCCGCCTCCTTAAGCGCGTCGCGTGCTTTCCCGCGGGGCCGGGCTTTGTTAAGGCGGGGACCGTGAGCGCTTCCCCCCTTCCTCCGCAGTCGCCGCTGTCCGCCGAGCCTGTCGCGACCCCCGTCGCCGAGCGGCCCGCGCGCGTGGCCACCCGGGGCGGGGCGCTGGACCTGCTGCGGCTGCTCGCCTCGCTGCTGATCGTGCTCTACCACTTCGGCGCGGAAGGCCCGATGCGGATCGAGCGCTTCGGCCAGGTGTTCTCGCGCGGGTTTCTGGCGACCGACTTCTTCCTGATGCTGTCGGGCTACGTGCTGGGCCGGGCCTACGGCGCCTCGACCCTGACGGGACGGATCAGCCACGGGCGGTTCTGGGTGCGGCGGGTCGGACGCGTCTGGCCGGGGCACCTGGTGGTGCTGGCCATGATGGCCGTGCTGGTGCTGATCCTCAACGCCGTGGGCACCGACGCCCACAAGCCCTCGCGCTTCGCCTGGGACCAGCTGCCGGTCCAGGCCCTGCTGGTCCATGCCTGGGGCTTCAACAGCGACGGCTGGAACCTGCCCAGCTGGTCGCTGTCGGCCCTGATCGTCTGCTACGCGGTGTTCCCCTGGATCTGGCGGGTCGCCGACAAGGTGCGCTGGCCGTGGATCCTGCCGCTGGCCGGAGCCCTGGCCTTCGCCGCCTGCGAGGTGCTGGCGCGCAAGGTGTTCGACCACGCCCTGTCGGATCTGCAGTTCCGCTTCGGCGTGGTGCGGGCCCTGCCGCTGTTCACCCTGGGCGTCTGCCTGGCGCGGGCGGTGGAGATGAACTGGCCCTCGGAGAAGGCCGCGCGCGGCCTGCTGGTCGGCGGGGTCGTGCTGCTGGTGGCCATGCAGCCGCTGGACCGCTACGCCCTGCCCGACGAGCTGTGGTTCGACGTGCCCTGCCTGGCCGCCATCGCCGCCATCGTGCTGGGGGCCGGCCGCCTGCCCGTCAAGCATCCCCGCGCCTGGATCGAGGAGGGCGCCAAGCTGTCGTTCGCCCTGTTCATCACCCACATCTTCGTGGGCGTGATCTACTGGAGCGCGGTGCACAAGCTGATCGAGACCGTGCCGATCGGCATCGGCTGGCAATGGCTGATGTGGCTGGCCTCGTTCCCCCTGGCCATGGGCGCGGCCTGGGCGTTCCACACCTATATCGACCAGCCGCTACAGGACCGCCTGGCGCCGTGGCTGCGCGGGAAGCGGTAGGACGCGCGACCGGGGACATGCACTTGTGCGTGTCCCCATCAGGAAGCGCCGAGCTTGAATTTGGGGACACGCGCATGCGCATGTCCCCGGCCGAGGCCGCTTAACCCCGCTGCTTTTCCAGCACCGCCGCCAGGCCCTGCAGGATCACCCCGTGGGTGGCCGGGTCGGAATCGGTGCGGTGCAGCAGCTTGATCGAGGCCACGTGCACCTTGATCCCCGCCAGCAGGTTGGGGGTCATGGTCTCGGCCTCGTCCAGCAGGTCGCACAGCGAGCGGGCGGCCACCTCGACGGCCTCGTTGCGCTCGGCGCCGCTGAGGCTGACGATGTCGCCGGCCCGGGCATAGAGCTTCTCGATCCGCAGGGCGTCGTCCACCTCGGCGATCAGCAGCTTGTCCAGCGCGGCGATGTAGTCGTCGATGCCGGTCAGGGACGGCTCGCGCAGGGTCTCCAGCGTGGCGTCGGCGCGCTTGAGGGCCTCGGCCACGTACATGCCGCCCTTCTGCGCCATCAGCTGGCCCAGGCGCGGCTTCATGCGGCTTTTCTTGACCTCGCTCATGCGATCGACTTCATCGGCTTGATCAGGGCGTCCAGTTCGTCCTGGCTCATGTTCTGGCCCTCGGGCTCGCCCAGTTCAATGGACTGATCGTCGCGGCGGCGGCCGTCTGGGAATTCCACGGGAGGTCCTTGGTTGCGCCAGCGCCGGTCGGGGCCGACATAGGCGTCGCATTCGATGAACAGGCGGTCGCCTTTGGCCACCCAGAGGATGCGCTCAAGCATGACGGCCGGCGAGATCGGCTTGGTGACGATGAAGTTGGCGCCGCAGTCGCGGGCCTTCTCCACCTGGCTGCGGCGGGTGTGGGAGGTGACGATGATCACCGGCGTCATCCGATTGGCCTCTTCGGCCTCGCGGCGCAGCCAGCGGGTCAGGTCGTAGCCGTCCAGCTCGGGCAGGGCGCTGTTGCTCAGCACCAGGTCGTACTGGTGGAACTTCAGCTCTTCGCGCGCCTCGGCGCCGTCGGCCTTGCGGGTGATGTTGCGCAGGCCAAAGCTCGTGAGCACGCCCACGAGAATGTCGAGGGACTGGGGGTTGTCGTCGACGACCAACGCCCGAGCCTTCTCGAGATTGATGTACTGACTTGGCTGCAAGACCCCGACGCGCTCCGCCCCCTGTCCCGCGACGTGCCGGGACCGTTACCCTATGCCTGAACACCGTTAAGAAAGGGCTGTCGCCTAAAGGGTGGGGCGGATTGTCGCACCATTTGCGGTTGGGGCGGCGACCCTCCTCACCCGCATGGCGGGGGAGGTGGCGCGATGCGGATACGCATCGTGACGGAGGGGGCGTCGTGTGGCGGCCGGACGCCCCCTCCGTCCGCTGCGCGGACACCTCCCCCGTTTCACGGGGGAGGAGAGAAGCCGGCCGCCCTCAAACCGCGTCCAGGCCGATATCCAGCACCACGGCCGAGTGGGTCAGGGCGCCGACGCTGATGACGTCCACCCCCGTTTCGGCGATGGCGCGGACGGTGGTCAGGTTCACCCCGCCCGAGGCCTCCAGCACCGCGCGGCCCTTGGCCAGCGACACGGCGGTCGAAAGGTCGTCGAGGCTGAAATTGTCGAGCATGACCACGTCGGGGCCGTGCTTCAGCGCGTCTTCCAGCTGGTCGAGCCCATCGACCTCGACCTCGACCTTGACCAGGTGGCCGGCGAAGGCGCGGGCCCGGCGGACGGCCTCGCCGACGCCCCCGCAGGCCGCCACGTGGTTGTCCTTGATCAGGATGGCGTCGTCGAGGCCGAAGCGGTGGTTGATGCCACCGCCGCAGCGCACGGCGTATTTCTCCAGCGCCCGCAGGCCCGGCGTGGTCTTGCGGGTGTCGACGATGGTGGCGCTGGTGCCCTCGACCATGCGCACATAGGCGCGGGTCAGGGTGGCGATGCCCGACAGCTTGCCCAGCAGGTTCAGCCCCGTGCGCTCGGCGGCCAGCACGGCGCGGGCGTTGCCCTCGGCCCGGGCCAGGATCGCGCCGGGGGCGGCGTCGGCCCCGTCGGGGGTGACGACCTCGAAGGTCGCGGTCGGGTCCAGGGCGGCCAGGGACAGGCGCGCGCACGACAGCCCCGCGATCCGCCCGTCCTGCCGCGCGGCCCACACCACCGACAGGCGGGCGTCCGGATCGATGCAGGCCTGGGCGGTGATGTCGCCGGCCCGGCCCAGATCCTCGGCCAGGGCCATGTCGATGATCGGGCGGACGAGGAGGTCGGGGAGCGGCGTGATGGGGGGCGTGATCGGGGGGGTAATCAAAACAGCTCCGACAGCGGGATATGGATCTGCGACGAGAACAGCGGCGAGACATAGGCGTCGCCGTCGAGAACGGTGATCGAAGTCCAGGTCCCGTCGGGCTTGGGTTCGCGATGGACGGTCACGCGACGAGCCTTGGGTTCGACCACCCAGTATTCGGGCACGCCGGCCAAGGCATAGAGGCGACTTTTCTCGGCGAGATCGTAACGACGGGTCGCGATTGAGACCTCGACCACCAGCACGGCCTGCGACGCCTGAGCGAATTTTTCGAGAGCGCCGGCGTGCATGACGAGGATGTCGGGCAGCGGCGCGTTGTGATCGTCGATATGCAAGGTGGCGCCCGCGAGCACCTTGAACTTTTGAGGCGCCACGACCGCTTGCGTGGCGCTCTTGAGGGCGACGCCGACATTGATGCTGACTTCGCCATGATCCGTCGAGGCTGGCGCCATCTGAATGATTTTCCCCTCGATCAGTTCGAAGCGACCCGGGACGCCCTCGAAGACCCCGGCTTCGTCCATTCGTTCGAACTGGTCGAAGTCGAACAGGAAGTCCCTGCGCCCAGAGTCATCGATCCACGGCGCGTCGAAATCCCACGCGAAGCCGCCGCGTTCCTCGAAGCCTGGGTTCGTCGCCGTCATGACTGCGCCTCCGTTCCCGTTATGTGCCCCTATTCCGCCGCGTAGCGCAAGCCGACGGCGGAGGCGTCCAGGGTGACGAAGGTGCGCTCGGCCAGGGCCGTGGCGGGGAAGTCGGCGCGGAAGTGGCCGCCTCGGCTTTCCTGGCGGGCCAGGGCGGCGCGGGCGATCAGCTGGGCGGCGACCAGGGTGGGGGCGCGGTCGTGGGCCGCTTCGAGGGCGTCGAGCACGGCGGCCAGGCGGGCCAGGCCCTCGGCGTCGCGGATCACGCCCGCGTCGCGGCTCATGGCCTGGCGCAGGATCTGGAGGGCGGCGTCGGGCAGGTCGGGCGCCGGTTCGGCCGCGACGGGTTCGCCGCCCATCGCGAGATCGCGGGCGACCCGGCCGGCGCGGGCGCCGAAGACGGCCGCTTCCAGCAGGCTGTTGGAGGCCAGGCGGTTGGCGCCGTGCACGCCGGTGGCGGCGCATTCGCCGGCGGCCAGCAGGCCGGGCAGGCTGGTGCGACCGTCCAGGTCCGTGGCGACGCCGCCCATGTGGTAGTGCACCGCCGGGGTCACCGGGATCGGCTGGACGCGCGGGTCGATGCCCGCGCCCATGCAGGCGGCGAAGACGGCCGGGAACTCGCGGTCGAAGTGCGCGCCGACCGCCGCCGTGGCGTCCAGGAACGCGCCGCGACCCGCCGCGCGTTCGGCGTGGATGGCGCGGGCGACGACGTCGCGCGGAGCCAGCTCGCGGGCGGGGTGGTAGTCGGCCATGAACGCCCGGCCGTCCGCATTGCGCAGGATCGCCCCCTCGCCGCGCAGGGCCTCGGTGGCCAGGGGGGCGGGGTCCTTGCCGATGTCGATGGCCGTGGGGTGGAACTGCACGAACTCCGGATCGGCGATCTCGGCCCCGGCCAGGGCGGCCAGGCCCAGGCCCTCGCCGCGCACCTGGGCGGGCGTGGTGGTGACGGCGTAGAGGCCGCCGATCCCGCCGGTGGCCAGGATCACCGCCGGGGCGACGATCTCGACCAGCGTCCCGTCGATCTCGGCCAACACCCCGACCACGCGGCCGGTCGCGTCCTGGAGCAGCCGCCGGGCGCGGGCGTTCTCGCGCACCTCGATGGAGGGCGCGGCGCGCACCGCCGCGACCACGGCGGCCATGATCGCCGCGCCGGCCCCGTCGCCGCCGACCCGGGCGACCCGGGCCTTGGCGTGGGCGGCTTCCAGGCTGAGCACGAAGTCGCCGTTGGCCTGGCGGTCGAACGGCGCCCCCAGGGCGGCGAGCGCGCGGACGGCGGCGGGGCCTTCGGTGGTCAGCAGCTCGACCGCCGCCGGATCGCACAGGCCCGCGCCCGCCGCGACGGTGTCGGCCGCGTGCAGGGCCGGGGCGTCGTCGTCCGACAACGCCGCCGCCATCCCGCCCTGCGCCCAGGCGCTGGAGCAGCCGGTGGCCAGCGGGACGGGCGACAGCACCAGCGCCTTGCCGGCGGCGAGGGCGGCGGTCAGGCCCGCCAGGCCCGCCCCGAGGATCACGGGGCCGTCGAAGAGGATGCGGCGCTCAATCATCTTACGCTCCAACTCCCTTCCCCCTTGATGGGGGAAGGGCCGGGGATGGGGGTGAACACGGCGGTTCAGCCATCGAAGAAGACAAGGGTGGCGGTGAGGCGGATAGGCCGCGCCACCCCCATCCCAACCCTTCCCCCATCGAGGGGGAAGGGCTTTTAGATCAGCTCAACGTCCACGTGGTGCTGGGCCTTGACCAGGTCGTAGCGGGCCGGAACGGTCGGCGGGGGCAGGTCGATCATCCGCTGCACGGCCAGCTTGGCGCGGATGGCCACCGACGGGTCGATCGTCACCTCGAACCGGTCATGCAGCAGGGCGTCGTGGATGTTCTGCAGGCTGATCTTCTTCATGTGCGGGCACATGTTGCAGGGGCCGATGAACTGGGTGCCCGGGCTTTCGGCCTGGACGTTGGAGGCCATCGAGCACTCGGTGATCAGCACCACCTGCTTGGGCTTGCGCAGGGCGACATAGTCGTTCATCGCCGCCGTGGAGCCGGCGAAGTCGGCCGCCTCCAGGATCTCGGCCGGGCACTCGGGGTGGGCCAGGATCTCGGCTTCGGGCCAGGCGTAGCGCATGTCGGCGATGTCCTGGGCGGTGAAGCGCTCGTGCACCTCGCAGCGGCCGGCCCAGGCGATGATCTTGACGCTGGTCTGGCGCGCGACGTTGCGGGCCAGGAACTCGTCGGGGATCAGGATCACCTTGTCGACGCCCCACTCGCGGGCGGCCCATTCGACCACCTGCACGGCGTTGGCGCTGGTGCAGCAGATGTCGGTCTCGGCCTTCACGTCGGCGGTGGTGTTGACGTAGGTGACGACCGGGATCCCGGGGTGGCGCTGCTTGATCAGCCGCACGTCGGCGCCGGTGATCGAGGAGGCCAGCGAGCAGCCGGCCCGCAGGTCGGGGATCAGCACCTTCTTTTCCGGGGCCAGCACCTTGCTGGTCTCGGCCATGAAGTGCACGCCGGCCTGGACGATCACGGCCGCGTCGCACTTGGCCGCCTCGCGGGCCAGGGCCAGGCTGTCGCCGACGAAGTCGCCCACGCCGTGGAAGATCTCGGGCGTCATGTAGTTGTGGGCCAGGATGACGGCGTTCTTCTCGCGCTTGAGCCGATTGATCTCGGCGATCAGGGGCGCGTGGGCCTGCCATTCCAGCGGGGTAACGTGGTGCTTGACCTTGTCCCACATGCCGGCGGTGGCCGCCTGGACGTCGGGGGTGAAGGCGAGGGGCGCGCAGCCGTCGGCCATGTGATCCTCTCTTATGCTCAAACTGAGCATTTCTCGGGCCTCAAAAAACGCCGGAGACGAGGGCCCGTTCCTCTGGGCGCCATCTCGGCGTCACCCTTATGCTGAAATTGAGCAAAAGGGATGGATCACATATAGACCTTCCGAGCGGGATTGCAAAGCGCCTGGGGAAAAATCCGTATGCGGCGCCCGCCCTGGCCGCACGGGCGATCCAAATTAAACCTTTCCGTGCATCACGCGTCATGATTGTGTTCAGGGAAGCGGCGCGCGATTCCGGTCGGACGGACGCTCGCGGAAACCAGGGGGAAAGCCATGAGCCAGTCCAAGCGCTACTTCGCCAGCCGGCGCGAGTTCTTCCTGGCCACGGGGGCGTTGGCCGCCGGCGCGGCCGTGGCGCCCGGCGTGGCGCGGGCCTTTTCCGAGCGCGAGGTGCGGCGGCTCAAGGCCCAGCCCGTCATCCCCGACGCCGCCTGGCAAAGGCTGGCCCGGGCCATGCCCACCGGCCGGGTGCTGCGGCCCTACGACGCCGACTACCGGCTGATCGTCCTGCCCAACAACCTGCGCTACGCCGACGTCCTGCCCCAGGGCGTGGCCCGCTGCGCCTCGGAAAAGGACGTGGCCGCCGCCCTGCTGTGGGCGCAGCGCGAGCGCGTGCCGCTGATCACCCGGGGCGGCGGCCACTCCTATGCCGGCTATTCCACCACCGAGGGGCTGATGATCGAGACGGGGCTGATGAACCAGGCCTCGTACGACGTGCGCACCGGGGTGCTCAGCGTCCAGGCCGGGGCCCGCAACCGCGACCTTTACACGGCGCTCGCCCTCAACAAGCGGGCGGTGACCCATGGCCGCTGTCCGTCGGTGGGGGCGGCCGGCTTCCTGCTGGGCGGCGGCATCGGCTTCAACATGCGGGCCCGGGGCCTGGCCTGCGACCAGGTGACGGGCGTCCGGATGGTGACGGCCGACGGCGCGATCCACGACCTGTCGCCCCGCTCGACGGGGATCGACAAGGACCTGTTCTGGGCGGCCCGGGGCTGCGGCGGCGGCAATTTCGGGATCAGCACACGCTTCGACCTGCAGACCTTCGACGTCTCCAGCCTGAAGGTCACGGTGTTCGAGCTGACCTGGAGCCGCACGCCCCAGACGCCCAGCCGCGTGCCGGTCGAGGTGCTGGGCGAGCGGCTGATGGCGGCGCTGAACGCCGCGCCCGACGCCCTGGGCTCGCGGGTGTCGTTCGGGGCGGTCACCCCGCTGCAGGTGGCGGCGGGCTACGACGTGCCGGTCAGCGTGCTGGGCCAGTATGCCGGCCCGCCCGGCGAGCTGGAGGCGATCCTGCGGCCGGTCACGGACCTGGTCGCCCCCACCGGGGGCTTCGGCCTGAAGTACCTGGACTATTGGGACGCCCAGACCGTGCTGCACGAGGACGGCTTTCCCACCTTCTACCAGGAGCGCTCGGCCTTCGTGAACCGGCCCTTCGGCCTGGACGACCTGACGGCGGGTTTCGCCCACCTGCGCCGCTGGCCGGGGACCTACGGCTATTGCGACCTGCGATTCTTCCAGACCGGCGGTCAGGTCAACAAGCCCAAGTGGAGCGACACCGCCTTCGTCCACCGCGACAGCCGTTGGCTGATGGTGGTGGGCCTCTACTGGAACGAGTCCGACGACCACAACGCCGCCCTCCTGGACCGCAACCACATCTGGCAGAACGACTTCTACGCCGCCATGCGCCCCCGCGCCGGCGGCGGCGCCTACCAGAACTTCGCCGACCCTTCGCTGGTGGATTACCGCGAGGCCTATTACGGGCCGAACCTGGGGCCGTTGCGGGCTCTGAAGACCAAGGTCGACCCGGCGGGGGTGTTCAACTTCCCCCAGGCCATCTGAGGGGCCGCTTCAGAAGCGGCCCAGCAGGGTCAGTTCGAAGCGGCGGCCGCGCGGGTCGGCATAGGGGCTGTAGCCAAGGCTCGCGGCGTCGGCGACCACCGGGGCGTCGTGGTCCAGCACGTTGAGGATCCCGCACCGCACCTCGATCGAGCGCGCCGGCGCCGTGGACGGCAGCTCGAAGCGATAGGCGCCGGCCAGATCGAAATAGACCTGGCGGGGAATCCAGGCCGAGCCCTGATAGCGCTCCATCTGGTCGATGGCGGCCTGGCTCTGGCCCGCCCGCGCGATCCGGTAGTGATCGTAGTATTGCGCGGTGACGCCCATCATCCACGGGCCTTGCGACCACTCCAGGCCCGCCGTGCCGCGCCAGCTCAGCGGTCCCGCCGCGTCGCCGACCACATTGACGGGGTCGGTATTCAGATCCTGGCGGCGCCTCAGGGAGGGCTGCCACGTCGCCGAGCTGGAGAACCGCAGCTCGCCGGCCTTTCGGGTGGCGACCACATAGTCCAGCTGGAAGTCCACCGCCTGGCTGATCGTCTCGCCGATGCTGAGGGAGGTGACGTCGATGCCGGTGATCGCCCCCGCCGTATAGCCCTTGGCCCGGTCGGCGTCGGTCAGGGCCGCGCGGGTCACCCGGCCCGGATAGAGGGACTCGTGGCTTAGGAAGTAGTCCACGCTGCCGTCGTGGATCAGCACGGGCTCGCCGGTCTTGGCGATGCGCGTGTAGTCGACCGAGAACCTCAGGCCGGGCAGGGCGCTGGGCGTCGCCACCAGGCCGACCGAAACGCTGCGCGCCCGCTCGGCGGCCCGCGATCCGCCCGTGGCGACGCCGAACGCCTGCTCGGTCCCGATGGGCTCGCCGCCCCGCTTGGCGTCGCGCGGCGCGGCGAACCACGGGATGTATCTGTAGCCCGCCGCCTCGCCGCCCAGGGCGTCGTAGAGATCGGCGTCCGAGACGTAGGGCGTGGTCGCCGAAGCCAACTGGCCGATGGCCGGGGGCAGGAAGCCTGACGCCGCGCTGGCGCGCAGCATCACGTCGCGTATCGGAAAGACCCGCAGGCCCACGGTGTAGACCGACACCGCCTGGCGGTCGTCGACCGTCTCGTTGTTGGTGTCCACGCCGTCCTCGAGATTGGCGGGAAGGATCGACCGCACGGCGTCGCGACGCGCCGCCAGCTGCAGCTCCAGCCCGGACAGCAGCAGAGGTCCGCCGTCTCGCGGCGTGAGCGGCGCGCGGGCCTCGGCGTAGTAGGAGCGGACGCTCTGGGTCACGTTGGCGGGCATGCCCGCGACGAAGCCGCCGCTAGGCGGGTTCACGAAGGTGGCGGTCGGGACGTGCTCGCGGCGATCCTCGGCCAGCAGCGACAAGGTCAGCGGACCGCCGGGCAGGTCGGTGACCGTTCCGGCCAGCCTGGCCGAGACGACGCGAAAGCGGTTGGACTGGGTGTAGACGCTGGTGGCGTCGCGCCGATAGGCGTCCAGCGCCTTGAGGAAGGTCTGGTAGTCGCCCAGCGGAAACAGCGCCGGCAGGCCTTGCGGCTGCTCGCCGACCAGGCCGGCATAGTAGTCGTCGCCGACGCTGTGTTCGGTCCGGACGCTGCGGACCTCGGCGTCGCCCACCGTGTAGTCGGCGTTGAGCTTCCAGGCGGCCGGCAGGTCGACGATCAGGCCGGCGGTGGCCCGCGTCGTCGTGGTGCGGTTGCGCCGCTCGATCGACTGGCCCGGGATCGCATAGTCGAGGGTGACCAGGCTGGTGAACGGATTGGCCGGGGCGTCGGGGCCCAGATTGACCTCGTCATAGGTGGTCAGGGGGCTGAACGAGCGCCCCTCGTTGCGCAAGGCCAGGCCGTCGACATAGGCCTCCACCCTGTCGCCGAACCGGCGGCGGATGCTGAGAAGGGCCGACGAGGTTTCCGGCCGCGTGACCAGGCTGGCCCGCGGGTCGATCAGGCCGGGCGCCAACGCGGCGTCGACCTTTCCGGCGTTGGCTGTCAGCAGCGCGCCGCCGTCGCTGGCGAGGCCGCCATAGCCGACCGGGACGAAGGTGGAGCTCGCGCCCAGGGCGGCGCCGCCATAGGCGTCCTTGAGGACCAGCGGCTCGGCGTAAGCGGGGCCGAAATAGCTGTAGTTCGTGATCCTGACCGCGGTGCTGGCGGGCGGTTCGCGCAGGAACGCGGCCGGGTCGTTGGCGTAGCGCCGCGCCCGGGCCCTGGCGGGATAGTCGCGCTCGCCGATCCGCAGGTCGGCGCCCATCGCATGGCTGAAGGCGACCATCACGTCGGTGCGGCCGCCGTCCGGGGTGAAGCCGATCCGGCCGTCCACCCGCTGGGTCGGCGCATCGAAGCGGGAGGTGTCGCCGTAGGTGACCGCCAGGTCGGCGCCCCGGTAGTCGCGCTTCAGCACGATGTTGACCGTCCCGGCCATCGCGCCCGCGCCGTAGATCCCGCCGGACGTGGCGGTCAGCACCTCGATGCGGTCGACCGCCGACAGCGGCACGGCGTTGATGTCGGCCTGCAGGAAGGCGTTGCTGTTCGAAGGCAGGCCCGGCATGCGGCGGCCGTCGATCAGCACCAGGGTCTGGTTGGCCCCCAGGCCCCGCAGATCGATCTCGGACCGGCTGCTGCCGTTCTGGCCGGCGGGATCCTGGACCGCCGCCCCGACCTGGCCGTTGCTGGACAGGCGTCCGCGCAGGAAGTCGTCGAGGGTCTCGGCGTGCGACAGGGCCAGGTCGCGCGAGCCCCAGACCTTGTAGGGCTGGATGTCGTTCTGGGTGCGCTGGATGTCGCTGTTCTGGCTGCGCCGGCCGGTGATCAGGAGCTCGGGCAGGGCCACCACCTCGTCGACCTGCGGCGGCGCGGCGGCGGCGGGGGGCAAGGCGTAGACGACGAAGGCGCCGTCGGGCGTGCGGCGAACGCCCAGGCCGCTGCCCTCCAGCAGGCGGGCCAGGGCCGTCTCGACCGACATCCTGCCCTTCAGGACCGGGGCCTTGCCGGCGACCGGCGAGGCGAACATCAGGTCGACGCCGCCCTGCCTGGCCACCTCGAACAGGGCCGAGGCCAGGGTGTCGCGATGAATGTCGAAGGCCACCAGGCGGCCGGCGGCGGCCTGGGCCGGAACGTCCGTCAGGGCGGCCCCGAGCACGACCGCGAGCAGCGCCAGGACAAGTCGGTCGTGCCGGCGAAAAGGCATTGAGGGCTCTAGCTGCGCTATCGGCCCCGAATAACACCGATATGGGCGGCGGAGCCAGCCCGCCTGAACGGCGATCCTATCCCTTGGCCTTCGCGCCCTTCCCCGCCTTCTTCGCCGACTGGACCGGCGAGTGGCGATCCCAGGCGTCGGCCATGGCCTGGGCCAGGGCGTCCAGGGCGAACGGCTTGCGCAGCAAGGTCCAGGGGGTCTCGTCGGCGCGGACCAGTTCCTGGCCGGTATAGCCGGAGCTGAGCAGGATCGGCAGTTCGGGGCGCTCGCTGGCCAGGACCACGGCCAGGTCCACCCCGCTCTTGCCGCCCGGCATCATCACGTCGGTGATCACCAGGCCCAGGGTGGGGTCGGCGCGGGCGATGACCAGGGCCTCGTCGGCGTTGGCGGCGCGGCTGACCATGTGGCCCAGCTCGTCGAGCATGGCCGAGATCAGGTCGCCCACCTCCACGTCGTCCTCGACCAGCAGCACGTGGGCCATGGCCCGGGTGGCGGGCGGCTGGACGGCCAGCACCTCGACCGGGCTGAAGGCCTCGCGCACCGGCAGCAACATGGAGACGGTGGTGCCGACACCAGGCTCGGACTCGATGGTCACCTCGCCGCCGCTCTGGCGCACGAAGCCGTAGACCTGCGACAGGCCCAGGCCCGTGCCCTTGCCCACCGGCTTGGTGGTGTAGAACGGCTCGAAGGCTCGCTGCAGGGTCTCGGCGTCCATGCCCGAGCCGGTGTCGCGCACGGCCACGCGCAGATAGCGGCCGGGCGGCAGCTCGCCGCGCGGCTCGGCCAGGTCCACGCCTTCGGACAGCACGGTGATCCTGCCGCCGGCCGGGGTGGCGTCGCGGGCGTTGACCACCAGGTTCAGCAACGCCGCCTCGAACTGACTGGAGTCGGTCAGGGTGGTGCGGGCGCCGGCCTTCAGATCCAGGCTCAGGTCCACCCCCTCGCCGACGGCGCGGCGCAAGAGGCCCTCGCTCTCGACGATCATGGAGTCGATCCGGCAGATTTCCGGGTTCAGCGGCTGGCGGCGGGCGAAGGCCAGCAGGTGCTGGGTCAGCTTCTCGCCGCGCCGGGCGGCCGACTGGGCCGCGCTCAGCATGCGCGCGCGCCGGCCCTCGTCCTCGGGATTGCGCTGCAGCACGTCCAGGGCGCCGATGATCACGGTCAGCAGGTTGTTGAAGTCGTGCGCCACCCCGCCGGTCAGCTGGCCGATGGCCTCCAGCTTCTGCGATTGGGTGAGCGCGGCCTGGGCGTCGTCGCGCTCGGACAGGGCCTCCTGCACGCGGTCGGCCAAGAGCTCGTTCAGGCCCGTCAGCTTGACCTCGGCCTCCTTGGCGTCGGTGACGTCGAAGGCGATGCCGATGAAGCCGATGAACTCGCCGCCGGGGCCCAGGCGGGGCTGGGAGAACGACTTCAGCCAGCGGGTCTGGCCGTCGGCCCGGCGATAGCGGCCCTCCATGTTGAACGGCCGGCGCGAGGCCTCGCCGGCGATCTGGGCCTTGAGGATGCCGGGCAGGTCGTCGGCGTGCAGCCGCGAGCGCCAGTCCAGCACCAGCGACTCCTCGTAGGAGACGCCGGCGAAGTCCTGATAGGCGGCGTTGACGAACTCGCGCGCCCCGTCCTCGCGGCTGATCCACATCAGGGCCGGGGCGCTGTCGGCCAGGGCGCGGAAGCGGGCCTCGCTCTCGCGCAGCCTCTCCTCGGCCAGCCGCCGCTTGGTGATGTCGTAATTGACGCCCAGCACGCGGATCGCCCGGCCGGTCTCGTCGCGGACCACCTCGCCCTGGCCGTGGATCCAGCGCTCGCCGTCGGGATGGTCGGCCAGGCGGTATTCCACCTCGTAGAGCGGGCCGCTCTTGATGGCGTCGCGGATCTTCTGCTGGATCAGGGGGCGGTCGTCGGGATGGACGCACTGGACCAGGGCGGCCATGTCGACCGGGCCGTCCACCGCCACGCCCAGGTTCTCGCGGGCGGTGCGCGACAGCTCCAGGGTGTTGTTGGCCACGTCCCATTCCCACGGACCGACCCCGGCCGATTTCTGGGCCACCTGCAGGCGGGCCTCGGCCTCGGCCTGGCGGCGGCGCGCCAGGCCCAGCTGGGCCAGGTTGTCGCGCAGGGCCTGGGCCAGGGCGGTGGTGATGATCGCCGACAGCACGAACAGCACGAGGGTGGCGATCTCGCCCTGGTCGATGTCGCCGCGCAGTCCGCCCCACAGCCACCAGGCGAAGGCCGAACCGATCACGATCGGCACGGCGCCCCAGCGCCAGCCGGCATAGAGGGTGACCACCACCAGGGCCGGGAAGAAGGCCTGGGTGGCCCCGATCCCGCTGCTCAGCCCCAGCAGAGCTATGCGCAGGCCCATCGCCGCGAGGATCGCCGCCGCGGTGATCAGCGCCGCCCGCCAGAACGGCGGCGGGGTCCTGGGAACCAGCCAGGCGCTGATGGCTTCAGGCCAGGCGCGCCCAGGCGTTTTTACGTGCGGATCTTCAATCTTCATGGGACTCCATGCGCACATAATCGCTTGCCTAGAGCATGGACACGCTTACCTAGGACACGCAACACGGGAGATCATGATGGCTGCGAACCTGAACACCGGCTTCACCGCGAAACAACGCGCCGACATCGTGGCGGGCCTCAACAAGGTTCTGGCCGACAGCTACGCGCTGTATCTGAAGACCCACGGCTACCACTGGAATGTGCGCGGCCCCAACTTCCAGGCGCTGCACGTGCTGCTGGAAGGCCAGTACACCGAGGAGTGGACGGCGCTGGACGCCATCGCCGAGCGCATCCGCGCCCTGGGCGAGCTGGCTCCGATGGGCTACGCGGCCTTCGGCAACCTCTCCAGCATCAAGGACGGCGACGCCGAGAAGGACTGGGAGGGCATGTTCGAGGAACTGCTCGCCGACAACGGCACGGTGATCGCCACCCTGCGCGACGCCTTCGAAGCCGCCGACGCGGCCGGCGACGAGGCCACGGCCGACCTCTACACCCAGCGCCTGGCCGCGCACGAAAAGCACGCCTGGATGCTGCGCTCCACCCTCGGGGGCAAGTGAGGCTGACGCCAGGGCGCTTCGGGGGCGTCTTCAGGGACGCTACGTGCCCGGTCTAGTCGATCGCAGGATGGCCGTCAGGGCCGCCGTCGCGCTGGTCGCGTTCGGCGGCCTTTCGGCGTGCGCGTCGGCGGGCGACGACCTGCCCGACGGCTTCGGCCGGGCCGGCGGGATGGCGACCATCACCCGCTCGCTCTCCGACGCGGGCCTGGCTCGCTACACCGCCGACATGGACCTGGCCATGCTGGCCCTGGCCCGCCGCCACGATCCGCGTCCCCACACCGACTACTGGGGCCGGGTGCGCGGCTGGGAGAAGCTGGACCTGCACAAGATCCCGCGCCTGGGCGACCGCGAGGCCGACTTCGTGGAGGCGCGGGTCATCAACGGCTTCAAGGCCGCCAGCCCGGCGGCGCTGGAGGCCTCGAGGCCCTTCATCCTGACCGGCGCGCCCGAGCAGCGGCGCAAGGCCCTGCTGTGCATGACCCAGGCGGTCTATTTCGAGGCCGGTTTCGAGCCCCTGGCCGGCCAGCAGGCCGTGGCCCAGACCGTGATCAACCGGATGCGCCATCCGGGCTATCCCAAGTCGGTCTGCGGGGTGATCTACGAGGGCGCGGCGCGAGGCACCGGCTGCCAGTTCAGCTTCACCTGCGACGGCTCGCTGCAGCGGGCGATCAGCCCGGCCGTCTGGACCAACGCCGAGATCGTGGCCAAGCGGGCCCTGAACGGCTTCGTGGCCAAGGACGTCGGCGCGGCCACCCACTATCACGCCGACTATGTCTATCCGTACTGGGCGCCCACCCTGGTCAAGCTGACCACCCTGGGCACGCACGTCTTCTACCGCTGGACCGGACGGTCGGGCACGCAGGCCGCCTTCCGGGGGCGCTATTCGGGCGACGAGACCCTCTCGGACGAGATCCTGATGGGCGCCGATCCGCGCACCCTGGAGGCCGCCCCGCCCGGCAGCCTGGCCGCCGCCGCGGCCGCGGGCGTCCTGCCGGTGGTCACCCGCGAGCCGGCCAAGATCGTCAGCCCCGAGGGCGTGGTCGAGATTCTGCCGCCCCTGACCGGCGACCCCGCCGCCGCCATGCGCGGCGGCCGCCGCCTGCCCACGCCGGAAGAGGTGGCCCGGATCAACAAGGCCCTGGGCGCGCTGGAGGCTCCGGTGATCGACACCACGGTCAAGACCGTCGAGGAGGCCCCGCCGCCGGCCCCGCCCCCGCCGCCGCCCAAACCGGTGCAAAGGCCGCCCAGCCTGGTCAATCCGCTGAACTAGGCGGCGGTCCTACTGGCCCCAGTTGACGTTGAACATCACCGTCCGGGTCAGCCGTATCTCGGGCAGGATGGCCTTCACGGCCTTGGCGGCTTTGCGGGACACCCGCTGCAGCCGCATCCGCATCTTGTCGGGGCGGCATTCGCGCAATCGTCCGTCGGGCGTCCATCGGCAGTCGAAGCTCATGCTGGCGGGGGGCAGGTCCTTGGCGCTGACGCCCGTGTTCGGCGCCTGCGTCAGGCCGCCCGCGACCCAGGCCGTCCATCCCGAGGGGTTCTTCTCCGACCGGCCGTGGGTCGAGACGCTGACCTGGACCGTCTCGGGCGTCGGCAGGGTGGCGCGATAGGCGCCGGCCAGGGCGATCGCGGCGGCGCCGTAGCCTTGGCCGGCGGGGGACTCCGCCACGACCGTGCAGTCGTACAGCCCGCCCGACGGGGCCAGGGGCGCCAAGCAGGTGAGCGTCGTCATGCCGATCGGCGCGGCGTCCCTGGGGCGCGCGGCCTCGATGGTCTCGCGGGAGGGCGCCTGGACGGGATCGACGTCGCTGAGGCCCTTCGGATGCTGGAAGGCGTGGAACACATAGATCGGCTTGCCCGCCAGCTGCTCCCGTTGGTCGACCGGAATCCGCATGAGGCGGGCGATCTTGATCAGGGCGTTGTCGAAGTCGAAATCGGGACGACCCTCGCCGACCACGACGCAATCGGCCAGCACGCCCTTTTCGGTGGGCACGCACCGCAGCCGGGCCCAGCTGGATACGCCCATGCGGTTGGCCCGGTCGGGATAGTAGCGGGCGGCGTCTTCCTGGTTCAGTCTGACCTGTGTGTCCGCCGCGATGGGACCCTGGGCCACCGCCTGGCCGCCGAGCAGGCCAAGCGCCGTGGCTACTCCGATCACGTATCGCCGCATGGTGAGCCCCCCGGTTCGCCGTTCTTGGGGAAGACCCTAGTTCGCCAACGTCAGGTTGCAACGAGAATTCGGCGCCCGACGCCGGCTCAGTCGCAGCCGTCGACCAGGACCAGCTTGCTGTCGGTCGCACCATGGCGGACGGCGAACAGGGCTTGAGCCTCGGGGTCCTGCAGGAACGCGGCGGCGTGGTCGCGCGAGGGGAATTCCAGGATCACCATGCGGTCGGGCGTCCAGTCGCCTTCCACGACCTCGGGCTTGACGCCCTGAACGATGTATCGGCCGCCGTGTTTTTCGATGAAGGCCGGGATCGCCGCGACATAGGGCATGAAGCCGCGAAGGTCGTGGATGGAAAAGTCGAGCACCAGATAGGCCTTCATCGTCTTCTCCGAGGGGCGCGCTAGATCCCGAAGGCCTTGGCGTAGGTCACCGCGACCGGCTGGTCCAGCGCGCCCGGCGTCAGGGCCAGGGCCATGAAGGAAGGGCCGGAGAACGGGGCCTTCACGGTGGCCGCGGCGGCCGCGTCATAGCCGGCGCGGGGATAGTAGTCGGGGTGGCCCAGCACGATCACGGCCTCGACCCCGGCCTTGCGGCACAGGGCGTGCCCGACCTGCATCAGGGCCAGGCCCACACCGTCCCGCTGGCGCGCGGGCAGCACCGACAGCGGGGCCAGGGCGGCGAAGCGCCGGCCGGTGTCGGTCGCCAGGGCGCTGAACAGGACGTGGCCGACGATGAAGCCGTCTTCCTCGGCCACCAACTCGACCAGGACGTCGCCGTCCGCGCGCAAGGCGTCGACGAGGGCGGCTTCACCCTGGTGGCCTTCAGGAGTCTGGCCGAAGGCGGCGGCGACCACGGCGTGGATCTCCGCCGCGTCTTCCGCCGCCGCTTCCCGGATCAGCATTACCAGGCGCCGATCTTCTCGGCCTCGTGGTGGCTGATCGGGTGGTGGGCCTTCTTGTGGTCTTCCTCGGCCAGGAAGCGCACGGCCTCCAGGGCGGCCATGCAGCCCATGCCCGCGGCCGTGACGGCCTGGCGGTAGATGTCGTCGGTGACGTCGCCGGCCGCGTAGACGCCCGCGACGGCGGTCGAGGTCGTGCCCGGCTTGACCGTCAGATAGCCGCCGGCGTGGGTTTCCAACTGGTCCTTGAACAGCTCCGACGACGGGGCGTGGCCGATGGCGATGAACACGCCGTCGCAGGGGACGGTTTGCGTCTCGCCGGTCTTGACGTTCTTCAGCCGCACGCCGGTGACGCCCATCGGATTGGAGTCGCCCAGCACCTCGTCGATGGCGCTGTCCCAGATCACCTCGATCTTGGGATGGGCCAGCAGGCGCTCCTGCAGGATCATCTCGGCCCGCAGCTCGTCCTTGCGGTGGACGAGCGTGACCTTGCTGGCGAAGCTGGTCAGGAACAGGGCCTCTTCCACGGCGGTGTTGCCGCCGCCGACGACCACGACTTCCTTGTTGCGATAGAAGAAGCCGTCGCAGGTGGCGCAGGCCGAAACGCCGAAGCCCTGGAACTTGCTCTCGCTCTCCAGGCCCAGCCACTTGGCCTGGGCGCCGGTGGCGATGATCAGGGTCTCGGCGAACCACTCCTGGCCGCTGTCGGTCTTGATGTGGAACGGGCGCTTGGAGAGGTCGGCCGACAGCACGATGTCGCTGACGAACTCGGTGCCCACATGCTCGGCCTGGGCCTTCATCTGGTCCATCAGCCAGGGGCCCTGGATGACGTCGGCGAAGCCGGGATAGTTCTCGACGTCGGTCGTGATGGTCAGCTGGCCGCCGGGCTGGATGCCGGCGATCAGCACGGGCTTCAGCAGCGCGCGGGCGGCATAGATGGCGGCGGTGTAGCCGGCGGGACCCGATCCGATGATCAGGCAGCGGGTGTGGCGGGGTTCGGGAGTCGACATGGCCGCAGATATAGGGCCGATTCCGGTCGTGCGCGACTCCGCGCGAGCATCGGGGAGGGGGACATGAAGCCAAACAAGTTCATGGGCGTGGGGATCGGCCTCGGGGTCGCCCTCGGCGCCGGCCTGGGCGCGGCCCTGCACAACATCGCCATCGGCGTCGGCCTGGGGATCAGCCTGGGCGTGGCCCTGGGCCTGGCGATGGGCCGGGCCGACGCCGGCAAGGACTAGGGCCGATGGGACCGATGATCGGCTTCAAGGGATTGCCCAGCGGCCTGATCGTCGGCCTGGGCTTCGGCGGCCTGGCCTGGCTGATCACCGGCATGCCCGGCGCGGGGATCCTGTTCGGCGTGGTGTTCGGCGGGATCATCTACGCGGTGGTCCGCTACTCGGCCCTCTACGGCAAGCCTGCGACCGGCGGCGAGGGCGGATCCGTCGGCGACGACACCTCGACCTACGACAGTTCCTATTCGTCCTGGATGTCGAGCACGTCGAGCGACGACCGGACGGACGACAACTGCTTCGACAGCGGTTCTGACAGCTCGGACGGTGGAAGCTGCGACAGTGGCGGCGGGGATGGTGGGGGCGGCGGCGACTGAGGTCGTCCGCTAGGCGCATTCAAGGTTTGGCGTTATCGTTCGCGCATGAACGCTCTGCTCGACCGTATCACCATTGAGCCCGGCAAGGCTGGAGGGCGTCCCTGCATCCGTGGCCTCCGGATGCGGGTCCAGGACATCCTGGAAATGCTGGCGTCGGGCATGACCTCGGCCGAGATCGTCGAGGAGTATCCGTACCTCGAACCTGACGACGTTCGCGCCGCCCTGGCCTACGCGGCGGCGGCGATGGCCGACACAGCCGTCGTGGCCGCTTGAAATTCCTGATCGACGCGCAGCTGCCGCCAAGCCTTGAAGCCTGGTTCGAGGCCAGGGGGCACGAGGCGCGGCACGTCGCCTCGCTCTCGGCGCTGAATGCTCCCGACGCGGAGATTTGGGATCGGGCCATAGCCGGCGGCTATGTCATCGTGACCAAGGACAGGGATTTCGTCGAGTGGGCGCGCAGCCGAACGCCCAGGGCCCGTATCCTTTGGGTACGTTTCGGCAATATGCGGCGTGAAGTTCTTCAGGCGCGCCTGGACGCGGCATGGTCAGAACTGGAAGCCGTCCTCGCCAGCGATACGACCGTGATCGAGGTCGGGCGTTAGGCGATTGACGCCTCGTCCACGATTTCAGGGTTAATATGGACGAAAGCCCCACGAGCCCGCCCATGACCGCCCCCTTCATCGAGATCGCCGGCCGCCGGATCGGCGCCGACTATCCGCCCTATGTGATCTGTGAGCTGTCGGGAAACCACAACGGCAGCCTGGAGCGCGCCCTGACCATGATCGACGCCGCCGCCGATACCGGCTGCGACGCGATCAAGCTGCAGACCTACACCGCCGACACCATCACGCTGGACGTCGACCGTCCCGAGTTCAAGATCCGCGGCGGCCTGTGGGACGGGCGCAGCCTGCACGAGCTCTACCAGGAGGCCCAGACCCCCTACGAATGGCACGGCGCCCTGTTCGAGCGCGCCGCCGCGCGCGGGGTGACGATCTTCTCCAGCCCCTTCGACGAGACCGCCGTCGACCTGCTGTCGGGCCTGGAAGCCCCGGCCTACAAGATCGCCTCGTTCGAGGCCGTGGACCTGCCGCTGATCCGCTACGCCGCCAAGCAGGGCAAGCCGCTGATCGTCTCCACCGGCATGGCCAACCTCGCCGAGATGCAGACCGCGCTGGACACCGCCCTGAGCGCCGGCGCCCCGGGCGTGCTGCTGCTGCACTGCGTCTCCAGCTATCCAGCCCAATTCGAAGATGCAAATCTGCGCACCATCGTCGACATGGCCCAGCGTTTCGGCTGCCCCATCGGCCTGTCGGACCACACGCCCGGCACGGCCGCCTCGGTGGCGGCGGTCACCCTGGGCGCCTGCGCCATCGAGAAGCACTTCACGCTGGCCCGCGCCGACGGCGGCCCCGACGCCGCCTTCAGCCTGGAGCCCGCCGAGTTCCGCGCCCTGTGCGACGACACCCGCAACGCCTTCAAGGCCCTGGGCGGGGTGAACTACGACCTCCTGGGCTCCGAGCGCGGCAACCGCCAGTTCCGCCGCTCGCTCTACGTCACCGCCGACGTCGCCGCCGGCGAGCCCCTGACCCGCGCCAACGTCCGCTCGGTCCGCCCCGGCGAAGGCCTGCCCCCCGCCGACTACGAAGCGGTGCTGGGCCGCCCGGCCGCCCGCGCGCTGAAGCGCGGCGAGCCTCTGGCTTGGGACATGGTGGGGTAGGGGGCGGGCTCAAGGCAGGTCGACCTCCGGCAGTTCGTCCGGGTGATCGTCGGGGCGCCAGGTGCGGGGTGACTTTCGCGGCAGGGGTCTCGTATCGGGCGGCGCCGGGGATGGGGCCGAAGCCTTTCGAGCGGGCGCCTTCGAGGGCGTGACTTTCGCCTTGGAGGCGGGTGATTTCGCGGTCTTGCGTGCGGGTTGCTTGGGCGGCGGCGCACTCGGCGGGGCGGACGGTGTCTCCGAAGCGACGGTCTCCTCCAATGTCGGCTTCGACGTCATGTCGAGCAGGAGCTGCGCGAGACGAACCCGGCCGGGATCGGCGCTGATCGTGCTCCAGCGCGTCTGAAGATCGGTTCTGATCACCGCCTGATAGGGACCCAGCCCGCGCTCATAGGTGATGAGCGCTCGGATGCACCAATAGTGCTCGAAGGCGCTGGCGAAGTTCCGATTGTAGCCTACGAGCCAGAGAATATTGATCGTGCTCTGGTTCTCGATGGCGATCAGGATCCGCATCAAGCGACGGCCGGGTCGATCATCCTCCGCGAACCTGCTCAGGATTTCGCGCACGGACCATGGCGACAGATTCGAGGCCCGGCCGAGGGCCTCGTTGGCGATCTCCGTCATCTTTCGGGTGCGCGACAGACTGCTGGATTCCGCGGCGCGCAGACGCTCGTAGCGGTTGGCCAGAGCCTCGAAGGCGGCGATATCGGCGTCCAGACCCTCGGTGGGCCGCACCGCGCGCGGCAGCACCGAGAACAGGCGGCTGATGTCGAACCGATTTAGCGAATAGCGTCCGCCGGTCAGGTCGGGGTTGCAACCGAAGGTCAGCAGCTGGGTCGCGCCGGGCTTCTCCAACCAGTGATAAGGCGGCTTGGTCCCGGAGGGATCGACCAGGGTCGCCAAGGCCGCCTCCTGCAGCTTGCCCAACATGTACGGGTCCTGCTCCAGGACGAACCGCAGGTCTGGGAAACGCAGCAGCAGGGCGATGAACTTGCCGATCTGCTCGGGCGTGGCGTCCGGGCCGCGCATCCCTTCCTTGTCGAAGAGGCCAAGATCGCTGGCGATGTAGAGCGACAGCCGGAAGGTGTTGATGAACTGCTTGATGCGCCTGGGATTGTATTCGAACAGCGCGCCCACGACCTTGACGATGTTGCGGATACGCTCGGAGTCCCGGTCCACCTCGAACCGATTGTATTCCCGGTCCGGGGGAGGCGCGAGCGGCGCCGAGGGGCCAGGAGCGGACGTGAACGCGGACGTACCGCCCCCGGACGGATCGTCGTTCTCCACCTCGGACGGTGCGGCCGGTCGGGCTAGGGGCAGCCGTTCCGACCAATAACCCCCCAGCCGCGCCCACCACCCCGGCGGCGGCGCGGCGAGCGTGGTGTCGCGGAAGAAGCTCTGGAGCGCTTTCTCGTCGGCCGCGACGGGCAGGGAGAAGCTGATCTGGATGAACTTCTCCAGATAGCCGTAGCCGAAATAGAGCGGGGTGTAGGTGTCCTTCTCGTCGTTGGGTTTCCAGTGGGCGCTGTCGCGCAGGAAGGGCAGGATGTCCTTGTATTTCTGGGCGATGCCGGCGGCGACCTTCTCGCGGTCCATGCCGATGACGAAGACCAGGTTGCGGGAGTCGCCGATCATCAGGTTGATCGCCTGCATCAGGTCGGCGGCGCGCGGCACGTCGCAGCGGTCCAGGTCGTCGATGAAGATGAAGACGCGCCGCTTGCCCGCATAGGCCTCGATCAGCCGGTTCAGGTCCTGGTGGAAGGTCTCGATGAACGTGACGTGGCCCTCGTAGTCGGGCTTGGAGATGTACTTTTCCAGCTTCCAGGACAGCGGCAGCTTGATGAAGGCGCCGAACTTCAGAAGCCCGGCTATGCCGACGGCGGCGATCATGCCGGCCGTCCCGGTGGAGGCGGCCAGCAGCAAGGGCTCGCCGCCAAGGATCAGGCTGGGCTTGGTCTTGTCCTCGGGCTTGATCGTCACCAGCCAGTCCAACAACTGCCGGGTCTCGTCCTGATGGAGCGTGACCAGCCGCCAAACCTCGAAGGCCCCGAACGCCAGGGCCAGCGCCGACAGCAGGATCAGCCCCAGCTCGAACCAGGCCGCCAGCCCGTTCAGCCGCTTGATGAACAACAGGATGTCCCCGCGCCAGGCGCGGAACGTCCCGACCTCTTCCCGCAGCGACTTGACGAAGGCCAGGGCGAAGGCCGCCCACAGGGCGTCCTGCTTGTCGTGCCGCCAGGCGTTGAAGCGCACGCTCAGGGCCTTGGCGGGCCGCTCGCTCGGCTTCAACCCGCCCAGCCATTCCGGCAGACGCTCCGACAGGGGACGGCGCGTCCGCGCCGCGCCGATGGCGTTTTCCAGCTGCAGCAGGAACGAAGACTTGCCGCTGCCCCACTCGCCCTCGATGGAGATGGTCAGGGGCGGCTTGGTGGCGTCGGCGGTCAGGAAGCGCGCTATGGCCTCGACATAGGGGGTGAAGCCCAGGCTGTCGACCGCGGTCGCCCCGTCGCCGAGGGCGCTGCCGGAGATGCTGTCGGCCTCGGGGGCCTGTGGGGCTGCTTGGGTCATCGCGCGGCCTGCTCGCCTAGTTTGCGCCTAGACAACCTGCACTATGGGGTTGAGGCAAGCGGGCGTTCGCGCCTGGACGACCGCCGTGACGATCCCGCCCGATGCTAGGGCGAAATGTCGCACCCCTGCATCCCAAGCGGGAAAGTCCTCGTTGCTTCGTCGGGCTGGCGCCGGGCTTGCGTGGATCGCGCATTCTGCGGCGTTGAGAGGAGGCGTTGGCGATGCCCCGCTTTCATTTCGAGGTTCGGGGCGCGCAGCGCTTTCCCGATCCCGACGGTGTGATGCTGAAAGACCGGGCCACGGCCCGGAAGGAGGCGGTGCGCCTGTCGGCCGCCTTGATGCGTGATTATCCAGAGGTTTTCGCCGAGGGACGCTCGTGGAGCGTCCACATCCTGGACCAGGAGGGGCGAACCCTGGAGACCCTGCCGCTCGACCCGCCGCGTTGGGCCTGAGGCCCGCGCCGGGTTCAGCTTCAGCGTGCCAAATTCTCCTGCGGGGCGACTTGGGCGTGCGGGATCGGCACGCTGGCGCTAGCCGCCGGGCAGGAGGCCCAGGCGCTTGCCGATGATCCGGTCCACGGTCCGCTTGGGCAGCAGGCCGCCGATCAGCAGCTGCATCGGCTGGGGCGTGACGGTGTAGCGGACCTTGGGGCGGGCGGTGGTCAGCGCGGTGTGCACCACCTCGCCGATGCGCTCGGGCGGCAGGCCCGACTTGCCCAGCGACAGCATGTAGGCCCGCAGCCGGTCCAGGGCCGGGGCGTAGATGGTGCCGGCATAGGCGGCCACGTCGATCTCGTCGGCCTTGTCCCAGATGGGGGTGGCCACCGCCCCGGGGGCGACCACGATCACGTCCACCCCGTAGGGCAGGAGCTCGCGGCGCAGGGATTCCGACAGGCCCTCCAGCCCGAACTTGGTGGTGCAGTAGGGGGCCATGAACGGATTGGCGTTGCGCCCGCCCACCGAGCCGATGTTGACGATGCGGCCGGGGTTCTTGGGTCCCGTTCCGCGCGCGCCGACCAGCGGGGCGAAGGCCTGGGTGGCGATCACCACGCCGGTCAGATTGACCTCCAGCTGCTTGCGCCACTCGTCGACGGGCAGGTTCAGCAGCGGGCCGGCCACGGCGACGCCGGCGTTGTTGACCAGGCCCGCCAGGGTGGCCTCGCCCAGCACCGCCTCGACCTGGGCGGCGGCCTCGCGCACGGCGGCCTCGTCGGTGACGTCGAAGGTCAGGGGCGTGACCCCGTCGCCGAACGCCGCCACCAGCCGTTCGGCGTCGGCGGCCTTGCGCACGCTGGCGAAGACGTGGAGCCCCTTGCGGGTCAGGGTCTGGGTGACGGCCCAGCCGATGCCGGTGGAGGCGCCGGTGACGACGACGGATTTCTTCTGGGCCATGTTCGCCTCCCCTTGTTACAGCCAAGATGGGGCAGGTGAACGGCGTTATCCAGCCCGTCCGATCACCGCCAGGAACCGCTCGGCCACGCGCGCGGCGCCGCGGCCGTCGCAGACCGCCGCCGAGGCGGCCGAGAGGCGGTCGCGCAGCAGGGGATCGGCCAGCAGGCGGGAGAGCTGCGTCCGGAAGGCGGTCTCGAAGTCGGGGGCGGCGACGTCCAGGGCCAGCACCGCGTCGGCCCCGGCCAGGGCGGCGCTGGCCTCGCGCTGGTTGGCCGCCAGCACCAGCAGCAGGGTCGGCAGGGCCAGGACGCAGCGCTCCCAGCTGGTGGAGCCGCCGGCCCCGACGGCCAGGTCGGCCTCCAGGGTGAGTCGCGGCATGTCCTGGCTGTCGACGTGCAGGACCACGCGCGGCTCGGCGGCGGCCAGGGCGCGCAGGGCCGGCAGGCTGGGGGCGCCCGAGCCGAGCACGACGTCCAGCGTGGTGTCGCCCATCAGCGGCAGCATCAGCTCCACGACCCGGCCGGTGATCCCCCCGACGTCGGTCAGGCCCAGCGAGACCAGGATGCGGCGCACCGGCGGGGCGGCGGCGCGGCGGGCCAGGGCCTCCTTGCGCAAGGCGCCGAAGGCCGGACGGACGGGAGCGTTGTTGGGGCCTAGCAGCAGTTCGGCGCCGGGCGGGATCAGGCCGTCGTAGTCGGCGGCCTTGCGGGCCGGGCCGGAGTCCAGCACCAGGTCGGCGGCCAGGGGGCGGTCGGCCAGGTCGTCGATGACCAGGGTCGGCCTGCCGCCGGCGATGGCGCGGTGGTCGTCGGTGGAGAGGCCGTAGTGGTCGATGATCACGGCGTCGGCATCTCCGGCTACCTTTGCCGCGACCTCGACGAGTTCGACCGGCGTGCGCGCCCCGGTCGTGATCCGGGCGATGTCGGCTCCGAAGGCGTCCAGCACCGTTGCCGTGGCCGGGGTGGCGAGGACGATGCAGGTCGCGCCTGCGTCCTGAAGCGCCCGGGCCAAGGTCAGACAGCGCATGACGTGGCCGCCGCCGACCGCCGGTCCGGCGTCGGGGACGATGAGGATGGAGGGGGTGATCACCGTGCCGCCCCTTTTCTTGCCGTCATCCCGGGCCTTGTGCCCGGGACCCCTCTATCCGCCGCAGGTGCGGGAGGGGCGGACCGCCGGCGGTCCGCTTGCATCTCACCGGAAAGCTGAACCAGGGGTCCCGGGCACAAGGCCCGGGATGACGCGCTGAGAGAGATGGGCGGAATGGAGAAGCTCACAGCCGTCTCACCCCGCCGAACGTCGCCAGGTCCTCGCGCTGCGCCAGCAGCCGCCGCACGTCGTCGGAGGTGAAGGCGCGGTCCAGCGGGTAGAGGGCGTCGTAGACGGCCGCCACGAAGGCGTAGTCGGCCGGGCCCTCGAGCGCCCAGCGCACCTCGCCCTGGTCCGGCTGGGCCAACAGGGCCAGGGACGACCAGCGGGCGGGGGGGCGGGTCTCGCCGCCGCCACGCAGCATCAGGGCCATGCTCTCGGCCGCCAGGCGGCGCAGGCCTTCGGCGGTGATCACCTCCACCCCCTGGCCGGCCGGAAAGGCCGCTCCGGGCGAGCGGTTGGTGGTGTGGTCGGCCTTCTCGGCCAGATGCAGGTCCAGGGTGGCGTCGATCAGGTCGGGATCGATCAGCGGGCTGTCGTCGCCGATCCGCACCACATGGTCGGCCGGGTGGGCCTCCAGCGCCCCGGCCAGGCGCGCCAGCTCGTCCTGGGGCGGCCCGCGATGGACGGCGATCGCTTCGCGCCGCACCGTCGCCTCCAGGGCGTCGTCGGCGGGGGCGGTGGTGGTGGAGACCACGATCTTGTCGATCCGCCGGGCGCGGGCGACCCGCTCGATCTGGCGCACGATGGCCGGCGCGCGGGCCAGCGGCATCGAAGGCCGGCCCGGCAGGCGTTCGTCGCCCATGCGGGCCTGGATGACGGCGAGGATCACCGGGCGATCATCGTCCAACGGGCCTGGTTTGGATAGCGGGGGCGCGATCCGTCCAGGCGCCTATTCCCCGGTCAGCAGCAGCCGGGCCGCCACGGGCTTGGGCTGGGCCAGGATCGCCTCGACCCACTTGGTGGCGCTGGCGCAGCGGCCTTCCGACGAGAGCTTGTCGGTGGTGTTGTCGCCCATGCCCAGCACCCAGGCCGGATCGCCGCCGCGCGCCAGATAGTCCCGGACGGCGGCGTCGATATCGGCCTCGGTGGAGGGTTCGCGCACGACCGGCGTCTTGGCCCCGGCCCGGGCGGCGACCAGCTGGGCGTGGCCGATCTTGGCCAGTTCGTCCACCAGGTCCGGGCCCAGGGTGCGCGAGGTCTCCTCGCTGACGCCGCCGTTCTCGACCAGTTCGTAGCAGGCCTTGGGATTGTAGCGTCCCAGTGTCTTCATGGCGGCCAGCTGGATCTGGACGAAGGCGATGTAGTCGTCGTCGGGAGCCTGGGCCAGGGCGCCGGCCAGCTTGGCGCGGGTGGCCAGGGCGAAGTCGTAGGTGCGCTTGCGCGCGCCGTCCTCGTCGACCTTGCCGGCGACCATGTCGTTGAAGACGCTCTCCTCGAAGGCCGCGTAGCCCTCCGGGTCGATCTCCATCAGCTCGCGCATGCTCTGGTTGGACATCAGGCCGTCGTGGAATTCCTTGCGGTCGCCCGGACCCATCGAGGGCTCGGGCGCGGCCTGGGCTCCCGTCGCGGCGCAGCACAGCAGGGCGGCGGCCAGGACCGCGAGACGACGAAACATGAAACCCCCGAACGCACGACAACTGGCGGTCAAGCTAGAGGAGGGCGGATGGCGAGGCTAGTCCGGCGGTCCGGGGCAGACCAATGCTTCGCTCGCCAAATCTCTTAAACTTCCGTCATTCCGGGCCTTGTGCCCGGAACCCCTCTGTCCGCCGCAGGTGCGGATGGGGCGGACCGCTAGCGGTCCGCTGGCGCTTCACGTGCAAGCTGAACCAGGGGTTCCGGGCACAAGGCCCGGAATGACGGCCGTTATGGGGGATAGGTCGCGACTGGATGCCGTTCCGCCTCAATCCGGCTTGGCCGTCCGCGCGTCCATCCGCGCCACCACCTCGGCGGCGGCGCGGGCGGTCTCGTCGACGGGTTCGTAGGTCCAGCCGTGGAAGGCGCCGCCATAGGGGCGGGCCGCGCCCAGGCTTTCCAGTTCCTGGTGCAGCAGGCGGAACTTCAGGCTCTGGCCGTCCATCTTCAGGATGAACACCGGCTTGCCCGTCGAGGCCGCCTCGGTGGCCATGTTGGTCGAGTCCTCGGTGACCAGGATGTAGTCGGCCGCCGCCAGGAAGGCGAAATAGGGGTTGGGGCCCTGGCCGTCCCAGATGATCCCCGGCAGGTGGCGCAGGCGGGCGGTCAGCAGGGCCTTGGCCTGTTCGGGCGTGCGCCGCGAGAAGGTCATCAGCAGGCTGCCGCCCTCCTGCTCCAGCGGCAGCTGGATCTGGTGGGCCATTTCGGCGGCGCGCACGGCCGACAGGTCGAAGGCCTTGGACTTGCCGCCCAGCAGCACCGCCACGCGCGGGTGGGGCAGGGCGTCGATCTGGTCCTTGAAGGCCTCGTACTCGGTCTCCAGGCGCTTCTGGGTCACGCGGTGGGGCGAGCCGGTGATCGGCAGCACGTTGTCGCCCGTCAGGCGGTCGTGCCGGGGCGGGATCACCAGGTCGAACATGTTGGCGGGCACGCGCGGGTCCTGGATCTGGACCACATAGGTCTTGCCGCCCGACCAACGCCGGGCGCGGATCGACAGGGGCAGGGTGGCGCGGCCGGCGGCGATCCACAGGTCGGGCCAGGGGGCGGCGATCTCGCTTTCGGGGGTCAGCCAGCGGCGCGGCAGCCAGTTGGCCCACCAGGGCAGGCGGCCGGTGCGGCCGCTCCAGCCCACGCGCTTGACCACGATCCTGGCGGGAACCTGGCGGGCCACGGCCTCGGCCAGGCCCACGGCCTGGGCCTCGATGCCGGCCCGGCCGTCGGAGATGGCCCAGATGACGATCGGCTCGCGGGCGGGAAGTTCGGGCTCGGGCGGGGCGACGGGTTTGGGCGCGGGCTTGGCGGTCTTGGGGCGCGGCGCGGGCTTGGGCGCGGGCGCGGTCTCGACATCGCCCGGACGCGACTTGGGCCGGGCCGCCGTGCGCGGCTTGGGGGCGGGCGTGGGTTCGGGCGCGACGGGCGCTTGCGTCTTCGGCGCGGCCTTGGCCTTGGGCGCGGCCTTCCGGACAGGCGCCGTCGCGGCCGCCTTGGCGGCCTTGGGCGCGCGGGGCTTGGGCTGGGCCGGCTCCCCGTCCTGTCGTTTCTTTTCAACCACGTCGCGATCCTGGCCAGGCACGCCGAAACGCCGGCACGCTAGGCGCACCGGCGTTATGGAGGCAATGGCCTTGGAATGGGGCCTAAGCTTGACCGGGAGAGGTCAGCCTAGATCCACTCGACCTTGAGGATCTCGTAGGCCTTCACGCCGCCGGGCGTGTTGACCTCGACCACCTCGCCGACTTCCTTGCCGATCATCGCGCGCGACAGCGGCGAGGAGAGCGAGATGCGGCCTTCCTTCACGTCGGCCTCGTGGTCGCCGACGATCTGGTAGCGGGCCTCTTCCTCGGTGTCCTCGTCGACCACGCTGACGGTGGCGCCGAACTTGACCTGCTTGCCCGACAGTTTCGTCACGTCGATCACCTGGGCGCGCGCGATCTTGTCCTCGATCTCGGCGATCCGGCCCTCGATCCAGCCCTGGCGTTCCTTGGCCGCGTGGTACTCGGCGTTCTCCGAGAGGTCGCCATGGGCGCGCGCTTCGGAGATCGCGGCGATCACCGCCGGCCGCTCGATCGTCTTCAAACGCTTCAGTTCTTCGTCGAGGGTCTGGTAACCCCCGGCGGTCATCGGCACTTTTTCCATTGCGGATTTTAGCTCGGTTCGCCTTAGGGGAGGAAGACTCCCGGACGCTGGCGGGCACGACCGGGGGCTGAGAGGATAGGCGCCGCGTTAGCGATAAGCAAGTGCCCGCCCTGAAAGCCAAGCTTGATCCCGTTGTCGCTCGGGATCAAGCGCGCTTGCGCAGGCCTTGTTCCGATTGACCTTGCGGGGGTAGCTGGAACTGTCCGACCAGCCCGGCCAGCTGGCTGGCGTCGCCGTTCAGGGTCTGGGTGGCGGCGGCGGTCTGCTCGACCATGGCCGCGTTCTGCTGCAGCACCTGGTCCATCTGGTTCACGGCCGTGTTGATCTGCGAGAGGCCGTCGGCCTGGTGGGCGGCGCTGGCGGCGATCTCGCTGACCAGGCCGTCGATCTCGGCGATCTGCACCACGATGCGCTCCAGGGCCTGGCCCGTGCGGCCCACCAGGTCCACGCCCGTCCCGACCTGGCTGGTCGAGGTGGTGATCAGCTGCTTGATCTCCTTGGCCGCCTCGGCCGAGCGCTGGGCCAGGCCCCGCACTTCGGACGCGACGACCGCGAAGCCGCGCCCGGCGTCACCGGCCCGGGCGGCTTCCACGCCGGCGTTGAGGGCCAGGAGGTTGGTCTGGAAGGCGATCTCGTCGATCACCCCGATGATGGTCGAGATCTGGGTCGCCGAGGTCTCGATGGCCCCCATGGCGCCCACGGCCTCGTCGACCACCTCGCCCGAGCGGCGGGCGTCCTCGCGGGCCTGGGCCACCACCTGGGCGGCGCGGCGGGCGCCGTCGGCGGTCTGGCCCACCGTGGCGGTGATCTCGTCCATGGCGCTGGCGGTTTCCTGCAGGCTGGCGGCCTGCTGCTCGGTGCGGCGCGACAGGTTCTGGGCGGCGTCGGCGATCTGGTCCGAGCCCCGGCGCACGCCGGCCACGCGGTCGTCGATGACGATCAGGGCGTCCGACAGCTTGCCGGCGGCCTGGTTGAAGTCGGCGCGCAGCTGCTCGTAGGACTCGGCGAAGCGCTCGACCAGACGCACCGACAGGTCGCCCTTGGCCAGGCGCGACAGGCTCTCGGCGAGGGCGTCGACCATGTCGGCCCGTTGGCGCTCGGCCTGGGCCTGGACGGCGGCGTGGGCGACGCGGTCGGTCTCCTGGCTGCGGCGGGCGGTCTCGGCGGCCTCGTCGGCTTCGCGGGCCTCGGCCATGGCGGCCTCGGCCTTGGCGCGGGCGCGGTGGGCGACGCCGAACATGTGGTTGACGTTGGCGCAGATGCCGATCAGGGCCCCGGCCTCGACGATCAGAATGGCGGCGTGGACGATCACGCGGCCAAGGCTCGCCGAACCGGGGAACACGGCGGCCGGCAGGATGTAGGACAGGCCCAGGTGGTGCACGGCCACGGTGGCGGCGGCCGCGGCGATCACCGTCCAGTCGCAATAGACCACCAGCAGGGCCAGGGCCGCGAAATAGGCCATGTGCATGTCGATCTGCCAGGCGTGGCCGCCCAGGGCGGCGACCAGCAGCGAGACCTGCGCCATCAGGGCCACGCCCGACAGGGCCCGGCCGAAGGTCCCGCCGGCCTTCAGGGCGACGCCCCCCAGGGCGGCCACCGCCGTCGCCGCCACGGTCAGGGCGATGGGCGAGTCGTGGACGCCCAGCTTGGCCAGGGCCACCACCGGGATCATCAGGGCGGTCAGCAGGGCGATCATCTGGGCGCCGACGCGACGCTGGTCGTCCAGGTTCGAGAAGATCAGGCGCATCAGAGGGTCTCCGGGGGGAGGGGGGTGCCCAAGGGGGTGCATTGTCCGGCGGCGTCGGGGTCGAGCAGCAGCCAGGCGCCGGCCGCGCGCAGGCGGGGCTCCAGGGCGTCGGGCTCGCCGCGCAGGATCAGGATGAAGGGCGCGCCGCCGGCGCCGGCGATCTGGCCGGCCGAGGCGGCGGCCGAGGCGGCCCGGGCCGAGCTCCACCACGGCGGAAAGACGGCGGCCACCCGGGCCGGATCGCGCGGCGCCGCGCCGGCGGCCACGGTGGCGCCCAGGGTGACCAGGATCGCCGCCCCGCAGGCCACGACCAGCCCGGCCGCCCGCAGCGCGCTACGCGCGGTCCGTTCGCCTGTCGGGGTTCCAGCCTGGGTCAAGACGGGCTCCAGCCGCCCGGCAACCGGGCGATTCAGGAGGCAGGATGGGCCGCGTCCGTGAGGGAATGCTTAACCATGCTTAACGGGCGACGCCGTGTCGCAGAGGGGCTCGGGACGGGGACATGCGCATGCGCGTGTCCCCACCCGGTGCAGGGCTTTCGGTCAACGTGGTTTGCAGCCTTGGGGACACGCGCATGCGCATGTCCCCGGTCGGGTCTAAGAGGCGTAGTCGTACGGTCCGCCGCGCTCCAGGGCCTTCTTGTAGGCCGGCCGCGCGTGCAGGCGCTCCAGCAGGGCCTTCACGTGCGGGCGCGAGGCCGCGCCGGCGCGGGCCACGGCGGCTTCCAGGGGGAAGCTCATGACGATGTCGGCGGCGGTGAATTCCGAGCCGGCGAACCACGGGTGCTTGGTTAGCTCGGCCTCCCAATAGTCGATGTGGGCCTTCAGCTGCGGGTCGATCATCTGGCTCTGGGCCTTGGCCGAGATCGCCTTGACCACACCCTTCAGCAGGCCCGGCGCGCGGGTGGGCAGGACGGTGAAGACCAGCTTCAGCAGCAGCGGCGTCATGGCCGAGCCCTCGGCATAGTGCAGCCAGTAGGTCCAGCGCAGGCGCTCGTCCGTGCCGGCGGGCGGGATCAGCCGGCCCTGGCCGTAGGTCTCGATCAGATATTCGACGATGGCCCCGGTCTCGGCGATGGTCTTGCCGCCGTCGGTGATCACCGGCGACTTGCCCAGCGGGTGGACGGCCAAGAGCTCGGGCGGGGCCAGCATGGTCTGGGCGTTGCGCTCGTAGCGCTTGGCCTCGTAGGGAACGCCCAACTCTTCCAGCAGCCACAGCACCCGCTGGCTGCGCGAATTGTTCAGGTGGTGGACGACGATCATGGCGCTGGCTCCCGCTTTTGCCCACCATGACCGGGCGCCGCTAGCGTCAGTCAAGCCGGCGGTTATGCTGATGCTTGGAACGATGGGGAGGGGCTGACGTGGGCGTGAACAAGACCAAGCTGGTGCTCAGCCACGGCGGGGTGAAAATCTACCACAGCTGGAAGGGGACCCGGCCCCAGACCTACTGGTACGCCCTGACGCCCGGCTACAACGCCGAGGGCGGCCAGGACCTGGACTTCGACATCCGCGAACTGCCGGCGCGGTTCACCGAGGGCCTGCGGATGGAGGAGCGGCCCTACGACGAGGGGAGCTTCGAGCGCGAGGCGGCGGCCCATAAGGAGGCCCTCAAGCGCGCCATCGACGGCGGCCACGACTTCCTCAAGGGGCGCAAGCGGCGTGGGTCGTGGGAACCGCCGACCGCCGCGACGGGGCTGACGGGCCTGTTCTGGGGTTGGCTCGAGCGGCTGGGTCGGTGGGACGCTAGCGCCGCCACCAGAGGATCGAGCCCACGATCAGGGCGGCGACCTGGGCGAAGACGATCAGGGTGAGCCAGGCCGAGAACGGCTGCTTGCGGGTCTTGTGGCGGAAGACCGGGCGGGCCAGCAGGGCGCCGGGGCTGCCGCCGAGGGCGGCCAGGGTCAGCAGGACGCGCTCGGGCACGCGCGACCGCTTGTCGGCGGCGGCGGCCTTGTCGAAGCCGAAGATCGCGAAGGTCGCCAGGTTCAGAATGCCCAGATAGACGGCGAGGAAGACGCTCACGCGGGGACCGGCGCCTCCAGCGGCTTCAGGTCGGGCTCGACCCAGCCGCGGCGGGCCTCGACGCTGAACAGCCGCTCGCGCGACCAGAAGGTCAGGGGCCAGGCCTTGTCGCCCATGGGCGTGGCCAGGAGGCGCGCGGCCGCCTCGCCGTCGGAAGTGCCGGCCGGCAGGGCGGCGACGAAGGCGCGGATGGCGGCCAGATAGGCCTGGGTGATGGTCTCGTGATAGCCGCTGGTGTCGTCGTTCGTCCCGCCGACGGCGACGTTGTAGGTCTGGATAATGCGAGGCATGTCGCGTTCCAGGTTCTCGTTCCGTGTGCGGATGAGGCGCATCGTGGCGGTCAGGTGCGCGGCGTGGGTCCAGGCTTCCTTGGGCAGGGAGTGGTCCAGCAGGCGAGCGGCGAGGTCGGCGACTTCAGCGTCGGTGTAGGGGGCGGCGGTCATGGGGATGGCTTAGCCGTTGGCGGGGCGGGGCTCAACGGGGGCGGGGCCGAGGCGCACCCACTTGCCCCCACCTGACCGCTTCGCGGTCTGTCCGCCCCCGTAGGGGGCGGAGGACGGAAAGCGCGCGTCCTCTTCCCCCTCCGGGGGAAGGAGCGCCGAAGGCGCGAAGGGGGCAAGTGATGGCTACAACCGCCCGCGCCTTCCGCCCTTCAACTTCTCCAGCGCCCGCCTGGCGTGCTCGGCCTGAGCCGCCACGGGCGTGGCCGTCGGCGGGATCAGATCGTGGACCATGGCGCTCAGGTCGCCGACGCTCTTGGTGGCCAGCAGGCCCGCCGTGGCGGCGTCCATCAGGGGTTTGCGGCCGGAGGGGACGATCAGGCCGACCTTGCGGGCGACCATGGCCAGCTGGCCGATGGCCTTGGCCTTGTCGAGCGCCTGGCGGACGGCGGCGGGATCGTCGCCCCGGTCCACCACCTTCCAGGCCGCGTCCAGGGCGGTGATCAGCTTGTATTGCAGCTCCACGAGCCAGGCGGGGATGTCGGTCTTGGTCATGCCCACAGTGTGCGGCCGTTCCGGAGGCCTAGGATCGGAAACGTGCGTTTTTGTGTAAGGGGTTGGTTTGGTTGGGGTTTGTTTCGGCGGGAGCGGGGATAGAGGCATGATCGGCGCGGCCGGGGACATGCACTTGTGCGTGTCCCCAAGCTCATCATGAAAGCCCACGGGAAGCGCCGCGCCTGCTGATGGGGACACGCACAAGTGCATGTCCCCGGCCGCGCCAGCCCTGTGGATAACTGCAACGCGCACGGCTCAAACGAAAACCGCCGCGACCGGCCTTTCGGCGGATCGCGGCGGTTGGTTCGTCGAGTCAGGCGGCTGGGGACACGCGCATGCGCATGTCCCCGGTCGGCTTACTGGTAGCTCTGCAGCGGACGCACTTCCAGCGCTTCGGCCGGGGCGCCCGAGATCGCCTGGGCGGCGGCCAGGGCGCCGGCGCTGGTGGTGTAGTAGGGCACCTTCATCATCAGGGCCGTGCGGCGGATCTCGAAGCTGTCCTCCAGGGCCTGCTTGCCCTCGGTGGTGTTGAACACCAGCTGCACGCCGCCGTTCTTCATCACGTCGACGATGTGCGGACGGCCTTCCAGCACCTTCTTGACCAGCTCGACCTCGATCCCCTGCTCGGCCAGGTAGCCGCGCGTGCCGACCGTGGAGATCACCTTGAAGCCCGCCGCCTGCAGCAGCTTCACCGGCTCGACGATCCAGGGGCGGTCGCTTTCCTTGACCGAGACGAAGGCGGTGCCCTCGGTCGGCAGCTTGACGCCGCCGCCCAGCTGGCTCTTGGCGAAGGCGCGGGCGAAGGCCGGGCCCAGGCCCTGCTCGCCCTCGCGGATCCAGTCCAGGCCCATGACCTCGCCGGTCGAGCGCATTTCCGGACCCAGCACCGTATCGACGCCGGCGAAGCGGGCGAACGGGAAGACCGCTTCCTTGACCGCGATGTGGTCGTAGGGGACGTCCTTCAGGCCGAAGGAGGCCAGGGTCTCGCCGGCCATCACCTTGGCGGCGATCGCGGCGACGGGGCGACCGATGGTCTTGGCCACGAACGGCACGGTGCGCGAGGCGCGCGGGTTCACTTCCAGCACATAGATGCGCGGGTTTTCCGAGTGCGGCTCCTCGATGGCGAACTGCACGTTCATCAGGCCGCGGACGTTCAGGGCCAGGGCCATCTTGACGGTCTGGCGCTTCAGCTCCTCGACGGTCTCGGCGCGCAGCGAGAAGGGCGGCATCGAGCAGGCCGAGTCGCCCGAGTGGACGCCGGCTTCCTCGATGTGCTCCAGCACGCCGGCCACGAACACGTCCTTGCCGTCGCACAGGGCGTCGACGTCCACCTCGGTGGCGCGGCTGAGGTAGTGGTCCAGCAGGATCGGGTGCTCCAGCGAGATCTCGCCGGCCCCGGCGATGTAGCGCTCCATCGCCTCGTGGTCGCGGATGATCTCCATGCCCCGGCCGCCCAGCACGTAGGAGGGGCGCATCACGAACGGGAAGCCGATCTTGTCGCCTTCGGCGCGCGCTTCGTCCCAGGTGCGGGCGATGGCGTTCTCGGGCTGGGCGATGTCCAGGCCGTTCAGCAGCTGCTGGAAGCGCTCGCGGTCCTCGGCCAGGTCGATGGCGTCGGGGGTGGTGCCCAGGATCGGCACGCCGGCCTCTTCCAGGGCGTGGGCCAGCTTCAGCGGGGTCTGGCCGCCGAACTGCACGATGACGCCGGCCATCTCGCCCTTGCTCATCTCGACATGCAGCAGCTCCAGCACGTCCTCGGCCGTCAGGGGCTCGAAGTACAGGCGGTCGGAGGTGTCGTAGTCGGTCGAGACGGTCTCGGGGTTGCAGTTGACCATGATCGACTCGATGCCGATCTGGTCCAGCGCGAAGGCCGCGTGGCAGCAGCAGTAGTCGAACTCGATGCCCTGGCCGATGCGGTTGGGACCGCCCCCCAGGATCACCGCCTTCTTGCGGTCCGAAGGCTGGCTCTCGCACTCGGGGATCTGGCCCAGAACGCCGGTCTCGTAGGTCGAGTACATGTAGGGCGTGGAGGCCAGGAACTCGCCGGCGCAGCTGTCGATGCGCTTGAAGACCGGGCGGACGTTCAGGTCCTGGCGGGCCAGGCGCACGGCCTTCTCGGTCGAGCCGGCCAGCTTGGCCAGGCGGGCGTCGGAGAAGCCCTGGGCCTTCAGGGCGCGGAAGCCGGCCGCGTCGGTGGGCAGGCCGCCGGCCTTCACCCAGCCTTCCTGGCGCACCAGCTCGGCGATCTGGCGCAGGAACCAGGGCTCGTAGGAACAGGCGGCGTTCACTTCCTCGACCGTCAGGCCGTGGCGGAAGGCCTGGGCGATCACGCGCAGGCGGTCCGGCGTGGGCGTGCCCAGGGCGCGGATCACGGCGGCGCGGCCGGTGTCCGGATCATCGGCGCCGGCGATCTCGATCTCGTCGAAGCCGTTCAGCCCGGTTTCCAGGCCGCGCAGGGCCTTCTGGACGCTTTCCTTGAAGGTGCGGCCGATGGCCATCACCTCGCCGACCGACTTCATGGCGGTGGTCAGCAGCGGCTCGCTGCCCGGATACTTCTCGAAGGCGAAGCGCGGGATCTTGGTGACGACGTAGTCGATGGAAGGCTCGAACGAGGCCGGGGTCGCGCCGCCGGTGATGTCGTTCTTCAGCTCATCGAGCGTGTAGCCGACGGCCAGGCGGGCGGCGACCTTGGCGATGGGGAAGCCGGTGGCCTTCGAGGCCAGGGCGGACGAACGCGACACGCGCGGGTTCATCTCGATCACGACCATGCGGCCGTCGGCGGGATTGAGGGCGAACTGGACGTTCGAACCGCCGGTCTCGACCCCGATCTCGCGCAGCACGGCGATGCTCGCCGCGCGCATCCACTGGTATTCCTTGTCCGTCAGGGTCAGGGCCGGGGCGACGGTGATCGAGTCGCCGGTGTGGACGCCCATCGGGTCGATGTTCTCGATCGAGCAGACGATGATGCAGTTGTCCGCCGTGTCGCGGACGACCTCCATCTCGTATTCCTTCCAGCCCAGGACGCTCTCTTCGATCAGCACCTCGGTGGTGGGCGAGAGGTCGAGACCCCGCGCGACGATCTCTTCGAACTCCTCGACATTGTAGGCGATGCCGCCGCCGGTGCCGGCCAGGGTGAAGGACGGACGGATGATCGCCGGCAGGCCGACGAACTCCAGGCCCTCGCGGGCCTCGTCCATGTTGTGGGCGGCCTTGGACTTGGGGCTTTCCAGGCCCAGCTTGTCCATGGCGTCGCGGAACTTCTGGCGGTCCTCGGCCTTGTCGATGACCTCGGCCTTGGCGCCGATCATCTCGACCCCGAACTTCTTCAGCACGCCCTGTTCTTCGAGGGCGAGCGCCGTGTTCAGCGCGGTCTGGCCGCCCATGGTGGGCAGCAGGGCGTCGGGACGCTCCTTCTCGATGATCTTGGCCACCATGTCGGGCGTGATCGGCTCGATATAGGTCGCGTCGGCCACGTCCGGATCGGTCATGATCGTGGCGGGGTTGGAATTGACCAGGATGATCCGGTAGCCCTCGGCGCGCAGCGCCTTGCAGGCCTGGACGCCCGAATAGTCGAACTCGCACGCCTGGCCGATGACGATCGGACCCGCGCCGATGATCAGGATCGAGGAGATGTCTGTTCTTTTGGGCATGTCAGTCCTCAATCAGTCCGGCTTCCCAGCCGTCATAGTCAATATTGTAGGTCTCGGCCCATCGCCCCACCTGCATCCTCATCAGGAGCAGCGAGATTGGATCGAGCGGCATCTTCTTCCTAAGGATCAGCCCATCGTCTTCAGCGCTGGGCAGGATCTCGAAGCCGGCCTTGGCCGCCACGGTCCGCAGGCTGTCCAGATCGCCGCCGTACATGAAGAACCAGACCGCGCGTCGCCGACGTCCGGGCCCCGGCTTGGGGAGAAGCGACATGGCGAGAGCATCTTGGTCCTGAACCGTGGCCTTTGACTTTGATCCGGACGGCCGTGTGAGAAACGACATCGTTCACTCGCGCGCAGAGACACGGTCGCGCACATCCGCGCGCCCGCTGCCGACCATCTTGCAGGTTAAGCCGCCCGTTTAGAGACGGAGTCGATCCGGCGCAACCCTGGAGTCTGCGTTCACCCTAACCCCGCGTCACGGCGGGATTTCACCGACCGCCGATCGCCGGAGGAGCCGGCACCGTGGGGGCGCCCGGCGGGACCTCGGCGGGCTCGTCGGTCAGGCTCCAGGCCCAGCCGGCCTCGGCCCGCTCGAAGCCCATGCGGAACAGGGTCGCGCGGTTGTCGGTGGCGAAATCCAGGCCCGAGGTGTCGACGTCGGCGCTGTCGGGAATGGCCGCGTAGAACAGCTGGCCGCCGTTGCGGCGGGCGAAGGCGCTGCTGGCCGCCAGGTGGGTGCGCATCAGGGCCTTGCTCATGGCGTCCCACGAGCGGCCGACGATGGATCCGGCCTTGCCCTTGGTGAAGCCGAACGTGCCGCCGACCTTGCCGTTGACGATCACATACAGCCGCCCGGGTCGCGCCTGGCCCTTGGCGGCGGTCCATAGCAGCAGGGATTCGGGGGCCACGAAGAACGGGATGGTCACCCCGCCGTCGACGTGCATTTCCGACAGCCGGCGGCTGGGACCCTCGATGCCGATCAGGGTGGGCGGGAAGACGCCGGGAATGCTGGCCGAGGCCACCAGCACGTCCTTGAACAGCTGGATCGAGGCCGGGTCGCCCCGGCTGGCTATGGCCCCCATGTCCCAGATCACCGTCTCCTCGGTGTCCAGATTGGTGGTGGCGATCAGGAGGCGGCGGCCGCGCTTGTGCTCGGCGACGATGGCCTGCAGCAGGTCGGGGGTGACATTGGCGTCGACCAGGGCTTTCAGGCCGCCGTTGCTGTAGACGCTGGTGTGGAACAGCAGGCCCAGGCCCCGGGCCTTCAGGATTCTGCCGGCCGCCTTGCCGGTATAGGCCTCGGTCAGGCGGTCGTCCCAGGTGGGGCCCAAGAAGGCGAAGGGGGCGGTCAGGGCGCCGGTCGAGACGCCGGTGACGATGTCGAACTCCGGCCGCTCGCCGCGCTTGGTCCAGCCGGCCAGCACGCCCGCGCCATAGGCCCCGTTCGAACCGCCGCCCGACAGGGCCAGGACGTCGAAGGTTCGCTGGGCCGAGGCGCGCTTGCGGGCCGGCTCGGCGAAGCGGATGGCCGCGTCGCTGTCGCTGGCGTTGAAGCGCAGCTCGGCCAGGCCCTTGGGGGCGGGGCCGGCCAGGTCCTTGGCGGTGTAGGCGTCGCGCGACAGCGACCCGCAGGCGGCCAGGCTCGAGGCCAGGCAGAGCACGGCGAGAAGGCGAAACAGGCGCATGGGGCTCTAGGGATCGCTGCGGACGTCGAAACGGTGTTACGCGACCGTCGGCGGGGCGTCCATCGCGCCCAAAAGCTTTACGCCCCCAGAAGCTTTGCGCCCAAAGAAAATGGGCCGGCGCCAGGCGCCGGCCCATTCCAGATTTCGCGGTAGCGAAGCCGATTAGGCTTGCAGGTTGCCCGCGGCCATCTTGCCCGAGCGGCGATCCTGCTCGAGGTCGTAGGTGATCTTCTGACCTTCGTCCAGGCCGCGCAGGCCGGCGCGCTCGACGGCCGAGATGTGCACGAAGACGTCAGCGCCGCCGTCGTCGGGTTGGATGAAGCCGAAGCCCTTGGTGCCGTTGAACCATTTCACGGTGCCGGTAGCCATAGTTCGTAGTCCTTGCAGTCTATATGCGTCGTCGGAGACGTTCCGGGCGACGACCAAATTTCGTTGGGGATCGGTAGGCGCGTCCGGCGCTCTCGTGGAGAGAGCATGGAAAAGCAGGCCGAACGGCAGCGAATTCGATAAGCCAACATGGGCCTCTACAGAGGCCACGGCAAGTGAATTCGTAAATCGACTTGAATCGAAAATAGTTTTGGACCCCAAGCGGGGCTTTGAACGTTAAGCAATTCTCTCGCGCTACTGCGGGAATTTTTGAGTTTCAAGGAGCGCCACATGACCCTGATCGAGCGGATTCCTCTGCTGAACGACCAGGAGCTGGTCACGCTTCTGGCCAACGCTCGTCGCCTGGACATCGTCGGCACCCCCGCCCAGCGCACCAGCGCCGCCGAGGTGCTGCCCGTGCTCGAACTGGAAGCCTCCAAGCGCCGCGCCGTCGCCCTGGAAACCGCCACCAAGAAGCGCGGCGCCACCGCCGCGGCGCGACGCAAGGCCGCGGCCGAAGCGGCCTGAAATAGCGCTCGGAGTCCGAAAAGGCGCCTTGCGCCCGCCGTTATTGATAGTCATTCTCAACACCAGAGCGCTTCGGAGGCGATCATGGTGTTTCGAACGGCGGGCGCCGGCTGGCTGGCCCTGATGATGCGAGCGGAACGGACCCGGGCGGGCCACGAGCCCGACACCGAATGGCTGCTGCACGGCCCCACCGAGCCCGAAGCGGTCGAGGACGACGAGACCGCGCCTCGGCTGCTGGCGGCCGAGTAGCCGCCTAGCGGGCCTTCAGGGCGGGTCCTTCAGACTGGGCGCCGATGCCGTCCAATCGGGCGACCGCCTCGACGGACAGTTTCAGCTCGGCCGCCGCCAGGTTCTCGCGCAGGTGGCCGACCGAGGACGTGCCCGGGATCAGCAGGATGTTCGGCGCGCGTTGCAGCAGCCAGGCCAGGGCCGTCTGCAGGGGCGTGACGCCCAGCTCGGCCGCCACCTCCGACAGGGCCGAGGACTGCAGCGGCGAGAAGCCGCCCAGCGGGAAGAACGGCACATAGGCGATCCCCAGCCCGGCCAGTTCCTCGACCAGGGCCTCGTCCTCGCGATGGGCCAGGTTGTAGAGGTTCTGCACGCAGACCACCGGGGCGATGGCGCGCGCCTGGGCGACCTGGGTCGAGGTGGCGTTGCTGAGGCCCAGGTGACGGATCAGGCCCTGGCGTTGCAGCTCGGCCAGGGCGGTGAACCCTTCCTCGATCGAACCCTCGGTGGGGCCGGCGTGGCCGTCGCCCAACACCCGCAGGTTCACCACGTCCAGCACGTCCAGACCCAGGTTGCGCAGGTTGTCGTGCACCGCGCGCTCCAGCTCGGCCGGGCTCTGGGCCGGGTTCCAAGAGGCGTCCTCGCCGCGCACCGCGCCCACCTTGGTGACGATGGTCAGGCCGTCGGCGTAAGGGTGCAGGGCCTCGCGGATCAGCTGGTTGGTGACGTGCGGGCCGTAGAAGTCGCTGGTGTCGATGTGGTCGACCCCGCTGGCCACGGCCTCGCGCAGCACGGCCAGGGAGCCTTGCGGATCCTTGGGCGGTCCGAACACCCCCGGCCCGGCCAGCTGCATGGCGCCGTAGCCCATGCGATGGACGGCGCGGTCGCCCAGCGTGAAGACGCCGGCCTGGGAAAGATCGGTCATGGGAAGCTCCTGGGACTTTGAACAGCCCTCAAGGTGGAGACGTTCCCGGCTTGCGATAAGCCGAGCAGCGCCGCACGGGCCGTGCGGAAAGTCGCACAATGGCGCGCGTCCGCTCTTGCCCGATCGTCCCGGTTTCTTGCGCCTCAGGCCTAGACCAGCGCCTTGCGCGCCGCTTCCCAGTATTGGGCGCCGGTGATCAGGGTCACGACCGCCGCGATCCACAGCAGGGCATGGGCGCCGACGGTGGCCGGGTTAACCACCGACGGGTCGGTCGGTAGGTGGAAGGCCGACCACGAGGCCAGGATCATCTCCGCGCCGATGGCCACCAGCTGCAGGGTGGTCTTCCACTTGGCCAGCAGGGTGACCGGCAGCTTGATGCCCTTGCCCGCGCCCACCTCGCGCAGGGCGCTGACGGCGAATTCGCGGAACAGGATCAGGCCCGAAGGCAGGATCACCAGCGGGTTGGGGCCCAGCGCCATCAGGCCCAGCAGGGCGCCGCAGACCAGGATCTTGTCGCCGATCGGGTCGAGGATCGCGCCCCAGATGCTGACCGCGTCCAGCTTGCGCGCCAGCCAGCCGTCGAAGAAGTCGGTCACCGCCGCCACCACGAACGCCCAGAACGCCCAGCGCTGCAGCGACATCTGCTGGCTCACGCTGATGTGGTCGGACAGGTACGGCACCCCGCCCGCCGCCGCGGCCAGGGCCACGAACATGAACAGGGCGATGACCAGGCGCGCGGAGGTCAGGATGTTGGGCAGGGCTTTCATGGCGCAGGTTCTAACGCATGAACGCGGGGAAGGGCTATGGGGCCGCCACGGGCGCCTTGGCCGAAACGACCACCTTGGCCTTGGCCGGGTCGTCCGGCGCGGCGCTCAGGGCGTAGACGCCGGCCAGGGTCTTCAGCCGCGCGACGCCCTTCGCGTCCTTGCGCAGCCGGATCGTCTCGGACTTGCGGCCATTGACCCAGGGCTCGACGACGGCGTCCTGGCCTTTCCAACCGGCGAAGCGGTAGTCCAGGCGCAGGTCGCCGGGGATATCGACCGGCTTTTCGTCGATGATCGGCAGGTTGGCGTAGTTGGGGCTGTAGCCGTTGAAGCTGGTCACGTCGAACGGATCGACCTTGGGCAGGATGGCCGCCAGCTTGGGACCCAGCATCACGCAGATCGGCTTGGGCTTGGCCGCCTCGCGCTCGCGCAGGAAGCACCACACCTCCTGCGAATTGATCATCGCCTGGGAAGAGAACGATCCGACATAGAAGCCGGGCGTGCCGGCCGGGGCCAGCACGCCGCGCACCAGAATGCTGTAACCGGTCAGGTCCTCCTTCAGCACGCCGGTGCGCTTGAACGCATAGGGGAAGGTGACGATCGTCTCGCCGGGGTCCGCCTGTTCCGCGGCGACCGGCGGACTGGCCGAGGCCAGGCGGCGGGCCTCCAGCCCCGCGCCGCCGTTGGCCTGGCCTGGGAAGTTCATGGGCACGACGACCCGGCCGCCGGGGACGTCGGCCTTCTTGGACATCAGGCCGGACTGGGCCAGCATCAGGGCGGTCAGGCCGAATTCCTCGCCCGCCGGAAGCTCCGACGTCACCTTGCAGTCGCTCAGCTTGCCGGCCGCGTCGGCCTGGCAGTCCAGCAGCACCTTGGCGTCGCCGGGCGCGGGCGTGGGCGAGACGTCGTCCGTCACCACCACCCTCTGCGCCGTGGCGAGCGTCGCGGCGGCCAGGACGCCGGCCAAGATCAGGGCGCCGGCCGCCAGCCGAAGTGTCTTGCGCATGTGTTCCCCCGTTGCGCCGCGACGCTAGCAGCGTCGCGCAACCTGTGGAAGAGCATGTTCCCATCCGAGAAGGTCTTTGACGGGGCTCAGACTCCCGCCCTCAACCCCGCCATCATCACGCTGAGCAGCCGCCGCGCCCCGGCCTCCCAGCCGGGCAGCTCGTAGCCCTGGCTGAGGCCGCTCATCATGCGCAGTATGTCCTCGAAACCGATGTCGGGACGGATCGCTTCGGCGGCATGGGCGGCGTCGGTCAGGCGGCCCAGGGCCGACAGGATGGTGGCCCCCGAGTCGGCATAGAGCCGCGAGCCCTCGCCGGGATCGGCGCGCAGGGCCGGGGCCACGACGCGCTTGGTGGCCATGTAGTCGATCAGCAGGTCCAGCCACGCCTCCAGCGCCTCGCCCGCCGGACGCTGGGCCAGCAGGGCGTCGGCCGAGGCGGCCAGCTGCTCGATCTCACGCGCATAGACCGCCGCCACCAGGGCCTCGCGGGTGGGGAAGTGGCGGTAGAGCGTGCCGATGCCGACCCCGGCCCGGCGCGCCACGTCCTCCAGCGGCGCCTCGGCCCCGAGTTCAGCGAACGCCGCCTTGGCCGCCGTCAGCAAGAGGTCGCGGTTGCGCAGGCTGTCGGCGCGGGGCTTGCGGAGCTTGGTGTCGGAAATTTCGGACATCGACCTTGAAAAACGGAGGCTGCCTCCGAATATCTATCCGGAGCCTTCCTCCATTTAACCCTCCAGGCGGGCCCGAACAACAACCCTGCATGGGATACGAGAGTCATGAGCGATCAATTCGGAGCCAAATCCACCACCGACGAGGTGCTGGCCGGCGTCGACCTCCACGGCAAGCGCGTGCTGGTCACCGGCGTTTCGGCCGGCCTGGGCGTTGAGACCGCCCGCGTGCTGGCCGCCCACGGGGCCGATGTCGTCGGCGCCGCGCGCGACCTGGACAAGGCGCGGGGCGCGACGGCCGTGGTGCGCGAGGCGGCGGCCGCCGGCGGCGGTTCGCTGGAGCTGGTCGCGCTGGACCTGGCGGACCTGAAAAGCGTGCGGGCCTGCGCCGACGCCTTGGTGGCCGATGGCCGTCCGTTCGACATCGTCATCGCCAACGCCGGCGTGATGGCCCCGCCGTTCGGTCGCACCGCCGACGGTTTCGAGACCCAGTTCGGCACCAACCACCTGGGCCACTTCGTGCTGATCAACCGCATCGCGCAACTGCTGAAGCCCGGCTCGCGGGTGGTGTCGCTGGCCTCGTCGGGCCACCGCTTCTCGGACGTGAACCTTCAGGATCCCAATTTCGAGACCACCGAATACACCCCGTTCGGAGCCTATGGCCGCTCCAAGACCGCCAATGTCCTGTTCGCCGTCGAGTTCGACCGCCGCCACAAGGACCGGGGCGTGCGCGCCACGGCCGTCCATCCCGGCGGCATCCAGACCGAGCTCGCCCGTCACCTCGACCCGGGGATGATCGCCGGCATGCTGGAGACCATCAACGCCCAGGCCAAGGCCGAGGGCGGCGAGGCCTTCTCGTGGAAGACCATTCCGCAGGGCGCGGCCACCAGCGTCTGGGCCGGCGTCGTCGCCCCGGTCGAGGCGGTCGCCGGGCGCTATTGCGAGGACTGCGGCGTGGCTCAGTTCAGCGAGGACGACTCGATGCTGCGCCAGGGCGTGCGCGCCTACGCCCTCGACCCCGACAACGCCAAGGCCTTGTGGGCGCTGAGCGAGAAGATGGTCGGCGAGACGTTCTAAGAGCGTACCCACTAGTCACCGTCATCCCGGGCCTTGTGCCCGGGACCCCTCTGTCCGCCGCAGGTGCGGAAGTGTGGCGCGCCAGCGCGCCATTGTCTCTCACGTGAAAGCTGAACCAGGGGTCCCGGGCACAAGGCCCGGGATGACGGGTATTGGGGAGGGTGAAGCACGCTCTGAACTGTCAGAGCTGTTCGAGGCGAAAGGAATTCGTCGTCCTGAGTGCTGAAGATCCTCCCATGGGGTCGTTTCTTGCGTCGCGGCGGTGGAGGCCGTAAGCCATGCTCCGATAGTCGGGGAGCGTAGCGACATGGCCAAAGACCAGGCGGACAAGATCGACGGCCCGTCCAACCGCCGGGTGCTGACCGCCAGCCTGGTGGGCACGGCGGTGGAGTTCTACGACTTCTACATCTACGCCACGGCCGCCTCGCTGGTGTTCGGCCAGCTGTTCTTCCCGTCCAAGTCGGCCAGCCTGCAGCAGATGGCGGCCTTCGCCAGCCTGGGCGTGGCGTTCCTGGCCCGGCCGCTGGGCGCCATCGCCTTCGGCCATTTCGGCGACCGGGTGGGGCGCAAGTCGACCCTGGTGGCCTCGCTGGTGCTGATGGGCGGCTCGACCCTGGCCATCGCCTTCCTGCCCACCTACGCCATGGCCGGCTGGATCGCCCCGACCCTGCTGTGCCTGCTGCGCTTCGGCCAAGGCTTCGGCCTGGGCGGCGAGTGGGGCGGGGCCGCCTTGCTGGCCGTCGAGAACGCCCCGCCCGGCTGGCGCGCGCGCTTCGGCATGTTCCCGCAGTTGGGCGCGCCAGTGGGCTTCATCGCCGCCAACGGCCTGTTCCTGATTCTGGGCCTGGTCCTGACGCCCGAGCAGTTCCTGGCCTGGGGCTGGCGCCTGCCGTTCCTGGGAAGCCTGGCCCTGGTGGCCGTGGGCCTGTGGGTGCGTCTGAAGCTGACCGAGACCCCGGCCTTCGCCGCCGCCATCGCCCACGAGCCGCCGCCCGCCGTGCCGCTGGGCGAGCTCCTGCGCGACCACTGGAAGGCCACCCTGTGCGGCACCCTGGCGGCCATCTGCTGCTTCGCCGTCTACTACCTGATGACCGCCTTCGCCCTGGGCTACGGCGCCAAGGACCTGGGCTATGGCCGCACCGCCATGCTGAGCGTGCAGCTGGGGGCGATCCTGTTCATGGCCGCCGGCATCGTCGTGGCCGGCTACTGGGCCGACGCCACCAGCCCGCGCCGGGTGCTGATGGCCGGCTGCGGCATGACCGTGGGCATCGGCGTCCTGCTGCCGTTCATGATGGTGACCGGCTCGCTGCCGACCATCGGCCTGTTCCTGGTGCTGGGCCTGCTGGTCATGGGCTTCGTCTACGGCCCGCTGGGCGCCTATCTGCCCGACCTCTTCCCCGCCCGAGTGCGCTACACCGGCGCCTCGGCGGCCTTCAATCTGGGCGGCATACTGGGCGGGGGGCTGGCGCCGATGATCGCCCAGGCCCTGGCTGACAAGGGCGGGCTGGCGCCGGTGGGCGGCTATCTGGCCGTGGCGGCGGGCTTGAGCTTCCTGGGCCTGCTGGCGATCAAGCCAAAGGCGGCTTAGCGCACTTCACTCACTTGCCCCCACCTGACCGCTTCGCGGTCTGTCCGCCCCCGTAGGGGGCGGAGGACGAAAACGCGCATCCTCTTCCCCCTCCGGGGGAAGGAGGGCCGCAGGCCCGAAGGGGGCAAGTGGTCGCCTCTCGAACACCCGTTTGCCCTGGCTCCACTTCCGCGCCACTCTGGCTCCCAACAACAAGACCTCGGGAGGCGCACCCATGAACCCCAATGCGGAATTCGACGTCGTCGTGCACGGCGCGACCGGCTTCACCGGCCGGCTGGTGGCCGAGCACTTCGTCAAGCATCACCCGGACGCCAAGTGGGCGATGTCGGGCCGCAGCGCCGACAAGCTGGCCGCCGTGCGCGACGAGATCGGCGCTTCCAAGGACACGCCGCTGATCGTCGCCGACGCCGACGACCCCGCCTCCCTGCGCGCCATGGCCGCCCGGGCCAAGGCGGTGCTGACCACCGTCGGCCCCTATCAGCTCTACGGCTCCGACCTGGTCGCCGCCTGCGCGCAGCTGGGAACCGACTATCTGGACCTCTGCGGCGAGCCGGCCTGGATGCGCCAGATGATCGACGACCACGAGCGCGCGGCCCAGGACAGCGGCGCGCGGATCGTCTTTTCCTGCGGCTTCGACTCCATCCCGTTCGAGCTGGGCGTCTGGTTCGTGCAGCAGGAGGCGATCCGGCAATTCGGCGCCCCCGCCGCCCGCGTGAAGGGGCGCGTGCGGGCCATGCGCGGCACGTTCTCGGGCGGCACGGCGGCCAGCCTCAAGGCCACCATGGCCGCCGCCGCGCGCGATCCCCAGGTGCTGGAGCACTTGAAGAACCCCTTCGCCCTGACCCCCGACTTCGCCGGACCCAAGCAGCCGCACGGCGCGGCCGTGGCCTATGACGAGGACCTCGCCTCCTGGACCGCCCCGTTCGTGATGGCGGCCATCAACACTCGCAACGTCCACCGCTCCAACTGGCTGATGGACCAGCCCTACGGCGCCGACTTCGTCTATGACGAGATGATCCTAACGGCGCCCGGCGAGGCGGGGGAGGCGGCCGCCAAGGCCGTCGGCGCGGCCAATGCGGCCATGGGCGCCGAGGGCGGCCCCAAGCCGGGCGAAGGCCCCAGCAAGGAAGAGCGCGAGGCCGGCTTCTACGACGTGCTGTTCGTCGCCCTGGCCGAAGACGGCCGCCAGGTCCGCGCCGGCGTCAAGGGCGACAAGGACCCCGGCTATGGCTCCACCAGCAAGATGATCGCCGAGACGGCCCTCGCCCTGATCGACACGCCCGACGTGGCCGGCGGCATCTGGACCCCCGGCGCGGCGCTGCAAGGCAAGCTGGTCGAGCGGCTGGAGACGGGGGCGGGGCTGAAGTTCGCGGTGGAGTAGCCGCCCTCAATCGCGCCCACCGATTGCGCCTCTGGAGGTTTCACGACAGTCTCCGCCGGTTTCGGGCGCGGGGGCGGATCGTCGGCATGGTCGATACTGTGGTGCTGATCCTGTCCTCGGCCACGGCCGGGGTGGGACTGTTTTCGGCCGCCCAGCTGGGTCTTCGGCGCAGCGTGGCGTCCTCGGCCCTGGGTCTCTTCCTGCTGATCAGCGCCCTGTCGGGCGTGGACCTGATCCTGGACCGCACCGGCGTCTACGCCGCCGCGCCGTGGGCGACGGGCATCCTGTGGACCACCTCGCTGTTCCTGGCTCCGGCGATCCTGGCCTATGTGCTGGCCATGACCGGCGCGCCGGAGGACGGCTGGACCCTGGCGCGCCTGGCCCGCATCGGCTGGCCGGCGGGCGTCGCTCTGCTGCTGGTGCTGCCGTTCTTCCTGCTGCCCGCCCGTATGCGTCTGGCGGTCTATGAGGGCGCGGGCGCCGACCCGTGGGTGGGACCGATCCAGCTGGCCCTGGTGGTGCTGTTCCTGGCCGTGACCCTGGGCTACCTGGCCGCCGCCTTCCGGGTGCTGGGCCGGCACGTGCGCCGGGTGCGCGACCTCTTCTCCAACATCGAGAACCGCACCTTGAGCTGGCTTAGAGTGCTGCTGCTGGTCATGCTGGCGGCCTGGATCTGGGGGGCGGTCAAGTCGGCCCTGACCGCCGGCTTCGTCCACGCCGGCTGGCTGGACGCGGCGGCCGCGGCGGTCGAGCTCAGCTGGACGGCGGCTATCGGCCTGTTCGGTCTGTCGCAGCAGCCGATCTTCACCGCCCAGACCGAGACGCCCCGCGCCCTGCCCGCCGGCGGCAAGTACGCGCGTTCCGCGCTCGCCGAAGCGCGCCAGGCCGAGATCGCCGCCCGGCTGGACCAGGCCATGCGCTCGGGCGGGCTGCACCGCGATCCCCTGCTGTCGCTCAGCGCCCTGGCCGGCCGGATCGGGGTGTCGCCCAACCACCTGTCCCAGACCCTGAACGAGCACCTGGGCCAGAGCTTCTTCGACTATGTGAACCGCTGGCGGGTCGAGGAGGCGATCTCGCGGATCCAGGCCACCGACGAGGCCATACTGACCATCGCCTACGACGTGGGCTTCAACTCGCGCTCCACCTTCAACGCCGCCGTCGCCAAGCATTCAGGCCGTCCGCCCAGCGCCTTCCGGCCCTCGGCCCCGCGTCCGAGCCGCTAGGCCCGGAAGGCTCTCCGGGTTCGAGCCTACCCGTCCGGACGACGCCCGCCGTCGCCCCGGCCAGGGTCATGACCATCATCCTCCCTTGAAGAGAGATCGTCATGATCCGTCGTCGGAACCACCCCAGCCTCGTCGTGGCCGCCCTTGTCGTCGCCGCCTTCTCAGCCGGTTCGGCCCGCGCCCAGGCGCGGGAGACCGAGCAGCCCGAGCGGCTGTTCCTGCTGGGGGCCGGCGTCTACGCCACCAGCAATCCCTATGCGAGCGCCCGCGAGGAGGTCGAGACCGGTTTCCTGCCGCTGTTCGTCTATCAGGACCGCTTCCTGACGGCCGACCTGTCGGGCCTGGCGATCACCGCCTATTCCAGCGACCACATCGAGCTGGCCGCCCGGATCAGCCCGCGCTTCCAGTTCGTCGATCCCAAGGACACCCGCGACTTCGCCTTCCTGGAGCGCGACACCGGCGTCGACGTGGGCGCCCGCCTGACCGGCTCGCTCGGTCCCGCGCGGCTGAGCCTGGAATATCTGGCCGACGTCTCGGGCGAGACGAAGGGCCAGGAGCTGAACCTGGACGTGGCCGTCAGCGCCTCGCCGACCGAACGCCTGTCGGTCGAGGCGGTGGTCGGCGTCTCGTGGAAAGACGAGGCCCTGGCGACCTGGCTCTACGGCCTGAAGGAGTCCGAGGTCGGGGCGGCCCGCGCCTACCAGTTCGGCCGCTCGCCCAGCGCGCCGTCGGGCGGGGTCTGGGTTCCGTCGTTCGGCGTCCAGGTCCGCTACCAGGTCAGCGACCGGGTCTATGTGATCGCCGCCGCCGAGACGGAGTTCTACGGTCACGAGATCACCGACAGCCCCCTGATGGCCAAGGATTTCACCACGGCGGGGTTCGTCAGCCTCGTCCGTCGCTTCTAGGCGGGGCGGGACCGTGCGTTCGGCGCGCGTGGAGACGGCGGCGATCCTGCTGATCTGGCTGGCGGCCACGGCGCCCATGGCCGTGCTGGCCTGGGTCGTGGCGCCGCGCCTGATGACGCCCGGCGATCCCCTGCCGGGCCTGGTCTTCTGGCGGATGATCGTGGTCGGCATGGCCTGGCAGTTCGTGCTGTCGCTGATCGTGCTGCGGCTGGAGGGCGTGCCCCTGCGATGGGCGGATCTGCGTCGGCGGCTGTGGCTGACGACGCCGGTCAACCGGTTGACCGGCCGGCCGCTGGCGGGAACCTTCCTGCTGGTCCCGGTGTTCGTCGCCCTCGGCTTCGTCGGCGACGAGCTGGTCACCGCCTGGTTCCAGGACACGGACCTGGGCCACCGCCTGGCCCGGGCCGTCCCGCGCTTTGCCTTCATCGAGGCCCTGGATACGCCCAAGGCCCACGGCCGCTGGGACCTTCTGGGTCTGGCCCTGGTTTCCGGCCTGTTCAACTACGGCCTGGGCGAGGCGCTGCTGTTCCATGGCGTGCTGTTGCCGCGCATGGAGAAGGCCTGGGGGCGTTGGGCGTGGCTGGGCAACGGCCTGCTGTTCGCCGCCTATCACGTGCACAAGTTCTGGCTGCTGCCCGGTCTGCTGATCAGCTGTCTCTGCTACAGCCTGCCGGCCCAGGCCTTCCGCTCCACCTGGCTGGCGGTGCTGATCCACGGCCTGGAGGGCGTGGTCCTGGTCGTCGCCGTGGTCGCGGTGATCGTGGGGTCGTGAAGCGGCCTTACCATTTGCCAAGTCGGCCGCCAGCGGCGACGCTCCCAGCATGCTGATCTTCGAATGGATCCTGATCCTGCTGCTGGGCGCGGTGCTGCTGTCGGCCCTGGCGCGGCGGGTGGGCGCGCCCTATCCGGCGCTGCTGGCCCTGGGCGGGGCGGCGGTGGCGCTGATCCCCGGCGCGCCGCGCCTGGAGCTGGAGCCGGAGCTGATCCTGGCCCTGTTCATCGCCCCGGTGCTGCTGGACGCGGCCTACGACTCCTCGCTGCGCGACCTGAAGGACAACTGGCGGCCGGTCTCGTCCCTGGTGCTGGTGGCCGTCAGCCTGACCACCCTGGGCGTGGCCTGCGCGGCGCGCTGGCTGTTTCCGGACATGCCCTGGGCGGCCGCCATCGCGCTGGGAGCCATCGTCGCCCCGCCGGACGCCGTGGCGGCCCTGGCCGTACTGCGGCAGGTCCGGCCACCGCACCGGGTGCTGAAGATCCTGGAGGGCGAGAGCCTGCTCAACGACGCCTCGGCTCTGCTGATCTACCGCCTGGCGGTGGGGGCGGCGGCCGGCGGCTTCAGCCTGGTCCATGCGGCGCCGACCTTCGCCCTGGTGGCGGTGGGCAGCGTGGCGGTCGGCTACGGCCTGGCGCGCTTTTCGCGGCCGCTGTTCGGGCGGGTGACGGATGTGCCCAGCTCCGTGATCATCCAGTTCGTCTCGACCTTCGGGGTGTGGATCCTGGCCGAGCGGCTGGGGCTGTCGGGGGTGATCACCATCGTCGTCTACGGGGTCAGCCTGGCTCGGCGGACCAACCTGCCGATGGCGGCCCGGCTGCGCATCCCCTCGTTCGCGGTCTGGGAGTCGGTGACGGTGGTGCTGAACGTCCTGGCCTTCACCCTGATCGGCCTGCAGATCGGCCCGATCCTGGAGGGGCTGTCGCCGCACGAGCGGGCTGCGTATCTGCGCGCGGCCGGGGCGATCCTGGCGACGGTGATCGGGGTGCGGCTGGCCTGGGTGATGACCTACAACACCGGGGTGCGGTTGAAGAACCGCTGGTTCGGCATGCGCGTGGCCCGGCCCAGCATGGCCGCGCCCACCGCCCGGGGCGGGCTGGTGGTGGCCTGGTGCGGCATGCGCGGCATGGTCAGCCTGGCCGCCGCCCTGGCCCTGCCGCAAGGCTTCCCCTATCGCGACTTCATCCAGCTGGCCGCCTTCGCTGTGGTGCTGGGCACCCTGGTGATCCAGGGCCTGACCCTTAAGCCGCTGCTGGGTCTGCTGCGCCTGCCCGACGACGACCCGGTGCGCCAGGAGCTGAAGATCGCCCGCGCCGCGACGCTGAAGGCCATGCTGGCCGAGCTGGAGGGCGACGACAGCCCGGCCGCCGAGGCCCTGCGCCGCGAATACGGCGACGCCCTCAGCCTGATGCGCCAAGGCCAGAACGCCCGCGACTCGGCCGACAACGCCCTGCGCCGGCGGGTGGTGGCGGTGTCGCGGGTGACGATCTCCGACCTGCGCCATCGGGGCGAGATCGGCGACGACGCCTATCGGGCGCTGGAGGAGGAGTTCGACTGGCTGGAGCTGTCGGCTAGGGAGTAGGGGGGCGGTGGATCACCACTTGCCCCCACCTGGCGGCTTTGCCGCCTGTCCGCCCCCATAGGGGGCGGAGCCGCGAACGCTAAGCTCTTCCCCCTATGGGGGAGGAGGGCCGAAGGCCCGGAGGGGGCAAGTCGGCGCGCAACGCGTGTGCGGCGGTTTTCCTAGCTCTTCCGGAAGAACGCGTGGATCCGCTCGGCCAGCGGCTGGCTCACCCCGTCCACCTTCATCAGGTCCTCGACCGCCGCGCGGCTGACGCCCTTGGCCGACCCGAACGCGTGCAGCAGGGCCTTCTTGCGGCCGGGACCCACGCCCTCGATCTCGTCGAGCGGGTTCTTCTTCAGATCCATGCTGCGCCGCGTGCGGTGCGCCCCGATGGCGAAGCGGTGGGCCTCGTCGCGCAGCCGCTGCAGGTAGTAGAGCACCGGCGACTTTGGCTCGAGCATGAACGGGACCTTGTCCGGCAGGAAGAACCGCTCCAGCCCCGCGTCGCGGTCCGGCCCCTTGGCCACCCCGACGATGGCGATGTCATCGACGCCCAGGTCGGCCATCACCTCCAGGGCCGCGTCCAGCTGACCCTTGCCGCCGTCGACCAGCACCAGGTCGGGGCGGTTTTCGCTGTCGCCCTCTTCCTCTTCCTTGACCAGGCGCGAGAAGCGGCGGCGCAGCACCTCCTTCATCATCCCGTAGTCGTCGCCCGGCGTCAGCTCGGTCGAGCGGATGTTGAACTTGCGGTACTGGCCCTTCATGAAGCCTTCCGGCCCGGCCACGATCATGCCGCCGACAGCATTGGTGCCCTGGATGTGGCTGTTGTCGTAAACCTCGATCCGCTCGGGCGGGGCCTCCAGGCCGAACGCCTCGCAGACGCCGGCCAGCAGCTTGGTCTGGGCCGAGCCTTCGGCCATCTTCCGGCCCAAAGCCTCGCGGGCGTTGGTCAGGGCGTGGTCGACCAGATCGGCCTTCTCGCCGCGCTTGGGGGTGGCGATCTCGACCTTGCGACCGCTCTTCAGGGCGAAGGCCTCGGCCAGCAACTCGCGGTCGGCCGGGTCCAGGTTGGTCAGGATCAGGCGCGGGATCGGCTTGTCGTCGTAGAACTGGCCCAGGAACGCGGTGAGGATCCGCTGCTCCTCGGTGGTGTTCTCGTCGGTGTCCTCGGCGTTGCCGGTCACGCGCGGGAAGTAGGCGCGGTTGCCCCAGTTCTGGCCGGCGCGGAAGAAGAACACCTGCACGCAGGCCTGGCCGCCCTCGACGTGCAGGGCCACGACGTCGGCCTCCTCCACGGTCTCGGGATTGATCTGGCTCTCCTGGGCCACGGCGGCCAGCGCCCGGATGCGGTCGCGCAGGCGGGCGGCGCGTTCGAACTCCAGGTCCTCGGACGCGGCTTCCATCTGCTGGGCGATCGACGCCATCACTGCGCGCGACTTGCCCCGCAGGAAGGCCTCGGCCTGGTCGACCAGGGCCTGGTAGTCGTCCTTGCCGATCAGGCCGGTGCAAGGCGCGGCGCAGCGCTTGATCTGATGCAGCATGCAGGGCCGCGAGCGGGTGTCGTAAACGCTGTCGCTGCACGAGCGGAGGAGAAAGGCTTTCTGCAGGGTGTTCAGCGTGCGGTTCACGGCCCCGGCGCTGGCGAACGGCCCGAAATAGTCGCCCTTGATCGTGTGGGCGCCGCGATGCTTGCGCAGCTGCGGCGCGCCGTGGTCGCGGCGGATGACGATCTCGGGAAAGCTCTTGTCGTCGCGCAGCAGCACGTTGAAGCGCGGCTTCAGCTGCTTGATCAGGTTGATCTCGAGCAGCAGGGCGTCGGCTTCGGTGCGGGTGGTGACGAACTCCATCGACCGCGTGGCGTCGACCATGTGGGCGATGCGGTTGGTGTGGAAGCGGCCCTGGGCGTACTGCACCACGCGCTTCTTCAGGCTCTTGGCCTTGCCGACGTAGAGGACTTCCTCGTTCTCGCCGATCATCCGGTAGACGCCGGGCCCGTCGGGCAGGCGCGTGACCTCGTCCTTGATCAGGGCGGCGCCGCGCAGGGCGTTGGCGGGGATGTCGGTGGTCGCGTCGTTCACGGGGGAGATATAGGCGAGTCTGGCCGGTTCAGCGATCTTCGAGGCTGTGGAAGATGCGGGCCACAGTCAGTCTATCCGCCCGCGCGCGATACTGGATGACATAGATGTTGGCGTGAAACGGCACATAGAGTTCGCGATAGCGCCCGGTGGCGCTGCTCGATCCTCGTTCCGGGAAGGAGGTCAGCGTCTCGACCGCCTCGACCAAGCAGGCGCCCAAACCGTCCGCAAACGACAAGCCGCGCTTGAAGAGCCAATCCTCGAGACGGTCTATATCATTTAGCGCCTCTTCGGTGATGAACAGGCGCATCAGCGCGTGCGACTACCGAGATTTAGGAGTCGATTCCTGAACTCTTCCCAAGGCACGCCGCCCGTCCTTTCGGCTTCGTCGCAGATCCGATCTAGTTCGTCGGCGTAGGCCTCGTTGTCGCCTTCGAGGCCGTTGTCATGCGGAGCGCGAACTGGCGGCCCGTTCCACGGGGCGCTGGTCTCTTCGAAGCCTGGCTGCTCTAGGGCGTGCCCGAGGACTCCAAGTGCATACTCCTCAACGCTCTGACCCGCAGCTTCCGCGCGCGCTCGCAAGCGCGCCGCGCGCTCGCCTTCAATCTTCAGGGTGATCTCGCCATCAGCCATGTTCACATGATGTTCCATCCGGGGTTTGTCGTCAACGCGCCCGCCCTGTATGACCCGCCCCATGACCACGCGCCCGCTCTTCGTCACGCCGCTCTACGAGGCCAGCCTGGCCGGGGAGAAGGGCTTCGCCGACTTCATCGACGAACTGCACGACGCCTGCATCGCCGTGGCCGAGGACGACGAGGCCGGCCAGGCCTGGGCCGAGAAGAAGGGCTATCTCGGCTACACCTCCTACGCCTCGCTGGACGACCTGGCCCAGCGCGACAGCCTGTTCGCGGACCTGAAGAAGAAGCTCGACAAGCACGCGCTCGCCTTCGCCAAGGCCCTGCATTTCGACCTGGCCGGCGGCAAGCTGGTGATGGACAGTTTCTGGATCAACATCCTGGAGCCGGGCGGCCAGCACACCGGCCACATCCACCCCCACAGCGTCATCTCCGGCACGGTCTATGTGACGATCCCGCCGGGCGCCTCGGCCCTGAAGTTCGAGGATCCGCGCCTGCCGATGATGATGGCCGCGCCCACCCGCCAGGCCGACGCGCCCGAGACCCTGCAGCCCTTTGTCTATGTCCAGCCCGAGCCGGGCTCGATCCTGATGTGGGAGAGCTGGTTGCGCCACGAGGTGACGCCCAACCAGGCCGAGGAACAGCGGATCAGCATCAGCTTCAACTACGCCTGGCGTTAAGCCGCCGGCGCGTAGTCGGGTTCAGCGGAGGGCTGCTCGTTGTCCGTGACGACCGGCCGCGCGCGCCAGTGGCGGTCCAGGCAGAACGCGGCGATGGCCAGCCACAGCAAGCCCAGGAACGCGTGGCCGCGCTGCCAGTAGCCCACGTCGTGGCCGGTGCGCACGTTCCACACGCCGGTCAGCAGGGCCAGCACCAGCAGCAGGCCGAAGAACCAGCCCAGCGAGAAGTGGGCCAGACGGCGATGGCCCGGCTTGCCCCACAGGGCCCAGGCGGTGAACAGCGGGGCGAACTGGATGGCCAGGCCCACGCCGCAGGCGCGGTGCATGGGGTCGGGCCAGTGGAAGAGGCCGGCGAACAGGGCGCCCAGGCCGGTCATCGACACCCAGAGCCCCGCGAAGGCCGAGACCCGGCGGCGGCCGCCGGCGTGCTCCAGGACGTGGGCGAAGCCGGCCCCGGCCGCCATGCCGGCCAGGCCCGCCAGGATCATGCCGATGTTGAACACCTGGGGCAGGGGCGCCTTGGGGCCGCCCAACTCGCTGATGAACTGGGCCCCGGCGTCGAAGCCCGGGAACAGGCGCTGGGCCAGCCAGACGTCGGCCACCATGATCGCCGGAACGATCAGGCCGATCCTCAGCAGGCTTCCCACACTCAACACGCGTCCCGTCTCCGGCTGATCGGACCCGCCCTAGATCGCGCCGGGCGGGGGCGGGGTCAAGCGGTGGGTCCGTCTTCCGCCGACGAAGCCCGCCCGGCCAGGCGTTCGCGCAACGCCTGGTTCTCGGCCTCCAGCGCGGCCAGCCGCTCGCGCAACGGCTGGACCGCGTGGCCGATCTCGGCCTCGGTGAAGCGGGGAACGATGTGCTGGGGGCAGTTCCAGTCGAAGGCCGCCAGACGCAGCCGGAACAGCCTTTCGGGCCTGGCCCGGTAGCCGGGAATCGTCACCTGGGCGAGGAGGTCGCGATGGTCGTCCAGCGCCAGGCGCTCGGCGTGGGCCAGGATCTTCAGCCGGGCCCGCCGGGGATAGTCCACCAGGATCAGCGCCACCCGGTCGTTGGCGTCCAGATTGCCGACGCTGATGTACTGGCGGTTGCCGGCATAGTCGGCGAAGGCCAGGGTGACCTCGTCGATCACCTTCAGGAAGCCGGGCGGTCCGCCGCGATGCTGGACATAGGGCCAGCCCGTCTCGGAGACGCTGGCCATGTAGAAGCTGTCGCGCTGCGCGATGAAGGCGACCTCGTTTTCCGTGAACCGCTCGAACCGCCGGTCGACCTCGCCCGGCCGCCACAGATGGTCGACGCCCATCTCCGCCTGGGCCGCCCGCACGCTGGGCGAACTGGCCAGGTCCAGGAAGCTGTATCGGCTCACGGGCGGTCTCCTCGGATAGACGGGCGACAGAGGGCCAGCACAGGGGGGCAGCAAACGACCCGCCTGTCTTGATCAATCGCCCGACCAAATCCGAGGCCGTGGGGACGGGCCCGTGAGGCCCGTCCCCACCCGGGGTCACTTCTTGCCGAACAGCTCGCCGAAGAAGTCGCCCTTGTTCCAGCTGGGACGCGCCGGCATGTCGGCCAGTTCGCGGGCGATCTCGTAATTGACCAGGGCGAAGCGGGCCCCGGCGTTGTAGTCGATCGGCAGCTTCAGGTCGTCGCTGGGCTTGTGATAGTGGGTGGCCAGGAAGTCGCGGAAGCCCTTCTCGCCGCCGTTCTTGAAGCCGGTCATCAGGAACACCGACGGCACGCCCTGCTCGACGAAGCGGTAGTGGTCCGAGCGGACGAACAGGCCCTCTTCCGGCATCGGGTCGGCCGACAGGCCGATGCCCACGCGGCCGGCGGCGCGGCCCACGGCCGGACCGATCGACGAGCGGTCGGCGCCGAAGGCCACCACGTCCTGGAAGTCGTACAGCAGCACCGGCATGTCCAGATTGACGTCGGCGGCGATGCCGGCCTTGGGCACGGTCGGGTTGTTGGCGAAGTAGTCCGAGCCGATCAGGCCCTTCTCCTCGGCGGTCACGGCCAGCAGCACGATCGAGCGCTTGGGCTTGGTCTTGGCTTCCTTGAAGCCGCGCGCCACTTCCAGCAGGGTGGCGATGCCGGCGGCGTTGTCCAGGGCGCCGTTGTTGATGACGTCCGGACCCTTGCCGTGCAGGCCCAGGTGGTCGAGGTGGGCCGACAGGATGATCGTCTGGGCCTTCAGCGTCGGGTCCGAGCCTTCGATCAGGCCGACGACGTTGCTGCTCTGGCGCTTCTCGATCTCGGTCTTCAGCTGGATCGTCACGTTGGTGGGCAGGTCGAAGCCCTTGACCAGGCCCTCCGGCGTCTCGGCCGTGGCCAGCACGGTTTCCAGCGAGGTCGGGGCGCCGGCGAACAGCTTGGCGCCGCCCTTCAGGCTGAGGCTGGCCAGGCCCGGGGCCGCGGCGCCGCGCACGCTGGGCGCGCCCTCGGCGTCGTTCCAGGTCATCCGCCAGTCCTGATAGCCGGGGATGCCGCGCGCGAACGGGCGGTTCTTCTCGCTGCTGGTGGTGGGCAGGGTGATGACGCCGATCGCGCCGCGCTTGGCGGCCTCGACCCGCTTGGTGTTGGTGTTGCCGTAGTGGGCGCGGACCTCGGTCTGGAAGCCCGACGGGGCGCCGTTCAGGATGACGACGATCTTGCCCTTCACGTCCAGGCCCGCGTAGTCGTCGCGGCCGCGCTCGGGGGCGACGACGCCGTAGCCGACGAAGACCAGCGGCGCGGTGACCGAGGTCTCGGCCTGGCGGGCCTGGGCCGAGGGCAGGTAGTCCTCGCCGAAGGTCAGGGCGCCGGTCTTGCCGTCGGCGCCGGCGAACGAGACGCCGCCCTCGTTGGCCGCGCGGAAGGCCGTCAGCGGCACTTGCTGCAGGTACGAGCCGTTGTCGCCGGCCGGCTTGACGCCCATCACCGCATATTGCGAGGCCACGTACTGGGCGGCGATGTCGTAGCCGCGCGTGCCGGCCTCGCGGCCTTCCAGCAGGTCGTCGGCCAGGAAGCCCATGTGGGCCTTGATGGCGGCGGCCGAGGGCTTGAAGTCGCTGCCGACGGGCTTGGGCGCGGCGGCCTTGGCGGGCGCCGGCTTGGTCGCGGCGGTCGCCAGGGCGGGTTGGACGGCCATCAGCAGGGCGGCGCCGGCGAGAGCGGCGCGACGGGAGAACGGCATCGAGGAAGGCTCCAGGAACGGGGCGATCCCCGCGAAAAGCGCGACCTTGACCAGACCGGCGCGGCTTGTCGAGATCGTGCGCCTGAACGTTTTGTAATCTTTCCGGAAAACGGCGCTTTGCGGGCGGGCGTGAAGAGGGCGTTTACCTTGTCTGGTCAGGCCCGCTTAACGCCTCGCGGCCAGATTGGCGGCGACGTCCAGAGGATATGCCGTGCAGGTTTCCGCCACCCCCGCCTACAGCGCTCCGCGACCTGTCGCGACCCAGGCCCAGCCGGCCCCGCCGGTCGACCTGACCCAGCTGGCCGTGGCCCAGACCAACGCCAAGGCGACCGCCGCCGCCGGCGCGGCCCTCGGCGCGGCCACGGGCGAACTGACCGGCACGCTGGTCAATATCAGCGCCTAGGCATCGATCCGGCGCTTTCCAACCTTCCGTCATTCCCGCCCTTGTGGCGGGAACCCCTCTGTCCGCCGCAAGGGCGGATGAGTGGCGCGCCGGCGCGCCAAGCCGCTTCACATGCCAGCTGAACCAGGGGTTCCCGCCACGAGGGCGGGAATGACGGCAGGAGGGGTTACGGCCTCTCATGCCGATTAACCGCCTAATTTCACCGCCTTTCCTTAAGCCCGCTTAACCGACGCATCGCACATTGCCCTGGCAACCAGGGAGTCGGCCCGTGCAAGCCCTCAACATCGCCGCGGCCGGTATGGCCGCCGCCACCGATCGTCTCAGCGCCAGCGCCCAGCGCACGGCCGCCTGGGGCGTGGAGCAGGTCCAGGGCGAGCAGAAGATCGACCTGGCCAAGGAAGCGGTCGAGCAGATCTCGGCCAAGACCGACTTCAAGGCCAACGCCGCCGTCGCCAAGACCGCCGACGAGATGACGGGCGCCCTCCTGGACATCCTCGCCTAGGACCGCCCGCCGTCGGCCACGAGCCGGTTCGAGCCCAATCCGCATTCCCCCCTGCGCGGGCTCGAACCTGCCGCCCTCCGGCCATGCCGGGGGGCGGCTCCAGGCGCTTAACGAGAAGGCTTCCACTTGGCCGCCCGGGCCTTGGCCTCGCCGGCGGCGTCCAGCGGCTGGCCCACGATCATCGCATCGACGCTGGCCATGACGGCGGAAGGGGTCTCAGACCCCGCCGTGCGGTAGTCGGCGCTCGAGGCCGGTCCGGCCGGGCTGACGGCCCGCACCTTCCAGGCCGAGGGTTCGCGGCAGGCGATGCCGGCGACCGGCGCCTGGCCCGAGGCCTGGAAGGTGCGGCAATAGAGGCCCGCCTTGTCCTTGAACGACAGGCCGATGCGCACCGGACCCGCGCCCTGGCCCGAGGCCTGGGTGTTCAGGGCCTGGGCCAGAGGGCCGGCGGCGATGGGGGCCGGCTCGTCGCCGCCGCTGAGGGTGGCGGGCGAGGGCATGGCCATCCGGCCGACCACCAGGCCGGCCACCAGGCAGGCGGCCATGGCGATCCAGGACGGGAAGCCGCCTTCGCCGGCGGCGCGCGCGGGCTTGGGGGGCTTCAGCTTGGGTTCGCGCGCCTTGGCCGCCTTGGCCTTCTTGGCCTGGGCGCCGGGGAAGGCGATCACTTCGGCCGGCTTGGGAGGCGGCTTGGGCGCGGCCTTGGCCTGGCCGGACACCGCCTGGGTCAGGGTCTCGGGCGGGGGCTGGCGCATGACGCCGGCATGGGCGCCCGACAGCAGGCGACGCAGCGCCCGCTGGGTCTCGACCCGCAGGGCCAACTGGGGATCGGTGGCCATGGCCGCCTCGATCCGCGCCATGGCTTCCGGCGGCAGCTCGCCGTCGACAAAGGCGAAGACCTCTTCGTCAGGAACGGTCATGGCTGGGCTCCCTGGTCGATCAACACAGTCTGCAACGTCGCGCGGCCACGGGCCAGACGGCTGGTCAAAGTGCCCATCGGCACCTCCAGGCTGTCGGCGGCCTCTTGATAGGATAGTCCCTCGATCAGCACCAAGGCGACCGCGATCCGCTGGTCCTCGGGCAGGGCGGCCAGGGCGCGCTCGACCGCCGAGGCCTCCAGCCGGGCTTCCAGCGAGGGGGCGGTGGGGTCGGCCGCGAACGCGCCCAGCTCGGGCGGGGCCAGGATGCGCCCGCGTCTCTGGCGGGTGCGGGCTTCGTCGATCCAGGCGTTGCGCATGATGCGGAACATCCAGCTGTCCAGTCGTGAATCCGGGCGCCACTGGTCGCGGCGCGTCAGGGCGCGCTCCACGGTCAGCTGCGTCAGGTCGTCGGCGTCCGCCGGTTCCCAGGCCAGCACCCGCGCCATCCGACGCAACCGGGGCAGCAGGGCCAGCATCTCCGTCTGGAAAGAATCCAAGGTTCGCCTTCGTCACCTGGGGAAGAAACGTCTCGCCGGCGGCGTTTAGTCCCTGAAGCCTAAACTTATTCCACACACGCCGCGATGCGGCCAATGTGTCGTCGATAGCGCAAGGACATTGATGTTTCGCAACTCCCGTTCAGGTCCCGCCATCGCGACCCTGTCTTGCCTGCTGGCCCTGAGCGCCGGACCGGTCCAGGCCCAGGCCTTGCCCACGCCGTCCTCGGTGCTGGGCCGGGTGGGCCTGCCGCTGCCGGACGCGGCCGACCGGCTGGTCTCGGGGCTCGACCAGGTCGCCGAGCGGCTGACGCCCCAGGCCCTGGCGGATGCGCGGTTGGACCGGCTGACGGCCCTGGTTCGCGCCCATCCCCGCGCCCTGGAGCTGGACGATCTGGGCCAGCCGGTGGTGCGCGGCCAGGTACTGGCCGTCTCGCCCAGCTCCGAGGCCTTGGCCAGGATCGCGGCCGCCGGCTTCGTGGAGGTGCGCCGCACCACGTCGGACGCCCTGGGTCTGTCGCTGGTCACCCTGGCGACGCCCAAGGGGCTTTCGGCCAAGGCGGCGGTCAAGCGCCTGCGCGAGCTCGACCCCGAGGGCAAATACGACTTCAACCATCTCTATGCCGACGCCGGGGCGGGCGCGGTGATCGCGTCTGGCGCGGCGGGCCTGGCCTCCGGGGCCGGGGAGGCGACGCGGGCGGGCCTGCTGGACGGGGGCGTGGCGACAGACCCGCCGGTGTTCACCGGCGTGAAGCTGGAGCAGCGGGGGTTCGCCAAGGGCGGTCCGCGTCCCAGCCCGCACGGCACGGCCACCGCCTCGCTGATGGCGGCGGGCGGGGTGCGCGAGCTGCTGGTCGCCGACGTCTACGGCCAGGGCCCGACCGGCGGCTCGGCCGAGGCCATCGTCGGGGCGCTGTCGTGGATGGCGCAGGCCCGCGCGCCGGTGATCAACATCAGCCTGGTCGGGCCGGCTAACGGTCCGCTGGGCGCGGCGGTCAGGGCGCTGGTGGCCAAGGGCTGCCTGATCGTGGCGGCGGTCGGCAACGACGGCCCGGCCGCCCCGGCCCTCTATCCGGCCTCCTATCCGGGGGTGATCGCCGTGACCGGGGTGGACCGCCGCCGCCGGCTGCTGCCGGAAGCAGGGCGCGCCGCCCATGTGGACTTCGCCGCCTATGGCGCCGAGGTGAAGGTCGCCGCGCCGGGCGGCCGGGCCGTCAGCGCGCGCGGCACTTCCTACGCCGCCCCGGTGGTGGCCGCGCGCCTGGCCCGGCTGCTGGACGTCCCCAACCCGGCGGCGGCTCAGAAGGCCGTGGCCAAGCTCGCCGAGCAGGCCGCCGACCTGGGCGCGCCGGGCGTCGACCCGGTGTTCGGCAAGGGCTTCGTCGAGGCCGCCGCACCTTAAGTCGGAAAAAAGTTCGCGGGGTCGGGAAGAAACCGAAAGCCTCCGTCGTTGGACGGGTCAGAGGCGGACAGAGCGCCGCCTCGAGCCATTCCTTGGAGGAAGACCATGCGCAAGATCTCGTTCTTCACGACCGCCACGGCCGCCGCCCTGCTGCTGACCGCCCCGATGGCCCAGGCCCAGATCCTGGGGGGCGGCGGCGGCCTCGGTGGTGGATTGGGCGGGGGTCTGGGCGGCGGCTTGGGCGGTCTGACCGGCCAGGGCGCCGGTTCGCTGACCGGCTCGGGCCAGTTCGGCCTGCCCGACACCAGCGGCGTGACCTCGCGCGCCGGCGACACGGTGAGCCGCGCCCGCTCGCGGACGAGCGACGCCACCGGCCGCGTGCGCGGCGCCGCCGACGGCGCGGTCCAACGCACCAAGGGCGCGGCCGGCTCGGCCAAGGGCGCCGTCGAGGGCGCGGCGAGCAACGCCAACGCCGCCGGGGCGGCCTCGGGTTCGGCCACCGGCTCGGCTTCCGGCGCGGGCTCGTCCCTGACCGGCGCCCTGTCGGGCAACGGCTCGGGCGGCGGCTCGCTGAGCGCCCCGGACACCAGTGGCGTGACCTCGCGGGTTTCCAACGCCGCCGCCACCGGCCGCAACGCCGTGGGCGCGACGCGGGACCGGGTCGGCTCGGCCGCCTCGCGCGGGACCGGCGTGGCGCGCAACGCCGCCGGCTCGGCCCGCGACGCCGCCGCCTCGACCAGCCTCGGCGGTTCAGGCTCGGGCGACGCCTCGGGCAGCCTGACCCGCGACGGCCTGACGGGCTCGGCCAACGGTTCGGGCTCCAGCAACGCCTCCACCTCGCGCGGTTCGACCGGCAACAGCGGCTCGCTGGGCCTCAGCGGCTCGGCCTCGCGCAGCGGCGCCAGCGCCTCGGCCTCGGGGACCGGCGCGGGCGACGTCAAGGTCGGCAACTAAGCCCGACCGCTCCGTCGGGACTTCAGGCGGCTCCGAAAGGGGCCGCCTTTTTTTTGGCGCGGAGCTCCCAAAAGCAAAACGCCCGCCCCGGTCTCCCGGGACGGGCGTCTGACTTTCGAACCTCGAACCCGCTTACGAGTCCAGGAAGCTCCGCAGCTTCCGCGACCGCGACGGGTGCTTGAGCTTGCGCAGGGCCTTGGCCTCGATCTGGCGGATGCGTTCGCGGGTGACCGAGAACTGCTGGCCGACCTCTTCCAGGGTGTGGTCGGTGTTCATACCGATGCCGAAGCGCATGCGCAGCACGCGTTCTTCGCGCGGGGTCAGCGAGGCCAGCACGCGGGTGGTGGTTTCCCGCAGGTTGGACTGGATGGCCGCGTCGATGGGCAGGATGGCGTTCTTGTCCTCGATGAAGTCGCCCAGGTGGCTGTCTTCCTCGTCCCCGATGGGGGTTTCGAGCGAGATCGGCTCCTTGGCGATCTTCAGGACCTTGCGCACCTTCTCCAGCGGCATGGCCAGCTTTTCGGCCAGCTCTTCCGGGGTCGGCTCGCGGCCGATCTCGTGCAGCATCTGGCGGCTGGTGCGGACGATCTTGTTGATCGTCTCGATCATGTGCACCGGGATGCGGATGGTCCGCGCCTGGTCGGCGATCGAGCGGGTGATCGCCTGGCGGATCCACCAGGTGGCGTAGGTCGAGAACTTGTAGCCGCGGCGATATTCGAACTTATCGACGGCCTTCATCAGGCCGATATTGCCTTCCTGGATCAGGTCCAGGAACTGCAGGCCACGGTTGGTGTACTTCTTGGCGATCGAGATCACGAGACGGAGGTTGGCTTCCACCATCTCCTTCTTGGCCTGACGGGCCTCGCGCTCGCCCTTCTGCACGGTCTGGACGATGCGGCGATAGTCGTCGATCGGCACGCCGGTCTCGGTGGCCAGGGCCGCGATCTCCTGACGGATGTCCAGGACCGAGTTCGAGTCATTCTCGACGAACTTGGTCCAGCGCACGCCCATGGCCTTGACCTGCTCGACCCAGTTCGGGTTCAGCTCGGAGCCGAAATAGGCCTTCAGGAACTCGCCGCGGCTGATGCCGTAGCTGTCGGCCAGGCGCAGCAGGCGGCCTTCAAGGCCGATCAGGCGCTTGTTGATCGCATAGAGCTGCTCGACCAGCGCCTCGATGCGGTTGTTGTTCAGCTTCAGCGTCTTCAGGTGCTGGATGATGGTGGTCGACAGGCCCTCGTAGGCCTTGCGGTCGGCGTCGCTGAGGTCGGTGCCCTTCAGGCGGCTGCCGACCAGCTTGTCCTGCAGCTTGCGGAAGGTCTCGAACTCGCCGGCGATGGCGTCGAGGATGGCCATCACGCCTTCGCGCAGCTCGCCTTCCATGGCGCTGACGGTGGGACCGGCGCCGTCGTCGAAATCGTCCTCGTCGTCGCCTTCGCCCTCGGCCTTCGGCTCGCCGCCGGCTTCCTCATCGACGGGTTCGGCCGGCTCGTCGTCGGCGGCGGGCGCGGCGGCCACGCCGTTGATGGCGGCGTAGGTGCCTTCCAGGTCGATGACTTCGCGCAGCAGGATGCGGCCGGTGCCCAGCTCCTCGCGCCACACCATGATGGCTTCGAAGGTCAGGGCGCTTTCGCACAGGCCCCGGATCATGGTGTCGCGGCCGGCCTCGATGCGCTTGGCGATGGCGATTTCGCCCTCGCGCGACAGCAGCTCGACCGAGCCCATCTCGCGCAGGTACATGCGCACGGGATCGTCCGTGCGGTCGTAGGCCGCCGGCTTCTCGCTGGTGATGACCGCCTGGTTGTCCTCGCGGGCGACGACCTCGCCGCCTTCGCTGTTCTCGGCGTCCTCTTCGGCCTCGACCACGTTGACGCCCATCTCGCTCAGCATGGCGAGGGTGTCTTCGATGGCTTCCGAAGTGACTTCTTCCGACGGCAGCACCTTGTTCAGCTCGTCCATCGTGACGTAGCCGCGGGCTTTCGCCTGCTTGATGAACTTCTTGACGCCGGCGTCGGTCAGGTCGAGCAGGGGGCCGTCGCCACCGGTGGCTTCAGGCGCTTCCGTCTCGGCCGAGGAATTGGTGCTCATTCAAGTCTCCGAAGCGACGCGGCGCCCCAAGCCTGGCGCGCGTCGAGAAATGTGTGGTGGTCGCTCGCGCATCGCGCCCTGACGTCCGGCCAAGCTCTCCAGTGAACCGCTGAAAAAATTCTCAAGAACAACGCGTTTCATGCGCCGAAGAGCCATGACCAAACGCTCCGCGAGCTGAGCTCGTTGCGGAGGCCGTGTCTTCGGGCGCGATCCGCGTCGCCTCTTGCGAGGTTTCGGCCGTCACTGGGACCTGTCGGCGGCGAGGGTGACATCCTGTTTCAAGGAGGGCGCGCGCGACGGCGGCCCGGGCGATGTCAATCAGCAGCGTGGCAAATCCTTGAGTCGCCAGATGGCGTTGCGTGACGCGCGAGTCAAGATGGGTAGTCGGAAGTATCGTTTTATTTCAGTACGTCCGCAGGGGATCCAAAGCGGCTCAGCTGGCCGCCTGCCAGAACTCCAGCCCACTGATCTGCCGTTCCAAGAGCGCGTTGCGGGTGCGCAGGTCGCGGGTGGCGGTCAGGGTGCCGGTGGTCACCGCCTCGCGGCGCAGGGCTTCCAGGGCCCGTTCGTTGTCGGCGATCTCGACCAGGGCCTCGTAGCAGGCCGACCACAGGGCCTTGGCGCGATGGGCGTCGGTCTTGGGGTCGAGGAACGGGGCGCTGATCGCCCCGGCCACGCGCTCGGCCTCGGCCGCCTGCGGACCCAGGCCCTTGCGGTCGAGGATGGCGCGGAACGGGGTCTCGTCGCTGATCTCGTCGGCCAGGGCCTCGAACAGCTCGGCCGCCAGCGGGGCCAGGCGCGGATCGCCGAAGCCGACCCGCTCGATGGCCTCGTCATAGGGCCGCGCCCAGCCCGGATGGCGCAGGGCGGCCACGGCCACGGCGGCGTGGAACGGATTGAGGCGTCCGCCGATCTCGGCGCGGGCGATGCCCCGGATGCCCGGATCGGGCGGACCCCGGTCGCGGCCGCCGCGCCACGGGCCGCGCGGGGTGAACGGCCGGCCGCCGCCGTCGCCGAAGCCGCCTCCGAAATTGCCTTGCCCGCCGCCGCCGCCCGGCTTGGGGAACAGGGCGTCCAGCTTTCCGTAGAGGTCGTCGCGATAGGCGGCGGCCAGGTCCTTGTCGGCGATGGTCCCGGCGGCGGCGCGCAGGCGCTGCTTGAAGCCGGCCTTGCGCTCGGGCGTGTCCAGCGGCTCGGCGTCGCGCTCGCGGTTGAACAGGGCCTCGACGAAGGGCGTGGTCTGGGTCAGCTGGCTCTTCAGGGCGGCGGGGCCCTGCTCGCGCAGCACGTCGTCGGGGTCCTTGCCGCCGACCACGATCGAGAACTTGAACGAGCGGCCGGGCTTCAGCAGCGGCAGGGCGCGGTCGATGGCCCGGCTGGCGGCGCGCTGGCCGGCCTTGTCGCCGTCGAAGCTGAGGGTGGGCTCGGGATGCAGGCGCCACAGCACCTCCATCTGCTCCTCGGTCATGGCCGTGCCCATGGGCGCCACGGCCGGCAGGCCCGCGCGCTGGCAGGCGATGACGTCCATATAGCCCTCGACCACCAGCATCGGCGTCTGTTCGGTGGGGGCGGCGGCCTGGGCGGCGTGCAGGAGCTTCCGCGCCTCGTAGAGGCCGTACAGCAGCCGACCCTTGTGGAAGAGCGTGGTCTCCGGCCCGTTCAGGTACTTGGCGCGGGCGGCGGGATCCATGGCCCGGCCGCCGAACGAGACGACCTTGCCCCGAGTGTCGGTGATCGGGAAGATGATCCGGTCGCGGAAGCGGTCATAGGGCTGGCCGCCGTCTTCCGGCGCGATCAAGAGGCCCGCATCGACCAGCTCGGCCGGCTTGGCGCCCTTGGCGACCAGATAGTCCTTCAAGGCCGTGCGGCTGTTGGGCGAGAAGCCGATGCGGAACCGGCTCCACTGATCCTCGGGCAGGGCGCGGCGCTTGAGGTAGTCGCGGGCGGTCTGGCCGACCGGGCGGCGCAGCTCGCTCTCGAACCAGGCGGCGGCCAGTTCCATCCAGTCGCTGAGGCCGGCGCGCTTCTTGTCCTCCTGGGCGGCGCGGGCGTCGGGTTCGGGCAGGGCCATGCCCGCCTCGGCCGCCAACCGCTCGACCGCCTCGGCGAAGGTCAGCCGCTCGGTCTCCTGCAGGAAGCTGATGATGTCGCCGTGCTTGCCGCTGGAGAAGCAGTGGTAGAAGCCCTTGTCGTCGTTGACGAAGAACGAGGGGCTCTTCTCCTTGGTGAACGGCGACAGCCCCGCATATTCGCGCCCCTGCCGCCGCAGCTTCACCGACTTCCCGATCACGTCGGAAGGGCGAAGGCGTTGCTTCAGTTCGTCGAGGAAGTGGTCGTCGAAACGCATGGCTGGCTAAGGGGAAGATAGGCCGAAATCGTGCGTTTCGCACGCCGGATGATCGGTTCGTCCAGAGTTGGATCAGCGCTGTGGATAAGCGCGCGGCCGGGGACATGCCCTCGCGGCGTGTCCCCATGTCTCGCACTGCGTCTGATGGGGACACGCCGCAAGGGCATGTCCCCGGCGCTAGGCCGCCGCCAGGAACCGCATCCGCACCTTGGGCCACAGCATGTTCACCGCCAGGCCGGCCAGCACCAGCACCGCCGCGCTCAGCTTCCAGACCGGCAGGCTCTCGCCCAGCAGGATCGCCGAGGCGCCCATGCCGAACACCGGCACCAGCAGGGCCATGGGCGTCACCGTCGCGGCCGGGTGGCGGGCCAGCAGCCAGCCCCAGGCGGCGTAGCCGAACATGGTGTTGCCCACCGCCTGCCAGGCCACGGCCGCCCAGGTCAGGGCGTCGGCGCGGCGCACGCCCTCGACCATGGCCGGCCAGCCCTCCAGCCACAGCGACATCAGAAACAGCGGCGGGATCGAGAAGAGGGACGCCCAGACCACGTAGGAGAGCATGTTCACCGCCCCGGCCTGGCGGGCGACGATGTTGCCGCCGGCCCAGCTGGCCGCCGCGCCCAGGATCAGAGCCACGCCCAGCGGGGTGGCCGCCCCGCCGCCGTGGGCGGCGATCAGCACGATGCCGGCCACCGACAGCAGGAGGGCCGCGATCTGGAACGGCTGCACCTTCTCGCCGCTGATCTTCATGGCCATGCCGATGGTGAAGAACACCTGGGTCTGCACCACCAGCGAGGCCAGGCCCGGCGAGATGTGGCCCTTCATGGCCACGAACAGCAGGCCGAACTGCCCCGCCCCGATCAGTAGGCCGTAGGCGGCCAGGTTGCTCCACGGAACCTTGGGCCGCTTGATGAAGAAGGCCATCGGCAACAGCACCAGGGTGAAGCGCAGGGTGGCCAGCAGCAGCGGCGGCAGGTGGTCCAGCGCCACCTTGATGACCACGAAATTGGTCCCCCACACCGCTACCACGGCCAGGGCGAGCAGGAAGTGGCGCAGCGGCAGGGACATCGGCGGGCTCCGGGCGGGTCGCGCCGTATCTAGGCCCTTACGCCAGGCCGCGCCATGTCAGTCGATCACCGGGCGGCTCGTTTGCTCGTCAAGCTCGACGCGCGCGATGGCGGCGGCGTCGCCGGTCCGCCAGCCGGCCAGCAGCTTGACGTCGTAGATGTGCTCGCCCTGCCAGACGCTCAGGACCCAGCAGCGCCGCGGCTCGGCGGCCTGGCGGTCGTCGGCGCAGGGCGTCACCGAGCGCAGGTCGGCCAGGGCGAGGCGGCTCAGGATCGCCGGACAGGTCTCGGCGGTCTTGGCGGCCAGGCCGCAGTCGAGGGCGAAGGCCGGGTCCGGCGCGGCGGCGTCCTTGGCCAGCTTGCCCAGCCACCACGCGCCGCTCAGGGCGAGTTCGGCCGTCGGCGCGTCGAAGAAGGCCACGTCGCGACCGGCCAGCTCCGCGCAGGCTTGGCGTGCCGAGGGCGGCGGCGGGCCTTCGTAATAGTCGTCCTCGCGGGCCGGCGGGGCCAGCAGGTGATAGCCGCTGCCGGCCTTGACGCTGGCGGCGCGCACGGCCGTGTCGGCGCCCTGGTCGGGTCCGGCGGGCTCGAAGCTGACCACCACGTTGTCGCGGGCGCAGACGCCGGGCGACCAGGTGGCGCGCGGCGCGGTCTGGAAGGCCAGGTCGCGCAGGGGGCGGACGGGCGTGCGGCCGCTGGGCGGCGGATCGGACGGCGTCAGCAGGTCGGCCACTTGGCCCATCACTCTTTGGGTCAGCTCGGCTGGCGGCAGGGCGCGGGCCTGCGTCTTGCTGAGGGGCGGGCTTTGGGCCGCCGCCGGTGCGGCGAGCGCCAGGCTCGCCAGAATGAGCGCCGTGCCCGCCAGGGCGGCCGCGTCTCGCCTCGCCATAGCCAGTCCTCCAAAGGCCGCGGCCAGAGTGATCTTGCCAATGTGGCCGTCAAGCGGCGACGACCTGTCTCGAAATTCAAACAAATGTTCGATATGCTCCGGAAAGAGCGCCGAGACCGGCGTCGAACCTAGGGAGACGAGGCCATGTCCAACTGGGATTTCGTGGTCGACAGGACCGACCTTCGGCAGGCCGAGACGCTGGCCGTCCAGCCGCCCGACCTGGCCGAGGGCGAGGCGCGGCTGGCCATCGAGCGCTTCGCTCTGACCTCCAACAACATCACCTATGCGGTGTTCGGCGAGGCCATGCGCTACTGGGACTTCTTCCCCGCGCCCGAGGGGCGGGGCCGGATCCCGGTCTGGGGCCATGCGCGGGTGGAGGCGTCCAACCACCCCGACCTCGCCGTGGGCCAGCGGTTCTACGGCTACTATCCGATGTCCAGCCACCTGACGGTGACGCCGCGCAAGACCCGGACGGGCTTCGCCGATGTCGCCCCGCATCGGGCCGAGCTGCCGCCGGTCTACAATCAGTATCAGGCGGTGGGCGAAGCTAGTCCGGCCGAGGACTACCAGGCCTTGCTGCGGCCGCTGTTCATCACAGGCTTTCTCATCGAGGACCTGCTGGACGAGAACGACCTCTTCGGCGCCCGGTCGGTGCTGCTGACCAGCGCGTCCAGCAAGACGGCGATCAGCTTGGCGTTCCAGCTGAAAGCGCGGGGCAAGGCGCGTGTGGTGGGCCTGACCTCGCCGCGCAACAGGGCCTTCGTCGAGGCCCTGGGCTATTACGATCAGGTCGTGACCTATGACGCCCTGGCCACCGCGCCGATCGAAGAACCGGTGGTGGTGGTCGACTTCGCCGGCGACGCGCCGGTGCTGAAGGCCGTGCACGAGCGGTTCGGCGACGCCCTGGCCTTCAGTCTCCTCGTCGGCGGCACGCACTGGGAGGCCGAGCGCGGCGGGGGCGAGCTGCCGGGTCCCAAGCCGGTGTTCTTCTTCGCGCCGGACCGCATCCGCAAGCGCGCCGCCGACTGGGGTCCAGGCGGCCTCGACCAGCGCCACGACGCGGCCTGGGCGCCGTTCGCGGCCGATGCGCCGAGGTGGCTGAAGGTGGTGGAGGGCGCGGGACCCGAGGCCGTGGCGGAAGCCTATCGCGCGGTGCTCGACGGCAAGGCCGGACCCGACGAAGGCCGGATTTTGAACCCTCTCCCATAGGGAGAGGGAGGGGCCCAAGCGAAGTTTGGGAGGGTGAGGGGTTAAAACGTCGACCGGCGTGCCGGAAGGTCGAATGAGGCTGGGGACAGGCACATGTGCCTGTCCCCGACCGTGGCAGGGCGCCAGCGTGAAATCGGTGAGGATGTAACCCCTCACCCTCCCACCGCTACGCGGTGGGCCCCGCCCTCTCCCTCTGGGAGAGGGTGTTATTTGGCCAGGTCCGCCGGCGTGGTCGGCTCGGAGATCACCGCTTCCATCCGCTTCCAGCGGGCGTCCTGCGACGGTCCGGCCCGTTCGACGTGGGCGCGGACCATGTCTTGGCCCAGGTTGTAGTTGATCACGTAGCTGCGATAGGCCGTGATGAAGCTCAGCGACTTCTCGGCCTTGGCGCGGGAGCTGAGGCCGTACTTGGCCAGGGCCGCCACGGCGGCGTCCTTGTCGAGCTTTCCGGACAGATAGAGGTCGGCGATGGTGTTCTGCGCGCCGGCCAGATCCGCTGTGGCCTCGCCCAGGGCGTCGTAGGTCTGGGCCGTGGCCGGGTCCAGTCCCGCCAGCGGGTAGAGGACCTTGCGCTCGAAGGCCACCTTCTCCTCGCCCGGGAAGGCCAGGTGGATGCCGTAATTGGCCGAGCCCTCGGCGATCAGCGATTGCGGCGAAAACAGCGGATAGACGCTGAACTCGACCCAGCCCTTGGCCTTGGTCAGCTTCTCTTCCAAGAGGGCGTTCAGCACGTGGTGGCCCGGATAGCCCTCGTGGCAGCCCAGGTCGACGGCGCGGCTGATCGGCACGGGCAGGTCGGTGTTGACCTCGATCAGGCTGTGGGCGCCGCCCTTGTACCAGTTGTAGCCGCCCCAGGGCTTGTTGGTGACGAACGAGAGGTCGAAGCGCTCGTTGGCGGGCAGGGCGATGTGGGCGGCCGTGCGCGCCTTGCACTCGGCGATGGCCGCCTTCATCACCGGCTCCAGCCGGTCGGCCGGGATGGTGTAGCGCGACTTGAAGGCGTCGACCCGAACGGCCAGGTCGCCGTCGCCGGGCACCAGCTTGGCGATCTTCTCCAGGATCGGGTCGTAGTCGGCCAGCGGCTTGATCGGCGGGCGCACGCCGAACAGGCCCTCGGCCTCGTCCTGGAAGCTGAACTTCGTGCCGGCCAGCATGGCGAGACGCGTCTGGGCGGCCTTGACCTGACCGGCCAGGAAGGCCTTGCGGCGCACCAGATCGGGGCTGAGCTTGGCGGTGTCGACGGCGGCCAGGGCCGTGGCCAGGCGGTCGGCCTCGGCGCGCAGGGCGGCCACGTCGCGCGGCGCGGCCTTGGCGGCGGTCGCCCACTCGGCGGGGCCGTAATAGGCGTCCACATAGCCCGGCTCGCGCTCGCCGGCCTCCAGCGTCAGGCGCACGAAGTCCTTGGCGATGATGTCCAGTTTGGCGGCCGGCGGCGGATTGGCGGCCTGCTCCCCGGCCAGGACGGGGGTGGCGAGCAGGGCGAAGGCGGCGGTCGCGGCGGCCAGGCGCAGGATCATGGGAAGCGTCTCGAAGCGAAGGAGGCCGGCACGCTGCACCGGGGCGTTCGACGGATCAAGCGCACTCTCGCTGTCATCCCGGACGAGCGCGCAGCGCGAAGATCCGGGACCGACGCGTGAACTCAGAGCTCCAGGTCGGTCCCGGATCGGCGGTCCTTCGGACCTTGTCCGGGATGACAGCCCTAGTTGCTCAGCTCTGGGCAAGGCTCACCGCCGAAAGATCGCCCGTCCAGCCTTTGCGGGCCTGGGCGAGATGCGCGTCGGCCTGGACGGTCTGGCCCAGTTTGCGTTCGGCCTGGGCCAGGACGTTGAGGGTGACCGGATCGGCGGGACGGCGGACCAGGGTCGCGCGGGCCTCGCGGGCCGCGCCCTCGGCGTCGCCCGAGGCCAGCAGGGCGGCGGCGAGGCTGCGGCGGGGCGGGTACCAGATCGGCGGGTCGGTCATGTCGGCGAAGCGCTTTTCCTCAAGCTCGGCGGCCTTGCGCAGGATCGTCGCCGCCTCCTGGGGCCGGCCGTCCAGCATGGCCGCGCGGCCGTCCAGCACCAGCCGCGCCAGCCTGGTGGCCTCGGCCATCTGGCCGGCATAGCCGCCGAAGCTCTTCAGCGCGCCTTTGCCGAGCTCCACCTGGGCGGTCTCGCGACGCAGGCCGGCCACGTCGCCCTGGCGACCCAGGGCCTCGGCCCGGGCGTAGCGCCACATCGCCTTCAGATAGGGCTGGCCAGGCGCGGTCAGGGCCAGCACCTCGTCCGGCGGCGCCAGGCGCGCGGCGGTGGCGTAGGCCGAACCGGCCACCATCTGGTTCCAGGCGTCGTCCGCCTGGAGCCGGGGCGCGTAGGCGATGGCCGAGCGGGCCAGGGTCAGGCCGCCGTCCGCGTCGCCGGACATCAGGGCGCCGGCCATGCCGAACTGCACGTTGTGCCCATGATAGAAGAGCTTGAAGGCGTCGTCGCCGAAGCCCTGGGCCTGGGCGTTGGCCTGGTCGATCTTCGCCGCCCGCACGTTCGATTGCAGCGCGTCCTCGTAGCGGCCCACCCAGTAGAAGGTGTGCGAGGGCATGTGGACCAGGTGGCTGGCCGACGGGGCCAGGGCCTCCAGCTTGTCGGCATAGGGCTCGGCCCGGGCGGTGAAGCCGCTCATCTCGGTGGCGTGGATGTAGAAGTGGATGGCCGGGGCGTTGTCCGGATCGCGCTTGAGCGTGGCCTCCAACAGTTCGACGGCGCGCGGCAGGTTGCCCTTGGCGCCCCGCAGCGAAGCGGGGACCATCAGGGCGTCGGCGGCCAGCACCGCCAGCTCGTTGTCGTCCGGGTTGGCGCGGGCCAGGGCGTCCATGGCCTTGGCGTAGGCGTCGTCGCCCGGACCCTTGCCGCCGCCGTTCCGGTAGCGGGCGCTCATGGCCGCGATCATCTCGCGCTCCAGCGGCGTGGCCTTGGCGGCCAGGGTCGCAGCGCGAGCCATCAGGGCGACCATCTCGCCCTGGGTCTTGCTGTCGACCGTGTAGTTGATGGTGGCCCCGCCGGCCCAGGCCTGGCCCCACAGGCACATGGCGCAGTCGGGATCGCGGCGGGCGGCCTCCTCGAAGGCGGCCACGGCGGCCTTGTGGGCGAAGGCGTGGCCCAGCTGCAGGCCGTTGTCGAAGAAGGCCTGGGCCTCTGGCGAGGTCGTCGTGATCTTCCAGCGCGACGCGCCGTAGCCGCTTTTGAGCGTCGTCGGGGCCGCCGGGGCGTCAGTCTTGGCGGCCTCGACCAGGCCCGAGGCGCAGAGGCCCAGGGCCAGGATCGGCGGGGCGGTCCCGTCGGCCTGGGTGAAGCCGGGAACGAGGGCGGCCATCAACCCGGCCGCCAGAATCTTCGCACGCATCGACTTCCCCCCAGATCGAGGCGGATGTTCCCGCGCCGAACGCCGGTCGGTCAAGCGCGCGGTCAGCCCCGGGCGGCGACCGCCAGGCCCGGGAAGTCGCTGAAGACGCCGTCGACGCCGGCCGCGTAAAGCGCCTTGAACACCGCCGCCACGTCGCCCGGCTGGGCCAGGTAGTCGGCGGCGGCCGCGTCGCCCCGGCGCAGGCTGGCGGGCAGGAAGTAGTTCTCGGCCCGCACCGTCCAGGGGTGCACCGCCAGGCCGGCGGCGTGGGCGTCCTTCACCAGGCTGGTGGCCGGCAGCAGGGTGTCGGCGTCCTGCGGTACGACCTGCGTCTTTTCCGGACCCAGGCCGTCGGCATAGATCGCCACCTCCTTCAGGCCCGAGGCCGAGGTCAGCTGGGAATAGGTGACGTTCGGCAGGTCGGGCGGGCCGCCCTCGCCGGCGGTCAGCAGCACCAGCCGCGCCTTGGTCTTGGCGCGGATGGTCTTCAGCGGCGTGACCTCGAAGCACTGGACGAAGACCGGCGCGGTGGCCGAGTTCAGCTCGTTCTTCTTGAGCAGGGCCACCAGGCGATCCTCGACTGGCAGGCCGATGCTGGCGAAGTAGCTCGGGTGTTTCATTTCGGGATAGACGCCGACGGTCCGGCCCGTGCGCTGTGAGCCGGCCTTGGCGATGGCCACCACCTCGTCGAAGGTCAGCAGCTGGGCCTGGCCGTCGTATTGGGTGTTGCCGGGGCGCAGCTGCGGCAGGCGCTCGCGGGCCCGCAGGGTCTTGATCTCGGCCAGGGTGAAGTCTTCGGTGAACCAGCCGGTGATCGACTGGCCGTCGATGGTCTTGGTGGCCTTGCGGTCGGCGAATTCGGCGCGGTTGGCCACGTCGGTGGTGCCGCCGATCTCGTTCTCGTGCCGGGCGATCAGGTGGCCGTCCTTGGTGGGCACCAGGTCCGGCTCGATGAAGTCGCAGCCCTGGTCGATGGCCAGGTTGTACGAAAGCTCGGTGTGCTCCGGACGCAGGCCCGAGGCGCCGCGGTGGGCGATGACGATGGGCTTGCGGGCGGCGCGGGCGAAGCCCAGGCCCGGGGTGGCGGCCAGGGCGGCGGCGGCCAGGGCGTGGGTGGTGAGAGCGCGTCGGGTCAGCAGGGTCATGGCCGCCATCTAGCGCGCCGGTGTGACGGTTTGACCAGCCCGGGATCGCGCCGCGCGGCGGCGGAATCTTTTTCGGATCCTGCCCGCATCCGGAGCGCGAGACGGTGCGTAGCTGCTCGCGATCGGCCCGCTCGTACCGCTTTTCCGGGCCGTCGCCAGCGCGTCCGCCGCCCCGTCCCCCACCTGACCGGCGGACGAGCCGGGGGCCCTTCCGCCTTCCTTCCCCCCGTCGGGAGGCGGAGGGGTCCTTGAGCTTCGCGACTTGGGAGGCTCCCTACTCCTTCGGCGCGCGGCCCAGGATGGCGCGCAGGCTCTGGGCCTTCTGGGGCAGGTCGGCGGCCAGGCGCGAGGCCATTTCGCGCACGCCCACCGCATAGGCGTCGCCGCCGTCGGCGATCTCCAGCGCCCGCTGGGCCAGTTCGTCGAGGTCGCGGCCCATGGCCTCGATCTGCTCGCGGGCCAGCAGCCGCGCTTCGCGCTGCAGGCGCCGGACGCGCTGGGTGGTGGTCTCCGGGCCTCGGCTGAGATTGTAGAGCTCGACGGGCTGGGCCTCGTCGGGGACCACGGTCAAGAGGGGGCCGTTCATGGGGTCTGACTCCTCGGGCGGCGCCTGAAGCGGGGCCGGCCCTCGGAAATACAAGGTGGCGGACTCGCCGACCGTTCCCCGGGTTTCGAGCGGTCCGTGCGATCGGTCGGACCCTGTGGCGCCCCGGACACTTAATCGCGGCCGTGGGGCGGCGAGCGCCTAGTTCGCGGGCGCAGCCCCGCCCTTTTCGCAGGCGCCCTGATAGGTGCTGACCGCCTGGACGTGCAGGGTTTGCTTGCGACCGAAGGCCGACAGGACCAGCTCCAGGTCGGTGGTGGCGCTGGTCGTGAAGTCGCCGCGCACCACGCCGGAGAGGTCGTATTTGATGTGATCCTTCTCGCAGGCCTGGGCCAGGGAGAAGCCGTCGGCGGTGCGGGTCATGACCGGCTTGCCGCAGGGCGAGGCCTTCTGGGCCGCCTCGGCGCCGGGGTCGAAGCCCTCGCCGACGCACTGGGTCGATTCCTCGGGGCCCATGGGCGTCTTGGTGACGGTCTTCCAGAGGCCCGGCTTGAGGGTGGTGGGACCGCCGGCCACGGGCGCCGCCGCGACGGGACCCTCGGCCGCGCCGGTCGTCCCGGCCTTGTCGTCGGTGCGGGAGCAGGCGGCAAGGCCCGTCAAGCTCGTCAGGGCCAGGACGGAAATCAGAAGACGTGAACGCATGGGTGAAGCCTAGCGCGACCGGCGGACAGCGCAAGCCGCCGCCGGTCAAACGCGCGATCAGCCCGGATAGACCGCCATGGCCGGCGTATGAACGCCGCCCGAGGTCGAGGATGCCGCCGGAGCGGGCGCCTGGGCGGGTGCGGTCGAGGTCGGAGCCGGGCGTTGGAACTTCAGGCTGCGGCCCTGGAACTGGGCGCCGCTCTCCATGGCCAGCTGCTCGTGGGTGATGTCGCCGTCGACCACGGCCGTGCCGTAGAGACGCACCTGCTTGGCCGAGACCTGGCCGGTCACCTTGCCGTGGATCTCGATGACCTGGGCGAAGAGCTGGCCTTCGACGCGGGCGTTGGGGCCCAGCACCAGCTTGCCCACGCGGATGTCGCCCTGGACCACGCAGTCCAGGTGCAGCTCGCCGTCGCCCATCACGTCGCCCTTGATGGCCACGCCTTGGGCGATCATCGAGGCGGGCTTGGGACGCGGCGGCGGAGCCGGGGTCGGCTGCGGAGCCGGAGCCTGTGCGACCGGCGCGGCGATGGGCTCCAGGGCCAGCGGCGGGTTGGTGTCTTTCTTCTTGGCGAACATGGCGGCGGCCTTGTCTCGAAATGGGTCGTTGTGTCTGGAGCGCAGCAAATCCGGCGCCGTTCCGCAGGCCCAAAGCCGCCGACTCGGCCCATGCTGCCCCCATGGCCGAACAGACCCTCGAACAGCTGATCGACCGCCTCCGCGCCGTGGAGGCCGAGATCGAGGCCGCCTTCGCCGCGCGGGACGCCGAGCGGGCCGCGGCCGCCGGCATGGTGATCCGCGACGGCAAGCCCTGTTTCAAGGCCGACGCCCTGCGTCGCCAGAAGGCGCATCGCAAGACCGTGGGCCTGGCCCGCACGCCCTGGCCCACCCTGATCACCATGCCGCTGATCTACGGCATGGCCCTGCCGCTCGCGATCCTCGACCTCAGCGTCAGCCTCTACCAGCTGGGCTGCTTCACCGCCTGGGGCATCGCCCGGGTCAGGCGCTCCGAATACGTGGTCATCGACCGCCATCGCCTCGGCTACCTGAACCCGGTGCAGAAGCTCAACTGCGTGTTCTGCGGCTATGGCAACGGCGTCATCGCCTATGCCCGCGAGATCACCGCCCGCACCGAGCAGTACTGGTGCCCGATCAAGCACGCCCTCAAGGTCAAGGGCAGTCACGAGCGCTATCGCGACTACCAGGCCTACGGCGACGCCGAGGGCTATGTCGCTAGCTCGGGGGCGTATCGGGAACGGCTGAAGCGAGGGGAGTAGGGCGGCGTCAGGCCTGCGAGGGATCCAGCAGATCGAGCCGTCGCCGGATTTCGTTTCGGACCTGTTCCAACTGCTCGGGGCTCGGTCTGATGTCCCGCCTGTCGCCCCGCTCTGGACGCCGACGCTTGACGACGAGGCGGATGCGCTTGGCGCGGGGTTGGGTCATGGAGAGCTCCTCGTGAAAGATTGCGCGTCCTCCGCCCCCTGCGGGGGCGGACAGACCGCGAAGCGGTCAGGTGGGGGCAAGTGGGTGTGATCTCACGCCAGCGGCTGTGAGCGGATGGAAAGGGATGCGGAGCGCCGGACGACGTCCGGAGTGTCTAGTGTGTGTACCGTTTCGACGAAGCCGATCGCTCCGCGCGCTCGTTATCCGTCAGCGTCCGGTAGGCGGCCCTGTTGAGGCCTAGCCGGAGACCGGTCCCGGTCGTTTCCGATCAGGACTGGCGACGAGGGCGCGGATCTACGACGCACGCGCTTTATCCCCGTTCGACGCCGACGGCGGGCGGGCTTCCCAACGATGGAAGTCCCCGGACACGCTGAAGTAACCCCCTCCAGCCCAGTCCCGCTCGATCGCCCCCCGCCGCCGCATCGGTCGCTGGCCATGCGCCCTTTCCATGCGGCGAGGTGACTCTGAGTCTACGGGAGGTTTCGGCGCCGAGGCGGTGGTGACGCTGGTTTTCGTGCAGGGCGTTGAAAGAGCTGAGGTTCTTCGGAGCGCCGGCGGGGATAGACGCCGCCCTATCCCCCAAAAGCCTTCCCTCCCCCTCGCGGGGAGGGTGGCCCTGGCAGCGCCAGGGTCGGGTGGGGGCTGCTGAGTCAGCGATCAAAAACCCCATCCAACACCCGGCGCCGATCCCCCACACGTCGGCTTCGCCGCCACCCTCCCCGCAAGGGGGAGGGAAGGGACGCTAGTTCTATCCCTACGCGCCGCCCCCTTCCTCGCGAAGGGGAGCCAGCCTTTCATCTCACGGCGAGACGGTCGCCGGTCTGGACAGGTCACTCAAGGACGGCCCGAAGGGCCGCCGCGTGGCGGCTGGCCGGAGGCCAGTCCTTGACTGACCTGTCCAGACCGGCACGCTGCTGCCTCCAAGAGATGTAAGGCGGGGCAGGGCGCGAGACGCCTGCCGTTGAGGGGGCGAAACCTTGTTGGACGAGCACTAGCTGGTGATGGCAACAAGTGCCGCCTTCAAATCAGGCGCGACTTCGAAGCCCTCGGGAATGGTGAAGGCATGTAGAAGCTTGTCGTCATAGCCATGGTCTTTGATTACGGGCTTGAGCGCCTTCCAGAGATCTTTGCCCAAAACCGTATCGACGGTCTTGCCCGCGTCACCCCATAGGTTGGCCGAATCCTCGCCACCCCCATTCGGCCAGACGACGCGTAGAATAACCCGCCGCTTCTCAAAAAATGTGTCCTTAGCGCCTGTAACCTTTGCGAGTGCTTGTTGGCGCCAAGCGCCAGCGTCCGCCTCACTGACTCCATAAAGCGCGGCTAGATAAGCGGGGTCGCAAAAATACGCCTCAACGTCGCAACCCCGCGTTACCCAAAGTCGCACGCCGTCGGTTTTGTAGAGTTTGATCCATCGTTCGACTTCCGCATCGTTCATAAAGTCGCGATCACGGTGAATGAGAGCTCGTAGACCCAATTGGCCATCAGTCAGCAAACCGCGGAGGAGCGTCTTTGGGGAGATTGTCGACGCCAAAGCAGCGGCATACCGCGACCCGACGCGCGAGATCGGTCCATTGACGTAGCAGCGCTCGGATCCCGGCATCGTCCTCATCCTCGACGAAGAAGAGCGCATGCTTATCGAGGCCGCCCCATCCCATGAGGCGCCTGATGGTTTCGTCGTCGTCGGTCTTGATCTGCCCTTCGCTCATCCAGACCAGCTTGGCCTTTGGGCTGGCCGCTTTAGCAATGTTGGGGCTGTGGGTCGTAAGTATGATTTGAGTCTCGAACTCTGGTGCCGCCTTCTCCAGCGCTTCGATCAGGCGCTCTTGTTTGTCTGGGTGGAGGTGGGCATCTGGCTCGTCAATGAGCAGGAGCTTTGGTCTGAATGACACCAGATAGGCGAAGATTTGGATGACCTGTAGGACACCAGTCGCCGCTGTTTCGAGCGACCTGTAGCCGCCGCCAAGGCCAGCGTCAGTGTAGCCCGCCGAAATGTTGAAGTCTTCGCGCTCGTCGTAGGTGACGCGGACGCTAATGCCAGGGTGAACCTCTTGGATGAGTTGGTTCAGGCGCACTAGACGTTTACTTGCGTCAGCTGCGGTTTCGCCAGATCTTACAACCGTAAGTCCCAAGAGAATGTTTCGCAACACACCGCCAGCGTCGCCCGACGCCGCCTGGCGGCGCAGAGAGGGTTGGGCGAGGATTGTCTCTCGCTCCGCGAGGCCAGCAAGACCCGGAATATAGGCGGTCAGAAACGTTGCTCGCTGCTTATATGGCGAGACGGCAGCACCGCCTTCGATGTGAGCTGTGATGCCACCCCTGTTGCGGGCGGCCCAAAGTTTCACGGTAGCAACTGGCCCCTGTTTCTCGTCACCAGCAGGTTCATGTTGAAACGCGACCTGGGTTGGCGGTGTGTTGGTGCCAGCCTTCAACTCTCCTCGATAAGCTGTCTTCAAAGGCTCGCTTGAAGGAAGATAGTCGATGCGCTCGAATGCTATCATCTCCTTGCCGTTCTTAGGCGTGATGTAGCTCGCGCAACGGGCGGACCAATGGATCGCCTGGAGGACGGAGGATTTTCCTGAGCCATTGGGACCAACAAGGATCGTGACCGATCCAAGGGCGATCCTGACATTGTTGATCGCCTTGAAGTTCTCGATGGTGACGAAATCAACCGGTGTCCAACGCCGAGTTCGAACGACCTTTGGCTCTGGTACGGGCGGCCACCCATCTATTTGCATAATGACTGGTGGTGTGACTTCGACAGACCTTTCAAGAGCAGCTGGCGAAACGCCTGCTGTTGGGGCGTCGAGACCTGCTTTCGCGGACCGGTATCCGTCACGCAGTTCGTACCTCAGGCTCGGCGAGTCTTCGCGGACAAGATCTGGAAAACGGGCCTCGATTTCTGCGTTCCGCAGTCTAAGCGCATCGTAGTCAGCATCTGAGATCGACGGTGCGCCGTCTTCCCAATAGCGAGTGTCGTGTTCCTGAACCTCGTCGGCTAGGCGACCTAGCTCGGAAGCGGCCTGAGGCTCTGTCAGCCGGTCAACGGCAAGGTCTTCGGGCGAGTCCATGCGGCAAGCTTAACTGATGCGTGCGCAAAAGCACCCTTAGTTCGCCTTGCGGGGTGGATCGATACCGAACTTCAGCTTCGGGAGGATTCGAACGTCTGGCTATGGCGTTTGCGAACCCTTGTATGGTGGTGAGGATTTTCTCCTAACGTTACAACCGCCCCTTCCGAAACGCCTCCGCCTGCTCCGCCCGTAACTCCTGCCGCACCCGCTTCGGCATCGCCTTGTCCACCGCCTCGCCCGGGGCCGTCAGGGCCTCGTTGGCGAACTCGAGATCCATCAGCTTCATGCGCTTGATCTCGTCACGCAGCCGCGCGGCCGTCTCGAACTCCAGGTTCGCCGCCGCCTCGCGCATGCGGGCCTCCATGTCCTTCAGCGCGGCCTTGAAGTTGTCGCCGCTGAAGGGCTTGGCGTCCTTGCCTTCGCCGACGCCGCCGATCGGGACCAGGACGCGGTCGCCGCGTTCGTAGGGGCTGTCGAGGATGTCCTTGATGTCGCGCTTGACGCTCTCGGGCGTGATGCCGTGTTCGAGATTGTAGGCGTGCTGCTTCTCGCGGCGGCGGGCGGTCTCCTCCATGGCCCGCTCCATGCTGCCGGTCACCCGGTCGGCATAGAGGATGACCTTGCCGTCGACGTTCCGGGCCGCGCGGCCGATGGTCTGGATCAGCGAGGTCTCCGAGCGCAGGAAGCCTTCCTTGTCGGCGTCGAGGATAGCCACCAGGCCGCATTCGGGGATGTCCAGGCCCTCGCGCAGCAGGTTGATGCCGACCAGCACGTCGAACATGCCCAGACGCAGGTCGCGGATGATCTCGATCCGCTCCATGGTGTCGACGTCGCTGTGCATGTAGCGCACGGCGATGCCCTGCTCGTTGAGATATTCGGTCAGGTCCTCGGCCATCTTTTTCGTCAGGACGGTGACCAGGGTGCGGTAGCCGGCGGCCTTGGCGATGCGGATCTCGTCCACCACGTCGTCGACCTGGCTGGCCCCGTTCTTGGAGACCGGGCGCACCTCGACCGGCGGATCGATCAGGCCGGTGGGGCGGATCACCTGCTCGGCGAAGACGCCGCCGGCCCGCTCCAGCTCCCAGGCGGCCGGGGTGGCGCTGACGTGCACCGACTGCGGGCGCATGGCGTCCCACTCCTCGAACTTGAGGGGGCGGTTGTCCAGGGCGCTGGGCAGGCGGAAGCCGTACTCGGCCAGGGTCCATTTGCGGTTGCGGTCGCCCTTGTACATGGCGCCGATCTGCGGAACCGTCTGGTGGCTCTCGTCGGTGAACAGCAGGGCGTTGTCGGGGATGTATTCGAAGAAGGTCGGCGGCGGCTCGCCCGGCCGGCGGCCCGACAGGTAGCGGCTGTAGTTCTCGATGCCGGCGCAGGAGCCGGTGGTCTCGATCATCTCCAGGTCGAAATTGGTGCGCTGCTCCAGGCGCTGGGCCTCCAGCAGCTTGCCGTTGGCCTCCAGCCAGGCCAGGCGCTCCTTGAGCTCGGCGCGGATGGAGATGATCGCCTGGCGCAGGGTGGGGCGCGGGGTGACGTGGTGGCTGTTGGCGTAGACCTTGATGCTGTCCAGGTCGCCGGTCTTCTTGCCGGTCAGCGGGTCGAACTCGCTGATGGCCTCGACCTCGTCGCCGAACAGGGAGACGCGCCAGGCGCGGTCCTCGTAGTGGGCGGGGAAGATCTCGATGGTGTCGCCGCGGCGGCGGAACGTGCCGCGCTCGAAGGCGGCGTCGTTGCGCTTGTACTGCTGGGCGACCAGGTCGGCCATCATCTGCTTTTCGTTGATGGTCTGGCCGACCTCCAACGTGAAGGTCATGGCCGTATAGGTCTCGACCGAGCCGATGCCGTAGATGCAGCTGACGCTGGCCACCACGATGACGTCGTCGCGCTCCAGGATCGCCCGCGTGGCCGAGTGGCGCATGCGGTCGATCTGCTCGTTGATGGAGCTGTCCTTTTCTATGTAGGTGTCGGTCCGGGGCACATAGGCCTCGGGCTGGTAGTAGTCGTAGTAGCTGACGAAGTACTCGACAGCGTTCTCGGGGAAGAAGCCCTTCATCTCGCTGTAGAGCTGGGCGGCCAGGGTCTTGTTGGGGGCCAGGATCAGGGCCGGGCGCTGGGTGGCCTCGATCACCTTGGCCATGGTGAAGGTCTTGCCCGAGCCGGTGACGCCCAGCAGCACCTGGTCGTTCTCCTTGCCCTCCAGCCCGGCCACCAGTTCGGCGATGGCGGTCGGCTGGTCGCCGGCGGGCTGGTAGTCGCTGACGAGCTTGAACGTCTTGCCGCCTTCGGACTTCTCCGGCCGCGCGGGGCGGTGCGGGGTCCAGAGCATGGGCATGGCGTCGGCCGCGGCGACCTCCGCGTCCAGGGCGACGTCATGGATGAACTTCGCGGAGACGTCCCCAAAACCTTCAAGGGGGCCGCCGCCGGCATCGGTCTGGGGGGATCGGGCCATGACGGGAAGGTAGGTCCGCCGGGGCGGGAAGGCTAGGGGGGCTGCTGACAGGGCGTGTCAGCATGTGGCGGCAGCTGGCGGCATTGTCTTTCGATGGCCAAGGTTGCAAGGTTCGGCCCGAATACAACCACGGGGGTGGCTATGGGTGGGGTGAAGCGTGCGGCGGGCCTCCTGGTCCTGGCCGCGATGGGTCTGACGGGCGGGGCGGCCCAGGCCCAGAACGGCGACATGCGGCTGATCCGGGGGCCGGTCTATGGCGAGCTGCGCGACGTGCTGGGCGCGGCCCTGCCGGTGGCCCAGCCCAATCCGAAATGCCCCAAGCCCGCCCTGCTGCCCGACGGCGCCTGCCTGGACAGGATCGTGGCGGCCATGAAGACCCGGGGCGACACGACGGAGCGGGTGCTGACCTCGCCCCAGGCCGCGCCGGGCGCCCTGGTCTCCGGCGAGATCGGGCGGGACTTCCGGCTCTACGACATCAGCCTGAGCGGCGGCCAGATCGCCGTCCAGCCCCTGACCCTGCCGACCTCGTCGGTGCGCCTGCCGCGCGTCTGCTACGGCACGGGCCGGGGCGTGGAGTACCGGATCGAGCCGCGCGACGTGCTGGTGGCCCGCGAGGTCCAGACCGCCTCGTGCGGCGGGCCTGTGCCGCCGCTGGGCATGGGCGGTCCGCGCCGGCCGCCGATCGGGCCCAACGAGCCGGGCGAGCGCTGGCCGGCCACCGAGACCCTGGCGGTCACGGGCGCCCCGCGCCAGCTGGCCCCGCCGCGTCCCGACTGCCCGCCCGAGGCGGCGCTGCGCGACGGCCTGTGCTTCGCCGCCGGCATCGGCGTGCTGACCGCCCGTCCGGACCTCAAGGAGCTGGACGTCATCGGCGCCAAGCGATCGGTGGTCCCGGGCCAGATCCTGGGCGAGAAGGACACCGAGCAGTACGTGCTCAAGCGCAAGGGCAAGACCGGCTTCAAGGCCGACAAGCGCTGGTTCGACAAGTCCATGCTGTCCGCGCCGGGCGGCTGCGGCCTGTTCGACACCGGCGGTTTCGAGGTCGAGCCCGGCGAGATGGTGCACGAGCGGGCCCTGGCCGGCTGCGGGGCGCCGGGCGCGCCCCAGCCCCAGGCGATCTACGAGGCCTATGGCGCGATCATGCCGGTGGTGTTCGGCAACCGCCCCGGCTGCGCCGAGCGCGGCGAGCAGCTCTTGGGCGGCGCCTGCTTCACCGAGGTGATCGGCTACATGAAGGCCCGCGGCATCGGCAAGACCCAGGTCCTGATCCTGGACCGCGTCTACGGCGTGGGCACCAAGATCCACAGCAACGGCCAGATCGGCTTTTCCTACGCCGAGGTCTGGGTCAATCCGGACGGCACCTACAAGGCCGACCGCAAGCGCGGCTATTCGGACAAGATCCGCGCGGGCGTGTGCATGAGCATCACCGACGCCGGGCCCCAGGCCAGCGGCGTCGTGCTGGTCTATGGCGACGGCGGCGTGATGGCCCAGGCCTATCAGTGGGTGGGCTGCCCGGTGCGGTAGGGGGCGTTCCGCGCGCCCCGCCCCCTGTGTGGATCGTCCGGAATCCGAAAAAATATCGCGCCCGGACGATCGCCTAAAAAAGCATCGATAAAATAAAACCGTTGCGGGTCGCATCATTTGCGACCACTGATGTCGCCGTTGAATATCGAACTGGCTCGGTTGCTCTCCACGCTTGCTCTTCGGATCGAGCTCCGGGTCTACCCTGAACCTTTCCGACAATTTGATCGCGCGGCCTGTTTTGGGTCTCGTGTACTCGTATGCGAAAGGTCTCTAACATGGCTAGCGGCACCGTGAAGTGGTTCAACGGCACCAAGGGCTTCGGCTTCATCCAACCCGACGACGGCGGCGCCGACGTCTTCGTGCACATCTCGGCCGTCGAGCGCTCGGGCCTCGGCTCGCTCGATGAAGGTCAGAAGCTCAACTACGAACTCGAGCGCGACCAGCGCAGCGGCAAGATGTCCGCCGGCCAGCTGACGGCGGGCTAAGCGACCAGAAGGGCCGGGCGGCGAAAGCTTCCCGGCCTTTTTCATGATGCGGCGCCGTTCGCCCCGAGCTTGACCTGGGGTTGCGCGGGCCTTCGCAGGCGCTACTCTGTGCCCCTTCGGGGGATGTCATGATTGTAAAAGCGTATGCGGTGGCGGCGATGGCCGTCGTGGCCGGGACCGTGGTCGTCGATCCGGCGGCCGCCCAGACTCCGGTCAAGCCGGCGGCCAAGCCGGTGGCGAAGGCTCCCGTCGCCAAGGCCGCCACCCCCAAGCCCGCTTCCCCAAAGCCGGCGTCCAGGGGCTCCAAGGTCATCCTCTACGGACCGCCGCCCGCCTGGGTGAAGCCGGCGCCCCTGCCGCCCACGCCCAAGGCCGAGCCGGGCGCGGCCTGGGCCCTGCGCCTGTCGGACGGCCAGATGTCGTACGGCGGGCCGAACGGCGACGAGTCCTATGTCGAGATCGCCTTCGACATCCTGTCCGAGGAAGGCCTGGCCGCCGGCAGCCTGACCCAGGAATGGGACCCCGACAGCGAGACGGTGACGATCAACCGCCTGAACATCCTGCGCGACGGCCAGGTGATCGACGTCCTGAAGTCCGACAAGTTCGAGATCCTGCGCCGCGAAACCAATCTGGAGTCGGCCATGCTGGACGGCCGGCTGACCGCCGCCCTGCAGGTCAAGGGGCTGCAGGTGGGCGACACCCTGGACATGGCCGTCAGCCGCACCTACCGCGACCCGCTGGCCGGGGCGCGTCCGGAGTTCAACACCGCCATCGACCACGCCGGCGTGGCCGGGCGGGTGCGCTATCGCCTGTCGTGGCCCAAGGAGCGGCCGATGCGCTGGCGCAAGGGCGCCGACCTGCCGGCCCCGACCGTGGTCGAGACCGCCACGGGGACCGAGCTGACCCTGGACCTGACCGACATCAAGGCCCCGCTGGCCCCGGTGGGCGCGCCGCTGCGCTATCTGGACGTGCGGTCGCTGTCGCTGACCGGCTTCGACGACTGGGCCCAGGTCTCCAGCCTGATGGCCCCGCTCTACGCCAAGGCCGCCACCCTGGAGCCGGACTCGCCGCTGAAGGCCGAGGTGGCCAAGATCGCCGCCGCCAGCTCCGATCCGACCGTGCGCGCGGCGATGGCCCTGAAGCTGGTGCAGTCGCGGGTGCGCTACGTCTTCGTCGGTCTGGACGGCGGCGGGCGCAAGCCGGCGGCGGCCGACGACACCTGGCGTCACCGGTTCGGCGACTGCAAGGGCAAGACCGTCCTGCTGCTGGCCCTGCTCAAGGAGCTGGGCATTCCGGCCGAGGCGGCCCTGGTCAATTCCAAGGGCCTGTCCGACGGGCTGGATCGCCGCCTGCCGGGCCTGGACCACTTCGACCACGTGATCGCCCGGGTCACCATCGGCGACAAGGTCTACTGGCTGGACGGCACCCGCTCGGGCGACGAGGCCCTGGCCAATATCGAGACCCCGGCCTTCAACTGGGCCCTGCCGCTGCGCGACAAGGACGGGGCGCTGGTGAAGATGGAGCGCAAGCCCGCCAGCCGGCCCTACAGCGAGGTGGTCACCACCATCGACGCCTCGGCCGGGGTCGACGCGCCGGCCCAGGTGACGATCGAGACGGTGTTCCGGGGCGACCAGGCCATCGAGACCAATCGCCAGATCGCCGGCCTGCCGCGCGACGAGGTCCGCCGCAACACCAAGCGCGGCTGGGAAAGTGAGATGTCGTGGGTCGAGTTCTCCGACGTCGACTGGACCTATGACGCGGCCGGCGCCCTGTTCGTCCTGACCCTGCGCGGCGCGGGCAAGATCGACTGGTGGGACGCCAACGGCGGCGCCCGCCAGTGGGACGTGACCAACAGCCAGTTCGCCTTCGGCACGTTCCAGCGCGACAGCGCCCAGGACACCGAGGCGCCCTACGCCATCGACTTCCCCGCCGCCGCCCGCTGGGTCACCGCGGCGGTGCTGCCCGACAAGGCCGACGGCCTGGTGGTCTCGGGCAAGTCTCTGGACGACACGATCGGCGGCCTGCGCGCGCGCCGCAGCTACCAGGTCGAGGACGGCCGCATGAACATGGTGCGCAGCCTGCGCGGCATGGGTCCGGAGATCACCGCCGCCGAGGCCAAGGTCGCCACCGACCGGGCCAAGCGCGACAAGCTGGGGGTGATCGCCGTCACCATCCCGGCCAAGGGCGAGAAGATCCTCAAGGCCAAGGGCGACGACAGCCTCCTGTCGACCGCCTACGACGCCTGGAACGCCGGGCGCGAGGACGAGGCGCTGAAGCTGTTCGAGAAGGCCCGGGACGTCGAGGGCTCGCGCACCCAGGCCTGGATGGGCATGGTCGGGATCTGGCAGAGCCGCAAGGCGTATGACAAGGCGCTGGAGATCGCCGACCAGGGCGCGCGCAAGGACCCCGACAAGGCCGACGCCTGGAAGGCCCGGCGGGCCGGGGTGCTGATGGCGGCCGAGCGCTACGACCAGGCGGTGACCGAGCTGACCGCCGCCGTCGCCGCCTCGCCCAAGTCGTCGGACCTCTTGATCAGCCTGTCGTGGGCGCACAAGGGCCAGGGCCATCCGGAGCTGGCGACCCAGGACCTGGACCGCGCCGTGGCCGTGGCCCCCGAGGACCGCAAGGCCCTGCGCGCCCGCGCCGCCCACGCCGTCACCCTGAAGGACCACGCCGACGCCGTGCGCCGCTACGAGGCCCTGATCGCCCAGGACCCCGACGACGCCCTCAACTTCACCGGCCTGGCCTGGGCCTATGTCCAGGCCGGCGACCTGGAGGAGGCCGGCCGACAGATCGACGAGGCCCTGCGCCTGGAGCCGCTGGACACCGCCATGCTGTCGCAGCGCGAAAGCGTGAACCTCGAGCGCAAACGCTACGACCAGGCCCTGGCCGACGCCGACCTGGCCCTGCGCCTGCGGCCCGAGGTCGCCTCGCTGTGGAACGACCGCTGCTGGGCGCGGGCGGTGGCGAACAAGGACCTCGACAAGGCCCTGGCCGACTGCGACGCGGCGCTGAAGATGTCGCCGCGCATGGCCGCCGCCCTGGACAGCCGGGGCCTGGTGCGCCTGCGCCAGGGCAAGCTGGAGGCGGCTCTGGCCGACTACGACGCTGCGTTGGCAGAACGTCCCAAGCAGGCCGCCTCGCTCTACGGGCGCGGCCTGACGCGGATCAAGCTGGGCCGCAAGCCCGAGGGCCAGGCGGATTTGGCGGCGGCGGTGGCCCTGGACGACCGCATCGGCCAGCGGTTCGAGGGGTATGGGCTGAAGGCGGAGTAACCCAAAACCCGCTCATCCCGGCATTCGCCGGGATGAGCGGTTATTTGGAGTTCCCTACAAATCCCCCCACAGTGGCACGGTCAGCGGGCGGCCCCATTTGGCCAGGGCGGCCAGGACGTCGGGGCGGGCGCGGACGGCTTCGTCGCGGGCGACCATGGCGGCGGCGAAGGGCGCGCGCTTGGGCGGCGGCTTGGTGGTGCGGAAGGCGCTGAGGGCGCCGGCCCGCTCGACCGGATCCTCCAGCCGCTTGATGTACAGCGCCGCCAGCTCGTCCTGGGCGTCCAGGCAGGCCAGGGCGTCGGCCAGGGCGCCGGCGTTGTCCTTCCAGCGCGCGCGCATGCCGGCGACCAGGGTCTCGGCGGCGGCCTTGTCGCCCAGCTGCACGCGGGCGCAGGCCTTGTTGCCGTCGACCAGCATCAGGCCGTACTTGGCGGTCTGCTTGATGTCGACCGCGTCCAGGGCCTTGAGGGCCTCGTTCGGCCGGGCGGCCCGGTTCAGCATGACGGCGCGGTTGATGGTCTGGCTGACGCGGTCCTTGCCCACGGCCTCCAGCACCACCTTGTCGGCCTCGTCGTAGCGGCCCTGGTCGAAATAGGCGAAGGCCAGGACGTTGAGCATCCACGAGCGGTGGTCCTCGGCGTCGGTGAAGGTCTCGCCGGCGCGCAGGCGGGCGGCATAGGCCTCGCCCAGGGCCACGGCCTCGTCGTAGCGGCCCAGGTTGCTGAGATCGCTGACCGCCTCGGCGACCGGCTCCAGGGTGTTGGGGGCGGCCTTCATGCGACCCTGCCGGTCGGCCAGCTCGGCCTGGGCGATGGCGACCCAGTCGAAGCGGCCCTCGGCCTCCAGGTCGGCCCACAGGGATTCGAAGCGGCGGTCCTGGGCGATCGTCAGCAGGTCGTCGACGCGGGTCATGGCCATGATCGCCCCGCGGGCCTTGGCCTTGTCGCCGGTCTCCAGCAGGCGGCGGGCGCGGCGGCCGGCCCATTCGTTGCGGTCCATGTCCCGCAGGGTCTGGTTGGTCCAGGGCACCTCGTGCAGCCGGGTCAGCAGCTGGGCCTCGCGGACCGGATCGTCGCGCAGCTTGAACAGGATCCAGCGCAGGCGCTTGGGCTCCCAGTCGGCGATCTGCGAGGGATCGCCGTCGATGATCGCGTAGAGGTGGGGCAGGTAGTCGTCGGGCGCCTCGCGGTCCCAGGCGTCGTCCATCAGGGCGTCGTGGCCGAAATAGGCCATGCGCGGATCGACCGGCAGGGCGATCAGCGACCGCGCGGCGGCCAGGGCCTGGGGGCTGCCGCTGGGCGCGCAGACCATGGCCGCCATCTGGGCGATGCCCTGGGTGCGCGGGCTTTGCACGGAAAAGCGCGGATCGGCCATCAGCTTGGCCAGGTGGCTCTTCTCGCCCTTGCAGGCCTTCAGCTCGCTCTCGAAGACCTTGGTGACCGTCTCGCGGATCTCCAGCTCCAGGGTCAGCCGCTCGGCGACGGCGCCCGTGGCGCAGAAGGCGGCGGCAAGGCTCAAGGCGACGCCCAAGGCGCGCGTGACGATACGCATGAAAACAGATCCCCCGAATCCAGCCCGCAACACAGCATGGCCGTGCGGCGTCGGCAACGTCCGGTGGAGCTTACAGTTTCGGCGGGGCGGTGACGTCGGGGCCGGCGGGAGCGGGGACGCGGCGGGCCGAGACGATCGGCACCGGCGGGTCCAGGATCTGGCCCTTCATCACCGGATTGATCGCCTTGCCGGGCGTGGGCAGGGCCAGGATTTTCTTGGCCACGTCCATGCCCTGGACCACGCGGCCGAAGGCGGCGAAGCCCAGGTTGTCGCCGGGAGCGGCCGGGTTGGCGTCGAGATAGGGCGCGTCGCCGATGCAGATGAAGAAGTCCGAGGTGGCCGTGCCGGGCGCGGTGCGGGCGATGGAGACCGTCCCGTCGACGTGCTTGAGCCCCGTCTGGCTGGTGGGCTCGTGGGCGACCGGCGGCAGGGCGCCGACGTTCTGCAGTCCGCCCTGGATCAGGCCGTAGTCGACGGCGCCGGGCGCGCGGGAGGCCCGGAAGAAGGTGGCCTTGTCGTAGAGCTTGCGGTCGACATAGCGCAGGAAGTTGGCGGTGGTGACGGGCGCCTGGGCCACGGCCAGCTCGATGACGATCCGGCCCTGCGGGGTGTCGATGGCGACATAGACCGGCGGCTTGGGGGCGGGGGCCGGGGCCGGCGTCTGGGCGGGCGTGGTCTGGGCGGCGGCCGGGAACGCGGCCAGGGCGCCGGCCAGAGCCAGGATTTCGCGACGGGCGGGGAGGCGGTGGGTCATGGCGGGCAGGTTAGCCCTGTCCGGCCCGATCTTTCCACCTCGATCCGCCCTTGGTCCGCCGAGGGGGGAGCGGATCGCGAGGGAGCGCCGGCCCCCTCGCGCCGCGTATCGCCCGCCTGGGATCAGGCGTTGGCGCCGCCATCGACCAGGATGCCCGAGCCGGTGACATAGGCGGCTCCGGGGCCGGCGAGGAAGGCGACGGCCTCGGCCACTTCCCAGGTCTTGCCGTAGCGGGGGATCGACAGGGTCGGCAGAACCGACGGCGCGATCGGGCCGTCGGCGGGGTTCATGTCGGTGTCGGTCGGACCCGGACGGACTAGGTTGACCGTGATCTCGCGCGCGCCCAGCTCGCGGGCGAGGCCTCGGGTGAAGCTCTCCAGCGCCGACTTGGTGGCCGCATAGACGGTCAGTCCGCCGAACGGGACCTGCAGGCCCACATTGCTGCCGATGGTGATGATCCGGCCGCCGTTCGGAATGTGCTTCAGCGCGGCCTGGGTGGTCAGGAAGACGCCCCGCACATTGACGTTCAGCTGGACGTCGATCTCCTCCAGCGGTTGCTCGGCGAACGGGCCGATGCGCGCGACCCCGGCGTTGTTGACAAGGATGTCGAGGCCGCCGAGGTCGGCGACGGTCTTCTCGACCGCCGCGACGACGGCTTCGGGGCTGGCGGCGTCGGCCTGGAGGGCGACGGCCTTGCGGCCCAGGGCTCGGATCTGGGCGGCCAGCGCCTCGGCCTTTTCGGCGGACTTCTCGTAGGTGATGGCGACGTCGGCGCCGTCCTCGGCCAGCTTCAGCGCGATGGCCGCGCCGATGCCACGCGCGGCGCCGGTGACCAGGGCGCGCTTACCCGAAAGGCGAAGTGAAGGGGTGCTCATGAGGGTTTTCCTGTGGCTCTGCCAATTCTGTGTCGATCGGCACGGAAATAGCTGGGGAGCTTGTGCGCCCGGCGCAAGGAATTATGTATCGATCAACAAAAATTAGAGATTCGCATGTCGTCGCCCCCCTCGGCGGCCCCTGGTCCTGGCCGGGGGCGCCCCCGCAGTTTCGATCGAGACCAGGTCCTGGAACGGGCGATGCGCGTGTTCTGGGCGAAGGGCTTCGCCGGGGCGTCGATGACCGACCTGACCACGGCCATGGGCATCGCCTCGCCCAGCCTGTACGCGGCGTTCGGGTCCAAGGAAGGCCTCTATCGCGCGGCCATCGACCACTATCTGGCGCTCTACGATGCGCCCTCGCGGTGCGCGCTGGCGCTGCCGACGGCGCGGGAAAGCGTCGAGGCCCTGTTGCGCAACGCCGTCAGCGCCTTCTCCAGCTGCGACACCCCCAGCGGATGCATGGTCGTGCAGACGGCCGCGGAGGCCGGCGACATGTCGGCCGATCTGGCGGCCAGCCTTTGCGCGCTGCGCGCCGCCAACGACGAGTCCCTCGCGGCCAGGCTGCGAAAGGGGGTGGAGGAGGGCGACGTTCCCGCGGGGACGGATGTCCGCGCCGTCGCCGACTTCTACGCCACCGTCCGCAACGGCCTGAGCCTCAGCGCGCGGGGCGGGGCCGGGACGGACCAGTTGAACTCGGTCGTCACCTCGGCCATGGCGGCCTGGGCGCCGCTGACGGGGGCCTGAGGCCCTCCCGAGCGCGCGCCTTACACCAGCATCCCGTGCCCGCGCAGCACCACCAGCCGGCCGGGGTTGAAGAACGGCAGGCACAGGGTCACGGCGATCAGGACCTCGAAGACCAGGCTGGCGAGGTTCAGCCGGCCGCCGCGGCCCCGGTCGGCCAGGGCCGAGAACGACCGGCCCAGGGCCGCGCCCAGCCAGGCCGTGGCCAGGGCGAAGGCCATGGCCGCGCCGACGCCGGGCTGGTAGCTGAGGAACAGGGCCGTGGCCGCGTGGGACAGGATCACCAGGCCCCCCAGGGCCCGGCCCTCGCCCCAGGGCACGGTGGGCGGGGCTTCGCTGTCGGACGGCGGCGGGCCCAGCACCGAGCCCGGCCGCGCCAGGGTCAGGCCGCCCAGCACGCCGCCGATCACGCAGGCGATCAGCGCCAGGATCAGCGAGAGGCCGTAGCTGGAAATGGTCACGCGTGCTGGTCTCCGGCCGGGGTCATGCGGGCGCCCGGCAGACGGCTTCGATGTTGAAGCCGTCCGGGTCGAGCACGAAGGCTCCGTAATAGTTGGGGTCATAATGCGGCCGCGGGCCCGGCGCGCCGTTGTCTTTCCCCCCGGCGGCGAGCGCGGCGGCATGAAAGGCGTCGACCTGCGCCCGGCTCGTGGCCGAGAAGGCCACGTGGAACTTGCCCGAAAGGCCGTCCTGGCCGGCGATCCAGAACCAGGGGCGGTCATCGCCGTAGCCGACCACGTCGACGCCGTTCGTATATTCCTTGGGCACGACATACAGCGGGGCGATCCCCAGCGGCGCCAGGGCCTGGTCGTAGAAGGCCTTGGCGCGGGCGTAGTCGGAAACGCCGATGGTGATGTGGTCGATCATCGCCAATCCTTCCTTCAGCGCACCCGCACGTCGAACACCGCCTTGCGGTCGTCGGGGCGGTCGGGCTCCCAGGGGCGCTTGAGGGTGAAGGACAGGGTGGTGCGGCCGCGCGCCAGGGCCTTGTAGCTGTAGACCGTGGTCACCGGGCCGCCGGGGCGCTCGGCGTCGGTGACGCGGCTGGAGCCGCCGCCCAGGATCGGCGAGGCCTCCTCGTCCAGCCGCCAGCCATGGCCCGTACCGGCGTTCATCGGCAGCACGATGTCGAAGGCCTGGCCGCGCGCCACGGTCACCGGACCGGCCTGGTCGGCGGTCAGGGTCAGGGCCGGCGGCGGCGGGCCGGCGGCGCAGCCCCCCAGCACCAGCAGGGCGGCGGCCATTGTTGCGGCATAAAGCGTCTTCATGATCGTCCCTAACGTGATCTCGGCTTCGTCCGTCATCTGACTTGGGCCGCGAACGACCCACAGCAAATCGTCCCTGGCCGTCCTTGACTCCCCCCACCGCCGGTCCTAACTCCTGCCCGGCGTTGGCACTCGGTGGGAGCGACTGCTAACAGCAACGCTCCCCGCTGGCCGACGAACCATAATTTAAAACCGTCCCGACGGAGAAGACTCATGAAATTTCGCCCTCTCGGCGACCGCGTCCTGGTGAAGCGCGTCGAAGAAGAAACCAAGACCAAGGGCGGGATCATCATCCCCGACACCGCCAAGGAAAAGCCGCAGGAAGGCGAAGTCGTCGCCGTCGGCCCCGGCGCCCGCAACGACAAGGGCGAAGTCGTCGCCCTGGACGTGAAGGCCGGCGACCGCATCCTGTTCGGCAAGTGGTCCGGCACCGAAGTGAAGGTGGACGGCCAGGACCTGCTGATCATGAAGGAAAGCGACGTCCTGGGCATCGTCGAGGCCTAAGGCCCGACCGCTCGACGACCGCTTCCTACCCGTAATTCTCTTTTAGAAGGGCTCATACACATGGCCGCTAAAGACGTTTATTTCTCCTCGGACGCGCGCGACAAGATGCTGCGCGGCGTCAACATCCTCGCCAACGCGGTGAAGGTGACCCTGGGCCCCAAGGGCCGCAACGTCGTGATCGAAAAGTCCTTCGGCGCCCCGCGCTCGACCAAGGACGGCGTCTCGGTCGCCAAGGAAATCGAACTGGCTGACAAGTTCGAGAACCTCGGCGCGCAGATGATCCGCGAAGTCGCCTCCAAGACCAACGACAAGGCCGGCGACGGCACCACCACCGCCACCGTGCTGGCCCAAGCCATCGTCCAGGAAGGCCTCAAGTCGGTCGCCGCCGGCATGAACCCGATGGACCTGAAGCGCGGCATCGACAAGGCCGTCGGCGTCGTCGTCGAGGAAATCAAGAAGTCCTCCAAGAAGGTCACGACCAACAGCGAGATCGCCCAGGTCGGCACCATCTCGGCCAACGGCGACAAGGAAGTGGGCGACATGATCGCTCGCGCCATGGACAAGGTCGGCAACGAAGGCGTCATCACCGTCGAGGAAGCCAAGACCGCCGAGACCGAACTCGACGTCGTCGAAGGCATGCAGTTCGACCGCGGCTACCTGTCGCCGTACTTCATCACCAACGCCGACAAGATGGAAGTTCAGCTGGAAGAGCCGCTGATCCTCCTGTTCGAAAAGAAGCTGTCGTCGCTGCAGCCGCTGCTGCCGGTGCTGGAAGCCGTCGTCCAGTCGGGCCGTCCGCTGGTGATCATCGCCGAGGACGTCGAGGGCGAAGCCCTGGCCACCCTGGTGGTCAACAAGCTGCGTGGCGGCCTGCGCGTCGCCGCCGTCAAGGCTCCGGGCTTCGGCGACCGCCGCAAGGCCATGCTGGAAGACATCGCCATCCTGACCGGCGCTCAAGTCGTGTCGGAAGACCTGGGCATCAAGCTCGAGAACGTGTCGCTCGACATGCTCGGCAAGGCCAAGAAGGTCTCGATCACCAAGGACGACACCACCATCGTGGACGGCGTCGGTGAAAAGTCGGCGATCGAAGCCCGCATCACCCAGATCAAGCGCCAGATCGAAGACACCACGTCGGACTACGACAAGGAAAAGCTGCAAGAGCGTCTGGCCAAGCTGGCCGGCGGCGTTGCCGTCATCCGCGTCGGCGGCTCGACCGAAGTCGAAGTGAAGGAAAAGAAGGACCGCGTCGACGACGCCCTGAACGCGACCCGCGCGGCCGCCGATGAAGGCATCGTCCCCGGCGGCGGCACCGCCCTGCTGAAGGCGTCGAAGGCCCTGGCCACCCTGGTCGGCGACAACGACGACCAGACCGCCGGCATCGCCATCGTCCGTCGCGCCCTGCAGGCCCCGATCCGTCAGATCGCCGAGAACGCCGGCGTGGAAGGCTCGATCGTGGTCGGCAAGATCCTCGAGAAGGACGACGCGACCTTCGGCTTCAACGCCCAGACCGAGCAGTATGTCGACCTGGTCGCCGACGGCGTCATCGACCCCGCCAAGGTGGTCCGCACCGCTCTGCAGGACGCCGCCTCGGTGGCCGGCCTGCTGATCACCACCGAAGCCGCCATCGTCGAAGCGCCCAAGAAGGCCTCGGCCGGCGGCGCCCCGGGCGGCATGCCGGGCGGCATGGGCGACATGGATTTCTAAGAAGTCCTGTCAGCTCAAGCTGATAGCTAAGAGAAGGGCGGGGCCGCGAGGTCCCGCCCTTTTTCTTTGATCTAAAACTAAAATGTCGGTTTTCCGACGGAAGCTAAATTTGACGTTGAGCGTTCCCTACCTTCGAGGGAATCCCCCGGATGGCTGGCGGCTCAGAAAGAACGCCCATGAAAGACGCGACTTTGACGCGGCTCGCGCGCGAGGCTGATTTCCGGTCTCGCGTGAACGAGAAGCTTCTGAAAGCCTTGATGGCCCTGCTGGCGGTCAAGGACGAGCACCTGCTCGACGAGCTGTGCGTCGTCTTCGAGCATGCCCGCCAGAAGGAGGGCGAGATCGGCGAAGGCGGGCCGGACGTCTGGCGGGGTGTTGACCGGCAGATCGGCGTGCTGCTGGACCTGGCGCACACCGAAGACCTGGACGCCATCGAACAGGAGGCCTGGAAGCACTAGGCTTTCAGGACGCCTGGACGGGCTTGGCCGCGCCGGCCCGCTTGCGCCAGGCGACGAACGGTATGCCGATCACGATCGCGACCAGCAGATAGAGTCCCACGGCGGGGGCGACGGCCTTGTCGCCCGCCAGGTTCAGGCTGGCCAGGGCCAGGGCGATGCCCGGATGGCGCTGGGCCGAGGCGAAGGCCAGGTCGGTCCGGTGGTCCGGCTCGGGCCCGCCCAGCAGCAGGCCGGACACCAGGCCCGCCAGCACGAAGATCAGGAAGGCGATCAGCGCGCCGTCGCCGATCAGCCCCACGATCGGCCCCCACAGCTTGAACACGATCGGCAGGGCCGACAGCACCAGCAGGCCCGTGCCCAGCTTGGACAGCCACGGCTGGGCCTTGATCGCCAGGTCCGGGGCGAAGCGGCGGACCAGCGCGCCGGCCGCCAGGGGCAGCAGGATGATCGTGAACAGAATGCCCGCCACCTTGCCCATGGGCGCCAGCACGTCCACGCCCAGGACGCTGGCCAGCAGGTGGCTGGCCAGGGGGATCCAAACCAGGGCGAACAGCGAGCAGGCTGTCAGCAGCCCCACCGCGTAGACCACGTCGCCGCCCGCCTTGATCTGCTTGCCGGGCAGCATCGGCGGGATCGGCGCCAGGGACAGGGCGATGAGCACCCCCATGACCGCGTGCGGCGGGCGCAGCAGGAAGACGATGGCCAGGGCCACGGCCAGCATCACCCCGAAGGCCGAGAACAGCGAGCGCGCCAGCAGCCAGGGTCGGCGCAGCACCGAGATCAGGTCCTTGGGGATCGCCGACAGGCCCAGGGCGAAGACGGTGATGATCAGGCTGGCCTTCAGGGTCAGCACGATTATGGCCACGATGCTCATCGCCCGGATCCCGGATCGGCCCGCGAGGCGAGCCTGCTGGACTCAAGGCTGGCGCCGAAGGGCGCGGGGGTCACTGCGGGCATCCCCTAGGCGTGGGGTCCGCGATACCTGAGGGGCCCGGAACATTCACGGTTGTGGATAACCGATCACGCTCGCGTTAACACCTGGAGCTTTTTCATGGCCAAGCCCGTTTCCGAATCCGCGAACGCAGCAAGCGTTCCCTGGAGGGCTGGTCGATGGCGCGTCACGAGATTCACCATTTCCGTAACCGGCGTACCCCCAAGGCCGTGTACATCGCCTTGGGTTTGGGTCTGTGGCTGACCCTGGGTCTGGTCAGTCAGGCCGCGTTCCAGTACCTGGGCTAGAGCTCGCCCGACACGCGTATGCCGCTACCATTCGTCACGCATCTTTCCTGGAGTTGAGGGCGTAGCTTCACCTCGAGACGCGCGGAACGACGCGTCCGTCGGGAGTGAACGCCATGCGTGAGAACCTTGTCCGCCGCCTGCGCGAGCGGCGCCTGCCGCCCGTCGGCCTGATCCTGCTGGGCCTGGCCAGCTGGGTCTTCCTGGGCGTGGTCGCCCAGGTTGGATTTCGCCTGATCGGGTGACGGGCCCGATGACCAGCCCGCGAAACCTGCTACATCGGCGGACATGTTTCGCCAGCGACCCGACGCCGATCTGATCGTCCAAGGCTGGATGGTCGCGGTGATGGTCGAGATCGCCGGCGAGCGTCTGCCGGTCCGCCACTACTTCGCCGTCGGCAAGGCCGACCGCGCCCAGGCCGAATGGGCGGCCGTGGACCTAGCCATGCAGGCCGGGCCGGTGGCCTCCAGCCCCTCGGCGGGCCGCGAGCCCGTGGAGGCGATGAGCGAACTGGTCGCCTACCGCATGCGGGACCTGGGCCTGAAGGTGGGCGAGGCACGGGCCTTGGGGGACAAGTATCCGAGGCGGTGGTTGATGGGGTAGGGCGCGACGCCCCCTCCGTCATGTCGCCTATCGGCGCCATGCCACCTCCCCCGTTTCACGGGTGAGGAGAAGGTTAGCGCGGCTCCTCCTCACCCGTGAAACGGGGGAGGTGGCGCGAGGCGTAGCCTCGTGACGGAGGGGGCGTCCCCGCCCCAACCGTATCGACCGCTGAAATCTTCCAGCAACACGCCCGTAGCGCTCGCCCGGCAGAACGGCGTCATGAGCACGACCCACGATCCTTCCCCTCGCAATCTTGGCCGCCGCCGCCTGCTGACCCTGGCCGGCGCCGCGCCCCTGGCCCTCGCCGCCGCGCCCGTCCAGGCCGCCGGCCCCGTCTGCCGCCTGACGCCCCAGGTCACCCAAGGCCCCTACTGGTTCGACCCCAAGCTCAATCGGGCCGATGTCACCAAGGGCAAGCCCGGCGTTCCCACGCGCGTGGCGGTCACGGTGCTGGACGGCGCCTGCCGGCCGCTCGCCGGCGCCCGGGTCGACATCTGGCACTGCGACGCCTCGGGGGTCTATTCGGGCTACGAGGGCCAGGGCGACGACCACAAGACCGGCGCCAAGGGGCAAACCTTCCTGCGCGGCGCCCAGGTCACCGACGCCGACGGCCGCGTGACGTTCCGAACCATCTGGCCCGGCTGGTACGAGGGCCGCACCCCGCACATCCACCTCAAGGTCCACCTGGACGCCCGCACGGTGCTGACCTGCCAGCTGTTCGTGCCCGACGCCCTGTCCGAATGGCTCTACGAGAACGTCCCGGCCTATCGCCGCTCGGGCAAGCGCGACACCTTCAACCGCCAGGACGGCATCGCCCGCCAGGGCGGCGAGGCCATGGTCGCGGCGGTCAAGGAAGGCGCGGACGGCTACGAGCTGGCCCTGACCGTGGGCGTGGATTCGGCCGCCGACTGGAAGGACGAGGGCTTCGGGCCGGGCGGGCCGATGGGCATGGGACCGCCGCCGGGAGGGTTCCCGGGCGGTCCGCCGCCGGGTGGTCCCACCGGTCGTCCGCCAGGCCCGCCGCCGGGCGGCTTCCCGGGCGGTGGTCCGCCCGACGGCATGGGCGGCCGGCCCCGCCGCCAGGCTCTGACCGGCGAGGCGCGGGTCAAGGCGGTGGTGCCGGGGGTCTGAAGGCGCCCGTCAAAAAGTTTGTCATCCCGGGCGTAGCGAAGCGGAGACCCGGGACCGACGCGTGAACTCAGAGCTTCGGGTCGGTCCCGGATCGGCGCGCTGCGCGCTTGTCCGGGATGACAGTTTTTATTTGCGTCGAAGGTGGGGTTCCCATCCCCGTCGTCCCAAGCCATCCTCCGCCCCAACAACCGTTCGGAGGGGGCGTTCGATGTCACGCAAGCTGTGGGCCGCGTTCGGCCTGATCGTCGGCCTGGGGCTGAGCGCCAGCGCCTGCGCGCAACCCGCGCCGGCCGCTCCGACCGGGCCCAACGACTACGCCAAGGACGAAAGCTGGCTGTGCCGCCCCGGCCGCGCCGACGCCTGCGCCGCCGACCAGACCGCGACCGTCATCCAGGCCAATGGGTCGACCAGCGTCGAGACCTTCAAGGCCGACCCCAACGCCCCCATCGACTGCTTCTACGTCTATCCGACGGTCTCCAGCGACCCCGGCGGCAACAGCGACATGACGCCGGACCTGCCCGAAAAGGCCGTGGCCGACCAGCAGTTCGCCCGCTTCGGCTCGGTCTGCAAGCTGTACGCCCCCAACTACCGCCAGGTGACCATCGCGGCCCTGCGGCGGGTGATGATGGGCCAAGCCTCGAACGGCGACGGCGAGCTGGCCTATGGCGACGTGCTGGCCGCCTGGAAGGACTATCTGGCCCGCGACAACCACGGCCGCGGCGTCGTCCTGATCGGCCACTCCCAGGGCTCGCGCATCCTGCTGCGGCTGATCAAGGAGGAGGTCGACGGCAAGCCCGTGCAGAAGCAGCTGGTCTCGGCCCTGATCCTGGGCATGAACACCCCCGTCGACCCGGCCAAGGACGCCTACGGCTCGCTGCCCCTGTGCCGCAAGGCCGGCCAGACCGGCTGCGTGATCAGCTACGTCTCGTTCCGCGCCGACGTGCCGCCGCCGGCCACCAGCAAGTTCTTCGGCAAGGTGGCCGAGCCGGGTCTGCGCGCGGCCTGCGTGAACCCCGCCGCCCTGGCCGGCGGCTCGGCCCCGGTGAAGAGCTATTTCAGCGACCGCACGATCATGGGCAGCAAGATGCGCCCGGCCACGGTCTGGGCCCAGGGCGTGGAGGTTTCGACGCCGTTCGTCGAGCTGCCGGGCCTGGTCTCGGCCGAATGCGTGCGCAGCGGCGAGTTCGACTACCTGGCCGTGACCGTCCATGCCGACAAGGCCGACCCCCGCACCGACACCATCCCCGGCGACCTGCTGGTGCTGGGCCAGCCGCTGAAGGACTGGGGCCTGCATCTGGTGGACGTGAACCTGACCATGGGGGACCTGGTCGGCGTGGTGGGGGCGCAGTCTAAGGCTTACGTGGCGGCGAAGTAGCGGATCTGAGGCGCACCCACTTGCCCCCACCTGACCGCTGCGCGGTCTGTCCGCCCCGTAGGGGGCGGAGGACGCACGCTCTATCGTCCTCTTCCCCCTACGGGGGGAAGGAGCGCCGAAGGCGCGAAGGGGGCAAGTGACGCCGTCAGTCCCTAGTCACGCTCTTGAACACCGTCACGCCCAGGACGGCGAAGATGATGAAGCCGATCAGGAACAGGAAGAACAGGATCTTGGCGACGCCGGCCGCCGCGCCGGCGATGCCGGTGAAGCCCAGGGCGCCGGCGATCAGGGCGACGATCGCCAGGATGATGGCCCATTTCAACATGGTGGTTTCCTCGAACACTTGAGCCCACCCGTCGCGGGCCTGGCCGAGAAACGCCGCTTTCAGTTCCGATGTTCCCTTTGGCGCCCCCGCCGCCCCTTGCGGCGCCTTGTGTTCGCCGCCCTGGCTGGGTAACCCGTATCCATGGCCTCCAAGCCCGAAAGCCCGACGGAACCCTTCAAGCGCGCCCTGGCCCACGCGGCGCGCTCGCTCGCCGAGACCCCCGACCTGGAGGTGGTGTTCTCCGGCGAGGGTCCCAGCCTGGTCGGCAACCGGGCGGTGCTGCCCCATCCGCCGCGCGACCTGAACAGCAAGGAAGCCGCCCGCATCCGGGGCCTGGCCGACCAGATGGCCCTGCGGCTGGCCCACCACGACAATGTCGCCCACGCCCGCGCCCGCCCCAGCTCGCCCGACGGCCAGGCGGCCTTCGAGGCCATCGAGCAGGCGCGGATCGAGGCCATCGGGTCCAACAACCTGGGCGGGGTGCGCGCCAACCTGACCGCCGCCCTCGAGGCGCGCCTGGAAAAGCAGGGCCTGACCCGCGCCGTCGCCACCGACCGCCAGTCGGCCCCCATGGCCGAGATCCTGGGCCTGATGGTCCGCGAGCGCCTGACCGGCGACGCCCCGCCCGACGGGGCGAAAGCTCTCGTCGACATTCTGCGCGCCGACATCGAGTCCAAGGCCGGCAAGGACCTGGACCGCCTGGCCGCCGCCATCGACGACCAGGCCGCCTTCGCCAAGGTCACCCGCGAGATCCTGCGCGATCTCGACCTGGGCGAAGACATGTCCGACGCCACCGAGTCCTCCGACGAGGACGAGGGCGACGAGGACCAGAACACCGAGGCCAGCGAAGACGACAGCGGCGAAGGCGAGGGCGAGCAGTCCGAGGGCGCCGATCCCCAGCAGACCGAGACCTCCGACCGCGAGACCGAGGCCGGCGACGAGGAGATGGTCCAGTCCGAGCAGGACGGCGATCCCGAGGAGACCGAGGAAGCCCCCGAGATGGGCGACGGCGCCAAGCCGGCCCGTCCCGATCCCGGCCAGGGCGGCGCGGGCGAGCCGGCCTACAAGGTGTTCACCACGGCCTATGACGAGGTGGTGCCCGCCGAGGACCTCTGCGACGCCGACGAGCTGACCCGGCTGCGCGCCTATCTGGACCAGCAGCTGAACGCCTTCTCCAGCGTGGTCTCGCGCCTGGCCAACAAGCTGCAGCGGCGCCTCTTGGCCCAGCAGAACCGCGCCTGGACCTTCGACCTGGAGGAGGGGATGCTGGACGTCGCCCGCCTGACCCGGGTGATCATCGACCCCACCGCCCCGCTCTCCTTCAAGCAGGAGGAGGACGTCGAGTTCCGCGACACCGTCGTCACCCTGCTGATCGACAATTCGGGCTCCATGCGCGGCCGGCCGATCATGGTGGCCGCCGTCTGCGCCGATATTCTCGCGCGCACCCTGGAGCGCTGCGCGGTCAAGGTCGAGGTGCTGGGCTTCACCACCCGCGCCTGGAAGGGCGGCAGCGCCCGCGACGAGTGGATCAAGGCCGGCAAGCCGCCCGCCCCGGGCCGCCTCAACGACCTGCGCCACATCATCTACAAGAGCGCGGATGCGCCCTGGCGCCGGGCCCGCAAGAACCTGGGCCTGATGATGCGCGAGGGGCTGCTGAAGGAAAACATCGACGGCGAGGCCCTGATGTGGGCCCACCAGCGCCTGGTCGGCCGGCCCGAAGCCCGCCGCATTCTGATGGTGATCTCGGACGGCGCGCCGGTGGACGACTCCACCCTCAGCGTCAATTCGGGCCACTATCTGGAGCGCCACTTGCGGCAGGTGATCGCCGAGATCGAGACCAAAAGCCCCGTCGAGCTGATCGCCGTGGGCATCGGCCACGACGTGACCCGCTACTATCGCCGCGCCGTCACCATCGTCGATGTGGAACAGCTGGGCGGCGCCCTGGTCGACCAGTTGGCCGGGCTGTTCGACGAGGAGCCCAAGGCCGTCAAGCGCGCCAAGGGCCTGCTGGCCGCCCCGCCGACCGTGGTGCCCCAGGCTCCGAAGGCCGCCCGCAAGGTCCCCGCGTGATCGGACTGCGCGGCTTTCTCGTGCTGGGCCTGGCCTCGCTGGCCCTGGGCCAGTGCGCCAAGAGCCCGCCGCAGCCGGCCGTCCTGCCGGTGGCCCCGGTCAAGGTCGGGCCGGAGATCGGCCTTTCGACCACGCCCGTGCCCTTGAGCTCAGCCAATCCGCCGCCCGTCTCCATCGGCCGTTTCGTCTATGCCGGCGGGATCGCGATCAGCAGTCCCGACACCGCCCGCCTGCACGGCCTGTCGGACCTGAAGTTCGGCCCCGACGGTGGGATCGTCGCGGTCAGCGACGACGGCGACCTGTTCGAGGCCAAGCTGGTTCTGGACGAGACCGGCCGCCTGGTCGGCCTGACCGACGGCAAGCTGTCGCCGCTGAAAGGGCTCGATGGCAAGCCGCTGCAGGGCAAGGAGCAGTCCGACGCCGAGGGCCTGGCGATCCTGGCCAATGGCGACCGCCTGGTCAGCTTCGAGCGCGATCACCGCATCTGGCTCTATCCGCGCCAGCCGGACGGCAGCTACGGCCTGCCGCGCGCGGTCAGCAAGCCGGCCACCACCTTCCCCGACAACGAGGGCATGGAGGCCCTGACCGCCTATCCTATCGCCGGACCCGACGCCTATCTGGTGGGCGGCGAGGAGGGCGAGGTGTGGCTGTGCAAGGTCTCCGCCCCCTGCGTGGGCCTGGCCCCGCAGTCGCCGCCGGACTTCACCTGGGGCCTGACGTCTTTCGCGGCCTTCGAGGGCCAGGCGGTGGCGGCCCTCTATCGCGCCTATGACCCGATCCGGGGCTGGCGCGGCCAGGTCCGCTTCATCGTCGACCCCCGCGCCCCCGCCGCCAAGCAGGTGGTGGCCGCGTCGCTGACCCTGGACGGGGCCGTGACGCGCGACAACTTCGAGGGCATCGCGTTGAGCCGTTCGCCGTCGGGCGCGACGCGGATCTACATCCTGTCGGACGACAACGACGCCCCCAACGAACGCACCCTGCTGATGGCCTTCGACTGGACGGCGCCGCCCCCGCCGCCGCCGGCCCCGCCCAAGAAGGCGCCGGTCCGCAAGCGCTGACCGAACTGGTTGCGAAGCCTCCCCGGTAGCCTAGATTGGGTGTCGCATTCGGGGGAATGGCCATGTTCGATCGGTTCAAGAAGCGCCTGGGGCTTGGGGGAGCGGCCAAGCCCGATCTCGACGGCGCCTATCGCCCGCATCGCGCCGAGGACGTCGCGCGGTTCACGCTGCTGGCCGCCGACGCCTTTCCCGAGTTCGCGGGCCGCATCACCTGTTTCGGCGCCGACTGGCTGGGGCGGCAGTTCGCCACCGACAACGTCCGGATCGTGGGCGGCCAGCCCCAGGTGTTGATGCTGGAGCCCGGCACGGGCGAGGTGCTGGAAATCCCCGTCAGCCAGGCCGGGTTCCACGACGAGGAACTGGTCCGCTACGCCGACGAGGCGGTGGCTCTGGGCTTCTACGCCCAATGGCGGGCGGCCGGCGGCCCGCCGCCGGCCTATGACCAGTGCGTGGGTTACAGGACGCCGCTTTATCTGGGCGGGGCCGACGAGGTCGCCAATCTCGAGCTGAGCGACCTGGACGTCTATTGGACGATCTCGGCGCAGCTGCTGGCGAGGGTGAGGAAAGCCTAGGGAGCGGACTCAATTGGATCGCTGAATTTCAGCTGTCATCCCGGCCGTAGCCCTGCGCAGCGGGGCGAAGAGCCGGGACCGACGCGTGAACTCAGAGTTTCGGGTCGGTCCCGGATCGGCGCGCTTCGCGCTTGTCCGGGATGACAGCCGATAGGGTTCTGAGAACAAAACCCATGCGGCGCCTACCCCTCCACCACCTCGTACAGTTCCCGCGCTTCGCTGGCCGGTCCTCGCCGCTCGCCGAAGCCGACCACCCGCACGGCGACGATCCGGCCGCCGACGGCGAACATCAGGCCGTCGCCGATGCGCAGGCCGCGCGAGGGCTTGTCGACGCGGCTTTCGACGCCGGTGCGGGTCAGGCGGATGCGGCCTTCCTCGACGAAGCGGCCGGCCAGGGAGCGGGTCTTGAAGAACCGCGCGCGCCACAGCCAGACGTCGGCGCGGCAATGGCCAGAATCTTGGGGGGCGGCGCCCTCGTCGCTCATGACGCCGCCTTCACGGCGGCGGGCTTCCTGCGGCGCGGTTTCTTGCGCCGGGGCGGCGGCTCGGTGAGCTTGGCCAGGGCCGCGAAGGGCGAGTCCGGACGCGCGACCACCTTGGGCTCGGGCCGCTGGGCGCCGCGCCGTTTCCAGACGATGGGATCGCCCTCCTTGGGGCGGATGGCCGGGGTGTAGTCGAGCGCCCGCAGCACGGCGGCGGCCTCGGCCGGGGTCCAGCCCAGGGTGTCGCGGGCGGCGTCGGTCAGCACCACCCCGCCGGGCTTCTGGCCCTCGCGCAGCAGGGCGTCCAGCCGCTCCAGCATCTCGACCGGGGCCACATGCTTGCCCACCAGCCGCAGGCCGTTGGCGGCCAGGGCGCGGGCGTCCGGCGTGGGGCTGGGGGCGAGGGCCAGCCGTTCGGACGCCGCGCGCCAGCCGCCCGGCGTCAGGGCCCGCGCGGTGGCCAGGGCCTCGGGCCGCAGCACCGAGGGCAGGAACAGGCTGAAGGCCCCGATCCGCACGCCCAGGCTCTTCAGCGTCCGCCGCTCGGCCTGGCTCATGGCCTTCAGGTCCGTGTCGACGGCCCGCTTGTCCAGCACCCCGCCGGCCTCCAGCAGGCGGTGAGCCAGGCCCCGGGGCAGGCCCTTCAGCTCGCCGCCGGACAGGGCGCGGGCCAGCTTGCGCAGACCTGGCAGCTGGCGGTCGATCTCGCCGGCCAGGAAGGCGTCCAGGCGACGCTCGGCCCGCTCCCGCGCGGCCGTGTCGCCCAGTTCGCCCAGCAGGCGCGCGCGGGGGTGCAGCAGGTCGCCGCCGGAACGCACGGCGCCGGCCGCCGCGCCGTCCCACAGGATCGCGCCGTCGGGTGTCAGGGTGAAGGCCGTGTCCGGCTCGGCCGCCAGCTTGCCCAGGCGTCGCCCGATCTCCGGGGTGACGGCCCGCTGGGCGGTGTTGCGCAGCGCCTTTTCCTCAAGCGCCGTCGCGCCCTTCTCGGGCACGAAGGTGACGCCGGTCAGCCGGCCGACCACATGGCCCTCGACCGTCACCGCCCCGTCGGCGCCGACCCCGGCCAGCGGGACCTCGCGGTCGCCCAGCTGGCGCATCAGCACGCTGGTGCGCCGGTCGATGAACCGGGCCATCAGCTTCTCGTGCAGGGTGTCCGACAGCCGATCCTCCAGCTGCCGCGTCACCCCCTGCCAGTGCTGCGGGTTGTGCAGCCAGTCGTTGCGGGCGGCGATGTAGCTGAGCGTGCGCACGCCCGAGAGCCGCGCGGCCAGGCTGTCGATCTCGCCGTCGGTGCGGTCCAGCGCCTTGAACTGGCCGGCGATCCAGTCCTCGGGCAGGCGCTTTCGGCCCGTGGTCAGGTCGTCGAACAGGGTGCGGACCATGCGCTGGTGGTCGTCGTCGGTGGTCTTGCGGAAGTCGGGGGTCTGGCAGACGTCCCACAGCCGGATCAGGGCCGAGCGGTCGGCCTTGCAGCGGGCGACCACGTCCTCCTGCTGGGCCAGCTTCCGTAGGGTGCGCTCGTCCAGGGCCTCTTCGGACAGGGTGAGACCCCCGCGCGGCGGCGGCTCGGCCAGGGAGCGCAGCAGGCCGTGGAGCGAGCCGAAGTCCAGGCGCGCGTTGCGCCATTCGGCGGCGATCACCGGCTCGAAGCGGTGGTTGACCACGCTCTCGACCAGGTCCTCGTCCATCTCCTCGCAGTCGCCCGTGACCCCGAAGGTGCCGTCGCGGGTGAAGCGCCCGGCGCGGCCGGCGATCTGGCCCACCTCCTGGGGGTGCAGCCAGCGGGTGCGCTTGCCGTCGAACTTACGCAGGCCGGCGAAGGCCACATGGTCGACGTCCATGTTCAGCCCCATGCCGATGGCGTCGGTGGCCACCAGGAAGTCGACCTCGCCGGACTGGTAGAGGGCCACCTGGGCGTTGCGGGTGCGGGGGCTGAGCGAGCCCATGACCACGGCCGCGCCACCCCTTTGCCGCCGGATCAGCTCGGCGATGGCGTAGACGGCGTCGGTGGAGAAGGCGACCACGGCGGTACGCCGCTGCAGGCGGGTCAGCTTCTTGGAGCCGGTGTAGCTGAGGGTCGAGAACCGCTCGCGGGTGACGATCTCGGCGTCGGGCAGCAGGCGGCGCACCAGCGGGGCCATGGTTCCCGCGCCCAGCAGCATGGTCTCGTACTTGCCCCGCGCGTGCAGCAGCCGGTGGGTGAAGATGTGGCCGCGCTCGGGATCGGCGGCCAGCTGGATCTCGTCGATGGCCACGAACTCGACCTCGCGGCCCAGGGGCATGGCCTCGACCGTGCAGACGAAATAGGCCGCGCGAGGCGGGACGATCTTCTCCTCGCCGGTGATCAGGGCGACGGACGCCTTGCCGCGCAGCTTGACGATGCGGTCGTAGATCTCGCGGGCCAGCAGGCGCAGCGGCAGGCCGATCATCCCCGAGGCGTGGCCCAGCATCCGCTCGACGGCCAGGTGGGTCTTGCCGGTATTGGTGGGGCCGAGCACCGCCGTCAGCTTGGAAGGGGCCAGGCCTGTGGAACGGTCACTCATGGTTCGAAAGTGGGATGGGAATCGAGGCTAGGCAAGCGGGGGTGTGGCGAAGCCCCCTCCGGCCCTTCGGGCCACCTCCCCCAGAGGGGGAGGATTGATCCGCGCCAAGATGCTCCCCCTCTGGGGGAGCTGTCGCGGAGCGACTGAGGGGGCTTTCCGGAACCGCCCTCTCGCCCGGTGGTTCAGCCAAGGCAACCCGGAACCCCGCCATGTCCCAACTCGACCTGTTCCCCGCCGCGTCCGACGATGCCCCCGCTCCGCTGATCGGCCTGGTCTCGGGCCTCGCCGCCGGGCTCGTCGCCGCCTACGCCATGACCAGGTTCCAGGCCTTCGTCGGCGAGGCGATCAAGCCGGGCCTGGGCGGGACGGGCACGCCCTCGACCGAGAAGGCCGCCGACCGGCTGTCGAAGCTGGCGACCGGCAAGGCCCTGCCCAAGGACCGGCGACCCGTGGCGGGCGAGGCGGTGCATTACATCGTCGGCAGCGTGGTGGGCGGCCTCTACGGCCTGGCCGCCGAGCGCCAGCCCAAGGTCACGGCCGGCCACGGGGCGCTGTTCGGGGCGACGGCGGCGACCGTGCTGGACGAGGCGCTCGTGCCTGCCACGGGCCTCGGCCCCGGCCCAACCAAGGCGCCGGTGACCTCCCACCCCTATTCCTACGCCTCGCATCTGGTGTTCGGCGTGGTGACCGAGGGCGCGCGCAAGCTCTTCCGGCGGTTCTTCGTCATGGTGCGGGAAGGGCTGGGGACCCTGCCGTTCCGCAAGAGCCCCGCCCGCCACGTGAGCCTGGACCGCGCGCCTGATGACTGGCGCACGCTGGCCCTGGCCTTCCTGCTGGGCGCCACGGCCGGTCCCCGGACCAGCGCGCCCGTCACCGCCGTCACCTGGGCCGCGCGGCTGGGCTGGATCGACCTGAAGGGCTCGAAGCTGGCGTTCCTGGCCTCGCCCTGGGCGGTGGCGGTGACCACGCCGATGGCCTTGAGCGAGCTGGTGATCGACAAGCTGCCCGCCACGCCTCACCGCACCCAGCCCGGCGCCGTCGCCGCCCGGGCCGCCAGCGGCGCCCTGGCCGGAGCCGCCCTCGGCGCCGGACGCCCGGTCGCGGGCCTGGCCGCACTCGCCGGCGCCGTCGGGGCCGGGGCGGCGACCCTGCTGGGCCACACCCTGCGCGTGAAACTGTCGAAGGCCGCCGGCCGCGACTGGCCCGTGGCCCTGACCGAAGACGCCCTGGCCGGCGGCGGCGCGCTCCTGGTGGCCCTGGCGGCCGCCGCGCCGGCGGCGGGAGGAGGGGGCGACGTTCGCGCCCGTGCGGCGGCGGTATGCGGACGGGGTGGTGGCGGGTCTCTAGCCAGCGCACTTGCCCCCTACGGATCGCTTCGCGATCGTCTTCCCCCATAGGGGGAAGAGCCTCCGCCGTGGGCTCGGCGCGCGAGGCTCCGCCCCCTATGGGGGCGGACAGGCGGCGCAAGCCGCCAGGTGGGGGCAAGTGTGGACCCGCTTACCGCTCGAACACCACCTTGCCGTCCACCACGGTCAGCACCGGCTGGGCCTTCAGGATCTCCGGCGGCGCCACCGTCATCAGGTCGCGGTCGAAGACCGTTACGTCGGCCTTCTTGCCGGCTTCCAGCGTGCCACGGTCCTTTTCGGCGAAGGCGGCATAGGCTGGGCCCCAGGTCAGCATGCGCAGGGCCTGATCGCGGGTGACGGCCTCGTCCAGATGCCAGTCGGCGTTGGCGAAGCCGTCCAGGCTGTGGCGGTAGACGGCGGCGTAGAACTCGATGCGCGGGTCGCCGACCTCGACCGGGGCGTCCGAGCCGGCGGCGATCACCGCGCCGCTATCGAGAAAGTCCTTCCAGCGATAGCCCTCGTGCAGCCGGTCCTTGCCCAGGCGCGCGGGGGCGAAATAGAGGTCGCCGATGGCGTGGCTGGGCTGCATGGAGGCGATCACCCCCAGCCTGGCGAAGCGCGGCACGTCGGTGTCGGCGACGATCTGGGAATGTTCGATGCGCCAGCGGGCCTTGGTGTCGCCGCCGAGGCTTTCCTCGAACCAGTCCAGGGTCATGCGGTTGCCCCGGTCGCCGATGGCGTGCATGGCCACCTGGGCGTTCACGGCCTTGGCCTTCTTCATCAGCGCCAGGCCCTGGTCGCGCGGGGTCAGCTGCAGGCCCAGCCCCTCGGCGTCGCTATAGGGTTCGAGCAGCGCCGCGCCGCGCGAGCCCAGGGCGCCGTCCATATAGAGCTTGACGCCGCGCACCCGGATCAGGCCGGTCTTGTCGGCGAACGGCCCCTTGGCCAGCACCTCGGCCGCGCCGCTGGGGTCCATGTAGTTGTCGACCCGCAGGCTGAACTTCTGCTCGGCCGCCAGGCTTGTCTGGATCGCCAGGTCCGGCGCCTCGACGCTCATGTTTCCCAGGCCCGTCCAGCCGCGCGAGGCGTAGAGGGCGCCGGCCTGCTCCAGGGCCTGGCGCTTGAGGGCGTCCGACGGCGGCGGGATCACCCCGGCCACCAGCGGGATGGCGTTGTCGACGAACATGCCCGAGGGTTGGCCGTCGGCGCCCTTCAGCACCTGGCCGCCGGCCGGGACGGGGGTGTCGGCCGTCACCTTCGCCGCCGCCAGGGCCGCCGTCGAGGCGACCACGGCGTGGCCGTCGGCGCGCTCCAGCACCACCACGCGGCCGGGCGCGGCGCGGTCGAGATCGGCGCGGTCGGGGAAGCGCTTCTCGGGCCAGTGGGTCTCGATCCAGCCCCGGCCGTAGATCGGGCCGTCGGGATGGGCGCTCGCATAGGCCTTCACGGCGGCGACCAGCTCTTCGACCGAGGCGGTCTTGTCGAGGTTCAGGGTCAGCTCGCGCAGGCCGATGCCGGTCAGGTGGGCGTGGGCGTCGACGAAGCCGGGATAGGCCGCGGCCCCCTTCAGGTCGACGTCGCGCGCGCCCTTGGCCGCCTTGGCCTGGGCGGCGGAAAGGTCGCCGACGAAGACGATGCGGTCGTCGCGGATCAGCACCGCCTGGGCCGTCGGGGCGGCGGCCACGCCGGTGTGGATCGGCCCGCCGTGGATCAGGATGTCGCCGGCGATTGCGGGGGCTAGACTGACGGAGGCGAGCAGGGCGGCCAGGACGAAGGTGCGGCGCAAGGTGAAATCCCCCGATAGCAAGAAGCGGAAATCGTAGGGCGCCGCTCGCCGGGCGCAACCAGGATGGTTATGTTCCACCCCATGACCCCCTCCGTCAGTCAGGGCTTCTGCCTGTTCGAGACGCCGATCGGCCTGTGCGGCCTGGCCTGGAACGACCAGGGCCTGGTCGGCGCCCAGTTGCCCGACGCCGCGCCCGGCGCGTCGTGGGCCCGCTTGCGCCGCCGCCATCCCGAGGCCGTCGAGGCCGATCCGCCGCCGCCCGAGCACCAGCGCACGGTCGAGCGGATCCTGGATCTCCTGAACGGCGGCCGCGACGACCTGATCGACGTGGTCCTGGACTACGGCGTGGTCTCCGACTTCAATCGCCGTGTCTACGCGGTGGCTCGCGCCGTGCCGCCCGGCGAGACCATCACCTACGGCGAGATCGCCAAGGCCGTCGGCGAGCCCGGCGCGGCCCGCGTCATCGGCAAGGCCATGGGCGACAATCCCTGGCCGATCATCGTGCCCTGCCACCGCGTGCTGGGCGCCGACGGCAAGCCCGGCGGCTTCTCCTCGCCCGGCGGGGTGGAGACCAAGGCCAGGCTGCTGACCATCGAAAAGGCGCGGACCACCAAGGTCCCCACCCTGTTCGACCTGGAATTCTCGGTGGCGCCTCAGCGGGGGCGGTAGGGCGGGCAAGCCTCGGTCGCGGGCGGCTCATGGTGGCTTTGAAGCGCTCAATATTTCCATTATGCTGGAAATATGGAATCGATACGCGCCGTCGACATGCTGTCCGCCCTCGGCCACGAGGGGCGCCTGGCGATCTTCCGCCTGCTGGTGAGGGCCGGCCCGGCCGGGGTCGCGGCGGGCGACATCGCCCGGACGCTGGGCGTCCTGCCCAACAGCCTTTCGGCGAACCTCAACGTCCTCTCGCACGCCGGTCTGACCACGTCCCGGCGCGAAGGGCGGTCGATCATCTACTCGGCCGACTACGGCGCGATGAGCGGCCTGCTGGGCTTCCTGGTGGACGACTGCTGCGACGGCGCGCCGGAAATCTGCGCGCCGCTGGCCCCGGTTCTCGCCAAGGCCAAGGGGTGCGACCCGGCTCGAGCGTCCGGCGCGGGCTGCTGAGCATGACGGCGTTCAGCCCGTCTCGCCGCCTCGTCGCGGAAGGCCTCGGCTCGGCCTTGCTGCTGGCCGTGGTGGTCGGGTCCGGGATCATGGGCGAGCGACTGGCGGGCGGAAACGTGGCCATCGCCCTGCTGGGCAACACCCTGGCGACCGGCGCGGCGCTGGTGGTGCTGATCGGCGTGTTCGGCCCGATCTCCGGTGCGCACTTCAACCCGGTGGTGACCCTGGTGGCGGCCCTGCGGCGGGACCTGCCGGCGCGCCTGGCTGTGGCCTATGTCCTCGCCCAGCTCGTCGGCGCGGTGCTGGGCGTCTGGATCGCCCACGCCATGTTCGGCGAGCCGATCCTCCAGGTCTCGACCAAGCTGCGCTCCGGCGGCGCCCAGGCCCTCGCCGAGGTGGTGGCGACCTTCGGGCTGGTGGCGGCCGTCCTGGGGACCGCGCGGTTTCGGCCCGACAGCACGCCGATGGCCGTCGGCCTCTACATCACGGCCGCCTATTGGTTCACCGCCTCGACGTCCTTCGCCAATCCGGCGGTGACGGTGGCGCGCAGCCTGTCGGACACCTTCGCCGGGATCGCGCCCGCCAGCGCCCCGGTCTTCATCCTCGCCCAGTGCGTCGGCGCCCTCCTCGCGGCGGGCGTCTTCGGCTGGCTTCTCAAGACGGACACCCCCGCATGAGCGACGCCGATTTTCCCATCGTCATCTTCCACAACCCGGCCTGCGGAACGTCGCGCAACACCGTGGCCATGGTGGAGGCCGCCGGCTATGCGCCCAAGGTGGTGGAGTATCTCCAGGCCGGCTGGACCCACGACCAGCTGCGCGACCTGGCCGGTGAGGCCGGCCTGACCTTCCGCCAGCTGCTGCGCGAGAAAGGGACGCCCGCCGAGGCGCTGGGCCTGCTGGCCGACGACGTCGCCGAGGATCGCATCCTGGACGCCATGGTCGAGCATCCGATCCTGGTGAACCGGCCTCTGGTCGTGACGCCGAAGGGGGTGAGGCTGTGCCGCCCCTCGGAGCGGGTGTTCGACCTGCTGGAGCGATGGCCCGAGACCTTCACCAAGGAGGACGGCGAGGTCGTGACGCCCTGATCGGGGCGACCGGGAGGGCTAACAAGCTTGAGCGGTTAACGCGGGTTCACCGTTCGCCGAACACGAGCGAAACGAATCATGACCGAATCAGCGACTTCGCCCGATTCAGTGTTTGTTCCCTACCATCTATTGTAGCTTAAAACGGATTAACCACAAATAGGTTCGCGTTCGCCGGGCTTCCAGGTTTCGCCTGACGCCCGTGCCGGCAATCCAGGTAGACCTTTTCTGGACTCGATCAATCTTGGCGTGCATGCTGAGCCGTCAGCGCACCAGGGGGCGTGCATGTCGGGAACGGTCATCGTCGTCAGCCCGCGAGGGCAGACCATCGTCCAACTGAACGGTCGTCTATTCGCGGAGCCCGCCGAGCGCGAAGGGCCGACCTATATTCTCGTCAGGCAGGCGGGAGCGAGACCCCTGAGGAGCCCTATGCCGACCGACAAGGGCGGCGTCACCATGAGCTTCGTGACCGGTTCGTACGAGGGCCTCCCGGCGGCAAGACTGGGGCGCGTCGCCACCAACTCCCTCAGTGTGGGAGACTTCGGGCGCCTGTTGGCGGACTTGCCGGACGGCATGTACCGAGAAGTCCTTCTCGACACGAGGGCGCCGGGGGTGTTCGGACTCAATGAGTGAAACGACCAGCCCGTTTCGAGCGGGTATCGCCAATCTGCGCGAGACGACCAAATGGCTGCTGTCTGGCGTTTTCGGCGTCGCGGCGTTGATCGTCGGCGGCGTGTCCTTCTCCGAACTCGGCGCCCTTGATGACGGCTATCGCTTCGTCATCGTCATACTGGCGATCGCATCGGCGGCGATCCCATGCTGGCTCCTGATATTCCAGGCCGTTCAAGTCCTCCGCAGCGAAATCTATGCGCTCGGCGACTTTACGGCGGCGCCGGCGGCGACCGAGCTTGGGACAGTCGGTGCGAAAATCTCGGCTCGGGCGCAAGGCGCTCTGCCCGGCGATCTGTCGCTACAGGCGTTCGCGGAGCGTTTCGACATTCTGCGCCGGGAGGCATGGGATAACGCCTCCGACGACAACGCCGGCCAAAAGGCGCTGAAGGAGCTTGACGACACCCGCGACTATTGGCTCGAAGCCTGCCTGGCCGGGCTGACGCAGTTGCGCTTCGACCGGCTGATGAGAACGCTTCCGTGGGCTGGAGGCCTGATCCTGGTGGCCATGCTGGTGTTCGCGGGCGGGTCACACAAACCCGAAGACATCGCCCTGCTCGACAAGCCTTATGCCGAGCCTCTTGGTCCGCAGCGGATCGCGGACCTGAGGGCGCAGGGCGCGCCGGCCGAGTGCCTCGCCCCAGGCGCCCATCTCATCGTCGTCGAAGCGCCGAAGGCCGCCCCTCAAGCCGCTCTTCTTGTCGGCCCAGGCCTCTATCCGGCAGCCTGCATACGTCGGGTGATCATCTCGAACGGCGCTGTGGTTCTAATGCGATAGGGCGGTCAGGCGGCCGCCGTCCCGCTAACCGGGCGTGCAGGTGGCGCTGACGCGCTTGGCGTTCATCACCCCGGCCAGGGGCAGGCCGTTGATGGTCTTCATGTGGACGTTCAAACGGAAGGCTTCGGTGGTGTAGGTCCCGTTGGCGGTGACCGGGGCCACGCGGCCCTTCTTGTCGGTCCAGGTGCCCTTGAGGGCCACCTTGCCGTCCTGGACCACGCGGGTCTCGTAGTCGCAGGTGTATTTGCGGGTGCAGATGCCCTTGGCGAACTGCTCGACGTCGGCCTGCTTGAGGCAGCGGTCTTCCTTGCCCGCCGGGATCGGGCCGATGCGGTAGCTGTACTCCCACTGGCCGGGCAGGATGGTCTCCTGCTTGCCCGCCGCCTGGGAGGCCACGGCGACGGCGCTCGCGCCCAGAATCAGGGTTCCGGCGATCAGGGCGGGGGCGAGCAGGCGCATGGGGCGGGTCTCCTTCAGGGCCGTCCTTATATAAGAGTGGCAGATGAACCGCCGTTGAAGGCGATGTTTGGGCGGCGGCCATTCCGGTTCGCGGCTTGACTCGGCAAGCGCCCTTCGACTATATCGCCCGCTCTCGCGCGGCGGTCCGTCCCTCGCGCGCCCGAATTCATGTTGCGGAGCCTTGGCTTCGCCCAAGCCCAAGGTATCCACCATGTCGCGCCGTTGCGAACTCACCGGGATCGGTCCGATGGTCGGCCACAATGTGAGCCACTCGAACATCAAGACCAAGCGCCGCTTCCTGCCGGCCCTGTCGCCCGCGACCCTGCAGTCGGACTCGCTGGGTCAGACCTTCAAGCTGCGCATCAGCAACGCCGCCCTGCGCACCCTGGACTTCAAGGGCGGCCTGGACGTGTTCCTGCTGGGCGCCAAGGACGAGCAGCTGTCGCCGCGCGCCCTGAAGATCAAGGCCCAGGTGAAGGCGAAGGCCAAGGCCGTCGCGGCCGCCGCCTAAGACTTTCTCGGTTTAGGCCGAACGAAAGGCCCGCGAGGTTCGCCTCGCGGGCCTTTTCGCGTCTGGAGTCTAGGCCGAGGCCCGCTCCACCAGGTCGTGGGGCTCCAGGACGTCGACGGGGGCCGCCGCGCCGGGCGGGCGGCGCAGGGTTTCCAGCAAGAGGTCCAGGGCGCGGCCGGTCATGCGGTCCATCGGCTGGCGCACCGTGGTCAGGGGCGGCCAGACGCGGGTGGCCAGCAGGGTGTCGTCGAAGCCGGTGACGGCGAGATCCCGGGGCAGAGACACGCCCCGCCGGTGGGCTGTCCACAGGGCCGCGGCGGCCATGTCGTCGTTGGCCGCGACGATGGCGTCGGGCGGCTGGGCCAGGTCCAGCAGCCGCTCGGCGGCCTCCAGGCCCGAATCGAAGGTGAAGCGGCCCTCCACGACCAGGTCGGCGGGCAGGGGCAGGCCGTGCGCCGCCAGGGCCTCGCGGCACCCGGCCAGGCGCTCGACGCTGTCGGAATGGTCCTGGGGACCGGCGATCACCGCGATGCGCCGCCGGCCCTTGGCGATCAGCAGCTGGGTGACGGCGCGCGAGGCGGCGCGGTTGTCGATGCGCACGGTGATCATGTCGGGCAGGGGCGCGGCCGTGGCGATGGCGGCGGTCGCCAGGCCCAGGGCCTGGAACGCGGACGCGCCGGAAAGGGCCGTGTCGAACGGCGGCAGCAGCAGGAGGGCGTCGGCCCCGGCCTTGCGCAGCCCTCGGGCGGCCTCAAGGGCCTCGTCCGCCGAGCCGACCTTGCGGGCCATCAACTGCAGGCCGCGCTCGGCGCTGGCCACGGCGGCGGCCGCCAGGGTCATGTCGATGAACAGGCTGTCGACCCCGGCATAGATCAGGCCCACCCGGGCGGGCGTGGCGCCCACCAGCCGCCGCGCGGCGGAATTGGGCACGTAGCCCAGGGTCTCGATGGCGGCCAGCACCCGCTCGCGCGTCTCGCGGCTGAACTTGCCGGTGTCGTTGAAGACGTTCGACACGGTCATGGCCGAGACGCCCGCCCGGGCGGCCACGTCCTTGATGGTGACCCTGGCGTCGTCGCGCGGGCGTCTGGAGCGCTGCATCCCGGTCCTGAAAAGCGGCTTGTGGTTTAACGATAAACCCAGCAACGGTTCGACGCGAGTCCCTCGGGGGGACGCCAGAACACGCTTCGGGACACCGCATGACCTCTTCTTCCGCCGCCGCCTCGACCCCAGTCTCTTCCGACGCCTCCAAGCCCGCCAAGAGCCACTACGTCATCCTGGACGGCCTGCGGGGCGTGGCCTCGCTGATGGTGGTGGTCTTCCACCTGTTCGAAGCCTATTCGGGCGGCGTCCCGCAGAACCAGATCATCAACCACGGCTATCTGGCGGTGGACTTCTTCTTCCTGCTGTCGGGCTTCGTGATCGCCTACGCCTATGACGACCGCTGGGCGGGGATGGGCCAGTGGCAGTTCTACAAGCGCCGCCTGGTGCGGCTGCAGCCGATGATCGTGGTGGGCGGGCTGATCGGGGCGGCTCTGCTGGGGCTGCAGCACTTCTCGATCTTCCCCAAGCTCCAGAGCGTCGCCGCCTGGCAGGTGGCCGGGGTGCTGCTGCTGGGCTTCTTCATGATCCCGCTGCGGCCCTCGGCCGAGATCCGGGGCTGGGGCGAGATCTATCCGCTGAACGGCCCGCAGTGGTCGCTGTTCTACGAGTATATCGCCAACATCCTCTACGCCGCGGGCCTGCGGAAGCTGTCCAACCGGGCGCTGGGCGTGCTGGTGGCCGTGGCGGGCCTGGCCATGGTCCACCTGCTGGTCACCGGCCCCCGGGGCGACCTGATCGGCGGCTGGGCCCTGGACCTGAACGGCGTGCGCATCGGCCTGACGCGGGTGATGTTCCCGTTCTTCGCCGGGGTGCTGCTGATGCGGCTGGGCAAGCGGATCAAGGTTCCGAACGGTTTCGCCGTCTGCAGCCTGCTGCTGATCCTGGCCGTGTCGCTGCCACGCTTCGGCGGGACCGAGCGGCTGTGGCTCAACGGCCTGTACGAAGCCGTCTGCGTAATCGCGCTGTTCCCGCTGATCGTGGCCATCGGGGCCGGGGAGAAGGACGCCGACGGCCCGTCGGTGCGCGTGGCCCGCTTCTTCGGCGACCTGTCCTACCCGCTCTACATCACCCACTATCCGCTGATCTACATCTACACGGGCTGGGTGGTGGATCGGAAGATCCCGGCCGCCCAGGGGGCGTTGGCGGGCGTAGGGGTGTTCGTGCTGGCCGTGGCGATCGCCTGGGCGTGCCTGAAGCTCTATGACGAGCCGGCCCGGCGGCGGCTGGCCGCCCGGCTGCTGCGATAGCGCATACGAAAAAGCCCTCCCCGTCGCCGGAGAGGGCTCTTCCACGCGCGGGAGAGAGGGCCGATACGCCGCCCTCTCGAACTGATCCCGGCGAAGCTCTTTAGCGGGCGCGGACGGCGGCCGGGGCGGCGGCGACGTCTTCCTGGCCGTTCAGCTGGGCGACGGCCTTGTCGACCGAGGCCTTGACGCACGAGGGGTAGACGTAGCTGGCCAGGGCGGTGCCGCGCACTTCGGCCCAGCAAACGGTCGAGGCGGCCTTGGTCACTTCGGCGCGCAGCTCGGCTTGGGTCTTGCCGGCGGTCTTGATGCGGACTTCGGCGGCGCCGGCGGGGGCGGCGGCGAACAGGGCGACGGCCGAGGCGGCCAGAACGAGGGTGCGGATCATGGGACGGATTCCAGGCAGTGTTGATCGGTCAACCCGTCTGGACACGTTTCCCCTGGGCGACTGGTCCGGAATCTCGTCCGCTCTGTCGCCGTCGTCTGGAGCTATAAATTAGGTCGCTTCAGTTATCAACGATAATGTTGCGATGCACCTAAAAAAGTTTACGCGAAATTCAAGGTTGCAAGCGGGGCTGTAGAGCCCGGCTCCGCGCGGCGGGGGCCACGCGAAGCCGAGGCCTTACGCGGACTAGTAGTTGACCTTCAGGAAGCCGTTCGAGCGGAACGCGGAGCGGTCGTAGGCGCTGAGGCTGGGGCTGTCGACCTTCTGCACGGCGGTGCGGGTCACTTCGCGCACGCAGTAGCTGTACAGGTCGCGGTCGCGGGGATTGACGTCTTCGCGGCAGATCGACGAGGCGGCGGCCACGATATCGGCGTGGATGGCGGCGTCGGTGCGGCCGCGGACCTTGACGTGCTGCTCGGCGGCGAAGGCCGAAGAAGCGGTGGCGAAGGCCATGGCCGAAGCGGCCAGAACAAACAAAGCTTTCATGATCTTAGTTCCGAAAGGGGGTTGGGGTTCAACCACCTCCCGACGCGTTCCTCTGATGACCGTTGGGATCTCGCCCGCTCAGTCATCATTTATAGTACTTATAGTGACAACGTTGTCATTTCAAGTAAAATATTGAGTTTCAAAGGAAACTAGTTTTGGGCGGCAAATGATCCTTCTCCCCTTGCGGGAGAAGGTGGCCTCGCGGAGCGAGGTCGGATGAGGGGTTGAAAGCCGGCTCAGCCGCAAAACGACGGATAGGGCGGCGCGACCCCTCATCCGTCGGCTACGCCGACACCTTCTCCCGCAAGGGGAGAAGGATTCTAGGAACCAAACCCCTTCAGATACCCCGGCACCATCCCCGCCGGCATCGGCCGCGAGAAGTGATACCCCTGGATCTGGTCGCAGCCGTAGCCGGCCAGGACGTCCAGCTGAGTCTGGTCCTCGACGCCCTCGGCGACCACCTTCATGCCCATGGACGTGCCCAGGGTGATCACCGCCTTCACGATGGCCGCGTCCTCGGCGTTCTGGACGAAGGACTTGTCGATCTTCAGCCGGTCGATGGGGAACTGGCGCAGGTTGGCCAGGCTGGCGTAGCCGGTGCCGAAGTCGTCGAGCGCGATCATCACCCCGGCCTTGTGCAGCGCACGCACGGTGTCGCTGACCATCTCCGAGCCCCAGCCCATATAGACGTTCTCGGTGACCTCGATGGTCAGGCGCTCGCAGGGCACGTTCCAGCGCTTGAGCCGGTCCTGGACCTCTTCGGCCAGGCGACCGCTGCGGAACTGGGCGGCCGAGATGTTGACCGCCACGCGGCCGAACTCCACGCCCTGGTCCAGCCAGTCGCGCATCTGCGCCAGGGCGCTCTCGAAGGCCAGGTCCCCCAGCTTCAGCGACAGGTCCTGGTCCTCGAAGGCGGCCATGAAGCGGTCGGGGGTCAGGACGCCCTGCTCGGGATGGTCCCAGCGCATCAGGGCCTCGAAGCCGGTGACGCTGCGCGAGGCGATATCGACCACCGGCTGGTAGTAGAGGACGAATTCCTTCTGCGCGATGGCCGCGCGCACGTCGCGCAGCAGCTCAATCCGCTGCTCCAGGGCCGAGCGCATCGAGGGATCGAAGACCACGCTGCGGTTTCGGCCCTCGTCCTTGGCCCGATAGAGCGCGATGTCGGCGTTCTTGATCATGTGGCTGGGATCGGCGTCGAGGTCGCCGTGCAGGGCCGCCCCGATGCTGGCGCTGACCGAGAAGCTGCGGCCGCCGTGCTCGATGGGCCGGCGCAGCAGGTCCTGCAGGGCCGCCACGGGCCGCATCATGTCGGCCTCCGAATGCAGGCCGCGCAGGATCACCGCGAACTCGTCGCCGCCCAGGCGCGCCACCGTATCGCCCGCGCGGAAGGCCGCGTGCAGCATCTCGGCCAGGCGCTTGAGCAGGGCGTCGCCGGCGTCGTGGCCCAGGGTGTCGTTGATGTCCTTGAAGTGATCGACATCGATCATGATCAGGCCGAACAGCTCGCCCAGCATCTCCGAGGCGTCGACGGCCTCCTGGAACTTGCGATTGAAGTAGGCGCGGTTGGGCAGGCCGGTCAGGGTGTCCTTGAAGGCCAGGTTCTCGACGGCCTCGGTCTGGCGGCGACGGTCGGTGATGTCCTTGAAGAGGTTGACCAGCCGCTCGGGCTTGCCGTCCGCGCCCAGGAACTTCTTCCCGACCGAGCGCACCCAGGTCTCGACCCCGTCGTCGCGGTTGAGGCGGAATTCGAAGACCTGGGCCTCGCCGTCTTTCCGGTTGCGGACCAGCTCGGCCATCTTCTCGCGGTCGTCGGGATGGACGATCTCCAGCGGGTCGTCCTTGAACAGGCACCACTTCTCCAGCTCCGGCGAGGTGCCCGAGCAATAGATCTCGCCGGTCCGCAGGTCGTATTCGCGGACCATCAGGTCGTCCAGCTCCAGCGCCATCTTCAGCCGCTGCTGGTCGCGCTCGGCCTTCAGGGCCGTCTCGGCATAGCCGCTGACGTCGCGGGCGGTGACGATCACGGCCAGGACGCGGCCGGTGTCGGCTAGGGTGGCGGCGAATTCGGTGCGCCAGATGCGGGGCTCGGCGCCGCCCACCGAGATGGCGCGATAGCGCGAGAACGCCTCGCCGAACGCCATGCAGCGCTCCAGGCTCTCCAGGTCCTCGGGGCTGACGAGCGCGCGGCGGAAGTCGTCGCCGATCTCCAGATCCGGCGACAGGCCCTGGCTGTCCCAGTCGGGGCTGACGGCCGTCAGGCGGAAGCTGTTGTCGACCAGGGCCGCGGCGAACGGCGCATGGCGCACGAAGGTCTCGAAGGCGTCCATCTGGTCGCCCGGCGACTTGACGTTGTCGGCGTTGATCGAGACGTGGTTGCGCAAGGCCGTTCTCGTCATGGGTCGGGTTGTCGACTTCTTGTTTATTTTCCTGGGCTTGGTTGTGACCGAGCTTCGATAAGAAAACGTAACGTAACGGCGGTATGCGAGGTTTCGTCGCTATTTAAGGTGGCGCGGACGCCCAGACCTGGGGCAGGTGTGAGAAATCCTCCGCCCCCGCGCAGCCAAGCCGCATTGACAAGCGGCCCCCACGCTTCGAAAACGCGGCCTCTCTCGCCTACCCGGAAACGACCGAGCCCTCGATGACCTACATCGTTACCGACGCCTGCATCCGCTGCAAGTTCATGGACTGCGTCGAGGTGTGCCCGGTCGACTGCTTCTACGAGGGCGAGAACACCCTGGTGATCAATCCGGACGAATGCATCGACTGCGGCGTCTGCGAGCCGGAGTGCCCCGTCGACGCCATCAAGCCCGACACGGAAGACGATCCGGACGGCAAGTGGCTGAGAATCAACTCCGACTACGCCAAGATCTGGCCGAACATCACCGTGAAGGGCACGCCGCCCGCCGATCGCGAGGAGTTCGAGCGCGAAACCGGAAAATTCGAGAAATATTTTAGCGAAAAGCCCGGCAAGGGCTCCTGATCCGGGCGGTTTGGGCGGCTAAACAGGTCCCAAGCCTTTCATCAAGCTGAATTTTATGATATTGTCGGTTCCGACGTGAGGGACGCGACTGTTCGCGCCTGCCCGTCATGTGGACGATGTCAGCCGGGAAACCGGCGCGCCCGATCGAAGGCGAAGGGTGACCTAAGAACTATTCCAAATCCTGACCGCCATTGGGCCCGCGAGCAGTTCGCGGACGGGTTCCTGTCGCCGTTTTGGATCCCCTTTGGATGCCTTCGACGCGGTGTTTTGGGCTGTGCCCGAACTTATTGAGGACGAACGAATGAGCAAGAGCGGTCTGGAATTCTCGGTCGGCGATCACGTCGTTTACCCCGCGCACGGCGTGGGCAGCATCCAGGGCATCGAAACCCAGGAAGTGGCCGGGATGTCGCTCGAAGTCTACGTCATCACCTTCGATCACGAGAAGATGACCCTGCGCGTTCCGACCAAGAAGGCCAAGGCCGCCGGCCTGCGTCCGCTGGCCGAAGGCAATGTCGTGAGCCAGGCCCTGACCACCCTGAAGGGCCGCGCGCGCGTCAAGCGCACCATGTGGTCGCGTCGCGCCCAGGAATACGAAGCCAAGATCAATTCGGGCGACCTGATCTCGATCGCCGAGGTCGTCCGCGACCTGCACCGCGCCGAGAACCAGCCGGAACAGTCCTATTCGGAGCGCCAGCTCTATGAATCGGCCCTGGACCGCATGGCCCGCGAAGTCGCCGCCATCGAGCGCATCGACCGCGAAGCCGCCATCGGCATCCTGACCAAGTCCCTGGTCAAGACCGCCGCCGCCGCCTGAGGCGACTAGGCAGCCGATACGAAAGCGCCCCCGGATGGAAGTCCGGGGGCGTTTTTCGTTTCTCTTCATCCCAACATCCCGACGAAAGTCGGGACCCAAGCTGAATCAGCAGAACTGCCTCGGCTGTCCCGTTCGCAAGCGCCATCCCCGACATGCCGCTTGGGTCCCGACTTTCGTCGGGATGTTGGGAATTGTGGGAGAGCCTAACCCGCCTTGCGCGCCTTGGCCTTGGGCGCGGCCTTCTTCGCCGGCGCCGCCGTCTTCGCCCCGCTGCTCTTCCCCGCCAGGCTCGCCCGCAGCGCCTCCATCAGGTCGACCACGTTGGTGTCTTCCGCCTCCTCGACCGTCTCGATCTTGTGGCCCTTCTTCTTCTCGGCGATCAGGTCCTTGAGCGCCTTTTCGTAGCGGTCGACGAACTGGCTGGGATCGAAGGGCCCCTCGCGCTGTTCGATGATCTTCTCGGCGATGGCGATCATCGAGGCGTCGGGCTTGGCGTGGCTGATGCCGGCGAAGATCTCGTCGGCCTTGCGCACCTCCGCGTCGCTGCGCAGCGTGTAGGCCAGGATGCCCAGGCCGCGCGGCTCCAGGGCCAGCAACCGCTCGCGGGCCGACATCACCACGCGGCCGAGGGCGATCTGGCCCGAGCGCTCCATGGCCTCGCGGATCACCCCGAACGCCTCCTGGGCCAGCTTGCCGTCGGGCGCCAGGTAATAGGGGTTGTCCCAATAGATGCGGTCGATCTCGTCGGCGGGCACGAAGCGCTCGATGTCGATGGTCTTGGTGCTCTCCAGCCGCACCGACTTGATCTCCTCGTCGGTCAGCAGCACGTACTCGCCCTTGCTGACCTCGTAGCCCTTGACCAGCTTGCTCCGCTCCACCGGCCCGGTGTCGGGGTCGGTGGTGATCATCTTGATGCGGTTGTTGGTCTTGGGATTGATCAGGTTGAAGTGCACCTCGCCGCCGCTGTCGGTCGCCGTGTAGAGCGCGACCGGGCAGGTCACGAGCGAGAGGCGCAGGTGTCCCTGCCAGGTGGGGCGGTAGGCCATGGTCGAGCGTCCTTGGGGCGTAGGACTCGACTCAACGGGCGTGGCGACGGTTCGTTCGCCCTAGCCGCACGCCGCGGCTTCGCCCGTCTCCAGGTCGATGCGGAAGCAGTGCTCGTGGCCGCTCTCCAGGTCGCGGACGATCAGGCTGATTTCCGGTTCGGCCAGCGGCGGCAGGTCCTCGGCATAGGCCACGGCGGCGGCTTCGAACGAGGCCTCGGTCACCACCCGGGCGCGGTGGCGGTCCTCGTGGCGGGCATGGACGCTGAAGCGGCGGTCTTCCTGGGTCATGCCGCTACAACGCGCCAGGACCGGGATGGATTCACGGATCGACCGCGCCGCGCCGTTCGTTGATGCTGGGCCGACCGCTTGGAGCGCCCCATGGCCGCCTCGAAACTCGCCCGCTATCAGGAGATGCGGGACTTCAGCCAGACCGCGGAGCCCTCTGGCTCGCCGTCCGGCAAGGACGCCAAGGTCACCAAGTCCGACCAGCTGCGCTTCGTGATCCAGAAGCACGCCGCCACCCGTCTGCATTTCGACCTGCGGCTGGAACACGACGGGGTCTTCAAGTCGTGGGCGGTGACGCGCGGACCTTCGCTCGACCCGCGCGACAAGCGCCTGGCGGTCGAGGTCGAGGACCATCCCCTGGCCTATGGCGACTTCGAGGGCACGATCCCCAAGGGCCAGTACGGCGGCGGCACGGTGCAGCTGTGGGATCGCGGCTACTGGGCGCCCGAGCCGGGCTTCGAGGACATCGACAAGGCCCTGGCCAAGGGCGAGCTGAAGTTCGTCATGGAGGGCGGGCGGCTGCACGGTTCGTGGGTGCTGGTGCGGCTGCGCGACGAAGGCAAGCGCCACAACTGGCTGCTGATCAAGCACCGCGACGAGGCCGCCGTGGACGAAGACGGCGGGGCCCTGGCCGCCGAGGACCGCTCCATCGCCTCGGGCCGGACCATGGCGGCGATCGCGGCCGGAGAGGGCAAGGGTGCGGCGCCATTCATGACGGCGGCCAAGGGCAAGGCCGACGCCGTCTGGCAGAGCCGCGAGAACGCCGCCTCGACGGCCGCCGCTTCGCCCAAGGTCGCGAAATCACCCAAACCCTCGAAAGCGGCCAAACCCACCGCCATGCCGCGTTTCGTCGAACCCCAGCTGTGCAAGCTGGTCGACAAGCCGCCGGCCGGGAAGGCCTGGGCGCACGAGATCAAGTTCGACGGCTACCGCCTGCAGCTGCGGGTCCAGGACGGCCAGGCGCGGCTCTTCACCCGCAAGGGCCTGGACTGGACCGACAAGTTCCCCGCCGTGGCCAAGGCCGGCGCCGCCCTGGCCGACGGCATGATCGACGGCGAACTGGTGGCGCTGGACCACACCGGCGCCCCCAGCTTCGCGGCCCTGCAGGCGGCGATCTCGGACGAGCAGACCGACGACCTGGTGTTCTTCGTCTTCGACCTGCTGTTCGCGGACGGCGAAGACCTGCGCGACCTGCCGCTGTCCGACCGCAAGGCGCGGCTCAAGGCCCATGTGGAGGGCGCCGACGCGGTGATCCGCTATGTCGACCACTTCGTCACCGCCGGCGACGCGGTGCTGCAGTCGGCCTGCCGGATGGACCTGGAGGGCATCATCTCCAAGTCGCTCGACGCCCCCTACCGCTCGGGCCGTAGCGAGACCTGGGTCAAGTCCAAGTGCCGCCAGGGCCACGAGGTGGTGATCGGCGGCTGGACCACGACGGGCGACGCGTTCCGTTCGCTGATCGCTGGGGTCAACCGCGACGGCGAGCTGGTGCATGTGGGCCGCATCGGCACGGGCTTCGGCCGCGCCGTGGTCGACAAGCTGCTGCCCAAGCTGAAGGCCCTGGAGACCGACCAGAACCCCTTCACCGGCAAGACCGCGCCGAAGAAGGGGGCGGGCGTTCACTGGGTGAAGCCCCAGCTGGTGGCCGAGATCCAATATGCCGGCTTCACCGGCGAGGGCGCGATCCGCCAGGCCTCGTTCAAGGGGCTGCGCGAGGACAAACCCGCCGCCGAGGTCGAGGCCGAGGCGCCGGCCGACGCCGACACGACGGCTCTCGCCCAGCCCAAGCCCGCCAAGACCACCATAGCCAAGACCAAGGGCAATGCGGTGGTGCTGGGCGTCACCCTCTCCCATCCCGACAAGCCCCTGTGGCCCGACGCGAACGACGACCGGCCGGTCACCAAGCTGGATCTCGCCCAGTACTACGAGACGGTCGGCGACTGGATGCTGCCCCACATCCAGGGCCGCCCCTGCTCGATGATCCGCATGCCCGACGGCATCGGCGGCGAGCAGCGGTTCTTCCAGCGCCATTCGGGCAAGGGCCAGTCGGCCCTGATCACCGAGGTGACGGTCAGCGGCGACCGCCAGCCCTACATCCAGTTCGACCGCGTGGAGGCCCTGGTCGCCGCCGCCCAGGTGGGGGCGCTGGAACTCCACCCCTGGAACTGCGCCCCGGGCAAGCCCGACCAGCCGGGCCGCCTGGTTTTCGACCTCGACCCGGCCCCGGACGTGCCCTTCGCCGCCGTGATCGAGGCCGCCCGCGAGGTCCGCGACCGCCTGGAGGACCTGGGCCTGGTCGGCTTCTGCAAGACCACCGGCGGCAAGGGCCTGCACGTGGTCACGCCGCTGAAGGCTTCAGGGATCGACTGGCCCGCCGCCAAGGCCTTCGCCCGCGACCTCTGCGCCGCCATGGCCGCCGACGCCCCCGACCGCTTCCTGATCACCATGGCCAAGAAGGACCGCGGCGGCCGCATCTTTCTCGACTACCTCCGCAACGACCGCATGGCCACGGCGGTGGCGCCCCTGTCACCGCGCGGACGCGAGGGCGCGCCGGTCTCGTTCCCCCTGACCTGGAGCCAGGTGAAGTCGGGCCTGGACCCGGCGCGCTATACGATCCGCACGGCGCCGGGGCTGATCGGGAAGTCCTCGGCCTGGGAGGATTACGGCGAGGGCGCGCGGTCGCTGGCGGCGGCGATCAAGCGGCTGGGGCGGGGGTGAGGGGGCATTCCCGAATTAAAGTGCCCGGCTGGCTGCTCGACTCGGTGAAATTGGCTACTCGCGCTTCTGGGGCGTAAATCTAAATACGACTTAAGCTTGACCATGTTCCGTAAATGTCGGAACGCCCTGTCGGGCGACGGGCGACGGGCGACGGGCGACGGGCGACGGGCGACGGGCGACGGGCGACGGGCGACGGGCGAGATACCTATGAGCAAGCTGGACAGCCAACTGGGCGAATTCCTTATGAGGAACTCGGTCGTCGATGGCGGCGGCCTGCCGTTGGTACATTCGACCAAGGCGTTCCACCTGCGCAGTCTTCAGCAAAGCAACACCCTGCTGGCCAGCGACTGCGACGTCTTCATCGGTGAGAAGCTGAACTATTTCTTCGTGGGGCGTCCCGCCTACAAGACCGAGACCGAGGAGGCCGAAAGCGCCTACTGGGAGTTTCCGTGCTGCTTTGTCTTCGAGTTCGAAGCGATCGGCGACATCAAGCGGATTTTCCCGTTTGACTCGGGTGCTTTCAGCCAAAGGCGCTATCCCAGCTACCTGAAGATGATGAAGCCCGAGGCCTTTGAGGTTTCCTCGGTGGCCAATTCGCCTGGCCGGATCATCGGCGCGTTCTTCGGCTCGCCCAGCCGCTATTTTGAGATGAAGCCAGTCGGCACGGACGAGTTCCACGCCGAGCACCTGCTCAAGCCGATGGACATGGAGGTCAAGGCGCTTCACCGGCTATCGTTGGAAAAAAGCGCTACCAGCTTCGATGACCGTCGTCTGACGATCGAGGTGCAAAGCTCAAGCGACGTGGACCTGACAATCACTCAGCCCTTGGCCGTGATCGCCCCGTCGGAGTTCTTTGAGGACGACGTCTTTCGCAATCACGTCGAGACGGTGTGGAAGGCCACGCCGATCTCCTATCCGGTCTTTTCGCTCAACGTGAAGACCGCTTATGGCCAGATTTACGAGAAGGTTCGGGAGTTTTATGCGGCCCGGGGGCTTTTGTGACCGCCTATCGACTAAGCGGCCTGCTGTCGTTCCGCCGCACGGGCGCGGCGTTTCTAATCCCCTGCTTTGCACCTGAGCAGTCCAACGAGGCCTTTGCCCAGGAGGTCGACGAGCAGGGACGGATCGGGCGCTTCCTGCCCATCGATGTCGATCGTTACGCCAGCGACCCCACGCCGCCGCCGGAACTGCGTCGCGAGGCCAGCGACGATGCCGTGTTCGCCGTACGCCTCAACGACGGACAGGTGATGATCGGCGGCTTCGACGAGGTTCGCCGGCGCCTGGCTGGCGTTGACCTAGAGCGTCTGGGCTCACCGTTCTTTAACGTCGACGCCCTGGCGTTCATAGGCGACCTGCTGGCCCGTGACGCAGCTGTCGAAAAGGCCAGCCATCAGTTTCGCTCGCCCAGCATCGCGCGTGAATGGCGCCGTCTGGAGGCGCGCGGGCGGATCGCAGGTCTGGCGCGGATCAAGGAAAAACCGGCCGCGCCCGAGCCGAAACTCTCCGACCTCGAATGGCTGGATCGCTATGGCACCTCCGAGGAGTGGCCCAAGCGCTGGTTGGTTGCCTGGAAGGTTCCCGAAGCGCGTGGCACCCTTAAAGACCTAGCCGAACGCGAACTGCAAGGTTTCGACCCACCCGGTGACCCGGGGCCGGTCTTCAAGGCTCTTTTGGCCGAGGAGCTCTACAATCGCCGCTTCTTAGATTTGGCGATCGACTGGCTGCTGCAGAATCATTTCACCCGTAGCTGGGTCACCACCTGGGATGCCGCGCGCCGAAGGCTCAACATCGTCGGTGAAGACTATGAACGAGAGCGCATGTTCGGTTTGGGCGTAGCAGCTTTGGACCGATCGAGGGATATGGACGGCGCGCTATCGCCCCCCGATTGGGCGCGCCTGTGGGCTAGGCTCTTCCGGGTCCGGCGCGGTGATCGCAAGCACCTCATCAACCTCGGTCTCTCGATGGACCACCGCTACTTCCGGGATCCGGTCTTCCAGCAGAAGGTGTTGGCCTCGATCGCTAGTCGCCGACGTGATGGCGTCGAAAACGTTCTGATACCTTGGCTGCTTCATGCGCCGACCGACAACGGCTGGATCGCCGTCTACGTCAATCTGCATCCCGCGCGCATCCCCATGGAGCTCAAGTATCGGGGCTTGGAGTTTCTCGCCGCCGGCAACGTGCGCTATCGCGGTTGGCGCACGCTGTGGACGTCGATGTCCAACGATCCACTGCTCAACGCGCCCTTCGATGAATTTGCCCGCCGCTGGCTGCATCTGGCTTCGCCGACCCTGAAGGCATGGCCAGAAATGCTGGCCGAAATGCTGCAACGACATCCCCAGGATTCGGAGTTGCGCGAATTGGCCTACCGCTGGATCCAAAACCGGCCAGAGGGTGATCGCATACGCCTTCTACTGGGCTTTCTCGATGCCCAATATAGACGTCCTGCTTGATCCCCCTAAACCAACACCAGATCCCCCTGGCCCCGCCGCGCGATCAGGTCCCCGATCGTTTCGAACAGCGTCGACAGGTTGACCGGCTTGCGGATCACGTCGTCCGCTCCCGCCGCTTGGCAGTCGGCGTCGAGGCCCGCGCCGCCGTCGGCGGTGACGACGATGACCGGCAGGTGGGCCTTGGCGTCGGGGCGGGCGCGGATGGCGCGGATGGCGGCCAGACCGTCCATGCCGGGCATGCGCAGGTCCATCAGCACCAGGTCGTAGGCGTGGGCGTCGATCATGGCCAGGCCCGTGGGGGCGTCCTCGGCCTCGTCCATCTCGACCCCGCCGGCCCGCAGCATCTCGGCGATGACGCGTCGGTTCATGGCGTTGTCTTCGACGAACAGCACCCGCATGGGCGGCGACGCTCCTGGCTTACGGGACGACGATGGCCCGACAATCCAGGTCCATCAACAACTTAATGGTGGTTAGTCAGGCGGTGGCGACCGCCTGGGCGCCGTTGTCGTCCGCCGTCTCGCCCGATGCGGCGCCCGCGATCAAGACGCCGAGCGCGTCGATCAAGACGGCCGCGGTGACCGGCTTGCGAACGACCAGGGCCGCGCCGGCGGCCAGCAAGGCGGGGTCGGTCTCGACGGGAGCGTCGGCGGGCAGCAGCACCGCCACCCGGGCCGGGGCCCAGGAGGTCAGGTCGGCGGCCAGGCCGGCGGGCTCACCCAGGGCGGCGGCGTCGGCCAGGACAAGGTCGAAGCGCCGGTCCAGCGCCGCCTCGGTCGCCGCGTCCGCCGAGGCGGCCGTCTCCAGCAGGCGCACCTTGGGCTTCAGCACCGCCTTGAGCACCGACAGGCTCAGCGGGTTGGGATCGCACAGCAGCAGGGCGCAGTCCTCCAGCCGCGCGGCCGGGGCCGCCGCCGGGGCCGCGGCGCGTTCCAGCGGCAGGCTTACGGTCACGGTCGTGCCGCCGCCGGCCAGGCTGTCCAGGACGATTTCGCCGCCCATGGCGTCGACCAGCCGCCGGCAGATGGCCAGGCCCAGCCCGGCCCCGCCATGGGCGCGGGTGCGGCTGGAATCGGCCTGGCGGAAGGGCTCGAACACCTGGTCCAGCTTGTCGGCCGGGACGCCGACGCCGGTGTCGGCGACCTTCAGCACCAGCCGCTCTTCGAGGGTTTCGACAGACAGCCGCACCCCGCCCTCGGCGGTGAACTTCACGGCGTTGGACAGCAGGGCGAACAGGATCTGGCGCAGGCGGCCGGCGTCCTCGACGATCCGCTGGGGCGCGTCCTCGACCTCGCAGGTCAGGGCCAGGCCCTTGGCGGCGGCCTTGTCGGCCCACAGCTGGACGGCGTCGCGGCACAGGCGCGGCAGGTCCAGCGGCGCGCGGTGCAGGGTGACGCCGTCGGTCTCGATCCGCGCCATGTCCAGGATGTCGTCGACCAGGGCCCGCATGGTCTCGGCCCCGGCGTTCATCACCCCCACCCGCTCGCGCAGCTGAGGCGTAAGGTCGGGATCGGCCAGCACCACCTCGGTCATGCCCAGCACGCCGTTCAGCGGGGTGCGCATCTCGTGGCTGGTGTTGGCTAGGAACTCGGTGCGGGCGCGCAGGGCCTTTTCGAGGGCCAGGTTGGCCTCGCGCAGCTTGCGGTTGGCGGCGCGGGCCAGGTTGCGGCTGCGGCGCACGCCCAGCACGGCGGCGGCCAGCAGCGAGGCGATCAGCAGCGAGCCGGCGAGCAACAGGGTGACCACGGTGTTGCGCGAGCGGGCCAGCCGCACGTCGCGCTCCAGCTGGCCGGACTTCAGCTGGGCGATGCGCGAGGCCTGGTTGGCGTAGTCGAACTGGGCGGCCATCAGGGCGGCGTTGGTCGAGGCCGCCAGGGTCTGGCCCTGGTCGTCCAGCCGCTTGAAGGCCTTCAGATGCGTGAGGGCCTGGCGGGTGTCGCCCACCTGTTCATAGGCCCGGTAGGCGGTGGCGTGCAGCTCCAGGAAGTCGGGGCCGGTGGTCTTGGGGTCCACGCCGGCCAGCAGCGGGGCCAGCTCCCGCAGGGCCGCCTGGGGCCGGCCGCGCGCCAGTTCGACCTGGGCGGCGGCCTTGCGCACCGAGCGCTGGGCGGCCGCCGCGTCGGGCAGGGGGGCGAGCAGGGCGCGGGCCTCGTCGATCAGCGCCGCGCCGGTCTCGGGCCGGCCGCCGCGCGCCTGGGCGATGGCCAGGTTGGCGACGATCCGGGCTTCCAGCTGGGGGCTACCCATCTTGCGGGCGATCAGCCGGGCCTTCTCGAACTCGACGACGGCCCGGTCGTAACGTTCGCCCGACATCAGGGCGTTGCCGATGTTGTTGGCCGCGCTCAGCGCCAGCAGCTGGTCGGCCGGATAGGCTTCGGCCGACAGGGCGTAGTAGTGCAGCACCTTCTCGTAGTCGTGGGCGTCCTGGTAGATCGAGCCGATGTTCTGCAGGGCCACCGCCTGGCCGCGGGCCTGGCCGGCGCGGCCGAAGATGCGGTAGGCCTCCTGGTAGTCGCGCAGGGCGGTCTGGACGTGGCCCTGCTCGGCCTCCGCCCCCGCCTGGCTCATCAACAGGTCGCCGTGCAGCTTGGTGTCGGGCGCCTTGGCGGCGGCTACGGCCAGGGCCTCGGCCAGGATCGGGCCGGCCTCGCCGGAGCGGCCGAGCCGCACCAAGGCCTCGCCGTGCAGCCACTGGGCCGAGGCGATCTCGACGGCGCGCTTGGGGCTCCGGTCGGCCCGGGCCAGGTCCAGCGCCTCGCCCGACAGCACCAGGGCGGCCTGAGGATCGCCCATCATGGCGTCCTTGGCGGCGGCGAGGCGGGTGTCGAAGGCCGTGGCGGGGGCGGTCGCGGGTGACGCGGCGGAAGCCTGGGCTCGGACCGTCAGCGGCGCGGCGAGCAACGCCGCCGCCAGAAGCGCCGAACCCATCCGTCTCGTGAAGACCATGCACCCGCCCGAGCATTCCGCCGCGAACCGGCGAAGCAGCTCAGGATACCAGACGTGGCGGAGGAGCTTGGCCGCGACCGGACGTCGCATGCTGACAGCAGGCTGTCAGCGGCGACCCTCTAGCCTTTCGGGCGTTGTCCCACGGCCAGGAGAAGCGCCATGACCGACCTGCCCCTGAAGGCCCGCTGCCATTGCGGCGCCACCCAGTTCGAGGTGACCCAGGCGCCCGTCGAGCTGACCGACTGCAACTGCTCGTTCTGCTCGCGGCGCGGGGCCCTGATGGCCTATTACAAGCCCGCCCAGTTCAAGCTGACCACGGCCCGCGACCGGGTCTCGACCTACCAGTGGGGCCACTATCTGGGCCAGCATCACCACTGCGCGATCTGCGGCTGCCCGACCTATTCGGAATTCCCCAGCTTCGACAGCGGCGAGCCCGACTTCGACGACCCGCGCATCAGCATCAACGCCCGGCTGCTGGTGGATTTCGCCTGGGATGAGCTGCCGGTGCGGAAGAACGACGGGAAGGCTTATTGAGGCGTCGGGACGCCCCCTCCGTCACGCCGCGTATTCGCGGCGCGCCACCTCCCCCGCTTTGCGGGTGAGGAGGAAACCGCGTCGATCTTCTCCTCCCCCGTGCAACGGGGGAGGTGGCCGCGAAGCGGACGGAGGGGGCGTCTAGCCGCCGCTAGGCCGCCTTGCCGAACCGCTCCACGGCGGTCTTCAGCAGGCGCGGGTCGATCGGCTTGTTCAGCACGGTGACCTCTTCGAAACCCGGGCGCGGCAGGGCGCCGTAGCCGGTGGCGAAGACGAAGGGGATGCCGGCGGCCCGCAGGCGCTCGGCCACCGGGAACACCATGGTGCCGCCGATATTGACGTCCAGCACGGCCCCGTCCAGGGCCGGCGGAGGCAAGGCGGCGTCGCGCAGATAGGCCAGGGCGTCGTCCACGGCTCCGAACGAGCCGGAGATCTCGCAGCCGAAATCGGTGAGCAGGTCCTCGACCATCAGGGCCACCAGGGCCTCGTCCTCGACGATCATCACGCGGGTGGCGCTCATGGCATTCTGGCTCCGTCGGCGAGGCGTTCCGACAGCGGCGCGCGCAGGATGTAGCTGAGGCCCTTGGGCTGGTAGCTGAGGGCGGCCTCGCCGCCCAGGTCGCGGGCCAGGCCGCTTTCCAGCAGCCGGCTGCCGAAGCCCCGGCGCTTGGGCACGAAGACCGGCGGGCCGCCGCGCTCGACCCATTCCAGCGCCAGGCCCGGCGCGCCGTTCACCGGCTCGAACCGCCACACCACGGTGACCTGGCCGCTGGCGGTGGTCAGGGCGCCGTGCTTGGCGGCGTTGATGACCAGCTCGTGCAGGGTCATGTGCAGCGCCACCGCCGTCTCGGCGCTGAGGGTCACGGCCGGGCCCCGGGCGGTGAAGCGCGGATCGGCCAGGCCGCCGAACGGCTGCAGAGCCGCCTCCAGCACGTCGCGCAAATCCGTGCGGCCCCAGGCCTGGCGGGTCAGCAGCTCGTGGGCGCGCGACAGGCCCATCAGCCGCGACTCGAACGATTCTGCGAAGGCGTCGGGGCTATCGGCGTTGCGCAGGGTCTGGCGGGCGATCGACTGCACCGAGGCCAGGGTGTTCTTCACCCGGTGGTCCAGTTCGCGCAGCAGGAAGGTGCGGCGGTCCAGGGCCTGGTTCAGCGAAGCGTAGAGGTTGGCGTTCTCGATGGCCGCCGCCGTGGCGCGGGCCATGGTCTCCAGCTTCAGCACCGTGTCGGGCGGCGGGGTCTGGCCGGTGGCCCAGTAGGCGCCGATGGCCGCGATGGGATCGTTGACCCGCACCGGGGTCATCACCAGGCTTTTGACGAAGGTGGGGCGATAGGCGTCGTGCGGGATGCGGTCGTCCAGATAGATGTCGGGGATCACCACTGTCTGGGCGTTCAGCATGGCCCAGCCCGAGATGCAGGCGGTCAGCGGGAAGCGCTGGCCCTTCCACATCGGGCCGATGGCGTCCTCGTCCAGGTACCAGCAGCGGTCGCCGTCGCGGAGCACGAAACACACGCCGTCGGCGCCGGAGATCCGGCGAGCGGCCGACCGCACAACGGCGGCGACCTCCTCGATCGTATGCGTGCCGGACAGGGCCTCGATCGTCTCGACCAGGGTGATCAGGGCGGCGTGGTTCGCCTGTTCCGAACGCTCGGCGTTCGCGACGTTTAGCACTCTTGGGTGTCCCGAATACGCGTGTCCCCGACGCAACCTTAGGAAGCGATTTTCATCGCGGCAAGGTGGAGTTCGTGGTTAAGGCTCGTCCGGACGCTTCGCGGTACCGGTCCCGTCCGAAACCCACGTTTCAGTCGGCGGGAAGATTCTCAATGACTTCAACGGACGAGGCGTTGGGACCCAGGGTCAATTCCCGCGACAATCGGTCGCGATCCAAGGCGCCCTCCCAACGGGCCACCACGAGCGTGGCCACGCCGTTGCCGATGAAATTGGTTAGGGCCCGGCACTCGCTCATGAACCGGTCCACCCCGACCAGCACGGCCAGGGCGGCGATGGGGATGTCGGGCACCACGGCCAGGGTGGCGGCCAGGGTGATGAAGCCGGCCCCGGTCACGCCGCTGGCGCCCTTGGAGGTCAGCATGGCGATGCCCAGCAGGGCCGCCATCTCGCCGAAGGTCAGGTGGGTGTTGGTCGCCTGGGCCAGGAACAGGGTGGCCAGGGTCATGTAGATGTTGGTGCCGTCCAGATTGAAGCTGTAGCCGGTGGGCACCACCAGGCCGACGACCGACTTCTTGGCCCCCAGCCGCTCCAGCTTCTCGATCAGCTGGGGCAGGGCGCTCTCGCTGCTGCTGGTGCCCAGCACGATCAGCAGCTCCTCGCGGATATAGGCCAGGAACTTCAGGATCGAGAAGCCGCAGGCCCAGGCGATGGCGCCCAGCACCACCAGCACGAACAGGATCGCGGTGACGTAGAAGGCGCCCACCAGCGCGCCCAGCTGCAGCAGGGCCGTCACCCCGTACTTGCCGATGGTGAAGCCCATGGCCCCGAAGGCGCCCAGCGGGGCCAGCTTCACCACCACGTGGATGATGCCGAAGAACAGCTTGGCCAGGTCGCTCATGCCGGCGGCCATCCGGTCGCCGAACTCGCCCAGGCGCGTGCAGGCGAAACCCGTCAGCACGGCGATCACCAGCACCTGCAGCAGGTTGCCCTCGGCGAAGGCCCCGAAGAACGTCTCGGGGATCAGGTGCAGCAGATAGTCGACCAGGGTCTCGCCGTGATGGGCCTTCTCCAGGTAGCCGGCGGCGATCTTGGGATCCAGGTGGGCCGGATCGATGTTGAAGCCGTGGCCCGGATGCAGGATGTGGCCGACCACCAGCCCCACGAACAGGGCCAGGGTCGAGACCACCTCGAAATAGATCAGGGCCTTGATCCCCACCCGGCCGAACGCCTTGATGTCGCCCATGTGGGCGATGCCGCCCGCCACGGTCAGGAAGATCACCGGCGCGATCACCAGCTTGACCAGCTTGATGAAGGCGTCGCCCAGGGGCTTCAGCTGCACGCCGATGTCGGGCCACAGCGCCCCGACCAGTATGCCCAGCGCGATGCCGATCAGCACCTGCACGTACAGCGTCTTCAAAGGCCGAAGCAGAGCCATGGCGTTTCCCCTGTTCGCCTCAGGGAACGCCGCTTCGGCCGCGCCTGGCAACGCTTTTCGACGCCCGATCCAGGCTGGGGTTCGCACACTCGAAAACTTGCGCTATGCACCCCTGGCCCGCGCTACGCGGTCCAGTAGCTCAGCAGGATAGAGCAGCGCTTTCCTAAAGCGAAGGTCGGGGGTTCGAGTCCCTCCTGGACCGCCATGGGCGGCTAAACTGACTAGTTATCGCAATGCTTAAAGTGAACGTTCAAAGTACGTTTAGTAAGGCATCAAGATCGGTCTCGATTTGGACATTATATTTCCGGTCCAAGCCAGCTTGGCGCGCCAAATTGGAGAACTGGTTCTCGGCAATCACCAAATCGCTGTATGGCAAGACGGTGCTGAACGCGCGAAGGTCGCGCATGTCGTTATTGTTGATCGCGCGCGGTTGGGCTTCCAAGCGCAAGGCGATCTCGGTTTCGATGTCGTAGGTAGGCGTATCCCGAACCACGGCCCGTAGGCCTGCGCCGTTATTGGCGGCCAGATCAGCTTTGGACAGCCCCATGCGCTCAGCGATATCGAGAAAGACTTCCTGCTGCTCTATCGCGGTGATCGCGCGGTAGATCTTGCGGCGCATCGTTTCGGGCTGATCGCGATGCTGGGCTCGCCGAGCTTCGATCCGCGTGCGCAGTTCGTCGCAACCTCCGTCAAAGCGACGGATCGCCTCGACACGAATTTCGTCCGGCGTCTCCATTAGGTAGCGCAGCATCCAGCCCTGCGGGTCGTCGAGAACGGCCTGGGCCAAGACGGCGGTTGGGCCGTCGAGGCGAGGGTCGCCGGCTTCGGCTGTGGATTCGAAGAATACTTGAGATAGAAACCAATCGGCCTGCGCAGCGGGCGGGGGGCGGTCAAATAGCCTTGCCAGGACGCCCGAAACCTCGTGCTCAAGCCGGCGATGCAGTCCGCGGAATACCCATGCGCCGCTCAGAATCACCTGGGTCATGGCAAGGTCCAGCCGACGTTCCAGGCGATTGACCTTATGCGTCTCGTATAGATTTGTGGCGGTAAGAGGTAGCAATACCGCCCCAGCCTGCACTACCGGAACAAGGGCTTCGAGAACCTTTCGGGCGGCGGGATATTCCTGTGGCGACTTGGAAGCTTGGGCTAGAGCGATCCATTTATTCTGATCAAGATAAACGATCTTCATATTACGTTTCGCCACCTCCAATGAGCCGTAACCATTACGATCACCGGCAGTCACTCGGGCAGAAAGCCTCCACCCGCCTCCGCAGCGCCTCGAATCCATCTCGATCCACCCCCGCCCCGTCGATCACCGCTATCGCCTCCTCCACATGCCCCGCGCTCGACGCCGTCAGCACGGTGCTCGCCACGGCTGGGTGCATCAGGCTGAAGGCCAGGGCGAAGGCGGGGCGGGCCTCTGGCGCGATGTCGAGCGTCGTCCACACCGGAGCGTCGTCCAGCATCCGCCCGGCCAGCAGGGGGCGGATGGCGATGAAGCCTCGGCCTTCGGCGGCGAGGCGGTCGAGATAGGGGGCGGCTTCCAGTTCCAGGGGGTTGAGGTAGGTGACCAGGCCCTCGACCCAGGGGCGGTCGAGGCTCGCGCGCAGCATCGCGTCGGAATAGGGGAAGATCGCCAGGGCACCGATCTTGCCGTCGTCCTTCAGCCGCGCCCAGGTCTCGCCGGCGGCGTCGCCGTCGCGGTCGAGGACGGCCAGGCGCGGGGCGTCGTCGTTGGGCGTGTGGCGGATCATCCATTGGACGACGTCGATGCGGTCGGCGCCCAGGGCCTGGCGGTCGGCCTCGATCAGGGCTTGCGCGCGGGCCGGGTCGAAGCGGTCTTCGGAGAAATGAGGGACGGGAATCTTGGAGACGATCTGGATTTCCGCGCCCGGCCGGGCGCGGCGCAGGGCCTGGATCGCCGCACAGGCCAGGGGATGGCTCTCGTATTCGTGGCTGACATGGAAGCTGGTGACGCCGCGGTCGTAGAGCTGGAGCATCAGGGCCGTGGCCGAGGCCAGGTCGAAGCGGGGCGCCAGCAGGCGCATGGTCCCGAAGCAGAAGGCCGACAACTCGATCCCAGAGCGCCCGAAGGCCCGGCGCTGCATCAGGCCCGCGCGGCGGCGGCGGCTTCCGCGAGCGGACTGATGAAATAGGTCTTCCACAGCAGGCGGTCGCCGCTGACCTGCGCCTCGTAGGCCTTGCGGCCGTGCAGCACCTCGTCGTCGCGGAAGAACACCGCGTCGCCCGCCTGGAGCCGGAAGGCCGCCACGGCCTCGTCGGCGATCATGGCCTCCAGCGCCACCTTGAAGTCCTCGCGCAGGGTCGCCACCGCCTCGCCCTGGTCGGGCAGGACGCGGAACCAGTTCCAGTTGACCTTGGTGCGGTCGCCGTCCCGGCGCAGCACGGTGGTGGTGCGGGTGGCCTTGCCCTTGCCGAAGCGCACCGGCGTGGTCAGCAGGCGCTCCAGGAGGTCCGGGTCCTTGGCGCGCAGATAGTCGACCACCGCGCTGCCGGCCACGAACAGGCTCTCGCCGCCGCTGCTGGCCTGTTTCTGCAGGTAGAACAGACCGATGTCCTGGATGGCGGTGCCGTAGGCGGTGTCGCTGTGCAGCGGCTGGCCGACCTTGGCGTGGCGATAGGTGTCCAGGCGGTCGGGCTCGAAGCGCACGTCCATCCAGCCGCCGGGGGCCTGGATCTCCTCGCCGGTGACGCTGTCCTCCAGGGTCTGGGCGCACTGGCCCAGGGTCTCGCCGATCCCCTGCCAGAAGTCGCGCGGATCACCGGCCGGGACCACGCCCGACACCCGCAGCACCCCGACCTGGCCCATCCGCTCGGGGACCAGGGCGCGCAGCTCGGCCTCGGTCAGGCTGGAAGCGTCCAGATGTTGCAGCCAGGCGTCTTGCATGGTCCTAGGCCTTGAGTTGGACGAACAGCGCCTTGCCCGCCACGAAGCTCAGCTGGATGCGCTCGGCGTTGTCCTGGCAGAAGCGGTCGCCGACCACGCGCGGGCCGTCGCCGAACACCCAGAAATAGTCGTCGAAGATGATCCAGCCGCCCGGCTTGACGAACGGAATCCAGGCCCGGGCGTCGGCGTCGGCGTTTTCGAAGGTGTGGTTGCCGTCGATGTGCAGCACGGCGATCTGGCCCGTATAGGCCACCGTGCCGAAGGTGTCGGTGGTGACGGTCAGGTCCGGGCCGTAGCGCTTGGCGCCCTCTACCGAGGGGGCGCGGATGTAGTTCAGCCGGCCGTCGGCCAGGGGGGCCAGGTTGATCTCGAAGATCCGCAGCGCCTGGTCCATGTCGGCCGCGGCGCTGGCGGCGTCCAGCAGGGCGTCGCCCTGGGCCAGGGCCTCGACCGCCCACGGATCGCAGCACAGCACCGAGCCGATGTCGTAGCGCTTGGCCAGCAGGGTGAAGAGGGCGGCCGACTTGCCCCACCACGAGCCGATCTCGACGATGTCGCCCTGCGGCGCGCAGCGGACGATGTCGATCACCGCCAGCAGCTTCTCCTCACTGCTCATGCCCGAGATGGTCTCGACCAGCCGCATCGTGCCGGCCAGCTGGGCGGGGGTGAGGGCGGGGCGAAGGGGCAGGGCGGTCTCGAACAGGGCGGGGGCCGCGACCTGGCCCATGCGGTCCTGCAGGACGCGATAGCCCTGTTCGGCGTCCTCGATGCTGGACTTGCCCGACAGGCGCACGCCCGGGGCGATGGCCTCCAGCTCTTTGGAGAGATGCAGCCAGATCACATAGTGCGGGGTGTAGATGTCGGTGACGCCGTGAGCGGTGACCAAGGCCGCCAGCTCGCCCGCGAAGCTGGCGTCGCTGACGAAGGGCAGCTTGCCCCAGGCTTCATAGGCCTCGGAGGCGGGGTCGTAGTCCAGCGACGAGGCGCCGACCACGCGGCGGCCCTCGGCGACCATGCGGGCCCGGAACTCCGCCCCGCCCGGATAGCCGGCGGGAAAGATCAGCACCGTATCGCCCACGCAGCTTCCTCGCGCCAAGACCCGTTCGCGGCCATGTGGCCGCAACATGGTTAATCGACCCTGAACCCGGACGGCTTCCTGGCCAAGAGGTTAGACCGGCGTTAACCATGATCGGGCGATACGACGAGCTCTACCGGCCAGCCGCGAGCCCCCATGACCGTCCAGACCAACGCTCCGCCCCAGGACATGGACGCGGCGATCCACGCGCTGCTGGGCGGCGACGCGCAAGGGGCTCTGAAGGCCTTCCGGGCCCTGTCGGCGGCCGAGCCGTCCAAGTTCGAGCTGCGCTACTGGCTGTCCAGCGCCGCCGCCGCCATGGGCGAGACCGACGAGGCCCAGGCCGCGCTGAACGACGGGCGGCTGCTGCACGCCTTCGCCCTGATCCGGGGCATGGGCGGCGACCTGCCGCGCCTGACGAAGGACCCGAAATACGCCCAGGAGGTCGGCGACAAGATCTACGACGTCAAGTCGGTGGCGACCGCCGGGGTGGCCTTCAGCATGGCGCTGCAGGCCGGAAGCGAGGACGTCCAGACCCTGTTCTCCTACGGCCTGTGCCTGCATCACCAGGGTCGTGCGGAAGAGGCGGCCATGGTGTTCCAGGCCGTCAACGAGAGCGACCGCGCCGCCGCCGCGGCCCACCAGTTCCTGCTGTTCGCCCTGTTCTATGTCGATGACGGCATCGCGCGTCAGGCCCAGGCGGCCCGCGAATGGGCGGCGCTCTACGAACGCAAGACCCCGCCCGCGCCGTTCGCCAACAGCCGCGATCCCAAGCGCAAGCTGCGGATCGGCTATGTCTCGCCCAGCTTCATCCAGGTGCAGGCCCGCCAGTTCGTGGCCGCCGTCATCGACCATCTGGATCGCGACGCCTTCGAGGTGTTTCTCTATCCGGGCTCGGCCGAGGGCGAGACCGGCTGGGCCCAGCCGGTCACCGTGCGCGGCGTCGACAAGCTGACCGACGAGCAGTTCGCCGCCCAGATCCGCGCGGACCAGATCGACGTGCTGATCGACGTCTGGGGCCACAATCCGGGCAACCGCCTGACCATGTTCGGCCACCGCGCCGCGCCGGTGCAGGCCAGCTGGTTGAACTACCAGCAGACCACCGGCATGGCCCGCATGGACTATTCCATGCAGACCCAGGGCGTGGAGACGCCGGACATGCAGGACCACTTCACCGAGACGGTGTGGATGGTGCCCGACTCCAGCGCCCCCTACCGCCCCGACGCCGACGTGGTGGTGGCCCCCGCGCCGTCCCTGGCCAGCGGCCAGGTGACCTTCGGCAGCTTCAACAACCCGGCCAAGCTGACCGACCAGACGGTGGCGGCCTGGGCCCGGATCCTGAAGGGCCGCCCCGGCTCGCGGCTGCTGCTCAAGTACAGCTATTACGAGGACCAGGTCATGGCCCGGTCCACCGCCGCGCGCTTCGCCGCCCACGGGGTGGGCATGGAGCAGCTGGTGTTCGCCGGCCACACCAAGGGCCAGGCCTACGAGGAGGCCTTCGCCCTGGTCGACCTGGCCCTGGACCCCTCGCCGTGCCCGGGCGGCACCACCTCGTTCGAGGCCCTGGCGCGCGGCGTGCCGGTGCTGACCCTGAAGGGCGAGACCTATTACAGCCGCATCGGCGTGCCCATCGTCGCCGGCGCCGGGCTGCACGACCTGATCGCCGACAGCTGGGACGACTACGTGGCCAAGGCCGTCGCGGTCACCGAAACGGCCGAGGGCCTGCAGGCCCTGCGCGACCGCGCCGCCGCCGGCTTCCTGGCCGCCCCCTATCGCGACGAAGCGCGGATCACGCGGTCTCTAGAGGCGGCCTACCGGGGGATGTTCGAGCGGTGGTGCGAGGCCCAATAGTCTTTCCCTCCCCCTCGTGGGGAGGGTGGCCCTGGCAGAGCCAGGGTCGGGTGGGGGGCTGCTGATTCAGCGGATCAGCCCCCGTCCAACACCCTGCACCGATCCCCCACCCGACCCGCTACGCGGCCCACCCTCCCCACAAGGGGGAGGGAAAGGTAACTAGGCCCCCAACTCCGCCAACATCGCGTGCAGCCTCCGCACCCGCTCCTCCGACCGGGCGAACACCCGGTCCGGCTTGGCCATGTCGTAGTCGGGGCTGACGCGTCGGCAGATGGCGTGGTCTTCCTCGAAGATGCGGCGGTTCATGGTGGCGGTGGACTCGAAGAAGCCCTCCACGGCGGCCTCCGCCCCCGGCTTCACCCGCGAGGTCAGCAGGCGGCTGCAGAAGTGGGTGCGGCCCGGCTCCCGCGACGGGAAATAGGTCTGCAGGGCGTAGGAATAGCCGAAGGTCGAGGAGACCATGGCGAACGGGAAGACGTGGATCGTCCAGTAGCCCGCATAGGGCTCGCCGATGTCGAAGAACCGCTTCATCACCGACAGACCCTTGGCCGAGCGGGCGTCGTTCACCTGGCCATGCCAGGTCATGTTGCGGCCGTCGTAATCGACCCGCGCTTCGCTGAGGCCCAGGGTGGCCAGGGTTTCGCCGTGGATCGGAGCGACGTGGTAGATCTCGAGCGCGTTCTCGACCGCCACCCGCCAGTCGCACTCGAAGGCGAAGGCGTTGAAGTCGCGGCGGGCCGTGATCCGGCGCGAGACTTCCTCCAGCGCCCCGAAGGTCGCGCCCAGCTGGTCCTCCAGGTTCTCGACCGGGGTCACGCCCACGAACAGGAAGTCGCCGCACCAGGCGACGGGGAACTTGCGGATGTCCACGCCCGCCAGTTCGGCTTCGTCGAAGGCCGCGCGCTGGGCCACCCGCAGGCAGCCGCCGCGATAGCTCCAGCCGTGATAGGCGCAGGTCATCCGGCCTTCGCCGGCGTCGCCCAGGAAGAACCGCGCGCCCCGGTGCGGGCAGATGTTGTCGCTGGCGAGGATGGCGCCCTCGTCGTTGAACAGCACCAGCTCGCCCAGGCCCCAGTCCAGCCGCAGCCAGGCGCCGGGCGCGGGCAGTTCGGCGCGGTGGGCGACCAGGTGCCAGAAGTCGGTGTGGAGGCGGGTCTCCAGCGGGCCCATGGTCACAGGCGCCGGGCCGGGGCGGCGTAGAGGGTGGTCCCGTCCGGCGCGCCGCGCACCACCACCGCGCCGGCCCCCACCGTGCAGTCGGCCCCGATCTTCACGCGTGGCAGCACCCGGGCGCCCGAGCCGAAGAAGCTGCCGGCCCCCACCCGCACGCCGCCGGTCAGGTCGACGTGGCAGCTGAGGGTGACGAAGTCGCCGACCTCGGCGTCATGGCCGATGCTGCTATGGCCGTTGACGGTCACGTGCCGACCCACCACGGCGTCGGACGAGATGTTGGCGAACGGGCCGACGACCAGGCCTTGGCCCAGGCGCGCCGAGCCGGTGATCCAGGCGCCGGCGTGGACCAGGCGCTCGGCGAACACCCCGCCGCGTGCGGTGAGGCGCTCGACCAGGGCGCGCTTGCCCGCCGGGCCGCCGACGCACAGCACCAGGCGCTGGCCGGGGGCGGGATCGAAGCCGTGGGTGTCGCCCAGCTGGGGCAGGTCGCGGCCGAAGGCGGCCATGGGCGCGTCGCCGTCGTCGAGATAGCCGGCGAAGCGGTCGCCGGTCGCGGCGAAGGCCGGGGCGAACCAGTCGAACACCTCGCGGGCGAAGGCGCCGCCGCCCACCAGCACGTAGTCGGTCATGGTCGTGTCCCCCTCAGCTGGCCAGGTAGCCGCCGTCGACGGCCCAGACCGCCCCGGTCACCCAGGACGCGGCCGGCGACAGCAGGAAGACGGCGGCGTTGGCCACGTCGTCCGGCGCGCCGAAGCCCAGCAGGTGCTGGGCCTCGTAGGCGGCCACGCCCTCTGGCGACAGGCCGCGCGACAGGCGCTCGTGCATGGCGGTGACCACCCCGCCGGCGGCGATGGCGTTGACCCGGATTTTGCGCGGCGCCAGCTCGCAGGCCAGCGAGCGCGTCAGCCCCTCGACGGCGGCCTTGGCGGCGGAATAGGCGACCATGCCGGGACGGCCGCGCGAGGCGGCGGCCGAGGACATCAGCACGATGGAGCCGCCGTCCTTCATCACCTTGGCCTTGGCGGCGGCGCGGGCCAGGCCCAGGGCGCCGAAGGTCGCCGCCCCGAAGGCGGTGTCCAGCTGCTTGGCCTTGGTCAGGCGGGCGGGCAGCACCAGCTCGGCGCCGGCCGCGTGGAAGATCCCGTCCAGCCCCTCGGCCTCCAGGCCCAGGGCCGAGACCTGGTCGGCGACGGCGTCGGGATCGGAGAGCTCGCCGGCCACGGCCCGGTGGCCTTCGCCCGAGAGGCTGTCGACGGTCTCGGCCAGGCGGGTCTCGTCGCGCCCCAGGGCGACGATCCGGGCGCCCAGGCTTGCGGCCAGATGGGCGGTCGCCCGGCCCAGGCCCGACGAGGCGCCGGTGATCAGCAGGGTCCGGCCGGCCAGGGCGTTCGAAGCGAAAATCATGGCGGCAGGGTTACAGGTAGAGCGTCTCGGCACAAGCCAGCGGCGCCAGGTCGGCCAGCACCGCGCCCCATGAGAACCCCACCCCGAACCCGACCAGCATCAGCCGGGTGGGGCCGCCAGTGACGCGCTGGGCCATGTCGGTGGTCAGCAGCAGCGGGATGGTGGCCGAGCTGGTGTTGCCGAAGCGGTCGATATTGATCGGCAGACGATCGCCGTCGGCGCCGATCTTCTTGCCCAGGTGCCTCAGCATGAAGCGGTTGGCCTGGTGCAGCAGATAGGCCTCGACGCTGTCGCCCTCGGCTCCCGCGTCGGCCAGGGTGTCCTTCACCAGCTTGGGCACGGCCCGCAGGGTGAAGGTGAAGACCTCGCCGCCGTCCATGAACAGGCAGGCCGGGTCGGGGCCGTTCTCTCGGCGCGGATCGGGCTGGGCGGCGCGATAGGCCCCGTCGGGAATGATCAGGTGGCCGGCGCCCGCGCCATCGGTGCCCAGGCGGAAATGCATCGCCGGGGCGCCGGGCGCGGCCTCGACGGCGGTGGCCGAGCCGGCGTCGCCGAACACCAGGGCGGTGCCCCGGTCGGACGGGTCGAGCGTGCGGCTGATGGTGTCGCCGGCCAGGACCAGCACGCGTTTCAGCCCGGCCTTGACCAGGGTGGAGGCCAGCCACAGGCCGTAGACATAGCCCGAGCAGCCCAGATTGACGTCGAAGGCCTGGGCGTGGGTGGCCAGCCCCAGCTTGCCGTGCAGCACGCAGGCGGTGGCCGGCAGCCGGTGGTCGGGGGTCTGGGAGACGAAGATCAGGGCGTCGACGCTGGCTGGCGCCCAGTCCAGCCGTTGCAGCAGGGTCTGCGCCGCCGCCTGGCAGAGGTCCGACGCGGTGCCGCCGTCCTCGACCCAGTAGCGGCTCTCCACCCCGATCATCTTGACCACGTCGGCCACGGCCGCCTCGCCGAAGCGCTCGACGAAGGCGTCGTTGCCCAGCTTGCGCGCGGGCAGGGCGCTGACCACGCCGCGCAGGGCGACGCCGTCCAGCGCGTAGCCGCCGGGAGAGGGCGTGGCCGCGTCGGTCATCAGGCCGCCTTGGCGAGAGCGATCAGGGCCTCGATCTCGGCCACGGTGGCGGCCTTGGCCAGGGCCTGGCCGTCGACCAGCTGGCCGTAGACCTCGTCGATCAGGGCGATGGTCGAAACCACGGCCAGCGAGTCCCAGTTCTGGGTAGCCAGGTCGAGATCGGCGGTGACCTCGGACTCGTCGATCTCGAAGATCTCGGCCAGGCCGGCGTAGAAGGCGCTCATTTCGGTACTCTCCGTCATAGGACGACGCTCGTGGCCGCCCAGGAATAGCCGACCCCGAAACCCACCAGCAGGGCGCGGCGCGGGGAGGCGGCCTCGTCCAGCAGGGGTTCCAGGGCGATGGGAATGGTGGAGGAAACGGTGTTGCCGCAGTCGCGCATGCGCAGCACGAACCGCTCGGGCGGGATGGCCAGCTTGGCGCGCAGCCGCTCCAGCATGAAGGCGTTGGCCTGGTGGAACACGAAGAGGTCGTGGTCCTCCATGGTCCGCCCCGAGCGCTCCAGCAGCTTTGCGATGGCCGCCGGCACCGCCTTCAGGGTGAAGGTCATGATCGCCGCGCCGTTCATATAGAGATGGTCGGCCGATCGGACGTTGCCCGAGGCGTCGGTGGTCTCCACCGCGCTTTCGGCGTCGCGAGCCCGTCGGAAGCCGCCGGCCGGCACGATCAGGTTGTCGGCGCCCGCCCCGTCCGTGCCGAACAGCACCGGGTCGATGGCCGGGGCGTCGGCCTCGACGGCCTCGACCAGGGTGGCGGCGGCCCCGTCGCCGAACAGGGTGCGCACGCTCTTGTCCATCGGATGGATGAGCTTGGAATAGGTGTCGGCGGTCAGCAGCAGCACACGCTGCGCCTGGCCGCTCTCGATCAGGGCCTTGGCGATGGACAGGCCGTAGACGAAGCCCGAGCAGCCCAGGTTGAAGTCCAGGGCGCCGGCGCTCTGGGGCAGGCCCAGCCGGTGCTGCAGCACACAGGCGGTGGTGGGCAGGATGTAGTCGGGGGCCTGGGTGCACAGCAGCAGGAAGTCGATGCCGGCCGGATCGACGCCGCGCTCGGCGAACAGCCGCCGGGCGGCCGCCTCGGCCAGGTCGCCGGCCGTCTCGCCCGCTGCGGCGATCCGCCGCTCGGCGATGCCGGTCTTTTCCAGGATCTTTTCGGCCGGCCAGTCGGGGTACAGGCGCGCGAGGTCGTCGTTGGAGAGCCGCCCCTCCGGCAGATGACTGGCGATCGCCTTGATTTTGGCCGTTCGCACCTGGGTTCGCCTCGATCCCGGACCGGAATCGCCGGCCCGTCCCCACGCTCGCCAATTATGCTTAACGGCCATTTAACCATGTCAGCCCAGGTTGCGAGCGGCGCCGTTTCGCGCCTCGCAGCCGCCTGGAGATCGCCGTGGCTCCCGAAGACATCCTGCAGGCCGCCAAAGAGGCCCTCCTGGCGGGCGACGCCGCCCAGGCCGAGCGCCTGACCGCGCCGCTGATGGCCGAGCACGAGGACCGGATCGATCTCAACTATCTGCGCGCCGCCGTGCTGGCCGCCCTGGGCCAACCGGCCCGCGCCCAGGCCGCCATGGACGCCGCCTGGCTGGCCCACGCCGTGCTGCTGATGGAAGAGAACGACATCGACATCCAGCGGATGGTCCGGGACGGGCCCTACGCCCACCAGGTGGCCATGATGTTCTACCGCGAGGGCTATGTCGGCCCGGCGGCCGTCGCCTGCGGCTCGGCGATCAACGACGAGCGGGTCGCCCGGGGCGGGGCGATGGACCTGTTCGGCCAGATCCTGCACCACCAGGGCCGCATGGAGGCCGCGCTCGCCGCCTACGACCGGGCCCTGACGATGACGGGCGCCGACCACCTGCCCAGCTTCATCCTCTACGCCCTGTTCTTCGCCCGCGACGGCGTGGCCCGTCACGCCGCCCTGGCGCGGCAGTGGGGCGAGACCGTCGCCGGCTACGTCCCGCCCACGGAGCTGCCGCTGGCGCCGACGGCCGGCCGCAAGCTGCGGATCGGCTACGTGGCCCCCAGCTTCACGGTCAACCAGACCCGCCAGTTCGTCCTGCCGGTGCTGGAGAACCACGACACCGACGCCTTCGAGATCTTCGCCTATGTGGACGACGTCGCGGCCGAGGAACTGCCCGGCCACGTCACGGTCCGCGCGATCAAGCGCGGCCAGTACGACGCCGCCGTCGCGCTGATCCGCAATGACGGCATCGACGTGCTGGTCGACGCCTGGGGGCACGCCAAGGACAACAACCTGATGGCCTTCGCCCGCCGCGCCGCGCCGATCCAGGTCGCCTGGCTGAACTACATGCAGACCACGGGTCTGGCGACCATGGACTATTCTCTGATCGGCCACGAGATGGCCTTGCCGGGCTCGGAGGACTTCTTCGTCGAGCGCCTGTTCGACGTCGGGCCGGTGCTGGGTCCGTTCCGTCCCACCCCGACCGCCCGCACCTCGCCGGCCCCGGCCCTGACGCGCGGCTTCCTGCTGTTCGCCAGCTACAATCACCCGGCCAAGATCAGCGACGAGACCGTGGCCGGCTGGGCCAAGATCCTGAAGGCCTGTCCGGACGCCAAGCTGCTGTTCAAGTACAGCTACTTCGTCGATCCGCTGCTGCAGACCACCACCCAGTGCCGCTTCATGGCCCACGGCGTCGAGCCGAACGCCATCGTCTTCGCCGGCCACTCCAAGGGCGAGGAGTACGAGCAGTCCTTCGCCGAGATCGACATCGCCCTGGACCCCGTCTCGTGCCCGGGCGGCACCACCACGCTTGAGGCCTTCTCGCGCGGCGTGCCGGTGATGGGCGTGCGCGGCCAGGACTTCTACAGCCGCATCACGGTGGAGGCCCTGACCGCCGCGGGCCTGACCGAGCTGCTGTCGGACGACTGGGACGAGGCGGCCGCCAAGGCCGCCGCCTTCGCCGCCGACCTACCGGCCTTCGACGCCCTGCGCGCCCGCGTGCGCCCGGCCTTCGACGCCTCGGACTATCGCGACGAGGCCGGGGTGACTCGGCGGCTCGAGGCGGCGTTCCAGCGGATGGTCGAGATCAAGGCGGCGGCCCAAACCGACGAGCAAGCCGACGCCCAGGCGGCGTGACGGTCACGAGGTTCCAAAGAGTTTCGTCCATGATCACGATCAGCTTCCTGGGCCACGCCAGCCTGTCCTTCGACGGCCCGACCGGCAGCCTGGTCTGCGATCCGTGGTTCTCCACCGTGCCGATCTACGGCAACTCGGCGATCAAGTATCCGCTGGTGCCGGCCGAGATCGAGACCCGGTTCCGCCGCGCCACCCACGTCTATATCAGCCACCACCACGAGGACCATTTCCACGCCCCGTCGCTGGACCTGCTGTCGCGCGACGCGACGATCTTCGTGCCGGCCTTCGAATATGTGGACCACCCGCGCGCCCGCAGCATGGAACTGACGCTGAAGGCGATGGGCTTCCGCAACGTGGTCACGCTGGAGACCTTCGAGAGCCTGACCATCGACCTGGGCGAGCCGGTCAAGCTGACCCTGATCCCCAGCGCCAAGAGCCGCTGGCACGACTGGGAAAACAGCGGGATCCTGGTCGAGACCGCCGACTGGAACGCGGTCAATCTCAACGACAACCTGGCCGACCGCGAGCTGCTGGCCGACATCCGCGCGCGCTGCGCCAGGATCGACGTGGCCTTCGTGCCCGGCAGTCCGTCCACGGAATATCCCGGCGCCTTCGACTTCACGGTGCGCGAGAAGGTCTCGCTGGGCCGCCAGAAGCGCGACGAGATCAGCCAGGCCCGGCTGATCATCGAGGAGATGCGGCCCACCTATCTGGTGCCCATCGCCAGCGACATCGCCTGGCACCGGCCGCAGGACCAGTTCCGCAACTATTCGGACAAGCCCACCCCGACCTCGTTCGCCAAGCGCCTGATCCGGGCAGGGCTGGTCGATGACGAGCACTTCGTCATGCTGTCGCCCGGCGACCGCTTCGACCCGGTCTCGGGCGAGGTGGCCAGCCTGGCCGGACCGGTGAACTACGCCGGCTTCCGCCGGCGCCTGCGCCGCATGGCTCAGGACTTCGTGCCGCTGATCGACGACCACGACGCCTATATGGAGGCCGGCGACTTCGACGCGGCGGCCTACGAGGCGCTGATCCCGAGGCTCAACGCCTATCTGCCGCCGTTCCCCCAGGCCGCCGGCCCGGTGCGCATCGACTTCCTGATCGTCGATCCGGGCGGCAAGCCCCTGCGCCGCATGGCCGTCAGTCTGCGGGGCCAAGCGGTGCATGTGGACGACCGCCCGGTGGACGACACCGCCCAGGACCAGGAGATCGTCGTGCCGACGGCGATCTGGGCCCAGACCTTCGGCGGCAAGGTGCTGCGGCGCGACCTGTTCGGACTGTGCGTCAACCGCCAGCTCAAGCCCTTCCGCACCGAGGTCGCGGCCCTGCGCTACTTCATCACCTACTATTTCGACTTCGGCGACCTGTCGCCGTGGGTGCGGATTTCCGAGCCGGACCCCGGGGCCAATCTCGAAGAGATGCGCCGGCTGTCGTCGGACCTGGCCCCGCGCTTCCCGCTCGAACGTCTGCAGGGCGAGTACCGCCAGAAGGTGGCGTCGTGAGCGTGGCCTGCCCCGTCTGCGGCGCGGCGACCCGCGAGATCCGCAACGCCTTCAGCGAGACCCACGCGGCCCTGATCCATCCGGGCGCGACGCTGCACCAGTATCTCTGCGAGGCCTGCGGTCACGGCGTGCTGCGCCACGACATCCCGCCGGAGAAGCTCTACAGCTCGGCCGTCGCCCTGCCCACCGACCACTCGGCCGGCGACCTGCGGCTGGACTTCATCCGCCGCCACCTGGACCTGGCGAGCGTGGACGGCGTCATCGCCGACATCGGCGGCGGTCCGGGCGAACTGGCCGAGCAGGCCCGCGCCGTCACCGGTCGCGACAAGGCCCTGGTCATCGACTTCGTGGACCGCGTGAGCTTCGACCAGATCGAGTTCGTGCCGCTCGACCTCAACGGCGAGACCGAGCGCCTGCCCGACCTGCTGGCCGAGCATCGCGGCGCGCGCAACCTCTTCATGCTGTCGCACGTGGTCGAGCACCTGGCCGATCCCTACGACCTGCTGGGCCGGCTGACGGCCTTCCCCGAGAGCCTGGTCTATATCGAGGTGCCCAATTTCGGGGTCCATCACGGCACGGCGTCGCTGAAGTTCTCGCTGAACAACCTGGACCACACCCACTATTTCACCGACCGGTCGCTGATCGCCCTGGTCCACGGGGCGGGCTTCCAGGTGCTGGCCTTCGAGACCCAGGACCCGCCGCGCATGCCGGCCATCCGCGTGCTCTGCGCCCCCCGGCGGGTGAGCAACGCCCTGCTGGACTACAACGACCACTTCGCCTTCGTCGCCGACCAGCTGCGGGCCAAGATCCTGGCCGCCGAGCCGGGGCGCGAGGTGTGGATCTGGGGCTTCTCGGCCTTCGCCGCCAAGGCGGTGGCCGACCTGGGCGAGGACCGGGGCCGGCTGAGCGCCATCTTCGACACCCGCTACGGACGGCCCGACTACCAGGGCGTTCCGGTGATGGCCGAGCCCGCCCAGGCGGCGACGGCGAATGGCCAGCCGCCCCTGATCGTCTGCGGCTCGACCTATTCCACCGTGCAGAAGGTCATCCGCGAAAAGGCCGCGCGCCTGTTCCCGGGGGCGGAGTTCTTCACCGTCGCGCTCGACGGGGCGCCCGCCTAGCTCGGGGCGTCACCAATCTGTTTCACGGCGGGGATAACGGGAGGAGGCTCGCGTTCTTCCTCCGATCCCGGAACACGTCCTTGGAACAGCAATTCGATCTGGCCGTGGTCGGCGCCGGCATTGTGGGCCTGGCCCACGCCCTGGCCGCCGCCCGGCTGGGCAAGCGGGTGGCGGTGATCGACCGCGACGCCCAGGCCAACGGCGCCTCGGTGCGCAACTTCGGCTTCGTCACCGTCACCGGCCAGGCGCGGGGCGAGGTGTGGCGACGCGCGCGGCGTTCGGCCCGGGTCTGGGACGAGGTCGCCGGCCCGGCCGGGATCGCCGTCCTGCAGCGCGGCCTGACCATGGTGGCCCGTCGTCCGGAGGCGAGGGCGGTGCTGGAGGCCTTCCTGGAGACCGAGATGGCGCAGGGCTGCGGCTGGCGCGAGGCCGGCGACCTGACCGATCGCCTGCCGGCCGGCGGCCAGGTGCTGGGCGCCCTGACCAGCACGGTCGACCTGCGGGTGGAGTCCCGCACCGCCATCCCGCGCCTGGCCGCCTGGCTGGCGGCGACCCACGGCGTGACCTTCCTGCGCGGCGTGGCCGTGCGCGGCGTCGAGACCGGCCGGTTGGAGACCTCGGCCGGGACCGTCCGCGCCGACGCCATCGTCGTCTGCCCGGGCGACGACCTGGTGACCCTCTTCCCCGACACCTTCGCCGGCGCCGAGGTGACGCGCTGCAAGCTGCAGATGTTGCGCCTGGCCGATCCGGGCTGGCGCCTGCCCGCGCCGGTGATGTCCGACCTCGGCCTGGTCCGCTACCTGGGCTATGCCGACCTGCCTCAGGCGGGCGCCTTGCGTGCGCGGCTGGAGGCCGAGCAGGCCGAGCATCTGGAGCATGGCGTCCACCTGATCGTGACCCAAAGCGCCGACGGCTCGCTGGTGGTCGGCGACAGCCACCACTACGCCCCCACGCCCGACCCCTTCGCCCGCGACGATGTCGACGCCCTGATCCTGGACGAGTTCGCCCAGGTGTTCGGCCGGGCCCCGCCGCCGGTGCTGGAACGCTGGACCGGAACCTACGCCTCGGCCCGTGGTCACAGCCTGATCGAGGCCCCCCTGCCGCGCGTGCGCCTGGTGACCGTGACCAGCGGCACCGGCGCCTCCACCGCCTTCGGCCTGGCCGAGGACGTGATCGCCGGCCTCTACGACCTGCCGCAAGGAGCCGCCGCATGAGCCAGAGCCCCATCCAGGCCGTCGTCTTCGACTGGGCCGGCACCATGATCGACTTCGGCTGCCGCGCGCCGGTCACGGCCTTGCGGACCGTGTTCACCCAGGCGGGCGTCGAGATCACCGAGACCGAGGCCCGGGCCGACATGGGCAAGGCCAAGCGCGATCACGTCCGGGCCCTGCTGGCCCTGCCGCGCATCGCCGCCGCCTGGGCGGAGCGTCACGGCGCCGAGCCTTCCGAGGCCGACGTCGACCGCCTGCACGACGCGGTCGAGCCGATGATGCGCGCGGCCGCCCGCGACTGCGCCAAACTGATCCCCGGCGCGGCCGAGCTGGCCGCCGACCTTGCCGCCCGGGGCGTGAAGATCGGCTCGACCACCGGCTACACCCGCCCGATGATGGCCGACATCCTGCCCCTGGCGGCCCAGCAGGGCTATGCGCCGGCCGTGGTGATCTGCGCCGGCGAGACGGCGGCGGGGCGGCCCTCGCCCCTGATGCTGTGGAAGGCCCTGGTCGAGCTGGGCGCCTGGCCCGCCCGCGCCTGCGTCAAGGTGGACGACGCCACGGTCGGGATCGGCGAAGGCCTGGAGGCCGGCGCCTGGACGGTGGGCCTGTCGGCCTCGGGCAACGGCGTGGGCCTGGACCAGAACGCCCTGGCGGCCCTGCCCCCCGCAGAGCGCGCCGCCCGCATCGAGGCCTCGGCCCGGGCCCTCCACGACGCCGGCGCCCACTACGTCGTCGAAAGCGTCACCGACCTGGCGCCGATCCTGGCCGAGATCGAGACCCGGATCGCGCGGGGCGAGACGCCGGCGGTTTAGAGGTTACGCGATCTCTCAATTTCATCGTCATTCCCGCCCTTGTGGCGGGAACCCCTCTATCCGCCGCAGGTGCGTGAGGGTGGCGCGCTAGCGCGCCAAGGCATTTCACTTGCAGGCTGAACCAGGGGTTCCCGCCACAAGGGCGGGAATGACGGACGTGAAGGGGATGGCTCCCTACTCCACCAACCGCAGCATCTCCCGCAACGTCGGTGTCTCGTCGTCCCGTCGCCAGGCCAGGCCCGTCTCCAGTGTCGGCGGGTCCTGGATCTCGACGTAGCGGACGCCGGCGCGGGCCAGGTTGCGCAGGGAGGCCGGGACCAGGGCCACGCCCAGGCCGGCGGAGACCAGGCTGATGATGGTCTGCATCTGGATGGCCTCCTGCACGATCCGGGCGGGGCGGCCCCGGGCGGCGAAATAGGTGGTGACCAGGTCGTGGAAGGCCGGGGCGACGGTGCGGGGAAACAGGATCAGCGGCGCGTCGGTCAGAGCCTCGGGGGCCAGGACGCCGTCCGGCCCCACCGGCAGGCGGCCGCTGTCGATCCAGGCCGCCGGCACCGCCGCCATCAGGGGTTCGGACACCAGACGTCTATAGGCCAGGGGCGCGGGCAGGCCGCGGTCGGCGGGCGGGATGATCACGCCCGCATGGCGCTCGCCGGCCACCAGGGCGGGGATCTGCACGTCGCTGGTGGCCTCGATCAGGCGGATCTCCACTTCGGGAAAGGCGTCGGCGTAGCGGCGGACGAGATCGGGCAGCAGGCTGTAGTCGGCGGTGCTGACGAACGACAGCGACAGGTGGCCGGCCAGGCCGTCGCGCAGGCGGGCGGCGCTGGCGGGCAGGGCGTCCAGCCCGTCCAGGGCCGCGCGCACCTGGGGCAGCCACTGCTCGCCCAGCGGGGTCAGGCGCACGCTGCGCTTGGTGCGCACGAACAGCGGCGCGCCCAGGCTGCGCTCCAGGGCCATGATCGACTGGCTGAGCGGCGGCTGGGTCATGTTCAGCCGTTCGGCCGCCCGGCCGAAGTGCAGGGTGTCGGCGACCGCCGCGAAATGGCGCAGCTGGCGGGTATCCATTTGATATATCCAACGACCTAATAGAGCGCTTTTAATATATTTTGAGAGCGTTGTCCGGGGGCGTAAAAACCCCACGTCCAACATTGAGATTATTCCCATGCCTCCCTATCGCTCGCGCACCTCCACCCACGGCCGCAACATGGCCGGCGCCCGGGGCCTGTGGCGCGCCACGGGCATGAAGGACGAGGACTTCGGCAAGCCGATCATCGCGGTGGCCAACAGCTTCACCCAGTTCGTCCCGGGCCACGTGCACCTGAAGGACCTGGGCCAGCTGGTCGCCCGCGAGATCGAGGCGGCCGGCGGCGTGGCCAAGGAATTCAACACCATCGCCGTCGATGACGGCATCGCCATGGGCCACGGCGGGATGCTGTACTCGCTGCCCAGCCGCGAGCTGATCGCCGACAGTGTCGAGTACATGGTCAACGCCCATTGCGCCGACGCCATCGTCTGCATCTCCAACTGCGACAAGATCACCCCCGGCATGCTGATGGCCGCCATGCGGCTGAACATCCCGGTGGTCTTCGTCTCGGGCGGGCCGATGGAAGCCGGCAAGGTGCAGATCAAGGGCGCGATCCGCGCTCTGGACCTGGTCGACGCCATGGTCGTGGCCGCCGACGACAAGTACACGGACGAGGAAGTCACCGCGATCGAGAAGGCCGCCTGTCCGACCTGCGGCTCGTGCTCGGGCATGTTCACGGCCAATTCGATGAACTGCCTGACCGAAGCCTTGGGCCTGTCGCTGCCCGGCAACGGCTCGGTCCTGGCCACCCACGCTGATCGGGAAGCTTTGTTCAAGGAGGCCGGCCGGCTGGTCGTCGACCTGTGCCAGCGCTGGTACCAGCAGGAAGACCCCACGGCCCTGCCGCGCGGCATCGCCACCCGGGCGGCGTTCGAGAACGCCATGAGCCTGGACATCGCCATGGGCGGCTCGACCAACACCGTGCTGCACCTGCTGGCCGCCGCCAGCGAGGGCGGGGTCGAGTTCTCGATGGCCGACATCGACCGCCTGTCGCGCCGCGTGCCCTGCCTGTCGAAGGTGGCCCCGGCCAAGAGCGACGTGCACATGGAGGACGTCCACCGCGCCGGCGGCGTCATGGCGATCCTGGGCGAGCTGGAGCGCGGCGGGCTGATCGACGCCAGCCAGCCCACCGTCCACGCCACCACCCTGGGCGAGGCCCTGGCCCGCTGGGACATCGGCCGCACCAACAGCGCCACGGCCCGCGAATTCTTCCGCGCCGCGCCCGGCGGCAAGCCCACCCAGATCGCCTTCAGCCAGGCCGCCCGCTGGGAGGAGCTGGACACCGACCGCGAGAAGGGCGTCATCCGCTCGGTCGAGCACCCGTTCTCCAAGGACGGGGGCTTGGCCGTGCTGTTCGGCAACCTGGCCCCCGAGGGCTGCATCGTGAAGACGGCCGGGGTCGACGAGTCGATCCTGACGTTCAACGGCACGGCGCGGGTCTATGAGAGCCAGGACGCGGCGGTCAGCGGCATCCTGGGCGGCCAGGTCAAGGCCGGCGAGGTGGTGGTCATCCGCTACGAGGGCCCCAAGGGCGGGCCGGGCATGCAGGAGATGCTGTACCCGACCACCTATCTGAAATCGAAGGGCCTGGGCGCGGCCTGCGCCCTGATCACCGACGGCCGCTTCTCGGGCGGCACCTCGGGCCTGTCGATCGGCCACGTCTCGCCGGAAGCCGGCGAGGGCGGGCTGATCGCCCTGGTCGAGACCGGCGACCCCATCGTCATCGACATTCCCAACCGCGGCATCACCCTGGACCTGCCGGACGCTGTGATCGCGCAGCGCCGCGAGGCCCAGCTGGCCCGGGGCAAGGACGCCTGGAAGCCGCTGGACCGCCAGCGCGAGGTTTCGCCCGCCCTGCGCGCCTATGCGGCCATGACCACCAACGCCGCGCGCGGCGCGGTGCGCGACGTCAGCCAGGTCGAGCGGTCCTAAGGCGCCAGGGCTCACAAACTCCGGTTTCAGCCTCGCTCGCAGGTTGACAAGCCAAGCCCCCTGCCGGTCAAATCACCGCAGGGGGACGGGGATGACCGCCGATTACGATGAGCCGGCGCCGCGCCGGGCGCTGGTGGGCCGGCTCCTGGTCTTGCGCGGCGAAATACTGGACCGAGTACTGGGCCGGATCGCGGGCGGCGAAGAGGACTATCCGGCCGAGGGCGTGCTGGAGCGGCCCGAACGCCGCAGCGGTCTGAAATGGCTGTTGTCGCAACCCTGGCACCGGCTCGAGGTCCCCGCCGTGGCGGCGATCATCGTGGGCAGCGTGGCCCTGGCGGCGATCTTCATCAGCCTGCAGGCGGCCCTGCCCAAGCAGGACCAGGTGGCGGCCCTGCTGTCCCAGCGCACCATCCACTATCTGGACACCGAGGGCGGCCTGCTGGGCCGCGAGGGCGCGCCGCGTCCGAACGTCGCCCATCTGCGGGCGACCAATCCCAACTCCCTCAACGCGGTCGTCGCCATCGAGGATCGCAGCTTCTACAGCAACGACGGGGTCTCGCTGATGGCCCTGGCGCGCATCGTCAAGGACGCCTTCCGCAAAGGCGGCGGCTCGACCCTGGCCATGCAGCTGGCCAAGAACGTCTACCAGCTGGACAAGGCCGAGACCTGGGAGGACGCGCCGCCTCCGCCGCCGGTCAAGGTGGAGAAGGGCAAGACGGCGCCCAAGGTCGAGCGTCCGTTCCGGATCAAGACGCCGCTGGTCTGCAAGGTGTCACGCACCGCGTGCCGCAAGATCTACGAGATCGACCTGGCCTATAAGTTCACCCGCGAGAACACCAAGGACCAGCTGCTGGCGGTCTATTTCCAGGTGGTCCAGCCTTATCCGGGCAAGCCGGGGGTCGAGAACGCCGCCCGTCTGTGGTTCGGCAAGGAGCTGGACCAGCTGTCCATCGCTCAGGCCGCCCGGGTGGCCGCCGCTCTCAAGGGCACCTGTTATTCGCCGCTGGGCGTGAACTACGAGGCCTGCGATCAAGACCTGCCGCGCGTGCGGGCCGCCAACGTCATCCACGCCATGCGCGACCAGGGCATGATCGGGTCCGACCAGGAGAAGGCCGCCCTCGCCGAGAACCGCACCATGGTGGTCGAACCGCGCGAACCGGCCGGTTCGGTGGTGGCCCGCTGGCTGCACCGCTACGCCCGCGAGGGCCTGCCCCAGGACGGCGACCTGACGGTGCGCACCACCCTGGACCCCCGCCTGATGAAGGCCGGGCGCGAGGCCCTGGCCATCGCCCCGCCGGACGTCCAGGGCGCCCTGGTGGCGCTGGACCCGCGCACCGGCGCGGTGCGGGCCATGATCCCCGGCCGCCGGCCCGGCGACTCGTTCAACCTGGCCGCCGAGGGCCGCCGGCCGGCGGGCTCGGTGCTCAAGCCGCTGCTCTACACCGCCGCCCTCGAGGCGGGGGCCACCCCCGGCAGCCTCTGCGACGACGCCCCCTATCCGGGCGGTCCGCGCAACGCCTACAAGGCCGATCCCAAACGCATGCCCCTGTGGGAGGCCCTGCAGAACTCCAGCAACCGGGTGACCATCCGCCTGGGCGAGCAGGTCGGGGCCGACGCCATGAACAACCTGTCCGAACGGGTCGGGATGAAGTTCATCGGGGCGGGCCAGACCACCCATCCGTTCCCGTCCGGCGACCGGCTGGCCTGGATCGGCGAGGGCGCCCAGGCCAATATCCGCCTGCTGGACATCGCCGCCGCCTATGCCCCGTTCGCCAACGGCGGCCTGGCCGTCGCCCCCTACGGCGTGGCCGGCTATGTCGATAGCGTCGGCGACACCGAGACCCTGGCCCATGCGCCGCCGGTCCGGGCCCTGGACCCCAGGATCGCCGGCGAGATGCGGGCCATGCTGCGCCGCGTGGTGACCGCCGGCACCGGCAAGGAGGCCGAGGTGCCCGGCCTGCGAGTGGCGGGCAAGACCGGCACCACCAACAAGCTGGGCGACGGCTGGTTCGTCGGCTTCGACGACGGCCTGGTGGTGGCGGTCTGGCTGGGCCAGGACCGCGCGCCCGGCAAGCCGGCCAAGTTCCAGCCGGTGTCGGGTCACACCGCGGCCGGGGTGTTCCACAAGTTCCTGGTCGAGGCCCGCCAGGGCCAGGCGCCGCCGCTCCCGGCCGGGGGCGAGCCCGCGCCCTTCTGGCCGAACGGTCCGGTGGTGGCCCTGCGTCCCGGCGCGCTCAGCTGCGACGCGGGCCTATGAACGTGGCGCTGCGTATCTGCGCCGACTGCGGGCGCCCGGCGCGGGCCGCCGACCGCTGCTGCGCGGCCTGCGGCGCCCCGACGCCGACGGTGGTGGGCCGACGGCTGGACATGGGTCCGGCGGCGGCGGCCGACTGGTCGCGCCTGGCCGGTCCCGGCGCCCACGGTCCGTTCGTGGCCGACAGCGCCCTGCTGTCCTGGGCGGCCTGCGGCGAGACGGTGGTGGGGCTGCGCGACGACGGCCGCACCGGCGAGTTCGTGACGCTGGAGGTCCGCGACGGGGCCCTGGTCTTCACCCCCGCCGGCCCGGCGACGGGCGCGGGCAAGCTGGTGGCCCCCCTGCTGGGCGGGCCGCTGGGGGTCTTCGCCGTGTCGGCCGGCCAGGTGGCGACCTGGACGCCGGGCGCGGCCCCGTCCGGCTGGACGCCGCCGGGCGAGATCGTCGCGGCCGCCGTCGCCGCCTCGGGCGAGCTGTGGCTGGCCGTGCGCCAGGCCGACGAGGTGCGGATCCTGGCCGGGCCGGGCGGCCCGGCCATGGCCCTGGTCGCCTCGATCCGCGACTTCGCTCCGGCCGGGGACGAGAGCCTGGAGCTGGCGGTGGATTCCGAGACCCCGGGCCGGGGCGTCGTGCTGCTGCTGGGCCGCCGCCGCTCGGCGGTGATCGAGGACGGGGTGGTCACGGCCCTGGTCCCCGCGCCGCTGGAGACCGTTTCGTCCGGCCCGCCGGCGCCGCGCTTCCAGCCGCCCTGGCGCGTGGGGCGGCCCTGGCTGACGGGACTGGGCGGCGACCAGGCCGTGGTGGTCTGGGACGGCGCGGCCCTGACCGGCTTCGCCCTGCCGCTGCGGGCCCACGCCGCCCGCGCCCTGGTCATGACCCGCACCGGCGCGTGCGTGGCCTTCTGCGAAAGCGAGACCCTGACCATCACCTGGAACGCCGTCGGCAGCCGGCTGATGTCGCGGGTCGCCGACACCCCGCCGCTGCACGGCGCGGGCCTGGGGCTGGAGGACGAGGTCCTGCTGGCCTATCGCGGCGAGACCGGCGCCGGCTTCCACGTGCACGGCGTCGGCCAGGCCCATGGCGCGCCGCGACCGGACCCGCGCCTGCCGGCCACCACCGACGTCCTGCGTCCCGCCGTCTGGCTGCCGCCGCTCGAGGTCGGCGACGAGGCCTGGGCCGCCATGCTGTGGCGCTCGCGCCTGGTGGCCTGGCGCTGCCCCCTGACCCCGGGGACGCTTCGCTGATGCCCTACGATTTCTTCTCGTTCCACGGTCCCCAGTTCGGCCTGACCACCCTGACCGCGCTCAGCGCCACGCCGCTGGCGGTGCTGATCTACATCGTCGCCTTCCGCCGGGGGCTGAAGCCGGGGCTGCGCGACGGCCGCTCGCCGCGCCAGATCCGCCTGGCCGCCCTGACGGTGGCCCTGGCCTGCGCCGGGGTGGTGCTGACCCTGGACGCGGCCGCCCCGTTCGGCTGGCTGTTCCTGGGCATGATCGCCCTGGTCGCCGCCGCCCGCCTGGCCTGGCCCCGGGCGATGGTCGCGCCGGCCATGCTGGCGATCGTGGCCCTGCTGGCGCGGGCCTTCGTCCTGCAGGCGGTGGTCTGACGCCATGACCGCACGGCCCATCCTCTTCATCGGTCTCGGCGGCGTCGGCGCCCAGGTGCTGAGCCTGCTGCGGCGGCGATTGTTCGACCAGACCGGCGCGGCCGCCCCGCCGCACGTGGCCTTCCTGTGCGTCGACAGCGAAAAGCCGGGCGACCTCGCCCAGCCCGCCGCCGTCGCCCTGGCTCCCGGCGAGCACGTCGCCGCGCCGCTGGACATGGCCAACCTGGCCGAGATCCGCGAGCGGCCCAAGCGTTTCCCGCACGTGGGCGCCTGGTTCGACCCGGCGGTGCGGCCGGTCCACCCCCTGGCCGGCGCCACCGGCGTGCGGGCCCTGGGGCGGCTGGCCTTCTTCCAGAACTACCGCGCGATCCGCGAGGGGCTGGCCGCCAAGCTGAACGCCCTGGCGCCGGACGGCGGCCCGGTCGAGGTCAAGGTCGTGGCCTCCCTAGCCGGGGGGCTGGGCTCGGGCATGCTGATCGACCTCGGCTTCCTGCTGCGCGACCTGCGGCCGGAGGGGCTGTCCAGCGAGGCCGTGGTCCTGCTGCCGGGCCTGTTCGACCGTTCGGAGGGCGCGCCGGCCCATGCCAGCGGCTATGCGGCCCTGCTGGAGCTGGAACACCACAGCCGCGCCGACGAGACCGGCGCCGCGCCGGGCTTCACCGCCGCCTGGACCCGCGCCGAGTTCGACGCGCCCCGCCGCATCGAAGGTCCCGTCTTCGACATTACCTGGCTGGTCGGTCCCGAGGGCGACGAAGAGGCCGATCCGGCCGAGACCCTGGAACTGGTCGCTGAGCAGCTGTTCGTCCGGCACGGCGGCCATCACGCCGCGCTGTCGAGCCGCATCCGCCAGGACCTCGACGCCGCGGCCGGGAGCCTGGCCCGCACCGTCCGCATCGCCCTGGACGACGAGCCGGACGACGGCCTCGCCCAGGGCCTGTCGTGCCGCTACGGCGCGTTCGGCCTGGCGCGGATCTACGCCCCGCAAGGGGCGCTGGATCGCGGCGAGGGCGCGGTGTCGCGCCTGCTGGCCCGCTGGCTGGCCGAGCCGGCCGTGCGTCCCGAGCGGGTGGACCGCCTGATCGCGGGCGACGACCTCTATCTGGGCGAGGAGAAGCCCGGCCGCGCCAAGCTGAAGGCGCTCTACGCCGCCATCCAGGCCGACGCGGGCCGCACCGCCGGCCGGGCCATGGCCGAGCTGTGGGGCAAGGAGGCCGAGGCCCTGCTGGCCCAGCCCGCCGACGCCGCCTTCGCCGCGCGGTTGCTGGCGACGCGGGACGAACTGCATCGCGCCTGGCTGGCCGAGGACGTCGGTTCGTTCGACGCCCTGCTGAAGACCAACGGCCAGGCCGTCTTCGCGCGGATCGAGGCGCGGCTGAACACCCTGGTGACCACGGCCCTGGGCGACGAGCGCGACCGCTTCCCCGTCGCCGTGGCGGCGCTGGAGATTCTCTATCGCCGCTATGGCGAGATCGCCCAGGCGGCCGAGGCCTCGGCCCGTCTTCGGCGCGAGCGCCTGGACCTGTTCCGTACACGGACGGAGAAGTTGCTGGGCTATCTGGACAGCCGCGCTCCCCGGGTGCGCCGGGCCGTCGCCGAGGTGGCCGTCGAGGCCGCCGGAACCGCCCTGCTGGCCGAGCTGGACCTGCTGACCGACCAGCGGATCGCCGTCACCTGCCGGGCCGCGCGCGAACTGATCGGCCAGCCCGGCGACAGCGGCCGCGAGCTGGTGGCCAGCCTGCAGGCCCGCCTGGCCGACCTGCGCTCGGCCCTGGCCCGGATGAAGTCCGGCATCGGCCAGCGCCTGGTCTCCGCCCAGCAGGGGGTCAGCTCCACCCGCAGCATCCGGCTGGACGCGGCGGGCGCCTCGGCCAGCGGCGTGGGCGACGACGCCTTCGCCGCCACCCTGGAGCGCCGGTTCCACGCCGCCGAGGCGGAGGGGCGGCCGTCGGCCTCGCTGTGGGTCCTGGCGGGCGTGCTGCGCGACGGCGGCGACGAGGCCATGCTGACCCGCCTGGCCGCCTTCGTCGACGCCGAGCTTTCCCAGCTGACCGCGCGGGCCAGCGACATCCCGGCCGCCTTCGCCGCCCGTCACGACGGGGCGCCGGACGGCCAGCCCTATCGCGGCGAGCTGGCGCTGTGGGCCAAGGCCGGCGCGCCGCGCCTGGCCCTGCGCGCGGGCGGGGCGGACGACTGGGCCGCCGAGGCCCCGGCCGCCCAGATCCTTCTGGCCCTGCACGAGCGTGGCGCGGCGGGTCCCCGCGGCCGCTTCGAGACCACCCTCCAGGCGGCCCTGAAGCCGCACGCGCCCGAGGTGGTGGAGGGGCCGGCCGACGCGGCCTATCTGCACACCCAGAGCCTGGGCTTCCCCCTGACCGCGATCGTCGAGATCGCCGCGTACCGCAAGGCCTATCAGGCCCGCCTGGCCGTCGAGGCCGAGGGCATGGCCGGGCTGCACGGCGACCTGGACATCGAGCGCTACGCCGACATCGTGCCCCTGGGCGTGGAGGAGGGCCGGGCGCGCTCGGCCGCGATCCAGACCCTGGCCCTGGCCCTGGCCTCGGGCCTGGCCTGGCCGGAAGCCAAGGACGGCGGCCACGCCATCGTCTACAGCCACTATGACGGCGACTATCCGTTCGCCCAGTCGCTGGGCCTGGCCCCCCGCGCCATCCGCACCCTGGCCTCGCCCGACCGCGACGACCGGCAGCTGGCCGGGCAGGTGGCCGACCTCCTCAACAACCAGGCCGACGGCGCCACCCTGGCCCGGCTGATCGTGCTGCTGGACCGGGCGGCGGCGGGGCAGGACGCCATCCGCACGGCCGAATGGCGCCGCGCGGCGGCCCAGGCCTCGCGCATGCTCAGCGCCCGCCACGGCGAGCTGCGGGACGAGGTCGAGGTCCAGCGCGCCGCCTTCGCCGACTGGGCGCAGGCCGTGCCGGACGCGGACGGTCCGTTCTGGAGGATCAAGCCCGATGCCGCTTGAACCGACCTGCGCCGCCTGCCGCCGCCGCGCCGAGGCGGGCGACCTGTTCTGCCGGGGCTGCGGGGCCTTCCTGGCGCCCCTCTCCGTGACCCTGGCCAAGGGGCGCGGCGGGGCGCGGATCATGGCCTTGGCGACGGGCGACGCGACCACCCGCGCGGGCTGGGAGGACCTGGACCTGATCGTCTCGGACCTGACCCGCGATCCGCCGGCGCCGATCGACGACGTGCCGCTGCTGGCCGTGCTGGACGGCGAGGGCGGGCTGGTCCTGCCGGTGCTGAGCCGGGTGGTCGCCGCCGGGGCGCCGCTGTCGGCGGGGGTCTTCGTCTGCCACCGGGCGACCACGCCGCGCCGCTCGGCCCGGGTGGCCACGGCCGCCTTCAACGCCCCCAAGGCCGAGATCCGCGCCGGCGCGACCGTCTGGGCCGACGCCTTGCGGATCGAGGGCGACGAGGCCTTCGTGCCCGTGCATCTGACCAGCCTGGGCGGCATCGCCGTGGTGACCAGCGCGCGGCTGGCGATGGTGGGCGGCGCGGGCCGGGCCGCGCCCCGTCCCCTGCGTCAGGAGCTTCTGCCCGGCGAGCGCGCCACGGTTCCCGCCGCCGTCTCGCCCGGCGACCGCCGGGCTCTGGCCGCCCTGCGCGGCGAGGCGCGGGCCCGGCTGCTGATCGAGCTGGAGGACCGTGCGACCCCCATCGAGCTGCCGCTGACCGTGGTCCGCCAGGCCCCGGCCAATCTGATGGTCGCGCCGCGCGCCCGCTCGGCCGCCCTGGGCGGACGCCGGCTGCGGCTGGGCGTGCGGATCGAGAACGACGGCGGCGCGCCCCTGCGCGTCAGCGCGGTGGCCGTGCGCCGCCAAGGGGAGGGCGAGTGGCGCTCCGTGCGCATCCCCCTGGCCTGGCGCGATCCGCTGGGGCCCAAGCAGGTCCGGCACGGCGAGCTGCGGCCCTGGATGACCGCCGACGGCCTGGCCGAGGGCGAGGCCCTGGCCGTGGGACCCCATCGCTACGAGGTGCGCGTGATCGCCGAGGCCGGGGCGCGGGGCGACGCGGCCCTGACCGTGGACGCCGACTTCCAGGTGGTGATCCGGGCCGAAAAGCCCCTGCGCGCCCGGCTGTGCATCGACTTCGGCACCACCGAGAGCGCCGCGGCCATCAGCGACGGGGCCATCAAGATCTACCAGCCTGTCGAGCGGCCGCCGTCGGTGGTCGAGCTGGGCGCGTTGGGGGCCAGCGCCGACGACAGCCAGCGCTTCCTGCGCACGGGCGTGGTGATCGACGCGGAGGGCCAGGTGTTCTTCGGCGAGGAGGCCGAGGAGGTCGCCGCCGCCGATCCCGACGCCCTGCGCGTGGAGAACCTCAAATGGCTGGGGGAGACGCGCGAGGCCATCGAGCTGCGCACCTTTACGCAGATCGGCGAGCGGCTGCGGCTGGGCCAGCCGGTGCGGGTCGAGACCATCGACCCGATGCTGCTGCGCACGGCCTTCCTGCGCACCGTCCGTGATCTGATCGAGACCCATCCGGACGTCGCCGCGACCATCGACGCCAAGACCGTGGTCTTCGCCACCCGCCCGGCCATCTTCACAGACAAGCAGACCCGCGAGCTGGTCGACACCTTCCGCGCCGCCGGCCTGCCGGCCCCGTGCATGAAGCCCAGGCTGTTCGGCTCCAAGACCCTGATCTCGGAGAGCTGGCCGCCGCTGCTGACGGCCCTGGAGGAAGAGGCGCGGCTGGCCCGCCTGCGGGGCGCGGCGGCCGACGGGCCCTGGCCGGCCTCCTGGCGCCTGCCGGCCCCGGCCCTGTCGCGGGCGGCCCACATCATCGTCTACGACGTGGGCGGCGGCAGCGCCGACATCTCGCTGCTGCGCCTGACCGGCGAGGTCACGGTGCGGCGGGTCGACGACCTGGCCACGGCCACCTCGCGCGCCTTCACGGGCCTGGGCTTCGCGGCCCTGATCGAGGGCGTCCTGTCCGCCTGGCTGCTGGAGCAGACGGGCGAGCGGTTCGACCCCGCCGCCAAGGGGCCGGCGGCCCGGGCGGCCATGGCCCGCGCCGTGCGGGCGTTCCAGTTCAACGACGGCCTGTTCTCGATCTTCGCCTCGACCCTGCGCGAGGTGCTCACCGGACCCGTCGTCGACGCGGCCGCCGTCGAGGCGGCCCTGCGGGCGGTGGTCGAGGCCGACGCCCAGGTGGCCGCGCGGCTGGACCTGATGCTGCCGCTGAGCCTGGTGGGCGCCGACGGGGAGGTGGCCATCGGCCAGGACGACGCCCTGCGCCTGGCGGGTCGCATCGTCTCCCGGTTCGCCGAGGTGCACTACCAGCCCCTGGCCGACCTCACCCGCGACCTGCGCGAGGAGGCCGGGGTGCGCGCCGGCCATCCGGGCATGCGGCTGATCCCGTCGGGTCGGGGCGGGGCCTTCCCCCTGGCCCGCGCCCTGATCGCCCTGCTGTGGAGCGACTTCGACGCGGCGGGCCTGCACATCCTCAGCCTCAATCCGGTCGAGGCCAAGTCGATCACCAGCTGGGGCGGGGCGTATCTGGCCGACCAGTCGCTGTCGGGCGGCCGCTACCGGTTCAGCGGCAACGCCTCGCTGAACCAGTTCCGGGTCAGCCTGCCGGTCTGGGACAACCGCCGGCAGTCCGCGCCGATGGAGCCGGTCGACGACGCCGATCCCGTGCGCGCCATCCTCCAGGCCTCCGAGCTGGGCGAGCTGGTGCTGCAGGAGCACGCCGAGGTCTTCCGAGGCCCGCCCCAGGCCGACCCGCTGGACGTGGTTTCCCGCGTCCGGCTGGACCGCCGCGCGGCGCCGGAGCGGCAGTGGCTGGTGGTGGTGCAGGCGCGGGGCAAGCCCAAGGCGGTGCTGGTGGAGGCCGACAGCCGGGCCGCCGCCGTCGAACGGGTGCAGGCGGAGGCGAACCGATGAGCGCGCGCTTTTCCTTGTCGAGAGCTTGGCCCGCCATGGGTCTGGCCCTGCTGCTGGCGGCCGGTCCGGCGACGGCGCGCCAGCCCGCCTCGGCCGCGCCCCAGCCCGCGGCCGAGATCGCGCTCAAGCCGGCCGTCGCGCCCGAACCCTCGCCGGCCGAGCTGCAGCGGCGCAGGTTGCAGGTGCGGGCCCTGGAGGCCGTCCAGGCCCGCACGCGCTCGCTCTCGGTCCTGACCCTGGGGGCCTCGATCCTGCTGGGCCTGGAGACGCTGCTGCTGATCGGCGGCGGGCTGTGGGTCTGGCGGGCCCAGCGGAAGGCGCGGGGTCGGGTCAAGGCCCTGGCCGAGACGGTGGCGCGGCTGGAAGCGCGGCTCGACGAGATGGCCGCCGCCCCGGCCGGGAGCCGGCCGGACGCCGATGGACCGGGCGCCCCGACCGAGGCCTGGTGGCGCGACGCCCGGGCGGGCCTGATCGAGGACATACTGGCCAGGCTGCCGGCCTCGGCCCCGGCGGCGGGCCAGGCGCCTGTCCCGCGTCGCGCCGCCGAGCCGGCGCCGTCCGAGGGCGAGCCGGCGGCTGTGGCCGCTTTCCTCAGGGCGTTCGACGCGCCGCACGAACCGTTCGGACGGGCGCTGCAGGCCGCCGCCGGCTCGGGCTTCCTGGCCCGGCTGGAGGGCGCCGAGCGCCTGGCCGCCACCCTGTTCATCGCCAGCGAGAGCCTGACCGCCCAAGGCGATCCGGGCGCCTATCGGGCCGCCTTCGACACCCTGCTGGCCGATCTGGGCCTGCCGGGCCACACGGCGGTGATCGGCGAGGTCGGCGCCCGGGCGGGCGTGGACCCGGCCGCCTTCTACTATGCCGAGAGCCCGATCAGCGACACCATCGCCCGCACCCTGTGGCCGGGCATCCGGCGCCCCGACGGCGTGGTCGTGCTGAAGAGCCACGTCCGCGTTCATTGAACGGGAAAACCCCAATTGTGGCCGAAACGCGGTTGACTCGGGACGAGCCGTTCGCCTCTAATTAAACCGTCGGTTGGGGGACTAGGCCATGCATTCTAGAATGTTTTCTACGCTCGTCGCTGGCGTCGCGGCGGCCTCGATCCTGTCCGGAAACGTCCTGGCGGCCGAGTTCCAGGCGCGGGGCGTGGCCCAGGTCTCGACCGTGGGCAAGAAGGACCCCCGCCTGATCCGCGCCCAGGCCATGGCCGCGGCCAAGCGCGAGGCGGTGATCTACGCCATCAACAAGGTGCTGGGCCCGGGCTCGACCAGCCGCCCCGAGGTGGCCGCCCAGATCGACGGCATCGTGGCCCAGATCGGCGACGACGCCATCGTCGACAGCAGCAACCAGAGCTTCAAGGGCGCCTACGAGCAGGGCCTGACCCTCAGCCTCGACGAGGCCAGCTTCCGCCGCCTGCTGGTGGACGCGGGCATCGGCAACTACGCCAGCTTCCGCGCGTCCAGCATCCTGGTGATCATGGACGAGTACGTGACGACGCCGCGCGACCTGCAGGCGCCGTTGTCTGAACTGACGATCTACAAGAAGCGCGAGGGCGAGAGCTTCTCGGCGGCGGCCAAGTCCAGCACGGCCGCCTCGTCGTCGGCCGCCTACAAGGCCAGCGCCGCCAGCAGCAGCGGCGGGGCCTATTCCAACAGCGCCGGGTCCTCGGGCGCCATGCGCGACGGCTATGGCGGCGGGGCCGCCTACAGCGAGAACGCCGCCTCGCGCGGGGCCTATGGCGAACGCTCGGCCGGCTCGGTCTCGGCCGCCGCCAACGAGCGCTACGCCCAGAGCGACAGCATGGCCGTCAAGGCCGAGCGCCACGACAACGTCGACTATGTGCGCCTGGTCAAATACCAGCCGCGCACCAAGGCTCCCTCGCAGGTCAGCCTGACCTACAACGCCATGAAGGGCTCGATGCAGAACTATAATCTGCGCGTGCTCGACAACGACGTGTTCCGCAGCCGCTACTTCGGCAAGAAGTCCATCACCCTGGACGACATGACCAAGAGCGCGGAGCTGGCCAAGTACGTCACCTTCGCCCGCAACGACGCCAAGGCCGACTACTTCATGGCCGGGGCGGTGGTGCTGGTCGACGCCGGGCGCAACGCCAACACCGGCGAGATGACCTGCTCGGGCGTGTTCTCGTTCAAGACCTATTCCACCTCGACCAGCGAGGACATCGCCGCCGACACCGTGTCGGAGACGGCCAGCGGCATGAACGCCGACGCCTGCTCGGCGAACCTGGCCCAGAAGCTGGCTGTGATCGCCGGCGACGTGGCCGGTCCGCGCATCCAGGCCTATTTCAAGAACAACGCCACCTATGGCGGCCAGACCATCGTCACCCTGACCGGCGGCTCGCTGTCGCCGATGACCCGCGCGGCCTTCCTGCGCGGCGTGCGGGCGACGCCGGGCGTCCAGCGGGCCGACTCGCGGGTCTCCAGCGACAGCCAGTTCGAACTGGTGGTGGCCTATAACGGCGAAGACCCGCTGGACCTGGCCCTGGCCGGCAGCCTGTCGGGCGACGCCCAGTTCAGCCGCCTGGGGTCGCGCGCGGGTCCCGGCACGGTGCTGATGTGCCTGAACGGGCCGTGCCCGCGCTAGGCGTCTTCACGACGACCCAAGAACAGGACGACGGCGGGCGGGGCGGGACGATGAGCTGGCGGATGGGCTGGAAGACCCTTGTGGCCTTGGCCATGCTGATCGGCGGCCTTGGCGCGTCGCCGGCCTGGGCCGTCGACTTCGAGATCTACGCGACGCCCGGCGTCTTCCTGCCGCCCAACGAGGCCCCCGACAGCGTGGCCCGCAAGGCCCTGCCGGTGAAGGACTACGGCGACACCTTCGTCAAGCAGATGAAGGGGGCGTTCGCCAACGTCTCCGACACCATCACCGAGACCAAGGCCAAGCGCACCTTCGTGGCCTCGCTGCAGGTGGCGCGCGTGGCCACCTTCGAGATCCCCAAGCCCGAGATCGGCGCCACCTCGCCCTACGCCTCGGTCACGGCCAGCCTCTACCTGACCAATATCGGCACCGGCGAGGTGGTCTACGCCTATACCCTGACCCAACCGGCGACCATGTCGGTGGTCTCGGTCGCCAAGGGCAAGGCCGTGCCGTCCAGCGTCTATGCCGAGCTGATCCGCAAGAGCTACGAGGGCGCGGTCGGGAAGCTGGTGGAGCGGGCCAAGAACGACTTCAAGCCGTTCGAGGTCAACGCCACCGCCCGCAAGGCCGTCGGCGCGACGATGATGGTGGTCGACCAGGGCGCCGAGGGCGGGGTGGGTCCCGGCGACGTGCTGGAGGCCCCCGACGGGGCCACGGTCAAGACCGTCTTCACCGACCCGAAATACACGATCGCCGACACCCTGGTCGGCAAGGTCGCCCAGGGCCAGAAGCTGAGCCGGCTCAGCGCCAAGACCGTGGACGAACTGCAGCGCCCCACCGCCGTGGTGGCCGTCGGGGTCAACGCCTCGGAGCTGCCCGACGAGGTGATCACCCAGATGGCGACCGACGCCATCGCGTCGCAGCGGCTGTTCAACCTGATCCCGGTCAACCGCAGCTTCACCCAGGTGCTGGCGGTGGTGAAGGCCAAGACCCAGATCAGCGGCAAGGGGCTGAACAACCGCCCGCCGCCGCAGTACTACATCCGGGTCAGCGTCCTGCGGCCCATGGCCTTCGAGGCGCCGACCGGCCGCAAGGGCGAGGTCATGCCGGTGACCGCCGCGCGGACCCTGATCGAGGTGGTCGACGCCGCCGGCCGCGTGGCCTATGCGGGCACGGCCTACAGCTCCACCCCGGGCAACCGCGCCTCGCCCAAGCCCGCCGAGCTGACCGCCCCGGACGGCGACTTCAATCCCGTGGTGCGCCGCGAGCGCGCCACCCGTGACGCCCTGACCACCCTGGCCACCCAGATGAAGACGGGCCTGGTCTTCACCCAGGCCGACCTGAAGGTGGCCAATGTCAGCGGCGGGCGGATCAACATCGCCGACCCCAAGGGCCAGCTGGCGGTGGGCTACAGCGCCGACCTGCTGCAGAAGGTCGGCCGGGTGGGCAATCTGAACAACGTGATGGCTCCGCTGTGGACCGTGCACGTGGACGGGATCGCCGAAAAGACCGCCACCGTCACGGCCGACCTGCCGGTCTACGAGGGCGCGCGCCAGCCGTCCGGCGGCGACATCATGCGCGTGCAGCAGCTGCCGGGCGCCTCGGGCCGCAACGCCAAGCGCTACGGCGACTGCTCGTCCTCGGCCAGCACGGGCACCCGCAAGATCGACGGCTACGACGCCCTGGCGCTGAACCGCTTCGCCGCCCGCTCGGGCCAGGACCTGTACCTGACCAAGTTCGTCGACCAGCAGTCCGCCATGCTGGAGGCCACCGGCCTGTTCGCCAAGGCCGCCGCCGTTCCGCGCCAGCCGGAGACCGCCTGCGTCGAGCCCGTGCACCGCATCGAGCCCCAGCCCGAGGTCTGCGCCGCCAACATCTGCAAGACCACGGTGCTGATCCGCCTCAGCTACCGCCTGCGCAACGGCCAGCAGGTCACGCGCCAGGGGCTGGAGCGCAAGATCACCAACGGCGTCTACGCCACCACGCCCAAGACCCTGCGGGCCCAGCAGACCGAGCTGGACTGGACCGAGGAGACCTTGCGGCTGCTCAACGAGATTTTCGACAAGTCCGACCTGAAGAAGACCCTCGCCGCCCTCTGACCCCGACCCTCCTTTTCACGGAGCTTCGACATGCGCGCCCGCCGCCCGATCCTGCTGGCCTTCGTCGCGATCCTCAGCGCCACCCAGCCGGCGCTGGTCCAGGCCGCCGGCCGCGCGCCGGTCGCCGCCACCGGCGGCGAGACCTACAGTCAGATGGACGTGCTGCTGGCCGAATGGACCCGGATCGACGCCCAGATGAAGGCCGCCAGCTACGCGGTCTACAACGTGCTGGCCACACAGGAGGAGCGCCGGGCTCTGGACCTGAAGGTGGCCGCCGTCACCCAGATCAAGGACCCCAAGGAGCGCGAGGCCAAGCTGATCGTCGTGCAGGGCGAGGCCCAGGCCGAGCTGGCCAAGATCGACTTCGCCGAGCGCGGCGCCGAGATCAAGGAAGACCTGAACGACGAGCAGTGGGAGCAACTGCGCCTGGCCTTGGCGCTGCTGATCGATACCCTGCCGCGCGGCAAGAAGGCGTTCGAGGCCTTCAAGCCGGCCCTGGACGCCTCGATGAGCCAGGCCAAGCAGAACTTCGATACCGCACAGGGCTTCCAGAAGATCTCGATGGGCGTGGAAGTGGCCCGCCAGGCCGCCGTGGCCGCCGCCGTGGTCGGCAAGGGCCTGCAGAGCCTAGCCACCACCGCCAAGGTGATTGGCGACCTCAGCACCTTCATGAGCGACCGCCCCAAGCCCTCGCCCCTGGCGCTGAAGCGCACCCCGGCCATCGCGGCGTTCGACTGAGGACGGACCTAGAGGCAAGGCCATCCGAGACCCGATGGAGCCGACATGAACCAACCTCGGCTCGTTCCGCCGAACATACAGGCGAAATACAATCAGTGGCGGCGCTGGCAGGAATTCTTCGGCTGGCTCCACGTCCTGATCGGCGCGCTGTCCGTCGGGTGCACGGTCGTCATCGGCGCCAACGCCGCGCAGAAATTCATCGACAATACGGCCGCGACGGTCAGCCTTTCGGTGGTCTCCGCCGTCGCGACGTTCGTGCTGACCTTCATCAACAGCCGCCAGAAGAACGAGGCGTTCGAGCGCGCGGCGCGCGAGCTGGAGAAGGCCATGGCGCGCTACCAGCTGGATCCGGAGATGCCCGAGATCGAGCTGGCGGAGGCCGAAATTCGGGGAATTGACCTCCTCAACGAGGCCAAGCCGGGGTAACACCCCCAGATGGGAAGTTCCAAACTCAGTCCTGAATTCGAGATCGTGGTCGACGGCGAGACCTATGTGTGGCGGCTGCACCGTCAGCCCGGCTGGTCGGGCGACGGCATCGAGCGGCACGGCATGGCCCTGGGCGTGCGCCACAAGGAGGGCCAGCGCGACGCGGTGGTGGAGTTCCCGCCGGACCCGAATCCCCGGTTCGGCGCCCCGCTGCTCAAGCCCGCCCAGATCAAGACCAAGCTGGTGGCCAAGGCCATCGGCTCGGCCGTCGCGGCCGGCTGGGAGCCGTTCTCGCGCGGCAAGACGGTCTATGTCGTCGTGGACGAAACCGGCGGCTGACGGGGCCTATCCCCCAAAGCTCCCGTCATTCCGGGCCTTGTGCCCGGAACCCCTGGTTCAGCCCGCATGTGAGACGCAAGCAGACCGCTGGTGGTCCGCCCCATCCGCACCTGCGACGGATAGAGGCGTTCCGGGCACAAGGCCCGGAATGACGAGCGTTTAAAAGGCGGGGCGCGGCTGAAGGCCGACGCACCCTAATCCGCCGGCGGGGCCACCTCGACATAGGCGCGGAAGATCTGGCCGTTGCTGGTGAAGCCGGCGCGCTGGACGCTGGCGATCTGGGCGCCGGCGGGCGGCTCGGGATAGCTCTGGTGGCGGCGCGGGTCGAAGGGCTCGCCCGGCTGGGGCCAGATCAGTCGGGCCTGGTCGCCCAGGGCGTGGCTGATGGCGTCCTGCAGGTCGGCCTTGTCGCGGGCGGCGACGAACAGCTCGCTCTGGGCGGTCTGGGCCTCGTCCAGCAGGGCCGCGACCAGCCGCTCCTCCTCGCCCAGGGCCTGGTAGCCGCGCGCCCCCACCCGACGGGCGCTGGAGATGACCAGGTCGCGCCAGTCGCGGGCCTCGAACCCGCTGGAGTCCAGCCAGGTCTTCAGCCCGTCCAGCGGATCGGGCGCGGTCTCCTCGACGCTCGTCTCGGCCTCGGGCGGGGCGGTTTCCACTAGGGGCGAAGGCTCGGCGACCAGGCTGACCGCCGGCTCGACAACCGGGGGCTCGGCGGTTTCGAAACCCGCCGTCGAAGGCTCGACCGGAGCGGGGGCGGCCTGCGGCTCGATGGGATCGGACGCAACCGACGGGACGACCGGTTCGCCGACTTCCGGCGCGCTGGGCGAGGCGACGGCGGCCGCCTTGCGCCGGTGGTCGCGCCACAGCGTCCAGGCCACCAGGCCGGCGATCACCGCGGCGGCGATCGCCGAGAGGATGATCGCCCAGGGCGGACCGGGCGCCTTGCGCGGCGCGGACGGTTCGGTGGGACCCAGATGGAGGTTCCGTTCCTCGACGGGCAGGGCCGCCACCGGGGCGTTCGTCGCCGGTTTGATCTCGGCGGGCGCGGTCCTGGCGGGGGGCGGGGATGCGGTGACCTTGGCCGGGGGCGGCGTGGGCTTGGGCGCCTGAACCGGCGGCGTCTCGCGCGGCGCGACGGCCGCCTTGGGCTGAGGCTTGGCCGGCGTCGGCTGGGCCTTGGCCTGCGCCTTGGGCGGGGCCTGAACCGGGGGTTTGGCCGGAGCGGCCTTGGCTTGCGGCGGCGCCTGTTGGGGTTTGGCTTGTTGGGGCTTCGCCTGGGGCTTGGCGACCGGCTTGCGGCGCACCGGCTCGTCCGACAGGCCGGCGTCGCGGGTCAGGCGGTCCAGGCAGCGGTCGATGTCGCGCTCGTTGACCAGCGAGCCGCAGGCGTCCTGGGCTTGGGCCGGGGCGACGGCGACCGACGCGCTCGCCGCTGCCAGAGCGATCAACGCTGCGCACCAAACCCGCATGGCCTCTCCGACATGTCTCCGGGGCCAAGCTTGGCCCACCCCCGGAGACTGTCTAGCAGAACTTCTCGCCGAGAGGTGGAGCGACTAGGAAGCGCCCACTTTCCAACCCCCGCCCAGGGCCTGGATCAGGGTCACCGCCGTGGTCTGGCGGGCCACGGTGGCGGTCAGCAGGGCGCGGCGGGCCGACAGGGCCGAGGCCTGGGCCGCGACGACGTCGGTATAGGCCACCTGGCCGGCCTTGTACTGGTTGAGGATCATCTGCTCGGTCTGATCGGCGGCGTCGGCGCTGGTCTTCAGCAGGGCGTAGCGGCGCTCCAGCACCTGGACGGCGGTCAGCTGGTTCTCGACGTCCTCGAAGGCGCTGAGCACGGTCTGACGGTAGTCGGCGACCGAGGCGTCGTAGGACGCGCGGGCCTGTTCCACCTGGGCCTTGCGGGTCCCGGCGTCGAACAGGGTCTGGGCGGCGGTCAGGCCCAGCGACCAGGTGTTGGCTGACGCCGAGAACAGGTTCCCCAGGCTGGAGCTGCTGGAATTGCCCGAGGCCGACAGGCCGATGGTCGGGAAGAAGGCGGCGCGGGCCACGCCGATGTCGGCGTTGGCGGCGGCCACCCGGCGCTCGGCGGCGGCGATGTCGGGGCGGCGCTCCAGCAACTCGGAGGGTACGCCGGCCGGCACGTCGGGCAGGCGGGCGGTCCAGTTCGGATCGGCGGCCAGCTTGAAGGCGCTGGCCGGCTCGCCGATCAAGGTGGCGATGGCGTTCTCGTAGGTCGCGCGGTCCTGGCGCAGGGTCTCCAGGTCCGCCTGGGCGCCGGCCAGCTGGGTGGTGGCCTGTAGCACGTCGGACTTGGGGGCGATGGCGGCGTTGTAGCGGTTCTGGGTGATGGTCAGGCTGCGCTGGTAACCCTCGACGGTCTTGGCCACGAGGGCGATCTCGGCGTCGGTCTGGCGCAGGCCCAGATAGTTGACCGCCAGCTCGCCCTGCATCGACAGCTTGGCGCCGGCCAGGTCGGCGGCGCTGGCTTGTTCGCTGGCCTTGGCGCCGTTGATCCCCTGGCGGATACGGCCCCACAGGTCCGGCTCCCAGCTGGCGCCGAGGCTGGCCTGGTAGCGAGTGGCGTTGCCCGAACCGCTGGTGGAATTGGCCGAGGCCGAGCCGCCGGTCTTGGTGGCCGAACCCGACAGGTCGATGGTGGGGAACAGGCTGGCGCGCTGCTCGCGCACCAGGGCCCGGGCCTGGCGGTAGTTGGCCTCGGCGGCGGCGATGGTCTGGTTGGAGACGTTCACGCGGCCGATCAGGGCGTCCAGCTGGGGATCGCCCAGCAGGGTCCACCAATCGCCCCGGTCGGCGAGGTCGCCGGGCGTGGCGACCTTCCAGCCGTCCAGGGCCTTGAACGTGGCGGGCAGGGGCGTGGAGGTCGGCAGGCTTGGCTTCTCATAGGCCGGGCCGACCGTGCAGGCCGACAGCAGGATCAGGGCCGAACCGGCGAGGGCAAGGTGCTTAGAGACGGACATCAGGCGGGCTCCGGGTCGGAGGGCATGTGGGACAGGTGGCGCTCGTCGCGCGCCTTGCCCCGCAGGCGGTCGAGATAGACGTAGACGACCGGGGTGGTGATCAGGGTCAGAAGCTGGCTGGCGATCAGGCCGCCGATGATGGTGATCCCCAGCGGGCGGCGCAGCTCGGCGCCCTCGCCGAAGCCGATGGCCAGGGGCAGGGCGCCCAGGGCCGCGGCCAGGGTGGTCATCAGGATCGGCCGGAAGCGCAGCAGGCTGGCCTCGCGCACCGCGTCGATGGCTGAAAGCCCGCGAGATCGCTGGGCCTCCAGGGCGAAGTCGATGATCAGGATGGCGTTCTTCTTGACGATGCCCAGCAGCAGGAACACCCCGATCAGGGCGATCACCGAGAACTCCATCTTGAAGATCAGCAGGGCCAGCATGGCCCCCACGCCCGCGGCCGGCAGGGTGGACAGCACCGTCAGCGGGTGGACGTAGCTTTCGTAGAGAATGCCCAGCACGATGTAGATCGCGATGATGGCCGCGGCGACCAGGAACGGCTGCTGCTTGTTCTGGTCCTGGGCGCTGCGGGCGCTGCCCTGGAAGCTGCCGTGCACGCTGGTGGGCAGGGCGATGTCGGCCTCGGCCTGCTTGATGGCCGCCTGGGCGTCGCTGAGCGACATGCCGTCGGCCAGGTTGAACGACACGGTGGTGGCCAGCTCGCCGTTCTGGTGGTTGATCGAGGTGGGGGTGGCGGCCTGGGCCACGCTGGAGATGGCGCTGAGCGGCGTCATCGGGGTGATCGCGGTGTTCAGGGCCGAGCCGGTCGAGGCGTCGCGCAGGGCCGGGTTCACCGCCGCGCCGCTTGTTGAAGTCGCCGCTGTGCCGCCGCTGGCGGCCGTCGGCACATAGACGTCCTTCAGCGCCTCGGGCCCGGTCGAGAACCGGCGGTCCCATTCCATGATCACGGCGTACTGGTTGACGTCCTCGTAGATGGTGGCGACCTGGCGCTGGCCGAAGGCGTTGTAGAGGGCGTTGTCGACGGCGCGGGGCGTGACGCCCATCCGCGAAGCGCTGTCGCGGTCGATGGTGACGAAGGTCTCCACCCCGTTTTCCGACTGGTCGCTGTCGACGTCGGTCATCACGTCCGAGCGCGCCTTCATGGCCTCGGCCAGCTTGGGCGCCCATTCCTTGAGGGCGGCGCTTGAGTCGCTGGTCAGGGTGTACTGATAGGTCGAGTTGGCCGAGCGCCCGCCCATCCGCACGTCCTGCACGGGGTTGAGGAAGACGCTGATGCCGGTGACCTTCTGCAGTTTGGGCCGCAGACGGGCGATCACCGCCGAGCCCTTCTCCTTGCGGTCGTCGGCCCCGTCGCCCAGGGGCTTGAGGTTGACGAACATGAAGCCGCCGCCGGCCCGGGCGCCGCCGGTGAAGCCCACCACGGTGTCGACGGCCGGGTCCTTGCGGATGATGTCGACCACCTGTTTCAGCTTGGACTGCATGACGTGGAACGACACGCTCTGGTCGGCGCGCAGGCCCGCTTGGATCTGGCCGCTGTCCTGCTGGGGGAAGAAGCCCTTGGGCACGGCCACGTAGAGCCAGGCGGTCATGGCCACCACGGCCACCAGGATCAGCAGCACCACCGGCTTGGCCGCCAGGGCCCAGTCCAGGCTGTATTCGTAGGTCTTGTGGATACGGTCGAAGCCGGCCTCGAACCAGCGGGCGATCCGGCCCTCCTTCTTGCCCTCCTTGGGCGGACGCAGCAGGTAGGCGCACATCATCGGGGTGGTGGTCAGCGAGATGACCAGCGAGATCATCACCGCCGCCGACAGGGTGACGGCGAACTCGCGGAACAGGCGCCCCACCTGGCCGCCCATGAACAGCAGGGGGATGAAGACGGCCACCAGCGAGACGCTGATCGACAGCACCGTGAAACCCACCTCGCGCGCGCCCAGCAGGGCGGCCTTGTGGCGGTCCATGCCCTTTTCGATGTGGCGGGCGGTGTTCTCCAGCACCACGATGGCGTCGTCGACCACGAAGCCGGTGGCCACGGTGATGGCCATCAGGCTGAGGTTGTTGAGCGAGAAGCCCAGCAGGTACATCACCCCGAAGGTGCCCAGCAGCGAGACGATGGTCGCCGCCGCCGGGATGAAGGTGGCCCGGGCGCTACGCAGGAAGGCGCTGACCACCAGCACCACCAGCACGATGGAGATCAGCAGGGTGACCTCGATCTCGTGCAGCGAGGCGCGGATCGAGTTGGTGCTGTCGCTGGCGACCTGGACATTGATGTCGCCGGGCAGTTGGGCGCGCAGCTCGGGCAGGGTGGCGCGAACGCTGTCGACCGTCTGGATGATGTTGGCCCCCGGCTGGCGGGTGACCAGGATGATGATGGCCGGCTTGCCGTTGAAGAGGCCCAGGGTGCGGGTGTCGGCGACGCTGTCGGTGACCTCGGCCACGTCCATCAGGCGCACGGGGGCGTCGCCGCGCCAGGCCACCACCAGGGGAGCGTAGTCGGCGGCCTTGCGCCCGCCGGGGCTGGTATAGACCTGGAAGCGCCGGCCATCGCCCTCGACCTGGCCCTTGGGACGGTTGGCGTTGGCCGACTGCACGGCGGCGCGCACGTCCTCCAGGGCGATGCCGTATTTGTTGAGCAGGAACGGGTTCACCGACACCCGCACGGCCGGCAGCGAGCCGCCGCCGATCTCGACGTCGCCCACGCCCGTCACCTGCGACAGGCGCTGGGCCACGATGTTGGACACCGCGTCGTAGATCTGGCCCGGGGTCTTGGTGTCGCTGGTCAGGGCCAGAATGATCACCGGGGCGTCCGACGGGTTCTGCTTGCGGTAGCTGGGGTTGGATTTCAGCGTGGCGGGCAGGTCGGAGCGGGCGGCGTTGATGGCGGCCTGCACCTCGCGGGCGGCGCCGTCGATATTGCGGTTGAGGTCGAACTGCAGGGTCACCCGGGCCGAGCCGGTGCTGCTCTGCGAGGTCATCTCGGTGACGCCGGGGATGGTGCCCAGCCGTCGCTCCAGCGGGGTGGCGACGCTGGAGGCCATGGTCTCGGGGCTGGCCCCCGACAGGTTGGCCGAGACCGAGATGGTCGGATAGTCCACCTGCGGCAGGGGCGAGACCGGCAGCACGAAGAAGGCCGCGATGCCGGCCATGGCCAGGCCGATGGTCAGCAGGACCGTGGCCACCGGCCGCTTGATGAAAGGCGCCGACAGGTTCATGACGGCGCCCCCGGGATCGGGTCGGGATCGGTCCGGTCGGGCGCGACGTGGTCGTCGACGTCGCGGTGAACGCCCTTGTCGGCCGGGGCCAGGCGGTCGAAGGCCAGATAGATCACCGGGGTGGTGAACATGGTCAGAAGCTGGCTGACCAGCAGGCCGCCGAAGATGGCGATGCCCAGCGGCCGGCGCAGCTCGCCGCCCTCGCCGAAGCTCAGCATCAGCGGGATGGCCGCGAACAGGGCCGCCAGGGTGGTCATCAGGATCGGGCGGAAGCGCAGGATGGCCGCCTGGAAGATCGCCTCGCGCGGGCTCTTGCCCTCGTTGCGCTGCGCCTCGATCGCGAAGTCGATCATCATGATCGCGTTCTTCTTGACGATGCCGATCAGCAGGATGATGCCGATGATCCCGATCACGCCCAGGTCGTTGCCGGTGATCCACAGGGCCAGCAGGGCGCCGACACCCGCCGAGGGCAGGGTCGACAGGATGGTCAGCGGGTGGATGTAGCTCTCGTAGAGCACGCCCAGCACGATGTAGACGCAGACCACGGCCGCCAGGATCAGCCACAGCTGGTTGCCCAGCGAGTTCTCGTAGGCCCCGGCCGCGCCCAGGAAGGTGTGGGTCACCGACACGGGCATGTCGATGTCCTTCATGGCGCCGCGGATGTCGTCCACCGCCTTGCCCAGCGAGACGCCCGGGGCGGTGTCGAAGCCGATGGTGGTGGCCGGGAACTGGGCCACGTGGGTCACCTGCAGCGGGGCGCTCTGTTCCTTGATGGTCGAGATCGCCGACAGCGGGGTGGGGCTGCCGCCGCCGGTCTTGAGGTTCAGCAACCCTAAGGATTCCGGCGCGGTCAGCAGGCCCGGCTTGGCCTCCAGGATCACGCGGTACTGGTTGGTCTCGGTGAAGATGGTCGAGACGATCCGCTGGCCGAAGGCGCTGTAGAGGGCGTCGTCGATATCGGACGCCGTGATCGAAAGCCGAGCGGCGGTGTCGCGGTCGATGTCGACATAGGCCGCCGCGCCCGTGGCGTTGGCGTCGCTATAGACGTTGCGGACGGACTTCACGCTGGCCAGCCGCTCGGTCAGCTTGGCGGCCCATGCCTTGACGGTGGCGGTGTCGGCGCCTTCCAGCGACAGGCGGTAGAGCGTCGGGCCGGTCTCGGCGTCGATGGTCAGGTCCTGGGTGGGCTGGAGATAGAGGTGAACCCCCGGCACGGCGGCGACGCGGTCGCGCAGCCGCTGCATGATCTTCTCCTGCGAGCCGCTGCGATCGGCCTTCAGGTTGACCAGCATCTGGCCGGTGTGGAGCATGGAGTTGTTGGCCCCGTCGACGCCGATGAAGGAGCTGAGGCTCTCCACCGCCGGGTCGTCGAGGATGGCCTTGGCGGCCTGCTGCTGCAGCCCGGCCATGCGGTCGTAGGAGACCGACTGCTCGACCTCCGTCCGCGCTTGAAGCTGGCCGGTATCCTGGGTCGGGAACAGGCCCTTGGGGATCACCAGATAGAGCAGGGCGGTCAGGGCGAAGGTGGCCAGGGCCACCACCAGGGTCGCGGTCTGGCGCTCCAGCACCCAGTTCAGGCCCCGCTCGTAGTGGTGCTCGACGCGCTCGAACACCGCCTGGGACTTCCTGGCGATCCGGCCCTGGTGCTCCTCGCCGGCCGACTTCAGCCAGCGGGCCGACAGCATCGGGGTCAGGGTCAGGGACACCACGGCCGAGATCAGGATGGTGATGGCCAGGGTGATTGCGAACTCGCGGAAGAGCCTTCCGACCACATCACCCATGAACAGCAGCGGGATCAGCACCGCGATCAGCGACACGGTCAGCGAGATGATCGTGAAGCCGATCTCGCGCGCCCCCTTCAGGGCCGCCTGCATCGGCTTGACCCCCTTCTCCAGGTGGCGGGAAATGTTCTCGATCATGACGATGGCGTCGTCGACCACGAAGCCGGTCGCGATGGTCAGGGCCATGAGGGAGAGGTTGTTCAGCGAGAAGCCCAGGAGGTACATCACCCCGCACGAGCCGATCAGCGAGATCGGCACGGCCAGGCCCGCGATCAGCGTGGCGCGCAGGCTGTGCAGGAAGAAGAAGATCACCACCACGACCATCACCACGGCCAGCAGCAGCTCCATCTCCACATGGTGGACCGAGCCCCGGATGCCGGTGGTGCGGTCGGCCAGCACCTTGACCTCCAGGCTCGAGGGCAGGGCCTCCTCCAGCTCGGGCAGCTTGGCCTTGATGGCGTCGACGGTCTGGATGACGTTCGCGCCCGGCTGGCGCTGGACGTTGACGATGATCGCCGGGGTGTCGTTGGCCCACGCTCCAAGACGCGTGTTCTCGGCGCTCTGCACGACCTGGGCGATGTCGCGCAGACGGATCGGGGCGCCGTTCTTGTAGGTGACGATCAGGCTGGAATAGTCGTCGACGGTCAGCAGCTGGTCGTTGGCGTTGATCGTGTAGCTGCGGGTGGGGCCGTCGAAGCTGCCCTTGGCGCTGTTGGCGTTGGCGCTTGAGATGGCGCTCTGCACGTTGGCCAGGGTGATGCCGTAGCTGGCCATGGCTTGCGTGTCGGCCTGGATGCGGATGGCCGGACGCTGGCCACCGCTGAGCGAGACCAGGCCCACGCCCGAGACCTGGCTGATCTTCTGGGCCAGGCGCGTGTTGACCAGGTTCTGCACCTCGGTCAGCGGCAGGGTGTCGGAGGTCACCGCCAGGGTCAGGACGGGCGCGTCGGCGGGGTTGACCTTGGCGTAGACCGGCGGGGCGGGCAGGTCGGCCGGCAGCAGGCTGTTGGCCCCGTTGATCGCCGCCTGCACCTCCTGCTCGGCCACGTCCAGGCTTTCACCCAGGTTGAACTGCAGGGTGATGATCGAGGCGCCGGCCGTGCTGGTCGAGCTCATCCGGGCCAGGCCCGACATCTCGCCCAGCTGGCGTTCCAGCGGGGCGGTGACGGTCTGGCTCATCACCTCCGGACTGGCCCCGGGGTACAGGGTCTGGATCTGGATGGTGGGATAGTCGACCTGGGGCAGGGCCGACAGCGGCAGCAGCTTGAAGCCGACCAGGCCTGCCAGGACGATGGCCGCCATGAACAGGGCCGTGGCGACCGGCCGCTGGATGAAGGGACGCGAGGGGTTCATGGCTTGGGCCTATTCGGCCTGCTGCCGGCGACGGCGCTCGCCGCCCTCGCCCTTGCCCGCGCCTTGGCCCTTCCCCGCGCGCTGGCCCTTGCCCTTGCCGGCCTGGCCGGGCAACTGAACCTTGCCGCCGTCGCGCAGGCGGTCGCCGCCTTCGGTGATGACTTTCTCGCCCACCTTCAGGCCGGTGGCGATCGACACCTGGGCGGTGGTCGAGGGACCGGCCGTGACCTTGCGCTTGCTGACGGTCTGGTCGGAATTCAGCACCCAGACGAAGGCGCCGTCGCTGCCCTGGCGCAGGGCGGTGGCGGGCACGACGACCGCGTTCTTGATGTTGTCCAGCTCCAGCCGGACATTGACGAACTGGCTGGGGAACAGCGTGCCGCCGGCGTTGGGGAAGCGGGCCTTGGCCTTGACGGTGCCGGTGCCGGTGTCGACCACGTTGTCCAGGGTCGAGAAGGTCCCCTTGTCCAGGGTGGTGGTTCTCGTCCGATCAAGAGCGATGACGGGCAGGGCCGCGCCGCTGTAGGCGCGGGCCGAGATGCGCGGCACGTCGTCCTGCGGGACGGTGAACTCCACGTCGATCGGCGAGACGGTGGTGATCACCGCCACCCCGGCCGTTTCGCCCGTGCCGACATAGTTGCCCACGTCCACCACGCGCAGGCCCACCCGGCCGCTGACCGGGGCGACGATGCGGGCGTAGCCGACGTTCAGGCGCGCGGTGCCGACGGCGGCCTTGTCGGCCATCACCGTGCCCTGCAGCTGCTTGACGGTGGCGGCCTGGGTGTCGACCTCCTGGCGGGCGATGCTGTCCTGCGACAGCAGGGTCTGGTAACGGGCCAGGGTGACCTGGGCGCTGGCCAGTTGGGCCTCGTCGCGGGTCAGGTTCCCCTGGGCCTGCATCAGGTCCATCTGGAACTGGCGCGGGTCGATCTGCACCAGCGGCTGGCCGGCGCGGACCATCTGGCCCTCCTTGAAAAGCACCTGGGTGATCACGCCCGACACCTGCGGACGGACGGTCACCGTCGCGGCCGGGGTCACCGTGCCCAGGGCCTCGATGGTCACGGGCAGGTCGGCCTGGCCGGCCACGGCCACCGCCACCGTGCTGGCCGGACCGCCGCGACGTCCGCCGCCGCCGCCGGGACCACCCGGTCCGCCGGGGCCGCCGCCTTCGCCGCCTTCGGTCTTGGGCGCGTGCATCAGGCTCCAGGCCAGCCAGACGATCCCGGCCAGCACCGCCAGGGCGATCGCGCCGCCGATGATCTGGGCCCTGCGGCTGACGGGGCGACGGCCCTGGCCTTGAGTCGAGGGGGCGGCGGGGTTGGTCATCAAGGCCTCGAGGCGAGCAGACGAAAGGGGCGGCGAACACTGACGCTTCCAGGGCAACAAACGCCACAGTGGGCGAAGGGATGCCTGGAAAGCGGCCCGCGTTCTCCCAGGCTTTCTTGGCCAGCCACGTTACCTCGGCATTTCAGCGCGGAAATGTGGGGCGAGCGGTTTTCGCCACATCGCCCGGGACGCGAAGCTCGGCCTTTCCAAGTCGCGCACGATGGGCGATAGTTCGCGCATAGGGCGTGTTTGAACCGCTCTCAACCTTATATCGGCGCGCCGGAACCGAAGCCTTCGAGCCTCGGGCGGCCGCCCGTCCGTGGGAATCAAGCGGCCGCGCCCCGAGCGGCCGCGATGGGGAGGCAAGGATCATGAAGGCTCATATCAAGACCGCTTTGGTCGGCGTGTCGCTGACCGCTCTAGCCCTAGGCGCTGGGATCGGGGCGGCCGGACCGGCCATGGCCCAGACGGCGCCGACGAAAGAGCAGGTGAAGGCCGCCCTGGAGATCGCCAAGGACAACGTCTTCGCCAGCCCGCCGGCGGCGGTGCCCGAGCGGGGCGACGACCGGCCGCGCCTGGAGCTGGCGCCCACCGTGCCCGCGGGCCTGGGCGAGGAGGGCGAGGACATCTATGTCGATGGCCGCCAGAACATCGAATACAAGTTCTCGATCGAGCTGACCGAGGGCACGATCCGCAACCCCTGGACCCTGGGCCTGGACAAGGTTCTGCTGCGTTCGTACCACGGCTCGAAGGTCGATCCCCGCACGCCGTTCCTGGCCCCGACCATCACCATGCAGCCGGGCCAGACGGTGCGGATCACCCTGGCCAACAACATCCTGGAGAAGGACAAGGACGGCAAGCCGCTGCCGGCCGCCAAGTGCGTGGTTCCGGACGGCGGGGTGAACGTCCCCCACTGCTTCAACGAGACCAATCTGCACGCCCACGGCCTGTGGGTCTCGCCGTCGGGCAACAGCGACAACGTGCTGATCTCGATCAATCCGGGCGTGACCTTCGACTACGAATACGCCGTGCCGTCCGACCACCCGGCGGGCACCTTCTGGTACCACCCGCACAAGCACGGCTCGACGGCCCTGCAGGTGTCCAGCGGCATGGCCGGCGCCCTGGTCATCAAGGACACCCGCATCCCCACCGCCGACAAGCCCGGCGACATCGACGTCCTGCTGCAGGAAGCCGACGGCAAGCCCTTCGAGGACAAGGTGGTGATGTTCCAGCAGGTGCAGTACGCCTGCTTCGACGACGCCGGGAAGATCCAGAAGTCCAACACCCCCACCGGCCAGCCCTGGGTGTGCAAGACCGACCAGTTCGGCGAGATCCGCGACTACGCCCAGCAGCTGAGCCCCAGCGCCAGCTGGAAGAATTCCGGGCGCTTCACCTCGATCAACGGCCGGGTGCAGCCGGCGGTGGACAAGCTGGTCTCCGGCCGCTTCGAGCGCTGGCGGCTGGTCCACGGCGGCGTGCGCGAGGCGGTCAATTTCCGCCTCTTCCCGATGAAGGCGGGCGCGCCCAACTGGAACACCGTGCCGGCCCAGGACCAGGCTGCCTTCATGCAGCGCTACTGCGCCGGCCAGGCCCTGCCGATGTGGGAGGTGGCGGTCGACGGCCTGACCCGCCAGGAGGTCTACAAGACCACCGAGGCGCGGCTGCAGCCCGGCTATCGCGCCGACCTGCTGGTCTATTTCCCGACCGCCGGCAACTACTGCATCGTCGACGGGGCCAGCGACGCCCTGGGCAGCCCCAGCCTTGTGCCCGAGCCGATCAAGCTGCTGGGCGTGGCGGTGGTGGACCAGGGCCAGGCGGCCACCAATCCCGACGCCCTGCTGGGCGCCCTGCTGTCGCGCGCCGCCACCCGCAACATCAAGGACCCGGTGGTGCAGAAGACGGTGCTGGACGACCTCAACGCCGGGCTGAAGCTGTCGAAGTTCGTCTGGCACAAGACGATCGATCCCAAGGAGCTGAACTCCAAGCCCCAGCGCCTGGCCTTCAACATCGACACCAAGCCGACCCCGGCCCTGTTCGAGGTGCTCAATCCCGACCTGCCGCCCGGCGAAAGCGGCCCCTACAAGCCCGACCGGATCGACCGCAAGGCCGTGCTGGGCGAGGTTCAGGAATGGGATCTGACCTCGGACTTCGCCTCCCACCCGTTCCACATCCACGTGAACCCGTTCCAGGTGATCGAGGTGCTGAACAAGGCGGGCGACCCGGTGACCACCCCCGGCACGCCGGCGTTCGATCCGGACTATGCCGGGGTGCTGAACCAGTGGAAGGACACCCTGTTCGTCAAGCAGGACTACAAGATCAAGGTCTACACCCGGTACGAGCGCTACATCGGCGAGTACGTCCTGCACTGCCACATCCTCGACCACGAGGACCAGGGCATGATGGCCAATGTCAGCATCGGCATCCCCGACGGCCTGGGCGGCCGCGCCGAGGCCCACGGGCCGGGCGGGGTGATGCATGATCACGGGGGGAAGTAGGGAGCTTCCCCCTCCGCTCCTACCGCCGTCATTCCCGCCCTTGTGGCGGGAACCCCTCTGTCCGCCGCAAGGGCAGAGGGGTGGCGCGCCAGCGCGCCAAGGCAGCGCACTTGCGGGCTGAACCAGGGGTTCCCGCCACAAGGGCGGGAATGACGGCCATTAAAGAGGGCGGTGGGAGATCCTACTCCGCCGCCTGCAACCGCTCCGGCGGCGCCAGCACCGCTCCGCCCGCCAGTGGCAACCGCACCTGGGCCAGCAGGCCGTGACCGGGCAGACTAAGGCGGATGTCGCCGCCGTGGGCGCGGACGATGGAGCGGGCCGAGCTGAGGCCCAGGCCCACGCCCTGCTTGCTGGAGGTGCGGGCCTCGACGCCGCGATAGAACGGGGTGAACACCCGCTCCAGCTCGTTCGCCTCCAGGCCGGGGCCGTCGTCCTGGATCTCGACCACCGTCTCGTCGCCCTCGACGCTCATCCGCACCCGGGCGGTGTCGCCGTACTTCAGGGCGTTGCCGACCAGGTTGGCGAAGACCCGTTGCAGGCCCAGCACCGAGACCTCGACCTCGGCCGGTTCGCCCGGCTCCAGGGCGACGTCGGCGCCGGTGACCTCGGCCTCGTCGATCACGCATTCCAGCAGCGAGCGCAGGTCCACCCGCTGGCGGGCGCCGGCCTCGGCGTCCTCGCGCATGAAGGCCAGGACCGAGGTGATCATGGCCTCCATCTGGTCCAGGTCCTGGCCGATCTCGCGGCGCAGGGCGGGCGAGGCGCGCTCCAGGCGGAAGCGCAGGCGGGCCAGCGGCGTGCGCAGGTCGTGGCTGATGGCCCCGATCATCGCCGTGCGGTCGGTGATGTAGCGGCTGAGGCGCCCCTGCATGGCGTTGAAGGCCCGGGCGGCGCGGCCGATCTCGGCGGGGCCGTCGGCGACGATCACCGGCGAGGCCGGGTCACGGCCCAGCTGCTCGGCGGCGGCGGCGAAGCCGGCCAGGGGCGCGGCCAGGCGGCGGGCGAAGATCCAGCCCAGCGGCGCCACCACGGCCAGCGACAGGGCGAACCACATCAGCACCCGGCGCTGCCAGCTGTTGGGGAAGGCCTCGGGCTGCGGCCGCAGGGTCACCCACTGGTCCGGGCCCACGCGCAGGGCGGCCACGAAGTCGCCCTCGATGAACGGCGGCGGAGCGAAGCCGAACAGGCTGCGGGCGGTCGGAGCGGGCAGGGGGCGGCCGGGGACGTCCGGCTCGGGCGCGGCGGCGCGGGCCGGCGGCGGGGTCTGGACGACGGGCGCGGCCGGGGGCGGCTCGGCCGCGACGACGGTCCGGGCGGCGGCGACAGGTGCGGCGGGCGCCGGCGGGGTCGGCTCGCGGGCCGCGGCGTCGGCCACCGGGTCCAGCGGGGTCGAGACCGGAGCATCGCCGCGCAGCGACGGGGGCAGGACATAGACCGACGACGAGCGGAACGGCGCGGAGAACAGCGGGTCGGTCCCGCGCCCGGACCGGTCGGACGAGGCGAAGGCCGCCGAGCGGTCGAAGGTCCGGCCGCCGGCCCCATTTCCAAACGCCCGCTGGCCGCCGGTCTGCATCTGGCGCATCGCGGCGGCGCGGCCTTGGAAGCCGCCGCCCTGGAATCCGCCAGGCGCGGCGCCCGGCGGGAAGCTCCCGCGCATGGCCGCGCCCTGGCCGCCGAATCCCTGATCGGGTCGCGCCTGGCCGAACATCGGCCCGCGCGGGCCCATGGCGCCGGGCGGTGGCAGGGTCTGGGCCTCGGCATAGGTGGTGAAGAGCATCAGGGCCATGGGCGGATGGCCCGGGCGGCGGCTCTCGGCGCCGGCGAACGGCGGCGGGGCGTAGAACAGCAGCCGCACGTCCTGGCGCGGCACGTTCAGCAGGCGGGCCAGGTCCGCGCTGGCGGGCTCGGAGGCCACCCAGCCGGGGCTCTGCAGGCTGGGGGGCTGGGTCTCGACGGTGCGGACCAGCGGGCGGTCGTCATCGCCCTTGGCCGGGGCGCCGCGCAGGCCGGCGGCGATGTCGGCCAGGGTGTGGTGCATGGCCGGGGCCGGGGGCAGCAGCAGGGTCAGGCCCAGGGTCACGGTCTGGGCCACCACCAGGCCGGCCAGCAGCAGCGCCATCACCTGGACGGCGATCGGCGGGCTCGGCCACCGTCGTTTGAAAAGGCCCCCCGGCCTGGTCATTCCACCGTGACCTTGGCGTCCAGCATGTAGCCCATGCCGCGATAGGTGCGGATCAGCGGTTGGTCGGACTGGGCCTCGATCTTGCGGCGCAGGCGGCTGATGTGCAGGTCGATGCGGCGGCCGAAGGTCTCCACCGTCTCGCCGGCCAGTATGGTCAAGAGCTCGTCGCGCGACACCACCGAGCGGGCGTGGTCGACCAGGGTGGTCAGGATGGTGAATTCGCCGGGGGTCAGCAGCAGCAGCACGCCGTTGGGAGCGGTCAGCTGGCGGGCGGCCGCGTCCAGGCGAAAGCCGGCGAAGGCGCGCACGTCGCTGCGGGCGCCGCTCTTGCCGCCGGCCCGGCGGCGCATCAGGGCCTTGACCCGGGCCAGCAGCTCGCGCGGCGGGATGGGTTTCACCACATAGTCGTCGGCGCCCAGCTCCAGCCCGACGATGCGGTCGACCGGGTCGCCCAGGGCGCTGAGCAGCAGGATGGCCGGACCGTCGGAACCGGCGACCTGGCGGCACAGCGACAGGCCGTTCTCGCCGGGCAGGTTGACGTCCAGCACCATCACGTCGACCGGCCGGGTCTCCATCGCCTCGCGGGCGGCGGCCACCGTGGCGGCTTCGCGCACCGCATAGCCCTGGCTCGACAGATAGGCCGCCATTTCCTGGCGCAGGACGTCGTCGTCCTCGACGAGAAGGACGTTGGCGGTGTCGGCGGTCGCGGGCTGGATCATGGCGCTGAGCATACGCGCAGATTACGGCCGCCTCGGGACCTTCGCCATGGGCGAAAAGTCGCGGACCGTCGCTTTTTCAAGGTTTTAGGCGTCTAGTCGGTACCGTTTTGTATCGTTCGGAAACATTTCCGCAGCGAACTGAAATATTGCCGCGATTTCGCGCTCGGGCCTGAAACAAAGCGGTCCGGCTGTTCATCCGTCCCGCTCGACGCGGCCCAGGGTCGCGTCGACCAGGGCGTCGAGATTCGCCCCGTCGTCACCGAGGATATCCAGGTCGTCGGCCGTGGCCTCGGCGAACAGGGTCACGGCCTCGTCGCTGGTGGCCAGCAGGGCGACGGCGGCGTCCGCCTCGTCGGGCGGCCAGCGCTCAAGATCGGCCCCCAGGCTGGCGAGGCTGGCTTTGAACCGGGCGATATCCATGGCTACAGATCTTCTTCTGTCTCTGGAGATTGGTCTTCAGCGCGGCGCGCCCCCGCTTGAGGAGCGACCGCACCGCCTGTTCCGAGCAATCCAGACGGTCGGCGATTCTACCAACGTCCAGCTCCTCGAAATAGAACATCGTCAGGGCCTGGTTCTGGCTCGCCGGCAGGCGGTCCAGGGCCAGGCGCAGGCTCTTGGCGCTTTCCATCCGCTCGAGGCGGACATGAGCGTCCTCTGGGGCGCCTTCGGGCCGGGCCGCCCGCTGGTCGGCGTCGGCCAGGCGGGTCAGCGTCTCCTGCGGCTCCGGCGAGGCCTGGGAGACCCCGCGCAGCGAGCGGCGCCGGTCGATGGCCTTGTTGACCGTCACCCGGTGCAGCCAGGTCGAGAACCGCGCCTCGGGCCGCCAGTCCAGCCGCGCCTTCCACACGGCCACGAACACCTCCTGGGCCACGTCCTCGGCCTCGTGCGCGTCGCCCAGCACATTGAGCGCCAGCCTCCGCACCATCCGCATGTGCCGCTCGACCACTAGGCGAAAGGCGCCGGGTTCGTCGCCGGCGCAGGCCAGGAACAGGTCTTCGTCCGAGCGGCTGTCGGCGCCATCGATGTTCGTCGAACCAGGCATTGTTTCGGTCCAAATCAGAGCGTGTCTGAAAATGGTACAGGCAAAACATGGGCCAGATTTCAAATAACAACGATAGTAAAACTAGCTGATACTCAAGAGATACATTTTGTTCGTACTATTCGTAACCTCTGAGAGATTTGCAGAAAGGTTGGAGAAGGTCGAGAGATTTTTGATACGAAGGCGACATACTGCGCTGGCGGGAGGCTTCAGTGAGCATTTCCAGCAACGAACGGTAAAACCGGCGAAGCATCGCGCCGTCCTGGCCGGCGGCCGAAAAGTCCAGGCTGGTCGACAGGACCATCAGGATCTGGGTCGCGCGGGCGACGTGGCGGCACATTTGATCCAGCGCTCCGGCCTCGTGGGCAAGCTTTGCCGAGGCGATGGCGCCGTACAGCGCCTCGTGCACGGCGGCGAGCACGTCGCGCGGGTTCTGGTTGAGATTGCGGGCGGCCGCGTAGGCTCCCAAGGCTTTGGCGTTAGCTGTCGTCATCGCTGCTGCTGGCTCCGAGAATGGCTTTGATCTGCTGTTGAAGAAGCTGGGCGGCCGACAGCTCGCTCTCCATGGTCGCGTACCTGGCGACCAGCTTGGTGCGGTAGGCTTCGGCGTCGGTGCGGATGTCGTCGGCCTTCGACGCCAGGTCGGTGTCGATGGTCTCGAGGCTGGCGATCTGGGTCTGGATCGTGCCGTTGGTGGTGTTGGCGAAACCGCTGAGCAGGCTGGTGATCTGGTTGGCGAAGCCCTGCTGCACCTTCACGGCGATCGCGCCGGTGGTGGCGGGCGATAGGGCGAAGGACAGGCCCTCGTAGATCGTGCCCTTGGCGCCGGTGATCAGGCTGCCGGCCACGGTGAAGAGGCCGCTCTTGCCGCCCACCGTCACGCCGGTGATCGCCCCGTCCACGGCCGTGACCTCCAGGCTGAAGTCGAACGACTGGGTGGTGGCGTTCTTCATCAGCTTCAGGCCGGCGTTGTCGCTGGTGAAGCTGGTCTCGAAGAAGCCGGCGATGCTGGAGAGGTTGGTCAGCAAGAGGTTGTCCAGCGTGGTCTCGCTGGAGAGCTGCAGGTTGTTGTTGGCGTCGAAGGTGATGCCCAGGTCGGCCAGGTTGGCGACGTCGCCGCCGGACGAGGCGGGCGAACCGGAGAGCAGGGCCGAGAGCTGGCGGTTGGCGTCGCGCAGGATGCTGTCGGCGAACAGCACCGCGTCCTCGGGCACCGTGCCGTCCGAGCCGACGGTCTGGTTGGTGACCACGAATTCGCGCAGGGCGTTGTAGGCGTCGATGAAGCCGGTGATCGCCGTCTTGATGTCGTCGTAGTTGGCCTCGACGTCGAGCGTGATCGACTGGCCGGTGGTGGTGGTCTGCAGCAGCGAGATCGACAGGCCGGGCACCACGTCGGTCAGCTCGTTGCCGTCGCTGGTGATGGTCTGCTGGTCGATGGTGACGATGGACGGCTGGGCGGCCTGGAGCTGCGAGGCGAAGGCGCCGGTATCGTCGGTCAGGCCCAGGCCAAGCGCCACGTCGTCGCCCGAGGTGGTCCCGACCGTGATGGCCTGGTTGGTGTTGGTGGTCGACAGCACCAGCCGCGCGCCGGTCCCGGTGTTGATCACCGTGGCGGTCACCCCGCTGGTGGCGGTCTTGGCGTTGATGGCGGTCGACAGGTCGTTCAGCGTCATGGAGGCGGTGACGGTGATGTCGACGGCCGTCCCGTCGGCGGCGGAGAGCGACATCACCCCGTCCAGGCCCAGGGCCGTCTTGGCCGAGGTCTGGGTCGCGGAGGCGACCTTCTGGGCCTTGGCCAGCTGGGTGACGGTGATCTCGTAGGAGGCGGCCGTGGCGTCGCTGTCGGCGCTGACGGCCAGCACGCCCGTGGCGTCGGTCCCGTCCGAGGCGGTGAGATAGGCCTGTTTCTCGTCGAAGGCGTTCGTGCTGGTCGAGATCGAGCTGTAGGTCGAGGAGGCCAGGCTCGACATCGAGTCCGACACCGCCTGCAGCAGGGTTTGCAGGGTCTGGTAGGATGAGATCTTGGTCTTGTTGGCCGTGACCTTGGCGTCGATCGTGTCGGCGCGGGCGGTCTTCTGGGCCACGGCCGCGTCGATGATGGCGTCGGTGTCCAGGCCCGAGGCCGTGCCCGTGACGTAGGTGGTCGAACCGGACGTGGAGACGCTGCTGGTCGTGGTCATGACGGACCTTCGCGCGAGCCTTCAGGGTGAATGGGGAAAAGCGGCGGGAGGGCCAGGGAACCCTCCCGCCCAGGTTTGCTACTGCAGCAGCTTCAGCAGCGACTGGCTCATCTCGTTGGCCTTGCCGAGGGCGGCGATGGCGGCGGAGGTGAGGGTCGAGGCGTTGGTGTAGTTGGTCTGCTCGGACGCGATATCGACGTCCGAGATGGCCGACTTGGCCGACTGCAGGTTCTCCAGGGAGGTGGAGATCACGTCGCCGCGGTACTCGAAGCGCGACAGGGTGGCGCCGACATTGGCCCGGGCCTCGGAGACCTGGGTGATGGCGGCGTCGATCGCGTCCATCGCCGTGGCCGCCGAGGCGGCGCTGGTGATGGACGTGGCGTCGATGCCCAGGGACGCCGTATCGGCGGCCTCGAGCTTGACGCTGATCGTGTCGCTGCTGGAGGTGCCGACCAGGAAGTCGACGCCGGCGCCGTTGGTGTAGGCGCTGGTGCCCGTGCCGGCCGTGGCCGTCCAGGTGACCGTGTTGACCGAGTCGGCCAGCAGGTCCTCGGCGGTGGCCTTGGCCGTGCCGTCGGCGTTCAGCAGCAGCTTGCCGTCGGCGTCGACATAGTCGCCCACGTCGACGGTGGTCGCCGTGCCGTCGGCCAGGTAGCTGACGGCGCCCAGGCTGGTGTTGCCGGTCTCGACCTTGAAGTAGTCGGTGTCCAGGTCGCCCGGGCTGGCGGCCGTGCCCAGCGTGGTCGCCACCGAGGTCCCGCTGGAAGACAGCAGGGCCACCCCGTTGAAGTTGGTCGTCGACGCGATGTCGTCGATTTCGTCCTTCAGCTGGGTGTATTCGGCGTTGATGTAGCTGAGGTCGTCGGTGCTGGAGCTGCCCGACTGCGCCTGGGCCGTCAGCGACTTCATCCGTTGCAGGATGTCGGCGATGTTGGACAGGGCGCCGTCGGCCGTGTTCAGCACCGAGGTGCCGCTGGTGACGTTGGTGGCGGCTTGGTTCAGCACGGTGATGTCAGCGTTCATGGACGTGGCGATGGCGAGACCCGACGCATCGTCCTTGGCGCTCACGATCCGCGAGCCGCTCGACAGCTTGGCCAGGGATTCGCTCTGCGCGGCGCTGTTTGTGTTCAGGTAGCGCAGGGCGGTGTTGGCCGCTGTGTTGGTTGAGATGACAGGCATTTTCTAATCCGGCTCTCTTCTTGAGGCCGCCCCGGACGACCCGGCGCGGGAAGCCTTCCGCCGTTCTGCGCGGCCAGGCTTCGAGAGCGTTGAACGGGGCGCGCGCGGCGGATGGGGCGGTTTATTTTCGCCGCCCTCCACGCCCGTCATCCTCGGACTTGTTCCGAGGACCCCTCTGTCGGCTGGTTTGCCGGTCGAAGAGCGGTCGCGGCCTCACCGCTCCACGGATTGTCCTTCTTCTCGGCTGAACCAGGGGTCCTCGGAACAAGTCCGAGGATGACGGGCGTAGGGGGCGTGGAAACGGTCCGACAAGCGGCCCCAAAAAAACACCGCCCCATCCGCCCCGCACCCTCCGTTGAACCCTGCGAACGGCGCCGCCCGGCGTCACCGGAGGGTTTCCAATGACCGCCATCACCTCGACCACCAGCGCCGCGACGACGGCCACGACCTCCAGCGCGTCCAGCTCGCTGGCCCTGGGCACCACCGATTTCCTCAAGCTGCTGATGACGCAGCTGACCAACCAGAACCCGCTCGATCCCGAAGACCCCACCGAGTTCACCAGCCAGCTGGCGACCTATTCGGGCCTCGAGCAGCAGATCAGCATGAACCAGACGCTGACGACGATGTCGGACAACATGTCGTCGCTGCTGACCCAGGTTCAGCTGCTCGCCTCCGGCCAGAGCTAAGGGGCGGACGCGATGAGCCTTTCCTCCGCCCTTTCCACTGCGGTGTCGGGCCTGTCGGCCCAGAGCCTGGCCCTGGCCGCCATCTCCGAGAACATCGCCAACGCCTCGACCACGGCCTACAAGACCAAGGAGGTCGACTTCCAGTCGCTGGTCACCGGGGCCATGGGCTCGGCCAAGTCGACCAGCTCGGTGGTGGCCAAGTCCAGCCAGGCGCTGAGCGTGGGCGGGGTGATCTCCTCGACCGCCACCTCGACCAATGTCGCCATCGACGGCGCGGGCTTCTTCGTGGTCTCGGCCCACCCGGGCGACACCTCTTCGGACTTGGTCTACAGCCGCAACGGCAGCTTCTCGACCGACGCCGACGGCTACCTGGTCAACAGCGAGGGCTATTACCTCCAGGGCCTGCCCACCGATGCAGACGGCAACGTGCTGGCCAGCAACGCCAGCGACCTGTCGAGCCTGCAGGCGATCAATTTCAACTCGATCGGCGGCACGGCCAAGGCCACCCAGAACGTGACCATGTCGGCCAACCTGCCGGCCGACGCCACGACGGGCCAGGCCTTCACCACCAGCATGGAGGTGATCGACAGCCTGGGCGTCAGCCACACCGTGGGCCAGACCTGGACCAAGACCGGCGACAACACCTGGTCGCTGGCCCTGGCCAACCCGACCCTGACTTCCGACACCACCACGACCTCGGGGGTGATCTCGCCGTCCACGGTGACGGTGACCTTCAACACCGACGGGAGTCTCGCCTCGACCGATCCCTCGCCGGTGGCCCTCGGCATCGCCAGCTATTCGACGGGGGCGGCGACCAGCGCCATCACTCTGAACCTGGGCGCCGCCGGCGGCACCGACGGCCTGACCCAGTTCGCCTCGACCTCCTCGACCCTGTCGATCACCCCGACCATCGAGCAGGACGGCGCCAACTACGGCGAGCTGTCGGGCGTGACCATCGACGCCAACGGCCTGGTCACGGCCAATTTCGACAACGGGGTGAGCCTGGCGATCTACCAGATCCCGGTCGCCACCTTCAGCAATCCCAACGGGCTGACCCACGTCTCGGGCACAGTCTATGACGAGAACACCAACGCCGGCCAGGTGCACGTCAACCTGCCGGGCGACGGCAGCTCCGGCACCCTGGTGGCCAGCGCCCTGGAGGGCTCGACCACCGACATCGCCACCGAATTCAACAAGATGATCATCGCCCAGCAGGCCTATTCGGCGGCCTCGAACGTGATCTCCACCACCAAGGACATGTTCGACACCCTGATCCAGGCGGTGCGCTGATGGACACCATCGAGCGCCTGCGCCTGCGCGCAGAGCACGCCCGCCGGGTGGGCGGCGACGCGCCGCTGGTCACCACGGTGGAAGAGGCCCGGGCCCTGGCGCGCGGCGTGGCCGAAGGGCTGGCCGCCGCGCCCGAGGCCGATCGCCTGCTGCTGCTGTCCAGCCTGCACGAGGTGCAGGCCGCGCTCGACACGCGCCTGTCGCGCCTGGACGCCGAGATGACCGAAGGTCGCCTGCGGATCGCGGCGGTCAATCGCGGTCTCTCCGCGCACCGCTCCTACCGTCCCCGCAAGGACTGACCGCCATGTCGCTGTCCTCGATCATCGGCGCGGCGGGCTCGGCCCTGACGGCTTCGCAGACCCGGATCGCGGTGGCCAACCTCAACGTCGCCAACGCCGACGACGCGACCTACAGCCGCAAGTCCGTCACCAGCGCGGTCAGCACCACCACCCAGACCCTGTCGGACGCCACCATCCTGCGCGTGGCCGACAGCTATCTTTCCAAGACCGTGCTGAAGACCGCCGCCGCCGCCGGGGGCGACGCGGTGACCGACAGCTACATGCAGTCCGACGACGCGGCCCTGGGCTCGACGGCCAACGGCGACGATGTCTCCAGCCTGCTCACGGCCTTCGCCACGGCCCTGTCGGCCCTATCGTCGGGCGCGGACGCCACCAGCAAGGCCCAGCTGGTCTCCGACGCCTCGTCCCTGGCCAGCGGGATCAAGAGCCTGTCGGGCGAGGTCCAATCGCTGCGCACCCAGGCCAATAGCCAGATCGAGACCACGGTCGGCACGATCAACAGCTCGCTCAAGACCCTGGCCTCGCTGAACAGCCAGATCGCCACCGTCTCCGCCCAGGGCGGCGACACCACCAGCCTGGAAGACCAGCGCGACGCGGCGCTCAGCACCCTGTCGGGCCTGATGGGCGTTTCCAGCTACCTCACGTCCGACAACCAGTTGCGGGTCTACACCACCGGCGGCGACGCCCTGCTCGGCACCACGGCCGCCACCCTGACCTACACCGCCTCCAGCACCCTGGGCGCGAGCGCGACCTATCCGGGCTCGATCTCGGGCATCCTGCTGAACGGCAAGGACATCACCTCAAGCCAGACCACCGGCGAACTGGGCGCCCTGGTCACCCTGCGCGACACCACCCTGCCGGCCCAGCAGGACCAGCTGGACGCGATGGCCTCCACCCTGATCGCCCAGGTCAACGCCGTGACCAACGCCGGTTCGTCGGTCCCCGCGCCCAGCAGCCTGACCAGCTCGGGCGCGGTGAGCGCCGGCGACGCCCTCTCGGTGACCGGTACGCTTCGGGTGGCGGTGACCGACTCCAGCGGCAAGACGGTGTCGAGCCAGGACCTGGACCTTTCCGCTTACGCCACGGTCGGCGACTTGGTCACGGCGCTGAACGGGATCAGCGGTCTGTCCGCCGGCATCGGCTCGGACGGCAAGCTGACCATCGCCGCCACCAGCAGCGCCAACGGCGTGGCCCTGGTCGACGACGGGGCGGGGATCTCGGCGAAGTTCGGGTTCAACGACCTGTTCACCGGCTCTTCGGCCTCGACCATCGGCGTGTCGTCCAAGCTGACCAGCGACGCCAGCGGCCTGCCGACGGCGGCCCTCTCGATGACCTCGATCCTGGCGACCGGCGACCTGGCCCTGGCCTCGGGCGACAGCACCATCGCCGACAAGCTTTCCAGCCTGCTGAACACCTCGGTGTCGTTCGCGGCCACGGGCAGTCAGTCGGCCAAGACAACGAGCCTGGCCTCCTACGCCTCCAGCTTCGTCTCGAGCGCGGCGACGATGATCGCGGCCGCCGCCACCCAGAGCGCCAATTCCACCGCCGCCAGCGAGGCGGCGACCTCGCGCCTGCAGAACCTGACGGCCGTGAACATCGACGAGGAGCTGGCCAATCTCACCACCTACCAGAGCCAGTACGAGGCCAACGCCCAGCTGATCTCCCTGGCCAAGGACCTGTTCGACACCCTCGTGAGCATGGTCAGCTGATGCTCAGCCGCGTCGCCACCTTCGCCCACACCAGCCTGATGACGGCGGCCAGTCTGAAGGTCCAGGCCAAGCTGGCCGACCAGCAGGCGCAGACCGCGTCGGGCCTCAAGTCCCAGACCTACGGTGGCATTGCGACTAGCACGGCCAGCGTCCTGACCCTGGGCAACCAGAGCGCCCGCCTGACCGCCGACAACACCGCCGCCTCTTCAGCCTCGGCTTACATCCAGGCGGCCTATTCGGCGGTGGGCGAGATCGCGGACCTGGCCACCACCATTAAGACCCAGCTGGCCTCGATGATGAGCAGTTCCACGCTCGACGCCGACACGGCCGGCCAGTACGCGGCCGACTGGCTGACCGACCTGCAGGCCCTGCTCAACAGCCAGCAGGGCGGGACCTACCTGTTCTCGGGTCAGGCTGTCGACGTCGCGCCCGTCGACTTCTCCGCCGACGGCTACGACCCGACGGCTGGGGCGGACACGTCCTACTACGGCGGGGCGGCGGCGGGGCGGACCTATGTCAGCTCGGAGGGAGAGCGGGTGGGGCTGTCGGTCTCGGCTGACGCCTCGGCCTTCGAGCAACTGGCCCGGGCCATCGCCACGGTGGCGGCCAATCCCACCGACCCGGACGCCATCGCCGACGCCTACGCCCAGGCGGGCACGGCCCTGACCGGCATCGGCACCCTGCAGGAAACCATCGCCATCCAGGCCTCGTCGCTCGACACGATCACCAGCCGCAACGAGGCCAAGATCGACGCCATCGACGCCCTGGTCACCGACCTGAAGGGCGCGGACCTCACCCAGGCGGCGGTGCTCACCACCCAGTACCAGACCCAGCTGGAAGCCCTGTTCTCGATGATCAGCACGCTCTCGTCGCTGAGCCTGAGCAAGTATTTGTAGCCCTCACCAGCCGTCATCCCGGGCCTTGTGCCCGGGATGACGCCGTTGAGGGGGGCTAAGGCGCCGTTCCCGCCGCCTTCATCGCCTCGATCAGCGCCAGGGTGTGCTCCACCTTGGCGCGGTGGTCGGGATCGTTTGGCGCCTTGGCGGCCAGGGTGCGGATCACGACCAGGCCCGCCTCCAACCGGCGCCGCGCCTCGTCCAGGTCCTTGGCCTTGTAGGCCATCTCGGCGACGTGGAGCTCCGCCTCCCAGAGGGCCACCTGCAGGTCGACGTCGTCCGGATCGCCGGCCGCCGCCGCCTGGCGCTCGGGCAGGGCGGCGAGGTACTGGCGGCGCGCCTCGGTGTTGTCGCCCTGGGCCTTGGCCAGGTCGGCCAACTGCTCATGGGCCAGGGCCAGGTTCGCTCGGGCTTGAGTGTCGGCGGGGTCCAGCGCCGCCTGCCGGGCATAGAGCGCCAGGCTCGCCTCGAAGCGCCGCCGGGCGTCGGGAAAGTTTTCACGCTTCTGGAGCAGGGCGCCCAGCGTCAGGTGCAGTCGGGCCAGTTCCAGCCGCCAGTCGCCGTTGTTCGGGTCGCGGGCGACCAGCTTTTCCAGCACGGCCGCCCCGGCCTCGTACTCGGTCTGGGCGGCGGCCAGGTCGCCCTCCCGCCAGGCCAAGGTCCCCAGTTCGCGACGGCAGGCCGCCAGGCTCCTTTGCCATTCGCCCTCGGCCGGGTCCTTGGCGGCCAGCCGCTCGAAGATGGCCAGGCTGGCGCGATAGCGGATGCGAGCTTCGGCGGCGTCCTTTCTCGCGACGGCCAACCTGGCCAGGGCTCCGTGGCTGAGGGCCAGGTCCAGCTGCCGGTCGTCGTCGGAGGGGGCCTGGGCGGCGCGGCGTTCGGCGATGGCGAGGGAGGCCTGATATCGGACCCCCGCCTGGACAAGGTCTTCCCGGCGCTGGGCCAGGTCGCCCAGATGGTTGTCGGCGATCCAGAGGTCGCGCTGACCCTCGTCATAGTTCGGATCGCGCGCCAAGATCCGCTGGGTGATGGCCAGCAGAGCCTCGTAGCGCCTCTGGGCCTCGTCGAGGTCGCCCAGACGCAGGGCGATTTCGCCGAGCATCATCTGGCCCATGGCCAGGTCGTGCTGCTGGTCCAGGTCGTCGGGCGCCCGCGCCGCGCGCCGCTCCAGGAGCGCCAGGGCGGCGGCGTAGCGTCGCCGCATCTCGGCGCGGTCACCGCGCCCGCCGGCCAGGTCCCCGATCTGGGTGTGGATGCCGGCCAGACGCAGCTGGGCCTCCGCGTCCTCGGGCTGGGTCGCCAGTCGCGCTTCCAGGAGGGTCTGGGCGCGCTGGAGGAACCGGGCGGCGCCGATCGTGTCGCCGGCGTCCACGGCCAGGTCGCTGGCCAGGGACAGGGCCGAGGCGTTGTCGGGATCGATGGCCAGGGCGCGCTCGACGGCGGTCCGCGCGGCGGCGATGTCGCGGGTGGCCAGCAGGCTGGCCTGATTCAGATAGAGCTCGGCCGCGTCCCCGCTCGCGGCGGCGGCCTTGCGGCCCAGTTCGGCGGCGGCGGCGGTGGGGTCGCCTTCGGCCAGGCGGGTGGCGGCGTCGCGGGCGGCCGGCGTCGCCTCGGGGCGGGCGGCCTCGGCGTTGGTGGTCTGGACCGCCTTGGCCAGGAGCTCGACCTGGCGCATCAGGGCCTCGATCTGGGCGGTCTGGCGGCGATCGCTGTCGATCAGCTTCTGGACGATGGCGGCGGTCTTGGCGTCGCAGTTGTTGGTGATCGTCACCCGGGCCTGGCCCGAGGCGTTGACCGCCACGCCGCAGGTTCCCGAGGCGACGGCCGACTGGCGCGGCGGCGGGGCCTGGGCAAAGGCGGGTAGGGCGGCGGCGGGCAGGGCGAAGGCGAGGGCGGCGAGCAAACCCAGGACCAGGATCCGCCGCACGGGCTCTACTTCGCCTCGGTGATTTGCACGGCGGCGTTCTGGGCGGCGTTGACCGCGTGGCCGTCCTTTGACGTGGCGGTCTGGTTCACTGGCGCAGCGTCCGGGACGGTCGCGGCGCTCGGCTTGGGCGGCGGCGCGGGCGCGGCGCCGATGCTGACCGACGATGCACCGGCGGCGTTGACGGCATGACCGGCGCCGTCGGCTCGCGCCTCCTGCGTGGTCGCGGGGGCGGAGGCCACGGCCGGCGCCGGAGCCTCGGGCTTCTTCGCCTCGAACTTGCTCCAGACGAAGGCCAGGGCCCCGGCCAGGGCGGTGAGCGCCGCCAGGTTCTTGGGATCCCGAAAGAAGCGCCAGACCTTGCTCATGACCAACCCGTACGCGCCCGTGAGGTGTGATCCATATGATCACAATCCCGGCGCGATCTCCAGGCCGCGCGGGCGTTCGACCGCCAGGGCGGTGACATAGGCCTCCATCAGCCGCACCAGCTCGTCCTCCAGGGCGGCCGGCTCCAGCTCCAGTTCCGGCTCGGCGGCGGCGGCGCGCAGCAGGCCGATGACCGCGTGGGTCAGGACGAAGGCGGTCTCGCGGGTCAGGGCCACCTCCAGCCGCGCCTTGCCGGCGATGGCGGCCAGGAAGGCCTGGTGGTGATGGGCCAGCATGCCGTCGGCGCTCTGGCGGAACAGGGCGTCCAGCAGCACCTGGCGGGTGGCGGGCGAGCCCTCGACGCCGTTCATCAGGGCCCGGACGATGGTGCGCAGGCTGCCCAGGTCCGGCCGCTCGATCAGGGTCTGGGCGATGGCGTCGCGCACGGCGACCGCGCGGCGCTGGGCCAGGGCCGCCAGCACGTCCTGCTTGCCGCCGAAATACTGGTAGAGCGTGCCGATGCTGACCCCCGCCCGCTCGGCGATGTGGTTGGTGGTCAGTTTCTCGACGCCATCGGCCTCGAGAAGTTGAAAGGTGGCGTCCAGAATCGCCTCGATCGTGGTCTCGGCGCGGGCCTGGCGCGGGGTTCTGCGTTGTCTTTCAGTCACTTGGCGTCGCCTCCAAGCCTCGCCGCGTCGCGAGCGGGAAGGCGAGTAGAAACATGAGCAATGCTTACATAACCTGATCGGCGACCCAAGGATCCATTCCCGGGGATCCCGCAAAGGAGCCTCCATGAGCCTTTCCATCGACCAGGTCCGCGCCAAGGTGGCCTCGCAGAAGACCCTGCTGCCGGCGCTCTACGGAAACGTCGATTTCGACGCCACGCCCGAGCGCTTCACCGACGACGCCTCCAAGGCCGTCTCCCGCGACCGCGCCCCGATGGGCGTGCAGGTGACGCAGGACGACCTGGACCGCGTGCGCGCCTACACCATGCTGGGCGACGTGGTCGCCGACGCCTATGCCGCCCTGATCCCCCAGTACGGCTTCCGCCGGCTGATCGAGATGCTGACGGCGGCCTGCGAGCAGGGCGTCCAGGCCGTAGCCGACGCCCCGCCGGAACTGCTGGCCTTCATCGCCGACATGGAGGCCACGCCCGACTGGGTCGACATGGACCTGGTGCGCGAGGGCGCGCGGCTGGACCTCAACGCCACCGCCCACCTGGCGCCGTTCGCGGTGCGCGGAGCGTTCATCGCCACGTTCCTCAACAAGTACTCGGCCCTGCCCATGGCCTTGACCGGGACCCTGAGCAACGACACCGCCGCCCGGCGGGTCAACGAGACGGCCACCTTCTTCGCCACCACCGTCCTGCCCGGGGCGCTGGAGCGTCACGGCGCGGGGTTCAAGGCCGCGGCCATGGTGCGGCTGATGCACTCGATGGTGCGGTTCAACGCCCTGCGCTCGGGACGCTGGGACGTGTCGGTCTACGGCGTGCCGATCCCGCAGGTCGACCAGATGCCGGCCGGGCTGATCCCGATCTTCCTGATGTCGTTCGAGATCATCGGCAAGGGCCGCCGCCACTTCACTCGGGAGGAGCGGGCCAAGGTGGAGCTGGCGCGCTATCGCTGTTTCCTGCTGGGCCTGCCCGAAGACCTGCTGGCCGACAATCCCGAGGGGATCGTGCGGGCCATGACCGCCCGCAACTCCACCCTGCGCCAGGGCTTCGACGACGAGACCTGCGGGGCCCTGATCCGCGCCACTCTGGCCGCCTATCTGCCGCCCGACCAGAGCCCGACCAACCGTCTGCACGACCGCATCGAGCGCCGCTTCGCCAAGGCCTTCTTCCTCAAGCACTTCATGAAGGGCGACCGGGCGGCGGCGGCGCGGATGGGGGTCGAGATCGGGCGGGTCGACCGGCTGGTCTACGCCGCCGTGGCCCTGGTGGTGGTGGCCCAGATGCTGGCCTTCAAGGCCGCCAGCCGCGTCCCCGGCGCGCGCGAGGCGGCCGAGGCGGTGCTGGTGGCCAAGGTCGAGCGGTTGCTGGCGCGGTATGGGCACGCCGAGTTCGTCACGGACGCGGCGCAGTATCGGCCGACGCAGGCGAGGGCGGCTGCGTAACCGCAACCCTCACGCCCCCAAGCCCGTCATCCTCGGACTTGTTCCGAGGATCCCTCTGTCCGCCGGCTTGTCGGTCGGGAGAGGCCGCGATCTCACCGTTCCACGGATCGCCCTTCTTCTCGGCTGAAACACGGGTCCTCGGAACAAGTCCGAGGATGACGGTTGTGGGGGGGCGGTGAGCGCGACCTACTCCCGCACCCGGTCCACTCGCGCCGCAAAGATGTAGCCCACGTGGCGGACCGTGCGGATCAGGTGGGCGCCGCCTTCGATGCGGTCGAGCTTGGAGCGCAGGCGGCTGATGGCGACGTTGACCTGCTGGGGCGCGGGGCGGGAGTGGGCGTCGGGCGGGCCTTGGCGCAGTTCGTCGCGGGTCAGCACCTGGCCCGGACGATCGACCAGGGCCCACAGCACCAGGAACTCGGCGGTCGACAGCGGCACGGGGCGGCCGCGCGGATCGAACAGCTCCTGGGTCGTGGCCTGCAGCCGCCAGCCGTCGAAGCGATAGACCGGCGGGGCGTCGCGGACGGGTTCCTCGACCCGGGGGACGTCGTCGTGATGGCGGCGCAGCACGGCCTTGACCCGGGCCAACAGCTCGCGCGGGCGGTAGGGCTTGACCACATAGTCGTCGGCGCCCAGCTCCAGCCCCACCACCACGTCGCATTCCTCGCCGGAGTCCGACACCACCATGATCGCCGGCGGGGAGGGCAGGCTGAGCAGGCGCGCGCAGACCGACAGGCCCGAGGCGTCGGGCAGCATCATGTCCAGCATCACCAGATTGACCTGGGTCTCGCGCAGGATCTGTTCCATCTCGCGTGCGCTGCCCGCGCCCAGGGTCGTCAGGCCGTAGCCCGAGAGCAGGCCGGTGATGTCGCCGCGGGTGACGGGGTCGCCGTCCAGGATGAGGATGCGCTTTTCCAAGGTCTAGAACATCGCCCTTCCCGTGAGCCGCAGGCTGTACTTGGTCTGCTTGCGCGAGGCCTCGGCCCCGCCCTCCAGGGCTAGGTACGACAGGTCCGAACCGGCGCGGAGCGCGAAGCCCAGGGTCGCGGCGCCCTGCTTGTCGGTGCTGGCGACCATGGTGAAGGGGGTGCCGCCGGCGAAGCTGGCGACGGTGTCGCCCATGGCGCCGGCCAGGGTCTGGCGGTAGCCGACCCGCAGCTCGGGCCGGAACCAGACGGCCTTGCCGTACTGCTTGCCCAGCACCAGGCCCAGGTCGCCGGAGAGGTTGTCGGCCTTGCGCGAGGCCACGGTCAGGTCGAAGCCCGAGCCGCCGCCGTGCTCCTTGCGCTGGCCTTCCCACAGCCAGACATAGTCCAGCCGCGCCTCGGGACGCAGATAGGCGCCCATGACGTTGGCCTCGTAGGCCAGGCCCGCGAAGGCGTTGGCGACCATGCCGTTCCAGGCGGCGGTGTTGGTCAGGCTGACGTCCGCCGTGCCGTCGTCGTCGACGTCCTCGCTGACGAAGCTGCGGTCGCCGTTGAAGCGGCCATAGCCCAGGCCGCCGCCGAGGTTGAACCGCCAGCCGCCCACCGATCGGCGCCAGTAGAGCCCGCCCTGCAGGATCGAGGCGGTGGTCTCCTCGCCCACCTTGGCGACGGTGTCGTGCTCTTCGATGCTGACGGCGGCCAGGGTGACGCCCAGGGCGCCGCCCGCGTCGCCCATGGCCTCGTAGCCGACGACCATGCCGATGGCCTGGGTGTCCGACCCCTGGGTGTCGCCGTCCTCGCGACGGACCAGGGTGTTGATCTCCTGCACCCAGACGCTGTCGGGACCGTAGCGGTCGGCGCCGTCGGGGCGGATGGCCGTGGCGGCCGAGATCTGCTGCTGCACCGTCTGCAGGGCCGAGAACAGGCCCTCGCCCTGGCTGGGCAGCATCTGGTCGTACAGATTGAAGAAGCCGTCGTGGGTGCTCTGGTTGAGGAAGGCGCCGGCGATGTCGGTGTTGTTCGACAGGGCCGCGAACACCGCGTCGTAGGCGGCCGTCTGGCTGCGCGACATCGAGGCCTCGGCCGCCGTGCGCCGCCGCACGTCGATCAGCACGTCGTTGCCCGAGGCGTAGCCGGTGGCGACGTAGAGATAGGGGGCGTGGCCCAGCAGATCCTGGTCGATCGACCCGGCCGTCAGGCTGCCGGCCTGGATCACCGTATAGGTGGTCGGGGCGGTCAGCAGGCTCTTGAGGCTCAGGCCCAGGGTGGCGCCCGACTCGATGGTGGCGGTGTCGACCACCAGCTTGGTCTGGGTGCTCGTCGCCGGATCGACCGTGAAGATCAGGGTGCTGTCGGCGCCCAGGGTCAGGCTGGTGGCGTTGATGGTCTCGGTGTTGGTCAGGCCCAGCGAGCCGTTGCCGATCCGGATGTCCAGCTTGCCGTCGCTGTCGTGCAGCCCGCCCAGCATGTAGCCCGTACCGTCGATGACCAGGCTGTCGGCCCCGTCGCCGAAATAGACGTCGCCCAGCACCCCGCCGTTGAGGATCTGCAGGCTGTCGGCGCCCGAGCCCAACAGGATCTTGCCGCGGATCAGCGGCTCGTCGCCGTCGTCCACCCCGTCGCCGTCGGTGTCGGTGTCGGCCACCCCGTCGTCGCCGTCGTCGCCGTCGTCGACCCCGCTCTGGACGATGGTCACGCCGGTGGTGTTCTTGCTGACGTCGATGGCGACGGCCGTGCCGGTGACGGTCTCGTTGCTGGCGTCGGTGTCGTCGTCGTCGGTGTCGTATTCGTCGTCGGTGGCGTAGGTGTAGGCCAAGATCGTGCGGGTGTTGGTGATCGAGGTCAGGCCGCCGGTCTCGTCGACGATCCCGTAGGCCGAGCCGCCTTCGCCGGCGACGACGGCGCTGATCGTCCCGCTGTTGACGATGCTGGTCATGCTGGACCCGGCGCCGATGCGCAGGGCCGTGGCGGTGACGGCGGTGTCGCCGGTGACCGAGGCGCTGAGCGCGCCGCTGTTCCACAGGGTGTCGGCCACCGCCCCGGCGTTCAGCTTCAGGCCCGTGGCGTCGGCCTCGTAGGCGCTGGCGCTGATCGAGCCCGTCAGCTTCACCCCGCCGGTGATCAGGGTCGACTGGCCGGTGTCGCCGCCCAGCTGCACGCCCGTGGCGCTGATCCCGTCGTGGATGCCCGCGGCGGTGACCGAGCCCTTGATGATCAGGCCATAGGCGTCGTCGCCGGTCCCGACCGCGCCCAGGGTGACGGCGCGGGTGTCCGAGCCGATCAGCAGGGCCGGGACTGAGCCGTAAGACGTGACCGAGGCCGAGCCCTCGCTGCTGTCGGTGGTCCCGTCGCCGTCCTCGTCGTCGGAGGTGTCGTCGTTGGTGTCGGTGGGCGGCACGTCCAGCAACACGCCGCCGGCTACGTCGGCCGTCACCCGCACCGCCCCGCCGCCCTGCAGCAGGTCGTCGGCGTCCAGCAGGGCCTCGTCGTCGGGGTCCGAATAGCGCGAGGTGATCCGGTAGCCGGTGGAATAGACCGAGCCCTGGATGACGAAGGCCCCGGCGACGTCGGCGTCGACCGCCACGCCGACGCTGCCCGCGCCCAACACGCTGACCGAGCCGTTGGTCGTCAGGTTTCCGCTGATGGTCCCGGTCGTATGGATGCCGTAGCCGCGGTCGCCGGTGACCGAGATCGAGCCGCTGTGCAGCAGCGAGCCCGTCAGCGGCGCCTCCAGGCTGATACCCGCCGAGTCGTTGCCCTCGATGGCGATCGAGCCGGACGAGTCGTTGGTGATCGTGCCGACGAACGGGTCGGTCCCGGTCAGGCGGATGCCGTAGCGGTTGGAGCCCTTGGCGAACGGGCCGTCATAGTCGCCGTCATCGTCGTCGTCGGTATAACTATAGTCTTCCGTGAGGTTGATCGAACCGCTGTTGAGCAGGGTTCCGGTGTGGCCGCCCGTCACCAGCATGCCGGTGGAGTCCGAGACGTCGACGGTCGACAGGGCGCCGGCGTTGGTCAGGGTGTTGTCGCTGTCCAGCGTGGCGATGGCGCCCGACACCGTGGGGGTGATCGCCCCGTCGCTGGTGATCTTGACGTCGTCGGCGGCGCCCGAGGCGGCCGTCGAGGTGGCGATGGGCGTCGTGCGCGAGCTGGAGGTCACCTGCGTCTCGGCGCCCGCCCGACCGGCGTACAGCAGAAGCGGCGCCAGGGCGGCGGTGGCGAGGAGTTTGCGGGACATGAACGGCCTGTGATGGGTGCCGTCCCTGGCTAGAGCGCCGCCGTGGCTGGCGGATGACCCGCACGTATCGACGTCGATAAGCTCGGCCTTCGCCTTCGATGCAATGTTTCAGGATTGCGTCTGGAGGTACGGAAAAAACCCCTCTCTCATAGAGGGAGGGAGGGGCCCATCGCATAGCGATGGGAGGGTGAGAGGTTACACCCTCTCAGAACGAAGCACGGCCAGAAGATCGTCGGCGACCCCGCCGGGATCGGCCAGGATTCGCTCGTTCGGCAGCCTCAGAACCACATACCCGAAAAGCTCCAGCACCGCCGTGCGACGCGCGTCATAGTCCTCCCGCCCTTCATGGGTCTTCCCGTCCAGCTCTACGATCAGCTTGCCCGCTTCGCAGACGAAGTCGGCGAAGTAGCGGTCTATGGGGACCTACCGCAGGAATCTGAAGCCGCCCAGCCGGCGGTTGCGGACGAGTTTCCAGAAGGCCTTCTCGGCCAGGGTCTGTTCCTGACGAAGGCGGCGGGCGTTGGCGGTCGCGTCCATGGAGAGAGCTTGGCCGGGTCTCTGGAGCCCAGGCAACCGAAGGAATCGGGATTTTCCGGCCAACGGTGAAACCTCTCACCCTCCCACCGCTTCGCGGCGGGCCCCTCCCTCTCTCTATGAGAGAGGGGATTTTAGGCCCCGCAGCTCTCTCGTACGATCAGGTCCGTCGACAGCCGCTCGGGCCGGTGGTCGCTGGCGGCGTCCAGGACGCGGGCGACCAGGAGGCGGCCGGCTTTCTGGGTGTCCTGCTTGACGGTGCTGAGAGCGGGGGTCGACAGGCGGCTGAGCAGCATGTCGTCGTAGCCCACCACGGAGACGTCCTCGGGCACGCGCACCCCGGCCCGGCGCAGGGCGCGGATGGCGCCCAGGGCGATCAGGTCGCTGGAGGCGAAGATGCCGTCGAACGGCACGCGGCGGCGCACCAGGCTGTTGACCGCCGCCTCGGCCGATTCCAGCTCGAAGTCGGCGGGGCAGATCAGGGCCGGATCGGCGTCCAGGCCGCTCTCCTTCAGCGCCTCCAGATAGCCGGCGCGGCGCTGCAGGGCCTCGGGCTCGGTTTCGCCGAGGAAGACGATGCGCTTGCGGCCCAGCCTGGCCAGGTGCAGCGTCGCCCGCCGCCCGCCCAGCAGGTTGTCCGAGCCGATCGAGCAATATTTCTGGCCCGGCAGCTGGGCGCCCCAGACGGCGAAGCGGGCGTCGGTGTCGGCCAGCTGGTTGAAGGCCTCGTGCAGGTTGCTCTGGCCCAGGAAGATCACGCCGTTGGCGCGGCTGGTGGTGGCCGCCGCGAACAGGTCGTCGAAGCTGGCCGGGGCGGTGTGGCTGACGGTGAAGTCGCAGCCCCGATCGCGCGCCGCCTCGCCGATGCTGGCCAAGAGCTCCAGGAAGAACGGGTGCGACAGCGGCAGCGGCCGGCCGTGGGTGCGCGGGGTGACGATGGCGATCGAGCCCTCCGACCCGATCGGTCCCGCCGGCATGTAGCGGCGGAATGGATAGTCGTGCTCCTTGGCCAGGGCCCAGATGCGCTGCTTCGTCCGTGTGCTGATCGACGGGTGGTCGTTCAGGGCCCGCGAGACGGTGGACGCGGAGACGCCCGACAGCTTCGCCAGGTCGTCCAGCGTGGTGCTGTTGTTGCTACCGCTGCCCATTGCGTCCAGAGATCGAAAAAGCCAAGTTCGCCACCTTTAGCGCACCGAAGGGATTGTTTTGCAAGGCAAGCGCCAGGACGTCGCCGGTCGGGAGCCAGGGCGCGGAGCGCGCTCCGCATGACCCGGGCGCGGCTGTCCTTCGCGCAGATCTGGAACATGTGCTGCGGCCTGTTCGGGGTGCAGATCGTCTGGGGCCTGCAGAACGGCAACACCAGCCGCATCTTCCAGACCCTGGGGGCGGACCTCAACGAACTGGCCATACTTTGGATCGCCGCGCCGGCCACGGGCCTCTTGGTCCAGCCGATCATCGGCCATCTCAGCGACCGCACCTGGGGACGGCTGGGACGGCGGCGCCCCTATCTCTTCTACGGCTCGATCCTGACGGCGGCGGCGCTGTTCATGATGCCCAACGCCGGCAGCGTGGTGTCGGCCAGCCTGGTGCTGTGGATGCTCAGCGCCTCGATCAACGTGGCCATGGAGCCGTTCCGGGCCTTCGTGGCCGACAGCCTGCCCGAGGAGCAGCGCACCACGGGCTTCGCCATGCAGGTGTTCTTCATCGGGGCCGGCGCGGTGTTCGCCTCGGCCCTGCCGTGGGTGCTGGTGCACGGCTTCGGCGTGTCGGGCGTGGCCGAGACGGGCCGCCTGCCGGCCTCGGTGCACGTGGCTTTCTATGTGGGCGGGGTCACCCTGCTGGCGGCGGTGATGTGGACGGTGTTCACCACCACCGAGCATCCGCCCGAGACCCTGGCCGACGGCGCCCGCGTGATCCCCGAGCACCGCACGCCCAGCGCCCAGGGCGCGGCCCTGATGCTGAAAAGCGGCGTGGCCTGGACCCTGGCGGGCCTGGTCGGCGGAGGCCTGGCCTTCCTGCTCGGCTGGCCGCGCGAGATCTACGTGCTGGCCGGTTTCGCCCTGGCCTTCGGCGGCGCCCAGCTGGCGGCCACCTGGCTGCGCCGGCGCGGCCAGGCCTCGCTGGGCGTGCTGGAGGTGGTCGAGGACATGCTGCACATGCCCCCGGTGCTGATCCGCCTGGCGGTGGTGCAGTTCTTCACGTGGTTCGGCCTGTTCGCCATGTGGATCTACACGACGCCCGCCGTCACCGCTCGCCACTACGGGACCACCGATCCGGCCTCGGCCGCCTATAACCAGGGCGCCGACTGGGTGGGGGTGCTGTTCGCCGGCTACAATGGGGTGGCGGCGCTGTCGGCCCTGTTGCTGCCGGCCCTGGTGGCGCGGATCGGGGCCCGGGGCAGCCACGCCGTGTGCCTGGCCCTGGGCGCGGTCGGCTTCCTGGGCTTCGTGATGATCGACGATCCGGCGCTGCTGTGGATCCCGATCCTGGGCATCGGCGTCGCCTGGGCCTCGATCCTGTCGGCGCCCTACGCCATGCTGTCCAGCGCCTGCCCGCCCCACAAGATGGGGGTCTATATGGGCATCCATAACCTGTTCCTGGTGCTGCCCCAGATGATCGCCGCCGTGGTGCTGGGGCCGGTGGTGGGGCGGCTGTTCAAGGGCGAGGCGATCTACGCCCTGGCCCTGGCGGCCGTGGCCTTCGCCTTCGCCGCGCTCAGCGCCCTGGCCATCCAGGATCCGGACCGGGCGCCGGCGTCCTAGCGCGCCCGCGCCGCCCCGATCAGCCAAGCGCGCGATTCGAGGCGGGGCTTGCACAGACGTCGCTCGGTCGGCTCTCACCGCTCCCTCCCATCCGATTTACGCAATAATTGCGTAAATCGAGCCACGCAACAAGCGCAATTTCGCAAGCTCGATCTGTCTGAAACGCACGAAGAAGCTATTTTTCCTGAAATTTAGCGGTAACAGACCGAAATCTGGCAGAACAATGCTATTGCGCCTTGCGTAAAATAGCGCAAGATTGCGCAAGTCGATGAGGCCAGCAGGTCCGCGACGGGGAAGACGACGGCGGCCGAAGAGCCGCGACGATCAGAGGAGGGGAAGGGGGATGACGGGGCGCGGCGCGCCCCGGACGCGTATCGGTCGGGGTGGCCGGTCGCCTGTCGCGTGGGATCGGCCCAGGGCCGCCGCGCAGCGCCAATTTCACAAACCATCGCAGGGTCTCCGCGACGCGCGCCGAGCGCATCGCGGTCTCGTCAAAAAAATCCGCGCGGACAAGGCGCGGCAAAAAATCAGGGAGAACGGGATGAGCAAGTTCAGTTTCCACCGAGGCCGCAAGGCGCTGCTGCGGGGCGGCGCGTCGCTGCTGACGCTGACGGCCCTTGGGACGGCCCTGGGCGCCGCCGCGCCGGCCTTCGCCCAGGACAAGGCCGCCGACGCCTCGGCCACGGTCGAGGAGGTGGTGGTCATCGGCGTGCGCAAGTCGCTGGAGACCTCGCAACAGATCAAGAAGAACGCCGACACCGTCGTCGACTCGATCACGGCCACCGACATCGGCGCCTTCCCGGACAAGTCGGTCGCCGAGGCGCTGCAGCGGGTGCCGGGCATCACCGTCTCGCGCCTGCAATCCAGCGACGACAGCTCGCACTTTTCGGCCGAGCCGGCAGGCGTGCTGATCCGCGGCCTGACCCAGGTGCGCACCGAGTTCAACGGCCGTGACAGCTTCTCGGCCGACGCCGCGCGCGGCCTGAACTTCAACGACATCTCGCCCGAGTTGATGGCCGGGGTCGACAGCTACAAGAACCAGACGGCCGAGATGATCGAGGGCGGCATCGCCGGCACGGTCAACCTGCGCACCCGCCTGCCGTTCGACAGCAAGGGCCAGGTGATCTCGCTGTCGGGCAAGGCCAATTACGGCGACCGCTCGGAGAAGACGACCTACGAATATTCCGGCCTGATCAGCAAGACCTGGGACGTCGACTTCGGCCGCATCGGCCTGATGGCCGACTACGCCTATTCGCACGTGCTGACCCAGACCGAAGGCGTGGTGATGCAGCGCATCGGCACGTTCTGCTCGGCGGGCATGAACGACGGAAACGGCAACGCCATCGTCAACGCCGACGGCTCGATCCCCTGCACCACCAACCCCTACGGCGGCACGGGCTGGCGCTACATGCCCGACCAGGTCAACTACTCGCAGGTCGAGTACGACCGCGTGCGCAAGGGCGCGGCCCTGGCCTTCCAGTACGAGAACAACGACGGCAGCGTCCGCTTCAAGGCCCAGTACAACGACTCCCACTACAAGAACGCCTGGCTGGAGCGCAGCGTGAACGTGGGGCTGTTCGGCATGTGGGCCGTGCCGGCCTATTCGCCCCAGACCACGGCCTTCATCGGCCCGGCCCAGGGCACGCCGGCCTTCACCTTCGGCGCCGACGGCATGCTGGCCTCGGGCGTCCTGACCCAGCCGACCGGCGACTGGGGCGGCAGCACCCAGGAGAACATCGACCGCGGCTCGGCGGTCCCGGGCATGCCGTTCGTCAACTACTGCGGCGCGGGCAGCGCCTGCACGACCCAGCGCGAAGGCCTCTACATCGAGAACCAGGCGCGCAACTTCAACCACTCCGAAGGCACGCGCGACTTCTCGGCCAACCTGCAGTGGGACGTCAACGACCGCCTGCACACCGCCTTCGACGTCCAGTACATCGACGCCGACACCAACAACTACGACATCCTGGTCGCCAACCGGACCATGGCCGACGTCAAGTACCAGGTCGACAAGCACGGCACGCCGCAGGTTGAGCTGCTGCCGGGCTCGAACGTCAACTACGCGCCGGGCTTCCTGGCCAATCCGCACAACTACTGGATCCCGTTCATCCAGGACCACTACGAGGACAACGACGCCAACGAACTGGCCCTGCGCGCCGACGGCGAATACGAGTTCAACGAGGGCGGCTGGCTGAACTCGCTGAAGGTCGGGGTGCGCTACGCCGACCGCAAGCAGAAGGTCCGCTACACCACCTTCAACTGGTCGCCGGTGGCCGCCAACTGGAACTGCAACGGCCCGGGCTTCAACATCGACAACACCGCGCCCGCGCCCTATCCGGCCTCGTGCGGCGCGCGCCCGGACTTCAAGGGCTACGGCGCCGGCATCTGGAGCGTCGCCAGCCTGGGCGACTTCTACGACGGCAAGGTGTTCCCCGACACCAACCTCGTGTTCCTGAGCAAGGCCACCCTGGCCGACCGCGAGGGGGCCATCCAGGCGCTCAGCGGCAAGACCACCAATTCGCCGCTGTCGTGGACGCCGCTGTGCGACCGTCCCAACAACACCGAAGGCTGCTTCATCCCCGCCGAGATGGTCGACGTCGAGGAGGAGACCAAGGCGGCCTACGCCATGCTGCGCTTCGGCGGCGACGACAAGACGCTGTTCGGCGGCGGCGTGACCGTGCAGGGCAATGTCGGCCTGCGCTACGTGGAGACCAAGGTCACCAGCGACGGCGGCGTCGCCTACCCGACCAACACCTGGTACACCTCGGCGGCGACCACGCCCTGCAACGCGCCGCTGGGTCCCAACTCGGTCACCAACATCTCGTGCTGGCTGACCCCGCAACTGTTGGCCTTCAGCAACGGCGCCAGCGCGGAAAACAACTTCTCGGGCAAGCACCACAACTGGCTGCCCAGCCTGAACGTGCGCTTTGGCCTCAGCGACAAGAGCTTCGTGCGCTTCGCCGCCTCGCGGGCCATGTCGCGGCCGGACTTCGGCCTGCTGCGCAACTACGTCGGCATCCAGGTGCCGGCCCTGAACACCACGCCGGACTCGCCGTACGTGATCTACAACTCGCCGACCGCGGCCCACATCCCGGCCAACGTCGTCGGCTATAACTTCCAGTTCAACGCCGACTCCGGCTTCGGGGCGCTCAAGCCGATCACGGCCGACCAGTTCGACGTGACCTTCGAGCACTACTTCTCGGCCAGCAGCTCGTTCAGCTTCGATGTCTTCTACAAGAAGCTGAACGGCAGCATCGCCTACGGCGAGTTCCTGCGCTCGTTCACCAACAACGGCGTGACCCAGAACGTGCTGGTGCGCGGTCCGCGCAACGGCGACGGCGGCGGCGAGCTGAAGGGCTTCGAGGTCGCCTACCAGACCTTCTTCGACTTCCTGCCGGCCCCGTTCGACGGCCTGGGCGTCCAGGCCAACTACACCCACACCAAGCAGGACGGGATCAGCAACTCCAACCTGGCCACCCAGCCGGGCTACGCGGCCGGCGGCACCGTCGCCTTCGGCGGCGGCCTGCAGGTCAACGGGGCGGTCATCGACAGCCACCGCCTGGCCGGCATCTCCGACGACTCCTACAACCTGGTGGGTCTGTACGAGAAGGGTAAGGTCGCCATGCGCCTGGCCTACAGCTGGCGCTCGTCGTTCCTGACCAACAACCTGGACTGCTGCATCGGCCTGCCGATGTACCAGAAGGGCACTGGTTTCCTGGACGGCTCGATCCGCTACCAGGTCAACGACAACATCGAGGTGTCGCTGGACGGTTCCAACCTGCTCGACACCAAGACCATCTTCCAGCAGCAGGTCTTCGGCGACTCCGATCTGACCCCCGGCGCCAAGCCGGTGAAGATCGACTCCTCGTGGATCAAGAACGACCGCCGCGTCCAGCTCGGCATCCGCTTCAAGTACTAGTCGGCGGCGCCGTCGCGGGTCTCCTCCCGCGACGGCGCGTCTTTTGGCCTGGTGTCGCCATCATGCAGATAGACCGCACAAAACGGGTCTCGGCGCCGGCCGGCAGGCTCAGGGTCGTCATCGCCGGCGGGGGCACGGCGGGCTGGATGTGCGCCTCGGGCCTGGTCCGGCTGCTCGATCCGGCCGCCTACGACGTCACCCTGGTGGAGTCCGACGAGATCGGCACGGTGGGGGTCGGCGAGGCCACCCTGCCGCACATCAAGACCTATAACGACATGCTGGGGATCGACGAGGCGCAGTTCCTGCGCGAGACCCAGGGGACCATCAAGCTGGGCATCGAGTTCCGCGACTGGAACCACGCCGGCGACCGCTACATCCATCCGTTCGGAACGTTCGGCGAGCCGTGGAACGGGGTCGACTTCCAGCACCACTGGACGCGCGCTAGGCTGGCGGGACGCGAGGTCGCGCCCTTGCAGGCCTATTCCTACGCCGTGGCCGCGTGCCGCGCCAACGCCTTCGAATTCCCCAACCAGGACGACAAGTCGATCCGCTCGACCTATGCCTACGCCTATCATTTCGACGCCAGCCTCTATGCCGGCTTCCTGCGCCGCTGGGCCGTGGCGCGGGGCGTGACGCGGGTCGAGGGCCTGGTCGCCGACATCGCCCGCGACGGCGACAGCGGCCATGTCCGCGCCCTGACCCTGAAGTCGGGGACGGTGATCCAGGGCGACCTCTTCATCGACTGCACGGGTTTCCGCTCGCTGCTGCTGGGCGGCCAGATGCAGGTCGCGTGGCAGGACTGGTCCAGGTGGCTGCCCTGCGACCGGGCTCTCGCCGTGCCCTGTGCCACGGGCGGCGATGGCCTCACCCCCTACACCCGGGCCAGCGCGGATCTGGGCGGCTGGCGCTGGCGCATCCCGCTGCAGCACCGCACCGGCAACGGTTATGTGTTCTCCAGCGCCTTCCTCGGCGAAGACCAGGCGCGCGAGACTCTGCTGGCCAAGCTGGACGGGGCGGCGCTGGACGAGCCGCGCCTGCTGCGCTTCCAGGCCGGTCGCCGGGTGGAAGGCTGGCGCGGCAACGTTGTGGCCATGGGCCTGGCCAGCGGGTTCCTGGAGCCTCTGGAAAGCACCAGCATCTTCCTGATCCAGGCCGCCGTGATCGATCTGGTCAACCTGATGCCGACCCCAGGCGAGGGCGACCGCATGGACCCCCGGCTGATCGCCGAGTTCAACCGGCTGTTTTCCCTGCAGTACGACCAGATCCGCGATTTCCTGATCCTGCACTACCGAGCCAACAGCCGGCACGGCCAGCCCCTGTGGGACCACGTGCGGACCATGGACATCCCCGACAGCCTGGCCGCGAAGATGGCGCTGTTCGAGGCCCGCGCGCACCTGCCCGACTACAGCTACGGCCTGTTCTCGCGCGACAGCTGGCTGTCGGTGCTGGAAGGCCAGGGGCTGGTCCCGCGCGCCTATGACCGCCTGGCCGACAGCCTGCCGCTGGACGTGCTGGAGACCCGATTGCGCGACCTGAAGGGGCGCATCGACGCCAATGTGGCGACCATGACCTCGCACGCCGGCTTTCTGTCCCGCTACGCGCCGGGCGAGCCCAGGCCGGCCCTGGCGGAGGCGGCGTCGTGAGCGGGGCGCCCAACCGCGTGGTGATCGTGGGGCGCGACGCGACCCTGTGGCTGGCCGCCTGCGTGCTGCGCTCGGCCCTGCGTCCGGCGAGCGTCGCGGTCGAGGCGGTCGAGCTGCCCACGCGCCTTTCGCCCGCCGACCTGCACGCGACCCTGCCGGCGCTGGAGGCCCTGCACGGCCAGTTGCGGCTGGACGAGGCGGCCCTGCTGCGGGCCACGCGCGGCGCCTTCACCCTGGGCCAGAACTTCGCCGACGTCTCGGGCGCGACCCCGGCCTTCTTCCACGCTCACGGCGCCTATGGCGCGCCGATCGAGGGGCGCGACTTCTTCCCGTTCTGGCTGAAGGCCAGGGGCCTGGGCCTGGACGTGGCGCTCGAGGACTTCTCGCTGACGGCCGCCGCCGCGCGGCAGGGCCGCATGCTGCTGCCCGACGAGGAGATCGAGGTCTTCGGCCGCACCGACTACGGCTACCACCTGCCGGCCCTGGCCTATGCCGCCAGCCTCAAGGCCCTGGCCGTCCGGCTGGGCGTGACGCCGCACCAGGCTCTGGTGGTCGCGCCGACCCTGGACGCGGACGGCGACATCGCCGCCGTGGACCTCGGCGATGGCCGCTGTGTCGCCGGCGACCTGTTCGTCGACGCCTCGGGCGCGGAGGCGGTGCTGATCTCGGCCTTGGGCGTGGCCCGCGAGAGCTGGCGCGGTTTCTTCCCCGCCGACCGGGTGCTGCGGGCCCAGGGGCCGCGCTTTGCGTCCCTGCCGCCCTATGCCGAAATCCGGGCCTGGGCGCGGGGCTGGATCGGCCTCTTTCCCAGCCAGGCGGCCACCCATGTGGTCCAGGTCTATGCGGGCGATCTGTGTACGGACGACCAGGCCTTGGAGATGGCTGGCCGGGTATCGGGCCTGGCGCTCTCCGACGCGGTCGTTTCGGCCAGCGACCCCGGCCGGCGCCTGGAGGCCTGGAGCCGCAACTGCGTGGCCCTGGGCGAGGCGGCCTGCGTGTTCGATCCGGTCCACGGGGTGGAGCTGCAGGCCGTGCAGACCGGGCTGGTGCGCCTGCTGTCGCTGTTCCCGGTCAGCGGGGCGTTCGGCGCCGAGCGGGCCGAGTACAACGCCGCCATGCGCGAGACCTTTGAGCGCCTGCGCGACTTCCAGTCCCTGCACCACCTGGCCAACCGCTACGCCAACGCCCCGTTCTGGGAGCGGGCGAGGGCGGCGAGGGCCTCCGACGTGCTGCGGCACAAGATCGCCACGTTCCAGGCGCGGGGCGAAATCCCGCCCTCCGAGCACGAGACCTTCGTCGCCGACAGCTGGCGCGCGGTGATGGTCGGCCACGGCCTCGTGCCCGACACCCACGCCCCGGCCGCCGACCGCACCGCCCCCGAAACCCTGAAGGGCGAGTTCCGGCGCATCCTGGCGTTCATCAAGGACCAGGTGCTCAAGCAGCCGACCCACGACCTCTATCTGGAAAGCGTTTGCTGATGGACGGCGGCGGCTTCAATCCCGGCCTCGACATCGACGCCCTGCCCCGGGTGGCGGCGGTGGGACCGCGCGCGCCGGCCGACTTCGAGGCGGTGGTGCGCGCCGAGCAGCCGCTGGTGATCCGGGGCCTGCTGGAGGCCTGGCCGGCCCTGGCCGCCGGCCGCCGCTCGCCCGCCGACCTGAGCGCCTACCTGAAGGCCATGGACACCGGCGCTCCGGCTCCGGTCATGGAGGCGCCGGCCGCGACGGGCGGGCGCTTCGGCTACGGCGCGGACCTGCGCGAGTTCGCCTTCTCCAAGCGCCAGGCCGGGATCAGCGAGACCCTCGACCGCATCGAGAGCCTGCTGGGCTGGCCCGACGCGCCCTATGTGGCCATTCAGATGCTGCCCCTGACCAGCCACCTGCCGGCCTTCGTGGCGCAGAACCCGATGCCGCTGATGCCTTCGAACGTCATGCCGCGCCTGTGGGTGGGCGGGGCGGTCAGGACCCAGACCCACAACGACCGCGACCACAACCTGGCCTGCGTGATCGCCGGCCGCCGGCGGTTCGTTCTGTTTCCGCCCACCCAGGTCGCCAACCTCTATGTCGGCCCGATGGACAATCCGCCGCCGCTGTCTCTGGTCGACCCCGAGGCGCCGGACCTGGCGCGGTTCCCCCGCTATCGCGACGCCTGGGCCGCCGCCCAGGTCGCCTGGCTGGAGCCGGGCGACGCCCTGTTCGTGCCGAAATACTGGTGGCACCACGTCGCCTCGCTGGCCCCCTACAACGCCATGGTCAACTGGTGGTGGGGCGACACGGGGGCGGGGCTGGAGAAGGCCAACGACGTCTTCCTGACCGCGCTGCTGGCCTTCAAGCATCTGCCGCCGGGCGAACGGGCCTATTGGAAGGCGATGTTCGAGACTCACGTCTTTTCCGAGGGCGCCGAGGCCACCGCCCACATCCCCGACGGCCTGAAGGGCGCGCTGGGGCCGATGAGCCCGGCGTTCCGCGAGACCCTGAAACGCCAGCTGAAGATGGCCCTGCTGAAGGGCGGCGCATGACCGTGGCCGCTCCCGTCGCCCCCCTGCTGATCGGTCGCCAGATCCGCGTCCAGCTGCGCCACCTGGGCGAGGAGCGCCAGCCGCTGCTGGTGGTCGACGACGTGCTGGCCGACCCGGACGCCATGATCGACGCCGCCCGCGCGGCCGCGTTCTACGCGCCGACCCACACCCACTATCCGGGGCTGAACGCCAAGCTGCCGGAGGCCTATTACCGCACGGTGGTCACGGCCCTGCGCGGCCCCCTCGCGGCGGCCTTCGGCCTGCCCGCCGAGGCGGGGCTGAACTATTTCGGCTTCTTCGCCCTGGCCACCACCGACGCGGCCCAGGCCGAGCCGATCCAGAAGATCCCGCACCACGACGGACCCGATCCGGGCCGCCTGGCCATGGTCCACTATCTGTGCCGGGGCGATCACGGCGGCACCGGCTTCTTCCGCCACAAGGCCACGGGCTTCGAGTCCGTCGACCAGGGCCGGCACGAGGCCTATGTCGCCGTCGCCAAGGCCCAGCTGGCCGCCGCCGGCGTCGGCGGACCGGCCTTCGCGGGTCCGGGCATGGCCGACTACGAGCTGATCGGCCAGGCCGAATGCGTGTTCAACCGGCTGATCGTCTACCGCAACCACGTCCTGCATTCGGCCCTGCTGGGCCCGCGCGCGGCCGGCGCCGACCCGGGCCAGGGACGGTTGACCGCCAACGGCTTCCTCGAGGCGGCGGCGTCCCGATGACCCGTTTCAACGCCTTCCCAGTCCTCCCCTGCGTCTCGGCTTCAGCCTGCGGAGCCGAGACGCCCTTTTCCGTTCTGCCGAAAGAGACCGTTCGATGAAGTTGCCAAACCCGGTGCTGTTCGGCGCCCTGCTCGGCGCCCTGGCCGCTCCGGCCTTCGCCCTGGCCGCGGACCGCGAGTGCGCCCAGTCGCCCGGCAAGGTCATCGAGGTCTGCGTGTTCGCCAAGGACGGCGGGGCGTTCTACGCGGTGTCGCGCGGCGGCAAACCCGTGCTGGCGGCCGCGCCCCTGGGCCTGACCTTCGCCGGCGAGCCCGCCGCCCGGATCACCGGCCTGACCGGGGCGAAACGCTCGGCGTCGGATACGACCTGGGACCAGCCGTGGGGCGAGCAGAAGACGATCCGCGACAACCACTCGGAACTGACCGTTTCCCTGGCCGGCGACACCGCGCTCAGCAAGAGCTTCGACGTCACCTTCCGACTGTTCGACGACGGCCTGGGCTTCCGCTACGCCTATACCGCCATCCCGGCCGGCCGGGACGTGGCCGTGGTCGACGACCGCACCGCCTTCAAGCCGGTCGGGGCCTATGACGCCTGGTGGTACGAGGGCTTCGGCCAGGAGCGCGACGAGTACCTCTACAAGCAGACCGACGCGCGCCGGATCACCGTGGCCGAGACGCCGCTGACCCTGCGCCGCGACGACAAGCAGCTTTACCTGTCGTTCCACGAGGCGGCCCTGGTCGACTTCCCCAGCATGCTGCTGGCCGGCGACGGGGCGGGAACCTACAAGGCCCGGCTGATGCCGTGGCAGGACGGCACGCTGGCCAAAAAGACCGGCCCCTTCACCACCCCCTGGCGCACGGTGCTGATCGGCGAGACCGCCGGCGCCCTGGCCGACAGCCGCATCGAGCTGAACCTCAACGAGCCCAGCAAGATCGCCGACACCTCGTGGATCAAGCCGGGCAAGTACGTGGGCATCTGGTGGGAGATGCACCTGGAGCGATCCACCTGGGGCAGCGGTCCCAAGCACGGCGCCAATACCGAGAACACCAAGCGCTACATGGATTTCGCGGCCAAGTACGGCTTCGACGGGGTGCTGGTGGAGGGCTGGAACGAGGGCTGGGACGGCAGCTGGATCGACAACGGCGACAAGTTCAGCTTCACCAAGGCCTATCCCGACTTCGACATCAAGGCGATCACCGACTACGGCCGTTCCAAGGGCGTCAGCCTGATCGGCCATAACGAGACGGCCGGCGCGGTGCCCAACTACGAGGCCCAGCTGGACGACGCCATGAAGCTCTACGCGTCTCTGGGCATGTCGCAGGTCAAGACCGGCTATGTCCGCCACAGCGGCGACATCGTCGACCAGAACGGCGAGAAGCAGTGGTTCGCCGGCCAGTACATGGTGCGCCACAACCTGCGGGTCGCCGAGACGGCCGCGAGATATCACATCTCGATCGACGCCCACGAGCCGGTCAAGGACACGGGCCTGCGCCGCACCTGGCCCAACATGCTCAGCCGGGAAGGCGCGCGGGGCCAGGAGTTCAACGCCTGGGGCGACCCCACCAACCCGCCCGAGCACACGGTGATCCTGCCGTTCACGCGGATGCTGGCCGGGCCGATGGACTTCACCCCGGGCGTCTTCGACGTGGTGCACGGCCGCACCGTCCTGACCCGTCGCGGCCAGTCGACCCTGGCGGTGCAGCTGGCGCTCTATGTGGTGCTCTACAGCCCCGTGCAGATGGCGGCCGACCTGCCGGAGAACTACGAGGCCCGGCCCGACGCCTTCCAGTTCATCCGCGACGTGCCCACCGACTGGGAGGTCTCCAGGACCCTGCAGGGCGAGATCGGCGACTATGTCGTGGTGGCCCGCCAGCCGCGCGGCGGCAAGGACTGGTTCCTGGGCGCCCTGACCGACGAGACCGCCCGCAAGCTGACCCAGAAGCTGGACTTCCTGACTCCGGGCAAGCGCTACGAGGCCCAGATCTACGCCGACGGCCTGGGCGCGGACTACATCGCCAACACCACGGCGCTGGTGGTGTCGAAGAAGGTGGTGACCAGCAAGGACGCGCTGGAGTTCGATATGGCCCCGGGCGGTGGCGCGGCGGTGCGGTTCAGGGCGCTGGACTAGGGGGCGGCATCCCCAACGCCCGTCATCCTCGGACTTGTTCCGAGGACCCCTCTGTCCGCTTCCGCTGCCATGGAGTGGCGCGCTGGCGCGCCAAGGCGAGTCATCGGCGGCTGAACCATGGGTCCTCGGGACAAGCCCGAGGATGACGGATTTATGGGATGCGCCGTGCGCGAAGATGGGGACACACACTCACGCCACGACCTCGCCAGGCTCGTCGAGCGTATGGAGTGAGTGTGTGTCCCCAACTAGGTCTCAGGCGCTGGCCAGGCTCACGCTCGCCGCCTTCAGGCCCGGCGCGCTCGCGGTCACCCGCACCTCGCCCGCCTGACCGCGACGGGTACGGACGATGCCCTGGCAGAGGCCGTTGAAGGCCTTGCGCTGGCTGGCGACGTCGCTCTCGTGGCTGGTGGGGTTGCCGTTGCCGACGCCGATCAGTTGGCCCGGACCGGTGACGGCGAACGACACCAGGTCGTCGGCGCTCGGCACGAGGCGGCCCTTGGCGTCCAGCACTTCCACCTTGAGGATCGCCACGTCCTGTCCGTCGGCCTTGAGGGCCGCGCGGTCGGCGGTGACCCGCAGGGCGGCGGGGGCGCCGGCGGTCTCGCGGCGTTCGCGCAGGATCACCTTGCCGTTCTTGTAGCCGTGGGCCTCGATCACGCCGGGGGCGTAGGGCACCGACCATTCGACGTGGTGGTTGGGCTTCACCTCGCGCACGCCCTGGCTCTTGCCGTTCAGGAACAGCTCGACCTTGTCGCAGTTGCTGTGGGCCCAGACCGCGATCGCCTGGCCTTCCTTGCCCGCCCAATTCCAGTGCGGCAGCAGGTGCAGCAGCGGCTCGGGGCGCCACCAGGCGCGGTAGTAGTAATAGTTGTCCTTCGGGAAGCCGCAGGTGTCGAAGGCGCCGAAGTGCGAGCTGATGCTGGGCCACTTGTTGAAGGGCGTGGGCTCGCCGCGATAGTCGAAGCCGGTCCAGATGAAGCCGCCGGCCATCCACGGACGGTCGGCCGCGTGGCTCCACCACTTCTCGGCGGTGGTGGCCCACCACGGGTGGTCGGTGTCGTAGGCCGGCACGTACAGCTTGGTCTCGTCGCGGACGTATTCCCCGCGCGTGGTGACCACGCTGGCGCTCTCGGTGCCGATGATCGGCACGTTCGGGAACTTGGCGTGGAAGTCGTCCATCTTCTCGTGGCGGTAGTTGAAGCCCTGGACGTCGATGACCGCGCTGATGCCCTCGCCGAAGCCGGAGTCCATGGCGGCGATGACCTGGCGGGTGGGGTCCAGGCGGTTGACCAGACGCTTCATGGTCTTGGCCACCTTGGCGCCGCGCGCGGTGCCCTGCTGGGGCTCCTCGTTGCCGATGGACCAGAGGATGATCGACGGGTGGTTGCGGTCGCGGCGGACCAGGCGCTCCAGCTCGTCCAGCGAGGTGGGGTCGCTGGACATGCGGCGGGTCTCGTCGATCACCAGAATGCCCATGCGGTCGCAGGCGTCCAGCAGCTCGGGCGTGGGCGGATTGTGGGCGGCGCGATAGGCGTTGTTGCCCATCGACTTCAGCTGTTCCAACCGCCAGACCTGCAGGGCGTCCGGGATGGCCGCCCCGACCCCGGCGTGGTCCTGGTGGTTGCAGCTGCCCTTCAGCTTCACGCTCTTGCCGTTCAGCAGGAAGCCCTTGGCGCCGTCGAAGGCGATGTCGCGCACGCCGAAGCGGGTGACGAAGCGGTCGACCACGGCCCCGTCGACCTTGGTCTCGGTGACCAGGGTGTAGAGGTGCGGGGTCTCCAGCGACCACAGGACGGGGTTGGCCAGCTGGACGGTCAGGGACAGCGACTGGCGCTCCCAGGCCGGCAGCAGACCGGTGGCCGGGGCGGGGGCCAGGACCGGCTTGCCGGCGGCGTCCAGCACGGTATGGGCCACCTCATAGGCGGCGCGGCCGTCGCCCTCGTTGACCAGGTCGGTGTCGATCGAGACCGTGCCGTCACCTTTGGCGCGCACGAACACGCCCCATTGCGGCACGTGCACCGGGGCGGTCTTGACCAGCCAGACGTGGCGATAGAGGCCCGCGCCCTCGTAGAACCAGCCCTCGCCCAGGCTGGCGTCCACGCGGACCACCAGGCTGTTGTCCTCGCCCACATTGGCGATGTCGGTGATGTCGACGCGGAAGGGGCTGTAGCCGCTGTCTTCCTGCTCCAGGACATAGCCGTTGACGATTACCAGGGCGTCGCGCATCGCGCCGTCGAACTCGATCGACAGCCGCTTGCCGGCGTCGGCGGCGGGCAGGGCGAAGGTCTTGTGGTACCAGCCCACGCTGGTCTCGGGGAACTCGCGGCCCAGGGGCTTGTAGCCGTGAGCGGCGCGCAGGTCCTCGTCGTCGGGCTTGCCGGACGGCACATAGGCGGGGTTGTCGACGAAGGGCAGCTCCACGCCCCAGTCGTGGGGCAGGGTCACCGGCGCCCAGGCCGAGAGGTCGAAAGCGGTGTCGGACAGCTGGCTGACCTGCCAGTTGGCGGCGGTGGCGCCGGCCTTGGCGAAGGTGCGCTGGTTGGCGCCGAAGCCGAAGTCGCGGGCCGGGTCCTGGGCGTGGCCCAGCTTGAATTTCCAGTCGAAGTCCAGCGACAGGCGCTCGCGCGGGGCCAGGTCGGGGACGGGAAGCGCGGGGGCCGAGGGGGCGGCGGTCTTGGGAGCGGAGCGGGCCGAGGCGGCTGCGGCGAGGGCGGCGGCCCCTGCGGTTGCGGCCAAGGCTTGGCGGCGGCTGAAATCGACCATGGGGGACCTCACGCTAAAGGCAAAAAAATAGGGAGGAAGCGGGGTGCGCTTCCTCCCCAGTGCGCAGGATCATCGGGGAGGAGTGATGAATCCGGCAGTGGCGGCCCGAAAGGCCGCCGGCCGCCGCCCCTCGCAGGAAGGGCGGCGAAAAGGGTTAGAACTTCAGGGTCACGTCCATCAGGAAGCGACGGCCGTAGATGTCGTAGCGACCCAGACGGTTCGGATCGCCGTCGCGGTAGGTGCGCATCGAGGCGTTGGTCAGGTTGTTGACCTGGAAGCGCAGGGCGACGTGGTCGTTGAAGGTGTAGGACGAGCTGAAGTCGAGGGTCTTCTCGCTCTCCAGGGTCTGCAGTTCCGAGCCGTTCCAGCCGTAAATCACGGTCATCGGGCTGTGGTACTTGTAGCCCAGGCGCGCTTCCAGCGGACCGTCGGCGTACCACAGGTCGACCGTGGCGGTGTTCTTGGCCAGGCCCGTCAGGCTCAGCGGCTTCACGGCCGGGGTCATCTCTTCCAGGTTCGAGTCGACATAGGCGTAGTTCGAGTAGATCCCGAACTTGCTGAGCGGACCCGGCAGGAAGAAGAACGGGGTCTGGAAGGTGGCTTCCAGGCCCTGGATGTGACCGCCGCCGCCGTTGACCGGGGTCGACACCGCGTAGGTGGTGCCGCTGTAGGTCTCGGGGGTCTGGGTCCAGCCGATGTAGGTGTCCACGTCCTTGTAGTAGTAGGCCAGGGCGACCAGGGCTTCCGGACGGAAGTACCACTCGGCCGAGGCGTCGAACTGGATGGCCTTGAAGGGCTTCAGGTTCGGGTTGCCGCCGCTGCCGGTATAGGGCGCCCAGGTGGTCAGGGTGCGGCTGGCGCGCAGTTCGTCCAGCGGCGGACGGGCCACGACCTGGGCCAGGCCGAAGCGGGCGATCTTGCCGGAGCCGAAGTCGAACTTGACGTTCGCGCTGGGCAGCACGTCCGTATAGTCGTTGTCGATGGTCACGGCGGTGTAGGTGTCCAGACCCGCGTTCTGCTGGTAGCCGTCGCTGCTGGTCTCGGTGTGGACCACGCGCACGCCGACATTGCCGGTCATCCACGAGCCGCCGACCGAGTCGGCCGCGAAGTTCAGCTTGCCGTAGCCTTCATAGACCTTCTCGTTGACCTTCCAGCGCTGGGCCAGCACGTCGCGGGCGTTGGAATAGTCGAACGCGTGGTCGCCGTAGAGGGCGCGGCCGACGGCGTCCAGGTCGCCGGTCAGGACGGCCGGAACGTTGAAGCCGCTCAGCTGGTACGAGGTGAACATGCTGTTGGGCACGGTCGCCGACTGCAGGCAGTTGCCCCACTGGTCCTGCAGGGTCGGGTCGTAGATGTTGGCCAGGTTCGAGGGGTTGGCGCAGACGTACCAGCGGGCCTGGTCGTGGTCCTTGGTGCGGTCCGAGGTGCGCAGGCCGAATTGCAGGCTCTTGAAGGCGCCTTGCAGCTCGCGGGTGAAGTCCAGGGCGCCGGCGACCAGTTCGTCGTTCAGGTGCTCCAGGCCGTCGTTCTGACCGCCGTTGTTGGCGGCCGACCCGTTCCACGAGGTCTGGGTCAGCGAGATCGTCGGCTCGGTGGTGGTCACGGTCGGCTTCTTGCCGTCGCGGACGTCATAGCTCAGCGAGGTGGGCGAGGAATCCAGGCGCACGGCGCGCCAGTTGTTCTTGCGCTCGGCCTTCGAGTACGAGACGTCGCCGGCCACGGTCCACTGGTCGTTGGTCCACTTGCCGTTCACGCCGGTGGCGAACAGGGTCTTGTCTTCGGTGTAGCGCGCCAGGATCGAGGTCACGCTGGCGCCGGGCAGGGTGGCGGCCACGACGGTGTTGTTGATCAGGGTGTACGAGGCGCCCGGAGCGCTGACGTAATCCCACTGGTTGCCGTTGGCCCAGTTGCCGCGGTTGCGGGCGTAGACGACCTGGTCCTGGTTCTCTTCGATCTTGATCTTCGAATAGAGGACGTCGGCCTTCAGTTCGAAGTTGTCGGTGGGCTTCCACTGCAGGCCGGTCGAGACGCCGTCGCGCTTCTGGCTCAGCTTCTTGACTTCCAGCTGCAGGCCCCACGGCGTGGCGTCGGCGACGCCGTCGTTGTTCAGGTCGCCGCTGGAGTCGCTGGCGCCGACGGGGGTGCGGATGTTGGAGTCGTTCCAGCCCCAGCCCTGCAGCGAGGCGTAGCCGTTCTTCTGCTTCTGGCTGGTCACGCCCAGCACGAAGGCCAGGTCGTCATTGATCTTGTGGATCCACGAGCCCGAGGCGCGATAGCCGGTCTGGCCGTAGTTTGGGATGTCCTTGCCGCCGTCGTAATAGACCGGGCCGGCGCGCAGCACGAACTCGGGGCCCTTGTAGTCGAGCGGGGCGATCGTATCGATGTTGATGGTCGCGGCCACGCCGCCGGCGATCAGGTCGGCCGACTGCGACTTGTAGACCTGCACGCCCTGGACGACTTCCGAGGGGTAGATTTCCCAGCGGACGTTGCGGTCCGGCTCGGTGGAGGCGACTTCGCGGCCGTTGACGGTGCCCAGCACCAGGCGCGCGCCCAGGCCGCGCACGACGGCCTGGCTGTCGTTGCCGCGGTCGCGGGTGGCGTTGACGCCCGGCAGGCGGGCGATGGATTCGGCGATGGTCACGTCGGGCAGGACGCCGATGTCCTTGGCCGAGATGGCCTCGACCACCTTGTCGGAGGTCTCCTTGACCTGCAGCGCTTCGCGCAGGCTCTTGCGAACGCCGGTGACGACGACTTCCTCGACCTGAGCGGTTTCGGGCGCGTCGGCGGCCGGGGCCGGGGCGGTTTGCGCGTGAGCGCTGGCGGCGGCCATCAGGGCCAGGCCGCTGGCGGCCGCGAGAAGCTTGTAATGAGACATCATGGTTCCCCCAGGGACGAACGGCGCCGCGTTCTTAAGGGACGCGGCTGCTCAATGTTGTGATGCGGTGGACGTGGCCGGCGCGAAAAAGGACCGCCGGTTAGGTGGGCGCGGTATCCGCGCCGGCGCGCTTCTGACGAGCGCTCCCCGCCGGCGTCGAGCGTCGGCTGAGGCGAGCTATTTATCATATCAATCACACATGACAAGCCTGGCCGTTCGGCGTGGTAAATCGGCCCCAAAATCGATCGCCAAAATCGGTCTTTCGGATGTCGGAAGGAGCGATCGCCGTTCGTCCTGGGTTTAAGTCAGCGCCTGAAGATGGAGGTCACGCCATGGACGCTCGCCCCACCCTCGTCCCCGCCGCCCAACTGGCCGCGGACAGTCCCGTGCGGTTTCCCAACGAAAGTCCCGAATACCGCGCGGCTCGAACGGCCCTGCTGGCCGAGGAGATCGAGCTGCGCCGGCACCTGGAGCGCGTGGCCGAGCAGCGCCGCGCCCTGCCGCCGGGCGGTGCGGTGGCCGGGAACTACCGCTTCCAGGGCGAGGAGGGCGAGGTCGGCTTCGAAGACCTCTTCCGCGACAAGCAGACCCTGGGGATCTACAGCTTCATGTTCGGCCCCCAGCGCGCGCGGCCCTGTCCGATGTGCACGGCCCTGCTGGGTCCGCTGGACGCCAACGCCGCGGACCTCGACCAGAAGATGTCGCTGGCGGTGGTGGCGCGCTCGCCGCTGGACCGGTTGCTGGCTTTCAAGAAAGAGCGCGGCTGGCGCAACCTGCGGCTCTACACCGACCTGACCGGCGACTATTCGCGCGACTATTTCGGCCTGCTGCCCAGCGGCGACGAGATCCCGGCCTACAACGTCTTCTCCCGCCGCGACGGGACGATCCGCCACTTCTGGTCGGGCGAGATGACCGGCGATTCCGCCGATCCCGGCCAGGACCCGCGCGGCGCGCCCGACCTGGTGCCGCTGTGGAACTTCCTGGACATGAACCCGGAAGGCCGGGGGACGGAGTGGTATCCGAGTTTGGACTATTCGAAGTCGTAACCCCTTTCAGTCGTCATTCCCGCCCTTGTGGCGGGAACCCCTCTCTCCGCCGCAGGTGCGGATGGGTGGCGCGCCAGCGCGCCAAGGCGCCTCACGTGCGGGCTGAACCAGGGGTTCCCGCCACAAGGGCGGGAATGACGGCGTGTAAATGAAGAGGCCGAGCAACTCTCCATCTTCAAAGACCGCCGGGATGCTCTAGCGTCGCCAAAACGCTAGGAGCCCGCCCTTGAAATCTCTCGCCAGGATCTGCGCCGCCGTCTTGGCGATCCTCACGCTCGCCGCCCAGCCCGCCTTCGCGTTCGACCGGCGCCACGCCCAGCCGCCGCCCGTCGCCGCCCACGTCCTGACAGCCGGCGCCGTGGCCTCGCCCGACCGCTACGGCGCCCTGGCCGCCGAGGAAATCCTCAAGAAGGGTGGCAACGCGGTCGACGCGGCGGTGGCCACGGGCTTCGCCCTGGCGGTGACCTATCCCGAGGCGGGCAATCTGGGCGGCGGCGGGTTCATGACCCTGTATGTCGACGGCAAGCCCTACTTCCTGGACTACCGCGAGGTGGCCCCCGCCGCCGCCACGGCCGGCATGTTCCTGGACGCCAAGGGCGAGCCGGTGGCCGCCCGCAGCCAGTTGGGAAACCTGGCGGTCGGCGTGCCCGGCACGGTGCGGGGCCTGGCCATGGCCCACCAGCGGTTCGGCAAGCTGCCCTGGGCCGATGTCCTGGCCCCGGCCATCCGCTACGCCCACGAGGGCTTCCTGGTCACCCCGCAGCTGATGGGCAATCTCGAGGAGGCCCAGGCGCCGTTCGTCGGGGTCACCAATTTCCACGCCCGGTTCGGCGGGCTGAAGGCCGGCGAGACCTTCCGCCAGCCCGAACTGGCCGCCACCCTGGAGCGCATCGCCAAGGGCGGCGACAAGGCGTTCTACGAGGGCCAGACCGCCGACCTGCTGGTGGCCCAGATGGCGCGCGGTCCCGACAAGGGCCTGATCACCAAGGCGGATCTGGCCGCCTACAAGGCCGTCTGGCGCGAGCCGATCCAGGCCGACTGGCGCGGCTTCAAGGTGATCACCGCCCCGCCCCCCAGCTCGGGCGGCATCGCCCTCTTGCAACTGCTGATGATGAAGGAAGACGCCGCGCCGCTGTTCAAGGGCGTGGCTCTCAACAGCCCGCAGTACGTCCACCTGGTCTCGGAGATGGAGAAGCGGGTCTTCGCCGACCGGGCCGAATATCTGGGCGATCCAGACTTCTGGAAGGTGCCGGTCTCAAGCCTGATCGACCCGGCCTATGTGGCCCGCCGCGCGGCCGAGATCGATCCGGTCAAGCCGTCCGTCCTGGCGTCGGTGAAGCCCGGCCTGGAGAAGCCGCAGACCACCCACTTCTCGATCGTCGACCGCTGGGGCAACGCGGTCTCCAACACCTACACGCTCAACGGCTGGTTCGGCTCGGGCGTGGTGGTCGAGGGGGCGGGCTTCCTGCTCAACGACGAGATGGACGACTTCTCGGCCAAGCCCGGCGCGCCCAACATGTTCGGGGTGGTGGGCGGCGACGCCAACGCCATCGCGCCCGGCAAGCGGCCGCTGTCGTCCATGACGCCCACGATCCTGCTGAAGGACGGCAAGCCGGCCATGGTGATCGGCACGCCAGGCGGCTCGCGGATCTTCACCTCGGTGTTCCAGGTGCTGGCCAATGTCTACGACTTCGACCTGTCGCTGGGCGAGGCCCAGAAGCAGCTGCGGTTCCACCATCAGCTGCTGCCCGAGAACGTGATCTTCTCCGAGCCCTACGAACCGATTTCGCCGGAGCTGAAGGCGGCCCTGGAGGCGCGGGGCTACAAGATCGAGATGGGCTTCGTGGGCGACATCGAGGCGATACAGATCATCGACGGCACGCCCGTGGCGGAGCCCGATCCCCGCGCGCGGGGCGTGGGGATGGTGGTGGAATGACCCCTCTCTCATAGAGAGAGGGGCTAAACGCCTACTGCGCCAACGGCACCACGCTGGCCCGCTGACCCACCGTCGCCGTCACGGCCGACGCGTCGGCCACCGCAGCAGCCGTCGGAGCGGCGGCCACGGTCACCGAACTCCCCGGCATCAGGCGCGTGCGGTAGACGAAGGCGTCGCCCTCGCGGGTCATGGGCTTGGGGCCGACCCCGCCCAGGAAGTCGCCATCGATGAAGGCGGTCTCGCCCGCCACCTTGGCCTTGAACGTCACTTCCACCGGCTGGACATAGGCGTGCTTGAGCCAGCCCTCGGCGCTGGGCAGGGCCTCGCCCTTGTAGTCGAACACCGCCGCGTTCTCCCAGTTGGAGCCCTTGCCCCAGCGGGTGCCGCAGGTCTTGGTCGAGACCCAAGCCGGCTCCCAGTAGAAGACGCCCGTGCCGCCGCTGGCGAACACCAGCTGGGTCAGGTCCACCAGGTACTTCTCCTGGCCGGCCGGGGTGGCCGGATAGCCGGCGATCAGCGAGTCCTCGCCCAGCAGGTTGGGCGAGCTGTCGGCGTTGTCGTTGGTGAACGGATAGGCCGTCTCCACCACCAGCACGTCGGCGGCGTAGGTGTTGCGCAGGTGATTGATGGTCTGCCCCAGCTGGGCCATCGAGCGCTTGGACCACTTGGAATAGTAGCTGAGACCGATGATGTCGTAGTCGGTCACGCCCGCCTTGGTGGCCGCCTCGAACCACGGCTCGGCGTTCTCGGGCTGGGCGATGTGCAGCATGATCCGGGGCGGCTTGCCCGTCTCCTTGCCGGCGTCGCGCACGGCCTTGATGCCGGCGTTGAACAGCAGGGCGTTGCGGTCCCAATGGATGGGTTCCTTGGCCTTGGCGAGGCTGGAGACGATCTCGCCGTTGGTCTCGTTGCCCACCTGGACCAGGTCGGGCATCAGGCCTTCCTTGTCCAGTTCCACCAGGGTGTCGTGGGTGAAGGCGTACAGGGCCTTGGCCTGGTCGGGCGTCGACAGCTTGGCCCAGGCCTTGGGGGCGATCTGCTTGTCGCCGTCGGCCCAGTCGTCGGAATAGTGGAAGTCCAGCAGCACCTGCATGCCGGCGTCCTTGGCGCGCTTGATGCTGCGTTTCACGTCCGCGAGGTTGGAATACTTGGTCCAGTCCGGGTCGTTCCAGATGCGGATCCGGGCGGTGTTAGCGCCGGCCGACTTGAAGAACTGGTACTGGTCGACGGTCTTGCCGCCGGACTTATAGACCGCGCCGCAGTCGTCCATCTCGTTGGCGTAGGAGATGTCGACGCCGAGATAGATGTGCGGTTCCGCAGCCTGCGCGGCGGTGAGGCTGATCAGGCTGGCGGCGATGGCCAGGGTGAAGCGGCGTTTGCCCCGCATGACGTTTCCTTCCGACTGACGCGCCCTCTCTGGGGCGGCCGGAAGGTCGCTTCAATTATATTATAAATCAAGGGCGGAGTTTGGAGGTGGGGACACACACTCACCCGCACGCCTCTGCCGGACCGGCGCGGACTTGCCGTGAGTGTGTGTCCCCTAAGTCGGCTACAGCCCCACCCCGAACGTCCGCTCCTCCACATCCACGCCGGGACGCGGCGGTACGCCGTCGGTCCAGATCGGGCGCTGCGTCGGCCGGGCTTCGACCGCTCGCGTCGCCAGTTCCTCATGGCCGAAGTCATCCACCGCGATCACCGCCGCCACGGCCTTGTCGGCGGCCTCCAGCTCGGCGATCTCGTCGGGGCTGACCCAGCCGCCCTCGACCCCGTCCTTCCAGTGGCGGATCTTCTGGGCGCGCAGGCGGTCGTGGATCGGCTGGGTGGCGACCACGCGCTCGAAGGCGTCGATCAACTGGCCCACGGCCTGGTCGGCGCCGCCCACATAGACGTTCTCGATCAGCCGGTCGCGGGTGGCCGAGGGGTGCAGCAAGAGCTCGGCGCAGGCCGAGGTCACGCGGTCCGACGGCCCTCGGCGGCGCGGTCCCAGCGGCAGGATCGCCGCCCGCAGCAGCCAGCCGGCCAGCTGGTTGGGCAGGTTGGCGAACACCTCGTCGAAGCGCTGCTCGATGGTGGCGAAGCCGGTGTCCATGCACCATTGCAGCAGCGGGAAGTCGGCGTCCTGGCGGCCCTCGTCCTCCCAGCGCTTCAGGGCGCCCGACAGGAAATAGAGCTCGGCCAGGATGTCGCCCAGCCGTCCCGACAGCATCTCCTTGCGCTTCAGCGCCCCGCCCAGGGTCAGCAGGGCGATGTCCGACGTCAGGGCGAAGGCGGCGCTATAGCGGCTCATCTGACGATAGAACCGGCTGGCCCGGCCCGCGTCCGGCGCCGAGGCGAAGGCGGCGTCGGTCCAGCTGTGGGCGAAGGCCCGCAGGCCGGTGCGGATGCTGTGCGCCACATGCTTCCAGAACACCGCGTCGAAATCGGCCAGGCCCTTGGCGCGGTCCTCCTCGCCGATGGCCAGGATCTCGCTCAGCAGATACGGATGAGCCCGGATCGCGCCCTGGCCGAACACCATCAGGCTGCGGGTCAGGATGTTGGCGCCCTCGACGGTGATGCCCACCGGGATGGCCCGATACTGCGAGCCCATGTAGTTGCGCGGCCCCTCGATCACGGCCTTGCCGCCGTGCACGTCCATGGCGTCGTTGACCACGGTGCGCATGCGCTCGGTGGCGCCCGACTTCAGCAGGGCCGAGATCACCGACGGATGGTGGCCCAGGTCCAGGCCCGTGCAGGTCAGCCGCCGGCCGGCATCCAGCAGATAGGCGTTACCGGCGATGCGGGCCAGGCGCTCCTGCACCCCCTCGAACTTGCCGATCGGCAGGCCGAACTGGCTACGCACGCGGGCGTAGCTGCCGGTGGTGAGGGCGCTGAACGAGGCCGCAGCGCCCGAAAGGGCCGGCAGGGAAATCCCGCGCCCGGCCGCCAGGGCGGTCATCAGCATCTTCCACCCCTGGCCCACCCGCTCGGCCCCGCCGATCACCAGGTCCATGGGGATGAAGACGTCCTTGCCCCAGTTGGGACCGTTCTGGAACGTCTGGAAGGCAGGCAGGTGGCGGCGGCCGATCTCGACCCCGGCCGTGTCGGTGGGCACCAGGGCGCAGGTGATGCCGATGTCCTCCTCGCCGCCCAACAGGCCGTCGGGATCGCGCAGCTTGAAGGCCAGACCCAGCACGGTGCAGACCGGCCCCAGGGTGATGTAGCGCTTGTGCCAGTTGAGGCGGATGCCCAGCGTCTCCCGGCCCTGCCAGGTTCCGCGACAGACCACGCCCTCGTCGATCATGGCCCCGGCGTCCGACCCCGCCTCGGGGCTGGTCAGGCCGAAGGCGGGCACCTCGCGCCCGTCGGCCAGGCGCGGCAGCCAGTGGTCGCGTTGCGCCTGGGTGCCGAACTTCATGATCAGCTCGCCGGGGCCCAGGCTGTTGGGTACCATGGCGGTCACCGCCGCCGACACCGAGCGGGTGGCGATCTTGCGCACGATCTCGGCGTGGCCGAAGGCGGAAAAGCCGAGGCCCCCGTAGTCCTTCGGAATGATCATGCCGAAGAACTTCTGGCTCTTCAGATAGGCCCAGGCCTCGGGCGGCAGGTCGCGCGTCTCCCAGGTCATGGTCCAGTCGTCGAGCATGGCGCACAGGACGTTCACCGGCCCGTCGATGAAGGCCTGCTCGTCGGGCCGCAGCTTCGGCGTCGGGAAGGCCAGCAGTTCGTTCCAGTCGGGATCGCCGGTGAACAGGGCCGCGTCCCACCAGGTGTCGCCCGCGTCGATGGCCTCGCGCTCGGTCTGGGACAGGGCCGGCATGACGCCGCGCGCCCATTGCAGGATCGGCCGGGAGATCAGGTCCCGGCGGAAATCGAACGTAGTGCTGGTCATGACGCGCCTCGGTTACCGATGCACGTCAAACGCGGTGAGGCCGTTACGGCTCCAGCGGCCGGCGCGCCGCATAGAGCGAGATCGAGCCGGTCGGGGTGGGGATCACGCGCCGCTCCTCAATCTCGGCGAAGCCGGCCCCGGTCATCAGCGACGGCAGCACGCCTCGGGCATTGGGCTCGGTCAGGGAAAAGCCGTCGACCATCTGCACCGGGCGGAACAGCAGCCGCATCAGGGGCGTGCGCTGCAGGCCGTAGTCGCCGACCACCATCGCCCCACCCGGCTTCAGCGCCGCGCGCATGGCGGTCAGGATCGCCGACTTCATCGGCAGGGGGCACTGGTGCAGCACCAGACTGGAGACGACCTTGTCGACCGATCCGGCCGGAACGACGTCGGCCAGTTCGTCGCCCATCGCCCGGCGCCAGTCGATCTCGACCCCGGCCTTGCGCGCCTTGGCGGCGGCCATGGCCAGGACGGCGGGATCGGGATCGATGCCGATGATCCGCGCTTCCGGGCAGGCGGTCTTCAGCATCACCGCGAAGGCGCCGGTGCCGCAGCCGATGTCCAGGATCGTCTCGCCGGGCGCGGGGGTGACCAGGGCCAGCATGGCCGAGCGCCAGACCCGCTCGCGCGTGACCAGGGCCACGACCCGGTCGTAGAAGCCGGTCAGCTCGGGACGGCCCAGGGCGGGCACGAAGGGGCGGGGCTGGGAGGAGGGGGCGTCGGTCATGGCGGCACGATGACTGCCGTGGCGACGGGGCGCTTGAACGTAGCGGCTAGGCGAGGTTCTCATTCGCCGCTCCCCAATTCACCGTCATTCCCGCCCTTGTGGCGGGAACCCCTCCATCCGCCGCACGTGCAGATGGGTGGCGCGCCAGCGCGCCAAGGTACCGCACTTGCGGGCTGAACCAGGGGTTCCCGCCACAAGGGCGGGAATGACGGCTGAAAAGTGAGGGGTCAAAACCCTCAAAGCGAAAGCTGCGTCGCCGTCACCCCGAACATCGCCTTCAGCGTCCGGGCGAAATGGGCGGTGTCGGCGAAGCCGGCCAGGTGGGAGGCGGTGGTCACGTCGTCGCCCTGCGTCAGGGCGCCGAAGGCCCGCTGCACCCGCCGCCAGAGCACGAAGCGCCGAAAGGGCAGGCCCAGGGTCTCGACGAAGAGGTGGCGGTAGCGCTCGGGCGACAGGTCCGCCGCCCGGGCCGCCGCGGCCAGGGGCACGGGGCCGTCGGCCAGGCGCGCGTCGAGGATCGCCAGCGAGCGCTCCAGCCGCTCGGGCAACGGCGCCGGCGGGATCGGGGCGCCGTCGGCGAGCGCCCGCCGCCAGGCCTGGAGGCGCGGATTGATGGAGCTGAGGATCACCGCCTCGGGCAGGGGGCGCAGGGCCGCCAGCATCGCCACGGCCTCGGCGCTGGGCGCGACGGCCTCGATGAACACCTGCCGCGCCTCGCCGTGCGGCGAGAAATGATGCTGCACCAGGGGATCGATCAGCACCGCGCGGGCCGAGCGCGCGCCCAGGGCGTCGTGGACGGTCAGGGGCGTGTCGGACAGCACCAGCTGGGCGGCCAGGTGGCGGTGCGGGACGCTGTGGCCGATCGAGCCGCGCCAGACCGCCCAGCGATCGCCCAGCTCCAGCCGGCCGTGCCAAGCGGGATCGGCCACGGCTACCCCGCCTCCCCCGTCAGCTCGCGCCGGGCCTTGTCCAGTTCCTCGGCGTAGCGGCGGGTGGCGTAGGCTTCCGACAGGATGCCGATCACCTCGCGGTTGGCGTCGACCACGGCCAGTTCGTCGGCCTGGGTGTGGTCGAAGGCGCGCATGACGTCCTTGATCGACTCGTCGGGCAGGAGGGCGGTGTCGGCATAGTCGGCCAGCGACCCCACCGGCTGCTCGCTGTCGTCGGGATGGGCGTAGGCCAGGGCCGTGCGCACGATGCCGGCGTAGCGGCCCGTGGCGTCCAGGGCCACCACCCGCTTGGTCGAGCCCAGCGGATAGCGGCGACGGAACTCGGCCAGGGTGGCGTCGGCGGGGATGGTCTTGGTGTCCTTGCGCATCATCCGGCCGGCGGTCAGGGGACGCATCCAGGAGACGTCGTGGGCGCTGCGGATGGTCTCGCCGCGCAGGTGCAGCCGCCAGGTCGAGAACGAATAGCCGAAGGTCTCGCGCACGATGGCGCTGGCGATCAGCGAGGCCACCAGGGCGGCCGCCGCCACGGTGAAGTCGCCGGTGGCCTCCAGCACCAGGAACGACATGGTGAAGGGCCCGCCCACCACCGCCACCCCAAAGGCGCCCAGCCCGACCAGCGCCGCCACGGTCGGGTCCAGCGACGGCAGCCAGGGCACGAAGGTGGTCAGGGCCGCGAAGATCTGGCCCACCAGCACGCCCAGGAACAGCGAGGCGAAGAAGAGGCCGCCCCGGAAGCCGAAGCTCAGCGACACCACGCTGGCCAGGGCCTTCATGGCCAAGAGGATCAGCAGCATCTTCAGGCCCAAGGCGGCGGTCAGGTTGACGTGCACGGCCCCGTGGCCGGCCGACAGGGTCTGGGGCGTGATCAGGGCCATGGCCGCCAGGGCCAGGCCGCCGACCGCCGGGCGGAAGGTGCGGGGCAGCTTGGACTTGTTGACCAGCCCCTCGGCGCTGGCCACCAGCCGCATCAGGGCCACGCCCAGCAGGGCGCAGACCACGCCCAGCAGGGCATAGAGGCCGTAGTCGAACCACGACTGCACGGCCGGGGTGGTGGTCTTCAGCAGATAGGGCAGGCCGCCCATCCGTCCGGCCACCAGCACCGCGGCCAGGGCGGCGGCGGCCACGGGGGCGAGGTTGGCGACCGTGTAGGCGCCGATCACGATCTCGAAGGCGTAGAAGGCGCCGGTCAGCGGGGCGCCGAAGGCCGCGGCGATGGCCGCCCCGGCCCCGGCGCCGACCAGGGTGCGCATGTCGGCCCGGCGCAGGTTCAGGCGCTGGCCGGCGAATGAGGCCACGGCCGCCCCGGCCTGGGCGTAGGCCGCTTCCAGTCCCACCGAGGCGCCGACCCCGTTGGACAGCATGGTCTGGCCGCAGATGAAGGCGCTGTCGCGGACCGACAGCCGGCCGCCGTGCAGGGCGTTGGCCTCCACCGGGTCGACGGCGGGGCGGGGGCGGTACTTCAGCCAGGCCCAGGTGGCCAGGCCCAGCGCCAGCCCGCCCAGGGGGATGGCCAGGGTCCGCCACGGGGCGATGGCGCTCTGGGCGCTGAGTCGTCCGTCGGCGTCGAAGGCGAACAGCAGCACCTGCAGGCCGTGGGCCAGCTTGGCCTGGATCACCGCCAGGGCCCCGGCGCCGGCGCCGATCAGGGTGGCCACCGCGATCAGCCACAGCTCGCTGGACCGGATCCGTCGCCGCAGCCAGCTCAGCCAGCGCACGGAGGTGGAGGACGGAAGGGACAGCTGCATGGCGCGCTATCTTACGGGTTGTGCGGGGCGGGGCAACGCACAGCCTTCCTTCTCCCCTTGCGGGAGAAGGTGGCCTCGCGGAGCGAGGTCGGATGAGGGGTTGAAAGCCGGTTCAGCCGCGAACGGCGGATCGGTCAGCGCGACCCCTCATCCGTCTTCCTGCGGATGACACCTTCTCCCGCAAGGGGAGAAGGATGCGAACTTTCATGCGCCAGCAGCCAGCGCTTGCGCTCCACCCCGCCGCCGTAGCCGGTCAGGGCGCCGCCGGTTCCGATCAGCCGGTGGCAGGGCACGACGATGGCGATGGGGTTGGCGCCGTTGGCGGTCCCCACCGCCCGGATCGCGGCGGGCGCGCCGATGCGGTCGGCCAGCCGAGCGTAGCTGGCGGTCTCGCCCAGCGGGATCTCGACCAGGGCGGTCCACACCCGGCGCTGGAAGGCCGTGCCGCCGAGAGTCCAGGGGATGGCCTTCAGCGCCGTCAGCTCGCCGGCGAAATAGGCCGCCAGACCGTCGCGGACGGCCGCCGGCGCCGCGCCGGTTTCCACGGCCCGGTCGCGGTGGTGCAGCCGCAGGGCGCGGGCCAGGCGCTCGGGCTTGTCGTGGAACTCCAGCACCCGCAGGCGGCCCTCGGCGTCGGTGACGACGTCGATCTCGCCGATGGGCGTGGGCAGGGTGGCGAGCGTCAGCACCTCAGGCCGCACGCTTGGCCTTCCGCACCGGTGGCGCGCCCTCGTCGGCCAGGGAGGCCCACAGGTGCAGGGCCGCATAGGCCCGCCACGGGCGCCAGGCTTCGGCCCGCGTCAGGAGTTGATCCGCTGTCGGACGATTGCCCTCGGCGTCGCCCAGGGCGCGCATCAGGGCCACGTCGGCGGCGGGAAAGGCGTCGGGCTCGCGCAGCTGGCGCATGGCGATGTACTGGGCCGTCCACTCGCCGATGCCGGGCAGGGCGCGCAGGCGGGCGACCATCTCGGTGAGGCCGGCGTTCGGGGCCAGCAGGTCCGGATCGGCGGCCAGGGCGGCGGCCATGCCCGACAGGCAGCGGATGCGCGCGCCGGGCATCTTCATGCCGGTGAGATCGGCGGCGGCCAACCGTGCGGCCGAGGGGAAGGCGTGAGTCAGGCCGGGCTCGGCCCAGCCCTGCGCCAGGGGCTCGCCGTGCGCGGCCACCAGGTCGCCGGCCAGCTTGCGGGCGGCCGCGACCGTGATCTGCTGGCCCAGGATCGCCCGCACCGCCAGCTCGAACCCGTCCCAGGCGCCGGGCACCCGCAGGCCGGGGCGCACGGCCACCATCCGCGCCAGATCCGGATCGCGCGACAGCACCTCGGCGATGCCGACCGGATCGGCCGACAGGTCGAACACCCCGCGCACCCGCGAGAGGATGCGGGGCAGGGCCGAGGGCCTGGGGAAGCGGACGGCCACGGAGAGCCGGTCGCCGTCCAGCGGCCGCACGGCGAGGGTCCCCAGTGCCCCGTCCAGTGCGATCACCCGTTTGTAGGTGTTGTTCTCGACCAGCTCGACGCCCGGGATCGCCCGCATGGCCAGGAAGGCCAGCATGCCGTCCCAGTCGTAGGGCGGGCGGTAGCGCAGGGTCAGGGAGACGGCTTCTCCGGGCGAGGCGGGGCCGGCCTTGCGGCGGCGCAGGGCGGCCGGCGGTCGGTCGTAGAGCTGCTGGAAGGTCTCGTTGAAGCGTCGCACGCTGCCGAAGCCGGCGGCCAGGGCCACCTCGCCCATCGGCAGGTCGGTCTCGTGGATCAGCTGCTTGGCCAGCAGCACCCGCCGGGTCTGGGCCACCCCCACGGGCGTTGCGCCCAGGTGCTGGAGGAAGAGCCGCCGCAGCTGCCGCCCGCCCACGCCCACGCGTTCGGCCAGGGTCTCGACATCCGCGTCGTCCAGGGCGCCGGCCTCGATCAAGGCGAGCGCGCGGCTGACGGTGCTGGACGTCCCGTTCCAGGCCCCCAGCTGCGGCGAGGTCTCGGGCCGGCAGCGCAGGCAGGCGCGGTAGCCGGCCTCCTGGGCCGAGGCGGCGGTGGCGTGGAAGGTGACGTTGCGGCGCAGCGGCGTGCGGGCCGGGCAGACCGGCCGGCAATAGATCCCCGTCGTCCGGACCGCCACGAACAGCCGGCCGTCGAAGCGGGCGTCGCGGGTCTGGATGGCGCGGTAACAGGCGTCGGGGTCGAGATCCATGGGCGCGATCATAGCGCCGGGCGGGCCGAGGTCTCGCGGTTTTCGGACATGGTCGTCGGGGTCCTCCCCCCACGCTCGTCATCCTCGGACTTGTTCCGAGGATCCCTCTGTCCGCTGGTTTGTGGGGCGAGGTGACGCCGCGAGCGCTCCGCTCCCTGGATCATCCTTCTTCTCGGCTGAAGCACGGGTCCTCGGAACAAGTCCGAGGATGACGGGCGTGGGTGTAGTGAAGCTTTTGCAATCTCCACGCGTCGTATATTCATCAACATGCAAATGTCGAGTGCTCGACATTTCTCGATACAAAAGTCTACAACTCGACTTGATCGATAATGGCCAAGCTATAGTGCGACAAAACGCTCATCGAAAACAGTCAAATACACGAACCTTAACGTCTCATTCGGCATGAACATTATGAGGTGATCAACCGCGATGGTCGCCCAATAGGCTCCAAGTTCGGGTTTGGGGCCTATCATGAAATCTCCTCTGCTTTGGGCGTCCAGCGCCCTGATCGCCGTCGTCGCCGTCTCGGGTTTCGCCGTCGCCCGCCAGGAGCGCGGCGCGCCCGGCGTCAGCCTGGCCCACGACGTGGTCGCCGCCGCCAGCGCCTTCGAGACCTATACGCGCGGGGCCGGGGCGATCTCGGCCGGGTTCGCCAGCGGCGGTTCGGTGGCCGAGGCCCTGGCGACGGGCGCGGCCTACCAGCCCGAGCAGCTGGACGCGGGCATGATCGCCTACGGGGCCATCGCCGCCCTGCAGGAAGAAAGCTTCGTCGAGGGCGTGCGGGCCGCCGCGCGCGAGACGCCGCCCGAGGTGCTGATCGCCCGCCTGGAGGAAAATCCCGAAAGCGTGATCGAGATCGCCGGCGTCGGGGCCGCTGCGGCCCGCGCCCAGGCGGCCCTGCTGCAACGTTCGGTCCCGCTGGGGGCGACGGGCAAGGCGGTCAAGCAGGCGGCCTACGACGTCCAGCGCCAGGACTGGTCCAAGGGCCCGATCGCCGACAACGCCGGCCGCCTGGCCAAGGTCAAGGCGATGTCGGCCCAGTTCTTCAAGCCGGGCGACGAGGACGCCGGCCGGCTGATCCTGGCGGCCACCGCGCCGCGCGAGTCGGCGGCGCCGGCCGAGGGCGGAGCCGCCTTCACCCCGGTCACCGTGCGCGCCGCCGCCCTGGGCGCCCTGGCCGTGCTGGGCGCGGCCGGCGACGAGGACGTGGCCCGCCTGGACAAGGTGATGAGCGAGAAGAAGAGCGGCTACTGCATGAAGATGGCCAAGCTGAACCTCTATCAGTGCCTGGCCGTGGCCGGTCCGCACTACGAGGACGTCTTCTGCCTGGGCCAGCACGCCCTGATCGACACCGCCCAATGCGTGGACGACGCGGCCGGCGGCGCGGCGGCGGCCCCGGCGGCGATGTCCCCGGCCCCCGCGCCGCGTCCGGCGCCGGGCTTCCTGATCCCGGTGGCCAGCAAGGGCCCGGTCCCGAGCGTCGTCCCGGCCGTGGCGACGATGTCGCCCGTGCCGGAAGAGAGCGGCGTCAATCCGGACTATCGCCCGCAATATACCGACGTGTCCCAGGCTCCCCTGGAGGCCGCGCGCCGTCGGTGGTGATCCGCTAAGGCAGCAGTCCCGCCGTGCGGTAGGCGGCGATGGTGCGGTCGTAGATCGCCACGTCGCCGCCGCCCCGCGCCATCAGCTGGGCGCCGTTGATGGCCGACAGCACCGCCAGGGCCTTCTGGCCGGCGTCGGGGCCCGACAGGTCCAGCGCCTGGGTCAGCCAGGTGACGTTCAGGCTGACGAAGCCCTCGACCTCGGCCAGCACCTCGGCGGGCAGGTCGGTTTTCTCGGCGGCCATGATCCCGACCAGGCACATGCGGTTGTCGTTCACCAGGGCCGCGCGGAAGACGTCGGTATAGAGCCGCAGCCGCGCGGCGGGGTCGGGCGCGACGGCCAGGAAACGGTCGAACGCCTTGGCGGCCGTCTCGGTGTAGCGTTTGGCCAGCGCCGCGCCCAGGTCGCCCTTGGTGGGGAAGTGGTAGTGGATGCTGGCGCTCTTGATCCCGACCGTCTTGGCCAGTTCGCGGAAGCTCAGGGCGTTGTAGCCCCGGGCCTGCACCACGGCCTGCCCGGCGTCCATGATCGCCTGTCGCGTATCGAGTTTCGCCTCTGGGGCCACCGGCCGACTCCTTGCCTATCTACCGATAGATAATTGTTGACGGCGCGCCGGGAAAGGCCTTTACGGATTTTGTCTACCTATCGATAGGTAGAATCATCACGGAAGGCAGCCGCCATGAAAATCCACGACTTCGCCATCGGCCCGAACCCCGCCCGCGTCCGTATCGCCCTGGCCGAGAAGGGCCTGGGCGCCGACGTCACCTTCGTGCCGGTCGACCTGCCGGGCGCCGAGCACAGGCAGCCCGCGTTTCTGGAGAAGAACCCGACCGGAACCGTGCCGGTGCTGGAGCTGGACGACGGTCTCTGCATCTCCGAATGCACGGCCATCACCGAGTATCTCGACAATCTGGACGGCGACCCGACGCTGACCGGCAAGACACCGCGCGAGAAGGCGGTGATCCACATGATGCAGAAGCGGGCGGAGTCCGAGCTGATCGACGCGGTGGGAATCTATTTCCACCATGCCACCCCGGGGCTGGGCGCGAAGATGCTGCCCTACAAGAGCCCCGACTGGGACGGCCGCCAAGCCTGGGGCGAGCGCTCGCGCGACAAGGCCGTGGCCGGCATGCGCTATTTCGACAAGGTGCTGCGCGACCGACCGTACGTGGCCGGCGAGACGTTCTCGATGGCCGACATCACCGTCTGGGGCGGCCTGGCCTTCGCCGACTTCGCCCGGATCGCCATTCCGGAGGAGTGCACGGCGCTCGTGGCGTGGCGGGCGCGGGTGGCGGAGCGGCCGAGCGTGAAGAACCCCGCCTGATCCTTCCCCCTTGATGGGGGAAGGTGGCCTGCGAGCAGGTCGGATGGGGGTGAACGCGAAGCGTTCGAAACACCGCCGGCGCCGTGTCACCCCCAACCCCGACCCTTCCCCCATCAAGGGGGAAGGGGGGAGGGTGTCCTACCGGATGCCCGGCACGTGCAGGGCGGCTTCCTTTTCGGCCTTCTGCTTGAAGACCAGGTCGCCGTACTTGCCGTACTCCATGCGGGCGATGGTGCGCTGGTGCACCTCGTCGGGGCCGTCGGCCAGGCGCAGGGTGCGGATGCCGGCATAGGCCTTGGCCAGGCCGAAGTCGGTGGTCACCCCGCCGCCGCCGTGGGCCTGGATGGCGTCGTCGATGATCTTCAGGGCCAGGCGTGGGGCCGCGACCTTGATCATCGCGATCTCCAGACGGGCCGACTTGTTGCCGGCCTTGTCCATCATGTCGGCGGCCTTCAGGCACAGCAGGCGGCACATCTCGATGTCGATGCGGGCGTCGGCCACGCGCTCTTCCCAGACCGAGTGGTCGGAGACGTACTTGCCGAAGGCCTTCCGGCTCATCAGGCGCTTGCACATCTTCTCCAGCGCGACTTCCGCCGTGCCGATGGTGCGCATGCAGTGGTGGATACGGCCGGGGCCGAGGCGACCCTGGGCGATCTCGAAGCCGCGGCCCTCGCCCAGCAGCAGGGCGTCTTCCACCGGCACGCGGACATCCTTGAGGATGACCTCGGCGTGGCCGTGCGGGGCGTCGTCATAGCCGAACACCGGCAGCATGCGGACGATCTCGATGCCGGGGGCGTCCATCGGCACCAGCACCTGGCTCTGCTGCTGGTGGCGGCTGGGATTGTCCGGGTCGGTCTTGCCCATGACGATGGCGACCTTGCAGCGCGGATCGCCCACGCCCGAGGACCACCACTTGCGGCCGTTGATCACGTAGTGGTCGCCGTCGCGCTCGATGCGGGTCTCGATATTGGTGGCGTCCGAGGAGGCCACGGCCGGCTCGGTCATCAGGAAGGCGCTGCGGATCTCGCCGTTCATCAGCGGGCGCAGCCAGCGCTCCTTCTGCTCCAGCGTGCCGTAGCGCATCAGCACTTCCATGTTGCCGGTGTCGGGCGCCGAGCAGTTGAAGACCTCGGACGCGAAGCCGATCTTGCCCAGCTGTTCGGCGATCAGGCTGTATTCGAGGTTGGTCAGCTGCACGCCCTCGAAGACGAAGGTGTCGTCCACGTGGGTCTGGCCGCTGTGCGGCGGCATGAAGAAGTTCCACAGGCCGGCGGCCTTGGCCTTGGCCTTCAGCTCCTCGACGACCTGGACGACCTTCCAGCGCTCGGCGCCCAGGACGTTCATCTCGGCCTCGTAGACCGGCACGGCCGGAACGATGTGCTCTTCCATGAACGCGGTCACGCGGTCCAGGAAACTGCGCTGCGTGGGGGAGATGTCGAAATCCATGGCGTTTCCCGGTCCCGGTTATGCTGCGTTGCGTCAAACAGTTGTTTGAATGCAAGCTAGCGCCGCTTCAGGCGAAGGGCAAGCTGCGAAAACCGATAGGGTCGCGGGCGGCGCCTAGACGACCTCGCGCCGCGCCAGGTGGGCGATGGCCAGGACCAGGGCGACCGCGCCCAGGCCCCCGCCCAACAGCAGGGCGGTCTCCACGCGCCAGGCCTCGCGCGACAGCATGTTGACCGGCATCTGCCAGGGGAAGAACACGCCCTGTTTGGCGGCCGTGGCCACCACCGAGAAGAAGGTGCCGCCGATGCCCAGCGCCAGGGCGGGCACGAAGCTGGAGAAGCGCAGGGCGGTCCACAGCTGGATGGCGGTCAGCAGCAGGGCGGCCAGGGTCACCTTGCCGACCAGGACCAACTGAGCGGCCAGGTCCAGCGCGCCCGTCGGCGCCACGACCGGCCGCATCGCCGACGCGGCCGAGATGGCGGCCAGGCTGAACAGCAGGTTCAGCACGCTCATGGCCGCGACGATGGCGACCACGCAGACGGCCTTGGCGGCGTAGAGCTTCCAGCGGGCGACGGGCAGGGCGCGCAGGTGATCCCAGGCGCGCGGGCCGTGCTCCATGTGGGCGACCAGGGCCGTCAGGGCGGTCACGCTCATCGGCAGCATGAAATAGGCCCAGATGCCCATCGAGGCCTGGGTCCACATCGCCCAGGGCGCGGCCTTGTGGCCCCGCAGCAGGTTGAAGAACATGAAGACGGCGATCAGGGACGGGGCGGCCAGGGCCAGCACGGCGGCCAGCGAGCGGTTCAGCTTGCGGACCTCGACGGTCAGGACGGCGAGCATCAGGCGATCTCCGTGGGGCGTTCGGCGGCGTGGGCGGACGGGGCCACCCGGCGATAGATGTCTTCCAGCGACGGATCGCGCCGGCCGATGGCGAAGACCGACAGGCCTGTCTCGACCAGGGCGCGGTTCAGGGCGGCGCAGGCCTGGTCGCCGTCCTGGCCGGGACGCAGGCGGACGGCCAGGCCTGCGTCGGTTTCGGCCACGGCCAGGTCCAGGCGGGTCAGCACCTGGGCGGCGCGGCGCGGATCGTCGGTGCGCACGCCGATCTCGGGCGCGAGTTCGGCCTTCAGGCGCGACAGCTCGCCCTCCAGCACCAGCCGGCCGTGGTCGACCACGCCCACATGGGTGGCGATCTGCTCGATCTCGCCCAGAAGGTGGCTGGACAGCAGCACCGTGGCGCCGGAGCGGGCGGGCAGGTCGCGCAGGAAGCGGCGCATGTCGGCGATGCCGTCGGGGTCCAGGCCGTTGGTCGGCTCGTCCAGCACCAGCACCGGCGGGGCGCCCAGCATGGCGCGGGCCAGGCCCAGGCGCTGGCGCATGCCCAGCGAATAGTCGCCCGCCCGGCGATCGGCGTGGCGGCGCAGCTCGACCACCTCCAGCACCCGGTCGATCTCGGTGCGGGCCACGCCCAGCAGAGTGGCGGTCAAGGCCAGGTTCTCGCGGCCGGTCAGGTGGGCGTAGAAGCCTTGGGCCTCCAGCAGGGCGCCCACCTCGCGCGCCGCGGCCAGCCGATGGCGGGCGACGTCGATCCCGCGGACCAGAACCGTCCCGCCGCTGGGCCGGATCAGGCCCAGCACCATCTTCAGCGTGGTGGTCTTGCCCGCGCCGTTGCGGCCCAGGAAGCCGTAGACGGCCTGGTCGGGCACGGTCATCGACACGCGGTCGACCGCCGTGCGGGCGCCGAACCGGCGGGTCAGGTCGTGGGTCTCGATGGCGGCGGGCATGGCGGGGCGAGGCTCTTTCTCTTTAAGTCTTATATAAAGTTGCGAAGCGCGCGCCTTTAAGTCAAGATTAAAGATCTGACAGGATCGACACGACCGGAGACCCCCGTGAGCCAGGCGGACATCGACAGCTTTCGCCGCAGGTGCGGCCAGTTTCGGGGGCTGGCCCGGTTCATGGTGATCAGCGTCGGGGCCCTGCTGGCGATGGCCGGCTGGGTGCGGCCGCTGATCCTGTGGCTGCGCGACGGCCAGCCGTTCCAGGGGGCGGAGGTGCTGGCCGACACGATCTGGAACCTGCCGGCCGTCTTCTACCTGTTCGCGGTGTGGTCGATCGGGCGGGCCATGGGCGAGCTGTCCAAGGGGCGGCTGATCCGGCCGACCCTGGCCTCGGCCCTGCGGCGCGTGGGGATCGCCCTGGGCGTGGGCGGCCTGGCCAGCGTGTTCCTGGTGGTCAACCTGCTGCGACTGGTCAAGCCGGGCGTCGGCGGCTATCTGCACTTCGACGTGCCGGCCATGACCCTGGGGATGATCGGCGGCGCCCTCTATCTGCTGGGGCGGGTGGTCGACCAGGCCAGCCGGGTGCAGGCCGAACTCGACGAGATGATCTGATGCCCGTCCGCGTGACCCTCGACGCCCTGATCGTGAACAAGGGGCTGAAGGCGCGCGACCTGGCCGCCCAGGTGGGGCTCAGCGAGACCCAGCTGTCGCTGTTCCGCTCGGGCAAGATCAAGGGCATCCGTTTCGGCACCCTGGCCCGGCTGTGCGCGGCCCTGGGCTGCCGGCCCGGCGACCTGCTGGACTACGACTACGACCCGGCCGACCTGGTGAAGTCCGACGAGTCGGAGTGAGCGGCCGGGAAGGCGGGCGGGACCAGGGCCAGGAAGTTGCGGGCCAGGGGCGAGAGGTCCTCGCGCCGGGTGGCCAGGGCCAGGCTGACGCTGGGCGCGGGGCCGTCGATCGGGCGGTAGACCACGCCCCGCACCGCCAGCTGGGCGATCGAGGCCGGCACCAGGGCCACGCCCAGGCCGGCGGCCACCATGTTGACCATGGCCCCGATCTGCGGCGTCTCCTGGCCCAGGGCCGGTTCGAAGCCCTCGCTGCGGCAGGCCTCCAGCAGCGCATTCAGGAAGGTTTGGCCCAGGGGTCGCGAGAAGATCACGAAGGGCTCGCGCCTCAGGGCCGACAGCGGCACGTGGTCCTGGCCGGCCAGGGCGTGGTTCTCGGGCAGGGCCACGATCAGCGGCTCCTCGCCCAGGGACAGCAGGTTCAGATTGGCGTTGGCCACGTTGCCGGGGCGCACGAAGGCCGCGTCCAGTTCCTCGCGGGCCAGCCGTTCGGCCAGGCGGGTGGACGTGCCCTCCTCGACCGTCAGGGTGGCGTCCGGATAGGTCCAGTGGAAGGCGGTGAAGGCCTGGGTGACCGCCGGATGGAAATTGGCCGACGAGGTGAAGCCCACCCGCAGGGCGCCGCGCAGGCCGCCCCCGGCCCGCCGGGCCGCGCGCGTGGCGCCGTCCACCAGGGCCAGGGCCTGGCGGACTCCGCTGAGAAAGGCCTGGCCGGCCTCGGTCAGGGTCGCGCCCTGCGGCCGGCGGTGGAACAGCGGGTAGCCGATCTCGTCCTCCAGGTCGCGGATCTGCTGGCTCAGCGGCGGCTGGCCGATGCCCAGGCGGGCGGCGGCGCGGATGAAGTTCCGCTCCTCGGCGACGGCCAGGAAGTAACGGAGATGGCGAAGTTCCATGAGGTGTCGGGTTTCGGTCGGCGGCTAGGTTCGGGGCGAGCCCGGAGCGCCTTCCAGGGCGGGCCTTCGTACGGCCTTCCAGGCGATGACCGCCAGGGCCGCGAGGCCGGCGGGGACGATGGCCAGCAGCCACACGACGACCAGGGCCGCCAGTTGCAGGACCGAGATAGCGACCACCAGCGCCTTGTTTTCCGGCTTGGTGACGTTCGGGCAGCGTGAACGGCTGGGCACGGGACGCGTCTCTTTACAGGAGGCCGCTACGTCTCAGGCCGCGCCTGAGCTGTATCGGCCTGAAAACGATACAGAAGCGAACAGATAATCGCGATAACATCGGTCTCGGATCGCCCGTCGCTGAAACGTAAAACTATGTAAAACTATCATCGATGGCAATTGTGTTTTCAATTCGGCTGTCGCGTTGCTGTGAATTTGAGCGGTTTTGATGGTAAAAACATTCTTACTATCGAGAAATGTCCTCGTTATACTTTTTACATATGGGGCTATATACAGCGCGAATACTGCCGCTGCGGCCGGCGAGGGGCGCCGATTCGCGGTGGGGCGCGGCTTGCGTCCGCGGGGCGGCCAAGGTCATTCTGCGCCTCATGAACATCCAGATTCGCCCCCTCGAAGGCCGCTACGTGCGGCTGGAACCCGTCACCCCCGAGCGACTTGGCGATCTGCGCGCCGAGCTGAAGGCGGCGATCGACTGCGATCCCGAGAGCTGGGAGATCATGTCGACCAACGGCTGCGGCGAGGGCTTCGCCGACTGGTGGGGCGCGCTGAAGGGCGAGAGCGAACGCAAGGAGCGGATCGGCTTCGCCATCCGTCGCCTCAGCGACGGCAAGGTGGTGGGCACCTCCAGCTATCTGAACATCCGCAAGCTGCATAAGGGGCTCGAGGTCGGCTCGACCTTCCTGCATCCCGACGCCCGCTCGGGTCCGGTCAATCCGGAGTCCAAGCTGCTGATGCTGGGCCACGCCTTCGCGGCGGGCGCGATCCGGGTGGAGTTCCTGATCGACGTGCGCAACGCCCGCAGCCAGGCGGCCGTCGAGAAGCTGGGCGCCGACAAGGACGGCGTGCTGCGCAACCACAAGATCACCTGGACCGGCCACGTGCGCGACACGGCCGTCTTCTCGATCACCGACGCCGACTGGCCGGGCGTCAAGCAGCGCCTGGATTTCCGGCTGCAGGAGACGTTTATCTAACGCGCGTTAATCATATCGCGCCAGATCGTCGCATCTACTCAAGATAACGTCGATTTCTGAGGTAAAGACGGCGTTATCTATTCTTGCGTAAATGTTTCGCAAGCTTTGCGCGCTAGTTTTCGCACCCATGACGGGTATCGCGTGCTTGAGAATTCTGGTCGCCGGAACCGCCGAGGCGGGCCGGAACATCCCGGTTTCCCAGGTGGAAGCCGCGGCCGACCTGTATCTGAAGCATCGCTGGAAGGCCCCGCGCCGCTACGGCGCCGTCGCGCCCCTGGCCTTCGTTCTGGCCGACACCAAGGCCGACAGCCTCGACCCCGTCGAGATGCAGACCCTGGCCGTCGAGCTGGAGGCAAGCCTGTTCCCCGGCCGTGAAGCCGGCCAGGTGTGCCTGCTGACCTTCGAGGGCGACGAGAAGGCGGTGCTGCAGTTCGCCGCCCTTTCCCAGGCCTCGCTAGCCAGCCTGATCGCCGGTCGCGGCTATGCCGGTCCGGCCGGCCACGTCCAGGTGATCACCGCCGAAGAGATCCGCGAGGTTCCCAGCGCCGCCAGCGAGGCGGTGGTCGAGGAGACCCTGCAGGCGGCCCTGGCCCAGACCGCCCCGCCCGAGGCCCCCGCCTCGGTGGAGAAGGCCAAGGCCGCCGCCGCCCGTCCGGCCCCCGCGGCCGAAAAGCCCAAGCCGCCGCCCCCGCCCGCCACCGGCTGGTGGGGCCTCTACCATCCCCCGTCGGAGTCGTTCGTCGGCGCCGCCATCGGCCTGCGCGCCGACCTGGCCGGTCCGCGTCCCACCGAGGACGCCGCCCTGCTGACCCGCGACCTGACCTGCCTGAACGACGCCCAGTCGGTGTTCGCCAAGGCTGGCGAGGCGGGCATGCTGTTCGTGCCGTTCAGCTTCTGGAACCTGACCAATCCGGCCTCGCAGGAGGCCTACAAGCGCCGGCTGTCGCGCTATCCGATGGGCCTCAAGGACCGGCTGGGGGCGACGATCTACGACACCCCGCGCGAGCCGTCGCTGGGCCTGCTGAGCCAGATCCGCCAGTTCCTGGCCCCGCACTTCGCCTTTGTCGATCTCAACATCACCGAGCCGAACTTTCCGGTCGCCACCCTGCCGGGCGAGTTGGCCACCAGCATCACCCTGACCCTGCCGGACGACGACCTGCGCCTGCGCATCGAGGCCATCGCCAAGTTCGCCGCGGCCAAGAACGCCTATCGCGCCAAGGGCGTGCGCCAGGGCGTCACCGGGGTGCGCGACGTCAAGGAACTGGAAGCCTGCCGCGCCGCCGGCCTGCGCTTCGTCTCGGGCCCCGCGATCTCCGACCTGATGGCCAGCCCCATCGGCGCCGCCCCGGCCAGCGACCTGCCGCTGAAGGTGGCTTAAGGGCTCACCGCCGCTTCGGCGCTCCAGCGCCCCCGACGCGCGGCCCGCGCCTCCTGCTCGACGGCGGCGTAATCGCGCGCGCCGAATTGTTCACAGGTGGCAAGGCCGGCCTGGACCATCGCGGCGCCGAGATCGGGAATCTCGTCCGTCGAGCACTTGCCCTCCCATCCGTCGTATCGGGAAACGTATGTGCCGTCGGGCTTCTGGTCTCGGCCCGCGAAATGGCGGCCGTGCCCGCCGCAGCGGACCTCGCCGCGCGTGAGCCGCTTCAACAGCGTCTTCGCTTCGCGGCCGTAGGGCTCGCCTGGTCGCGCCCATCGACGCGGCGTGGGAACGTCGATGCCCTCCAAGTGGATCGCTTCGCCATGGCAGCGCAGCGTCGCTCCGTCTTCCACCGCCGGCGCACGGCAGGAGGAGACCCAGATCGGAAGGACCGGGCCGGCCTGGGCGGGCGTCGCGGCGACCGAGGAAAGGGCCGCCAGGGCCAGCACGGCGATTTTGAGGTTCGAGGCCATGGGGCGACAGTCCCACCTTCCACCCAAGGTGGCAACGCTCGGCGCCGCTTGCGTTCGGGAGGGCGCTCACGTCGTAGGCGGATCGTCCGTTCCGCCTCCTTTCAAATCCCCTGGATTTGCCAAGCGATGCAAATCACCTTGGGAAGGTGACGAGCATGGGCGGGGCGAGACGATGATCGGCGTGAAACGACTTGGCGTGACAGGGCTGGCGGGCGCGACCTTGGGCGTCCTGATGCTTGCGGGCTCGGCCCAGGCGGCCGGCAAGCCCGCCGCGCCGTCGCCGGAGGCCCGGACCGCCGCCCGCTTCGAGGCCGTGCTCAAGGACCGCGTCCAGCTGCGCCTGTTCCTGCGGGCCATGCCCAAGGGCGGCGACCTGCACAACCACCTGGCCGGCGTGCCCTATGCCGAGGACTTCCTGGCCTGGGCCGACGCCGACGGCCTGTGCGTGACCACAGACGTCCTGCCGTCCATCGCCGAGCCGCCGTGCGACGCGCCGGGCAAGGTCTCGGCCAAGGCCCTGGGCGTCACCAATCCGGCGCTCTACAGCCGCACGATCAATTCGCTGTCGATGCGCAGCTACGACCCCGGCGCCGACGGGGCCCTGCCGTCCGGCCACGACCAGTTCTTCTCGACCTTCGCCCGCTTCGGCACGGTCACCGGCGCCAATGTGCCGGCCATGCTGATGGTGGCCCGCGAATACGCGGCCGGCGATCATGTGAGCTATGTCGAGACCTCGGTGAACCCGTCGGCCATGTACGACCTGGTCGGCCAGGTGAAGGGCATGACCTGGGACGGCGACTTCGCCAAGGCTTACGCCGCCCTCGCGCCCAAGATCCCTGCGATGGTCGAGAAGGCCCGGGCCGAGATGGACGCCGCCGAGATCGAGGCCGACCGCCGCCAGGGGTGCCAGACCCAGAAGCCGCGCATGGGCGCCTGCGCCGTCACCCTGGGCTACCAGGCGTTCGGGGTGCGCATCCTGCCGCCGCAGGTGGTGTTCGCCCAGCTGGTCGCCGCCTACGCCCTGGCCGACGCCGATCCGCGCTTCGTGGGGGTCAATATCGTCGCCCCCGAGGACGACTTCACCTCGCGCGGCGACTACGCCCTGCACATGCGGATGTTCCAGTTCCTCAACACCAAGTACCCGAACGCCAAGTTGTCGCTGCACGCGGGCGAGCTGGCCCTGGGCCTGGCCCCGCCGCGCGACCTGCGCTTCCACGTGCGCGAAGCTGTCGAGGTGGCGGGGGCCAAGCGCATCGGCCACGGCGTCGACATCGCCCACGAGGACGGCGCCCAGGATCTTCTCGCCCGCATGGCGCGGGATCGGATCGCCGTCGAGATCAACCTGACCAGCAACGACGTCATCCTGGGCGTGAAGGGCGCCGACCACCCCCTGGCCCTCTACCGCAAGGCCGGGGTGCCGGTGGTGCTGTCCACCGACGACGAGGGCGTCTCGCGCATCGACATGACCAACGAATATCTGCGCGCGGCGACCGAGCAGGGCCTGGGCTATCGCGACCTGAAGGCCCTGGCCCGCGACAGCCTGGAATACAGCTTCCTGCCGGGGGCCAGCCTGTGGGCCTCGGGCCGCACCCCGGTCGCCGCCTGCGCCAAGCCGGGCAAGACCTGCGAGACCTTCCTGGCGGGCAGCCGCAAGGCTGCCGCCCAATGGCGCCTGGAACGCGAGTTCGAGGCGTTCGAGGCGGGGGGCAGGTAGGGGAGGGATATCCGAACAGCCAGCCAGGACTTTCCGCTAGGCGCGCTCCATAGTTCCCCCGATGTCGGAGGCGGCATCGGGTCCACATAGTCCCGCCGTCGGTTTTGGCCAGCGGAGGGATCCAGCCATGCCCAAGGGCAAGCCCAATATTCTCGTCATGTGGGGCGACGACATCGGTCAGTCGAACCTGAGCTGCTACACCCGGGGCGTGATGGGCTATCGCACGCCCAACATCGACCGCATCGCCAAGGAAGGCGTGATCTTCACCGACGCCTATGCCGAGCAGAGCTGCACGGCGGGCCGCGCCTCGTTCATCACCGGGCAGTGCGGCCTGCGCACCGGTCTGACCAAGGTCGGGCTGCCGGGCGCGGAGCTAGGCCTGAAGGCCGAGGACATCACCATCGCCGAGGCGCTCAAGCCGCATGGCTACCGCACCGGCCAGTTCGGCAAGAACCACCTGGGCGACCGCGACGAGCACCTGCCCACCGCGCACGGCTTCGACGAATTCTTCGGCAATCTCTATCACCTCAACGCCGAGGAGGAGCCCGAGGAGGTCGACTATCCGCAGGAGGCGGACTTCCCGAACTTCAAGAAGAAGTACGGTCCGCGCGGCGTGCTGCACTGCTGGGCCGACGGCAAGGGCGGCCAGAAGATCGAGAACACCGGCCCGCTGACCAAGAAGCGGATGGAGACGTGCGACGAGGAGTTCCTCGAAGCCGCCAAAAAGTTCATCCAGGCGGCCCACGACGCCGGCGAGCCGTTCTTCGTGTGGTTCAACACCACCCACATGCACGCCTGGACCCACGTGAAGCCGGAATGCCTGGGCCAGTCGGGCCGTTGGCAGTCCGAATATCACGACGCCATGATCTACCACGACTGGTGCATCGGCCAGATGCTGGACTTCATCGACAGCCTCGGCGTCGCCGACGACACCTTCGTGCAGTACAGCACCGACAACGGCCCGCACATGAACACCTGGCCGGACGCCGGCACGACGCCCTACCGCAACGAGAAGAACTCCAGCTGGGAAGGCGCCTACCGCGTGCCGTGCATGGTGCGCTATCCGGGCAAGATCGAGGCCGGATCGGAGTCCAACGCCATCGTCAGCCACCAGGACTGGTTCCCGACCATCCTGGCGATCGCCGGCGAGCCCGACATCGGCGAGAAGCTGAAGAAGGGGCACAAGGTCGGCGACACCACCTTCAAGGTGCACCTCGACGGCCACAATCTGCTGCCCTACCTGACCGGCGAGGTGAAGGAGTGCCCGCGCAAGGGCTTCATCTACTTCACGGACGACGGCGACGTGGCGGCCCTGCGCTACGACAACTGGAAGATGCTGTTCATGGAGCAGCGGGTGCCGGGCACGCTGAAGATCTGGCAGGAGCCGTTCGTCGTCCTGCGCACGCCCTACATCTTCAACCTGCGCATGGATCCCTACGAGCGGGCCCAGATCACGTCGAACACCTTCTATGACTGGATGTTCCGCCACATCTTCCTGCTGGTTCCGGCCCAGGCCGGCATCGCGGAGTTCCTGGCCACCTTCAAGGAGTTCCCGCCCCGTCAGAAGGCGGCGAGCTTCAGTCTCGACCAGGTGATCGCGAAGATGACCGAGGCGTCGCAAGGCGCCTGACGGCCGGTCCCGCCTTACCCCGTCGGCGGATCGTCGAAGGTGATGACCACGCTGTCGGCCGACTTGTCGGCCGGGCCGTGGAACACCGCCTCGATGTTGTTGCCGTCGGGGTCGTAGGCGAAGGCGGCGTAGTAGCCGGGGTGGTAGGGGCGCTCGCCCGGCGCGCCGTTGTCGCGGCCGCCGTTGGCCAGGGCCGCCTCGTGGAAGCGGTGGACGGTCTCCCTGTCCCAGGCCTGGAAGGCCAGGTGCACGTGGCTGGCCGGCTCGCCGACATCCACCCACAGCTCGTCGGCGAAGAAGTGCGGACCGGCCGGGGTCTCGCCCTCGACCATCGGCACGCCGACGGCGGTGAGCACGGCGCGGTAGAAGCGTTTCATCGCCTCCAGGTCCTGGGTGCGCAGGTGGATGTGGTCGATCAGGCGGCCGCGATGGAGTTGCATGGGAAGCCTCGTGCGATGACCCGACGGACTTGGAAAACGCGGCCGGCCCGGCCCCGTTGCGGATCACAACTCCAGATGGGCTTTACATTTTTCTTCGCCCATAGATCATGGTTCGCCCATGCCACGAGGTTTCGCAGCCATGCCGACCGAGGGCGAGCTCCCGACCCGGGGGTGTCGATACTGCGCCGCCGAGCTGCGGCCCGGGGCGATCTACTGCACCACCTGCTGCCGGTTCCAGAACCGCTGGCAGGCCATTCTCAGCGGGGTGACCCTGTCGGCGGTGCTGTCGGTGATCCCGGTGGTGACCCTGGCCTACGCCTTCCTGCGCACCAACGTCATCCTGCCCCGCTCGCGGATCGACGCCACGGTGCTGTCGTGCACCCAGTCCCAGGTGCGGCTGGCGGTTTCCAACAGCGGCAATCGCGGGGCGATGTTCCTGGGCGGCTCGGCGACGCTCGAGGAGACCACTGCCGATCCGCAAGTCCGCAAGCTCGGCCAGGAGGCCCTGCTGCTGAACCCCGGCGACCTGAAGCTGGTCAACCTGACCATGCTGTCGCGCGAGGCCCCCTACGACCCGGTCGACATGCCCCTGCGCGCCAAGGACTGCCGCTACCGCCTGACGCTGGACGTGCTGGAGGTCCCCCGCAACAAGCCGCGCCAGGTCACCGCCACCTGCGCCTGCGAGGTGAGCGAATGACCCGGCTGCCGGCCCTGCTCGCCGCCCTCGCCCTGGCCGCCGCGCCGGGCCTCCCCCAGGCCCAGCAGCCCCGCGCGGCGGTCTATCTGGCCATCGTCAAGCCCAGCTCGGCGGCCGCTCAGGCGGGGCTGCAGGACTGGAGCCAGGCCTTCAAGCGCGGCCTGGACGTGGCCCTGTACGACGCCATGAGCACCGCCTTCGGCGCGGGCAAGATCCAGGTCCAGAAGACCGACTACGACAGCGCCCCCTCCCTCCAGCGGCTGGAGACCCTGCGCAAGCAGCGCGAGGCGATCTACATCGTCAGCGCCGTGGCCTCCCAGGCCGGCGAGGTGACCACCATCTCCAGCACCGTGATGCTGGGCGACCTGTCGGGTTCGCTGGCCCCGGTGATCGAGATCCGCCAGCGGGTGAACCTCAACGACTACCGCGCCGACCGCGACGCCCTGACGGTGCTGACCCTCTACGGCCTGGCCAACGAGGCCGCGCGCCTGGGCAAGAAGGCCGCCGCCTGCCGGCTGCTGGCCAAGGCCAACCTGGTGGCCGGGGGCGCGGACCTGCAGGTCTCGGGCCTGGCCGACCTGCCCAAGGTGATCCGCGACAGCAAGAAGAGTCGGTCATGCGGGTAGGGCTCTACCCCTTTCTTCCCGACATCCCGGCGAAGGCCGGGACCCAAGCCGAGTCGGCAGGACCGGCGTGGCCGTCCCGTTTGCAAGCGCCCGTTCGGACGGTCAGCTTGGGTCCCGGCCTTCGCCGGGATGTCGGGAAGCGGGGGTGGGCCTTGGCGCTTGTCTTGACAGCGCTAGCGGTGCTGACCCCTCCCCCCGCCCACGCCCAGACCCGCGTCCAGATCGGCGTCGACAACCTGGCCTCGCGCGACGGCCTGGGGCGCAACGTCTCGGCCGTGCTCAATCTCCAGGTCTGGAAGACCCTGCGCCGCGCCCCGTTTCCCAATCCGCGCAAGCTCGATTTCGGCTCGGGCACGATCTACTGGTTCGAGGGCGACACAGAGGTGGCCGACGCCGAGGGCGGGGCGGCCCTGCTGGAGTCCTACGGCTACGACCTCCTGCTCTGGGGCGCGGCTCAGACCTATGGCGACGGGGTGGCCGTCGACGTCTATCTGACCGCCCCGCGCGACCGCATGCCCCTGGCGACCTGGACGCTGGACGTCCCGGGCAAGGAGACCGGCGGCGCCATCGCCCTGGCCCCGCCGCGCGACCTCTACGCCTTCGCCCCCGTGCTGCTGACCCGCGCGGTGGTCCAGGCCTATACCAGCCCCGGCGCGCTCTTCCTGTGCACGGCCAAGACCGCGACCTGCGCCGATCCCCGGCCCGTGGGTCCCGGCATGGTGGCCATGCGCCAGGAGGGCGAGTGGTCGTTCATCCGGCCCAGCGGCGGCGCGCCCGGCTGGCTGCGCACGCCCGACATCGGGGCCGGCGGCAACGACATCACCGACTTCGCTGGCGCCATGGTCGCCTACGGACGCGGCGACTTCGAGCAGGCCGCGCGCCTGTTCCGCCGCGCGGCGGCCTCGCCCACCGCCGGTCCGGCCGTCGGGGCGGATGCGGCGGGCCTGGCGGCGCTGGCCCTGGCACGACTGGGCGATCCTGGCGCCCGGGCCTATGTCGAGGCCGAGATCGCCCGCCGCGACGCCGCGCCCTTCCTGCTGCAGGCCGCCGCCATGCAGGCCCTCAGCCAGGGCGACCGCCCCCGGGCGGCCGGCTGGGTCCGCCAGGCCGCCGCCTATCTCGACGACGACGACCCCTGGCTCGCCGCCGCGCGACATCTGACGGGCGCGCGTTAGGGCGGTTGACGGTCAAGCTTGCATGCGGAATGACGGGCCGACCTTTGGGGGGAAGCCATGGACCTGATGTTTCAACCGTTCCGCAAATATCTGGACTGCGAAGGGCGCGCGCGCCGCAAGGAGTATTGGCTGTTCCTGCTGCTGGTGCTGGGCGCCCTGGCCGCCAGCCTGGGCCTGGCGATGCTGGGCCAGCTGATCCACGTGCTGCCCCTGCAGCACGGCGGCGTCTATCTGGCCCTGGCGATCCTGGTGGTGTGCTTCATGCCCTGGATGGCCCTGCGCATCCGCCGCCTGCACGACACCAACCGCAGCGGCTGGTGGCTGCTGATCGGCGTGATCCCCTATCTGGGCTCGTTCGTGCTTCTGATCTTCATGGTGCTGGACGGCACGGCGGGCCGCAATAGCTTCGGCCCCGACCCCAAGAAGCGCGGGGAGACGCCGCTGGGCGTGTTCGACTGAGGCCCTCCGCCTCGCCGACATCGCCGTGACGATGCGCCGAGTCGCCGTCGCCTGTGACAATGTATGGTCCATAACAAGCCGGCCGCGACGCCGGAGGGAGGGACCATGCGCATCCTCATCGCCGGGGCGGGGATCGGCGGCCTGACGGCGGCCCTGGCCCTGCACGCGGCCGGCCACGACGTCACCGTCTACGAGGCCGTGCGCGAGATCCGGCCGCTGGGCGTGGGCATCAACCTCCTGCCGCACGCCGCGCGGATCCTGGACGGGCTGGGCGTGCTGGACGCCCTTCTGGCCCAGGGCGTCGAGACCCGGGAGCTGGCCTATTACAACGCCCACGGCCAACGCATCTGGAGCGAGCCGCGCGGCCGGCTGGCCGGGCACGACGCGCCCCAGGTCTCGATTCCGCGCGGGGTGCTGCAAGGCACGCTGCTGGACGCGGTGGTCGAGCGCCTGGGCGCGGAACGGGTGGTCACCGGCCGGCGGCTGACCGGCTTCGAGGCCGACGACACGCGCGCCGTGGCCCTGCTGGAGGACGTCGAGAGCGGCGCCGTCTCGCGCGTCGAGACCGACCTGCTGATCGCCGCCGACGGCATCCATTCCCGGGCTCGCGCCCAGCGCTATCCCAACGAGGGGCCGCCGGTCTATTCGGGGCGCATCCTGTGGCGGGCCACAAGCTGGGCGCCGCCGTTCCTGACCGGCGCCAGCATGATCATGGCCGGCCGCCGCGACCAGAAGTTCGTCTGCTATCCCATCGGTCCGGTCGGGGCGGACGGCCGCCAGCGGATCAACTGGATCGCCGAGCTGTCGGTCGCCCGGGGGCTGGAGCGCGAGGACTGGAACCGCGCCGGCGACCCGGCCGACTTCCTGCCCCGCTTCGCCGGCTGGACCTTCGACTGGCTGGACGTGCCGGGCCTGATCCGCACGGCCGAGGCGATCTACGAGTTCCCGATGGTCGACCGCGACCCGCTGCCCTCCTGGACGGAAGGGCGGATGACCCTGCTGGGCGACGCGGCCCACCCGATGTATCCGATCGGCTCCAACGGGGCGAGCCAGGCGATCCTGGACGTCGAGGCCCTGGCGCGGGCCCTGGCGGCGGAGGCGGATCCGGCCAAGGCCCTGCTGGCCTACGAGGCCGAGCGCCTGCCCGCCACCTCGGCCATCGTCCGCGCCAACCGCGCCGACGGCCCCGAACAGTGCATGCAGATGGCCCACGAGCGCGCGCCCGAGGGTTTCGCCGACGTGTCGGAGGTCTTCGCCCCGGGCGAGCTCCAGGCCATCGCCGACGGCTACAAGCGACTGACGGGGCTGCGGCGCGAGCCCTTGGAGGCCAGTGCATGAGCCCGCCGATGACGCCTCTGATGAGCCTGAAGGTGCTGGTTGGGCCGCCGGTGACGGTGGATGCGGGCGCGCCCGGACGACGCTTCATCCCGATCGTCGGCGGGGCGGTGGAGGGGGCCTATACGGGCCGCGTGCTGCCGGGCGGGGGCGACTGGCAGACGATCCAGCCCGACGGGCGGCTGGAGATCTCGGCCCACTACATCCTCGACCTCGACGGCCATGGCCCGGTCGAGATCCGGTCGGACGGGGTCCGTTCGGGTCCGCCGGAGGTGCTGGCGGCCCTGGCGCGGGGGCAGATCGTCGATCCCTCGCTCTACTACTTCCGCACCGCCGTCCGCATGCTGACCGCCGCGCCGGGGCTTGTCCGGCTGAACGGGATCCTGGCGGTGGCGACCGGCGCGCGCGAGCCGGACTGCGTCCGGCTCGAAGTGTTCGAGGTGGGGTGATCCGCCCCCTATGGGGGCGGACAGACGGCGAAGCCGTCAGGTGGGGGCAAGTCCGTACCCCCACCCTTTCAACAGCTTAGCGGGCGCGGACGGCCGGATAGACGCGGGCGTCGCCCGGCTGGGCGGCGGCGCGTTCCACGGTGTCGCGGATGCACGAGGAATAGACGTAGCCGTGCAGGGCGGTGCCGCTGAACTCGGCGCCGCAGGCCTGGGCGGCGGCCTTGACGATGTCGGCGCGCAGCACGGCCGGAGCTTTGCCCGAGGTCTTGACGCGGACTTCGCCGGCGTTGGCCGAGGCGGCGGTGAACAGCAGGGCGGCCGAGGCGGCCAGGATGGCGGTGCGGATCATGGGGGGCTCCAGAAATGAGGTCGGCTTCAACCCGTTTCAGACGCGTTTCCTTGCGGCGACACGTCGGTTGGCCCCGGCTGCATCGCGATGAGACTCATATAAATGAGACCATCTCCATTATCAATAACCTAGGTTAGTATTTTTTTGTCGCAGCCCCTGGATCAGGACCGGGGACATGCGCATGCGCGCGTCCCCAAGACCGGGCGCGGCGTCGCCAGGGGACATGCACTCAAGGCAAGACCCAGGCCGCATCGCCCCCAACCGTGGTGTGAGTGCGTGTCCCCACCGTCGCCCCCAACGCTGGACGATCATCCCGAAACTCAGCGGATGAAGAAGGGGACACGCACTCGCATCCCGCGCCCCGCCGACCCGGCCGGCGCTCCGCCGCGAGTGCATGTCCCCTCGTTCCGACGTCCGCCCGCGGCGGCGAGGCCTCGCCTTGAAACCTTGGCTGCCAGCGTGCTCTGGGGACTGACCGAGTCAAGGACCGCCTCCGGCGGCCGCGACGCGGCGGCGCGGCGCGCCGTCCTTGACTCGGTCAGTCCCCAGAGCTCCCATCCACCAAGGCTTTAAGGCGTGGCCGCACCCGGCGGGTGCAGAGAGCCGACGGGGGCGATTTGACCGACAGCACCATTCTCGACCTGGGCGAATGGGCCGAAGACAAGTTCTCGAGCTTGTGTGCGGCTGCCGGGGTAACGCGCAATAAGTCCGGTCAAGATCGCACCGGCTGGGACTATATTGTCGAATTCACAACGCCAGCTATCGAAGGCCTGCCAGCAGACCTACAACCGTCGGAGAGGTCGGCGCGCGTGCAGGTTAAGTCGAAGGCCAAGGGCAGGCCCACGATATCCCTCAAGCTCTCTAACGCGCTAAGATTCGCCCGCGAGCCGACTCCCTGCTTTGTGGTGCTTTTTCTAGCCACCCAGGGTGGTAGGCCCGTACGCATATTCGCCAAGCACTTTTGGAAAGCGGAGATCGGAGCCACGCTCAAGCGGGCGCGGGAGGCTGGTGAGGACCCGAATCTGCACAAGCGTATGCTGTCGATCAGTTTCGAGGCTGGTGACGATCACACGGAAGATTTGATCGTCTGGATGAGGAGAACGCTGGACGGCATCGGCGACCGTTACGCAGAGATCAAGGGGCATCTGCAAAGGACAATCGGCCTGGAGGAGGGAGCCATTCATGGCTCGATCCAATTTCCGCACGAGGATCTGGAGGCTATCGTCGATCACCAGATTGGCCTGACTTCCGACGCACCTAGTGTAGTGGTCACCGTCAAGCAGCGGCGGTTTGGCATTGATGCGCCGCGACCGATCATTAGCGGCGTGCCGGACTTGATCAGCATGCGTGCTCATCCTCAGCCGTGTCGTGTCAGGGTTCGCAACGTCATTGAGGAGGTGTGGCTTGAGGCCGAGATGTTCACTCCCGCGTTCCAGGATTTGCCGCCAGAGCTGAAGAAGTTGCGCATTGTCTCCGGCTTTCTGGAATTGATCTATGTGGAGGCCGGCGTGGGTAAGGTGAACCTCAAGGTCGATCAAGCGCGACTCTTTACTCTGATTGAGCTGCGTCACATGGTTCAGCTGCGCCGTATTGCTTCGAAGGGTGAGTTCGAACTTCAAGTTTATTACGATGATAGATTGGTCCTAGGCATCGGTGCGACTACGCCCGTGGTCGAAGATGTTTGGCTAAAGCATCTGCCTGATGGGTTGGACTGCTTGGGGTTGGTCACGACCGGGGTTGCCCCTGCGGGCTTTTTGCTCTCTTTCGCTGATGTTTATGAGGCCTGGGATCGGCTCGTGGATTTCGCCGGCCTAGTCACCGGTGAGAACATGGAATTTGATTGCACGACCGATCCACCGCTGCCCCAATCCCTTGAGGCGAAAACGTTCGTGGCCTTCGATTATCTTGACATTGGTGGTTGGAGCCTATTGGCTGTGGTTTCCCGCTCAATCGAGACCCTTAAAGTTGAAGGCGACCGTCTGAAGTTCACCTGCGGGCCGCCCAGGGTCATGGAGTCGGCCGTGCGGAGCGGCTCAGGAAACGGTGCGCAGGCAGAACTGGCGGCCATGTATCGAAGGACTGTGCAGTTTGCTGCACTACCGCTGGAATTTTTTGGCGGTGACTACCGATCAATGTCGAGGCTTTGCTCTATGCGCGGTACCTAGATTAGGGCGGAAGCGCGGCGATATGAGCTAAGCACATAATGCTCTAAGTTCACCCATGAGTTCAGAAATTACTCTCGTTAGCCCCTACCGCCGCCCAAACAACCTCTCAATATCCGCCAACTTCAGCTCCACGTACGTCGGCCGCCCGTGGTTGCACTGGCCCGAGTGCGGCGTGGCCTCCATCTCGCGCAGCAGGGCGTTCATCTCCACCGCGTTCAGACGCCGGCCCGCCCGCACGCTGCCGTGGCAGGCCATGGTGGAGCAGACCTCTTCCAGGCGCTCCTTCAGGGCCAGGGCCTGGCCGTTTTCGGCGAGGTCGTCGGCGATGTCGCGGACCAGGCCCGCGGCGTCGGTCTTGCCCAGGAGGGCGGGGGTTTCGCGCACGAGGACGGCGCCGGGGCCGAAGCTTTCGACCACCAGGCCCAGGGCCGACAGCTCCTCGGCGCGGGCCACGACGCGTTCGGCCTCGGCGGGGTCGAGCTCGACCACCTCGGGCAGCAGCAGGGCCTGGCGGGCGACGCCGCCGGCGGCCATCTCGCCCTTCATGCGCTCGTAGACCAGGCGCTCGTGGGCGGCGTGCTGGTCGACGATGACCACGCCGTCGCGGGTCTGGGCGACGATATAGGTCTCGTGCACCTGGGCCCGGGCCGCGCCCAGCGGGTGGTCGATCGGGTCGAAGGGGGCGGCGGGAGCCTCCGCGCCCGGATAGGCGATGCTGGGCGGGGCGTCGTAGCCGCCATAGGCCGCCTCGCGCACCGCCTGGGCGACGCCGCCGCCCCCCAAGCTTCCTCCCAGGGTCTGGTAGGTCTCCTCCGGCGCGGCCTCGTGGCGGGCCGAGACGTCCGACAGGCCCGGCAGGGCCTGGGGCGCGGGCCGGGTCCAGCCGCCCGACTGCCAGGCCGAGAAGCCGGCGGGCGACGGTGAGGGCTGGTAGCCCGGATACGCGCTCTGCGACCGGATGCTTTCCAGCGCCGACGCGGCGGTGGTGGTCGACGCGCGGTGTCCCGCCGCCGCCAGGGCGTGGCGCAGGGCCCCGACGATCAGGCCGCGCACCAGGGCGGGATCGCGGAACCGCACCTCGGCCTTGGCCGGGTGGACGTTGACGTCGACCTCGGCGGTGTCGAGGCTGATGTAGAGCGCGGCGGTCGGGTGGCGGTCCCTCGCCAGAAAGTCGGCATAGGCCGCGCGCAGGGCGCCCTGCAGCAGCCGGTCGCGCACCGGTCGGCCGTTGACGAACAGGTACTGGTGGGCGGCGTTGCCCCGATTGTAGGTGGGCAGGCCGGCGAAACCGGTGAGGCGCACGCCGTCGCGGGTCTGGTCGATCTCGATGGCGTTGTCGTGGAAGTCGCGGCCCAGCACGGCCGACAGGCGCGCCAGGCGCCCTTGCGGCCCCGGATGCTCGGGCGGCAGGCGGATGATGCGGCGGCCGTCGATGTCCAGGGAGAAGCCGACGCTCTCGTTGGCCATGGCCTGGCGCTTGATCTCCTCGGTGATCGCCAGGGCCTCGGCGCGCTCGGACTTCATGAACTTCAGCCGGGCGGGGGTGGCGTAGAAGAGGTCGCGCACCTCGATCCGCGCCCCGTGGTCGCCGGCGAAGGCGGCCGGCGCCACCTCGCCCACCTGGCCGCCCTCGACCAGGATCGAATGGGCGTCCGCCTGGCCCTTGGCGCGCGAGGAGATGGAGAGGCGCGCCACCGAGCCGATGGACGGCAGGGCCTCGCCCCGGAAGCCCATGGTGTGGATGCGCAAGAGGTCCCACAGCCCCTCGGCGTCGGGGGCCAGCTTGGAGGTGGCGTGGCGCTCGATGGCCACCGGCAGCTCCTCGGCCGACAGGCCGCAGCCGTCGTCGGCCACCAGGATGCGGGTCAGGCCGCCGCCGTGGGCCTCGACCTCGATCCGCGTGGCGCCGGCGTCGATGGCGTTGTCGACCAGCTCCTTGATGGCGCTGGCCGGCCGCTCCACCACCTCGCCGGCGGCGATGCGGTTGACGGTCTCGGGCGGCAGGCGGCGGATGGGCATTCGGCGAGCTTTCGGGGCGCGGACCCTGGGAAAGGCCCGCATTGCAGCATGGTAATTTGACCGGCCCAGCTTGGGCCCTTCCAAGTGCGGAAGACCGATCATCCTAGATCGATTCCGCCCTGGCTGGAGAAACACAGATAGTGACGCGTACCCGCTTTGCCGCCATCGGCGCCGCCCTGGGCGTGCTGGTCGCCGCGCCCGCCTTCGCCCAGCAGGCCGTCGACGCCTCCGGTCCCATCGACCTCAAGCGTGTCGATCCCCAGGCCGATCTCGTGGAAGAGCTGGTGGTCAACGCCCGCCTGCCCGGGCCGGCCTGGTGGAAGGTCAGCGACGCCGACACCACCGTCTATGTGCTGGGCGTGCCGGCCATGATGCCCTCGAAGCTGGAGGTCGAAGAGTCGGTGTTCAAGCGGCGCATCGACGGGGCCAATGTGCTGATCATGGGCCAGGAGGCCGAGGTCAGCGTGGTGCGGGTGGTCGGCCTGGCCATGGGCGGCAAGCGCTTCTTCATCAGCGACAAGCCCATGCGCCAGACCCTGCCGCCGGACCTGCGGGCCCGGCTGGAGGCGCGGCTGGTGAAGATGAAGGAAAAGCCCGACAGCATGGATGAGGTCAAACCCGCCTTCGCCGGCTTCCTGGTGGCCAATGCCGGAGACGACGGCGACATCTCGATCCATCTGGGCGGGGTCACCGACCGCATCCGCGAGATCGCCAAGGGCAAGGACATCGAGAAGAAGCCGCGCATCCAGTCCCTGCCGGGCTACAGCCTGGTCGACGCGGTCAAGACCCTGGGCGCGGCGCCCCAGCCGCTGCAGGAGCTGTGCCTGGACGCAGGCCTGCGCCAGGCCGAGAGCGGCCAGGGCGGGATCAAGGTGACGGCCGAGCGCTGGGCGCGGGGCGAGGTGCGCGAGGTGGTCTCGGCCGACCGGGGCTTCTCGCGGTGTCTGGCCTCGACCCCGGAGATCGCCCGGGAGCTGCGCCAGGGCCAGGCCGACGCGGTCAAGGCCATCGGGGCGGCGCTTGGCAAACCCGGCAAGGCGGTGGCGGTGATCGAGCTGCGCTCGCTGCTGGCCGAGGGCGGGGTGCTGGATCAGCTGCGGGCGAAGGGATTCACGGTGGAGACGCCGGGGGTGTGATTGCCGCCGGACGCCCCCTCCGTCACGATGCTGCGCATCGCGCCACCTCCCCCGTTTCACGGGTGAGGAAAGGGGCGGCGCGATTCTTCCTCCCTCGTGAAACGGGGGAGGTGGCATGGCGCGGATACGCGACATGACGGAGGGGGCGTTCCGATGCGTTTGAGACTTCCGATAGCCGTGGCGATCCTGGCGTCCGTCGCGCTGGCCACCTCCTCCCAAGCCCAGACCACCACCCCGCCCCTCGACGACCCCGAGGCCAATGTGGTCGACGCCCTGGTGGTGGACGCCAAGCTGCCCGGGCCGGCCTGGTGGAAGATCTCGGACGGCGACACCACCATCTACATGCTGGGCGTGCTGCAGGCCCTGCCGCGCGACCAGGCCTGGGACACCGGGGTGCTGGACCGGCGCCTGGACGGGGCCTTCGCCCTGATCCTGCCGCCGGAGGGCAAGGCCGGCATCGGCGACATCCCCGCCGCCCTGGCCCTGCGCGGCAAGCTGAAGTCCGACACGCCGCTGGACGCGGCCGTCGGCGACCTCGGCCCCAAGCTCGTCCGCGCCCGCGCGACCCTGGGCAAGAAGCCCGACGCCTATGCCGGCTGGAGCCCGCTGGGCGCGGGGATCGCCATGGCCGGCGACTATCGCAAGTCGCTGAAGCTGGAGAGCGAGGAGCCGGAACGCACGGTCCAGCGCCTGGCCCGCAAGCACAAGGTCAAGGCCCGGCCGGTCTCGACCTACAAGGTGCTGGCCCTGGCCAGGACGGCGGTGGGCGGCCATTCGCGCGAGGCGGGGCTGATCTGCCTGGAGGGCGTGTTGGACGAGGTCAACGCCGGCGGCGGCGCGGCGCGGACCGCCTCCCGGGCCTGGGCCGAGGGCGACGTGCGCGGGGCGATCAGCGGCCCGCGCAACTTCCAGCGCTGCCTGCTGGCCCTGCCGGGCGTGGCCGACCTGGAGCGCAAGGGAACCCGCGACGAGGTCGAGGCCCTGAGCGCGGCGATGAAGACGCCGGGCCATGCGGTGGCGATCTTCGGGATTCGCGGCCTGGTGGCGCGGGGCGGGGTCTTGGACCAGATGCGGGCGCGGGGGTTTACGGTGACGGCGCCGGAGTAGGGGCGGGGGAGACCCCCCTCAGTCGCTACGCGACAGCTCCCCCAAAGGGGGAGCATTGCTCGGCCCAGATCCTCCCCCTCTGGGGGAGGTGGCCCAAAGGGTCGGAGGGGGTTTGCGGCGTAAAACGAAAAAGGCCCGGAAGTCGCCTTCCGGGCCTTTCGAAATTCAGCGGATCAAACCGGCCCTACAGGCCCGGCAGCTTGATCTTGCTTTCCTTCTCGCGGGTGATGACGATCGCGCCGTTGCCGGTCAGGGCCTTCAGGCGGGCCTCTTCGGCGGCCGCGTCGACCGAGACGGATTCGGTGGCGCCGGTCTCGCTGGCGGTCGGGGCGGCGGTCTTGTCGCCCTTCTTCCAGAACATCACCTTGCTGGCGAAGCTCTCGTCCTTGTGGGCCAGGTCGCCGTTCTCGTCGTCGACCACGAAGCGGATCAGCGGGTCGGCCTTGTCGACGCCGGCGCGGGCGACCAGCAGCTTCTCGCCGTCCGAGCGGCTGGCGGCGTTGCTCTGGCCGATCAGGGCCTGACGCGCGGCGCTTTCCGGCTGCAGTTCCTGCGGACGCGGCTCGCCAGGCGCCGGCGGACGCAGGGCGTAGTCAGGCGGCACCACCAGCGGCGCCTTGGTGACGACGCGGAATTCGTCCGGAACGACCTTGCTCATGCCCAGAGCCTTGGACGTGGACTGGCAACCGGCGAGGCCCGAGGCGGCCACGGTGGCCAAGACGCCGAGGGTCGCGACCCGATAGAAACTCATGAAACCCATGCTCCAGCGGCCCGCCCCCGGGTAGGCCAAATTTCGGACGCCCTCGATACGACATCCGGGGCCGGGCGCCAATCTTCCTTGAGATCGTGGCCACGTTAGGGCCGTTCGTATCGTCAGAGGCCGTGCCCGTCGGGATGGGCGATCTTTTTCTCTTCCGACAGGAAGCTGTCGATCAGCAGCAGGGCGACCCCGACGTTGATCCACGAATCGGCGACGTTGAAGACCCACGGGAAATGCATCCGCGATACGTCGATGAAGTCGATGACGTAGCCGTAGCGGATGCGGTCGATCAGGTTGTTGCCGAAGGCGCCGGCCATGATCAGCCCCAGGCCCGCGGCCATCGGCCACCGCGTGGCCTTGCGCGCCCAGACGCCCAGGGCGACGACGACGCCGGCGGAAAAGATCGTCAGCAGCCAGCGGCTGAGCTGCGAGTCGCGGAAGAAGCCGAAGCTCATGCCGTAATTATGGACCAGGGTCAGGTACAACGGCCCGGCCACGTGCTGGCTGGCGCCGGGCGTCGTGCCGAGCGTGGCGAGAATCGAGGCCTTGCTGATCTGGTCCAGCACGACGCCGACGATGGCGATGGCGTAGGCGGTCCAGCCGAGGCGGGTGATCTTCATTTCAGTCCCTGATCTTCCTTCTCCCCTTGCGGGAGAAGGTGGCCTGCGAAGCAGGTCGGATGAGGGGGCTCACCGGTCATGCCGCGCGCCCCCTCATCCGTCGCCTGCGGCGACACCTTCTCCCGCAAGGGGAGAAGGAAGCAAACACCTTAAGCGTGCTGGCTGTCCCACCACGCCACCGCTTCGGCGTCGCGAAGGCTAAGCTCCGGATAGCGGGGGTCGGTTCCCACCTCCGGCAGGATGCGCCAGGAGCGGGCGCACTTCTTGCCTTCGGCGAGCGGGACCTCGACGGCCACGCCCTTGACCTCGTCCAGGGCGAAGGCCTGCGCCGTTCCGGCGACCAGGGTCGCCTGGCTGGTTCGGAACACTTCGGCGGCGTCGACGCCGTCGAAGGCGGCCAGCAGGTCGGCGTCGGCGATGTGCACCACCGGCGCGGCCTCCAGGGCCGATCCGATCCGCTTCTCGCGACGCTCCACCTCCAGGGCCGCCGTCACCACCGAGGTCACGGTCTCGACCTTGGCCCAGCGGGCGGCCTCGGCGTCGTTGCGCCAGGCGTCCGGGGTTTCCGGCATCACGCGCAGGACGTTGCTGCCGGCTTCCGGGAAGCGCGTCGTCCAGGCCTCTTCCATGGTGAAGCTGGTCAGGGGCGACAGCCACACCGTCAGGCGCTCGAACACGTAATCGAGCACCGTGCGATAGGCCCGGCGGCGCAGGGCCGTGGGCGCGTCGCAATAGAGGCTGTCCTTGCGGATGTCGAAGAACAGGCTGGAGAGGTCGCCCTGGCAGAAGTCGATCAGCGGCCGGATCACGTCGCTGAAGCGATAGGCCTCGTAGGCGGCCTTCACCTGGGCGTCGAGCTCCCACAGCCGGTGCAGGATGTACTTCTCCAGCGGCGGGAAGTCGGCGTAGTCGGTGACGCGTTCGGCCTCCTCGAAGCCGGCCAGGGCGCCCAGCAGGTAGCGGGTGGTGTTGCGCAGCTTGCGATAGGCGTCGGTCGTGGTGGCCAGGATCGTCTTGCCGATCCGCTGGTCCTCCGAATAGTCGACCATGGCCGCCCACAGCCGCAGGATCTCGGCGCCCGATTCCTTGGTGATGGTCTGCGGCTCGACGGTGTTGCCCTTGGACTTGGACATCTTCTCGCCGTTCTCGTCCTGGGTGAACCCGTGGGTCAGGACGCCCTTGTACGGCGCGCGGCCGCGCGTGCCGCAGCTCTCCAGGAGCGAGGACTGGAACCAGCCACGATGCTGGTCGCTGCCTTCCAGATAGAGGTCGGCGGGTGAGCGGCTGTCGTTGCGGCCTTCAAGCGTGAAGGCGTGGGTCGCCCCGCTGTCGAACCAGACGTCCAGGATGTCGACGACCTTCTCGTACTTCTCCGCGTCATGCTCGCCCAGGAAGTGACTGTCGGGCAGCTCGAACCAGGCGTCGCTGCCGCCATCCTGGATGGCGTCCAGGATGCGGCGGTTGACGGCCTCGTCCATCAGCGGAACGCCCGTCTCCTTGTCGACGAACATGGCCAGCGGCGTGCCCCAGGCGCGCTGGCGGCTGATCAGCCAGTCCGGGCGCGTCTCGACCATCGAGCCGATGCGGTTGCGGCCGGCCTCGGGGTGGAAGGCGGTGTCGGCGATGGCTTTCACGGCCGTCTCGCGCAGGGTCTTGCCGCCCAGCGAGGGCACGGCCTGGTCCATGCGGATGAACCACTGCGGGGTGTTGCGGAAGATCACCGGGGCCTTGGAGCGCCAGCTGTGCGGATAGCTGTGCTCGACGCGGCCGCGCGCCAGCAGGTTTCCGGCCTCGATCAGCTTGTCCATCACCGCGCCGTTGGCGGCCCCGAACTTGCCAGCCTTCTTGCCCTCGGTCTCGATGACCTTCAGGCCCGCGAACAGCGGCACGTGCGGGAAATAGGCGCCGTCGGGATCGACGGTGTCGGGGATGGCGTCCAGGCTCAGGCCGCTCTTCAGCCAGACCAGATAGTCGTCGGCGCCGTGGCCCGGAGCGGTGTGGACGAAGCCGGTGCCGGCGTCGTCGGTCACGTGGTCGCCGGCCAGCAAGGGGACGTCGAAGCCGTAGCCTTCGTCAAACTGGGCGAGGGAGTGGGCGCAGATCAGGCCCGTCGGATCGACCGGCTCGGCGCGGCGCCACGACGCCACCTTGGCCGCCTTGCGCACGTCTTCGGCCAGCTTGTCGGCCACGATCAGGCGGTCGCCGACCTTGGACCACGGGGCGAACTCCAGGTTCTCCTCCATGGCCTCGACCTCGTAGAGGCCGTAGGCGACCTTGGGGTTGAAGCTGATCGCCCGGTTTGCCGGGATGGTCCACGGCGTGGTGGTCCAGATCACCACGCTGGCGTCGTTGGGCGGCAGGCGGAAGACGTTGTCGCCGGCCGCGTTGCCCGACACGGCGTAGCGGTCCTCGTCATAGGCCTTGACCGGGAACTTCACCCACACCGTCGGCGAGACGTGCTCGTGGTACTCGATCTCCGCATCCGCCAGGGCCGTGCGCTCGACGGGACTCCACATCACGGGCTTGGAGCCGCGATAGAGTTGGCCGCTCTGGGCGAACTTGTGGAACTCGGCGACGATGGTGGCTTCGCTGCTGTAGTCCATGGTGGCGTAGCGGTTCCACCAGTCGCCCAGCACGCCCAGGCGCTGGAACTCCACCTTCTGGGCCTCGATCCAGCCGGCGGCGTATTCACGGCAGCGCTTGCGGAACTCGGCGGCGGGCACCTCGTCCTTGCGGCGGCCCTTGGCGCGGAACTCTTCCTCGATCTTCCACTCGATGGGCAGGCCGTGGCAGTCCCAGCCGGGCACGTAGTCGACGTCGTAGCCCAGGGCAAAGCGGCTGCGGACCACGAAGTCCTTCAGCGTCTTGTTCAGGGCGTGGCCGATGTGGATGGCGCCGTTGGCGTAGGGCGGGCCGTCGTGCAGCACGAACAGCGGCGCGCCGTCGGCCTGGCGCTTGGCGCGCACCGCGCCGTAGAGGCCCTTGTCGGAAAGCGCCGCCCAGCCCTCCAGGATCTCGGGCTCCTTCTTGGGCAGGCCCCCGCGCATCGGGAACGGGGTGTCGGGGAGGAAGACGGTCTCGCGGTAGTCGCGGGCGGGCGTGGCGTCGTCGGCCATGGCGTGGCTATCCAGCTTGGAGGTGTTCGGAAAAGAGAGTGCGGGGTCGTTACCCGGCGCGCGCTGGAGCAGTCGTCCGGCGGCGTCACGCCGGGCGGTTAATTCGCGAGGTTTTCCGAACCAAAGGCATGGGGCGGGGATTAGCAGAGGTGGCGGGGAGGGGCAAACGCCCAAAGCTTCTCCTCACCCGTGAAACGGGGGAGGTGGATCGACGCGCAGCGGCGAGACGGAGGGGGTGTCCAGCCGCCGTAACGCCCCCTCCGTCATGTCGCGTATCCGCGCCATGCCACCTCCCCCGTTGCACGGGTGAGGAGGGGGAGCGGCCCTACCGCCGCGCCACGCCGCCCAACATCCACAGCGCCGCCAGGGTGCCGAACAGGACGGCCAGGGAAGAGAGCAGGAACATCCGCAGGCCCTGGGCCAGGGCGACGCCCAGGGTGGTCAGGGCCGCCAGGGTCCAGGCGGTGGCCAGGAGCTTGCTTTCCGGCGAGGTCAGGGTCAGTCGGGGCGGCAGGAGGAGGCGCGCCGCGCGCCTGGCTCTTCGCCTCAGACGTCTTGCCTGCAACCCGATCCGCACCACGCGCTCTCCGACACTGACGCCAAAGGTGTAGGATCGACGGACGGTTGCGTCCAGCGAGAAAAACCAACGTTATCCGTATTTTCGCGGTTTCCGGGGGATAAGTTTCCGGTTCCTGACACGGCAAGGGGCGGGGCTGCCCAATGCGTTTGCTTAACGCGCCCGGGCTTTCCCTTGTCTAGCCCCGTTTCCGGGCTCGCGGAGTGATCGTCACCGTCATCAGCTTGCCCTCGCGGATCAGGACGAAGGCGGTGGGCTTGTCGATGCTGTGGTGGTCCAGCGCCCGCAGCAGGTCGTCCAGGCCGGTCAGCGGCGCGCCGCCGGCGCTGATCAGGAGGTCGCCCTCGCGCACCCCGGCCTTGGCGGCGGGACCGCCGGCGTCCACCTGGGCCACGAACACCGCATAGCCCTGGGTCACGCCCGTGGCGCGGGCCAGGCCCGGCGGGATCGGGGCCTGCTGGGCCACCAGGCCGATGGAGCCGCGCCGCACGTGGCCGTGGGCCACCAGTTCGGCGATCACGAAGCTGGCGGTGTTGGAGGCCACCGCGAAGCACAGGCCCTGGTAGCCGGCGATCACCGCCGTGGCGATGCCCACCACCTCGCCGTTGGAGGCCACCAGCGGCCCGCCGCTGTTGCCGGGATTGAGGGCGGCGTCGGTCTGGATCAGGTCCTCGATCAGCCGGCCGCGCTCGCCGCGCAGGGATCGGCCGAGCGCCGAGACCACGCCGGTCGTGACCGTGGCCTCGAAGCCCAGCGGCGCGCCGATGGCGATCACCAGCTGGCCGCGCCGCAGGGCCTTGGAATTGCCCAGCCGCGCCACCGGCAGGTCGGTGCGCTGATCCAGCTGGACCAGAGCCAGGTCGGTGTCGGGATCGTCGCCCACGCAGCGGCCCGTCAGGCTGCGGCCCTCGGCGGTGATCACCACGAAGCGGCTGGCGCCTTGGACCACGTGGCTGTTGGTCAGGATCAGTCCGTTGGGACCGACCGCGAAGCCCGAGCCCACGCCCTGGATGCGCGGGTCCTCGGTCATGGGATGGATGCGCACGACGCTGGGCCCCACCACCTCGACGGCGCGGACCACGGCGTTGGAATAGGCGTCCAGGATCGTGTCGTCGCATTGCGAGACGCCGCCGGCCTGGGGCAGCTCGCAGAAGTCGAAGACGAACGTCGCCTCGTCCGGATAGGCCAGGATCTCGTGCCGCCGCGGCGCCTTGGGCCGCCGGGCCTGGGCGAACGACTGATACTTGCGTGCTTTGAACATCCGGCCCCCGCCCCGTTTCCGGCAAAGGTTAACAACAGGATGGGGCGAAGGGATAGTCCTTCTCCCCTGACGGGAGCAGGTAGCGGTCGAACGCCGACGGATGAGGGGTCTCTCAGAACGATCCGCTTCGTCTGGCCGTACCGCCGTTCGCGGCGGCGCCGTCTATCGACCCCTCACCCGACCCGCTTCGCGGGCCACCCTCTCCCGCAAGGGGAGAGGGATTGCGACGGTTGAATGTTCATGTATTGTTCTATTCATGGGAGTGCAGTCACGCAAGCTCGGCTTGGCGCGTGCGATGCGGCGTGCGCCGGTCGTCACGGAGCGCCTGTTGTGGGATGTGTTGCGGGACCGTCGGCTGAGCGGCCTGAAGTTCCGTCGCCAGGCGCCGATCGGGCGATATGTCGTCGACTTCCTGTGCCCGAGGCATCGCCTGATCATCGAGGCGGATGGTCCAAGCCACGAGGATAGCCAGCACGATCAACAGCGAGACGCCTGGCTGAGGTCGCAAGGCTTTCGCGTGATGCGTTTTCCAAACAAGGAAATCCAGGACGACCGGGACGGTGTCCTGTCCCAGATTCTGACCGCCTGCGGCTACTGATCCCTCTCCCCTTGCGGGAGAGGGTGGCCTCGCGGAGCGAGGTCGGGTGAGGGGTTGATGAAAGGGGCCGCTGCAAGCGGCGGTCAGGTCGGCGCGACCCCTCATCCGTCGGCTACGCCGACACCTTCTCCCGCAAGGGGAGAAGGATTTTCAACGCCGCTTCAGAATCCCGGACACACGATCGCCCGCGCCGCCTGCTCGTCGCGCAGGATCTGTTCGACCATCAGCTCCAGGCTGTCGAACTTCAGTTCCGGGCGCAGGAAGGCGATCAGGTCGGTTTCCAGGACCTGGCCGTAGAGGTCCTCGTCGAAGTCGAACAGCCAGGTCTCCAGCCGGGTTTCGACGATGCCGGTGGTGGGGTTGTTGCCCAGATTGGCCACGCCCGGCACTTCGCGGCCGTCGGGCAGGCGGGTGCGGGTGGCGTAGACGCCCAGGCGCGGCACCACATAGTCCTCGACCTCGACATTGGCCGTGGGGAAGCCCAGCGTGCGGCCCAGCTGCTGGCCGCGGCGGACCACGCCCTCGATGGCGAACGGACGGCCCAGGATCCGGGCGGCCGCCTCGGGACGGCCCTCGCGCAGGGCGTCGCGCACGCCCGTCGAGGAGAACTTGTCGCCGTCGCGACTGGCCACCGGCTCGGCCACCGAGACGGTGAAGCCGTACTCCTCGCCATAGGCCTTCATCAGCGCGGCGCTGCCGGTGCGGCCCCGGCCGAACGAGATGTCGAAGCCGACGGCCACGTGCTTCACGCCCAGACCGCCCACCAAGACCTTCTCGACGAACTCGCGGTCGCCGAAGCTGGCCATCTCGAAGTCGAAGGGCAGCAGGTACAGCAGGTCCACGCCCAACCCCTCCAGCGCCCGGGCCTGCTGGCCGTGGGTCATCAGCTTGAAGGCCGGCTCGGTGGGGCGGAACAGGCGGCGCGGGTGCGGATCGAAGGTGACCACGCCCAGCGGGGCCTTGCCCGCGAGCGCGGCTTTCGCGGCCTGGGCGATCACCTGCTGGTGGCCGCGATGCACGCCGTCGAAATTGCCCAGGGCCACGGCCGCGCCGCGCTCGCTGTCGGGCAGGTCTTTCCAGCCTTGGACGGTTTTCAGACGCATGACGAACCCCCTAGGCGGCCTTCTTGGGCACAAGCACCACGGCCTGGCCGTCGACGACGGTCTTGCCCTTCACCTGGCAGACGGTGGCCAGGGTGACGCGGCCCTTGGCCGGATCGATGTCGGTGACCGTGGCCTTGACCGTCACCTCGGCGCCGATGCGGACCGGGCGCTTGAAATCCAGGCTTTGCGACAGATAGACCGCGCCCGGACCGGGCAGCTCGGTGCCCAGCAGCGCCGAGATGTAGCCGGCCGACAGCATGCCGTGGGCGATGCGCTCGCCAAACGACGTGGTCGCGGCGTAGTCGGCGTCCAGGTGTACCGGATTGGTGTCGCCGGTCACGGCGGCGAAGGCGACGATGTCGGCCTCGCCCACGACGCGGACCAGCTGGGCCGACTGGCCCACGCTCAGATCCTCGAGAAACAGTCCCGGCATGCGCCCCTCGTCCTTACTCAAGCCCGGCAATCTAGCGAACGGTGACGGCCCTACCAGACCAGATCGGCCATGGCGTGGGTCGCGCCCAGGCGTTCGGCGGCCAGCAGGCCCTTGACCTTGGCGTGGTCCAGCTTGCCGTCGGGGCCCAGCGCCGCCTCGCCGTGGATGCCCTTGGCGATGAACAGGCAGGCCAGGTCCTGGTCGTGGGCGCCCTTGACGTCGGTGATCACCCCGTCGCCGATGCACAGCACCCGCGCGCGGTCGACCGGCCGGCCCGTCAGCTTCTCGGCCTCGGCCAGGGCCAGGTCGTAGATCGGGGCGTAGGGCTTGCCGGCCATCAGCACCTGGCCACCCAGGCTCTCGTAGAGGTCGGCCAGGGCGCCGCCGCAATAGATCAGCTTGCTGCCGCGCTGCACGACGCGGTCGGGATTGGCGCAGATCAGGGTCATGTCGCGGCCGGCGGCGACCGCCAGGCGGTCGGCATAGTCGGCGGGGACCTCGGTCTCGTCGTCATAGAGGCCGCTGACGCCGATGAAGTCGGCGTCGTCCTGCGAGCCGCTCAGGTCCAGGTCGAAGCCTTTGTAGAGCGGGGCGTCGCGGTCGGGGCCGATGCGCCAGACCTTGCCCGGCGCGCGCTGGGCCAGCAGGGCGCGGGTGGCGTCGCCCGAGGTGACGAAGGCGCTCCAGGCCTCGCGCGGCACGCCCAGGCTGTCCAGCTGCTCGACCACGGCGGCCGAGGGGCGCGGGGCGTTGGAGATCAGAACCACCGGCCCGCGCTGCTCGCGCCAGTTCACCAGGGCCTGGCAGGCCTCCGGGAAGCTCTCGACCCCGTTGTGGATCACCCCCCAGACATCGCACAGCAGAACGTCGTAGCGGTCGGACAGGGCCTGGAGGCCGGAGGGCAGGTCGGTCATGGAAACGGGCGGTACCGGGCTGGGACGGGTGCGTCAACGGTAGCGCATGTAGGAATGCGGGGGCGCGAAGGCCAGCGGCGGCGCGGAGTCCGGGTTTTCACCGGGCGGAGACGCGGGGAACGCCCGAGTGCGTTCCGGCCCGGGGCGGGGCAACGTCCATGCCTCGCAACCCCTACGAGGCTTGTTCCATGCATTCCTTCGTTCGCGTCCTGGCGGCGCCCGTCTTGGCCGCCGTCGTCCTCGCCGCACCGGCCGCCCCGAGCCTGGCCAGCACCCAGGCGGCCGACACGACCGCCACCATCGACTTCACCGGCGGCGGCGTCGCGGTGGGCGTCGGGGTGGGCTGGGGCCACGGCGTGCTGCACTTCCGCGGCCAGGACTACAAGCTCAAGACCAGCGGCCTGTCGGCGGTCGACATCGGCGCCAGCCGCTACAGCGCCAGCGGCACGGTGACCGGCCTCAAGCAGGCCTCCGACATCGTGGGCGTCTACCAGGCCGCCGAACTGGGCGCGACGGTGGCCGGCGGCGGCGCGGTGATCTCGATGAAGAACGACAAGGGCGTGGTCATCAAGGCCAACTCCACGACGCGGGGGCTGCGGTTCACGGCCGCGCCGAAGGGGATCAAGATCGAGTTGGCGAAGTAGGGCGCGCGACGCCCCCTCCGTCATGTCGCGTATCCGCGCCATGCCACCTCCCCCGTTTCACGGGTGAGGAGGAAGCCGAGCCGACCTTCTCCTCCCCCGTGAAACGGGGGAGGTGTCCGCGCAGCGGACGGAGGGGGCGTCCCACCGCCCTCACGTCGCGTCGTGGAAGATCACGCCCAGCACCCGTCGCCGGCCCGAGCGCACGGTGCTCACCCCGTGCCGCAGCACCCGCCGATGGACCCCGCGCGTCCCCTCGGCCGGGCGTTCGCGGACGGCGAAGATCACGCCCTCGCCCTGCCTCAGCGGCACGACCTGGGGCCGCGACTGCTGGCGGGGGCGCTGTTCGACCAGCACGAATTCGCCGCCCTCGAAGTCGCGGCCCGGCTCGTCCAGCAGGAAGGCGGCCTGCAGCGGGAAGACGTGCTCGCCGTAGAGGTCCTGGTGCAGGCAGTTGTAGTCGCCGGGGCCATAGGTCAGCAGCAGGGGCGTGGGCCGGACCTGGCCCGCCGCGTGGCAGCGGGCCAGCATCTCGTCCAGGGTCTCGGGGAAGCGCCGGTCCTCGTCCAGCCGTTCCGCCCACCGATTGGCCACGGCGGCCAGGGGGCCGTAGAGGCCTTGCCGCAGCCGCTGCACCGGATCGGGCAGGGGATAGCTGAAGTACTTGTATTCCCCCTGGCCGAAGCCGTGGCGGGCCATGACCACCCGGCTGCGGAAGCCGGCCTCCTGGTCGTAGAGGCCGGCGACCTTGGCGCAGGTCTCGGGCCTGAGCAGCGGCCCGGTCAGGGCCCAGCCCTGGGCGTCGAGATCGGCTTCGATACGCGTCCAGTCCAGACTCATGCGGCCTCGCGAGCCAAAGTCTTTTCGAAGGAGAGCAGGGCCTGCTTGCGCTCCACGCCCCAGCGATAGCCGGAGAGCCCGCCGTCGGCCCGCACCACCCGGTGGCAGGGGGTGATCACCGCCAGGGGATTGGCCCCGCAGGCCTGGGCCACGGCCCGGACGGCGGTGGGCCGGCCGACGGTCCGCGCCACCTGGGCATAGGAGGCGGTGGTTCCAGCGGGGATGGTCCGCAGCGCCGCCCAGACGGCCTTCTGCAACTCCGTGCCCTGGGCGTCGAGCGGCAGGTCCAGCGCCGTGCCGGGACGGTCGATATGCGCCGCCACCGCCTTCAGGTCGGCGGCCAGGCCGGCCGCGTCGGGCGTCAGCCGGGCCGAGCGGAAGCGACGCTCCAGGTCGCGAACCAGGGTCTCTTCGTCGTCGCCCAGGATCACCAGCCGAAGGCCGGCTTCCGAGCGGGCGACCAGGGCCAGGCCCAGGGTGGTCGGGATCGTGGCCCAGCGCAGGGTCTCGCGCGGCTGGTCGGGCTTGCAGCGCAGGCAGGGGCGGAAGCCGGCGGCGCGGGCGCTTTCGCGGGTGTCGTGGAACGCGACGTTCTTGCGCAGCGGCCGCCCGGCGCAGCTGGCCAGGCAGTAGACGCCGGTGGTGCGCACGGCGATGAAGAAGGCGCCGTCCAGGTCGCGGTCGCGGCGGCGCATGGCCTCCCAGCGCGCGTCGTTGGTGGTGAGTTGAGAAGCGGTCATCGGATGTCTCCTTTCGTGAGAAGGAGCATGCGCGCCGCCCGGGACGGCGTCATTCCGATGCTTGTTATGCCGTCTTTTCGGGGCCGCAGATCAGGTCGACGGAAGCGGCGATGGTCGCCTCCAGCTCCTCGCGCGTCTCGCCGGCCCGGGCGCGGACCGACAGGGCGTTCATCAGCAGGCTGGCCGTCTTGCCCAGGACCTTGGCGTCGAGATCGGGCGACAGGTCGCCGGCCTTCTGGCCGCGTTCCAGCAGGCGGATGAAGCCCTGGTCCAGCTCGTGCAGGCCGCCCGCGACCGTCTGGCGAACCTCCGGATCCACGACCGCCTGGCCCAGACCCGCGGTGAGCAGGAAGCACCCCCGTCCGCCGACGTCGCCCGACAGATAGCGGCCCAGGGCCGCCCGGTAGACCCGCGCCAGGGCTTCGCGCGCCGTGCCGCCGGCCCGGAACGCCTGGATCATCGCCGCCCGCGACTCGTCCATGTAGCCGTCCAGGGCGGTCTTGAAGAGCGCCTGCTTGTCGCCGAACGCGCCGTACAGGCTGGGCCGGTTCATGCCCGTCGCGGCGCTCAGGTCGTCCAGCGAGGCGCCGGCATAGCCCTGGTCCCAGAAGGTCTCGGTGGCCTTGGCCAGGGCGACCTGGGGATCGTAGGCGCGAGGGCGGCCTCGGCGCTTCACAGGCTCTTGCGACATCACTCTCTCCTGGCCCGGCCCTGCTATTTTGTACCGTTTCGCAGTTTATTTCTTGACCACCGTTATTTTTATGCGAAACAGTATGAAAAAGCAACGGAGGCGGCGATGGAACTCTATTTCTCACCAATGGCCTGTTCGATGGCGACGCGGATCGCCGCCTACGAGGCGGGCGCCGACGTCCGGTTTCTCCAGGTGGACACCAAGGCCCGGCCCAAGCGGGTGGAGGACGGGACCGAATTCCTGGCCATCAACCCCATGGGCCAGGTACCCGTGCTGCGCACCGACGACGGCGAGCTGATCGTCGAGAACCCGGTGATCCTGCAATATGTGGCCGACCGCTTCCCGGCCGCCGGCCTGATCCCCGCCGACGGGGCCGAGCGGCGCAAGGTGCAAAGCTGGCTCAGCTTCGTGGGCTCGGAGCTGCACAAGGGGGCGTTCACCGCCCTGTTGAATCCCAAGGCCCCGGACGGCGCCAAGGCCTTGGCCCGCGAGGTCGTCGTGGAGCGCCTGGCGGTCCTGGACGCCCATCTGAAGGACCGCGAGTTCCTGGCCGGCCGGTTCAGCGTCGCCGACGCCTATCTGTTCGTGATCCTGACCTGGGCCCGCCATGTGGCGCTGGATCTTTCGCCCTATCCCGCCCTGGCCGCCTATCGCGACCGCCTGCAGGCCCGCCCCTCGGTGGCCCGGGCGCTGGGCGAGGAATTCACCCTGTTCAAGGCCGCGGCCTGATCCCGACCCGTAAGGCGTAACCTCCCCAACCTCTCCCTCCCCGGAGCATTCCCATGCGTCGTCTTCTCATCGCCGTCGCGGCCCTCGCCGCGACGGGCGGCCCCGTCATGGCCGAAACCAAGCCCCAGAACGGTTGGCTGACTCTCAGCACGCCGACCACCCAGGACCACATCGTGTTCGACGGCGCGGTCTGGCGCTGCAAGGCCGACGTCTGCCGCTCGCCCAAGGTGAAGTCGCTGCCGCCGCTGCGCAGCTGCAAGCGCCTGGCCCGCGAACTGGGGCCGATCACCGGCTTCGGCTATCGCGGGGTGACGCTGTCGGAAGAGCAGCTGGCGGCGTGCAACCCCGTGCAGGTGGCCAAGACGCCGAACGCCGCCGAGGTGGCGGCGGCGCGATGAGGGGGCTTTTGCCCGCACATCAATAACCGCCGTCATCCCGGGCCTTGTGCCCGGGACCCCTCTGTCCGCCGCAGGTGCGGAAGAGTGGCGCGTTGGCGCGCCAATGCACTTCACGTGCAAGCTGAATCAGGGGGCCCGGGCACAAGGCCCGGGATGACGGTGTATTTAAAAGGCTGCGGGACCTCGCCCCTAAGGCCGCCACCCCTGGGCGATGAAGTTGATCTGCTGGTCCATCATGGCCGACAGTTCCGAGGCCGGGGCCTGGCGGCAGGCGGCCATGCGGTAGTTCCAGGCATAGGCGGCCTTGAGCACCTCGATGGCTAGCTGCGCATCGAGGTCGGACCGCACGTCGCCGCGCTCCATGCCGCCGCGCAGGGTGTCGTGCAGCATGGTGGTGAGCCGCTCGTTGCGGCCGAACGGCGTCACGCCCGGATCCTGGCTGGGGCTGTAGGAGGCCGCGATATGGGCCAGGAACAGCTTCACCCGCCGGGTCTCGAACTCGTAGTGGATCGCGAAGATGGAGCACAGCCGATCGGCCGTGGAGCCGCGCAGGAACGGCACGACGCGGTCGAACTCGGCGTAGAGTTCTTCCAGTCGCGCATCCATCACATGGCTGAGCACCTCGGCCTTGGAGGCGAAGGTGGTGAAGACGCTGCCCACCGAGACGCCCGCCCGTTCGGCGATCGCCCGGATGGTGGTCTCGTCATAACCCGTCTCGTTGAACAGATCGCGCGCGGCCTCGAGGACCTTCTCGCGCGTCGCCTGTTTCTGATCGTCTCTTACGCCCACGCACCGTCCCCCCGGAAAGCCTGCGTCGCTTGAATTGAATCCGATGGGCGGACGCTCCGACCGGGAGCGTCCGCCCTCGGCCGTTTGTTACGCGCGCGCGCCCGCCAGAATGACTTTCAGTTGATCCGAAAGTCGCGACAGCAGCGCCTCGACCGTCCAGGCGTCGAAAATAGCCCGGCGATAATTGGCGACATACACGTCCCAGATGATCTCGGCGACAAGCTTAACGTCGGCCGACGATTTCAGTTCGCCGCGCTCGACGCCGCGCGTCAGCACGCCGTTCAGCAGGACGAAGATGTGCTTCAGGTGCGCGCGGTTGCGGCGCTCGGCGGTCTCCGAACGGGTCCAGGAGACGGCGATGCTGGCCTGCAGCAGCGGCAGCTGCTCGACGTGGAAGCCGTAGGCCACGGCGAACATGCCGATCACGCCTTCTTCCACGGTCTGGGCGTTGACGCCCGCCTGCTTCATCTGGGCGTAGATGACTTCGTAGTCGGCGGTCAGGATCTCGTCGAACAGCTCGCTCTTGTCCGAGAAGCTGGCGAACACCGCGCCCGTCGACATGCCGGCGGCCTGGGCGATGTCGCGAATGGTCGCGCCTTCGTAGCCACGCTCGGTGAACAGGCGGCGGGCGGCCGACAGGACGCGTTCGCGCGTGCGCTGCTTGGCCAGGGCCCGGCGGGTCAGCTTGACCGGGGTTTCGGTCGGGTAGTCGGTGTTCAGGGAAACAAAGCTCATGCCACACTCTCCAGGCGAGCAAGCGCGGCCTCGGCGCGCTTCTCGAATTCATTGCAATATTCGTCGACGACGCTGGTGAGGACGTCGGCGTAGCGGCGCGCCAGGGCGCGGCCGTCCTGCGTGGCGTCACGCAGGTCGATGATCAGCTGGCGGACTTCCGCCATGGCTTCGTCGCGATCGGACGCGGAGAAGCTGGCGGCGGCGGCGAAAGCGCTCTGGGCCATAAGGATCTCTCCTGTCTCTCCGCTGGTTGAGGGGCGCTGACATGATCTGCGGGGAGGGTTGATCATGTTCAACGAACGCGTACTGGAATTTGAAGGTGGCGCGTTTATCCCCTGTCGCAAGGGCGCGCAACCGAAAAACTGAACTGAAATCAACGAACGGCAACGTTTTGTCCGGTGTATGATACCGGTAGCGCTAGGTCACTGCGACAAATGCGCTCAACGAACAGATTCGGCGAGTCGCGGTATGCAACCGGAACGCTCGATCAAGCGGGCGATCCCAAACCCAGGGTCGAAACTTGGCCGTGCGCGGCGGCTCAAGCTCTGGCCAAGCCCGGGGCGAAGGCCTAGTTTGCCGCCATGGACCTTTTCGACTTCCTGATCCCCGTCGCCCTGGCCGCGGTGCTGATCACCCTCTGCGTGGGCGTCTACGCCCTGTTTCGGGGCGGCGACTTCGGGCGCTCCTATTCCAACAAGCTTATGCGCCTGCGCGTTCTGCTGCAGTTCCTGGCCGTGATCGTGCTGGTCGCCGCCTTCTGGTGGCGCAATCACTGATCGTCGAACCTTGATCTCTCAAGCGGCGAGTGAAACAGAAGTGCGCGCCGCTGGCGCTGGGACATCTTGTCAGGGAACCCGCGACCCATGGTCACGCTCAACCGCATCTACACCCGCACCGGCGACAAGGGCCTGACGCGGCTGTCGACCGGCCAGCCGGTCAGCAAGGCCAGCGTGCGGGTCGAGGCCTATGGCGGTGTCGACGAGACCAACGCCTTCATCGGCGTGGCGCGCCAGCACACGAAAGGTGACGCCGAGCTCGACGCCCTGCTGGAGCGCATCCAGAACGATCTCTTCGACCTGGGCGCGGACCTCGCCACCCCCGAGCAGAACGGCAAGCCCGAATGGGAGCCCCTGCGGGTGGTCGACAGCCAGGTCGAGCGGCTCGAGCGCGAGATCGACCTGATGAACGCGCGCCTCTCGCCCCTGACCTCGTTCGTCCTGCCCGCCGGCAGCCCCGCCTCGGCCGCCCTCCACGTGGCCCGCACCGTCTGCCGCCGCGCCGAGCGCAAGGTGGTGGAGCTGATGGGGATCGAGGGCGAGATCGTCTCGGACGCGGCGCTGAAATACCTCAACCGCCTGTCGGACCTGCTGTTCGTCACGGCGCGCCGGGCCAACGACGACGGCGCGGCCGACGTTCTGTGGAAGCCGGGCGCGACGCGGTAGCATCGTTCCCTCTCCCCTTGCGGGAGAGGGTGGCCCGCGAAGCGGGTCGGGTGAGGGGTTGAAGAACGCAAAAGCCGCGACCGGTCTTTCGGCTTGTCGCGGCTTTGATTTTTGAGAGACCCCTCATCCGTCGGTCTTCGACCGACACCTTCTCCCGCAAGGGGAGAAGGAAGCAGGCGTCTACTCCTTCGGCTTGCTCGCCGAGGGGCCTTCCATCTTCTTCGTGTCGGTGTTGATCGGCGGCACGTTCAGGGGGCGGCGGGTCAGGGTCTCGATCGAATAGACCGTGCCGCACTTCATCCACTTGTCGGCCCACCAGTAGCCGGGGCCGCGCGCCAGGCAGCGCTCCTTGGGCCACACATAGAAGTAGTGATAGCAGAAGACGCTCAGGGTCGCGCCGAGGAACACGGCGAAGAAGATCTTCTGCAGGCGGGTGATGTTGCTCTTCATGAGCGCCTCATACTGGCCCGCCGCGAGGCTGGCCAGAGGCTAAAGCGCGCGGCGTTTCGCGCCTTGGAGCGTGCGATGCGGCAGACGCGGGAGCCGAAATATCTTACAAGCGTTTGAACCGCCCTGGCGGATTATCATTACGCTTACGTCAGGGGAAACTTGCAAACCTGCGTGGACGGGGTAAGTGCCTCCCCGCAGGCAGGAAAAACTAGCCAGGAGGCGGCGTAGACCGATGAAGGTTCTGGTCCCGGTCAAACGGGTTATTGATTACAACGTGAAGGTCCGGGTGAAGCCCGATCAGACCGGCGTCGACCTGGCGAACGTCAAGATGTCGATGAACCCCTTCTGCGAGATCGCGGTCGAGGAAGCCGTCCGTCTGAAGGAAAAGGGCGTGGCCACCGAGGTGGTGATCGTCTCGATCGGCCCGGCCCAAGCCCAGGAAACCATCCGCACGGCCCTGGCCATGGGCGGCGATCGCGGCGTGCTGATCACGACCGACGCCGATCCCGAGCCCCTGGCCGTGGCCAAGCTGCTGGCGGCCGTGGTCGCCGAGGAAGCGCCGCAACTGGTGCTGATGGGCAAGCAGGCCATCGACGGCGACAACAACGCCGTGGGCCAGATGCTGTCGGCCCTGCTGGGCTGGCCGCAGGCCACCTACGCCTCGGCGCTGGAAGTGTCCGGCTCGACCGCCAAGGTCACCCGCGAAGTGGACGGCGGCCTCCAGACCCTGGACGTCGACCTGCCGGCCGTGGTCACCGCCGACCTGCGCCTGAACGAGCCGCGCTACGCCTCGCTGCCCAACATCATGAAGGCCAAGAAGAAGGAGATCGTCAGCAAGACTGTCGCCGACTACGGCGTCGATGTCGCCCCGCGCCTGAAGGTGGTCAAGGTCGCCGAGCCCGCCAAGCGTTCGGCCGGCGTGAAGGTCGAAACCGCCGCCGATCTCGTCTCCAAGCTCAAAACCGCGGGGGTGCTGTAATGGCCGTTCTCGTCGTCGCCGATAACGACAACGCGCACCTGCGCGATGGCACCCACAAGACCGTCACCGCCGCCCTGAAGCTGTCGGGCGACGTGGACGTGCTGGTCCTGGGCCAAGGCGCCAAGGGCGTGGCCGACGCGGCCGCCAAGATCGCCGGCGTGCGCAAGGTGCTGCTGGCCGAGAGCGAAGCCCTAGGCCATGGCGTGGCCGAGGCGGAAGCCGACGCCGTGCTGGCCCTGGCCGGCAATTACGACGCCATCCTGGTTCCGGCCACCGCCGGCGGCAAGAACTTCGCCCCGCGCGTCGCCGCCAAGCTGGACGTGGCCCCGATCAGCGACATCGTCGATGTCGTCTCGGCCGACACCTTCACGCGCCCGATCTACGCCGGCAACGCGCTGGAAACCGTCCAGACCTCGGACGCCAAGAAGGTGATCACCGTGCGTCCCACCGCCTTCGCGGCGGCGGGCGAGGGCGGCTCGGCCTCGGTGGAGAGCGTCGCTGGCGCTGACGCCGGCAAGACCCGCTTCGTCAGCGAAGAGATGGTCAAGTCCGACCGTCCGGAACTGGCCGCGGCCAAGATCGTCGTCTCGGGCGGTCGCGCCATGGGCTCGGCCGAAGAGTTCCAGAAGGTGATCGAGCCTCTGGCCGACAAGCTGGGCGCCGCCGTCGGCGCCTCGCGCGCGGCCGTGGACGCCGGCTATGCGCCGAACGACTACCAGGTCGGCCAGACCGGCAAGGTCGTCGCCCCGTCGCTGTACATCGCCATCGGCATCTCGGGCGCCATCCAGCACCTGGCCGGGATGAAGGACTCCAAGGTGATCGTTGCGATCAACAAGGACGCCGACGCCCCGATCTTCCAGATCGCCGACTACGGCCTGGTCGCCGACTACAAGTCGGCCGTGCCGGAACTGATGGACGCCCTGACGGCGGCCGGTAAGTAAGGCCTCGTCGCAAGACGGATACGGAAAGGCCCGGGAGCGATCCCGGGCCTTTTTGTTGAAGGCTGCTAAGCGGCGTCAGCGGTTGCTTGAGGGGCGCGAAGAGCTGGAAAATCCCCCTTCAGTACCCTTTCCACAAGGCGAGAGAATAGCGCCGTATCGAGGAAGTAGTTTGGGTAGGCGCGTTTCAACGCGTTTATGTCTGCGACTGATACCAAGACGACTTGACGTCGAGAGTCGTCCGGAATCTGGCTTTCAAGGTTGGTGTATTGCCGGTTTGCTTCCGCCGACTCCTTGGCCTTGAACCGCCGCAGCGTTACCCGACTCGCATCGGGATCAAGTTCCACAATGAAGTATTTTGCATCTTTGGCGGCCCCGAGTGTGTGCAGGGTTGTATTGTAGGCCTTAAGCATGTCGCGCGCACTCAACGCCTCGGCCAAGGGGCGTAATTCAGCAAGAAGATCTTCCTTCGTCACCGGCGTATTGGGGACGCATGGCGTGCCTTCAATTGCCGAGATAGCCGTCCCCATGAGGGCGAAGAAGCGGAGCCAGTCTGCATCGCCCTGGTTCGACTTCAGAGCTTGCCTCGTGAAGATACCGACTGCTTCTACTGCGGTCGCCCATGCATGTTGAATCTGGGTGCGCACCTGGATCTCGATCCGGAGACCAGAGTAGGGAACGCCAGGTCCTGACCCAACATACTCGTATACCAAGTGGTATGAACGGTATCCGTCTGGTTTTGGATTTTGGATGTAATCCTTTTCGCCTCGAAATTTGTGGTCGAACTGTCGCCCTTTATAGAGATCAACAAGCTTGTAGACGTCACCCAACTTGCTGAACACCGCACGACACCCAGCGATGTCTTGCATTTGCGTCATACGCATTGACGCCTTCGTCACCAGCTTACGGTGAATGGAGTCCAATCGCTTCTCGCGTTGGGCGATGATGACATTGCGCTCGATCCGCCTAGCGCGATTGCGCAGCGTAATTTGGAACGTGTTCAGCGGATACGCGTGAGATGATCGCCAATTATTGATAACCGCCAGCGCCGCGTAGCCATCTTCCGTAGTGACGGGAAAGGCCATCTTGCTAAGCGCCTTACCGGCCCCATTCACCTCTTGGGGTGTGTACTGGGGTGTAGTCCACGCCATTCCGCTCTCCACCGCTCGCGACAACCAATGCCACGAGTCGTCCAACTGAAGGTACGACGAGCATAATACCAACTTTTCTTCGATATCTGAGGAGGAAGTCGAGAGCGCGTACCTGCTCTGAAAGCCAGTTTATTGGGCTAGCTCCAATCTTGATCCACTCACCCTCACCGCGGACTATGGATCGGCACGCTTACCGACCAAGCGGCGTCGGCGCCGGGGATGGGTGGAGCCACCTTGTCGGCGGCGGCGAACAGGACGGAGAGCACGGCGACGCCGGCGACCAGGAGGAGTTTCATCGGAGCACCTGTGAGCATGAGTGTCGGCCACACCGGCCTTGCCCAGGTAAAATGGCTCGACGGACCGCCGATTACGAACGATGGTATCTGGCCGAACTTGTGAGCCGTACTAACAACCTATGCGCCTGCCGCCGTTCCTGACCCTGACCGCCCTGGAGGCCGCCGCCCGGCATCGCAGCTACAGCCGCGCGGCCCGCGAGCTCTTCGTCACCCACGGCGCGGTCAGTCAGCAGATCCGCAAGCTGGAGGAGGAACTGGGCACGCGCCTGTTCGTCCGCCAGGGCAACGCCATGGTCCCCACCGCCACCGGCCAGCGCCTGGCCGGCCAGGTCGCCGAGGCCCTGGTCACCCTGCGCGCCGGGGTCGACGAGGCCCGGCTGGCGGCCAACGGGCCCCTGGTGATCAGCTCCAGCGCCGCCTTCGCCCGGGGCTGGCTGGTCTCCCGCCTGGAACGGCTGTCGCGCGAGATGGACGAGCCCGACCTGATCGTCCGCGCCGAGGACCGGGTGGCCGACCTGACCACCGACGGCGTCGACATCGCCCTGCGCTTCGGCTGCGGCGCCTGGCCCGGCGTGGAGTCGGCCACCCTGATGATCGAGCGCCTGTTCCCGGTCTGCAGCCCCGCCTTCCTGGAGCGCCACCCGATCGCGCAGCCGCGCGACCTGCTGGACGTGCCGCTGCTGCGCCATGTCAGCCTGCCGTGGTCGATCTGGCTGACCGCCATGGGGATCGACGAGACGCCGCGTCAGCAGGGCCTGGGCTTCGAGGACACCGCCCTGATGCTGGACACCGCCGCCCACGGCGTGGGCGTGGCCCTGGCCCGCAGCGGCCTGGCCGACCGCGACCTGCGCGAGGGCCGGCTGGTGCGGCCGTTCGCGGGGGAGGTGGGGGTGGACACCGGCAACCACTTCGTCTGGCGCGCCGACAGTCCGAAGCTGGCGCGGATCCTCAAGCTGCGCGACTGGTTCCTGGCCGAGACGGCGGAGCTTAGAACCTAGCTCGCCGGCCGAAAGCTGTGATCCGCCCGCGAGCGGATGTTCAGCAGCCGCGCCCCGCGCGGGCCCGTGCGGAAGCTGTAGACGGTGTGGGCCGGGATGAACATCGAGCCGCCGGCCTCCAGCACCTGATCGCCCCAATGCAGCGTCCCCTGGGCCACGTAGAAGATCTCGCAGTCGTCGTGGCTGTGCGGCGCGACCAGGGTGTCGGGGTTGAGGCGCATCTCCATCAGCTGCGGGGTCTCCAGGTCACCGGGCTCGTGGAAGGCCAGCTGGCCCTCCAGCTCGGTGGGGTCGATGTGGTCGCGCATGCTCCCCATCGGGATGTCGCCGATCTTGCGCCAGGGCAGGTCGCCGGGACGGTGGACGCGGATGGTCATGGGGCTCCTCCTGATCGCTCACGTGATCTCTGGAGAGGGTAGGGGCGCGGCGCGTTGACCGTCTCGCGGCCCCCGGCCAATCTTCGGCGCGAAACGGCCATGGACCTCTCATCGCTCGATATCGGCCTGGTCACCCTGGTCGACCCCCGCACGCGACCGCCAGCCGGCGCGATCGTCCAGGACCGCTACGACCTGGACTGCCCCTGGCACCACCACGACATGCACCAGATCCAGTACGCCTTCGAAGGGGCGATCACCCTGGAGGATCCGCACGGCCGCCACCTGCTGCCGCGCAGCCTGGCCGGCTGGATCCCCGCCGGGGTCACCCACCGCGACAGCGTCCGCAAGGTACGCTCGGTCTCGTTGCTGCTGGCGCCCGAGCTGGTGCCCGACGCCGGCGACCGGGTGCGGGTGATCCGGGTCTCGCCGCTGATGCGCGAGATGATCGCCACGGCCGTGCGCTGGCCCATCGACCGGGCCCAGGACGAAACCGGCGCGGCCTTCTTCGCCGCCTTCGCCCGCCTGTGCCGCGAGTGGATCGCCGACGAGGCGCCGTTCACCCTGCCCACCTCGACCGATCCAGTGCTGCAGGCCGCCATCGCCCATACGCGGGCCCATCTGGCCGGAGGCTCGTTCGTCGAGGTCTGCCGGGCCGCCGGCCAATCCGAGCGGAGTCTCCGCCGCCGCTTCCGCGCGGGCCTGGGGACGGGCTGGGAGAACTACCGCCGCCGCGCCCGGCTGCTGGCCGCCATTGAGGCCCTGGGCGACGAGCGCCGCTCCATCGCCCAGATCGCCGCCGACGTCGGCTTCGAAAGCCAGAGCGCCTTCGCCAAGGCCTTCCAGCAACTGACCGGCGAGACGCCCGGGGCGTTCCGGCGGCGCGCGGCCTCAGCTTGACTATGGGCTTGCGCGGCGCCCGTGGCGCTGCCTATCAAGGATCAATCCTTGGTAGAGAGTCCCCATGTCCCGCGTATCCCGGACCGCCCTGACGAGCCTGACCGTCTCGGCGCTTGCCCTGTCCACCGCCCAAGCCGCCGACCTCGACGCCGCCAAGGCCTTCGGGGCGCGCGAGACGGTGGAGCAGATGAGCCTGTCGCCCGACGGCATGTCGGTGGCCATCGTCCAGCCGCTCCAGGACGGCCAGGCCTCGGCGCTGTTCGTGGCGCGGCTGGACGGCTCGGGCCAGCCCAAGCCCATCCTGAGCTCGACCGGCAGCCCCGACCGCCTGCGCCGCTGCAACTGGGCGTCCAACACGCGCCTGGTCTGCCAGATCACCGTGACCAGCCTGACCCAGGGGGCGGTGCGGATCAGCTATTCGCGGATGGTCGCCCTGAACGCCGACGGCGCCAAGGTGCAGGAGCTCAGCGCCCAGACCACCGGCCAGGAGCTGGGCTATCGCCAGAACGGCGGCGAGGTGATCGACCTGATGGCCGACGAGGCCCATCCCGGCTCGGTGCTGATGACCCGCGACTACATGCCGGAATTCGCCACCGGCACCCGGCTGTCCAACCAGAAGGACGGCCTGGCCGTCGAGCGGGTGGATATCGAGACCCTGGTCCGCACGCCCGTCGAGCCGCCGCGCGGCGGGGTGGTCGACTACATCACCGACCAGCACGGCGCGGTGCGGATGTTCGGCCTGCAGCCCAAGACCAACAACGGCTACGCCAAGCCGGTGATCAACTACCAGTATCGCCTGAAGGGGAGCGACGCCTGGCAGCCCTTCGGCGCCTACGACTTCGAGGCCAATACCGGCTTCGCCCCCGTGGTCGTGGATCGCGACCTGAACGTCGCCTACGGCTACGAGTGGGTCGGCGGACGCCAGGTCGTCAGCCGGGTGTCGCTGGACGGAACGCTGAAGCACGAGGTGCTGGTGGCCCGCGACGACGTCGACGTGGACGGCCTGATCCAGATCGGCCGCCAGGGCCGCGTGGTCGGCGCCAGCTACGCCACCGACAAGCGCCAGTCGGTGTTCTTCGATCCGGCGTTGCAGAAGCTGTCGGCGGCCCTGTCCAAGGCGCTGCCGGGCCATCCGGCCGTCACCTTCGTGGACGCCAGCGCCGACGAGACCCGCCTGCTGCTGTGGGCCGGCAGCGACGTCGATCCGGGCCGTTACTATCTCTACGACAAGACCACGCGCCAGCTGAGCGAGGTCATGCCGGACCGTCCCGAGTTGACCGGCGTCAAGCTGGCCGCCGTCCAGGCCGTCACCTACAAGGCCGCCGACGGAACCTCGGTCCCGGCCTATCTGACCCTGCCGCCGGGCAGCGACGGCAAGAACCTGCCGGCCATCGTCATGCCGCACGGCGGACCGGCCTCGCGCGACGAGTGGGGCTTCGACTTCCTGGCCCAGTACTTCGCCCACCAGGGCTTCGCGGTGCTGCAGCCCAACTTCCGCGGCTCCAGCGGCTATGGCGAGGCCTGGTTCGAGGACAACGGCTACCAGTCGTGGCGCTCGGCGATCGGCGACGTCAACGACGCCGGCCGCTGGCTCAAGGACCAGGGGATCGCCGCGCCGGGCAAGCTGGCGATCTTCGGCTGGTCGTACGGCGGCTACGCGGCGCTGCAATCGTCGGTGCTGGACCCGGACCTGTTCAAGGCCATCGTCGCCGTCGCCCCGGTCACCGACCTGGAGAGCCTGCGCGAGGAGTCGCGGCCCTATACCAGCTTCAAGCTCCGCGACGCCCAGATCGGCCACGGCCCGCACGTCAAGGAAGGCTCGCCGGCCCAGAACGCCGAGAAGATCAAGGCGCCGGTGCTGATGTTCCACGGCGACCGGGACGTGAACGTGGGCGTGGGCGAGTCGCGGCTGATGCTGTCGCGGCTGAAGGCGGCGGGCGGCAAGGTCGACCTGGTCGTCTATCCGGGGCTGGACCACCAGCTGGACGATAGCAAGGCCCGCGCCGACATGCTGGCCAAGGCCGACGCCTTCCTGCGGGCCTCGCTGGGGCTGTAGGGGGGATCAGCGTTCATGCGCCTTCTCAATTTCATCGTCATTCCCGCCCTCGTGGCGGGAACCCCTCTGTCCGCCGCAGGTGCGGTAGGGTGGCGCGCTAGCGCGCCAAGGCATTTCACTTGCGAGCTGAACCAGGGGTTCCCGCCACAAGGGCGGGAATGACGGGCTAAAAGGAGGGCTGAGCGTCTTCCGTCGAGCGCCCGCTAGAACCCCAGCAGCCCCGCCGCCAGCAGCAGGGCGGCGTTCTCGCTGGTCTGGCCTTCGTTGGAGGCCCACGAGCCGTCGTTCTCGCAGGCGTCGACGAAGCACCGGGCGGGTGGCGTCCCGGCCTCGATCACCGCCTTCAGCCGGGGATCGGCGCCGGTCAGGCCGGCGTTCGGCCCGCCGCTGGCCCAGCCCGGGATCACGATCCCCCAGACCCGGCAGGCCCAGTGATAGGGGCGGCGGGTCACCCGCTCGCCGTGGCCGGTGACGAAGCCGTGGTCCAGGGCGTTGCAGCCCAGCACGTAGTCCAGCAGCCGCTGGGCGGTGTCGCGCGCGGCCTCGTCGCCCAGCTCGGCGGCAAACAGGCAGACGACCGCGGTGTTCAGGGCCAGCTCCACCGAGCCCCAGATGTAGGCGTCGACCCGCAAGGTGTAGCCGTAGGGATCCTGGGAGACCTCGGCGGCGATGGCCGTGGCCGCCTTCAGGATCGCGTCACGCGCCGTGGCCCCGACCTGACCCGGCGTCCGCGCCAGGCTCATCACCCCCAGCACCTGCGGGCCAGGCCAGAAGAAGGGGAAGACGCCCAGGGCCTTGATCGCCGCGTCGGCCCGGGCCCGCAGCGCCGGATCGCTGGTCTCCACGGCCATTTCGCAGGTGGCCCACAGGATCTCCTGGCGGGGGTCGGGATCGGTATAGGCGTAGTCGTCGTGGGCGACGGCGGGATTGGCCTCCAGCCAGGTCCAGGCGCGCCGGGCGGCGGCCTTGCAGCGGGCGGCGAACGGCGCGTCGAAGGGGGCGAAGACGCGGGCGGCCTGCAGCATCACCCCCACGAAGACCCCGGCGTCCAGGCTGCCCGCGCCCCGGGCCGAGCGCGGATGCGGATCGGCCTGCGGCGGCTGGCCCCAGGCATAGGCGCCGTTCGAGTCGACCTTGTGCAGCACCGAGCCGTCGGTGTTCTGCACGCGCAGCAGCCACTCCAGGCCCCAGCGCGCCTGTTGCAGCAGGTCGGGCAGGCGGGGCCAGCCGGAGGGGACGTCCAGCTTCAGGGCGGTGGCGCGGGCCGGACGCAGGACGTGCAGCCACAGCATCTGGCTGACGCTGATGGCCGCCATGTGGGTCCACTTGCCGTAGTCGCCGGCGTTGTACCAGCCGCCGGTCAGGTCGCGCGCGGCGCCGTCGACCAGGATCGCCGCGTCCCCGGCATGGCCGGCCGCGTGCTTGAGCCCGGTGACGGGATCGTCCACGGCGACATTGGCGCGGATCAGGTGGAAGGCGCGGGCGGCGTCGCGGACCAGGGGCGCATAGAGGTCGTCCGCGATCCCGAACGGATGCGAGGCCGACGTTCCCACCTTCACCCGGTAGCGGCCCGGCGTGACCAGGGCCGAGAAGTCGCCGGTGCGCACGTGCTCGCCGGTGGTGCGGGTCAGGTCGTGGACCGCGCGGTCGAGCCAGCCCTCGAAGACGGCACGGCCCGACAGGGTCTCCACCCGGAAGGGCAGGGCCTGGGTGTCGGCCGCCGGTACAGGCAGGACGAACCGCTTGCCGGCCTTGGGCAGGAAGCCCAGCTGGTTCAGCCTCGGGACGTCGGGGAGGGGCGCAGCCGCCGTGGCCAGCAGGCCGATCCCGCCGGCCAGAACGCCCCGCCGCGACACCGCTCCGTCCGTCATCGCGTGCTCCCCCGGCGGTCGACAGCCTGGCCGCACCTCTGTATCGCATCAGAGACAATCTTCAGTAGAGAGTACAGGGGATCGGAACGACATGCCCTTCGTCACCCATCGCGGCCAGCGCATCCACTACACCGTCGAGGGCGAGGGGCCGCTGGTGGTGCTGCAGCACGGCCTGTTCATGGACGCGGAGAGCTGGCGGGCCAACGGCGTGGTCGAGGCCCTGAAGGGCCGCCATCGCGTGGCCTGCGTCGATTCCCTGGGCCATGGCCTCAGCGACAAGCCCGCCGACCCGGGCCTCTACGCCCAGCCCCAGCGGGCCGGCGACCTGGCCGCCGTGATCGATGATCTGGGCGAGGCGAAGGCCGCCGTCTTCGGCTATTCGATGGGCGCCTGGATGGCTGTGGGCCTGGCCAAGCACCATCCGGAGAAGGTCTCGCGCCTGGTCGTCGGCGGCTGGGACCTGGTGAACGGCCCGCCCAGGACCCCGCAAGGGCCGCTGACCTTCGACATCTTCTGGGCCTTCGCCAAGGCCACCGCCCCGGCTTTGACGGCCTGGGTCACGCCCGACATCGAGCCGGCCATGCGGGCCTGTTTCGAGGCCTTGTCGTCGCAACTGGACGGCGCGGCCGAGGCGGTGCTGGGCGGCGGCTTCCCGGTGCTGCTGTGGGACGGCGAGCAGGACCCCTATCATCCGCCGATGAAGGCCTTCGCCGAGGCCAACGACCTGCCGTTCCTCTCCAGCCCCGGCGGCCACGTGCCGGCCATCGACACGCCCGGCGCGGAGACCGTGGCGGCCCTGGCGGCGTTCCTGGCGGGGTGACACCGATTGGGGACACACGCATGCGTGTGTCCCCAGCCGCGCCTAGAGCTTCTTGAACCCCCGCAGCACGTTGGCCTCGGTGCTCAGCTGCAGCTTGCCGTAGTCGATGCGCGGCGTGTCGGAGAACAGCAGGTAGTAGTACTTCATCTGCTCGGACCACCAGTAGCCGGGGCAGTTGTCGCCCTGGGTCATCGGGGTGGTGGTGATGTCCTTCAGGGCCGTGTAGCCGAAGGCCGCGCGGCTGGTCTTTTTCATTTGCACATAGTGGGCGCCGGCCAAGCGACGGTAGCGGTCGTCGCGGTCGCCCAGCCACAGGTTCAGGCAGGCGTCGGGATATTCGGGGCGCAGGCCCGTGGCCTTGCGGCGCGCCTTGCCGGTGGTGACGTCGATCGATTCCGGGATCACGCCGTAGGCCGCCTGCATCGCCGTGAAGGTGGCCAGGTAGTTGTCGCCCTGGGCCTTGCGCCCCACTTGGCCCAAGAGGCCGGCATAGTAGGCGGCCAGCTCGCTCTGGCTCGTGCCGGTCACCGCCCCGGTCTCGAAATCGACCATCGGGAACCACAGGCGGCCGTCGTAGCGCTTGGCCTGGTGGGCCAGCTGAGCGTCGACGCACTCGACCGCCCAGCGCTTGCAGTCGGCGTCGCCGAACAGCTCCCAGGCGTCCCAGAGGTATTCGTAGAAGCTGTCGGCATAGATATCGATGCTGGCGTTGCGGCTGGTGAAGGCGCCCGTCTCGGCATGGAGGTTGGCGGCCATCAGGCCGATCTTGGAGCGGCGGTCCAGGGCGTGGCGCATGGCCCGCTTGGCCATGTCGAAATACTTGCGGTCGCCGGTGAGCTGGCTCAGCACGCCGAATTCGGAGAGGTAGGTGCCGATCTCGGCCAGGTTGGTGTCCGGGTCGCTGACCGCCCCGGTGCGCAGGTTCACATAGCGATAGGGCAGGCCGTGCGGCGAGGCCTCGAAGGCCTTGGCCAGGCGGTCGGCGAGGTCCCGGGCCTTGGCCAGCAGCACCGGATCGCCGCAGGCCAGGTGGGCCGAGAGGAGACCGCCGACCAGGCGGATGTTGGTCTCGAAGACCTGGGCGTTGCCGTCGACGTCGAAGTCGAGGCTGGTCTTGACCCAGTCGACGCCCGCCTGGAACTCGGCGTCCAGCCCCATGATCCACAGGGTGTCCAGCGCCTCGACCAGCGACAAGCCCAGGTCGTGGCCCTCGACGAAGAACGACTGCGACGTGCCGCTGACCGGGTTGATCTCGTCCTTGCCCCAGGCCTTGGCGACGTAGCCTTGCCAGGCCCACTGGAATTCCGACCGGACGTCGGCGGCCAGCCGGTCCCAGTGCTCCTCGGGTGGTTCGGCGAAGGCGGGAAGGGCGGCGGCCGAGGCGACCAGGGTCAGGGCGTGGCGGCGGGAGGGGCGCAGGTTCATACAAGGAGCTTAGGCGCTTGCTCCGAACGCTGTCACCGTCCCGCACCCCGCCTAACGCCGCGTCAGCCCCGGATTGCCCTCGCTCAGCCGCACGCGCAGGGCGTTCTGGATCATGGCGGTGGCCACGTACTGGCCCACCATGGCCAGGTATTCGATCAGTTGGGGTTCGTCCCAGGCGACGGCCAGGGCGGCCCAGGTCTCGTCGGAGAGCGCCTGGTTGGACAGCAGTTCCTCGACCCCGGCCAGGATCGCGGCCTCGTGCGGGGTCCAGCCCGGCGCGGTCGAGCCCTGGGTGGCCCGCTCGACCTCGTGGTCGGTCATTCCGTAGCGCTTGGCGATCACCACGTGCTCGCCCCACTCGTAGGGCGCGCCCAGCAGCCAGCCGATGCGCAGTATGGCCAGTTCGCGGTCGCGCGGCGGAATCCGCCCCGTGAACAGCACGACCCCCATCCGCATCTGGCAGGCGAAGACCTCGGGATGCTTGGCGACGGTGCGGAAGTATTCGTGGATCACCGGCGGCCGGTAGGCGCCGATGGGGGCCTGGACCTCCTCGATCAGGGCCTCCAGCTCGGGGCCCAGGCCGTCGGGCGCCAGGGGCTCGATCCGCTGGGGCGCGCCGTTGATCTGGGCGTCGCGCGCGGCCAGGGCCGCGGCGTCCCAGTCGCCTTTGCGGCCGATGAGCGACCCGTCCATGCCTTGCTCTCCCAGGTCGTGGCGGACTGACCATAACGCCCCTGGGACCCGGCGCCAGGACGGCCAGAAAGATCGCGCGGAGGCGATGTCGTGCGGCCGGAAAGCTTGTCCGACAACGCTTTCCGCTGCGTCGCAGCAAAGCCTTGGCGAGTGTGGGGTTGCTCGTGCTAGAAAAGCGGGCATGAACTTTGGCGCGGGCGCACGACGCCTCGCCACGCCTCGAACAAGGCCCAATAGCAAGGCTTGTCTGAATGACGGATATCAAGACGGTCGGCGTGATCGGCGCCGGCCAGATGGGGTCGGGGATCGCGCATGTCGTCGCCCTGGGCGGTTATGACGTGCGCCTGCACGACGTCTCGCGCGAGCGCATCGACGCGGGCCTGTCCCTGATCGAGAAGAACCTGGCCCGCCAGGTCGGGCGCGGGATCATCGACGAAGCGGCCATGACCGCCGCCCTGGCGCGGATCACCGCCGCCGAGGACCTGGCCCTGATCGGCGCCACCGACCTGGCCATCGAGGCGGCGACCGAGAACGAGGAGATCAAGAAGTCGATCTTCCGCAGCCTGCAGCCGCACCTGAAGGAAGGCACGCTGCTGGCCTCCAACACCTCGTCGATCTCGATCACGCGGCTGGCCAGCGCCACCGACCGCCCCGAGCGGTTCATCGGCCTGCACTTCATGAACCCCGTCCCGCTGATGAAGCTGGTCGAGATCATCCGCGGCATCGCCACCGACGTGCCCACCTACGAGACGGCCGTCAACTTCGCCAAGTCGCTGGGCAAGATCACGTCCAACGCCGAAGACTTCCCCGCCTTCATCGTCAACCGCGTGCTGGTGCCGATGATCAACGAGGCGATCTACACCCTGTACGAGGGCGTGGGCACGGTCGACGCCATCGACACCGCCATGAAGCTGGGCGCCAACCATCCGATGGGCCCGCTGGAACTGGGCGACTTCATCGGCCTGGACACCGTGCTGAGCATCATGAACGTGCTCTACGAGGGCCTGGCCGACAGCAAGTATCGCCCTTGTCCGCTGCTGGTGAAGTACGTCGAGGCCGGCTGGCTGGGCAAGAAGGCCGGCCGCGGCTTCTACGACTACCGCGGCGAAGTGCCGATCCCGACCCGCTAGTCGGAACAGAGGCTACCAGAGCGTCGGGACGCCGTAGGCGGTCACGAACGGATCGCGCGTGACCAGACGCGCGCCCGCACGCGTCGCCTGGGCGACAAGCAACCGGTCCCACGGGTCCCGATGGATCATCGGAAGGCGGGCGGCGTCGCGCGCGTCCTCCCACGAGATGCTCAACCAAGCGAAGCCCTGGGCCTGGACAACAACGCCAAGATCTTTCGCGACCTGCTGCAGCTCCGCATCGCGCGGACGCTTGTATTCGATCTCATAGGCCGCCACGGCGCTGGTGAGCACCTCGTTGGCCTCGTCCGAAATGGCGTCGAGCGCCCGCGCTGACAGCCTGGAGCGATCGGCCAGGCTCCAGATCAGGGCGTGCGTATCCAGCAGCAAGCGCATTGGCGATCCCAAGTGATCACTTATCTGGAATGATGGAGCGGCGGCCGTCGCGGGCCAAAACTGAAACGATCAGTTTTGGTCGGATGGCTCTTCAGGCGGAAAGATGGGGCTATCCACCTCGGCCAAGGTGTCCGGGTCCGGCCCGATGAACAGGTCTTCCGGAAGGTCGAGCTTGAGGTGCTCCCAGAGGCCGAGCTTGCGCCGTCCTTTCGACGGGACAAAAGCCGGCTCCGACGGGGGCTTGGCGATTGCGACAGTCTCGCCGTCGGACATCAACATGACCTCCTCGCCTGCCCGAACATGGACGACGAGTTCAGCCATCGCATCCTGCGCGGCGGTGTCGATGCGGATCGTCATGGTCAGAACCTAGCACAAGGCCAGGCTCCGCACGACTCCCCTAGCCCGCCCCCATGGCCACGGCGATGTGGTAGGTTGCGAACGAGGCCAGATAGGCCAGACCCGTCATGTAGAGGAACATCACCGAGGGCCACAGCCAGCCGTTGGTCTCGCGCTTGACCACGCCCAGGGTGGCCGCGCACTGCGGGGCGAAGACGTACCAGGCCAGGAACGACAGGGCGGTGGCCAGCGACCACTGGTGGCTGAGCAGCACGCCCAGATGGGTGCCGGCCTCGTCGTCGCCGCCGACGGCGTAGACCGTGCCCAGGGCCGCCACGGCCACTTCGCGGGCCGCGAAGCCCGGGATCAGGGCCACGGTCATCTGCCAGTTGAAGCCGATGGGCGCCATGACCGGCGCGATGAAATGGCCGATGCGGCCGGCGAAGCTGTAGTCGATGGCCGGTCCCGTCGCGCCCTCGGGCGGGTAGGGGAAGGTCGACAGCACCCAGACCAGCACCATCAGCGGCATGATGATCCGGCCGGCGCGGCTGAGGAAGATCTTGGCCCGCGTCCACAGGTTCATCAGCACGTTGCGCGGCTCGGGCCAGCGATAGGTCGGCAGCTCCATCATGAAGGGCTCGACCGTGCCGCGCCAGAACACCCGGCGGATGACGAACGAGACCAGCAGGGCGAAGACAATGCCGCTGGCGTAGAGGCCGAACATCACCAGGCCCGGCAGGCTGAGCACGCCCCAGACCTTGGTGTTGGGTATGAAGGCGCCGATGATCAGGGTGTAGACCGGGATGCGCGCCGAGCAGGTCATCAGGGGCGCGACCAGGATGGTGGTCAGGCGGTCCTGCTTGTTGTCGATCACCCGCGTCGACATGATCCCCGGGATGGCGCAGGCGAAGCTGGACAGCAGCGGGATGAACGCCCGGCCGTGCAGGCCCGCCCCGCCCATGATCTTGTCCATCAGGAAGGCCGCGCGGGTCATGTAGCCGCTGTCTTCCAAGAGCAGGATGAAGAAGAACAGGATCAGGATCTGGGGCAGGAACACCAGCACGCTGCCCACGCCGGCGATCAGGCCGTCCGCCAGGAAGCTGGCCAGCAGGCCCTGGGGCAGGTGCTCGTTGACGAAGCCGGCCAGGGCCGCGAAGCCGCCGTCGATGGCGTCGGCCGGCACGGTGGCCCAGGTGAACACCGCCTGGAACATCACGAACAGCAGGGCGAACAGGATCACCAGGCCGCCCACCGGGTTCAGCAGCACCGCGTCGACCTTGCCCGTCACGGTGTCGGGACGCTCGGGCGGCTTCACGCAGGCCTTGAAGATGCGCTGGGCTTCGGCGTGGGCGGCGCGGATCTCGCCGGCGGTCGGCTCGCGCCAGACGTTCTCGTGGGCGCCGGCATGGCTGGCGGCCAGGGCGCTGGCCTTCTCGACCAGCTCGTCCAGGCCACGCTTGCGGGTGGCCACGGTGGTGGCGATCGGGGCGCCGATCTCCTGGGACAGCCGCTCCAGGTCGATGCGCAGGCCCTGGCGCTGGGCGATGTCGAACATGTTGAGGGCCAGGACGAACGGCCGGCCCACCTGCTTGAGCTCCAGCACCAGGCGCAGCACCAGCCGCAGGTTGGTGGCGTCGGCCACGCAGATCACCACGTCGGGCGCGGTCTCGCCGGCCAGGCGCCCCAGCACCGCGTCGCGGGTCACCACCTCGTCGGGGCTGCGGGCGCGCAGGGAGTAGGTGCCGGGCAGGTCCAGCACGTGGGCGCCGCGACCGCTGGGCAGGGTCAGCACGCCTTCCTTCCGCTCGACGGTGACGCCGGCGTAGTTGGCGACCTTCTGGCGGGCGCCGGTCAGGGCGTTGAACAGGGCGGTCTTGCCGGAATTGGGATTGCCCACCAGCGCCAGGCGGGCGGGGCGATCTGCGACGAGCGTGTCGGTCAAGGCCTAGATCTCTTCGAACTGAACGGTGACGGCGCCGGCTTCCCGGCGGCGCAGGGCCACGCGCATGTCGTCGACGCGCACGGCGATCGGGTCGCGCCCGAACAGGCCCTCGTGCAGGACCTCGAACGCGGCCCCCTCCACGAAACCCATCTCCAGCAGGCGGCGCTCCAGCTCCTCGGGGTCGATGGCCTCCGAATGGCCGGTGGTCCCGCTGACCCGCACGATCACACCGCGCTGGCCCTTGCTGGCCGTGCTCAGCGGTCGCTCGGCGCCCCTGAGGGCCGTGGGTTCGGAAAGGTCGGAGGTCGAGACAGCGTCGGACATGGTCGCACCAAAAAACTTGAGAACGATTATCAGTCCAAGGTCACGCTGTCATGTCACGAATAGGGCGGGGCGTCATGGACGCCCCGCCCCTTCGATATCGGCGATGCGGCCTGGCCTAGAAGGCGTACTTCAGGCTCACCGTGTAGTTGCGCGGCGCGCCGTAGCGGTACTGGCTGTAGAAGCCGGTCTGGGCGTAGTAGGTCTTGTCCGTCACGTTCTCGGCGTTGGCCTGGACCGACAGCTGCTCGTTGATCTCGTAGCGGGCCATCAGGCTGACGGTGGCGTACGAACCCTGGCGGAAGCTGAAGGGCGCGCTGGTCACCGGGTTGGTCGAGGCGCTGTAGGCCTCGCTCTGCCAGTTGACGCCGCCGCCCAGGGTCAGGCCTTCCAGCGCGCCCGACAGTTCGTAGGTGGTGAACACCTTGAACAGCTGGCGCGGGAACGAGGTGTTGACCTTGACGTCGTTGACGTCGCGCATCTGGAACTGGCTGTAGCCCAGCGAGACGTTCCAGTTCTCCAGCGGCTTGCCGATCACTTCCAGCTCGAAGCCCTTGCTGGTCGCGCCCTTGGCCGCGATCGAGGCGCGGGTGGGGGGCGAGGAGCCCGGGATGATGTGGGTCAGGTCCGGGTCGGTCTGGGCCAGGTTGTCCTGCACGATGCGGAACACCGCCACCGTGGTCTGCAGCCGGTCACCGAAGAAGGCGCTCTTCAGGCCGCCTTCCAGGCTCTCGCCGGTGATCGGGGCCAGATAGGCGCCCGTGTAGTCCTGGGCGTTCTGCGGCTGGAAGATCTCGGTGTAGGCGGCGTACAGGCGGTGGTTGGACGACACGTCGTAGAGGGCGCCGACATAGGGCACGAACATGTTGTCGTCGCCGAAGTCGAAGGTCCCGTAGTTGAAGCCCTTCTGATGCCAGCTGGCCACGCGGGCGCCGGCCACCACCTTGAAGGCGTCGGTGACGTTCAGGCGGGTGGCGGCGTAGTAGCCGGTCTGCTTGATCGTTTGGTCGACGCGCGGGATGGCGGTGGTCGAGAAGGTCGGGTGCGGGATCGCCGTCCAGGTGTAGAAGCTGCCCGCCGGATTGAACGAGGCCGCGTCGGCGTCGAAGCTGTCGGTGGTCAGGTGCTGCTTGCTGGCCAGGGCGCCGGCCACGAATTCATGCTGGCGGCCGAACAGCGAATAGTCGCCCTTCAGCTGGACGTCGACGCTGTTCTGGATGCTCTCGCCGTCGTCCCGGTAGGGATAGGGCGCGTACTGCCAGTTGCCGGTGGCCTTGTCGATCAGGCCCGACATGTAGAGCAGCTCGGTCGTCTGGGCGTTGCGCATCCAGTTGTAGTTGACCGTCAGCGACCAGCCGTTGGCGAACTTGTGCTGCAGGTTGGCGAAGACGTTCTGGTTGGTGGTGTCCCAGTAGCTCCACTTGGCCGAGGCGGTCTTGGAGCGATCCCAGATCGCCACCGAGCCGTCCGAGAAGAAGGTGGGCAGCGCGCCCCAGGCCGGGGCGTTCGGCGCGCCCTTCTGCTGGCTGGCGCCCACGCGCAGCAGGGTGTTGTCGTCCAGGTCGGCGTCGATGACTCCGTACAGAACGCTCTTCTCGTTCTTGTACCAGTCGATGAAGTTCTCGCCCTTCTCGTACTTGGCGACGGCGCGGCCGCGGATCTTGCCGCTGGCGGTCAGGGCGCCGGCGACGTCGGCCTGGGCCTGGTAGGTGTTCCAGCTGCCGACGCTGGCGTTCAGATAGCCGGTCAGGTCGGTGGAGGTGGCGTGCTTGCGCACCAGGTTGATCGAGGCGGAAGGGTCGCCGGCGCCGGTCATCAGGCCGGTGGCGCCGCGCACGATCTCGACGCGCTCGTACAGCGACACGTCGGCCATGGTCTCGCCGGCGCCGCCGGCCAGGGTCCAGCCGGTGGGCACGCCGTCGATCTGGTAGTTCTTGATCTCGAAGCCGCGGGCGTTGAACGTGTTGCGCACGTCGTCCACCTGGTTGGCGGCGACGCCGACCGTGTTGGTGACGATGTCGGCCACGGTCTGCATGTTCTGGTCGAGGATGCGCTGGGCGGTGATCACGGTCACCGACTGCGGCGTCTCGCGCAGGGTCAGGCCCAGGCCGGTGGCGGTGTCGATGCGCTCGTTGATCGTGTACGAGCCGGTGATGACCACCTCGTCGACGTGGGTGTTTTCGCCTTGGGCGGCGGTGGTGGTCGTCTGCGCCATGGCCGGCGCCGCGAGCGCCAGGAAAGCGCCGCCCGCCAGCAGCGTGGTCTTCAAGAACATAAGCCCCATCCCGTGGAAGAGGTGGGGCTTCCTCCAACCGACGCCGACCGGAAACCCCACGAAAAATCAAAGCCGCCTGTGCCGACGGTACGAGGGGCTAATACCAATCCATTTTCGCAAATGCAAATGACTCGCAATATGCAACCGAAGCGTCACGAAGCCGGCGATGCGCCCATCGACAGGCCAGGGAGATCCGGATCGCCTCGCGTGCGTTAACCTTTCGTCGCGCGTTCACGACAAGCTGATTTGTGGTTAAGGCGCGGCGTAATGGCTCAGAGTCGTTAATCTGTTCGACTCACGGCCAGCGCGACTCGCATACTGAGCTTGACGATTCGTAGGGAACTCGAATGCGAAGGCTGATGCTGGCGCTGCTGACCGGCGCCTATCTCTGTCTGGCTCTTGTGACCTCCCTGGCCCTCTGGCGCATGGGAGCCGCGCCCGCTGTCGGCCTCTCGGCCTTCATCGGGACCATGGGCCTGTGCTTCGCGATCCATGCCGTGATCGCCAACGCCCTGCAGGGCGCGACCCTGCGCGTCGACATCGAGACCATCCGCGAGGCCCACGGCATCCTGCTGGAGCAGGTCGAGAAGGTGGACGCCCGCATCAGCGGCCTCTTGGAAAGCGTCGCCGACGACGCCCAGCGCCGTTCGGCCGAACTGACCAGCGAGGTCCACCAGCTGGAAGACCTGGTCGTGCGCATGAGCGAGCGGCTGGAGCACCAACTGACCTACCAGGTCGAGGTGGCCCGCAGCGAGCCGCGCGGCCGCTCGCCCCAGTCCAACGCCCTGCTGGAAGTGGTGCAGGACGCCCTGGCCGAGAACCGCGTCGACCTCTATCTGCAGCCGGTGGTCAGCCTGCCCCAGCGCCGGACCGTCTTCTACGAAAGCTTCTCGCGCCTGCGCGACGACACCGGCCGCATCATGATGCCGGCCGAGTACCTGGCCGTGGCCGAGCCCGAGGGCCTGACCGCCGCCATCGACAACCTGCTGCTGTTCCGCTGCGTGCAGATCGTGCGCCGCCTGGCCAAGCAGGATCGCAAGGTCGGGATCTTCTGCAACATCTCGCTGGCCAGCCTCGCCGACGAGGTGTTCTTCGCCCAGTTCCTGGAATTCCTGCAGGTCAACAAGGACCTGCACGGCGCCCTGATCTTCGAACTGGGCCAGCAGGCGTTCAACGACCGCGGCCCGGTGGAGGCTCGCCACATGGCGCGTCTCGCCAGCCTCGGCTTCCGCTTCAGTCTGGACAAGGTCACCGATCTGGACCTCGACTTCCAGGACCTGGCCCGCGCCGACGTGAAGTTCCTCAAGATCGGCGCCCAGATGATGCTGGAGCAGTTGGAGGAACAGGACGGCAAGCTGGTCATCGCCTCGCTGCCAGACCTCAACGCCGAGGACTTCGCGGGCCTGACCCGTCGCTACGGCATCGAGGTGATCGCCGAGAAGGTCGAGGCCGAGCGCCAGGTCGCCGAGGTGCTGGAGCTCGACATCGGCTACGGCCAAGGCCACCTCTTCGGCGAGCCCCGCGCCATCCGCGACGCCATCCTGGCCGAGGCCGATCCCCCCCAGGACTTCATGCGCGGCGCCCTGCGCCGGCGGGCCGGGCGCTAGAGCCGGTCGACATCTAGTCGCGGCCCATCCCCCATAAAGGTCGTCATCCCGGGCCTTGTGCCCGGGACCCCTCTGTCCGCCGCAGGTGCAGCGGTGCGGCGCGCCGGCGCGCCAATGCATCTCACGTGAGAGCTGAACCAGGGATCCCGGGCACAAGGCCCGGGATGACGGGTGTTTAAGGGAATTGGCGCGACCTGGAGCGGCCTACGGCGCCATGAACTGGAACGGGATCTGGATCGGGTCGCTGCTGGGGGCGCCGTCGATGGTCATGGGGCTGTAGCGGTAGAGCTGGCTCATCTTCAGGGCCGCGTCGCCGAAGCCGTAGTCGGCCGGGCTCTCGGAGACGACCCGGCAGATGTCCGGATGCTGGTCCTTGATGCCCGCGCAGCTCAGCAGGGCGCGGCCGCCGACCTCCTCGCGGTGGGCTCTTGCGGGATAGAACCGTTCCGCGATCCCCGGCGCCGCCACCAGCGTCTGGGGCCGGTAGTCCAGCACGCCCTTGGCAACCACCGGCGGCGCGGGCGGGGCCACGATCACCTGGGGATTGGGATAGAGGCCGCCGGTGGCCAGGGTCAGCTCGACCAGGGCGCCGATCGTCGAGCGCCCCTCGTCGGTCCAGATCCGCGCGCGCAGCTTGTCCGCCGCGTCCATGGCCTGCCGGGCCACCTCCGGATCGGGCGGGGTGCTCTCCAGCACGATGCAACCTTCCAGGCGCTCGCCCTGGCCCACCTGGCAGCGCAGGCGGGACGAGCCGTTGACCGGCGGCTTCTCGGCCGGCGCGTCCTTGGGCATGCTGTAGGGCAGGGGTGGGATGGACAGCATGTCGCGCGGGTTGACCCGCAGCTGATCGACCTGGCCGACGCGGCGGTCGAAGGCGACCGGGAACGCGATCCGATGGGGATAGGCGTCGGGGGAGGCGAACCGGTCGACCAGCTTGAGGGCGGCCGCCCCGAAGCCCTCGCCGGGCGAGGTTTCCGCCACCACCCGGCAATCCTCCAGCGGCCCCTTGACCGTGGTCATGCAGTCGAGCCGCGCCGCGCCCTCCAGCCCCCGCGCCTTGGCCGCCGCCGGATAGGCGGCCTGGACCTCGTCGGGCGTCGGACCCGCCACGCGGGCGGGCGTGACCTCCGGGGCGCCCTCGAACCGCCGGCAACGCACGTCGCAGGCGAAGATCGCCGTGATCGGGAACGACATCGCCACCGGCGCGCCGTCGCGCAGGGCGGGCGTGAAACGGTAGAGCGGCGCGAGCTTCAGGGCCGCCTCGCCGAAGCCCTGGCCGGGCTGGTTCTCCTGGGAGACCGCGCAGGCCTCCAGCCGTCCGGCGACAGTCACCGTGCACCAGAGGCTGGCCGAGCCCTCGACGCCGCTGAACCGTGCCACGCGCGGCCAGGCCTCGTAGACGGCGTCCGCCGAGGGCGTCTCCACGGGCCGGGGCAGGACGTATTCCGCCCCGCCCACACGATAGGTCTTGGCCGGCTGGGGCGAGCGGAAGGGGATACGGATGGTCTGGGGCCAGGCAAGCGTCGTCTCCACCTCGCCCGGCGCGGGGGCCTCGTAGCGCTTGACTAGGGCCATCGCGGCCTCGCCGAAGCCTTCGCCGGCCGGGGTCTCCGAGACCAGGGCGCAGGACCGGATCGCCTGGCCGGCGCTCTGGCAGGTGACGACCGCCTCGCCCTCCACGCCCTTGGCCTTGGCGGCGGCGGGATAGACGGCCTGGATCTCGTCGGCGCGCAGGCGGAACACCGGCGCACCGGTCCCTTCCTGGGCGCTCGCGGCCGTGGCCAGGCACGCCGCCGAGATCGCCATCAAGGCGCTGAAACGCTTGAACATGCCCATCGCCCCCGAAGTCACGGGCGCAACCTAGAGAGTAGCGGCGGCCGCGACAAGCCGCGCGGCGCGGGTCTCAGGCGACGGGGCCGCCAGACGGCTTGGCGGGCGGAGCGCCGCCCTGGGGCGGCGTCCCCGATCCCCACTGCGTGCCGCTGGAGAACTCGAAGTTCACCCCTTCGCGGGCGGCGTCCTTGCCCAGCTCGACCACCTCGCCCAGCGGCAGGCCCTTGGGCAGGTTCAGGGTGGCCCGCTGGCGGCCGCCGTCCAGCGGCTCGACCCGGGCCTGGACCGGCGGCCCTAGCAGCTTGTGCCGGCCGATCAGCGCCTGGACCTTGTCGGACGGCCCCGCCAGCACCACGGTGGTCGAGCGCGAGCCCTGGCCCGGCCCACAGGCGGAAAGGGCGGCGACCGTCGCCAGGGCGGCGACCGCCAGAAACAGGCGCTTGGGATGGGATCGGACCATGCGAGCCTCGCGATACGGAAGGCCGCCAGCTTGAACCGCCCCGTTGCGGCCGCCAAGCCCGTCTCAGCCGCCGTAGCGTCCTCCGTAGCAGCGGCGCGCGCCGTCGAGGCTCGAGGCATAGGAGTCGTAGAGACCGCCGCAGGCCACGTCCGAGCCGTCCAGGCTGCGGGCATAGGAGTCGTAGGCGCCGCCCGCGCAGACGCGATGTCCGTCCAGGCTCCGCGCATAGGAGTCGTAGCGCCCGCCGCAGGCCACGTTCGCGCCGTCCAGGCTACTGCCATAGGAGTCGTAGGCTCCGCCCGCGCAGACGCGGTGTCCGTCCAGACTCGTGGCGTAGGAGTCGTAACGCCCGCCGCAGGCCACGTCAGAGCCGTCCAGGCTACGGCCATAGGAGTCATAGGCGCCGCCCGCGCAGACGGAGGTTCCGTCGAGGCTCGTGGCGTAGGAGTCGTAGTCGCAGCCGCAGATCACCCCGCTGGACCCGACCCTTTCATAGCTGGAGGAACCGACCTTGCAGTTCATGCGCGGCGCGGGCGGCGCCTGGGCCTGCTCGACGTCGGCTTCGGGTTGCGCCGCCGCCGGAGCCTGAGTGGCGGCGGGCGGCTGGGGCGTGACGAGGATCTTCGCCTGGGCGCCCTGGCCCTCGAGCAGGGTCGTCATGGCCGTCGCGACCCGCATGGCGGTCTCGCGGTCCGGATACCACCAGACGTTCCGGCTGCGGTATGTCACGCCGCTCGGCCCCGTGACGGTGATGCAGTCGCCGAACTGGCAACCGAACCCGACGGTCCAATGGCCGCCGTCCGGGCTCACGGTCAGGGGGAGGGCCAGTTGCTTCGGATCGACGCTGTAGGCCTCGACGACCTCGACAGGCACACCGCTGGGGGTGGGCGCGATCAACGACTCCTGGCCGGGCGGGGCGGTGATCGTCGTGACCATCGTCTCGGTCCATGTCCAGGGCGAGTTCAGCTCCGGCGCGGCCATCGACCAGACCTGGCTGGCGGGAAAGCCCCGGCTGAAGCCGGTCGCCTGGACGGTCTTGGACTGCTCCGCGATGACGGCGCGGGCGTCGTCGAGCGCGCGATCCTTTGGCGAGCCGCATCCCGCCAGCGCGAGCGCCAGACCCGCCAAGAGCGGCGCGAGGCGTAGCGCCGCCCGCGATCCCAACCTCATCATCCCCCGCTCGCCCCCTCGCAACCGTCCTTTCGAGCGGACCGCAAAGCCAGGACGGCGTCAATCGCGCGGACGGCGCGAGCGCGGCCTTGACGTGTTCCGCCCGCTGGACACCAGCGCCGAACACGTGTGTGTCCTCGCCAAGTCCCGCGGGCGAGCCCCATGCTGATCGAAGCCACCGACGCCCATTTCGCCGCCCTGATCGCCGGCGAGGATCCGCCGGGGCTGCGGGTGGCCGAGGGCGGGGTGGAGACGCCGGAGATGCTGGCCATGCTGCGCGGCCTGTCGGCCGAGGTCGGCGAGAGCTTCCAGCCCAACGCCTGGCTGATCGTCGAGGATGGCGAGGTGGCCGGGCTGTGCTCGCTGGTGCGCACGCCCTATGTCGGCGACACAGTGATGATCGGCTACGGCGTGGCCGCCTCGCGCCGCCGTCGCGGGATCGCCGGGCGGGCGGTGGGCGAGCTCCTGGCCTGGGCGCGGGGCGACTACCGCGTCTCCGTCGTCACCGCCGAGACCTCGGTCCGCAACGGTCCCTCCCAGCGGGTGCTGGAAGCCAACGGCTTTTCCCGCGTCGGCGCGCGCGAGGACGAGGAGGACGGGCCGCTGCTGATCTGGTCGGCCAGCGTCTGACGGGCTCTAGGAGAGGGCCCGGATCAGGGTGGCGAAGGCCTGCTGCATCGGCTTGAGCAGCGTCGCCACGCCCGAGGTGCTCTTGAACGCATAGATCATCCCCGCCGTGAGGCTGAGGATCAGCGCGTTCTCCACCGCCGCGCCGCCAACCTGGTCTTCAGGCAGGGCGCGGATCGAACGACGGCGGAGAAGCGGCATGGCTGTACTCTTTCGGGACGCTACGCCATGCAACTTGCAATTGTTGTGCTTGGGGTGGGGCGTCATCCCCAAGCGCCCGTTATCCCCGCACCTGTCATCCCCACCGCCCGTCATCCTCGGACTTGTTCCGAGGACCCGTCGCTCAGCTGCGAAGAAGGACGATCCGTGGAGCGGTGAGGTCGCGGCTCCACCTGACGCGATAGGTTGGCGGAACGAGGGATCCTCGGAACAAGTCCGAGGATGACGGGCGGGGGTGAGGGAGTGGGGCTGAGCTCAAACCTGTCGCGGAACCGGCGTCCAGTTGACGATGGGATCGTACAGGTCGTTCCAGCAGGGATTGTCCCGTTCGATCAGATTGATCTTCCATTGCCGCACCCAGTGCTTGAGCGTTCGCTCCCGCTGGATCGCTTCGGTCATGACGCTATGGGTCTCGAACCAGACCAGCCGCCAAAGTCCATGGCGCTTGGTGTAGCCTTCGAAGACGCCATCGCGGTGCTGGGCGATGCGGTTGAGAAGGTTGCTGGTCACGCCGACATAGAGCGTGCCGCGCAAGCGGTTGCTGAGCATGTAAACGGCGATCCACGGATATCGCTCTTCCATGACGCGAGTATGTGGCGGATATATTTGTTCTGTAAATGTTCTTTACGCTCTTCGCTCGTCGCCTCCGGTCCCCCACCGCCCGTCATCCTCGGACTTGTTCCGAGGATCCCTGTTTCAGCCGAGTTGTCGGTGCGGGTGGACGGCGACCTCACCGCTCCACGGATCATCCTTCTTCGCGGCTGGACGATGGGTCCTCGGAACAAGTCCGAGGATGACGGGCGGGGGGATGACGGGCGTGGTGGGCGTGATGGGCGGGCAGCGGGCGGGGGGCGCGCCCCCTACACCTTCGCCAATCTCAGATCCTGATAGTCATACGAGAAGTCCGCCAGCGGTGAGACGGCCTTCATGGTCGCGCCCTTCACCACCCCGTCCTTGACCTCGAACACGACGAAGGCGTCTTCCTGGGAGCGGTCTTCGAACCAGGTGCGGAAGGTGTCGCCGTCGAACAGCCGCAGTTCGCCCTTCAGGACGGGGGTCTTGTCGAAGGCGATCTTGAGGGCGGTCTTCTTGCCCCCCTTACCCTTGTTTGGGCCCGTCACCGAGACGGTGATCGTGCCGTACCAGGGATCGCGATAGGTCCCGGCATAGGCGGCCAGGGGCAGGGTGGGCGCCACCCCGCCGCCCTTGGGGGTGACGGCCTCGGCGGCGTCCTTGATCAGCTGGGCGTCCGAGGCGGCCTGGACCTTCTTGCTGGAGGCGATCCAGTCGAAGTCGCTGCGTCCCTGCAGCCGGTCGGGGCCGCCGTAACGCAGGGACCGGAAGAGCGGCGCCTCCTCGGCGTTGGTCATCACCATGATCCCCGACTTCCGTCCCGGCAGCAGGCCCGTATAGGAGATGAAACCGGCCAGGCCCCCGGTGTGCCAGATCAGCTTCTCGCCGCGATGGTCCTGGACGAACCAGCCCAGGCCATAGGCCTGCATCGACGGCCGCGCGGGGTTGTCGGCGTTGGGGCCATCAGTCCAGGCGGTGATGGTGTGGGGCTTCCACATCTCGCGGGCCGAGGCCTCGGTCCACAGCTTCACGCCGTCGGGCGTGGTCCCCAGGCCCAGCTGCGCCTCCATCCACTTGCCGATGTCGCGCGGGCTGGCGTTGACGCCGCCGGCGGCGCCCGCGGCGTCGAAGCTGCCGTCAAAGGGCAGCACCGTCTGCGGGCCCAGGCCCCGCACCGGCGGCCCCATGCGGGCGTGCGGCTCGGCCCGCGAGCGGTCGCCGATCAGCGAGGGCAGGGGCACGGTGTCGGTCATCTTCAGGGGGGTGAGGATCCGCGCCTGGACGAAGTCTTCCCACGGCTTGCCGGTGACGGCGGCGATCACCTCGCCGGCCACCACATAGAGCACGTTGTCGTAGGCGTAGCCGGTGCGGAAGCCGGTTCCCAGCGGCAGGTATTTCATGCCCGCCACGATCTCGGCCCGCGTATGGGTGGGGTTGGGCCAGATCATCAGGTCGCCCGCCCCCAGGGTCAGGCCGCTGCGATGGCACAGCAGGTCGCGCACGGTCAGCAACTTGGTGACGATCGGATCGTGCATCTCGAAGGCAGGCAGGTACTTGGTGACCGGATCGTCCCAGGCCACCTTGCCCTCCTCGACCAGCATGGCCAGGGCGGCGGCGGTCATGGCCTTGGTGTTGGAGGCGATGCCGAACAGGGTGGCGTCGGTGACCTTGTCGGTCCCGCCCATGCGCTTGACGCCGTAGCCCTTGGCCAGGGTGATCCGGCCGTCCTCGACCACGGTGATGCCCAGGCCCGGCTCGTCGGGAAAGGCGGCCATCACCTCCTGGGCGAACTGGTCGATGGCCGCGGCGGCCTTGCCGGTTTCCCGAGACCAAGCCAGGCGCGGTGTCGCGGCCAGGGCCGTGGTCCCCACGGTGGCGAAGGCCGAGAGCAGGGCGGCGCGGCGGGTCGTGGCGATCATGGGGGCGTCCTGACTGAAATCGAGGACGCAATGAAGCCTAGCCGTGGCCCGGCCACAAGCGGTCGTCGGCGGCTAGAAGCGGAACGCCATCTTGGCGCCGACGAACTTCCCATCCGGATCGAAACCCCGGGCGCGGGCGGCCCCGCTGGTGTCGGCGTTGGGCTGGATGCCGCACAGCACGCCGGAGCTGAGCACGCCCTCGTCGGCGATCTTCCGCTCGACCGAGGTGCGGGCGATGCCGGGCGGCAGGGGCGCCGGCGCGCGCGAATAGAGCACCGGCAGGCCGGGCGCTGTCAGGTCCAGCGGGCGGGGCGGGGAGGCCAGCGAGATCGCCCCAGGCTTGGCGGTCTGGGCGTGGGCGACGCCGGCCAAGGTCGCCAGGGCGAGGGCCAGGGGAAGGACGCGGGAAAGAGCCATGGCCCACCCTGCGCCCATCGTGGGCCGGACGTAAAGCGCGGCCGCCTGCGACGCTGCACCGCAGCATTGGTGCTTGAGAAATGACAACGTTGTCATTATGTTGAGGCCATCGAAGGCGACCGCGCCTTCGTTAGCTCGAAACGGAAAAAGTCATGTTCAGCCTGATCGTTCTGACCCTCTCGGCCATCAAGGCCCAGCGCGCCGCCGCCTAAGGCCGCCGCGAACGGCCGTCTTCGGGACGGCTTAGAAAGAGCCCGCGAACCTGGTTCGCGGGCTTTTTTCTTGTGCGGCGCAGCGCGGTCACGCCCTGAACCTCATCCCCTGAACCTCAGGGCCTCGACCAGCAGGGCGAAGGCCGGGGCGGGCTGGCGGCGGCTGGGGTAGTAGAGGTGATAGCCGGAAAACGGCGGGCACCAGTCTTCCAGCACGCGGACCAGGCGGCCCTCGGCCAGGGCCTCGCGGACATGGTCCTCCAGCACGAACGCCACGCCCAGGCCCGCACAGGCCGCCCTGACGATCAGCCGCGTTTCGTTGAAGATCAGCTGGCCGTCCACGCGCACGTGCAGCTCGCGCCCGTCCTTCTCGAACTCCCAGACATAGAGGCCGCCCAGGGTCGGGAAGCGCAGGTTGATGCAGGCGTGGTCGGTGAGATCGTGCGGCGCCAGGGGCCGACCACGGCGCTCGAAATAGGCGGGCGCGGCGACCACGGCCATGCGCAGGTCCGGCCCGATGCGCACGGCGATCATGTCCTTGTCGACCTGCTCGCCCAGGCGTACGCCGGCGTCGAAGCGATCGGCCACGATGTCGCGAAAGCCGGTGTCGACCGACAGCTCGACCTTCACGTCCGGATAGGCGGGCAGCAGGCGCTCCAGGGCCGGCCACAGGATGGTGTCGGCGGCGTGCTGGCTCAGCGTGATGCGCACCGCGCCGGCGGGCTTGTCGCGCAGCTCGGTGACGGCGGCCAGCTGGCTGTCGATCTCGTCGAAGGCCGGTCGCAGGCTGGCCAGCAGCCGCTCGCCCGCCAGGGTGGGGGCGACGCTGCGGGTGGTGCGGGTCAGGAGGCTGAGGCCCAGCCGCGTCTCCAGTCGCCGCACCGTCTGGCTGACCGCCGATTGCGACGAGCCCAGGCGGGCGGCCGCGCGGGTGAAGCTGCGCTCCTCGGCCACGACGAGAAAGGTGGTCAGGTCGCCCAGGTCCTCGCGGCGCATTGATAAGTCCTGCTGATAGGTTCATGCGCATCTTAGCGTCTAATCCGTATCTCGCACGCGCCTTACCTTTGGCTCCAACGCAAGGAGCCGGACATGAAGACGCGCAAGCTGGGGACCCTGGAGGTTTCCGCCCTCGGATATGGCTGCATGGGCCTGTCGTCCGGTTATGGCGACCCCACGCCGGACGGAGAGGCCGTGGCGATGATCCGCGCCGCCTTCGAGCGCGGGGTCACCCTGTTCGACACCGCCGAGGCCTATGGCCCCTTCGCCAACGAGACCCTGGTGGGCGAGGCCCTGGCGCCGGTCCGCGACCAGGTGGTGATCGCCACCAAGTTCGGCTTCGACATCGACCCGGCGACCGGCGCGCGGAGCGGCGGGCTGGACAGCCGGCCCCAGCATATCAAGGCCGTCGTCGAGGCGATGCTCAAGCGCCTGCGCACCGACCGCATCGACCTGCTCTACCAGCACCGCGTCGATCCCGCCGTGCCGATGGAGGACGTGGCCGGGGCGGTGAAGGACCTGATCGCGGCGGGCAAGGTGCTGCATTTCGGCCTGTCGGAAGCCAGCCCGGCCTCGATCCGCCGCGCCCACGCCGTGCAGCCGGTCACGGCGCTGCAGAACGAGTATTCGCTGTGGACCCGGGATGTGGAGCACAACGGGACCCTGGCGGTCTGCGAGGAACTGGGCGTCGGTTTCGTGCCGTTCAGCCCGCTGGGCGCCGGTTTCCTGACCGGCAAGATCGACACCTCGACGCAGTTGGCGGCCAACGACTTCCGCTCGATCTCGCCCCGCTTCGCCGCCGACGCCCGGGCCGCCAACATGGCCATGGTCGATCTGCTGAAGACGATCGCGACCGCCAAGCAGGCCACTCCGGCCCAGGTCGCCCTGGCCTGGCTGCTGGCCCAGAAGCCGTGGATCGCGCCGATCCCGGGCACCACCAAGCTGCATCGCCTGGAGGAAAACCTGGGCGCCGCCGAGGTGACGCTGACGTCGCAGGACCTGGCGGACATCGGCGAGGCCGCGGCGAAGATCGACATCCAGGGCGCGCGCCTGCCCGAGGCCGTCCTGGCCCAGACCGGCCGCTAGGGGAGCGCTTCCATGCAGAATGCGCAAATGGGCGGCGTGGGCCGTCGCGACCTCCTGGCTTTGGGTCTGGGACTGCCCGTGGCAGCGGCGGCGACGGGCGGCGCACAGGCCGCCGTTCCCGCCCAGGCCACGCTGTCGGCGCGCCGCAAGCTGGGCGCGCTGGAGGTGTCGGCCGTCGGGCTGGGCGTCCAGAACATGAGCCGCACCTACCAGACCACGATCCCGTCGCGGCCGGAGATGCTGAGCATCATCCGCGCGGCCCACGACCAGGGCGTGACCTTCTACGACGCGGCCGAGGCCTATGGCCCGCACGAGGTCGAGCGCATCCTGGGCGAGGGCGTGGCCCCGTTCCGCGACCAGGTGACGATCGCTTCGAAGTTCGGCTGGAACATCGACCTGGAGACCGGCCAGCGGCGGCCGGGGCTCAACAGCCGTCCGGAGCATATCAAGCTGGCCGTCGAGGGCATGCTTAAGCGCCTGCGCACCGACCGGATCGACCTGCTCTACCAGCACCGCGTCGACCCCGCCGTGCCCATCGAGGACGTGGCCGGGGCGATCAAGGACCTGATGGCCCAGGGCAAGGTGCTGCACTGGGGCCTGTGCGAGATGGGACCCCAGACCCTGCGCCGGGCCCATGCCGAGCAGCGCGTCACGGCCGTTCAGAACGAATATTCGCTGCTGTGGCGCGGACCCGAGGCATGGCTCGTGGCCACCTGCCAGGAACTGGGGATAGGCCTGGTCTGCTGGAGCCCGCTGGGCGTGGGCTTCCTGACCGGGGCCATCGACGCCAACACCCGCTTCGCCGACGGCGACATCCGCAAGGTCGAGTCGCGGTTCTCGCCCGAGAACCTGCCGGGGAACCTGGCCCTGGTCGCCCTGCTGAAGACCTGGGCGCAGCGCAAGCAGGCCGCGCCCGGCCAGATCGCCCTGGCCTGGTTGCTGGCGCGAAAGCCGTGGATCGTCCCCATCCCGGGCACGACCCAGATGGCGCACATGCTGGAAAACATCGGCGCCGCGTCGGTCGCCTTCACCCCCGGCGAGCTGACCGAGTTCGACGCGGCGGCCTCGGCGATCCGGATCCAGGGCGCGCGCCTGCCCGACACCGTCCTGGCCTTCTCCGAGGTGGAGGCGCCGCCGAGGCGCTAGTTGCCCTCTTCCAGCAGACGCCGGGCGATGACCTGGGCCTGGATCTCGCCGGCACCCTCGAAGATGTTGAGGATGCGGGCGTCGGCCAGCAGGCGGCTGGCGACATATTCCATGGCGAAGCCGTTGCCGCCGTGGATCTGCAGGGCGTTGTCGGCGGCGGCCCAGGCCACGCGGGCGGCCACGAGCTTGGCCATGCCGGCCTCCAGATCGCAGCGCTTGCCTTCGTCCTTCTGGCGGGCGGCGAAATAGGTCAGCTGGCGCACGCCCATGATCTCGGCGGCCATCATGGCCAGCTTGTTGTGGACGCGCGGGAACTCGAAGATCGCCTGGCCGAACTGCTTGCGGTCCAGGGCGTAGCCGAGGCCGGTCTCCAGCGCCGCTTGGGCGACGCCGACGGCGCGGGCGGCGGTCTGGATGCGGGCGCTCTCGAAGGTGGCCATCAGCTGCTTGAAGCCCTGGCCGGGCACCCCGCCCAGCAGGTTTTCGGCGGGCACCGTGAAGCCGTCGAAGCCCAGTTCGAACTCCTTCATGCCGCGATAGCCGATCACCCCGATCTCGCCGCCGCTCATGCCTTGCGCGGGGAAGTCGTTTCCCTCCTCGCCGCGCGGCTTGGGGGCCAGCAGCATGGAAAGGCCGCGATAGTCGGTGGTGGCCGGGTCGGTGCGCACCAGCAGGGTCATGACGTCGGCGCGGGCGGCGTGGGTGATCCAGGTCTTGTTCCCGGTGACCACATACTGCTCGCCCTTCAGCTCGGCGCGGGTGCGCAGGGCGCCCAGGTCGCTGCCGGTGTTAGGCTCGGTGAAGACGGCGGTCGGCAGGATCGAGGCGTCGGCGATCTTGGGCAGCCAGTACTGCTTCTGGTCCTCCGTGCCGCCGGTCAGGATCAGCTCGCCGGCGATCTCCGAGCGGGTGGCCAGCGACCCGACGCCGATCCAGGCCCGCGACAGCTCTTCGGACACCACGCACATGGCCGTCTTGCCCATGCCGCTGCCGCCGTATTCCTCGGGGATGGTCAGGCCGAAGACGCCCAGGGCGCCCAGCTCCTCGACCAGCTCGATGGGGATCAGTTCGTCCTTCAGGTGCCACTCGTGGGCGTGAGGCGTGACCTTCTCCTCGGCGAAGGCGTGGAACTGGTCGCGGATCATCTCGAAGGTTTCGTCCAGACCCGTCTGCTCCAGGGTGGGCTTGCCGCGAGCTTCGGACAGCAGCCGCGCGACGCGGGTCTTCACGCCCTGGGTCCCGCCCTCGACCATCAGCTTCATGATGCCGTTGGAGAACAGGCGGTTCATCACCGCCCGGTCGGTGACCAGGTGGGCGGGGCGGACGATCTCGCCCTGGTTCATCGGCACGCCGCCGATCAGCTGGGCCAGGTATTCGCTGAACAGCAGCTGGGCCAGCAGGGCCTCGATTTCGCCGAACCGCCCCTCGGCCTCCAGCCGCTCGGCCCAGCCGGTGACCTGGTTCAACAGTTCCGCATAGGCCGCGTACCAGCCGAAGCCGTGCACCTGGTGCTGATGTTCGTCGGCCAGCTTGCGGTCGATCTTGCCGGTCTCGCCGACGATGGCGGCCTTCACGGCCGGCTTGGCCTCGGCCACGAACAACTGGACCGCGCCGGTCGCCTCGCGCAGCAGGCCGGTCAGGCCGGGCAGGATGAGGGTCTCGGTCATGGCTTGCTCCCGTGCGCCGAACAGTTGTTTTCTTTCACTGTGGAGCCTTTCGCATCTGCGAGCAATGTCGCAGTGCAGCATAAAATGCGGCCATGGGGATCAAAAGTTCCCTCGCACGTTCAACAGCGGCCCCTGGGAGAGAAACATGCTGGTCGTCCATCACCTCAACGAGTCGCGCTCGCAACGTATCCTCTGGCTGCTGGAGGAACTGGAGCTGCCCTACGAGATCCGCTTCTACGAGCGCGATCACCAGACGCGCCTGGCGCCGCCGGCCCTGCTGCACATTCACCCGCTGGGCAAGTCGCCGGTGCTGACCGACGGGGCGGCGACGATCATCGAGAGCGGGGCGATCACCGACTATGTCATCCGTCGCCACGGCGGCGGCCGGCTGGCGCCCGACCCGGCCAGCACCGACTACGACGCCTACCAGCAGTGGCTGCACTATTCGGAAGGCTCGGCCATGCTGCCCTTGATGCTGCGGCTCTATGTGGGGCGCCTGGGCGCGGCCGGCGCGCCGCTGCATCCGCGCATCGAGAGCGAGATCGCCAACCACCTGGGCTATGTCGACGAGGCGCTGAAGGACCGGGCGTTCTTCGTCGGCGACGACCTGACCGGCGCCGACATCCAGATGAGCTTCGTGGCCGAGGTCGCCAAGGCCCACGGCAAGCTGGCCAGCTATCCGCACCTGGAGGCCTGGATCGCCCGCATGCACGCCCGCCCGGCCTGGAAGGCGGCCCTGGAGAAGGGCGGGGCGTACGGGTTGGGGGATTAGAGGAGGTTCCGGCCGGCGCTCTTTCCGGGGATATCCGAAGGGCGGTGTCGTTCGCGCCTGGGTTTGCCCACAGGCATGTGCTCGCGCACGCTTCACAAGCTTGACGATATCGGCTTAGGTGGGCGCGCGGGATGGGGCCCGCGGGGGGAATTCCTTGAAAAATCTGTATAAAGTCGCCACGGCGGCGATGCTCGCCATGGCGAGCACGGTCGCGCACGCCGGAACCGTCAAGGTGCCCGAAGGCACCGAGGTGGTCATCAGCGTCGAGGACAAGCTGTCGTCCGAGCTCAGCCACGAGGGCGACCGCTTCTCGATCAGCCTGGTGGAAGACGTGCTTCTGCCCGACGGCACGAAACTGCCGGCCGGCCTGAAGGGCGCGGGCGAAGTCACCCACGCCAAGAAGAAGGGCATGATGGGCAAGCCGGGCGAGCTGAACGTCCGCTTCGACTATCTCAAGGCCGGCGACGCCAAGATCAAGCTGCGCGGCCAGAAGGGCGCCGAGGGCGACGCCCGCTACGGCACCACGATCACCCTGACCGTGCTGTTCGGCCCGCTGGGCCTGATCAAGCACGGCAAGGACGTCGAGATCAAACCGGGCCAGCACATGACCGTCTTCACCGACGCGGACGCCTCGGTGAACCTGCCCGACGCGCCGGTCAGCCCGGTCGCCACGCCACCGACGGAGGCTCCGGCCCCGGCGGCCGCTGCTCCGGTGGGAACGATCAACTAGATCCTCCCGGCCTTTCGGACGCCAAACGCCCCCTCCTCGCGGAGGGGGCGTTTTTCGTAAGGGGCCGCCCCTACTGCGCGTCGGCTACCGCCCACGAGAAGTCGGTGTGGGTCGTGGTGGTGGTAAAGTAGTTGGGGTCGGTGAAGAAGGCGATCGGCTTGGTGTAGGCCGCCGGATAGTTGGCGTTGCCGATCAGCGCCACGCCGTGACAGCTGACGCAGTTGGAGGTCACCCCGGCCGGAATGCCGGGCGAGGTCTCCAGATACGGGTTGAAGCAGACCTGCATGGTCGTGCCGCCCGAGGTGGTGGTCTGGGCGTAGGCCGTGCAGCTGGCGTAGTTGTTCCACGGCGCGCCCAGCCCGGCCGGCTGGCCCTGCTTGCTGCCGGGGAAATTGTTGGGCGTGTCGCCGCCCGGCTGCCACCAGAAGGTCTGCCAGGTCCAGAACGGGATTTCCTTGGTGTTGACGTGCATGGCCATCAGCACGCTGTAGTCGCCGGCGGCGGCCTGGACGGCCCGGGCCCCGGTGGCCGCATTGAAGCTCTGGGCCTCGGCGGCGTTCAGCTGGACGGCGTAGAAGGTGCTGAGCGGCGCCCACAGATAGGTGGTGCAGGCCAGCTTCTGCGACTGGACGCTGGCGGCGACGCTGCTGACCTCGGTCGTCGTCGCGGGGCGGACCGGGCCGCTCGCGTCCGGCTGGACCAGCACGCAGGTCGTCCAGGTGTCGGGCGTGGGGTTGGTGGCGTTGGTCGAGCCCGCCGGGCCCTGCCACAGCGGCTGGACGGTCAGGCCGCTGGCCTTGACCAGACCGAACACCGGCTTGATCTCGATGGCCTCGGTCGGGAACTCGTTGATGCCCCGGTCCTGCGGCGTGGTCCCCGCCGGCCAGGCGTTGTTCAGCTTCGTCAGGCTGGCGCCGCTGGTATAGGAGTAGTTGACGCCGCCCGGCCCGGGCTGCGGGGCGCCCAGGAAGGTGGCCGCCTGCGGGTCGAACTTGACGTCCACGGCGATCGGGAAGTTGGCGTGGACGCTGGCCGACAGCGCCTTCAGCCGGGCGTCCTTGGTGTGATGGAACTGGGCCGGCGACTGGAACTTGCGGCCGGCGGGCGGCTTGGGCGCGGCGGCGTCCAGCGAGGCGTTGGTCGCCTGGGCCGGGGCGAAGACCGTAGAGGTGTCGGCCCAGGTGTCCCAGATCGGCAGGTTCTGGCCGTTGAGGATCTGGCCCGACGGCGACGCCATGGCCTGCCACAGGCTCCAGGCGTGGGCCGTGATGGCCGCGGTGTCGTTGTTGGTGACCCAGCCGTTGATCGTCGCCGCCGGCACCGGGAAGTTCGGTCCGGTGGGCAGGGGCACCGGCGTCACGGCGGTCACGACCGCCGTCGCCCCGTCCTTGCCGCCCGCCGTCTTGCCGCCGTCGCAGGCCCCCAGGGCCATGACCGCCACGGCGGCCGCCATCAAGCCGATACTGCGCATGTTTCCACCCTCAGCCCGAGGCGCTCCTTCGGCGCCCGCGCGGGTAGTAACGGCCGCGTCGATGCAATCGTCAATAGCGAAGAATGAGTGACTCTCGGTTTGCGTGTCTCGCCCACCTCACCCGTGAAACGGGGGAGGTGGCGCGCTGCGAATACGCAGCGTGACGGAGGGGGCGTCAGGCGAGTTCAAGGTCAATCGATACCGGAGCCAACGGCCTGGACGCCCCCTCCGTCACGTCGCCTATCGGCGCCGCGCCACCTCCCCCGCTGCGCGGGTGAGGAGGACAGGAGCGAAAAAAATCGCACATGAACGAAGTCTGTCGGCGAGCCTGACGATCCGGTTCAGCTTCGCCTTGGCATGGTGCGTCTCACGGGGCCGACGGCTCCGGAAGATTTCGCAAGGGACTAGAAGACCATGACCATCATGACCACCACCAAGAAGATCTCCCTGGGCCTGGCCATGACCGCCACCGCCCTGTCCATGGCCGTCGCTCCGACCACGGCCAGCGCCATGTCGCAGAAGCTGGGCGGCGTCGTCGGCTGCAACGCCTCGGGCGGCAAGCAGGAGGTCGGCGCGGTGATCGGCGGCCTGCTGGGCGCGGTCGCCGGCAACAAGCTGGCCAAGAACGACCGCGGCACGGGCACGGCCATCGGCGCGGTGGTCGGCGCGGGCGCCGGCTCCTATGCCGGCTGCCAGATGCAGAAGAGCCGCGCGGCCGAAAACGCCGGCGGGATCTATGTCAGCGACGGCATCCGCGTGGCCAACAGCGTCGACGCCGCCCCGATGACCAAGATCAAGGGCAAGTACGTCGCCCGCTCGAACCTGAACCTGCGCGCCGCCGCCACCACCCGCGGCCAGGCCGTCGGCTCGGTCCGCGCCGGCGAGGTGTTCCAGGCCCTGGGCCGCACCGGCGACGGCAAGTGGATCCTGGTCGGCCAGGACGGCGTCGGCGTCGGCTACGTCTCCAGCGCCTACGTCTACCGGGCGTAAGCCTGAACGCATCCCCCCGGAACGGGCCGCTTAGCGTCAGGCCCGAGTAAGGCGAGCCCGTCTGTCCCCCGGCAGGCGGGCTCGTTGCCGTGAAAGGACGCCCCCTCCGTCACGATGCGTATCCGCATCGCGCCACCTCCCCCGCTGCGCGGGTGAGGAGGATCTTCTCCTCCCCCGTGAAACGGGGGAGGTGTCCGCGCAGCGGACGGAGGGGGCGTTCTACAGCCGAAAGCCGCCCAGCCAGGTCTGCCACACCACCACGAAGCCGCCGTGCAGCAGCACCGCCGGCCATAGCGATCCGGTCCGCCAGCGCAGCAACGCGCAGCCGAGGCCCAGGATGGCGGTGCAGACCAGGAAGTCGGGCCGCAGGAACATCGTGGCGTGCGGCAGGAAGGTCAGGGTCTCCAGCGGATGCCAGGCCACGTAGAGGACGGTCGAGACGGCGATGGCGAGCCAGGGGCTGCGCGTCTCGTCCCGGCCGGGAACCATCAGCCCGCGAAACGGGATCTCCTCGCCCAGGGCCGGCACGAACAGCACCGTCAACAGCCGCAGGGGCAGGCCGGATGCGGTCGACGTCAGGGCGTAGAGCCCGGTCGAAAAGCCGATGGCCGCCATCAGCACGCCGGTCAGCAGCGCCACGCCCCCGCACAACGCCCAGCCGTGCGCGGTGGGCAGGGTGGTGAGGGAAAGGGCGAGGCGGCGAAGAAGGGGCGGCACGCGCTCACCTTACGGCGTTCAGGACCTGTCGTGAATGTGTCTCTCCGACAGGTCCACGGCGCTGGACGGACCGTCTAAGGCCGCGATGGGCCGACAGGCAGGGTGAGCGTGGCGGGTTTCAGCCCCGGCGCGGCGGCTCGAACCGTCACGTCGCCGCTTGCGCCCGAGCCGCGTACGAACGCCGTCGCCGCGCCGCGGAAGGTGTGACGGACCGGCGAGGCGAACGGCGTGTGGTCGGTCGGTGCGGCGTTGTCAGTGGCGACCAGCCGGCCCGCGCCCGACACCGCGAAGGTGACGGCGAGGTCGGACGAGGGCACGACCACGCCCTTGGCGTCCACCACTTGGGCGCGGACGAAGGCCAGGTCGTCGAAGCTGGAGCCCACGGCTTGGTCGTCGCTGGCCAGCAAGATCCGGTCCGGCTTGCCGGCCGTGCGCAGGCGATCGCTGGGGCCGTCTCGACCGCAAGTGGCGGTCACTTCGCCCGGCGCGAAGGTCACGCTCCACTGCCGGGGCGCGCCGTCGGCGGGTAGCGGCTTGGCGCCCAGGGCGCGGCCGTTCAGCGTGACCTCGACCGAGGGGCAGTTGCTGTAGACCTCGATGGTTTCCGGATGCGGCGACAGATCCGCGGGCGTCCAGTCGTCGAGGATTTGGGCCTTTGGCGCGGGGGTGGCCACGGCGATCATGGTGGGCAGGGCGGGGGCAGGGCCCGCGCCGTCGTTGGATGGCGGCGGGGCGGCCGGGGCGGCGTTGCGCACCACGTGGATGACCGGCCGCTCGGACCACCAACCCGCCCGCTGCATGCCCGAGACCTTCAGGGCGCCTGTCCGGTCCAACAGGCCGGCCGGGTTGTCGATATTGGGCCAGCCGCTGCGGTCGGCCTCGCCCAGATAGTCGACCCCGGTCCACAGGAACATGCCGACATAGGGGGCGTAGTCGCGCACGGCGATCCACGAGCCGCGTGTGTGGCTGTTTTCGGTGCCGACGATCTTGCGGGCGGGTTTGGCCTCGTGGGCGGCGGTCAGCTCATTCTCGCGATAGTTCTGGCCCACCACGTCCAGCATGTCGGCCAGGCCGTTGTCGTAGTCGCCGGTCACATTGGGGCGGAACAGGCCCATGGTCACGGGACGGGTCGGATCGGTGGCGTGCATCACGGCGAGCAGACTTTTCAGCGCGGCCTTGGCCTGGACCGGATAGGCGGTGTCGTGGATTTCGTTGCCGGCGCTCCAGATCACCACGCTGGGGTGGTTGCGGTCGCGACGCAGCATGTCGCGGGCGTCCCGCTTGTGCCAATCGCCGAAGAACAGATGGTAGTCGCCAGGGGTCTTGGCCACGTTCCACTGGTCGAAAAGCTCATCCATGACCACCAGGCCCATCTGGTCGGCCAGATCCAGGAATTCCGGCGAGGGCGGGTTGTGCGCGGTGCGGATGGCGTTGACGCCCAGGGCCTTGAGAGCCGTGAAGCGCTGACGCCAGACGGCCAGGGGCACGGCCGCGCCCACCGCTCCACCGTCGGCGTGCAGGGCTACGCCCTTCAGCTTGATGTTTCCGCCGTTCAGCCAGAAGCCGGTCTCGGCCTCGAAGCGGGCCTCGCGGATTCCAAAGGGCGTGACCTGGGTGTCGCTGGATTGGCCGTCGGCCCCGATCACCCGGATGGACGCCTGGTAGAGGCTGGGGTGATCCAGGTCCCAAAGGCGCGGCGAGGGGATGGCGAGTTCGGCGGTCAAGGTCTCGGTGCGGGCGACATCGACCGCGACGGGGGCGACAGTCTGCTTGGCCACGAACTCGCCGTCCGGTCCGGTGATGACGAGCTCCAGTCCGGCGAGGGCGGCAGCCGCGCCGCTGTTGGTGATGTCGACCTCGATCCTGGCCGTCGCCTGGTCGCGGCCGATAGTGGGCGTGCTGACGAAGACACCGTCCTGTTCGACATGCAGGTCGCCGGTCTGAATCAGCCGGACATTCCGATAGACGCCCGAGCCGGCGTACCAGCGCGACGAGGGGGCGAATGATGTGTCGGCCCGCACGGCCAGCACGTTGCGGCCGTCGGCACGCAGAAAGTCGGTGATGTCGTAGCGCAGACCGACATAGCCGTTGGGCCGGTAACCCAGGTGATGGCCGTTGACCCAGACGCCGCTGCGCTCCATCACCCCGTCCAGTTCCACGAAGACGCGGCGGCCGAGCGTCGGCTTGACGTCGAGGGTCGTGCGGTACCAGGCCACGCCCGTCGGCAGGAAGGCGCCCGCCCCGCCCGCCGGCGCCTTGAGGTCGAACGGCCCGGCGATGGCCCAGTCGTGCGGGACCGACACAGTGGCCCAGCGCGAGTCGTCCAGCTCTGCGGTCTCCGCGCCTTCGGGATCGCCCTGGAAGAAGCGCCAGCCGTCGGCGAGAGGCGTGGTCTGGCGATCAGCGGCATGGGTGGCGGAGGCCAGGAGGGCGAGCGTCGCGGTGACGAGCAGGGCTTTGGTCTGTCGCAAGATGTCCTCCCGGGGCGGCCAAGCGCTCTTGGGAAGCAACCGGTCCGAATAAATCCCATAATGTGGATAATTATTCCACTTAATGGAAGTTTAGCGCCGACAGGAGTGGCTGACAATGCCGTGGGCGTCGACTGCGCCCCTAGGTCCGCCAGCGCAGCGTCGCGGCTTCCACCGGGTTGCGGAACGGGCGGCGTTCGCGGCGGCTGGCGTTCCATTCGCGCTTGAGCTGGTGGTACCAGCGGCCCTGCTGGTCGGCGTCGCCCATCCACATCAGGGGCGGGTTGTCGCGCAGGCCCCGGGCCTGGGCTTCCACGATCCGGCCGTCCTGGCGCAGGAAGGCCCGGGCGGCGGCGCGGATCACCGGATAGAGCAGGACGAAGGCCGGATGGTCGGACCAGATGATCTGGTTCATCCGCGTCTTGCCGGCGTTGATCGGGGTCATGGCCGACAGGGCCAGCACCTGGCGCTCGCCCACCTTCACATGCTCCCAGCGCAGGCCCGGCAGGCGGAAGGTGATCTCGGTCAGGGGCTCGCCGCCCAGGATGGCGTAGGCCTTGGAGTTCTTGCTGGGCTCGTGCCGGGTCATGGTGAAGCCGGCCTCGGAGGGGGCGAAGGCCTTGTTCTTTTCGTGCTGGCTGGCGCCGGTGCGCCACCACCACTGCTGGTGCACGAAGGGGCCGTGGGCCGGGTCGATCAGGCCCAGCACGGCGTGGTCGATATGGATGTCGTAGTCCAGATGGTCGACCAGCTTGGGCTTGCCGCCGACCACGCCGGGGATCGTCGGCGGCGGCTCGGGCGGGGCGCCCTCGAAGCGCGGATCGGCCGACATCCAGATCCACACCAGGCCCTGCCGTTCGACCAGCGGATAGGTCTTCACCCGCACGCGGGAGACATCGCAGGGACTGTCGGCGGTCAGGGACGGGATCTTGGCGCAGGCGCCGTCGGTGCGGAACCGCCAGCCGTGATAGGGGCATTCCAGGGTCTCGCCGCCGCCCGCCTCGGTCCGCACCTTGCCGGCCGACAGCTTGGCGGCCCGGTGCGGGCAGACGTCGCGCAGGGCGTAGACCGCCCCGGCCCTGGTGCGCCCGATCACCACCGGCTCGCCCAGATACTCGCGGGCCTCCATCTTGCCGGGCTTCAGGTCGGGCGACAGGGCCGCCACGTACCAGGCGTCCAGCACGAAGCCTTCGCCGAAGGGCGCGGACCTGGACCCCGGCCGGGCGGCCAGCGATTGCGCGTCGTCAGCCATGTCCGTCATTCGCCCCGCGACGCGCCCCCGCGCGTCGACCTCGATGGGCAATAGCCTGTCGCCGGGGCGACGGTCCCGTGAAGAGTTTGTGTCGCCTACTTGCTGGCCGCCGTCTCCACCAGGCGCTGGTAGAACCGCACCATGCGCTCGACGTTGGCGACCGAGATGTGCTCGTCGGTGCCGTGGATCATCTTGGTGGCGTCGACGGTCAGGACCAGGGGCTGGAACTTGTAGATGTCGTCGGCGATGGGGCCCATGTAGCGGCTGTCGCTGGCGGCGGTCATCAGGGCCGGGGCGACGGGGGCCTGGCTCTCGTCGCCGGCCACGGCGGCCAGGGTCTTCCAGCCCTCCGAGGTGGTGGAGGCCACCTTGCTGGGCTCGTCCGGGGTCTTCACCCAGGCCAGCTTCACCGGCAGGTCGCCGACCGCCTTTCTGGCCCGCGCCATGACGTCGGCCGAGGTGTCGCCGGGGGCGATGCGGTAGTTGATCCAGGCCGTGGCGTCCTGCGGCAGGACGTTCTCCTTGGGAGAGCCTTTCAGCATGGTGGGGGCGATGGTGGTGTGCAGCATGGCCGCGCCCGCCGGGGTCTTGGCCGTCTGGCCGATCAGCAGCGGCGAGAACAGCCAGGTGTTGGCGGCCGCCATCTTGATCGCGGGCGAGCTGTGCGGGGCGAGAGCCTTCAGCATGTCGGCGCCGGGGCCGGTGAACTTCATCGGGAAGGGGTTGTCGGCGATGGCCAGCACGGCCTTGGCCAGGGTGGTCACGCCCGTCTGGGCCGGCGGGGCCGAGGAGTGGCCGCCGACGGCGGGGGCGGTGACGGTGAGGGTGGCGTAGCCCTTCTCGGCGGTGGCGATCAGGGCGACCTTGCCCTTGGTCACCGGATGGTCCTCGACCACCACCATGCCCTCGTCGAGCACGAACTGGGCCTTCACGCCGCGCGACTTCAGCAGGGCGGCGGCGGCCCGCGCCCCGACGCCGCGCACCTCCTCGTCATGGCCGCTGACCAGGATCACCGTGCGCTTGGGGGCGAAGCCCGTCTTGGCCAGACCGTCCAGGGCTTCGAACAGGGTGACGAGGCTGCCCTTGTCGTCGATCGAGCCCCGGCCCCAGACCGCGCCGTCGGCCACCACCCCGTCGAACGGCGGATGAGTCCACGAGCCCTCGCTGCCGGGCGTCACCGGCACCACGTCCTGGTGGGCCATCAGCACGATGGGGGCCAGGGACGGGTCGCTGCCCTTCCAGGTGTAGACCAGGGCGTGGCCGGCCACGACCTCGCGGGTCATCACGCGGTGGGCGTCGGGATAGGTGGTCTGCAGCCAGGCGTGCAGCTTGTCCCACTCGGCCGGCTGATCCTCGGCGGCGTCCTGGTGGCTGACGGTCCGGAAGCGCACGGCCTCGCCCAGATGTAGGGCCGCCAGGGCGGCGTCGACGGGGCGGGCCGTCGCCAGCTTGATGGAAGAGGTGTCGACCGCCGTCGGGGCCTTGAAGGTGGCCGTGCGCACCGCCACCACGGCCCCGACCGCCAGCGCCAGCCCCACGGCCGTCAGCGCCGTCTTGCTCTTCCAGCCCATGAGTACGCTCCCCGCGAACATTTGTTGGACGGGACTGTGCGACGAGTTTGGAGCGGCGCCAAGGGTAATTTCGATACGATGATGATGCGTATTTCGGTCGGGATACGCGGCCGGGGACATGCACTCGTGCGTGTCCCCAAACCCATCCCCGGAATGCAGCGCCTGAAACTGGGGACACGCGCGAGCGCATGTCCCCGGCCGTGGCCGATTTGCCTTCCACCGTCCTCTCCCGCATAGGCTGGCCGTCTGGCGAACGGAGTCGGCGGAGCGGCATGGGCAGCGTCCTGGTCCTGGGAGGAACGGGTTTCATCGGGGCCCCGCTGGTCGCCCGGCTGCTGGCGGACGGCGTCGAGACGGCCGTGGGCCACCATGGCGCGCGCGCCGTCCCGGCCGGAGCGCGGTCGGTCACGTTGGAGCGCGGCGACCCGGCGGCGGTGGTCGCCGCCCTGGCGGAGACCGGCGCCGACACCGTCATCGACCTGATCGCCTACACCGCCGCCGACACCCTGCCGCTGCTCGACGCCCTGAACGGCCGCATCGCCCGCTACGTCATGGTCAGCTCGGTGGACGTCTACCGCAACTACGAGGGCCTGCACCGCAAGGGCCGGCCGACGCCCATCTGGGACCGGCTGACCGAGGACTCGGCCCTGCGCGACAGCCGCTATCCCTACCGCCTGGCCAAGCCCCGGCCGGCTTCCGATCCCCAGGCCTGGATGGACGGCTACGACAAAATCCCCCTGGAGGAGGCGGCGCGCGAACGCCTGGGCCAGGCCGCGACCATCGTCCGCCTGCCGATGGTGTTCGGCCCGGGCGACCGGCAGCGGCGGTTTTCGTGGGCGATCCGGCCGATGGTCCAGAAGCGGCCGCGCTTCGTGATCCCCCATCCGTGGGCCAGCTGGCGCTCGACCTTCGGCTATGTCGATGACGTGGCGGCGGGGATCGCCCTGGCCGCCGTCCACCCCCGGGCGGGCGGCGAGACCTTCAACCTGGGCCGCGCCAACACCCCCACCAACCTGGCCTGGGCCGCCAGCTTCGCCGAGCACCTGAACTGGCCCGGCGACGTGGAACTGTCCCACCCCGACGTGGCGCGCGGGGCCCTGGCCAAGGCGGTCTCGGCCCTGGATCTCGACTACCCCCTGTTCATCGACAACGCCAAGATCCGCCGCCGCCTGGGCTATGCCGAGGTCACCGACTTCGACGAGGCCCTGGCGCGGACGGTGGCCGACGAGATGGGGCGCTAGCCGGCGGTCTCAGCCCCAGCAGGCGTCCATCAGGTTCTTGAACGGCGCCTTGGTCGGCTCGAGGTCGATCATCCACCCGATCGGACCCACCACCAGCTTCAGCGAGGACTGGGTCTTGACCTCGTCGATGTCCAGCACCAGCGGGGCGGTCGCCGGAGCCGCCGCCACCGCCAGGTCGCCCAGCCCCCTCATCAGCATGCTCACGGGATTTTCCCCACCCTGGCCGCCGCCCAGGCTGTCTATGAAGTCGCCGGTGGCATGGAACATCTTCTGCTGATAGGCGGCCACCATCTTGGGGGATTGGATCGACAGCGTGGCCTGGCTGGGATCGTAGTAGTTCGTGGTGGTCTCGACTTCGCGGCCGAACTCGCGCGTGGTGCTTTTCGAGCTGCCGGTCTGACGCAGGTTGGCGAAGACCAGGCGGTCGCGACCATTGACGACCGTCCGCACCCCGACGCTGTCGGTGGCGCCCGTCACGAACTTGCCGTTCGGATAGTTCATGTCCAGCACCAGCCCGCCCGCGCCGCCGCACGACAGGGTGGCCACGACGCCGGTCTGGACGCGCCTGTAGGCGTACTCGCCCGGCCGGCGGCTCCAAAGGCCGGCCTTGGCCGGCAGGGCCTTGGTCGCCGCGCGGCGAATGGCGGCCGAGCGCTCGGCGGCCGCCTGCGCCAGGCGCTGGGCTTCCAGTTGCCGCCGGTCGGCCTCGGCCTGGGCCAGCCGCGCCGCTTCCTGAGCCTGCTGGCGCTCCCGGGTCACGACCAGCGTCTGGCGGCGCTCTTCGCGGCGTTCGGCCAGGGCGTTCGCTGTCGTCGCGCTGTCGGCCGTGTCGATCCGAGCCCACAGCGCCGGTCGCTGCGACGCCAGCAGCCGACGCAGTATCGGCGACGCATAGATCCGGCCCCGGTCGTCGGTGGCCAGGCGGTCGCCGGGCCGCAGCAGGTAGTTTTCCCAGGGATCGCCGAACGAGACCAGGAACTCCGAGGCGCCCGTCTCCAGGGTCTCGGTCCAGGCGGCGACGCGCTCGTCGGAAACAGGGCCGCAGAGCCTGATGTCGACGATCGCGCTTTCCAGGTCCGTGAGGGTCTCCGCCACGCGGTAGAGCGGACCCGGCTTCAGAGAATCGAAAGCCTGGATCTGGGCGTCCAGCTTCTGGACCGCCGTGGCGAACTCGGTCCGGCCGTCGTCGCCGGCCTCGCGCTTGGCGACGTGGGCGGCCATGGCCGCCTGCCAACCGTCCTGGGTCGGGCTGTCCTTGAACCGTGCGGCGCACTCGTCCGCGCGGGCCGCCCCGCTCCAGGCCAGGCCGGCGACGAAGAGAGCGGCGGCCATCCGCCGGATCATTGCGGGACCCGGAAGTCCAGGGTGAGCGGCACGGTCTCGCCGCCCGAGGGGCGGCCGTCCGGCAGCACGGTCCTGGCGCGAAAGAGGCGGCTCAACTTCAGCGCCGCGTCGCCGAATCCGTAGTCGGCCGGCGTCTCCTCCGCCACGACGCAACCGATCACGCTTCCGGCCTCGCCGAGCGTGCACGACAACACGACGTGGCCGGAAATCTCCATCCGCTGCGCGCGATCGGGAAAATAGCGCTGGAGGTCGTCCGCCGAAGGCCGGCGCGCCCAGATCTGCGCCTCGGACATGGGCGAGGCCGCGCCGGCCTCTGGACACGACGCCGCGCAGCTGTCGGGGCCGGAGCCGGGTTTGACGGCGCAATAGTCATAGTTCGATCGGGGCCTTTGGCCCGGGGCGGTCGCGATCTCCAGCGACCAGGCCTCGTTGGGCGCCAGCGTCTTGGACAGGCGCCGAGCCGGACCGGCCCCGCCGACGGCGCAGATATTGAAATGGACCGGGCGACCGCATTGGTTCACGCCCGACAGCTCGTTCGGTCCGATCCGCTGCGTCACGCACTTGGCCGTAGGCTGCGCCACCGAGGCGGTGGGCGCCACGGCCGTCGGCGCCCAGACCACGGCCAGCGTCAAGACCGGGCCGAGCAGCCCCCTGAAAGCCCACATGTCGAAAGTCCCCCAACCGCTGGGACGATAACGGCCTTTCCGAAGCTTCGCCACCTCAAGTTGTTCGTGTGTCCGCGTTCCGAACCCGGGTGGTGAAGCGCCGAAATCCGCGTACCCTCGGCGCAAGGGAAGGGGCGCTGATCATGGGGCCATGGCTCGTCTGCCTGCTGGCGGCGATGATCGAGGGGTTCGACATCCAGTCGATGGGGGTGGCCGCGCCGCGCATGCTGCCGGCCCTTCGCCTGACGCCGGGCCAGGCGGGGTGGGCGTTCAGCGCCAGCCTGATCGGCCTGATGGTCGGGGCCAGCGTGGGCGGGGCGCTCGCCGACCGGGTCGGGCGGCGGCCGGTGCTGACCGCTTCGGTGGCGGCGTTCGGGGTCTTTTCGCTGTTGACCGCCCTGGCCACGGGCTTTGGGCCGCTGTTGGCGGTGCGGTTCCTCACGGGCCTTGGACTGGGCGGGGCTATGCCGATGCTGATCGCCCTGGCTTCGGAGCGCGCCAGCCCGGCCCGCAAGGCCACCATGGTGGCGGTGATCATGGGCGGCATGCCGCTGGGCGGGGCCGTGGCGGGTCTGGTGGCCCGCACGCCGATGGCCCTGGAGGACTGGCGGACCATCTTCCTGGTCGGTGGGCTGGCCCCGCTGGTCCTGGCCCCGCTGCTGCATGTCGTTCTGCCGGTGGGGCGGCTCGACCGGACCGAGCACCGGGCCGGCGACGCCCGCCAGGCCCTGTTCGGCAAGGGGCGCTGGCCGGCCACGACCTGCCTGTGGGTTTCCTACGCCCTGGTCGCCCTGACCCTGCACCTGCTGCTGAACTGGCTGCCGACCCTGCTGGTGGCGCGCGGCCTGCCGCCGGCCTTCGCCTTCCTGGTCTCGGCCCTGTTCAACATCGGCGGGGCCGGCGGCGGAGTGGTGTTCGGCCTGCTGGTCGACCGGCTGGGACCGCGCTGGCCGCTGCTGGCCGGGTTCGCGGGACTGGCCGTGGCGCTGGTGGCTCTGGCGGGCGCTGGGGGCGGACCGGCCATCGCCGTATTGGCCTTCGCCGCAGGCTTCCTGCTGATGGGCGGACAGTTCACCCTCTACGGCCTGACGCCGCCCTACTACCCGCCCGCCGTGCGGTCCACGGGCGTAGGGGCGGCGGTGGCGGCCGGGCGTGTCGGCTCGATCCTGGGACCGTTGGCGGCGGCGCAGCTGATCGGCGGCGGCGCGAGCGGCGCGGCGGTGGTCGGGGCGCTGGTGCCGGTGGTGGTCGTGGCCGGGGCGGTGGCGGGGCTGCTGACCTGGGTGGGGCGGCCGGTCGACTGAGGACGGGGACATGCGCATGCGCGTGTCCCCAGACGGTGCGTGGCATTTGGGGACACGCACGAGTGCATGTCCCCGGCCGAGCTATTGCCCCTCGCTGATCTCCACCACTTCCTCGAACGTCCGCAGGCCCGGACGCTGGGCGCAGACGAGCACCGCCATGTTCCCCGGCAGATGCTGGTTGGCCAGCATCTTCTCGTGGGCGGCGGGGATCTGGTCCCAGGGGAAGACCTCCGACAGGCAGGGGTCCACCCGGCGGTCGATGACCAGTTGGTTGGCGGCCGAGGCCTGCATCAGATTGGCGAAGTGGCTGCCCTGCACGCGCTTCTGGCGCATCCACAGGAAGCGGGCGTCCATGGTCAGGTTGAAGCCCGAGGTGCCGGCGCAGATGGCCACCATGCCGCCGCGCTTCACGACGAACACCGAGACCGGGAAGGTCGACTCGCCCGGGTGCTCGAACACCAGGTCGACGTCCTTGTTGCCGGTGACCTGCCAGATGGCTTTGCCGAACTTGCGGCTCTCCTTCATGTAGTCGGAGAACTCCGGCCCATTGACCTTGGGCAACTGGCCCCAGCAGTCGAATTCCTTGCGGTTCAGCACCGCCTTGGCGCCCATCGACAGCACGAACTCGCGCTTGTCGTCGTCGCTGACCACGCCGATGGCGTTGGCGCCGGTCACGGCCGCCAGCTGCACGGCGAAGACGCCCAGCCCGCCCGAGGCGCCCCAGACCAGCACGTTCTGGCCGGGCTTCAGCTCGTGCGGCTTGTGGCCGAACAGCATGCGATAGGCGGTGGCCAGGGTCAGGGTGTAGCAGGCGGCCTCTTCCCAGGTCAGGTGCCGGGGGCGCGGCATCAACTGGCGCGACTGCACCCGGCAGAACTGGGCGAAGCTGCCGTCGGGCGTCTCGTAGCCCCAGATGCGCTGGCTGGACGAGTACATCGGGTCGCCGCCGTTGCACTCCTCGTCGTCGCCGTCGTCCTGATTGCAGTGGATGACGACCTCGTCGCCCAGCTTCCACCGCTTCACCTTGGCGCCCACCTTCCAGACGATGCCCGAGGCGTCCGAGCCGGCGACGTGGAAGGGCTGCTTGTGGCCGTCCAGCGGGCTGATCGGCTCGCCGAGCGCCGCCCAGACGCCGTTGTAATTGACGCCCGCGGCCATCACGAGCACCAGCACCTCGTCCTCGCCGATCTCCCAGGTGGGCACGACCTCGACCTGCATGGCCTCGGAGGGCTTGCCGTGGCGTTCCTTGCGGATGGCCCAGGTGTACATGTTTTTGGGCACGTGATATGCCGGCGGGATCTCGCCGATCTCGTACAGGTCCTTCAGCTCGGTCTTGGCGTCCAGCGTCTCGGTCGTCATGTCACTCCCCGGGTGTGTCTTCGGCGCTGCAACACAAACGCCTGACGGGCTCTCCGCGCTCCGTGAACCGTTCCGCGCGGGCGCGAACCCGGCGTCGATCCATCGTTATAGGCTCCTCGCGAAGGCTTTCCGCGAGGAGACGACCTAAGCTGTGACAAGTGTTTGACGCTGGCAAGGGGGAATCTTGTGCGTCGCAGCATGGTTGCGCGTGAAACGACCCTTGTCCCCAAAAATCCCGACATCCCGGCGAAGGCCGGGACCCAAGCCGACCTTCCGAAGAGTCTCGGGCCGGTCGATCCGCAACGAACCCCGCTGAGGCGCGGCTTGGATCCCGGCCTTCGCCGGGATGCTGACAAAGAGGAAAGGTTGAAGCGCGCAGGATCATCGGCGAGGCTCGCGCCATGTCGCGTCAAACTCTCCTCGCCATCATCCAAGACCAGAACGGGCGTCAGCGTCGCCAGGCCCTGAAGCTGATCCTTCCGGTGGCGGCGTTCTCGCTGGTCGGGGCCGCCTTGCTGATGAGCGGCAAGGTCGCCGTCGGCCTGGCCTCGCTGCTGTTCTTCGGCGTGGGCGGCGGGATCACCGTCCTGCTGCGGCTGACCACGCGCGACCCGACCTACGGCGGCGGCCGGCTGGAGGCGCGGCCGGTCCTGTGGGCGCGCCTGGCCATGGCGGTGCTGATGCTGGCATCGCTGGCGGGCGTGGTCGCCTTTGTCGTCTCGGCCGAGGGCCTCAGGCAGGCCGAAATGGCGGTCCTGGGTTCGGCCTGGGTCCTGATCGTCGCCCTGGTGCTGGCCTCGTTCCTGAAGCGCGGCCCGGTGATCACGGTCGACGCCCAGGGGTATTTCGACCGCCGCGCCAGCCGCGCCCCGATCCCCTGGGAGCGGATCGACCGCCTGGACGTGACCGGGATCCGCAACCAGGTCTTCTACCGCCTGCGCATCGACGACGACCGTGGCCTGAACCTGCTGACCCGGATGAACCGCTGGGTGGGCGCGCCCGGGATCGCCATCGGCTGCGCGGGGCTGGACGTCTGCGACGGCGACGTGGTGCTGGCCGTCCACGCCTGGCGTCCGGCGCTGCTGGAGAAGACGCTGCTGGATCCGTACGGCGGATGAGCATGATCCACGTCTCCCGCCCCACCGGTTCGATCCTGCTCCTGGAGCTGGACGCCCCGCCGGCCAACGCCCTGGGCCTGGCCATGCGGGTGGAACTGACGCGGATCCTCGAGGAGATCGCGGCCGACGACGAGGTGCGGGCGGTGGTGCTGACCGGCCGGGGCGGGGTGTTCTGCGCCGGCGACGACCTGCGCGAGGCCTCGGCCCGCCAGGCCGCCGGCCGGACCGGCGAGGTGCTGGAGGCCATCGAGGACTTCAACATGATCATGGACTGGGTCGAGGCCGTGCGCGTCCCGGTGGTCGCCGCCGTCGACGGCTGGTGTTTCGGCGGCGGGCTGGAACTGGCCCTGGCCTGCGACATCCGCTTGGCCAGCGACCGGGCCGTCTTCGCCGCCTCGGGGGTCAATATCGGCCTGATGGCCTCGGCCACGCGCCTGCCCCGGCTGATCGGCGCGGCCCGGGCCAAGGCCCACCTGCTGACCGGCGCCCAGTTCGGGCCCGAGCGCGCCCTGGCCGACGGGATCGTCACCGCCGTCCACGCCCCCGAGCGGCTCCTGCCCGAGGCGTTCCACCTGGCCGAATGGATCGCCTCGCGCGCGCCCCTGGCGGTGGAGGCCACCAAGCGGGTAGTCGACGGCCGCTCCTACATCGAGGAAGAGCTGCCGACCCTGGCCGCCAGCGCCGATCACCGCGAGGCCATCGCCGCCTTCATGGCCAAGCGGTCGGCGCTTTTTCAGCGGAAGTAGGGACCCGGAGCGTATTTCCACCGGTCCCCTCGCAGGCGTGCTAGGCTCGTCCCCAAGGCGCTAGGACGCGCCGTCGGCGACTTCAGGTCCGCTCCGCGGAACGTCCCGACGCACCCCGGAAAGGGGTTCGCCCCCGATGAAGACCTATACCGGAACCCGGCCCTCGGGCCCCAAGGGGCTGAACGATCCCCGCTCGACCGGCGGCCAGCCGTCGCGGCCCAGGCCCATCGACCCGCAGGCCCTGCGCGGCACGAAGCTGTCCTGACATGCAAGAGACCAAGGGCGCGGCCCTGGCCGACCGGCTGAAGACGGCCGCCGAGGCCAAGCAGGCCTTGCTGGCCAAGTTCAAGCCCAAGCCGGCGGCGGTCGACCCGCTGTTCGCCGAGCGCGGCGCCGTGGCGGCGGCCGAGCTGAAGGCGGTGCGGGCCGAACGAAAGGCCGAACGGGCCGCCCGGAAGGACGTCGCCGACGCGGCGGCCGCACAGGCCGCCCCCGGCCCGAAGCCCGCGCCCAGGAAGGCCAAGGCGCCCACCGAGGCCGAGGCCAAGCACAAGCGCGACGCCCGCTACGCGGCCCGCAAGTCGCGCCGCTGATGGCCCCCTCCTGATGGCGAAACGCGCGCCCATCCCCGTCTCGCCGTTCGGGTCGCACGACTACGAACTGCTGTGCGACAACCTGCTGACCCTGCGCGAGGCCCACATCCGCTCGCGCCATGCCCGGCCGATGCGGGTGGGCGACCTGTGCACCCTGGTCCAGGACGGCGAGATCTACGACCTGGTCGTCACCGACTTCACCGATCGCGCGGTCGAGGGCTGGAGCGTCCGCTGCCGCATCGTCGCGACGCTTCCGCGATAGGCCCAGGGGCCGGATGAGGTGCAACCAACGCCGGGGCGAGCGGTTGGAAAGCCATGACCCAGACCCCGTCATCGCCTGAAAGCCACGAAACGCCGTCGCCGCCCGAGCGCGACGCCGACAGGCCCGAGACCGCCGCCGAGCAGCGACGCGGTGTCCTGCGGCAACGCCGGCATATCGAGGAGCTGGACGGCGAGGACCCGCTGCGCGGCGGCGTCGCCGACTGAGCAGACCGGCGAACACTTCGCCTACGGCGGGGCGGCCGTCGCGGCCTCACGGGCGCGCAGGGACTCGCGGCGCGGCGGCTGACCGAACAGGCGCGCATATTCCCGGCTGAACTGTGACACGCTCTCGTATCCGACCGAGAAGGCGGCCACGCCCGCCTTCTCGCCGTCGGCGACCATCAGCCGCCGCGCCTCCAGCAGGCGCAGGCGCTTCTGGTATTGCAGGGGCGACATCGAGGTCAGGGTCTTGAAGTGCTGGTGGAACGAGGATGGGCTCATGCCCGCCTCGGCCGCCAGTTCGGCGACGCTCGCGGTCGCCGGGAAGGATTCGTGAAGGCGTCGGATGGCCCTGGCGATCCGCAGAGGCTGGCCGTCCGGCAACACCATGCGCGCCACGTTGCGCCCCGCCGGTCCGGTCAGGAGCCAATAGGCGATCTCCCGCATGATCGCGGGGCCGAGGACCTCGACCGCCCCCGGCCGGCCGATGGTGTCCAGAAGGCGGAGGATGGAGTCGGTGATCCGGCCGTCCAGATCGCTCACCACCAGTCCGAACGCGTCGCCGCCCCGAGGGTGGGCCTCGTCGAGGCGGGCGGCGACGTCCAGGACGATGTCGGGGTCCAGGTTCAGGGTGGCGCCGACGAAGGGCCGGTCGCGGGAGGCTTCCACGATCTGGCTGAGCACCGGAACCTCGACCGTGACGACGAGCGACTGCATGTCGCCATAGGTCACCGTGCGGTCGCCGACCATCACCTGCTTGGCGCCCTGGGCCACCACGCACAGGGAAGGGCGGTAGTTCATGGGGTTGGGCAGCACGCGCTCGAAGGTGCGCATCAGGGTCAGGCCCGGCACGGGCGTCTGGAACGCGCCGGTCTCGACACCCTGGCCGTCCAGGAGGGCGGCGATCGCGGCGGTCAGGGCGTTGGCCATCGGCGGGGTTTCCAGGGGGAGACCTGCGAGGCGTAGCCGAGCGGCGCGGGGCCATCAATCGCCGTCGGAGGTTTAGGCAAAAAGTCCGGCGCTTTCGACATTCGCATCGGCGGGTCGCCGGTCAAACTGGCGACGGTTTCGACCGCCCGGGCGGTCTCTCGAAAGGCGCGAGCATGGCGAAGTGGACGACGTCCGACATCCCCGACCAGGGCGGCCGAACGGCCGTTGTCACGGGAACCGGGGGGCTGGGGTTCGAGGACGCCCTGGCCTTGGCGCGGGCCGGCGCGGCGGTGATCGTGGCGGGCCGCGACGCCGGGAAAGGCGCGGACGCCGTCGCCAGGATCCGACAGGCGGCGCCGGCCTCGGACGTCCGGTTCGAGGCGCTCGATCTGGCCAGCCTGGCGTCGATCTCGGCCTTCGCCGCACGGCTCCGCGCTCGGACGGATCGCCTGGATCTGCTGATCAACAACGCCGGGGTCATGACGCCCCCGCGACGGCGGGAAACGGCGGACGGGTTCGAACTGCAGTTGGGCACGAACTATCTGGGCCATTTCGCGCTCACGGGCCGGCTCATGCCGCTGCTTCGCAACGCCGGCGGCGCGCGGGTGGTCACGGTGTCGAGCGTGGCGGCGCGCGACGGCGCCATCGACTTCGCCGACCTGCAGGCCCGGCGACGGTATCGGCCGATGCCGGTCTACGCCCAATCCAAGCTGGCCTGCCTGATGTTCGCCCTCGAACTGCAGCGGCGCGGCGACGCGGCCGGTTGGGGCGTCGCCAGCCTGGCGGCCCATCCCGGCGTGTCCCGCACCGAGCTGCTGCACAACGCGCCCGGTCGGGGAAGCGCCGCCAGCCTGGCGCGCGGGCTGTTGTGGTTTCTGTTCCAGCCGGCCGCGCGGGGAGCCTTGCCGACACTGTTCGCGGCCACCGCGCCCCAGGCCGAGGCGGGCGGCTACTACGGTCCGGACGGACCGGGCGAAATCCAGGGCTTTCCGACGACCGCCCGGATCCCCCGGCGCGGGACCGACCGAGGTGCGGCGGCGCGGCTCTGGGAGATTTCCGAGGACCTGACCGGCGTGCGCTTCGTCTAGGCCGCGCCTACCGCTCCACCATCCCCGCGTGGTCCAGCGGGTCGCCGCCCACGGGCAGGCGCATGTGCATGTCGCAGATCACGCCGCCGGGCTCGAACCTCAAGGCAGCCGCGCCTTGCAGGTCGCGCAGGGCGCGGGTGATCAGGCGCGAGCCGAAGCCCTGGCGGGTGGGGGCGGCCACGGGCGGGCCGCCGGTTTCGGTCCAGGTCAGACGCACCACGCGGTCGGCCGGGTCGAAGGTCCACATCAGCCGCACATGGCCCTCCGGCGTCGACAGGGCGCCGTACTTGGTGGCGTTGGTGGCCAGCTCGTGCAGCAGCATGGCCAGGGCGAGGGCCGCCGAGGGCGGGGCCCAGACGTCGGGGCCGTCCACCTCGATGGCGTCGGAAAGGGCGTCCTCGACGAACGGGGCCAGGGCGCGCAGGGCCACGGCCCGCAGGTCCGCGCCGTGCCAGTGCTCGCGGGTCAAGAGGTCGTGCACCTGCGACAGGCCCAGCAGCCGGGCCTCGAACTTGGCGTAGGCCGACAGCGGGTCGGGATCGCTGCGCAGGGTCTGGCTGGCCATCGACTGGATGGTGGCCAGGGTGTTCTTCACCCGGTGGTTCAGCTCGTTGATCATCAGCCGCAGCTGCTGGTGGTGGCGCTGCTGCAGGCCTTCGGCCGCCTTGCGCTCGGCGATGTCCTCGACGATGGCCACGAAATAGTCCGGCGCGCCCTCGGGTGTGCGCACCAGCGAGACCGTCAGATTGATCCACACCGTGACCCCGGCGGCCGAGATGTAGCGCTTCTCGATGGTGTAGTTCTGCTTGCCGCCCGCCAGCATGGCGTCGACCAGGGCCTGGTCGGCGGCCAGGTCGTCGGGGTGGGTGATGGCCTGGAAGTTGGTGGCCAGCAGGGCGGCGCGGTCGTGGCCGGCGATGGCGCAGTAGCGGTCGTTGAGCTCCAGGAAGCGGCCGTCCAGCCCCACCCGCGCCACGCCCATGGCCACCTGGTCGAACACCGCGCGGTAGCGGGCCTCGGCGGTCTCCAGCGCCAGGCGGGCCTCGACGGTCGAGGTCACCACCTCGGTGTAGAGCACGATGCCTCCGATCGCCCCGTCTTCCGCGCGCCAGGGGGCCACCGACCAGCGGATCCAGTCGATGTCGCCGTCGGGGCGCACGAAGATCTCGCCGGGATGGTTGCGCTCGATGCCGTCGGCCAGGGCGGCGGCGTGGATGTCGCGCCAGCGCTGGGGCACGTGGGGGAAGACGTCGTAGTGGATCTTGCCCACCAGGGGCGTGTCGGCCGGCAGGTCCTGGTCGGTCAGGTAGCGTCCCGAGGCCGCCAGGTAGCGCATGTCGCGGTCGAAGATGGCGATGCCGATCGGCGCCTGGCGCAGGGCGGTCAGGACCGGCGACGGCTCGGGCGTCGCGATCGGATCGACTGGCCCCGTCTGCGTCGTCACCTGCGGCTTACCCCCTGAAAAGACCTCGTCGTTGCTCGCCCGAGGGCGGCAGGCGAGTCAAGGCTCGGCCCCTGCGTCAGCTCGCCTCATGCGGGATCGAAACGCTCATGGTGGCGCTTCGGCTTCATTCGCGTCACCTGACGCCGGCTAGACCTCCATATAGGCCGCCAGCTCGTCGGCGGTCCCCAGGGGGAAGGCCTGTTTCAGGTGGTCGAGGAAGGCGGAGACGCGCGCGCTGAGCAGGCGGCGGGAGGGATACAGCGCCCAGAGAGCGATCTCCGGCTCGGCCGCGTCGCCCCAGTGGACCAGCCGGCCCGCGGCCAGGTCGCGGCTGACCAGCGAGAGCGGCAGGCGGGCGGCGCCGACCCCCGCGCGCACCGCGTCGCGGACCATGATCATCGACGACAGGCGCAGCACCGGCTCGACCGCGATGCGGGCCGGGCCCGCCCCGGTGGTCAGGGTCCAGGTCTCGGTCCCGTCGCCGCCGCGCACCACGCCCCGGACGCTCGCGCCCTCCGCCGGTCGGGGCAGGTCGGGACCGGCCACCACCACCAGGCGGTCGCGCAGGAACACCCGGCCCACCAGGCTCTCGTCGGGATCGGGGTTTACCCGGATCGCCAGGTCGTAGCCTTCCTCCACCAGGTCGACGGGGCGGTCGTCGGTGGTCACCTCCAGCCGGACCTCGGGATAGGCGCGCGAGAACTCGGCGGCCAGCCGCCCCAGCGCTGTCTGGGAAAGCAGCAGGGGCGCGCTGATGCGCAGCCGTCCGCGCGGGCGCTCGCCGCCCGAGGCGATGGCGGCGGCCGCCTCGTCCAGCTCGGTCAGCAGGACGCCCGTCCGTTCGAACAGGGCCCGGCCTTCCTCGGTGAGCTTGAGCGCGCGCCCGCCGCGTTCGAACAGGCGGAGATCCAGGTCGGCCTCCAGTTCGGCGACCCGTCGCGACAGCGTGGCCTTGGGCCGACCCGCCGCGCGGGCCGCGCGCCCGAACCCGCCGTGCCGGGCCACCAGGTTGAAGTCGGCGAGGGCGAGCAGGTCCATGTGTTCCACCACTGAGACGGATCGTCCAAATATAGCGTCTATTGGATCGTGTGTGGACCGGTCATTTCTCCAGGCGTCGTCTTACCCCAACTGGAGATTTTCCCATGACCATCCTCGTCACCGGCGCCACCGGCCGTGTCGGCCGCCAAGTCGTTCAGCAACTGGTCCAGCGCGGCGCCCGCGTCCGCGCCCTGGTCCGCGATCCTTCCAAGGCCGACTTCCCGGCCGGGGTCGAGGTCGTGAAGGGCGACCTGCTGGACCTCGACGCCCTGCGCGCCGCGTTCCAGGGCGTGGAGGCGTTCTTCCTGCTCAACGCCGTGGCGGGCGACGAATTCACCCAGGCGCTGATCGCCCTGAACATCGCCCGCGACTGCGGGGTCGAGCGGGTGGTCTATCTGTCGGTGCTGCACGCCGAGCGCTTCGTGAACGTGCCGCACTTCGCGGTGAAGTCCGGCGCCGAGCGGATGATCGCCCAGATGGGCTTTTCCGCCACGATCCTGCGTCCGGCCTACTTCATCGACAACGAACTGATGATCAAGGACGTGGTCCTGAACCACGGCGTCTATCCGATGCCGATCGGCGCCAAGGGCGTGGCCATGGTCGACGCCGCCGACATCGCCGAGGTCGCCGCCATCGAGCTGATCCGTCGCCAGCAGGCGCCGGGCAAGCTGCCGGTCGAGATCATCAACCTGGTCGGTCCCGACACCCTGACGGGCGAGGCCCTGGCGGCCCTGTGGTCGGACGTGCTGGGCCGCCCGGTCGTCTATGGCGGCGACGATCCCGGCGGCTTCGAGCAGAGCGTCTCGGCCTTCATGCCCAAGTGGATGGCCTACGAGATGCGCCTGATGGCCCAGCGCTATGTCAGCGACGGCATGGTTCCGGAGGCGGGCGACGTCCAACGCCTGACCACCCTGCTGGGCCGGCCGCTGCGCACCTATCGCGACTTGGCCGCGCGGATCGCGCAAGAGGCGCGGTCGGCCTAGGGGGCGGGAGGCGGAGGGCGGGGGACGGGGCGGTCGCGGCCGCCCTCACCCCACCTTCGCCAGCAGTCCCAGTTCCCCCGCCTTCATCACCGCTTCCTGCCGCTTGACCACGCCCAGGCGCTTCTTGGCGGCTTCGATGTGGTGGTGGACGGTGCGGGGCGAGAGGGTGAGGATCGCGCCGATCTCCCAGTCGGTCTTGCCCCGGCTGGCCCAGTACAGGCACTGGGCCTGGCGCTCGGAGATCACCCCGTAGTCGGGATTGTCGTCCTGCATTTCCCAGTGCTTGAGCATGATGGTGCCGAACACCGTGGCCAGGCTCTCGACCACGGCGCGGGCGGTGGGGTCGACGGCGGTCTCCGGGGTGGACATGCGGATCAGCACCTCGTGGCCGGCCGGGCCGAACACCCGCACCACATAGCCGTCGTTCATGCCGAATTCGGAGGCCTCGCCCCACATGGCCTGGGCGCGGTTGTCGCCCAGCGGCCGCGCATCGCTCCAGGCGAAGGGGCGGTTGGATTTCTGCAGCAGCTTGATGCACGGGTCGTGGACCACGTAGCGCTCGCCCCAGTAGCGGGCGTCCCAGGCGTCGAAGTCGCGGCGCGCCAGGGTGGGGGGCTCGCGGCCCAGCTGCTCGGCGTTGATCAGGGTGGCGCAGAACCGGTCGTAGCCGAACGCGCCGATGGCCCGCCCGAAATGGCATTCCACCATGTCGGGGTCGGTGTAGTGCGGCGCCTTGCTGAGAAAATCCCAGGCTTCCTGTTCGGCGGTGTTCAGCACGCGTGCGGTGTTCCCTGTTCCCGCAAAGCCTAGGTCAGCAAAGGGACGGGGGCCATACCGCGTATCGAGACTGCGGCGCTTTGTTGCAAGTCTGAGACATATCGCACCTGCCGGAGGGTGCATTCGCACCTTGCGACGCGCGATGGTTGTGAAAAGTTCCGCCCGGCCGTGGCGTCGCGCCCTTCCGGCAAGTGGTGAAACCTCTCACCCTCCCACCGCTTCGCGGCGGGTCCCTCCCTCTCTCTATGAGAGAGGGGTCTAGGCCGCCGCTTCGGTGTCTTCGTCGTCGTCGCCGCCCAGGAGGGCGCTCAGGACCACGGCCAGGCGTTCGGGCTTGATCGGCTTTTCGACCACGTCCTGCATGCCGGCGGCGACATAGGTGGCCACGTCGTTGGGGTCGGCGTTGGCGGTCAGGGCCACGATGGGGACCTGGCCGGCGGGGCCGTTCATCTCGCGGATGGCGCGGGTGGCGGCCACCCCGTCCATGCGCGGCATCTTGATGTCCATCAGGATCAGGTCGAAGCGGCCCGAGCGCGCGGCCTCCACGGCCTCGACGCCGTCGACCACCTGCTCGGAGGTGCAGTCGAACATCTCGCAGAGGGCCTCGGCCACCATGCGGTTGGTGGCGTTGTCGTCGACGATCAGGATGTGGGCCGAGCGGGCGTCCAGCGACGGCTCCTCGACCTCGGTGACGGTCAGGTTGGCGGCCGGGGCGGTCAGAGAGAACTGCAGGGTCAGGCCGGCGCCCAGATTGGCCTCGGCGCGCAGCGGGCCGCCCATGGCGCGGGTCAGGCCGTGGGCCAGGGCCATGCCCACGCCCAGGGCCAGCTCGTTGCTGTCCTGGATGCTGCCGGCGCCCAGCGGGTCGTAGACCCGGGTCAGGCGTTCCTCGGCCGAGCCGACGGTGTTGTCGCGCACCCGGCCTTCCAGCTTCAGGCCGCCTTCGGTCGCGCGGGCCTTGAGGCTGGCCTCGATCACGCCGCGGCCGCTGGCCAGGGCGCCCTCGATCAGGGCGTCGAACACCTGCAGCACGCGGTCGGCGTCGATGACGGCGGCGGCTTCGGGATCGCCGTCGTAGGAGAACAGCAGGGTCGAGCCGCCCTCGGCGGCGCGGGCGCTCCAGCGGGCCTCGACGGCGTCGGAAAGGTCGCGCAGCAGGGCGGGGGCGAGGGTCAGGGAGAGGCCGCCGGTGGCCGCGCGGCGCAGGTCCATGGCGCGGTTCAGCACCTGGCTCATGTCGCGGCTGGTGTCGCCGATGGCGCGGACATAGGCGGCCGCGTCGGGCGTCAGGCGCGACTGCTCCAGCCGTTCGGTGAAGGCCAGCACGCCGTCCAGGTGATGGCCGATGTCGTGGGCCATGCGCTCGACCAGGGCCATGGCCTCGTCGGCCTCGCGCTGGCGGCGGCGATGGGAGGTGAGCAAGGAGCTCAGGCCGCCCACGCCCACATAGGTCCCGGCCTCGTCGACCGTGACATAGGCGGTGCGGAACAGGGGGGTGGCGCTCTGGGCCATGCCCTCGACGAATTCGGTGGCCGTCAGGCCGGCGCGGGCGATGCGCGGCTCGCGGTCCATGACGTCGGAAACGGGACGCGCGTCCAGGTCGGCGACCGCCGCCTGGCCCAGGAAGACGTCGCGATAGACCAGGCCCACCGGCCGTCCGTCCACGACGACGGCCACGGCGGCCACGTGCGGCTCGGCGAGGAAGATCGCCCGGACCTCCGCGCATGGGGTGGCGGGGGCGATCGGGGCTCGGCGGTCGATAAGGCGGTCGAGCGTGTCCATGCAGCCGTTCGGCGAGGCGTTCTTGGGACCACACCTTGGCCCGATTGGCGTTGCGGAGTCGTAAATGCCGGGAGGATTTGGGAATTCGGGGGAGCAGGGCCAGGAAAGCCTTAGGTTGTGCCTTGACGATGGAGCCGCCTCTAGGCCCTATGCCTGAGCTTAGAGCGGGGGGTGTTCGCGTGGCGGGGAATTGGAGTGCGGGGGGACCCTCGGCGGGTGACGATGTCTATGTCGGAGACGCGACGAACGAGATCGTGCACGGCCTGGGCGGAAACGACGTCCTGACCGGAGGCGGCGGCGACGACCGCCTGGACGGCGGGGCGGGCACCGACACGGCCTCCTATGCCGGCGCGTCTTCGGGCGTGACCGTGTCGCTGGCGGCCGCCGGCGGCCAGAACACCGGCGGAGCCGGAACCGACACGCTGGTCTCGATCGAGAACCTGACGGGCTCGGCCCACAACGACGTTCTCACCGGCTCCAGCGCCGGCCAGATGACCCTTGTCTCATCCAACAGCGCTGGCGTGCTGGCCGCAGGCGATCCCAACTTTTCGGGATCGAGCCAGCCGGTCTTCTCGCCGGACGGGTCGAAGGTGGTCTTCATGAGCGGCGCGACCAATCTGGTCGCCGGCGACACCAACGGGTACCGCGACGTCTTCGTCAAGGACCTGTCCACCGGCGTGGTCACCCGCGTCTCGACGAACGTCGCGGGTGGCGAGGCGACCCCCACCGCCAGCTACGGCAGCGCCAAGCCGGTGTTTTCGCCCGACGGCGCGAAGGTCGCCTTCGTCAGCTACGCCAACAATCTGGTGGGCGGCGACAACAACGGCTCCGCCGACATCTTCGTCAAGGATCTGCTGACGGGCGCGGTGACCTGTGTGTCGACGACCACCAATGGCCAGTTCGTGTACAGCGAAGGCGGCGCCGACAGTCCTGTCTTCTCGCCGGACGGGACCAAGATCGCCTTCGTCAGCTATGCCAGCATGGAGGCGGGCGACACCAACTACCTCTCCGACATCTACATTAAGGATCTGGCGACGGGCGCTCTGACCCGGGTCTCGACGACCGGCGCGGGCGGGCAGGCGGCGGGCGGCTTCGGCAGCACCCAGCCGGTGTTTTCGCCGGACGGGACCAAGATCGCCTTCGTCAGCTACGCCACCAATCTGGTCGCGGGCGACACCAACAATTCGGGCGATATCTTCGTCAAGGATCTGGCCACGGGCGTGGTCACCCGCGTCTCGGTCTCGGCGACGGGCGCGGAGGCCAACAATGAATCGCGGGAGTTTTCCTTCTCCGCCGATGGCACGAAGATCGTCTTCACCAGCCATGCCGACAATCTGGTCGCGGGCGACACCAACGGCTATTCGGACGTCTTCATCAAGAATCTGCTGACCGGAGAGGTGACGAAGGTCTCCACCGGACCGGCCGGCGTCCAGTCCAACGGCTACTCGCAAAGCGCGAAGTTCTCGCCGGATGGCTCCAAGGTCGCGTTCTGGACCAATGCGAACAACCTGGGCCCCGACATGTCCGGCCCGGGCGTGTACATCAAGGACCTGAGCACCGGCGTCATGACGAAGGCGTTCGCCTCGCCCTATGCGCCCGACTATTGGTCGTTCTCGCCCGACGGGACGATGCTGGTGTTCGCGGGGGATGGAAATCTCCCCGGCGACAACAACTACATGGCGGACGTGTTCATCGTCGACATCGCTTCGACGGGGGCGAACGTCCTGTCGGGCGGCGACGGCAACGACATCCTGACCGGGCTAGGCGGCGCCGACACGCTGGACGGCGGGGCGGGCAACGACCTGCTGCTGGGCGACGACGCCGACACCACGACCGCCGACGGCAATGACATCCTGAACGGCGGCGACGGCGCCGACGTGCTGATCGGCGGCCAGGGCGACGACACCCTTTCCGGCGGCGCGGGCGACGACATCCTGGTCAACGGGATCGCCAGCGGTGGGATCGACGCCGCCGGGGCCGCCTATCTGAAGCTGCGATACAATCTCTATGGCGGCGCCGACGTGATCGACGGGGGCGCGGGCAAGGACATCGCCTATCTGAACTATGCGGGCCAGAACGCCGCGGTCGTGTTCAGCAACGCCAACAGCGACGCGCTGAACGTGGTGACGGTCGGCGGGGTGGCGACCGGATCGGTCACCCGGGTCGAGCAGATCGTCTTTGTGGGCGGCAACGCGAACGACACCCTCACCGGCGGGGCCGGCGACGACACCTTGCAGGGCGCGGGCGGCGCCGACGCCCTGGACGGCGGCGGCGGGGTGGACACCGTCGACTACGTCGATCACTACACCTTGCCGATCACGGTGACCCTGAACGGCGGATCGTGGGTGACCGTCATGGTCGATGGGGTCGCTCAGGACACTATCCGTTCGATCGAGAACGTCACCGGCAGCTATCTGGGCGCGGACCGCCTGACGGGCGACAACCTGGCCAACGTGCTGGTCGGGGTCGGCGGCGACGACATCCTGGCAGGCGGCGGCGGCGACGACATCCTGGAAGGCGGGGCCGGCAACGACGGCCTGGACGGCGGCGCCGGCAACGACACCGCCTCCTATCTGAACGACGGGGCCGGCGTCGTGGTCAGCCTGGCCGAGACGGGCGTGCAGAACACCGGCGGATCGGGCGGGGACACCCTGACCTCGATCGAGAACCTGCTGGGCTCCAACTTCGCCGACGCCCTGGAGGGCGACGCCGGGGCCAACAAGATCGATGGCCGTGGCGGCGACGACGTGCTGTTCGGCGGCGAAGGGAACGACACGCTCTACGGCGGCGCCGGCGCCGACATCCTGATCGGCGAGGGCGGGGCCGACACCATGGTCGGCGGCGCGGGCGACGACTCCTACTGGGTCGACAACGCCGGCGACGTGGTCACTGAACTGGCCGGCGAAGGCTTCGACACCGTCGCCTCGGCGGTCAGCTATGTGCTGTCGGGCAATATCGAGCAGCTGATCCTGGTGGGCACGGCGGCCAACGCCACCGGCAGCGCCGAGGCCAACATGCTGATCGGCAATGCGTCCAACAACGTGCTGACGGGGCTGGACGGCAACGACGTCATGGTCGGCAATGGCGGGCTCGATACGATGATCGGCGGCCGGGGCGACGACGCCTACTGGGTGGGCTCGACCACGGATGTCGTCACCGAGCTGGCGAACGAGGGTTATGACAGCGTCGCGGCCTTCGTCAGCTACACCCTGACGGCCAATGTCGAGCAGTTGGTCCTGCTGGGCTCGGCGGCCAACGGCGTGGGCAACGCCCTGGCCAACATCATCACCGGCAACGAGCTGAGCAACGTGCTCGACGGTCAGGCCGGCGCGGACCTGCTGATCGGCGGCCTGGGCGACGACGCCTACTGGGTCGACAATGTCGGCGACACCGTCCTGGAGCTGGCGGGCCAAGGCTTCGACACGGTGGCCTCGTTCGTCAGCTATACCCTGGCCGACAATATCGAGCAGCTGAAGCTGGTGGGCGACGTCGCCCTGACCGCCACCGGCAGCGCCAGCGCCAACATCCTCAACGGCAACAGCCTCGACAACACCCTCTACGGCCTCGGCGGCGACGACGTCCTGGCCGGCGAGGCGGGCGCCGACACCATGATCGGTGGCATCGGCAACGACGCCTACTGGGTCGACAACGCGGGCGACGTGATCGTCGAACTGGCGGGCGAAGGCTTCGAAAGCGTCGCCTCTTCGGTCAGCTACACCCTGTCGGCGAACCTGGAACAGCTGGTGCTGGTGGGCACGGCGGCCAACGCCACCGGCAACGCCCAGGCCAATGTGCTAATCGGCAACGGTCTGGCCAACACCATCACCGGCGGCGGCGGCAACGATCTGCTGACCGGCGGGGCGGGCGTGGACACCTTCGTGTTCGGGCCGGGCTCGGGCCACGACCGGATCACCGACTTCGGCGCCAACGGCGACCACGACGTGCTGAACCTGGCGGCCTTCACCGGTACGGGCGTGACCTGGACCGTCACCCAGCAGGGCGGGAGCACCGTGGTGGCCTTCTCCAACGGCGACGACATCCTGCTGGACGGGGTGATCGCCTCGCATGTCACCACACAAGGGACGTCGCTGATCTGGAACTGATCGGGATCCGCGCAAGGATCGGCGGGGGCTATCGGGGCTCGGCGGTCGAGCGTGTCCATGCAGCCGTTCGGCGAGGTGTTCGTGGGATCACACCTTGGCCCGATGGGCGTGCGGGGTCGTAAATGCCGGGAGGATTTGGGAATTCGGAGGAGCGATATGACGCCTAGGGGGTCTTGGGCAGATCCGTACGATGCGTCCCGGGTGGGACTTTCGCGTTACCCAAGCCTGCCGTCTCGCGGGCGCCGAAGGTTGTATCTGGCGTGACCGCTAGCTCCTCGCTAGAGGTGATCAAGAATTGGCCGTTGGGGCGCTGAGAGCGCTGCGGCCCGGGAGAGCGACGCATGGCTTACCTGCCCGGCACCGACGCCAGCGAAACGATCGACGGTACGTCGGGGGACGACAATATTCGCGGCTACGGCGGCGCGGATGTGCTGAACGGCGGCGACGGCGCCGACACGATCTACGGCGATGAGGGCGACGACACCCTGAATGGGGGTAACGGCGACGACTTCCTGATGGGTCTGGACGGCGACGACATCGTCAACGGCGGCGACGGCGCCGACCAAATTCGCGGGAATTTCGGGACCGATGTCCTCGACGGCGGCGCCGGCGCCGATGTCCTGACGATTTCGTACGACGGTTTCGTGGCGGACACCTACAAGGGCGGGACGGGAGCCGACTTGTTCTATGTCGAACTGCTCTATGCCCACGAACAGCCCAGCAATCTGGTGGGGCTCGATCATATCGTCGATTTCTCGGCCGCCGACGGCGACCGTATCAGCCTGGGTCCGCTCGTTTCCGGCGGCAAGTCCGGCAACTTCTATTTCATGTGGTATGGCGCCATCACCGACCCGGCATTCAGCCTGTCGGCCGGCAAGACGCTTCCGGGAAGCCTCGGTTCCAACCTTATCGGCGTCTGGACCTGGGCCAGCGCCGGCAAGACCTATCTGATCGTCGACTCCAACCATACCCAGACTCTCGACAACAACGATTTGGTCCTGGCGTTCGACAATGGGGCCGTCATCAGCCAGGCTTCCTTCGTCGATGGCGTCTTTGTCGCCCAAGCCGGCGCCTCGGGCGCGGACGTCTTCGTGGGGACCAGCGGCATCGACGTCATCTACAGCGCCGGCGGTGACGACACGGTGTCCGGGTTCGCGGAGAACGATCAACTGATTGGCGGCGACGGCGACGACAGTCTCGACGGCGGCGACGGCGAGGACACCCTGTCCGGCGAGTCCGGTTCCGACACTCTTCACGGCGGCGCGGACAACGACATCCTGTCGGGCGGGTTCGGCTCCGACATTCTTCACGGCGGCGCGGGCAACGACGTGCTCTACGCGGGCATGGCCTACAGCGATATATCGGACACCGCCGACAGCGTGAACACGCTTTACGGCGAGGATGGGAACGACGCCCTCACTGGCGGCGCCGGTCTGGACACTATGTACGGCGGCGCTGGCGACGACGTGCTGAGCGGGGGCGTGGGCGATACGCTGTATGGCGGCGACGGCGCCGATAGCCTTCGCATCTACGGCGAAGCCTGGGGCTCGGCGGCGGCGGGTTGGCTGGATGGCGGGGCGGGCGACGACCAAATCTACGTGACGGCGCCGCAGGTCGTGACGGGCGGGGCCGGCTCGGACCTATTCTATCTGAGCTTCGCGTCCGAAGAGGCCGAGACCAGCAATCCGGCCGGTTACGCGATCATAACCGACTTCAACGCCACCGAAGGCGATCGACTCGATTTCGGCTACCCCGCCTACGAGACGCCCGTGGTCTTCCGGGGGGCGCTGGACAATCCGACGTTCTCGCTGACCAACGGCGCCGTCTTCTCCAGCAACGACTACGGACCGGACTTCACGCAAATCTGGACCTGGACCCAGGGAAGCGACACCTACCTGATCGTCGACTCGAATGGTGACGGCGTTCTTCAGTACGGGGTCGCCGAACCGGACTTCATCGTGAAGTTCAACGCCCCCGTCGGCCTGGACGCTGGCGCGTTCACGGCGGGTTTCCTGGTCACCGGCGTGAATGGCACGAGCGCGGCCGATCTCTTCAACGGCGGCGACGGCGCGGACACTTATTACGGGGTCAACGGCGACGACCAGCTTCACGGGGGCGGCGGAGCCGACGTCTTCCGAGGTAGCAACGGCGACGATCAGCTGTGGGGCGACGACGGTAACGACCAGCTTAGGGGCGGGACGGGCGACGACATCGTCGAAGGTGGCGCCGGCGCCGACACGCTTCTGGGCGAGTCCGGCTCGGACTTGATGCACGGGGGCGAGGGCAACGATCGGATATATGGCAGCGGAACCGCGGCCAGGTCCGCCGATGACGCGACCGCGGTCAACCGGCTCTATGGCGAGGGCGGCGACGACGTGATGTGGGGCGGCGCTCCGCATGACCAGCTGTATGGCGGCGACGGCGCCGACTACCTGATCGGGGGCGGCTTGCTCTATGGAGAAGCGGGCGACGATCGTGTGTACGGCATCACCGCCAGCATCTTGGACGGCGGGGCGGGAGACGACGACCTCTGGGCCGGCGACGAGGATGACACGCTGATCGGCGGGGAAGGGGCTGACCAGATGGCCGGCGAGGCGGGCAATGACGCCTACTGGGTCGACAATGCCGGCGACGCGATCTTCGAGGAGGCCCGCGAAGGCTTCGACACGGTCGCCGCGTCCGTCGACTACGCCCTGTCGGCCAATGTCGAGCAGCTGATCCTGATCGGCGGGGCGCTGGTCGGGACGGGCAGCGCGACCGACAATATCCTGGTCGGCAACGGCCTGGCCAACACCCTCTACGGCCTGGATGGGAACGACACCCTCAGCGGCGAGGGCGGGGCCGACACCATGGCCGGCGGCGCGGGCGGCGACGCCTATTGGGTCGACAATGTCGGCGACGTGGTCGTGGAGAACGCCGGCGAGGGCTTCGACACGGTGGCCAGCTCGGTCAGCTACACCCTGAGCGCCAATGTCGAGCAGCTGATCCTGGTGGGCACGGCGGCCAACGCCACGGGCGGCGCCGAGGCCAACATGCTGATCGGCAACGCGTCCAACAACGTTCTGACGGGGCTGGACGGCAACGACGTGATGGTCGGCAACGGCGGGCTCGATACGATGATCGGCGGCCGGGGCGACGACGCCTATTGGGTGGGCTCGACCACCGACGTGGTCACCGAGTTGGCCGGCGAGGGCTACGACAGCGTCGCGGCCTTCGTCAGCTACACCCTGACGGCCAATGTCGAGCAGCTGGTTCTGCTGGGCTCGGCGGCCAACGGGGTCGGCAACGCCCTGGCCAACATCATTACCGGCAACGAACTGAGCAACGTGCTCGACGGCCAGGCGGGCGCGGACCTGCTGATCGGCGGCCTGGGCGACGACGCTTATTGGGTGGACAATATCGGCGACACCGTCCTGGAACTGGCCGGGCAGGGTTTCGACACGGTGGCCTCGTTCGTCAGCTACACCCTGGCCGACAATATCGAGCAGCTGAAGCTGGTGGGCGACGTGGCCCTGACGGCCACCGGCAGCGCCAGCGCCAATATCCTGAACGGCAACGCCCTGGACAACACGCTCTACGGCCTGGGCGGCGACGACGTCCTGGCGGGCGAGGCGGGCGCCGACACCATGATCGGCGGGATCGGCAACGACGCCTACTGGGTCGATAACGTCAATGACGTCATCATCGAACTGGCGGGCGAAGGCTTCGAGAGCGTGGCCTCGTCGGTCAGCTACACCCTGTCGGCCAACCTGGAACAGCTCGTCCTGCTCGGGACCGCGGTCAGCGCCACCGGCAACGCCCAGGCCAATGTGCTGATCGGCAACGGCCTGGCCAACACCATCACCGGCGGCGGCGGCAACGACCTGCTGACCGGCGGGGCTGGAGCCGACACATTCGTGTTCGGGCCGGGCTCGGGCCACGACCGCATCACCGACTTCGGCGCCGGCGGCGACCATGATGTGCTGAACCTGTCTGCCTTCACCGGCACGGGCGTGACCTGGACCGTCACCCAGCAGGGCGGGAGCACCGTGGTGGCCTTCTCCAACGGCGACGACATCCTGCTGGACGGGGTGATCGCCTCGCACGTCACCACCCAGGGAACCTCGCTGATCTGGAACTGATCGGCCGAGCGCTCGGGGCGTAAAAAAAAAGGGCGGCGGGAGTGATCCCGCCGCCCTCCTTCTATCCGCCGTCGGACGGCGGTTAGAACGACTTCTGGATGCTGACGCCGTAGGTGCGCGGCTCCAGGGTGATCAGGTTGGTGAACAGGCCCGAGCTGTCGTCGGTGGTGTAGGCGTCGGTGATCGGCGTCTTGTTCGTCAGGTTCTTGACGTAGGCGTCGATCTGCAGGCCCCACTCGGGCTTCTCGATCTTCAGGGTGATGTTGGCGTTGTTCCACGCCTTCAGGCGGTCGTACTCGGTGTTGTAGACCCGGGTGAACTGCTGGCTCTGGCGGTAGTAGTCGCCGCGCAGGGTGGCCGACCAGCCGCTGGAGAAGTCCCAGGTGTACTGGGCGCCCAGCGAGATGGTCCAGTGCGGCGAGTTGGGCAGCTCGTTGCCCGACAGGTCCGCGGACGTGCCTTCCAGCGAGTAGCCGGGGCCGTAGTTGTAGAGGCCGATGCCGTAGGCCAGGCCCTGGGCCTGGGCCAGCGAGGCGCCCCGGCTTTGCAGGAAGGCCTGGTAGAGCGCCGGACCGCCGCAGGCGAACGGGACGCTGGCGCCCTGGCCCAGGGCGATCAGGGTGGCCACGCCGGCGGTGGTCAGCACGCAGTTGGAGCCGACCGCCACGCCGGGCAGGCTGGGGCCGGCCTTGACCACCTGGTAGAGCGGGTTGCTCTGGGTGCGGTTCATGGTGTCGACCGAGGTGACGCCCTTGCCGATCTTGGTGTCCAGATAGCCGAGATTGGCGTTCAGCCGCAGGTTCTGGACCGGCGACCAGACCGATTCCAGCTCCAGGCCGTAGACCGTGGCGTTGACGTTCTCGTTGACCGAGGTGCGGTTGACGATCTTGGAGATCTGGTAGCCCTGGTAGTCGTAGTAGAAGCCGGTGGCGTTCAGCATCAGGCTGCCGCCCAGCAGGGTGTTCTTCGACCCGATCTCGTAGGCGTTGACGAACTCGGGCGCGAAGGTGGCCTGGGTGCCCGCCGCGCCGGCCGCCGCTGGCGGGTTCGAGCCGCCGCCCTTGTAGCCCTTGGAATAGAAGGCATAGAGCAGGTTGTCTTCGGTCAGCTTGTAGTCGAAGCCGAAGCGGCCGGTCAGCTCGTTGAACACGGTGCGGTTCTCGGGGGTGACCGGGTCCTGCTCCAGGCCGATGCCGGGCGACAGCAGGACGGTTTCGAAGTTCTGCTGCACCTTGTCGTCGTGCGTGCGGCGCAGGCCCAGGGTGAACTTCAGCTTCTCGTTGGCCTGCCAGTACAGCTCGCCGAAGATGGCGTTCGACTTCAGGTGATAGGGCGAGCGGTTGTCATAGTAGTTGTGGCCGCTGCCGTCCGGGGTGGCGTTCTGATCGATGCCGATGCAGCTAGTCGGCAGGGTCACCGGGTTGCAGTTGGGGTTGCCGGTGTTCTGGAAGTTCAGGGCCAGGGCCGACATGGTCAGCGAGTTGCCGATCACGTAGTAGTCGGTGACGGTCTTGTAGTCGAACCAGATGCCGCCGAAGTTGAAGTTCAGCGGGCCGTCGAAGTTCGACTGCAGGCGGACTTCCTGGCTCCACTGCTTGGAGTTGCCCGACGAGACGTCCAGGGTGGTGAACTTGTTGGTCGTGCCCACCTGCGGGTCGGTGAAGGTGCCGTTCGAGCTGGTGATGCCCGGCACGGAGTTGAACGAGACCGTCGAGACGTTCCGGTTGTAGTCCAGCTTCGTGTAGACGTTGCCCTTGCTGTACGAGGTCAGGGCCGTGAAGGTCAGGTCGTCGGTCAGGTCATAGGCCAGGTTGAACTGGTAGACGTCCGACTTCGACCGGTAGATCGGGTCGAACATCGTCTCGATCTCACGCAGGTTGCGGCTGGTGGTGTCGCCGAAGTTGGCGTCGCCGCTGGTGAAGCCGAAGATGTTGCCCAGCTCGCCGGTCAGGGTGCCCGAGGTGTTGACCGTGCCGTAGGCGCTGTCGGCGTACAGCGAGGCGGGCAGACAGCCCTGGGTCAGGAAGGCGCGGGCCGCGCCGGTGTTGAAGCCGCCCACGGTGGCCGGGCCGTTGTCCTTGGTGCACAGCTGCTTGCCGACACGGGCGCGGGCGTCGTCCTCCTTGAAGTGCTCCCACATGAAGTTGGTGCGCAGCGAGTCGATGGGATTGAACATCACCGAGACGCGGGTCGAGTACAGGTCCCGGTCGTCGACCTTGTGGTCGTTGTAGGTGTTGGTGACGTAGCCGTCGCGCTTGAGGTAGTTGCCGGCGGCGCGGATCGCCAGCTTGTCGCCCATGATCGGGATGTTGATCATCCCGCGCACCTTCTGGGTGTTGTAGTTGCCGTATTCGGCCCGGACGTTGGCCTCGAAGTCGCCCACCGGCTTGGCGGTGATGATGTTGACCAGGCCGCCGGTGGCGTTGCGGCCGTACAGCGTGCCCTGCGGGCCGCGCAGCACTTCCACGCGCTCCACGTCGAAGAACTCGGCGTCGAACAGGTTGCCCACCTGCAGGGGGGCGTTGTTCTCGTGCAGGCCCACGCCCGCGTCGGTGGCCACGCCCACGGCCTTGTTGCCGATGCCGCGGATGGCGAAGTTGAAGCTGTTGGTGAAGTTGCCCTTGGCGAAGGTGGCGTTCGGTATGGCCTGCTGCAGGTTCGGCCCGCCGTCGATCTTCTGCGCCTCGAGGGTGTCCTGGCTGAAGGCCGACACCGCGATCGGCACGTCCTGCAGGGCTTCTTCCTTTTTCTGGGCGGTGACGACCAGCTCTTCCAGCACGTTGCCGCCGCCTTGCGGGGCGGCCGGCTTGGGAGCTGTCTGGGCGAAGGCCGGAGCGGCGATCGAGACGGCGGCCAGCACGGACACGGACGCGCCCATAGCCAGCAGGCTCCGCATACGCAGAGATTGCGACATTCTATTCCCTCCCTGGATGTCGCGGCCCCTTATTGCGGGGCCTGCGGACATCGCGTTGTTTCCTCGGCGCCGTACTTATATGCGCTGGGCGGGCATACGGCCGACCCATCCCAGCAATGGAGCGATTGCATACTTGGGAACTTGGGCTGTCAACCGGCCTTGGCGTAAGTGAACATTGATAGGTTACGGCTTTTCACTTTGCCTGCCGCGACATTCACCTGTCGCGAGTAAGTTTAGAGAAAAATTCGAAAAACCGGTTCGACGCCTGACGTTGCGTCAAGCGGTGTTTCAGGCCGGAAAACCTAGCGCGATCAGTGAGCGCGTTCAGCCGATAGTGTCTCATTCGCGCCGAAGGTACAGCTCAAATATCGTTGTTCGAAACATTTGTTTCATCGGTGTGACCGCCACGCCGCGCGGACGGGCGGGCGGCGGCGTGCCAAGCCGGCCGCTCTCGTGTAGAGAGGCGGCATGTCCGTTTCCCCCTCTTCCCCGGCCGCGCCGTCGCGCGCCGCCGCCGCGCTCGTGCTGTTCTCGGGCGGTCAGGATTCCAGCGTCTGCCTGGCGTGGGCGCTCGAGCGCTACGACCGCGTCGAGACCGTCGGCTTCGACTACGGCCAGCGCCACGCCATCGAGATGGAGGCGCGCGTGGCCGTGCGTCACCAGATCGCCGCCCGATTCCCGCACTGGGCCGAGCGCCTGGGCGAGGACCACGTTCTGGACCTGACCGGCTTCGGCGCGGTGGCCCATTCGGCCCTGACCGCCGACGTCGCCATCGAGATGACCGAGCGCGGCCTGCCGTCCACCTTCGTGCCGGGCCGCAACCTGGTGTTCCTGATCTACGCCGCCGCCCTGGCCGACCGCCGGGGCCTGGGGGCGCTGGTCGGCGGCATGTGCGAGACCGACTTCTCGGGCTATCCCGACTGCCGCCGCGACACCCTGGACGCCATGCAGAGCGCGCTGAACCTGGGCATGGACCGCGACTTCGTCATCGAGACCCCGCTGATGAAGCTGACCAAGGCCGAGACCTGGGCCTTGGCCAAGCAACTGGGCGGCGAGGACCTGGTCGACCTGATCGTGGTCGAGAGCCACACCTGCTACCAGGGCGACCGCGGCGACCTGCACCCCTGGGGCCACGGCTGCGGCGAATGCCCGGCCTGCGACCTGCGCCAGAAGGGTTATGAAGAGTGGGACGCAAGCGGGCGGGAAGCGCTCGGTGTCTAACGTTCTTTCACCCCACCACGGCTGTCATCCCGGACAAGCGAAGCGCAGATCCGGGACCGACCTGGAACGCGGCGCTCAGGCGTCGGTCCCGGATCGGCGCGCTGCGCGCTTGTCCGGGATGACAGCCGTTTTGTGGGTCGCGCGATGACCTACACCGTCAAGGAAATCTTCCTCACCCTGCAAGGCGAGGGCGGCCAGGCGGGCAAGGCCGCCGTGTTCTGCCGCTTTGCCGGCTGCAACCTGTGGACCGGCCGCGAGCAGGACCGCCACAAGGCCGTCTGCACCTTCTGCGACACCGACTTCGTGGGCACGGACGGCGAGGGCGGCGGCAAGTTCGCCACGGCCGACGCCCTGGCCGACGCGGTCGAGGCGGCCTGGACCGGCGGTCCGCACGACCGCCTGGTGGTCTGCACCGGCGGCGAGCCGCTGCTGCAGCTGGACGCCGCGGCCATCGACGCCCTGCACGCGCGCGGCTTCCAGATCGCCTGCGAGAGCAACGGCACCGTGGTCGCGCCGGAAGGCATCGACTGGGTGTGCGTCAGCCCCAAGGCCGACGCCCCCGTGGTCCAGACCCGGGGCCAGGAACTGAAGCTGGTCTTCCCGCAGGACAAGGCCATGCCCGAGCGCTTCGCGGCTCTGGATTTCGAGCGCTTCTACCTCCAGCCGATGGACGGTCCGGACCGCGAGCGGAACACGCAATTGGCCGTCGCCTATTGCCTTTCGCACCCACAATGGCGTTTAAGCGTCCAGACGCACAAATATCTCGGCCTGCCCTGACGGATAAGGCGCTCGACTTGGTGACAGGGTCGACGCGCTAGAGCCTCCCAGGCCTTGTCAAAGAAGTACACAGATGAAGCCCGTCTTCGAGATCACGAAGGCCGCGTTCTTCGACGCGGCCCATTACATCGAGCAAGGTCCCTCGGACCATCGCTACCGCAAGCTGCACGGCCACTCTTTCCGGGTGGAGGCCAGCGTGAAGGGGCAGATGCAGGACGCCGGCTGGGTGGCCGACCTGGAGAGCCTGGACGTGGCGCTGAAGGCCGTCGCCTCCGAGCTGGATCACGGCCTGCTCAACGACCGCCCGGGGTTGGAGAGCCCGACCCTCGAGCGCATCTGCCTCTATTTCGCCGAGCGCCTGCAACCCCAGTTCCCCGGCCTGTCGCGCGTGGTGCTGTCGCGCCCGACGATCGGCGAGAGCTGCGCGCTGGTGCTGTAAACAAATTCCGCTCATCCCGGCGAATGCCGGGACCCAGATGGAATGGCGATGTGGCTGACGCCATGAGCGCTGAGCGTTTCCAACCATCCGCACAGCCATAGGATCTGGGTCCCGGCATTCGCCGGGATGAGCGGGGTTGGGGGCTCATCGCCCCAGCGTGTAGCGAAAGCTCAGCGAGGCGCTGAACTGATCCGCGGATCCCAGGTCCGCGACGACGGGACTGTCGGCGGCGTCGCCGAGCACGCGACGGTATCGGGCGGCGCCGACGAGGTTCCAGTGGCGGTTCAGGCGATATTCCGCGCTGGCCGTGAGGCCGGCGGCCAGGACGGGACCGTCGGGCGCGTAGGGCGCGATGTCGAACGGGCTTCGAGCCGCTTCGATAGGGCTGACGCTGAAATAGGTGCGGGCGAAGCCGTCGTCCGCCCACGACAGGCGCGGTCCCAGCGACGCGACCAGCGGCCCCTCGCGCCAGACCGCGTCGGACCCGACATCGGCGACCCAGGAATGATGACCGCCGACCCCGCGCCGCAGTTCGCCGTGCAGGCGTAGCCAATCGCGGGGCCAGGAGGTGGCGAAGACGCCGCCCTCGGCCGCCCAGTCGACCTTCTCGAACCCCGTCAGGTCGTCGTCGTTCTCGCGCGGGCCGCGCAGGCGACCGGCCACGCCGGCGGACCAGCCGGAGCCGCCGATCAGCCCCAGGCTCGCGCCGTCGTCCGGCGCGCCGAAGGCGGGCGCCGTGCCTCGTCGGGAAAAGTTGATGCTGCCGCTGGGAAATGGGCGATAGTCGTTCGAGCCCATGTAGTCGGGCGCGACGCGCACGCCCAGACGCAGGTCGTGCAGCGACCATCCGAAGATCGTGATGTCGGCCAAGTCCGTGCCAGCCTGAACCGGGCGCGGGAGCATCGACGCCGCGACGGCCGCGCAGGCCGCCACGGTCCACCAGGCCGCAAGGCGGCGGCGTCCGGGAACCTGGGGCGCGTCCACGGCGAAACCCTGCACGACAGGCCTCCTTCGGGGGAAAGCATTGGCGCGCCGGACGGGCCTCGCCAATGCGGGCGAACCCCTAGGCGGGCCGCGTGGAATCCGGGGCGACGCTCAGGACGGGTCTCGGAAAACGCCGCTCTTCCACTGGGCGCGCGGCTGGCCTATCTCTGCCTCGCCGATGACGCCGGGGAAGGCCGCCGATGCTCTACATGCTGCTGTGCTACAACAACGAGGCCGAGGTCCTGGGCTGGACCCCGGAGCAGGACGCCGCCGTCATGGGCCGGCTGTCGGTGGTCCACGACCGCCTGATCGCCGAGGGCAAGATGGGCCCCTCCGGCCGGCTGACTGGCACCGACGCGGCCAAGACCCTGGTCAAGTCCGAGACCCCCTTCGTCACCGACGGTCCCTTCGCCGAGACCAAGGAGCAGTTCCTGGGCTTCTACACCCTGGACGTCGCCGACATGGACGAGGCCCTGGCCATCGCCCGCGAACTGGGCGTGGCCAATCCCGGCGGGGCCTACGAAGTGCGACCCATGCGGCTGTTCCTGCCCGGAGCGGCGGTGGGGGCGGCCTGAGCTTGGCCTTGAGGGTGCGGCGGGCTAAGTCGACAGCCTAGGGTTTTGTCCGCGAGCGTTCATGGCGTCGGTTTCCTTCCAGTATATTCCCGAGGACTTCCTCGACGCCTGGCGGCTGCAACTGCGCCACAGCTGGCTCGTGCGGTTCAGCCGTTGGATGCCGCTGATTCTGATCGCGTTCAGCCTCCTGACCTCGTGGACCGAGTTCCGCGATCGGGGCGTCCTCTATGGCCTGCTGCTGAACCTGCCGATGCTGGTCCTGGCCGGCCTGCTGCTCGGCCTCAACGTGCTGAACGACAAGGTCCTGCTGCCACGCCGCGCCAAACGCCTCCTGGCGCAGCAGAAGAGCCTGCAGGGCGAGGCCACGATCAGCTGGGACGCCGAAGGGATCAGCTTCGCGATCGCCAACGGGCAGACCCGGGTGGCCTGGGCCGACTATGTCCGGTGGCTGGAAAGCGACACGCTGCTGCTGGCGTTCCAGAGCGACAACCTGTTCAACGCCTTGCCCAAGCGCCTGTTCGACGACGGCCAGGTCGCCGAGATTCGCGACCACCTGACCGCCGCCCTGGGCGGCCCCGGCAAGACTCGGAAATAGCGAGACGTTCATGCAGACCGTCACCTACCGCTACATCGAGGCCGATCTCGTCGACGCGCGTCGCCACGCCTACAACGTCCAGCCGCTGGTGCGGGTGGTGCGGCTCGTGCCCACCGGCTTCTTGCTGATCGGCGTGCTGCTGGGCGTCTGGCAGGCTTCTGAAGGCCATTGGGATGGCGTCTTCGAGTTGTGGGGCTGGATGACGGTGGGCGTGGCCCTGCTGATCTGGCAGGTCATCGGTGATCGCTGGCTGCTGCCCGCCTCGGTCCGCAGGTCCCTGGCGCGCGACAAGGGCTTCCAAGACGACCACACCTTCGCCTGGGACGCCGAGGGCTTCCTGATGGAAAGCCGCCATGGTCAATCCCGTTGGCCTTGGGGCGACTTGGCCAAATGGCAGGAAAGTCCCGGCGGCTTCCTGCTGTGGCAGAGCCCCCGGCTCTACAACTATGTGTCCAAGCGCCTGTTCGACGCGGCCCAGGCCGACGAGATCCGCGGCTATCTGGCTGCCGAGGTTGGGCGCGTGGGCAAGGCCCGAAGACGGGTTGCTTGAGCGCCCCTACCGCCCCGCCACCCACGTGCGATACCGCTTGGTCCGGCCCTTGGACCACAGCTGGTCGCGGATCAGGCTCAGCAGGGGCGAGGTCTTGGCGTCGGGGCGGCGGCCGGAGCCCATGCGGCGCAGCTGGGCCTTGGTGACGGCCATGTCGGCCAGGCTGGCGGCCACCTTGTTCTTCCACTTGGCCACCGGCAGGGCGACTTCCAGGCTCTCGCCGCGCCGCCAGCGGTCGGCCAGGTCGGGGACGAAGGCCATGGCCCTGGCCACGCCCACCACGTCGACCCCGTCGCGGCCGTCTTGCGACTCCAGGGCCTGGCTGGCCACCGCCAGGCGGCGCACGCCGCCGGTGGCCATGACCGGCATCTTCGCGGCCGCGCCGATCTCGCGGGCGAAGTCGATGAAATAGGCTTCCCGCGCGAGGGTGCTCGACTTGGCCTCGCCCTGCATGGCCGGGCTCTCGTAGCTGCCGCCCGACAGCTCGACCAGGTCGACGGCAAGGTCGTTCAGCCAGCCTACCACGGCCGCGGCGTCGGCCGGCTCGAAGCCGCCCTTCTGGAAGTCGGCCGAGTTCAGCTTCACCCCCACGCAGAAGCCGGGCGACACCCGGGCCCGCACGGCGCGGACGATGTCGAGCAGCAGACGCGCGCGGTTCTCCAGTGACCCGCCCCAGGCGTCGGTGCGCCGATTGGTCAGGGGCGAGAGGAACTGGCTGAGCAGATAGCCGTGGGCGGCATGGATCTGCACGCCGGTGAAGCCGGCCTCCTCGGCCCGGGCGGCGGTGACGGCGAAGCGCTCCACCAGCTCCCCGATCTCCCGCGCGGTCATGGCGCGGGGCGTGGCGAACAGCTTGGAGTATTGGCCGAGGTCGATGGCCACGGCCGAGGGGGCGAGCGTCTCCTGGCCGAGGGCGGCCTGCGTTTGGCGGCCCGGATGGTTGATCTGCATCCACACCTGAGCCCCGCCGGCCCGCGCCGTCTTCGCCCATTCGCGGAAGGGCTCCAGTGGCTGGGCGGCGTCCAGCACCACCCCGCCGGGGCCGGTCATGGCGCGGGCGTCGACCATGACGTTGCCGGTCAGGATCAGCCCGGCCCCGCCCTTGGCCCAGGCCGAGTACAGCTTCAGCAGGGCCGCGCCGGGCAGGGCGTCGTCGGTCGCCATGTTCTCCTCCATGGCCGCCTTGGCCAGACGGTTCTTCAGCACCGTCCCGTTGGGCAGGGTGAGCGGCGAGAACAACGGGGTGACGAACGACGAGGCTGCGGGGATCTGCGACATGTCGGGACCTGTTGGAACTTCGATCACGAAGGCCTACACCTTCAACCTAGGTTGAAGGTCAAGCGGGAAGCTCGAACATGAAGATCGGCGACGTCGCCCGGGCCGCGGGGGTCACCACCTCGCGCATCCGCTTCTACGAGGCCGAGGGGGTGATCGCCCCCGCCGACCGCGCGGCCAACGGCTATCGCGACTATCCGGCCGCGACGGTCGAGCTGATCGTCTTCATCGAGCGCGCCCAGAAGCTGGGCTTCTCGCTGAAGGAGATCCGCGCTGGGGCGGCCGCGCCCCAAAACGCGTCAAAGACCGACGGCCACCCGGTGTCGTGCCAGACCGTCCTGCCCGCCCTGCGCCGCAAGCTGGCCGACGTCGAGACCCACATCGCCGCCGCCCAGGCCACCCGCGAGGAGATCGTGGGCCTGATCGCGGCGCTGGAAGCGGGCCGTCAGGCGGCCGAGGCGATGGCGGCGGAATAGATCACGCTTGTAATTTTCTTGCCGCGCCCGCAGGGTCTCGCGCGTGAACCGGACGGGGGCGGGAATGGATCGACGCGATAGCCGAGGCGTGGCGGCGTGGGCCGCCCTGGTCCTGACGGTGCTGCTGGCCATCGGCGGCGCGGGCCGGGCCGTGGCCGACTCGTGGGCTCCGCCCCGGACCGAGGTCTATGCGTCGCCCGACAAGGCGGTCCGGCTGACCGTCACCCCCGGCCGGCTCGACGTGGTCGGCGTCCCGGCGCGCGGGGTGCTGGAGAAGCGCGATCCCAAGGGGCGCTGGGTCGCGGTCTGGGACCGGCCCCTCGTCAATTCCGTGGCCCCCGTCGACGCCCTGGTGGCCCCGGACGGCGGCCATGTCGTCACCTTCGACAACTGGTTCCGCGTCGGACTCGGGCCGGACGTGGTGGTGATCTATGGGGCGGACGGGACGCTGGTGCGCTCCCTGCGCCTGACCGACATCGTGCCCGAGGCCTATGTCGAGGGGCTGGAGCGGTCGACCAGCTCGCTGCGCTGGGCCAGCGAGCACAGGCTGGACGGAGCCGACCTGGTCCTCCAGGTCCTGGGTCCCGGCGACCCGCCGGCGTCGAAGGGCGTCATCGAGATCCGGGTCGACCTCGCCACCGGCCAGGTGCGGCCGCCGTCGGGACCGGACTGGGAAGCGCTCCAGGACGCCGCCCGCCGGGTGGTGGCCCAGCGGCGCGAGGCCGAAGCCCGCGAGATCGCCGCCATGGTCCAGCCCCTGGTCGGGCCGGTCGCGGGCGGCGAGCTGGAATGGTCCGAATATCTGCAGGAGGCCTTCTACCGGCTCACCGCGCGCGAAGAGGACGCCTATCCCGCCACGATCGTCCTGCGGCGGAAGGACGTGCCCGACTACGCCCCGTCCCTAGCCTGGCTGCGCGACGCGATCCGCAAGCCCCAGGCCAGGCCCGGCGAGGTCCTGATGTTCGGCTCGCCCGACGCGGACAATCTGGTGGCGGCCCTGGCGGACGCCGCCGCCAAGGCGCGCCCCGGACGGCTGAAGGGCGTGCGGGTCTATGTGGCCGTGGACGACGCCCGCTGGCCGGCGGTGGCCGCCGCCCTGGGCGCGAGCGGGGCGAACCTGATCCAGCTGGATCCCGGCAAGCCCATCCCGCAGCGCCCGGACCGCCTGCCGCCGGGCGTCCAGGCGGAGTAGGGGCATGGATCGCGACTGGACGACGCTCGAGCGCTTCAGCTTCGGCGACAGTCCCGCCCTGGCGGACGAGCTCCTGGCCCTGGTGTTGAGCGGAGCCAAGACGGCCACCTGCTGGTCGGAGCGCGAGACGGTCGAGACCCATGTCGGCAAGCGGATGGTGGCCTGCGACGGGGCGGGAACGCCGCGCGCGGTGATCGAGACGCTCAGCCTGGAGGCCCGCGCCTTCGACGCGGTGGACGAAGCCTTCGCGCGGCTGGAGGGCGAGGGCGATCTCAGCCTGGCCTGGTGGCGTGACGCGCACCGGGCCTATTTCGAGCGCAACGGCGGCTTCGATCCGAAGATGACGCTGTGGCTGGAGGTCTTCGAGGTGGTCGAGCGGCTCTAGATTTCTTTGTTTTACGCGTTTTCTTCACGCGAACCGGTGTCCACTTCGCTCGAAAACGCTCTAGCCCCGCTGGGCCTTCTTCCATTCCTTGAACTCGCGCTTTTCGCGGTCCTTCTTGCTTTCGCCCGGAATCACGGCCTTGCCGCCGGCGACCACGACCTTGCCGGTGGTTCCGACCACGGTCCCGGCCGCTCCCACCACGGCGCCGCCGGCGGCGACGGCCAGGCAGCCCTGGCTGGTGACGGCGACGGCCAGCAGGGCCAGGGCAAGGGGCAGGCGACGCGAGAACATGAAGACGCTCACTGAAAAACCGAGGTTCGCCTTCTAGCCCGGCGCGGGGCAGGCGTCTCCGCGTCGGATGGCCGCTGTGCTCAATACGCGTCGATCATCACGCCCGGATCGCCGCCGCGCCGGTACGGCCCCTGGAAGTTCGGATCCGCCCGCCGTCTCCGGTCGGGGCCGAAATAGTCGGCGCAGCGGATGAAGGGGCGGGGGTGCTCGATGATCAGGTTGATGCGGTGGATCACGCCGCGCGCCGTCACCGGCTTGGCCAGGAACTCGTTTACCCCCGCGTCGCGCGCCTCGGCCACCCGGCGCAGGGTGGAGTGGCCGGTGATCATGATGACGGGCGCGAAGGGATCGGGGCTGTCGGGCGAGTTGCGCAGCAGATTGACGAAGTCGATGCCGTCCAGCGGACCCATGGTCAGGTCGGTCATGACCAGGTCCATCTGGGTCTCGCGCATGGCGTGGAGGGCCTCGGCCCCGTCCAGGGCCTCGAAGATGTGGCGCACGCCCAGCGCCCGCAGGATCTCGGTCAGCAGCACGCGCATATGCTGATTATCGTCGACCAGCAGGATCTTCAGCAGATCGAAGCGCACGGGCCCGCTCTTTCCGGCGGCGGCCCGCAGGGCGGCTCGCACGGGTCGAAGGTTACGGGGCTGAAACACGCGGTCAATCGCAAATTGACCGGAAAGCTCAATGTTTTCAGTCTTTAGTCGAAATTCGACATAGGCGGCGCGGGGTGTCGGGCGCGTGGATGCGACGGGTTCGGAAGAGTCTTGGTTGTATCCCGGATGAGAACATCCTTAATTTTCGGCGGAGCTTGATTACCTTTTGTCAACGAAAAATACAGGAACGAGTCGCATCGTCGGAGAGTTGAGTGGCTGGAGGATTTGTTTCCAATGCCGTCTCGTGACGAACTCATCAAGCGCGAAGCTCTGGAGCTCTGGGCGCAAATCCACGATGAGCCCCCGCCCGAGGTGAGCGGCGGGGAATTGCTTGAGATCATCTGTCGAGATCTTGACGTTTACGGTTACGACCGCGTGCAGTCGCCGTTCCTGCGTCCGACCATGATCATGCGCCCCGAGGAATGGCCCGAGGCGCGCAAGGGCTAGCGGCTAGGGCGCGGCTTCCAAACCCTCGGACGCCTCCACCGATCTTCTTTTTTAAAGCCGTCATTCCCGCCCTTGTGGCGGGAACCTCTCTGTCCGCCGCAGGTGCGGGAGGGTGGCGCGCCAGCGCGCCAAGACGCTTCACGTGCAAGCTGAACCAGGGGTTCCCGCCACAAGGGCGGGAATGACGGCTGAGATTGAGAGGGGCGCGCCCTTTAAACCCGCCCCTCGACCCCAGGCACGAACGCCCCGCCGCCGGTCTGGCCGCGATGGCGCAGGAAGGCGTCGGCCAGGACGCAGGCGGTCATGGCTTCGACCACCGGCACGCCGCGGATGCCCACGCACGGATCGTGACGGCCCTTGGTGCGCAGGTCGATCTCGGCGCCCGCCTCGTTCACGGTCTCGCGCGGCACCAGGATCGAGGAGGTCGGCTTGAACGCCACCCGCGCCACCACCGGCTGGCCGGTGGAGAGGCCGCCCAAGACGCCCCCGGCGTGGTTGCTAAGAAACACTGGACCGTCGTTGCCCCCATCAGGGCCCATGCGCATCTGGTCGGCGTTATCCTCGCCGGAGAGCGCGGCCGAAGCGAAGCCCTCGCCGATCTCCACGCCCTTGGCGGCGTTGATCGACATCAGGGCCGAGGCCAGCTCGGCGTCCAACTTGCCGTAGAGCGGCGCGCCCCAGCCGGCCGGAACGCCCACGGCCTCCACCTCGACCACGGCGCCGGTCGAGGAGCCAGCCTTGCGGACCTTTTCCAGGTGCTCTTCCCACACGGGGATCACGGCGGCGTCGGGCGACCAGTAGGGGTTCTCGTTCGTCTGATCCCAATCCCAATTGGCGCGGTCGATCTTGTGCGGGCCGATCTGCACCAGGGCGGCGCGCACCGTGACGCCGGGGATCACCAGCCGCGCCACGGCGCCGGCGGCCACTCGCGCGGCGGTCTCGCGCGCCGAGCTGCGCCCGCCGCCGCGATAGTCGCGCACGCCGTACTTGGCGAAATAGGGATAGTCGGCGTGGCCGGGGCGGAAGGCCTGGGCGATCTCGCCATAGTCCTTGGAGCGCTGGTCAGTGTTCTCGATCATCAGGCTGATCGGCGTGCCGGTGGTGCGCAGGCCGTCCGTCCGCTCGTCCTCGAACACCCCCGACAGGATGCGCACGACGTCCGGCTCCTGGCGCTGGGTGACGAACTTGCCCTGGCCGGGGCGGCGCTTGTCGAGGAAGGCCTGGATGGCCTCGGCGCTGATGGCGATGCCGGGCGGCACGCCATCGACCACGCAGCCCAGGGCCGGGCCGTGGCTCTCGCCCCAGGTGGTGACACGGAACAGGTGGCCGAAGGTGTTGTGCGACATGGGGGCGGTGTAGCGGAAAGCTTGAGGAGGGGCAAAACCAACAAGATCCTCCCCCTGTGGGGGAGGTGGCCCGAAGGGCCGGAGGGGGGAGTGGGCCAACCCGCGCAATATCTCCCCACCGATCGCTTCGCGATCGCCTCCCCCACAGGGGGAGGGCCTAAGAGCGCTACTCCACCCCGTACAGCTTCCCCCGTACAGCCACCTTCGGATCGATCGACAGCGCCAGGGCCTTGTCGGCGTCGGCCTTGTCGGTCTTGCCGGCGCGGCGCAGGGCCACAGAGCGGGCGTAGAGCGACCAGGCCTGGCGGGGGCGGGCGGCCAGGGCGGCGTCGTAGTCGGCCAGGGCCTTGTCCAGTTCGCCGCGCCGCAGCCGCACCAGGGCGCGGCTGTCCAGGATGTTCGGCGAGCCGGGACGCAGCTTCAGCGCCGCCTGGCAGTCGCCGAGCGCCGCGTCCAGTTCCCGGTTCAGCAGGGCCCGCGCCCAGCAGCGGCCGTTGAAGGCTTCCGCGCGCTGCGCGTCTTCGGGATGGGCGCGGAGCCAGAGATCGTAGTTCTTGAGGGCGATCTCGGGCAGGTCGGCGCGGTCGGCAAGCCCGCCCAGGCGCATGCGGGCGTCCGACGAGGGGGGCAGGTCCTTGCCCGCCGCCTCCAGGTCGGCGACGGCGCCGTCGCGGTCGCCCTTGGCCAGCAGCACAGGGGCGCGCGCCATGCGGGGCTCGGCGTCGTCCGGCGCCAGCTCGACGGCCTTGTCCAGGTCGGCCAGGGCCGGCTTGAGCTCGCGCGCGGCCATGTGGGCCTGGGCCCGCTGCAGGCGGTAGCGCGGCTCGGTCGGCGCCAGCTCGATGGCCTTGCCGAAGTCGGCGATCGCCGCTTCCATCTGGCCCTTGGACGCGGCCACGGCGCCGCGCTGGCTGTAGCCGGCCGCGTCGGTGGGCGCCTCGGACTTGTCGGTCAGGTCCAGCGCCTTGCCGTCGCTGTCCACGGCGCCCTTGGGCGACAGGCCGAAGAACGGCCCGCCCTCGTAGGTGATGAACATGCGGTGGTTCTCGTTGTCGACGAAGACCCGGTGGCTGAGGAAGAAGTCGATGCCGATCAGCATGTCGATGTCGTCCAGCGACTGGTCCATGATCCGCAACGTCGGCCGCTTGATCGTCTCGCCGGCGATGTCGATGGTGTCCAGCTTGGCGCGCCACGACCGCACGGTCTTGCGCCCGACGCCCACGAACGTGGCGTCCGGCTCGACCCCCGGGCTGTCGGGCGTGAGGCCCAGGCGCCTGGCCGCCGGCAGGGACAGCACCGAGGTCGAGGCGCCGGTGTCGAACATGGCGTCCAGCTCCACGCCGTTGACGGTGACCTTGCCGATCGTGCGCGTGCGGCCCTGGTCGGTGTAGCGCAGCTTCAGCACCGTGTAGGGCCGGTCGCCGGTCCAGTAGGCCAGGCCCTTGTCCTTGCAGCCGTCCACCTTCATCAGCCGCACCGCGCCGTGCGGCAGGTCGTATTCGACGTCCTGCAGGCCCAGGATGTTCTGGCCCAGCATGCCGGCATAGCCGGTGTCGCCGCCGCCCACCGCGAACTCGACGTTGCGGATGTCCTCGCCGGCGATGGTGAAGGTCTTGGCCGTGGCCACGCCCAGGCCGGTCTCGCCGCCCACGCCCTTCATCTTGACGTTCGGCCCCATGCTGCGGACGCTCAGGCCGAACTCCTGGGCGTTGGCCTGGGCGATGGTGCTGTAGAAGGCGCCGCTGTCGAGGACGAAGCGCGCCTCCTGGCCGTTGATCTTGGCGCCGATGATCGGTCTACGACCGGCCATGGTCACCGGAATGTCGGCGAACTTGACCACCTGGCAGCCGGCCGCCGCGAAGGCGGCCTGCGGCGCGGCCACCGCCGCCAGGGCCGCGCCCAGCAAAAGTCCGCCCAGCCGCTGGCCCGACCCGAATACTCCAGACATGCATCCCCCCGTTACGCGCCCATGGCCCGCTCCTGTCGGACCGACGGCCGCCTATTCATGACGCCTCAAGGTAGAGTTCGCCAGCCTTCTTGTTCAGGTCGTCCGGCGCCGCTGCTTGGCGGCGTCCGCCAGGTAGTCCTCCAGGTTGGTCCAGCCGTCGTCGTCGCGGTCCAGGGCGCCGTCGGCCTTTTTCGGGTCGAGGCCGTGGGCCTTCTCCCAGGCGTCGGGCATGCCGTCGCCGTCGGTGTCGACAGGGGCCTTGCCCGGGGGCAGGGCGGGCCAGCCGCCGACGTCCTTCTGGCTGTCGATCTGCTTGCCGGTCTTGTCGCGCACCCCGGCGATCACGCGGGCGTCGACGCTGTCGCGGAACGTCGAGGCGCCGGCGTCCTTCAGCACGCGCTCATAGGCGCTGGCCGCCGGATCGGGCGCGACCGGGGCCACGTCGATCGGCCCCGCCTGGCGGTAGCCGTCGGCCTGCAGCCCGTCGACCAGGCTCCACGGATCGGCGGGGACCACGCCGTTCATGCTGTTGCCGGCGAACCAGGCCTTGGCCAGGCTGTTGCTCTCGTTGAAGGCGATGGCCTTCTCGCTGTCGGGACCCGTGACATAGGCGTTGTCGACGAAGTTGTAGGCCGCCAGCGAGGCCTTGTCGGCGTCGTAGCCGGCCCGGCCCTTGCCCCAGTTGTAGAAGACGTTGGAGCGGAAATCGAAGAACGCCCCGACCGGGTCCTTGTCCGGCCCCTCGTAGTTGCCGGGGCGCGGCATGCGGGCCAGGTGGCTGGCCCACAGATTGTGGTGGAAGCTGATCTTCGAACCGTTCCCGCCCCGGATCAGGCTGCCGTAGCCGTGGTCGCCCTTGGCGTGGATCGAGTGGCGCAGGCTTTCGCTGATGATCGACCACTGGACGGTGAGATCATGGAAGCCCTGCCCCGGCTCGTCGTAGCGCGCCGAGGCCGACAGGGTCTCGTCCACCGACCAGCTGGCCGAGACGTGGTCCAGGATGATCCGCCGGCCCTTGTTGATCCAGATGGCGTCGCCCTCGGTCCGGCTCTCGTCGCCCAGGCGCGAGCGGATGAAGCGGATCACCACGTCGTCGGCGGCCACGATCAGGGTCTGGTCGCGCAGGGTGATCCCGCCGCCCGGGGCGGTCTGGCCGGCGATGGTGATGTTCGGCTCGACGATCTTCAGCGGGGTCTTGAGCGGGATCGTGCCGGCCACGTCGAAGACCACGGTGCGCGGCCCCTTGGCCTCGACGGCGGCGCGCAGGCTGCCCGGACCGGCGTCGTCCAGATTGGTCACCCTCAGCATCGCCCCGCCGCGCCCGCCGGTCGAGAGGCGTCCCGCCCCCTCGGCGCCGGGGAAGGCCAGGACCTCATGCGGGGCGGCGTGGGCGGCGGTGGTCAGGGCCAGCGCGGCCGCGAGAGCGTATCGGACAGGCATGCGTTTCCCCGGTCTTGCGCTCATCGGGGCAACGGCCGACCGGAGCGTTCGTTGGGGCGAACATCACTCGTGCGGTAAGTCCTGTCCACCGGTGTCATCGTTGTATTGCAAAGCTTTGCGTGACGGTCGGTTGACAGCGCTCGCCACAATCATGGTTAGCGAACGGGCGTTCGAAGGCATGATTTGCCGACAATTCGGGCGCCATGGGGTCGGTCGTTCGAAACGTCGTCGAAAACGCGCGACCTATTGTCCTGCCCCCATCCCGCGAACCTGACACTGGTGTCATGCTCCCCCATCCGGCGAGTGATTCGGCCGTTCGAATCCCGCTGCCTTGTTTCGGGGGAAACATGTCCGACCAAGACGCCAGCCTCCGCCCAGAGCGTATCCTGGAACTCAGCGAGCGGCTCAGCGTGGTCGCGGGCGAGAAGATCGGCGAGATCGCCTACGTCAACCGCTCGGCCAAGATGCTGGCCATCAACGCCCTGATCGTGGCCGCCCGCGCGGGCGAGGCCGGACGCGGCTTCGCGATCGTGGCCGAGGAGTTCAAGACGATCTCCACCCAGATCGACGTGGTGGCCGCCGCCCTGGAGAGCCAGGTGCGCGCCGACCTCAACGAGCTGACCCAGATCGGCGGCGCCATCCTGGGTCACCTGCGCGGCCAGCGCCTGGTGGACCTGGCCCTCAACGCCATCGAGATCATCGACCGCAACCTCTATGAGCGCACCTGCGACGTGCGCTGGTGGGCCACCGACAGCGCCGTGGTCGACTGCGTCGCCGCGCCGACGCGCGAGGCCTGCGCCTATGCCAGCCAGCGGCTGAAGGTGATCCTGGACGCCTATACCGTCTATCTCGACCTCTGGATCGCCGACGCCCAGGGGCGGGTGATCGCCACGGGCCGTCCCGACAAGTATCCGGCCGCCAAGAACATCTCGGTGGCCGAGGCCGACTGGTTCCGCAACGCCATGCGCACCAAGTCGGGCGACGACTTCGCCGTGGCCGACATCGAGCGCGTCAAGGCGCTGAACGACGCCCCGGTGGCCACCTACGCCACGGCCATCCGCGAGGGCGGCCAGGCGGGCGGCAAGGTGCTGGGCGTCCTGGGCATCCACTTCGACTGGAAGCCCCAGGCCCAGGCGGTGGTCGACGGCGTGCGCCTGACCGAGGAAGAGCGCGCCCGCTCGCGGGTGATGCTGCTGGACCAGAACCACCGGGTGCTGGCCAGCTCCGACGGCAAGGGCGTGCTGGAAGAGACCTTCAAGCTCGACACCGCCGGCGGCGTGATGAGCAGCTACGCCGACGGCGCCAAGACCATCGGCTACGCCCTGACCCCGGGCTACGAGACCTACGAGGGCCTGGGCTGGTACGGCTGCCTGGTCCAGACGGCCGAGGTCGAGAAGGCGGGCGCCGTTCGCCCCGCCGCGACGCCCCCGCCGACCTTGGCGAGCAAGCTGAGCGCGGCCTAAAGCCCCTCTCCCTCTGGGAGAGGGGTCAAACCTCCCAGAACCGGAACGCCGTCAGCCCGCCGACGATGTCGCGCCGCGCGACGCCCAGCAGGTCGGTGATGGTCAGCACCACGGTGTAGAGCACCGCGCTGACGCCCGGCACGAAGAAGATCGCCAGGAACACGCCGATGAAGACCAGCCCGCCCAGGCGCGTGGCTTGCTGCTGGATCCCCTCCGGCAGATAGGGGCGGATCACGCCGAAGCCGTCCAGGCCGGGCAGGGGCAGAAGGTTCAGCACCAGGGCGAAGGCCTGCAGGAAGGCCAGGAAGGCCGCGGCGCGCGACAGGGCGCTGGTCTCCACCCCGAACGCCCGGTCGGCGGCCAGGCAGATCGCCAGCACGATCAGCACCAGCAGCGTGCCCAGCGGCCCGGCCAGCGAGGCCAGGGCCCGGCCGCGCCGGCTGCGCATCAGGTCGTCGCGCAGATAGACCGCCCCGCCCGGAAAGCCGATGCCGCCCAGGGCCAGGGCGATCAGCGGCAGGATCAGGCTGGTCGACAGGTCGGTGTATTTCACCGGGTCCAGGGTCAGGTAGCCCTTGTCGGCGATGGTGTGGTCGCCGGCCTTCCAGGCCACGAAGGCGTGGGCGAATTCGTGGATCACCACGCTGAGGATCCAGCCCACCACCACGAAGGCGAAGGTCAGCACGCCCGGCGGGTCGGGCAGGCGGGCCAGGGCGAAGGCCAGGCCCGTGAAGATCGCCACCAGGATCAGGGCGTTGGCGCTGATCGGGGCGGGGCGCGAGGGCTTGGTGGGGCGGACGTCGGCGAGGGTCATGCTGCAGGTTGTAGCTGCTCCGGCTCCGGGCGGGAACCAAGATCGCCGCCCGCGCGCTGCCTGGGAGCAGTTGGGGAACGAGCGAGGGAACCCGACCATGAACCTGACGATGCAAGCCGCCGCCGCCCTGACCCTGACCGCCCTGCTGGGCGGTTGCGCCTCCGGCGGCCAGATGGCCAGCCGAGGCCCCAGCAGCGACGAGCGGATGTTCGCCACCACGTTCGCCGCCTGCCGCGACCAGGTCCGCGCCGGCAAGACCGACAACTTCAAGATCTCGCCCGCCTCGCCGGCCGCCCAAGGCACGCCGGCCGGCGACACCGGCCTGCGCCTGAAGGCCCCCTACGACCGGGTCAAGTCCGGCAAGTACCGCCGCAGCCACAACACCGCCATCGAGGCGGCGACGGACCGGTGCCTGTCGGCGAACGGGTATTCGGTTTCGTAAAACCCAATCTCCGGCCGTCATTCCCGCCCTTGTGGCGGGAACCCCTGGTTCAGCTCGTACGTGCGTTGCCTTGGCGCGCCAGCGCGCCACACCCCTGCACCTGCGGCGGACAGAGGGGTTCCCGCCACAAGGGCGGGAATGACGATAGTATTGGGAAATGCCGTCGAAGCCTCACCCCCGAGGCGTCCGCCCCGCGTGATAGACCACCATCGGCCCCAGCCGCCCGCACCCCGTGCATTCGCCCAGCTTGCGCACCGGGCTCGTGGCCCACAGGCGCAGGCCGCCCCTGAACGGCCGGTCGCGGCCGCAGTTCTCGCAGCGGATGCGCCAGGCGCGGCGCTCGCGGGCGATGGCGTCGGCGATGCGGCTGAAGAAGCCCATCCTAATCCACCCCGCTCAGCACCCCTCGGATCGTCTCCACCACCTGGTCCACCTGGCTCTGCTCGATGATCAGCGGCGGCGACAGGGCGATGATGTCGCCGGTGACGCGGATCAGCAAACCCTTGTCGAAGGCGGTCTCGAAGGCCTCCATGGCCCGGGCCGTGGGGGCGCCCGGCCTCGGGGCCAGTTCGATGCCGGCGATCAGGCCGAAGTCGCGGATGTCGATCACGTGGCGGGCGTCCTTCAGCGAGTGCACCGCCGCGCGCCAGTAGGGCTCCATGTCCAGCGCCCGCTGGAAGAGGCCCTCCTCCTGATAGACCTCCAGCGTCGCCATGCCCGCCGCGCAGGCCAGGGGGTGGGCCGAATAGGTGTAGCCGTGGAAGAGCTCGATGGGGGCGTCGGCGCCGTCCATCATCGCTTGATAGATCGCCTCGCTGGCCGCCACCGCTCCCGCCGGGACGGCGGCGTTGGTCAGGCCCTTGGCCATGCAGATCATGTCGGGCGTCACCCCGAACCGCTCGGCCGCGAACGGCGCGCCGACGCGGCCGAAGCCGGTGATCACCTCGTCGAAGATCAGCAGGATGTCGTGCTTGTCGCAGATCGCCCGCAGGCGCTGCAGATAGCCTTCGGGCGGCACCAGCACGCCGGTCGAGCCCGCCACGGGCTCGACGATGACGGCGGCGATGTTGGAGGCGTCGTGCAGGGCGACGATGGCCTCCAGGGCGTCGGCCAGCTCGGCCCCGTTCTTGGGCAGGCCCTGGCTGAAGAGGTTGCCCGGTACGCCGTGGGTGTGGGGCAGGTGGTCGACGCCGGTCAGCAGGCTGCCGAAGTACATCCGGTTCTTGGGGATGCCGCCCACCGAGATGCCGCCGAAGCCCACGCCGTGATAGCCGCGCTCGCGGCCGATCAGCCGGGTCTTGGTCCCCTTGCCGCGCGCCCGGTGATAGGCCAGGGCGATCTTCAGGGCGGTGTCGACCGACTCCGAGCCCGAGCCGGTGAAGAAGATGCGGTCCAGCCCCTTGGGCGTGATCTGGGCGATGCGGCTGGCGAAGGCGAAGGCCGCCGGGTGGCCCATGTTGAAGCTGGGGGCGTAGTCCATCTCGCCGGCCTGGCGGCGGATGGCTTCGACGATCCTGGGCCGGTTGTGCCCGGCGTTGACGCACCACAGGCCCGAGGTGGCGTCCAGCACCTGGCGGCCGTCGGGCGTCTTGTAGTGCATGCCCTCGGCGTGGCTGAGCAGGCGCGGCTGGGCCTTGAACCGCCGGTTGGGCGTGAAGGGCATCCAGAAGGCGTCGAGGTCGTTTGCGCCGAAATCGGGCATGGGCGGGTTCTCTGGGTCTGGCGTTCTGGGAGGACGCGTGCATTGTGATCGCAATTGCGTGGGCTGGCGCAAGCGGATTCAGGAGGCGGGGAGGGCATGAGCACGCAGACGCGCAAGCCTCTCGCCGACAGCCTGGCCATCCACGACCAGGTCTACGAGGCCATTCGCCAGGCCCTGATCACCGGCCGGATCGCGCCGGGCGTGGGGGTCAGCCTGCGCAGCCTGGCCGGCGAGCTGGGGGTCAGCCCCATGCCGGTGCGCGACGCGGTGCGGCGGCTGGTGGCCGAGCGGGCCCTGGCGATCAACCCGGCCAACAAGCGCCTGTCCGTGCCGTCCCTGACCGCCGCGCGGCTGGAGCAGCTGTCCCAGGCCCGCCTCTGGATCGAGCCGGAACTGGCCGCCCGCGCCGCCCCCCACGCCGACGCGGCCCTGCTGAAACACCTGCGCGACCTGGACGCGGCCGTCGACGACGCCCTGAAGCTGGGCGATGTCGACGCCTATATGACCGCCAACCACGACTTCCACTTCGCCCTCTACGAACGGGCCGAGGCCGAGGTGCTGCTGGCCATGGCCGGCGGGCTGTGGCTGCAGATCGGGCCGTTCATGCGGGTGGTGTTCGGCCGGGTGGGCGCCGACGGCCTGGTGGCCGACCGCCACGCCGAGGCCATGGAGGCGCTCAAGGCCCGCGACGCCGAAGCCTCCCGCCGGGCCGTGGCGGCCGACATCTCCGAGGGCATGGACAAGATGCGCGTGGCGGTGGGGGCGGGATGATGTGTTCTCCTCCTCACCCGCAAAGCGGGGGAGGTGGCGCGCTGCGGATACGCAGCGTGACGGAGGGGGCGTCCTCCGCCGCACGACGCCCCCTCCGTCACGTCGCCTATCGGCGCCGCGCCACCTCCCCCGTTGCACGGGTGAGGAGGAAGCAGGCGCCCCGCACAAACCTCACCGCTCCCCCGCCGCCCCGCCTTGACAGTCGGCGATCCGACGCAAACTGTGATCACAATTTTCGGAGTATCTTCGCGTGACCGCCGTCCGTCCCCTCGACGCCCTTGCCACCCTCGCCCTGCCCGGGCGGGCGGTGATCGACGGCGCCCTGGTCGAGGCGGCGTCCGGGGCGACCTTCCACAACGTCTCGCCGCGCGACGGCCAGGTGATCAACCAGGTCGCCGCCTGCCAGGGCGAGGACGTCGAGCGCGCCGTCGCCTCGGCCCGCGCCGCCTTCGAGGACGGCCGCTGGCGCGACCAGGGCCCGCGCGCCAAGAAGGCGGTGCTGTTCAAGCTGGCCGAGCTGATGGAACGCGACGCCGAGGAACTGGCCCTGCTGGAGAGCCTGGACACCGGCAAGCCGATCCGCGACGCCCGTGCCGTCGACATCCCGTTGGCCATCGGCACCACCCGCTGGTACGCCGAGGCGCTGGACAAGATCTATGGCGAGGTCGGCGCCTCGCCCATCGACCGCCTGTCGTGGGCGGTGCACGAGCCGCTGGGGGTGATCGGGGCCATCGTGCCCTGGAACTTCCCGCTGCACATGGCGATGTGGAAGGTCGCCCCGGCCCTGGCCATGGGCAATTCCGTCGTCCTCAAGCCCGCCGAGCAGTCGCCGCTGACGGCGCTGAAGCTGGGCGAGCTGGCCCTCGAAGCGGGGCTCCCGGCAGGGGTCTTGAACGTCATCCCCGGCCTGGGCGGCGTCGCCGGCGAGGCCCTGGCCCTGTCGATGGACGTCGACATGATCGCCTTCACCGGCTCGGGTCCGGTGGGCCGGCGGCTGATGGACTATTCGGCGCGCAGCAACCTCAAGCGCGTCTCGCTGGAGTTGGGCGGCAAGTCGCCCCAGATCGTCTTCGCCGACTGCAAGCATCTGGACGCCGCCGCCGAGGCCGCCGCCTGGGGCGTGTTCTATAACCAGGGCGAGGTCTGCACCGCCGCCTCGCGCCTGCTGGTGCAGGACAGCATCAAGGACGAGTTCCTGGAGAAGGTGGTCGCCGTGGCCAGGACCATGGTCCCCGGCGATCCGCTCGATCCAGAGACAAGCTTCGGGGCCATGGTCAGCGAGCGGCAGATGAACACCGCCCTGGACTACATCGCCACCGCCGACAGCCAGGGCGCCCGCCGGGTGCTGGGCGGCCGGCGCGTGCGCACCGAGACCGGCGGCTTCTATGTGGAGCCCACCATCTTCGACGGCCTGGCCCCCGACCACACCCTGGCGCGGGAAGAGGTGTTCGGCCCGGTGCTGGGGGTGCAGACCTTCAAGACCGCCGACGAGGCCATGCGCCTGGCCAACGACACCGTCTACGGCCTGGCCGCGGGCCTGTGGTCCAGCGACATCGACCAGGCCCTGGGCTGCGCCCGGAGGCTGAAGGCGGGGCTGGTCTGGGTCAACGGCTGGGACGCCTGCGACATCACCATGCCGTTCGGCGGCTTCAAGCAGTCGGGCTTCGGCCGGGATCGCAGCCTGCACGCCCTGCACAAGTACGCCGACCTGAAGTCGGTGTCGGTGACGCTGAGGTGATGGGGATGAGCCGTTCAACTCACCTCCATTCTCAGTCGTCATTCCCGCCCTTGTGGCGGGAACCCCTGGTTCAGTCCGCACGTGAAGCGCAAGCGGACCGCCGGCGGTCCGCTCCCGCTGCCCTTGCGGCGGACAGAGGGGTTCCCGCCACAAGGGCGGGAATGACGGGCGGGAAAAATGGATGGGTGGATTGTGGGGAATGCGCCGCATGACCCCCAAGCCCGCCAACGCCCCCATCCTCGCCGACCTCCTTCAGGACGAGGCCCGCCGCTTCGTGGCCGAACACCCCCGCTCGTGCGCCATGTCGCGTCAGTCGGCCGATGTCTGGCGGGGCGGGGCGCCGATGCACTGGATGACGGACTGGGCCAGCCCGTGCCCGATCTTCGCGGCGCAGGGCGTGGGCGCCCAGATCACCGACGTCGACGGCAAGCTCTACGACGACTTCTGCCTGGCCGACACGCCGGCCATGTTCGGCCATGGCCAGGAGGCGGTGGCCCGGGCGGTGGCCGACCAGGCGATGCGCGGGACCGGCTTCATGCTGCCCACCGCCGGCGCTGTGATCGTCGGACGCCTGCTGGCCGAGCGCTTCGGCCTGCCGCTGTGGCAGGTGGCGACCACGGCCAGCGACGCCAACCGCGCCGCCATCCGCTGGGCGCGGGCGGTGACCGAGCGGCCCGTGATCCTGGTGTTCGACGGCTGCTATCACGGCATGGTCGACGACGCCTTCGTGGTGCTGAAGGACGGCCAACCCGTCATGAAGCCCGGCCTGCTGGGCCAGGTCCACGACCTGACGGCCACCACCCGCGTGATCCCGTTCAACGACCCCGAAGCTCTGGCCGCCGCTCTGGCGCCCGGCGACGTCGCCGCCGTCCTGGCCGAGCCGGCCATGACCAATTGCGGGATGATCCTGCCGCAGGCCGGCTATCTGGACGTGCTGCGCGACCTGACCCGCCAGGCCGGGACCCTGCTGATCATCGACGAGACCCACACCATCTCGACCGGCCCCGGCGGCTATGCCCGCGCCCATGGGCTGGAGCCGGACATGCTGGTGATCGGCAAGGCCGTCGCCGGCGGGGTGCCCGCCGCCGTCTGGGGCGTGACCGCCCGGCTGTCGGAATGCATGGACCGCGCCGCCGCCCGGATCGGGCCGGGCCAGTCGGGCATCGGCACCACCCTTTCCGGCAATGCCCTGGCCCTGGCCGCCATGCGCGCCATGCTGACCGACGTGATGACCGACGCGGCCTACGCTCGGATGCTGGCCGGCGCCGGCCGCCTGGTCGAGGGGCTGCGGGGCGTGATCGCCGCGCGGAATCTCCCCTGGTCGGTGGTCCACGTCGGGGCCCGGGTGGAGCTGGTCTTCGCCGCCTCGCCGCCGAAAAACGCCGCCCTCATGCGCGAGGCGCTGGACGCCGACCTGCTGGCCGCGCTTCATCTGTGGCTGATCAATCGCGGGGTGCTGATCGCGCCCTTCCACAACATGATGCTGGTGTCGCCCGTGACCGAGGACGCCGCGATCGACCGCCTGGTCGAGGCGGTGGACGGGTTCGCGGGCGCGCTGGAGGGACTTTCGCTGTGACCTTTTCAAATCCCAACATCCCGGCGAAGGCCGGGACCCAAGCCGAGGCGGCGGCAAGCATCCTGGACGGAACACCAAGCTCAGCTTGGGTCCCGGCCTTCGCCGGGATGTTGGGAAGTAGGGGTGGCGTGGTGGGGGCGTCAGCATGAGCCAGGTCGCCCCGCTCCAGGAATGCACCGACTTCCTCGCCGCCAACCCGCAGGTGAAGTTCGTCGACGTGTTCTTCACCTCCATGACCGGCGTGCCGCGCGGCAAGCGGCTGCGGATCCACGAGCTGCCGGCGATCTACGAGTACGGCCGTTTCCTGCCGGGCTCGGTGCTGGTGGTCGACACCAACGGGGCCGACTGCGAGGAGACGGGCCTGGTCTGGGAGGACGGCGACGCCGACCGCCGCGCGCGGCCCGTGCCGGGCAGCCTGACCCTGGCCCCCTGGCTGGGCGACGACATGGCCCAGGTGATGCTGTCCATGTACGAGCTGGACGGGACGCCCAACGACCTGGACCCGCGCCATGTGCTGCAGCGGGTGTTGGACCGCTTCGCCGCCGACGGTCTGACCCCGGTCGCCGCCTGCGAACTGGAATACTATCTGGTCGACCAGAAGCGCGGCCCGAACGGCGAGCTGCTGCCCGCCCGCTCGGCCCAGACCGGCGAGCGGCCGCACGGCATCCAGGTCTACGGCCTGCCCGAGCTGGAGGCCCAGGCGCCGTTCCTGCGCGAGCTGTGGGCTGTCTGCGACACCCTGGGCGTGCCGCTGGAAGGCGCGATTTCGGAGTTCGCCCCGGGCCAGGTCGAGCTGACCCTCAAGCACAAGCCCGACGCCCTGACCGCCGCCGACGACGCCCTGCGCTACAAGCGCGCCGCCAAGGGCGTGGCCCTCAAGCACGGCGCCGAGGCCACCTTCATGGCCAAGCCCTGGGCCGACCAGGCCGGCAACGGCTTCCACGTCCATGTCAGCTTCAACGACGCAGCGGGAAACAACCTCTGCGCCGCCGAGGACATCGAGGGCTCCGACCTGCTGAAACACGCCATCGGCGGCATGAAGGTGCTGATGGCCGACTGCATGGCGATCCTGGCGCCCAACGCCAATTCCTATCGCCGCTTCAAGGCCAACAGCTACGCGCCCGTCGCCCCGACCTGGGGCGTCAACAACCGCACGGTATCCTTGCGCGTGCCGGCCGGCCCGCCGCCGACGCGTCACGTCGAGCACCGCGTGGCCGGGGCCGACGCCAATCCGTACCTGGTGCTGGCGGCTCTGCTGGCCTGCGCCCACTACGGCATCTCCAACAAGATCGATCCGGGTCCGGCGGTGGTCGGCGACGGCTACGCGGCCGCGGCCAAGGAGAAGATCCGCCTGCCGACCGACTGGTACGCGGCGGTGAACCTGTTCGAGGCCTCCGACGTGCTGCGCGACTATCTGGGCGCGCGGTTCGTGGAGATGTTCGTCTCGGTCAAGCGCACCGAGCAGGCGCGCTTCGCCGAGGTGGTCGGGCAGCTGGATTATGACTGGTATCTGCGCAACGCCTGACGGCGGGGCGTGAAATGTGGAGTTGAGGTGGATGCCCGATCCCCCTTCCCCCTTGATGGGGGAAGGGCCGGGGATGGGGGTGATGGGGTGGTTCAGCGGCGCGGCCGTTGTCACCCCCACCCCCGACCCCTCCCCCATCAAGGGGGAGGGGAGTCATGTGGATCTTTGGTTGTCAGACGAATTCAAGGGGAGAGAAGGCCATGAGCACCAACCGCATTCTCGGCACGCGCCGCTCGCTGCTGACGGCCATGGGCGCCGCCGCCATCGGCATCAGCTTCACCGCCTGCGGGCAGAAGCCCCAGGGCGAGGCGACGAAGTCGGCCAATGGCGAGGAAGCCAAGCTGAACTTCTACAACTGGGACACCTATATCGGCGAGACCACGCTGGGCGACTTCAAGAAGGCCACCGGCGTCGACGTGAACATGAGCCTGTTCGCCACCAACGACGAGCTGTTCGCCAAGCTGAAGGCGGGCAACGCCGGCTACGACGTGATCGTGCCGTCCAACGAGTTCGTGACCCGCATGGGCCAGGCGGGCATGCTGGAGCCGCTGGACCACGCCAAGATCCCCAACATCAAGAACATCGACCCGGCCTTCCTGGACCCCGACTACGACAAGGGCCGCAAGTTCTCCATGCCCTATACCTGGCTGGTGCTGGGCATCGGCTATCGCAAGTCCAAGGTGAAGGGCGTTCCCGACAGCTGGAAGTACCTGTTCGACAGCGCCCAGTATAACGGGCGCATCGCCCTGCTGTCGGAAAGCGCCGACCTGATCCGCCTGGCCGCCAAGTACAAGGGCCACAGCGTCAACAACATCCCGCCCGAGCTCGTCACCGAGATCGAGAAGATGCTGATCCGCCAGAAGCCCTATGTGAAGGCGTTCCACGACGACAACGGCCAGGACATGCTGGTGGCCGGCGATGTGGACCTGGTGCTGGAATATAACGGCGACATCGCCCAGGTCATGAAGGACGATCCGGACATCGACTTCGTGATCCCCAAGGAAGGGTCGCTGATCAACTCCGACACCCTGTGCATCCCCAAGGGCGCGCCGCGTCCCGACAACGCGCACAAGTTCATCAACTACCTGCTGGACGCCCAGGCCGGGGCCGAGATCTCCAAGACGATCCTGTACCCGACGCCCAATGCGGCGGCCAAGGCGCTGATGCCGCCGGAATACCGCGACAACCCGGTGATCTTCCCGCCCGCCGACATCATGTCCAAGTGCGAGTACGGGGCGTTCGAAGGGGCCGAGAAGGCCAGCCTGTACGAGGAAGTCATCACCCGCGTGCGGGCGGCTTAAACCCTCTTCTCCCTTCCCCCTTGATGGGGGAAGGGCGGGGATGGGGGTGACGCCGCCGGCGGATTGCACGCCGACCGCGCCACCTCCTGAACCGCTTTCACCCCCATCCCCAGCCCTTCCCCCATCAAGGGGGAAGGGGGCAGACGGAGCCCCACGATGGAGCAGAGCTGGAAACAGGCGAAAGCCGTCTTCGCCGGGGCGCTGGCCGCGCCGCTGGTGTGGCTGGTGCTGTTCTTCCTGATCCCCCTGGCCATCGTCTGGGCCTACAGCTTCGGCCACAACGAGGGCCTGACCCAGATCGCCATCACGGGCACGTTCAAGAACTACGCCCGGGCCATCGAGCCGCTGTACCTGAAGATCTTCCTGAAGTCGGCCTCCGTGGCCGCCCTGACCACGGGCCTCTGCCTGGTGATCGGCTTCCCGGTGGCCCTGGCCATCACCTTCGCCTCGCCAAAGGCCAAGGCCTGGCTGCTGCTACTGATCATGCTGCCGTTCTGGACGAACCTCCTGATCCGCACCTACGCCCTGATCGCCGTGCTGCGGAACGAGGGCTACATCAACAAGTCGCTCGAGGCGGTTTGGAACCTGGCGGCCAAGGTGGTGGCCCTGCCGTCGTTCCAGCCGCTGGAGATGATGCACACCAATTTCGCGGTCATCGTGGGCCTCGTTTACGTCCACCTGCCGTTCATGGTGCTGCCGCTCTATTCGGCCCTGGATCGCCTCGACAAGTCGCTGCTGGAGGCCAGTCTCGACCTCGGCGCCGGGCACATGCGCACCCTGTTCCGCGTGGTCGTGCCCCTGGCCCTGCCGGGCATCGCCTCGGGCGTGCTGATCACCTTCATCCCGGCCCTGGGGGCCTATCTGACGCCCGACCTGCTGGGCGGTCCCGACAGCCAGATGATCGCCAACGTCATCGAGCGCCAGTTCAAGCGCGCCAACGACTGGCCCTTCGGCGCGGCCCTGTCGTTCCTGCTGATGTACCTGACCTTCATCGCCATCGCGGTGCAGGCGCTGCTGGCGCGGACGAAGAAGGGGGAACGGGCGTGACTTTCCTCCCATCCCACAACGCCAACATCCCGGCGAAGGCCGGGACCCAAGCCGAGGCGGCGGCAAGCATCCTGGACGAAACATCCAACTCAGCTTGGGTCCCGGCCTTCGCCGGGATGTTGGGAGTTTGGGGACGGGGAGCCTTCCAATGACCAAACGCAGCGCCCCCGGTCCGCTGGAATATCTCCGCCGCTGGCAGATGCAGGCCTGGCTGGCCGCCGTGGGGGTGTTCCTCTACGCGCCGCTGATCGCCCTGATGGCCTTCAGCTTCAACGACAGCCGGCGCAACATCGTCTGGAAGGGCTTCACCCTCAAATATTACGAGAAGGCCTTCAACAACGACGGCCTGATCGAGGCCTTCGCCAACTCCCTCACCATCGCGGCCCTGTGCACGGTGCTGAGCGTGGCCCTGGGGGCCATGGTCGCCCTGGTGCTGTGGCGCTTCCGCTTCCCCGGCAAGACCGCCCTGGACGGCGCCCTGGCCCTGCCCATCGTGGTGCCCGAAATCTGCATGGGCGTGGCCATGCTGGTGTTCTTCGCCAAGGTCTTCCCCTGGCCGGTGGGCCTGCCCTGGCCGCTGAACCTGGGCGCCATCACCATCGCCCACGTGTCGTTCTCGTTCCCGTTCGTGGCGGTGGTGGTGCGCGCGCGCATGGCCAGCTTCAACCGCGAGATGGAGGAGGCGGCCCGCGACCTCGGGGCCGGCGAATGGCGCACGATCAAGGACGTGATCCTGCCGCACATGGCCCCATCGCTGGTGGCCGGCGCCCTGCTGGCCTTCACGCTGAGCCTCGACGACTTCGTCATCACTTTCTTCACCGCCGGCCCGGACACGGTGACCTTCCCGGTGAAGGTCTATTCGATGGTCCGCTTCTCGGTGACGCCCGAGGTCAACGCGGCCTCGACCATCCTGATCGTCCTGACCGTGATCCTGACCGCCGTGGCGCTGAAGCTGCAGGGCGACCCGGCCGGCGTGGCCGGGGCGCATGGGGACGGCAAATGAGCGGCATGACGCCCCCTCCGTCGGGCTTCGCCCGCCACCTCCCCCGTTTCACGGGGGAGGAGAGAGCCGCTCCTCCTCACCCGCGCAGCGGGGGAGGTGGCGCGATGCGCAGCATCGTGACGGAGGGGGCGTCCTGCGGCCGTTCCAACATGACCGAATTCGACCTGTCTCGGGGGCAGACGACGTGACCAGCCAACCCATCATCACCTTCGAGAACGTCACCAAGCGCTTCGGCAAGCTGGCGGCGGTCGACAACGTGTCGCTGAGCGTCAACGAGGGCGAGTTCTTCGCCCTGCTGGGGCCGTCGGGCTGCGGCAAGACCACCCTGCTACGCATGCTGGCCGGGTTCGAGACCCCGACCGAGGGCCGCATCCTGATCGACGGCCAGGACATCTCCAACGTGCCGCCCAACAAGCGCCCGGTGAACATGGTGTTCCAGTCCTACGCCGTCTTCCCGCACATGAGCGTGGCCGACAACGTCGCCTACGGCCTGAAGGTGGACCGCGTCTCCAAGGCCGAGCGCGACCGCCGGGTGGAGGAGGCGCTGGACCTGGTCCAGCTGCACGGCCTGGCCCAGCGCAAGCCCGACCAGCTGTCGGGCGGCCAGCGCCAGCGCGTCGCCCTGGCCCGGGCCCTGGTGAAGCGCCCCCGCGTGCTGCTGCTGGACGAGCCCCTGTCGGCCCTGGACGCCAAGCTGCGCGAGCAGATGCGCACCGAGCTCTGCACCCTGCAGGAGAAGGTCGGCATCACCTTCATCATGGTCACCCACGACCAGGACGAGGCCCTCGCGCTCGCCAGCCGCTGCGCGGTGATGAACCGCGGCGTGCTGCAGCAGGTGGCCGGCCCCAGCGACCTCTACGAGTTCCCCAACAGCCGCTTCGTGGCCGACTTCATCGGCAGCGTGAACCTGTTCGAGGGCGTGCTGGCGGTGGATGAACCGAGCCACGCGGTGGTGCGCTCGCCGGATCTCGACTGCGACATCTTCCTGGACCACGGCGTCACCGGCGCACGCGGCGGCACGGTCTGGGCGGCGCTGCGGCCCGAGAAGATTGAACTGCACAAACGCCCCGACGGCGCCCCGCCGCCGAACATGGGCGACTGTCCGGTGGGGCAGAACGCCGTGGCCGGGGTGATCAAGCACGAGGCCTATCTGGGTGGGCAGAGCCTGTATGAGGTCGAGATTAGGAGCGGCCGGAGGATCAAGGTGGCGCGGCAGAACCTGACCCGCTGGGACCAGGAGGACTTCAAGCTGGGCGAGGCCGTGTGGCTGGGCTGGCACGCCTGTTCGCCGGCGGTGTTGTTGAGCTGATCATGCCCGTGGCTCACCCCCTTGCCCCCACCTGGCGGCTGCGCCGCACGGGCGGCAGGGCTCTTCCCCCTATGGGGGAAGACGACCGCGAAGCGGTCCGTAGGGGGCAAGTGATGAGACCCGTCGCCGGCGTCATCTGCTGCACCCGCACCGTCGGGATCGAACCGGCCCAGGCGGTGATGAACCGCTATGTGGCCGGCGCGATGAAATACGCCGACGCCGCGGCCCTGCTGGTTCCCTCCATGCCCGAACTCATGAAGGCCTCCGAGGTCGCCTCCCGCCTGGACGGCCTGATGCTGACCGGCAGCCCCTCCAACATGGAGCCCGCCCGCTACGGCCAGGACGTGCCCGACGCTCCGGGCCCCTTCGACGCGGCGCGCGACACCATGACCGCCGACCTGATCAAGGCCATGCTCGACCTCGGCCGGCCCGTCTTCGGCGTCTGCCGAGGCTTCCAGGAGATCAATGTCGCGTTCGGAGGCACCCTGCGGCGGGACATGTCGGACACCGGCGCGCCCCTGCCGCACCACGCCCCCGACGAGGTCGATTTCGACGGCATGTTCGACCACGAGCACCGCGTCGACCTGACCCCGCGCGGCGTGCTGGCCACGGCCTTCGGCGCCGAGACGGCCACCGTCAATTCCGTGCACTATCAGGGCGTGGACCAGCTGGGCGAAGGCCTGCTGGTCGAGGCCCGCGCGCCTGACGGCGTGGTGGAAGCCGTGTCGGCCAAGGTCAACGGCGCGCCCGTCCTGGCCGTCCAGTGGCATCCCGAATGGAAGCCCGAGCGCAATCCGCAGAGCCAGGCGTTCTTCCAGGTGTTCGGCCGCGCCCTTAGAGGCGCCCCGCTTTCCCCTCCCCCTTGATGGGGGAGGGGCAGGGGTGGGGGTGATGCGGCAGTCAGTTTCGCGCCACACCTTCGACCGCTGTCACCCCCATCCCCGACCCTTCCCCCATCAAAGGGGGAAGGGAGCAAAAAAGAAAAATCGTCCAGGAGTACCCCCCGATGACCGTCCCCATCCGCAACCACGACATCGCCGAGCTGAAGCGCCTGGACCTGGCCCACCACCTGCCGGCCCAGGCCGACCACAAGGTGATCGCGGAGCTCGGCGGCAGCCGGATCATCACCCGGGCCGACGGCGTCTACATCCATGACGGCGAGGGCCACCAGATCCTGGACGGCATGGCCGGGCTGTGGTGCGTGAACGTGGGCTACGGTCGCGAGGAGCTGGCCAAGGCCGCCTACGACCAGATGCTGGAGCTGCCCTACTACAACACCTTCTTCAAGACGGCCTCGCCGCCGCCGATCCGGCTGGCCACCAAGATCGCCGAGAAGATGGGCGGGCGCCTGACCCACGTCTTCTACAATTCGTCGGGGTCGGAGGCCAACGACACGGTCTTCCGCCTGGCCCGCCACTACTGGAAGCTCAAGGGCCAGCCCCAGCGCACCCAGTTCATCAGCCGCTGGAACGCCTATCACGGCTCTACCGTCGCCGGCGTCTCGCTGGGCGGCATGAAGCACATGCATGTGCAGGGCGACCTGCCGATCCCCGGCGTGCACCACGTGATGCAGCCCTACCAGTTCAACGACGGCTTCGGCGAGGACCCCGCCGCCTTCCGCGACCGGGCGGTCAAGGCGATCGAGGACAAGATCCTCGAGGTCGGTCCCGAGAACGTCGCCGCCTTCATCGGCGAGCCGGTGCAGGGGGCGGGCGGGGTGATCATCCCGCCGGACGGCTACTGGCCCGCCGTCGAGGCGGTGTGCCGCAAGTACGGGATCCTGCTGGTCTGCGACGAGGTGATCTGCGGCTTCGGGCGCCTGGGAACCTGGTTCGGCCACCAGCACTATGGCGTGAAGCCCGACATGATCGCCATGGCCAAGGGCCTGTCGTCCGGCTACCTGCCGATTTCGGCCGTGGGCGTGGCCGACCACATCGTCGCCGAACTGCGCGAGAAGGGCGGCGACTTCATCCACGGCTTTACCTATTCCGGCCACCCGACGGCGGCGGCCGTGGCGCTGAAGAACATCGAGATCATGGAGCGCGAAGGCCTGGTCGAGCGCACTCGCGACGACACCGGGCCCTATCTGGCCAAGGCCCTGGCCAGCCTGAACGACCATCCGCTGGTGGGCGAGACCCGGTCGCTGGGCCTGATCGGCGCGGTCGAGATCGTGCGCGAAAAAGGGACCAACCATCGCTTCCTCGACAAGGAGGGCGAGGCCGGGCCCATCGTCCGCGACCTGTGCATCAAGAACGGCCTGATGGTCCGCGCCATCCGCGACAGCATCGTCTGCTGCCCGCCCCTGATCATCACCCACGCCCAGATCGACGAGCTGGTGGGCATCATCCGCAAGAGCCTGGACGAAGCCGAGCCGGTGCTGCGGGCGCTGAAGCCGGAGGCGGCGGGATGAGTACGGGCAGTCTCACGGGCGCACGGCGAGGATGATCGCCGATGCGCCCCCGCGTTACCTCAGCGAATAAGCTCGACCTCGACGCCGAGTTCCTCGGCCAGGTCCTTCCATGCCCGGTCGGCGGTCAGCGCCGTCGCGTTCGTGGCGCGGGCCAGGGCGAGGCAAAAGCGGTCGCCCAGCGAAAGGCCCGCCTTGCGCGTGGCCGCGAGCATGAGGCCGGCTTCGATGGCCAGGGCTTCATCCGGCGCTATGTAGGTGATGGGCAAGCCGGCCAGCAGAGCGTCGATATCGTTACGGTCCGCGCCCAACTTGGCGAAATGGCCCACGACCTCGGCGAGGTTGAAGGTTGTCATGCTCGCCCCGTGCAAGACGGCGTCGACCCGATCCGCGCCAGGCTCATCCTTCAAAGTCGCGATCAGCGCCGAGGCGTCGAGGACGACCGTCAATCCTCGGCCTCGGCTTCGCGTCGGCGCTCCGCCAGGAAGTCATCGACCGAGGCGCCGGGCTGGTCGCCGATGATCTTGCGCGCGATGTCGCGGGCCCGATCCATGACCTGCTTGATGCTGCGCACATGCAGTTCGCCGTCGACGACCTCGATCACCACCGGGCCGCCGTTCTCCAGGCCGGCCGCCGCGCGAACGTCGGAGGGGAAAGTCACCCCGCCGTCTTCGGACATGATTGCCTTGATCGCCGTCATCTCGGATGAACCCGCGTCTGTGAGTACCGGTAATAATACCGGAAGTCCCGCGATCGGACCATCCGCCAAACCTCCGCCACGCCGCGCACGCCGATCCTAGCCACGAGGGACGATGCGATTGTCGCCGACGTCCTAGAAGATCAGACTTCCAAAGCGCGAGGAGCGCCCCCGTGAAGTACAAAGAAAAGAAATCCAAGCCCGCCCCCAAGACCACGCGCGGGGCGTCCACGCTGGACGACGCCAAGGAGTGGTTCGCCCGGCAGAACATCGAGGAGATCGAGTGCGTCGTGCCCGATCTCGCCGGCGTGGCGCGGGGCAAGATCATGCCGGTGCGCAAGTTCCTGGGCACCCCGTCGATGAACCTGCCGCTGGCGGTGTTCTACCAGACCATCACCGGCGACTTCCCCGAGTTCGAGGGCGACGTCGATTCCGTCCAGGCCGACACCGACGTCATCCTGACCCCGGACCTGGCCACCCTGGCCGTGGTGCCCTGGGCCCAGGATCCGACCGCCCAGGTGATCCACGACGCCTTCCACCCCGACGGCCGCCCGGTGGAGGAGAGCCCGCGCCAGGTGCTGCGCCGCGTGCTGGCCCTCTATCGCGAGAAGGGCTGGGAGCCGGTGGTGGCGCCCGAAATCGAGTTCTACCTGGTCGAGAAGAACACCGACCCGGACTATCCGCTGAAGCCTCCGGTGGGTCGTTCCGGAAGACCGGAAACCGGCCGCCAGGGCTACTCCATCGCGGCGGTCAACGAGTTCGACGCCCTGTTCGAGGACATGTATGAATATTCCGAGCGCCAGGGCCTGGAGATCGACACCCTGATCCACGAGAGCGGCGTGGCCCAGATGGAGATCAACCTGCGGCACGGCAATCCGCTGGAGCTGGCCGACCAGGTGTTCATGATGAAGCGCACCATCCGGGAGGTGGCGCTGGAGCACGACATCTACGCCACCTTCATGGCCAAGCCGATGGCCGCCGAGCCCGGCAGCGCCATGCACATCCACCAGTCGATCCTGGGCGAGGACGGCGATAACCTGTTCTCCGATCCCAAGACCCGCGAGGCCACGCCGCTGTTCTACGCCTTCATCGCCGGGCAGCAGCGCTACCTGCCGGCGATCATGGCGATCCTGGCGCCGTACGTGAACAGCTACCGCCGGATCGCGCGGGACTCGGGCGCGCCGGTCAACACCCAGTGGGGCTACGACAACCGCACCTGCGGCCTGCGGGTGCCGCCATCGGATCCGGCCAACCGCCGGGTCGAGAACCGCATCCCCTCGTCGGACGCCAACCCCTACCTGGCCATCGCCGCGGTGCTGGCGGCGGGCTATCTGGGCATGATCCACAACCTGTCGCCCACGGCGCCGGTGGATACGGACGCCAATGTGCGAGGCATCGAGCTGCCGCGCAGCCTCTTGGAATCGGTGGCCCTGTTCGAGGCCGCGACGCCGCTGATCGACATTCTCGGGAGCACCTTCTGCGCCGCCTACGCCACGGTGAAACAGGCCGAGTACGAGACCTTCATGCGCACGATCAGCCCGTGGGAGCGGGAGTTCCTGTTGCTGAATGTGTGAGGCCGTGCGCGCCGACTTGCCCCCACCTGGCGACTGGCGTCGCCTGTCCGCCCCCATAGGGGGCGGAGCTTTCGAACCGTCCACGCCACGCGGCTCCGCCCCCTATGGGGGCGGACAGACCGCGAAGCGGTCAGGTGGGGGCAAGTAGGTGTTCGCTAACACCGGCCACCCCGCCACCTCCTGGTACGCCGCCACGGCCACGCCGTTCCCGGCGCTGCCGCCCCTGACCGCCGACACCCGCGCCGACGTCTGCATCGTCGGCGCCGGCTATACCGGCCTGGGCGCCGCGCTGGAGCTGGGCACGCGCGGGGTGTCCGTCGTCGTCCTGGAAGCCGCCCAGGTCGGGTCCGGCGCGTCGGGGCGCAACGGCGGCCAGGTCCATATGGGCCAGCGCAACGACCAGGCGTGGCTGGAGAAGACCCTCGGCCGCGACGACGCCCTGGCCCTGTGGCGCATGGCCGGCGACGCGCGGACCCATCTCCTCTCCCTGATCGCCGAGCACGGCATCGCCTGCGACTTCACCCCCGGCATGATCCACGCTCGCCACAAGCCTGGCGGCGAGGCCGAGGACGCGGCCCACATCGAGTTCATGGCCAGCCGCTACGGCTACGACCAGCTGTCGCTGATCGGCGAGGCCGAGCTGGCGCGGGAACTGGGGACCGAGGTCTATCACGGCGGCCTTATCGACCGGGGCGGCGGCCACCTGCATCCCCTGAACCTGGCGCTGGGCATGGCGCGGGCGACCCTGGCGGCGGGGGCCGTAATCCATGAGCAGACCCGCGCCACGGCCTGGCGGCGCGAGGGCGGGTCGATCATCGTCGATACGCCGAACGGCAAGGTCACCTGCGACCAGTTGATCCTGACCGGCGACGGCTATCTCGACACCCTGGTGGGCGGCGCGGCGCGGGCGCGGGTGATGCCGATCAACAACTTCATCCTGGCCACCGAGCCGTTGGGTGAGCGCGTCGACAGCATCATCCGCAGTAACGCCGCCGTGGCCGACAGCCGGTTCGTGATCAACTATTTCCGCAAGAGCCCCGACGGCCGGCTGCTGTTCGGCGGCGGCGAGAACTACCGGCCCGGCTTCCCGCCCGACCTGACGGGCTTCGTGCGGCGGCACATGCTGAAGATCTATCCGGACCTGGCGGACGTGAAGGTCACCCACGCCTGGGGCGGGAGCCTGGGGATCACGGTGCACCGCGCGCCGTATGTGCGCGAGCTGGCGCCGGGCGTGCGGATCGCGGCGGGCTATTCGGGGCAGGGGGTGATGCTGGCGCCGTGGTTCGGCAAGCTGCTGGCCGACGCGGCCTTGGGCGAGGGGGAGGGTGTCGCGTTGCTGTCGCGTCTGCCGACCCCGCCGTTCCCGGGCGGGCGGTTGCTGCGGTGGCCGCTGACGGTGGCGGGGCTGAGCTGGTACGCGATGCGGGATCGGCTCTAGGACGGAGCGACGCGACTTGCCCCCACCTGACCGCTGCGCGGTCTGTCCGCCCCCATAGGGGGCGGAGCTTTCGAACCGCCCGCGCCGTGCGGCTCCGCCCCCTATGGGGGCGGACAGGCGACGAAGTCGCCAGGTGGGGGCAAGTGCGTCGCGCCGGCGGCTCGGCTGATTGACTTCCCTCCGAACCCGCCATCCCATCCCCCCATGTCCACGACCACCACCTCGCCCACCGGCAGCGTCGCCACCGCCCTGGCCCACGCCAACCGCCTGCTGGCGACCAACCCCGCGATGGCCGCCGAGCAGGCCGTGGCGATCCTGGAGGCCGTGCCGCGTCATGCCGAGGCGACGATGATCCTGGCGACGGCCCTGCGGCTGCAGGGCGATCTGGCCAAGGCCCTGCGGGTGGTCGATCCCCTGTCGCGGGCCTTTCCGGGCGCGCCGCCGATCCAGCTGGAGCACGGCCTGATCCTGGCCGCCGCCGGCCAGACCCAGGGCGCCGTCGCCGCGTTCCGGCGCGCGGTCGCCGCCGATCCGAACCTGTCGCCGGCCTGGCGCGGCCTGGCCGAGGCCCTGGAGCTGCTGGGCGACGAGGCCGGCGCCGCCGACGCCCGCGCCCGCCAGATCAAGGGCGGGGTCCGCGACCCGGCCCTGATGGGGGCCGCCGCCGCCCTGGTCGACGGCAAGCCCGGCGAGGCCGAGAAGATCCTGACCGCCCTGCTGGCCGCGCGCCCCGACGAGCCGGCCGCCCTGCGCATGCTGGCCGAGGCCGTGGCCCGCCTGGGCCGCCAGGAGGAGGCCGAGGAGTTGCTGCGGCGCGCCTTGAACATCGCGTCCGACTTCGCCGCCGCCCGCCACAACCTGGCTACCGTGCTCTATCGCCAGGGCCGCTCGGAAGAGGCCCTGGCCGAGCTGGCGATCCTGCAGGCGGCCGACCCGCGCAACCCCGCCTACGACAACCTCAAGGCCGCCGCCCTGGCGCGGATCGGCGAGTACGGCCAGGCGGTGGCGATCTACGAGGACGTCCTGGCCCGTTTCCCCCAGCAGCCCAAGGGCTGGATGAGCTACGGCCATGCCCTGAAGACCGTAGGCCGGGCCGAGGACGCGGCGGCGGCCTATCGCAAGTCGGTCGACCTGGCGCCGACCCTGGGCGAGGCCTGGTGGAGCCTGGCCAACATGAAGACCTACCGCTTCGCCGAGGCCGACCTGGCGGCGATGGAGGCCGGACTGGCGGGCGAGGGCGTCTCGGAAGACGACCGCCTGCACCTGCACTACGCCCTGGGCAAGGCCCACGAGGACGCCGCCCGCTACGCCCAGTCGTTCGGCCACTACGAAAAGGGCGCGGCGATCCGGCGCGAGCAGATCGCCTACGACCCGTCGGTGATGCGCGAGCACGTGGCGCGCAGCAAGGCGGCGCTGAGCGCCCGGCTGTTCGCAGACCGGGCGGGGCAGGGCTGCCCGGCGCCCGATCCGATCTTTGTCCTGGGCCTGCCGCGCGCGGGCTCGACCCTGATCGAGCAGATCCTGGCCAGCCACTCGCAGGTCGAGGGCACCATGGAGCTGCCCGACATCGTCTCGATGGCCCGCCGCCTAGGCGGGGCCAAGACCAGCAAGGACGTCTCGGCCTATCCGGAGAACCTGGCCGAGCTGAGCGCCGACGAACTGGCGGCCCTGGGGCAGGAGTTTCTCGACCGCACCCGGGTGCAGCGCAAGACGGGCAAGCCGCTGTTCATCGACAAGATGCCCAACAACTTCGCCCACATCGGCCTGATCGCCCTGATGCTGCCCAACGCCAAGATCGTCGACGCGCGCCGCCACCCGATGGGCTGCTGCTTCTCGGGCTTCAAGCAGCACTTCGCCCGGGGCCAGAACTTCAGCTACGGCCTGGAGGACATCGGCCGCTACTACGCCGACTATGTGGAGCTGATGGCCCATTTCGACGCCGTACTGCCGGGCCGCGTGCACCGCGTGATCTACGAGGAGATGGTCGCCGATCCGGAGACCCAGATCCGCGCCCTGCTGGACTATTGCGGCCTGCCGTTCGAGGAAGCCTGCCTGAACTTCCACGAAAACGACCGCGCCGTGCGCACGGCCAGTTCAGAACAGGTCAGGCGGCCCATCTTCAAGGACGCCGTCGAGCATTGGCAGAACTACGAATCATGGCTGGACCCGCTGAAGACCGCCCTGGGTCCTGTCCTGGCCCGCTATCCCGCCGCGCCTGAATTTTGATCATCGGCCATCGCCGACGTAGCGGGCGGTCGCTGTCAGGGGTGTCAAAATTACGTCACTCGGCGTGTTTTACAGTCGTTCAATAGGTTGGCGCTTGCCGGTTCCCAAAACCAGGCGGAACCATGTTCTCCTAAAGTGGGGAGCGCGCATGATCTCGAAGAAACCTAGCAACCGGGGCCTGCTGACGGCGGCCCTGCTGACCTCGTCCATGCTGACCGGCGTTGCGGCCCACGCCCAGACGGCGCCGGCCGCGCCTTCGAGCGGCGCCGTGGCCCTGGAAGAGGTGGTGGTCACCGCCCAGAAGCGCTCGGAAAACCTGCAGGACGTGCCGATCAGCATCCAGGCGCTGGGGACCAAGACCCTGGAAGAGCGCCACATCGCGGGGCTGAACGACTACATCAAGTTCCTGCCCAGCGTGTCGATCCAGACCACCTCGCCGGGCTTCTCCAGCGTGTTCATGCGCGGCATCGTCAGCGGCGACAACGCCAACCACTCCGGCCCGCTGCCCACCGTCGGCACCTATCTGGACGAGCAGCCGATCACCACGATCCAGGGCGCGCTGGACCTGCACCTCTACGACATCGCCCGGGTGGAAGCCCTGGCCGGGCCGCAGGGCACGCTGTACGGCGCCAGCTCTCAGGCCGGCACGGTGCGGATCATCACCAACAAGCCCAGCACCGCGGGCTTCAGCGCCGGCTACGACATCGAGGCCAACAAGATCGCCCATGGCGACGCGGGCTATGTGGCCGAGGGCTTCTACAACCAGCCGCTCAGCGACACCGTGGCCGTGCGCCTGGTCGGCTGGGCCGAGCATGACGGCGGCTATATCGACAACGTCCCCGGCACGCGCACCTACCCGACCTCGGGCGTGACCGTGACCAACACCGACCGCGTCAAGGACGACTACAACGACGTCAAGACCTACGGCGCCCGCGCGGCCCTGCGCATGGAGTTCGGCGACGACTGGATCGTGACCCCCACGGTCATGGGCCAGCAGACCAAGGTCGGCGGCCTGTTCTCTTACGACCCGGCGGTGGGCGACCTGAAGGTGGCGCACTACTATCCGGAAACCTCGAACGACAAGTGGTGGCAGGCGGCCATGACCGTCGAGGGCAAGATCAGCAACCTCGACGTGGTCTATGCCGGCTCGTACCTGAAGCGCGACGTCGACACCCAGTCCGACTACACCGACTACTCGTACTTCTACGACACCCTGACCACCTACGGCGCCTACTGGACCGACGACCTGGGCAATCCGGTCGACCCGTCGCAGTACATCAAGGGCAACGACGCCTACACCAAGGTCAGCCACGAAATCCGCATCTCGACCCCGCAGGAGAACCGCCTGCGCTTCGTGGGCGGGGTGTTCTACCAGCGCCAGACCCACGGCATCACCCAGAACTACATCATCGACGCCATCGGCGAGTCGATCTCGGTGACCGGCTATCCGCACACCATCTGGCTGACCAAGCAGAAGCGCGTCGACCGCGACCAGGCCGTGTTCGGCGAGATCGCCTACGACATCACCGACAAGCTGACCGTCACCGGCGGCATCCGGTTCTTCAAGGCGCACAACACCCTGAAGGGCTTCTTCGGCTACGGCGCGGGCTACAGCTCCAACACCGGCGAGGCCCGCTGCTTCGCCGGCCAGGAAATCGCCGAGTCGCCCTGTACGAACCTGGACAAGGGCATCAAGGAAAACGGCAATTCGCCGAAGGTGAACGTCACCTACAAGATCGACCCGAACAAGCTGGTCTACGTCACCTATTCGGAAGGCTTCCGGCCGGGCGGCATCAACCGTCGCGGCACCATCCCGCCCTACACCGCCGACTATCTGAAGAACTACGAGGCGGGGTGGAAGACCTCGTGGCTGGACAACCGCATCCGCTGGAACGGCGCGGTCTATATCGAGAAGTGGAACGACTTCCAGGTGGGCCTCCTGGGCGCCAACGGCCTGACCGAGATTCACAACGCCGGCTCGGCCAAGGTCAAGGGCGTGGAGACCGACATCAACTGGGCCATCGCCGACGGCTGGACCCTGGCGGCCTCGGGCGCCTATACCAGCGCCCACCTGACCGAGAACTTCTGCCAGGACCTGGTGGGCGGCGTGCAGGTCACCGATTGCCCCACGCCCAACGCGCCCAAGGGCACGGTGCTGCCGATCACGCCCAAGCTGAAGCTCAACGCCACCACGCGCTACGAATGGGGCCTGGGCGACATCACCGCCCACGTCCAGGGCTCGGTCGTCTATCAGAGCGGCAGCTGGACCGACCTGCGCCTGGTCGAGCGCGAGATCATCGGCCGCCAGGAGGCCTATACGACGGCCGACTTCACCGCCGGCCTGGCGCGCGACAACTGGACGATCGAGGCCTACGTCAAGAACGCCTTCGACAAGCGCGCCAGCCTCTATCGCTACGCCGAGTGCATCGAGAGCGTCTGCGGCTCCAACCCCTACATCGTGCCCAACCAGCCCCGCCTGATGGGGCTCAAGTTCGGGCAGAAGTTCTAGGATCGCGAGGCTCCCTTCCCCCTTGATGGGGGAAGGGCCGGGGTTGGGGGTGATGCGGCGGTTCGGTCGCACGGGCCGTGGTCACCCCCACCCAACCCTCCCCCATCGAGGGGGAGGGCTCGCGACGATGGACGTCCGGTCCGCCCCGTGAAAGCGTAGCCATATGACGACGACCCAAGAGAAGGTCCCGATCCCTCAAGTCACGGGTCCAAAAGCCCTGGGCTTCTGGATGTGCACGGCCCTGGTGGTCGGCAACATGATCGGCTCGGGGGTGTTCATGCTGCCCGCGTCCCTGGCCCCCTACGGCTGGAACGCGGTGTTCGGCTGGCTGATCACCATCGCCGGCGGCCTGGCCCTGGCCTTCGTCTTCGCGGGCCTGTCGCGCGAGTTTCCCAAGGCCGGCGGGCCCTATGCCTACACCCAGGAAGCCTTCGGGCCGCTGGTCGGGTTCATGGTGGCGTGGAGCTACTGGATCTCGCTGTGGGTCGGCAACGCGGCCATCGCCACCGGGGCGGTCAGCTATCTGTCGGTGATCTTTCCGGCCATCGCCAAGGTTCCCGGCCTGCACATGCTGCTGACCCTGGCGGCGGTCTGGCTGATGGTGGGCGTCAATATCGTGGGCGCCCGCGCGGCCGGCGGGCTGCAGGTGGTGACCACGGTGCTGAAGCTGCTGCCGCTGGTGGCGGTGGCGGGCCTGGCCTTCTGGGTGATCGGCTCGGACGGCGGCGCCAGCCTGACGCCGTTCCACGCGTCCGACATCCATCCCGGCGGGATCACGGCGGCGGCCACCCTGACCCTGTGGGCGCTGCTGGGCCTGGAGTCGGCCACCGTGCCGGCCGGCAAGGTGGTGGACCCCACCCGCACCATCCCCCGCGCCACCCTGGCCGGGACAGTGTTCACCGGCCTGATCTACCTGCTGGTCTGTTCTGCCGTGGTGCTGCTGACGCCCGCCGACAGCCTGAAGGTCTCCAACGCCCCCCTGTCGGACTTCGTGGCCCTGCATTGGGGCGCGGCGGCGGGCAAGGTGCTGGCCCTGTTCGCGGCGATCAGCGCCTTCGGGGCCCTGAACGGCTGGGTGCTGCTGCAGGGCGAGATGCCCTACGCCATGGCCCGGGGCGGGGTGTTCCCGGCGTTCCTGGGCAAGGAATCCAAGCGCGGCGCGCCGGTGCGGGCCCACCTGATGTCGGCCGGTTTCCTGACCGTGCTGGTGGCGATGAACTACGCCAAGTCGATGGCCGAGGTCTTCACCTTCATCGCCCTTCTGGCCACCACGGCCTCGCTGTTCACCTATCTGGCCTGCGCCCTGGCGGCCCTGAAGCTGCAGGCGTCCAAGCGGATCAACCCGACCACGGCCCTGACCGTGGTGGCCATACTGGCGGGCGCCTATGCGGTCTTCACCCTGTTCGGCGCCGGCGGCCCGGCGGTGCTGTGGGGCGTCGTCCTGCTGGCCATCGGCGCGCCGTTCTACTGGCTGACGCGGGGGCGGTTGGGGGCGAAGACGGGGACACACACTCACCCCACCGCCTAGCCCTTTTCACACAGGTCGCGGGGTGAGTGTGTGTCCCCACCTCGATCCCCGGCCGCGCAGGATGAACACGATGATCCGCACCGCCCTGATGGCCGCAGCTCTCGCGCTGACCGCCTCCGCCGCCCAGGCCGCCCCCGTCTACGTCCACGCCGGCAAGCTGGTCGACACCCTGCAGGGCAAGGTGCTGACCGACCAGCTGATCAAGATCGACGGCGAGCGCGTGGTCTCGGTCGCGCCCTGGACCACGGCCCCCACCGACGGCGCGGTCATCGACTGGTCCAGGCGCATGGTGCTGCCCGGCCTGATCGACATGCACACCCACCTGGTCGACCAGGAGCAGACCGAAAACATCGCCGAGCCCCTGCTGACCACGGCCGCCTACCAGTCGTTCATCGCCGCCGCCCACGCCCGGGTAACGCTGGAGGCCGGCTTCACCAGCGTGCGCGACGTCGGCACCTGGCGGGCGTTCGGCGACGTGGCTCTGCGCGACGCCATCGACAATGGGCTGGTGCCCGGTCCGCGCATGTCGGTGGCCGGCGCCTACATCACCATCCCCGGTGGCGGGGGCGAGGTCACAGGCATCGCGGCCGATGTGGGCATCCCGCCCGAGATGCGGGTGGGGGTGGTGGAAGACGCCCCGGACGCCCGGCGCAAGGCCGCCAACATCCTGGCCCACCACGCCGACTTCCTGAAGCTGATCGCCACCGGCGCGGTCCTCACCGTCGGCACCGAGCCGGGCCAGCAGGAGCTGACCGAGGACGAGATGCGCGCCGCCGTCGACGAGGCCGCCCGGCGCGGGACCTACGCCACCGCCCACGCCCACGGGGCCGAGGGCATGAAGTCGGCCATGCGGGCGGGCGTCCGCTCGATCGAGCACGGCTCGCTGATGGACGACGAGGCCATCGCCATGATGAAGGCCAAGGGCGTCTTCCTGGTGGCCGACATCTATGACGGCGACTGGATCGACGAATACGGCAAGGCCCACGGCTGGCCGGCCGAGACCCTGCGCAAGAACTGGGAGACCACCGAGGCCCAGCGCGTGGGCTTCCGCAAGGCGGTCAAGGCCGGGGTCAAGATCGCCTACGGCACCGACGCGGGCGTCTATCCGCACGGCCTCAACGCCCGCCAGATGAAGTACATGGTCCAGTGGGGCATGACCCCCATGCAGGCGGTGCAGTCGGCCACCACGGTGGCCGCCGAACTGATGAAGAAGACCGACGTCGGCGCCGTGGCCCCCGGCCGCTACGCCGACCTGATCGCGGTGGACGGGGATGCGATGGCCGACATCACGGTGCTGGAGCACGTGGCCTCGGTGATGAAGGGCGGGGTGGTGGTGAAGTAGACCCAGGGCGCGGGCAAAGATGGGGACACACACTCGCCCCTCGGCCCTGCCGATTGAATCCGGGCCCTGCCGCGAGTGTGTGTCCCCCTCTCCGGGCGCCGCGCTGGCCCCGCAACCCTAAGCTTATGGTTAACCTTTCGGGCGCACCGTCCGTATCATGATCACCCGCCTGCTCATCGCGACCGGCCGCATGATCGTCTCCCTCGGCGAGATGCTGCCGCTGGGCGATCGTCTGCTGGACGACCGGTTCCGCGACGACGAGGGCGAGCACCTGATGTGGGGGCTGGGCTTCTATGTCAGCCTGGTCCTGGGCGCGGTGTCGCTCTTGGCCTGGCGCCACTGAACCCTTCGAATATCGCGACCGCGAACACTTCCGCCCGCTGATCGAGTCGTGGTGTCCGCGCCACCCCACGGCGCCGCTTTTCCTTACGCCGCAAGGCTTCGGCAACGCGAAAGCGGCCACAAAGTTGCCCGCCCATTCACCAAAAGACCGCTTGGCCCGGCTCCTGCAGTGTGCAATGCACAGGCGATGTTGCTGTGCAGCATCGAAACAGTTGTCACGCGGACGCGGTATGGCGGACGCTGAACGGGTACCAAGGAGTGCAAACCATGGCCGACGAACACACCTATTTCGTCCGACCTGTTTCGGGCGTCTGGCACGTGACCTGGAACGACGCGCCCGACCTGATCGGCTCCTATCCCGCCCAGCCCGAAGCCGTCGGCGTGGCCGAGATGCTGGCCCGCCACATGCGCACCCAGGGCAAGACCGCCCGCGTGCAGGTCTCCGAGCCGGAAGCCCGCCGCGCCAGCTGGGGCCGCACCAACCTCGGCGCCCAGGCGGCGGCCTAAGTCTTTCCTTCTCCCAGAGGGAGAAGGAGGGGCCCGCGCCGAAGGCGTGGGAGGATGAGGGGTTAAACCGCCAGCCGGCGCGCCGGCACGGCGCTTGTGTGCAATCGGTGAGGGCGTAACCCCTCACCCTCCCGCCACTCCGCGGCGGGCCCCTCCCTCTCCCTCTGGGAGAGGGTTTCTATTTGAGATACCCCGCCAGCAACCGCTCGGCGATGGCCCCCGCTTCGGCCGGGGTGAAGACCGTGTCGTCCAGGCACAGCTCCAGCCATAGTCCGTCCACGACCGCCGTCAGGCCGATGGCCGCCAGGCGAGCGTCGACCGCCGGGTCGCAGGCGGTCAGCAGTTCCTCCAGCCGGGCGCGATAGCCGGCATAGGTGCGCCGGTGGATGGCGGCGATGGCCTCGTTCACCTTCACCAGGCTCCAGAAGGCCAGCCACGTGGCCAGCAGGTGCGGGTCCAGCACCGGCGGGGCGAAGCTGGCCGTCAGATAGGCGGAGAGACGCTTGCGCGGGTCGTCGCCCGCCGCTTCGACGGCCGCCTCCAGGGCCGCGTCGATCAGGGCGCCGGTGGCCTCGTAGGCTTCGGCGATCAGGGCGTCGACCCCGTCGAAATAGTGCCGCAGCAGCCCCGCGCTGACCCCCGCCTCGGCGCAGATCGTCCGCACGGAGGCGCCGGCCACGCCCTTGGCGGCGAGGACGCGCGCGGCGGCCCCGATCAGGGCCGTGCGGCGCACGTCGGCGGCTTCGCGGGTGAAGGTGGCGCGGGTCATGGGTGAGGCCTACGTGCATTCCAGAAGGTTGTCATCCCGCCGGGACGCCCCCTCCGTCACGATGCGTATTCGCATCGCGCCACCTCCCCCGCTGCGCGGGTGAGGAGGATGCGGCGCCATCTCTTCTCCTCACCCGTGAAACGGGGGAGGTGGCGGGCGAAGCCCGACGGAGGGGGCGTCAAGGCGGCTACCACCCCTCCGGCGGCCGATGCAGCCGCGCCTGCGGGATCAGCGCCCGCATCTTGCGGCCGAAGCTGCGCAAGCTGACCTCCGTCTCCGCCAGCGGCCCCGCCGTGAAACTCCGAGACGCCATGCCCTGCTGCACGCGGGCGACCAGCTCGGTGTCCTCGGCGTTGACCTGGCGGTTGATGCGCCAGTTCAGATAGCGCGCCGCCTTCATCTCGCGCCGCTCGTCGGGCAGGGCGTAGGCGATCTCGCGGATCATGGTTTGGGTGGGCGAGACCGGGATGAACTGCATGAAGTCCACCTGGTCGGGATAGATGTCGAAGGCCTGGTTGGGCCAGAGCTTGAAATAGGTCCAAAGCCGCTTGCGCTCGGCCGGCAGGTGATCGACGTCGGGCAGCAGGTCCTGGTAGAGGCGCTCGGACGGATTGCGCGAGGGCTCGTCGATCAGCTGGCCCCACATCTTGTCGACCCAGGTCTGCGCTTCCACGCCATAGCCCTTGCCGAACAGGCGCGTCAGGCCCGGATGGGCGATGGGGATGTGCAGGCCGTCAGAATAGTTGTCGCTGATGTTCTTCCAGTTGACGTCGCGCGGCCGCAGGGTGACGCGGCCGAACGGGACCATCTCCTCGAAGCGGTAGGGCTCCAGCTCGTGGTCGTAGGGGGCCATCATGTCGGCCACCGAGGGACCGTCCCCCTCCAGCCGCACGAAGACGAAGCCGCGATAGACCTCGACGTCGACCGGGGCCAGGCCCTGCTCCTCCAGCTTGAGCGCCGGATAGGTCTCGCGGTGCGGCACGCCGATCAGCTGGCCGTCCAGGCTGTAGGTCCAGGCGTGATAGGGGCAGACCACCCGCGCGCAATGGCCGCTGGGGCCGTCCAGCAGCCGCGCGGCGCGATGGCGGCAGACATTGGCGAAGGCCTTGACCCCACCGTCCTTGCCGCGCAGCACCACGGTGCTCTCGCCCAGGAAGTCGAAGGTGTGGAAGTCGCCGGCCTTGGGGATGTCGTTCAGGTGGCAGACGATCTGCCAGGACGGGCGCAGGACCTTGTCCTGTTCCTCGCGAAAGAACCGGGCGTTGTCGTAGAGCCAGCCGGGGAGGCCCCAGTCGGAATCGGGGTCGTGGTTGGGGAGGTTCAGGTCCATCACCGCCACTCCTCAAATCCCAACATCCCGGCGAAGGCCGGGACCCAAGCCGAGGTGGCGGGAAGATCATTGCCGCTCGATCGTCCGCGGCCTTTCTGACAGTCAGCTTGGGTCCCGGCCTTCGCCGGGATGTTGGAGCTGAGAGGGAGGTCGCAACCCATCACCGCCCCACCACGCTCAGCTTCACCGCCGTTCCGAAGTCCCGGTCGCGCAGGATCTCCCGCGCCGCGTTGCGTCCCGGATTACCCGACACCCCGCCGCCCGGATGGCACCCCGCCCCGCACATGTAGAGCCCCTTGATCGGCGCGCGGTGGCTCGCATGCCCCAGCACCGGCCGGGCCGCCCACAGCTGGTCCAGCGACATGTGGCCGTGCATGATGTCGCCGTTCACCAGGCCGAACTTCCGCTCCAGGTCCACCGGCGACAGGATCATCCGCCCCAGGACCGACGCCTTGAAGTTGGGGGCCCACTGGTTGACCGTGTCGATGATCAGGTCGGCGGCGGCCTCGCGTTCGTCGTCCCAGGCGCGGCCGTCGGGCAGGTTCCAGGCGAACTGCTGGCAGAACAGGCTGGCCACGTGCTGGCCGGGCGGGGCCAGGGTGTCGTCCAGGGTCGAGGGGATCAGGATCTCGACGATGGGCTTCTTGGAAATCCCCGTCGCCTTGGCGTCGCGATAGGCCTCGTCCATGTAGTCCAGGGTCGGCGACAGCACGATGCCGCACTGGTGGTGCTCGGCCACGGCCTTGCCGGGCAGGCAGGTGAAGTCGGGCAGCTCCGACAGGGCCACGTTCATGCGGAAGGTGCCCGAGCCGTTCTTGTAGCCCTTGATCGCCTTCTTGAACGGGGCGGGCAGGGCCGAGGGCGGCACCAGCGAGCCGTACAGCAGCGACGGATTGAGGTTGGAGCTGATGATCGGGGCCATGATCTGGGTGCCGTCGACCAGCTGCACGCCCACGGCGCGCTTGCCGCCGCCTTTCGGGCTGTCCTCGACGTGGATGCCCTCGACCTTGGCGCCGGTCAGGATGTCCACGCCCTTGGCGCGGCAGGCTTTCGCCATGGCCTGGGTGATGGCCCCCATGCCGCCCACCGCGTGGCCCCAGGCGCCCTTCTTGCCGTTCACCTCGCCGAAGGTGTGGTGCAGCAGGACGTAGGCCGAGCCGGGGGTGTCGGGGCTGGCGAAGTTGCCGACCACGGCGTCGAAGCCGAAGCTGGCCTTGACCGCGTCGCTCTCGAACCAGCCGTCCAGGAAGTCGCGGGCGCTCTTGGTGAAGAGGTCCAGCAGGTCGCGCTTGCGCTCGCGCGACAGCATGGCCATCCGCCCGCCCTGGCGCAGGGCCCGCAGCAGGCCCGGCAGGCCGTCGCCCAGGTTCGGCGGGGTCTCGCCGGCGAAGTCGCGCAGCACGTCGCCGATCTCGTCCAGCATGGCGTAGTAGGCGGGCAGCCGCTCGGCGTCCTTCTCGGAGAACTTGCGGAACTCGGCTTGCGTGCGCTCCAGCCCGCCGCCCAGCTTGATGTAGGTGCTGTCGTCGATGGGCAGGAAGTTGGAGATCGGCCGCTCCAGGATCCGCAGGCCGTGGCCGTGCAGGTCCATGTCGGCGATGACCTTGGGGCTGAGCAGGCTGACGGTGTAGCTGGCGACGGAGTTGCGGAAGCCGGGGTGGAATTCCTCGGTGACGGCGGCCCCGCCGACCACGTCGCGGGCCTCGCAGACCGTGACCTTCAGTCCGGCGCTGGCCAGGTAGAAGGCGCAGACCAGCCCGTTGTGGCCCCCGCCGATGATGACGGCGTCGCGTTGCTGGGTTCCGGCCATGGTCTTACTCCCCCGAGGTGTGGAGGGAGGTTGCTATACGGGTGTAAAATAAGCAAGGGAAAGTCCGGGGATCACCCACTTGCCCCCACCTGGCGGCTTCGCCGCCTGTCCGCCCCCGTAGGGGGCGGAGGACCTGAACGCGTCCGTGGGGGCAAGTGAGCGCCCGAACTAGCCCTTACACAGCTTATGGAAGTCCACGGCCATGTCGTTGAGCGCGTCGGCGAAGGCGTCGTCGACCAGGCGGCGCAGCTCGGCTTCGCTGCTGGACCAGTTCATCACCGTCAGGGCGCCGCGATAGTCGCGTTCCACCACCGGCGCGCCGGCCCGCTCGGCGCGGACATGGACGACCACGTTGGCGACCTTGTTGGTCGAGACGCTGGTCAGCCAGGCCGAGCGCAGGGCCACCTTGGCCACCACCGCCTCGCCCGTGGGGGCGGCGTCCTTGTCGAACGCCACGCCCACGCCGCGCGCCTGCAGGCCGCCGAGGATCGAGGTCAGCCACACCGTGGTGTCCTCCGGGGCCTTTACCGCCCGCCCGCCGACGATCCCCAGCAGCTGGGGCTCGCGACGGGTGTCGGTCAGCTCGGCGACGGCGACCTTGCAGGTCACGGGCGGCGCCGTGACCGGCAGGCCGGCCTTGGTCTGGGCCTTGGCCAGAGCCTTGGCTTCCGCTTGAGCCTTGGCCGTGGTGGCCACCGGCACGCGGTCGACGAAGGTGGAGCTCACCGCCACCGGCGGCTGGCTGGCGCAGGCCGCCAGCGACAGGGCCGCCCCGGCCGACGCCAGGCCGGTCAGGAGTTTGGAAGCGCGCATGCCCGGACCTATTCGGCCAGGGTCTTGGCGCGCACCAGCACGCCGTTGAACAGCAGCGTGCCCTCCGGCGTCTCTTCCTGGATGCGACCGCCGTAGCCGCCCAGCATCACGAACTTCTTGTCGCGGGCGTTCATCGGCTTGACGTCGGCGGCCTTGATCTCCAGGGCGCGCGGGGCCAGCTGGCCGACCTGGTCGAAGGCTTCGGCCAGGGCCTTGCGGGCCAGCTTGCCGTCGTCCTTGGCCCAGCGGGCGGCGTTGTCCTTCTCTTCTTTCGAAGCGCCGGCCAGGGTGATCACGCTGGTCACGGTCTGGCTGTAGATCAGGTACTTGGGCGCCAGGCGGGCGGCGGCGTCCTTGCCGGCCGGGTTGGCCTTGTTGGCCACCTGGATGTTCAGCGACACCCGGATGCTCGAGAAGTCGGGCGAGGCGTCGTAGGTGTATTCGAAGAAGGCCACCTGCGGGGCGGCGGCGGCGTCCAGAGCCGCGCCCTTGCCGGCCGGGGTGTTGTCGCGACCGAAGGTCTGGGCGGGCGCCTGCAGCCAGGCGGTCTTGGCGACGATGGCCTTGCTGGTCTCGACGGCCAGGGTGTCGACGTCATAGCCGGTCAGGGACTCGCGCATCGGCTGGATGGCGATCTCGGCGCGCTTGGCGCGGTCGGAATTGACCTTGGCGTCGATCAGGGCGCCCAGCAGGCCGCCGCCGGTGGCGACCACGATGTTGGACTGGTTGATGTCGGACTTCATCTCGGTCTGCGAGACCAGCACCTGCACCGAGCGACCGCCCTCGACGGTCTTGGCCGTCTCCGGGAAGACGTATTTGGGATCGGCGGCGGCCGCCGGCAGGGCGACGGACAGGCTGAAGGCGGCGACAACGGCGCCGTAAACGAAAGCTCTCACTAGGATTCCCCCCTAAAGCACGCATTCCGGCACTGGCGCCGGGACCGTATGGTCAAGCTGTGCACCAGATTTCGGAGGTTGTGGCAAGGGGGCGCGCAACCGGTGTCAGTGGGGCCCCTCGGGCGTCTGGGGATAAGTTTCAGGCCCGCTCCGCCTTCCCCCGCGCCGTCAGCCAGTACATCACCGGGGTGGCCACTCGCGACAGCACGGTGGAGGTGATCAGTCCACCGATGATCACGATGGCCAGGGGCGAATAGAGGCCCGAGCCCTCCAGCGCCAGGGGCAGCAGGCCGCCGATGGCCGTGACGCTGGTCAGCAGCACCGGCAGGAACCGCACCTCGCCGGCCTTTTCGATGGCGTCGTGCAGGCCCATGCCGTCGCGCCGCAACTGCTCGGTGAAGTCGACCAGCAGGATCGAGTTCTTGATCTCGATGCCGATGAGGGCGATCAGCCCGATGGTCGCGGTGAAGCTCAGCGAATAGCCGGTGATCCACAGGGCCGCGACGGCGCCGAACAGGCCGAACGGGATGATGCCGGCCACCACCAGGGCGGTCTTGAACTTCTGGAACTCCAGGACCAGCACGGCCAGGATCCCGAACACCGCCACCATCACCGCCGCCCCCAGCCCCGAGAAGCTCTCCGACTGCGCCTCGGCCTGGCCGCCCAGGCTCAGCACATAGCCGGGCGGCATCGGCAGGTCGCGGTTCAGGCGCGCGAGCGCGTCCTGCGTGACCTTGGCGGTCAGGAAGCCGGTCTGGACGTAGGACGTCACCGTCACCGTCCGCTGGCGGTCGAAGCGGTCGATCCGCGCGGGGCTGGAGCGCAGGGCGGGCTGGGCGATGGCCCCCAGAGGCGCGGCCTCGCCCTCGGCGGTGGGCACATAGACCTTGGACAGGTCGGCCAGGGCGTTGTGGTCGCCGGCCTGCAGGGCGCCGGAGGTGGCCATCGGCAGGCGCACCTTCACCGCGTAATCGTCGCCGTCGGCGTCGCGGAAGCGACCGGTCTCCTCGCCCGACAGGGCCAGGCGGGCCACGCGGCGCGGCGCCCCGGCCGGCACGCCCAGGGCCGCGGCCTTGCCCTCGTCGACGCCGAGGTCGAGGTCGGTGCGGTCGAGACGTATGGGGTTGTTGACGTCGCGCGTGCCGGGCGTGGCCTTCAGGATCGCCTCGGTGCGGGCGGCCAGGGCCTTCAGCACGTCCAGGTCGCGGCCGGTCAGGCGGATGGCCACCGGGGCCTCGATGGGCGGGCCGTTCTCGAAGGTGATCACGCTGATCCGCGCTCCGGGGAAGCGGGCGAAGTCGGCGCGCAGGCGGTCCAGCACCTGGTCGCTCTGCCCTGGCTCCCAGGCCTTCAGGCTGGCGAACACCTCGGCATAGGTGGTGGAGCTCTCGTGCTGGGACTGGTTGTAGAAGATCTGGGGATTGCCGCGCCCCAGGTTGTCGGCGTGCCAGATGATCTTGGGCTCGGCCGACAGGCGCGTCTCGACGAAGCGCAGGGCCCGGTCGGTGCGCGACAGCGGACTGCCGTTGGGCGTCTCGACGCGGATCAGAAACTGCGGGGTCTCGGCGGCGGGGAACAGGGACGAGCCGACGATCTTCAGCATCGGGACGGTGGTGGCGCACAGGGCCAGCATGATCGCCAGCGACAGCCACGGCCGGGCCAGGCCGAAGTGCAGCACCGGCCGGTAGAAGCGGTGGATGCCGCCGTTCACCGCCTGGAGCAGGCGGTTGCCCTCCGGGTCGGAATGCTTGTCCAGCACGCGGCTGGCCAGGAACGGGATGATGGTCATCGACACCACCAGCGAGGCGCCCACGGTGCACAGCACCGTCACCGGCAGCGACTTGATATAGGCCCCCGAGCCGGCCGGCAGGGCCATCAGCGGCAGGAAGGCCAGCATCAGGGTGGCGGTGCAGCCCAGCACGGCCAGGGCGATCTGGCGCGTGCCGTTCACCGCCGCCTCGGTGCGCTCCTCGCCCTCGCGAATCCGGCGGGCGATGTTCTCGGTGATGACGATGCTGTCGTCGACCAGCAGGCCCAGGGCCAGCACGAAGCCGGCGATCGACAGCTGGTTCAGGGTGAAGCCGAACGCCTGCAGCAGGGTCAGGCCGATCAGCAGGGACAGCGGGATCGACACCATCACCACCAGGCCCGCGCGCGGCCCCAGCGGCAGCAGGGTGATCAGCACCAGCACGAGAGCGATGCCGAAGTCGCGGAAGAGGTTGCCCAGGCGGTGTTCGACGTTCCTGGCCTGGACGAAGCCGCGCTCCAGCTTCACCCCGGCCGGCAGGGTCTTTTCGTAGTCGTCCAGCACCTTGTCGACGGCCTTGGTGATGCGGGCCACGTCCTGGCCGTCCTTCTGGGTGACGGTGACGAAGACGGCGCGCTTGCCGTTGAAGCGGGTCAGGTGGGTGGGTTCGTCCTGGGCCCAGGCCACCTGAGCCACGTCGCGCACACGCACCACCTGGCCGCCGATGGAGCGGACGGGGGTGTTCTTCACCGTCTCCAGGTCGCGGAAGGCCCCGCCGGACTTGACGTTGAAGCGCCGCTCGCCGGCCTGGACCGCGCCGATGGGGGCCTCGGCGCCGGCCGCCTTCAGGGCGTCGGAGACGGCGGTGGCGGGCAGCTTGAGCGCCGACAGACGGGCCAGGTCCAGCGACACCCGCACCTCGCTGGGCGGCGTGCCCCAGTATTCGGACCGGCGAACCCCGGGCACGCGGTCGATCTGCTCGCGCAGCCGGTCGGCCACCTTCTCCAGGCGCCGCATGGGCAGGGTGTCGCTGACGAGGGCGGTCTGGATGACGGCCACCTCGGTGGTGCGCACCCGCTCGATCTCCAGCCGCGCCAGGCCGGCGGGCAGGTTGCCCCGGATGGCGTTCACCTCGCGCACCACCTGGTCGTACTTGCGCTCGGGATCGACGTTCCAGGTGAAGTGGACGCCGACCACGGCCGCGCCGTCGGCGCTGGTGGAGATCACCTTGTCGATGTCGTCCAGGCCGTAGACGGCGTCCTCGATGGGGTGGGCGACCAGCTGCTCCATCTCGGCCGGCTCGGCCCCGGGCAGCACGGCGCGGATCACCACGATGGGCACGGGGAAGTGCGGGTCCTCCGAGCGCGGCACGCTGAAAAAGGCGTTGAGGCCCAGCATCACCAGCAGGCCGAAGGCGACCAGGGTGAACTGCCAGCGATGGACGGCGAAACCGGCGAGGTCGAACTTCATTGGGGGGCTCCCCCAACCCTAACGGCCGTCATTCCCGCCCTTGTGGCGGGAACCCCTCTGTCCGCCGCAGGTGCGGAGGGGGCGGACCGCCAGCGGTCCGCTTGCGCTTCACTCGCGGGCTGAACCAGGGGTTCCCGCCACAAGGGCGGGAATGACGGCGGAAAGGTGGAGGGCAGGGAGGACGCGGTCATGGCGCTCATCGCCCGCCCGCCTTCCCCAGCGCCTTGGGATCGGTCACCGTCACCCGGTCCCCGTCCGAGACGAACCCCGCCCCGGCGGTGATCACCCGCGTCCCGTCGGCCAGGCCCGCCACCAGGGCGTCGTCGCCGTCGAAGCCGCCGAACCTCACCGCCGTGCGGCGCGCCCGTCCGTTGTCCAGCCGCAGCACCGAGGCCTTGTCGCCGGTGGCCTCCAGCACCGCCTCGGCGGGGATGCGCGAGAAGGCCGTCGTGGTCGCGGCCGCGCGGCTGGCGATGTGGGCGCTGGCGATCTGGCCGCTGCGCAGGTCGGGCCGGGCGGCGACCTCGATCTCGACCGTGACGGCGCCGGTGCGGGCGTCGGCCGACTGGCCCACGCGGGTGACGCGGCCGGTCAGGATCTGGCCCGGCAGGGCGTCCACCGTGACCTCGACCGGCGCGCCTACGCCGATCCCGGCCACCTCGCGGTCGGGCAGGGGCACGCGCAGCACCAGGGGACTGTTCAGGTCGGCGACGCTGACCACGGCCTGGCCGGGCTGCACCACCTCGCCGACCTGGGCCTTGCGCTCCAGCACCACCCCCGAGGCGGGCGAGACCAGCTGGGCCCAGCGGCGGTCGAAGGCGGCGCCGTTGTAGGCGGCGGAGGCCGAGCGCACGGCGCTCTCGGCGTCGTCCAGCCGGGCCTTGGCCACATAGCCCTTGGCGTAGAGGGTCTTGGCGCGCTCCAGGTCGCGGCGGGCCTTTTCGAGGTCGGCCGACGAGGCCTGCTGGCGGGCGTCGACGCCGGCGGGGTCGATGGCGGCCAGCACCTGGCCGGCGCGGACGGGATCGCCGGCCTCGACCCCGACCCGGGTCAGCACCCCGGCGATGCGGAACGACAGCGCCATCTCGCGGCGCCGCTCCAGGGTCCCGGTGGCGGTGACCCCGCCGGCGGCGCGCGGCGCGGCCACGGCCACGGCCTCCACCGCCTGAGGCGGCGGCGGGGCGGGCGGGGTCTTGGCGGGGCCGCAGGCGGCGAGGGCGAGGATAGCGAAGGCCAACCCGCGGCCGATTCCCCAACGGTTGTCATCCCGGAAGCCCCGCAAGGGCTGTCCGGGACCCAGGGGACCGGGTGCTGCCTCGATGCGGTTCACCTGGGTCCCGGACAAGCGCTGCGCGCTTTCCGGGATGACAACCGTTAGGGGGCAGGGGGCTTTCGCGCGCTCCTCGATCCGTACACGCACAGCCCCGCCCCTCGACTATCGATCAGTGATAAGTTATCAGTGATAGATTATCGCGCCTTGTCAAGCCGGGCGCGGCCTGGGAAAGGCTGTTTCTGTATGAAGTCGCCTCAAGTCCGATCGCCGCGTAAACCCAAGGGTCAAGGCTCCGAGCGTCGGGAGGAGATCCTCGACGCCGCGCTCCGGCTGTTCGCCGCCAGGGACCTGCACACCGTCTCCACCCGCCAGATCGCCGAGGCCGCGGGCATCAGCCAGCCGGCGCTCTACGCCTATTTCGCCACCAAGGACGACCTGATCGCCGAGCTGTGCGTGCGGGCCTTCGCCACCCTGTCGGCGCGGATGAGCGCGGGCAAGGCCGACTGGACGCCCAGCCCCGAGGGCTTCGACCGGGCCATGCGGGTCTATGTCGACTTCGGCCTGGAGCAGCCGGACGCCTACCGCGTGGCCTTCATGATCGAGAAGAGCCACGACGGCTCGTTCAACGCCCGCACGGGCGGGCGGCCGATGGCGGCGGGCATCGCCGCCTTCCAGGGCTTCGTGGCCCTGGTCGCCGACCTGCACGCCGCCGGCCTGACCCACGACGACGACCCCCTGCGCGTGACCCAGACCCTATGGGCCGGCCTGCACGGCCTGGTCTCCCTGCTGATCGCCCGGCCCGAATTCCCCTGGGTCGAACGCGAGGCCCTGATCGCGGGCCACATCGCCATGCTGCGGCGCGGGGTGCTGAAGTAGGGCGAAGGGTTCCAGAACGGCGCCTGCGCCCCTATATCCGCGCCTTCCTTTTCTTCCGACGAGACCCCGCCATGGCCAAGCTCCTGCCCCTCGACACCTTCAGCCTGCAGGAAACCGAGGACGGCTACCGCCTGCTGGTCTCGGCCGTCGGCGGCGAGGCGATCTACGTCTCGATCACGCCCGAGCAGATGGACGACATCATCGAAAGCCTGGAAGCGGCCATGGGCGGCGAGGAAGACGATGGCGTGGAGGAAGACGAGGCGTTCTGAGGGGGCGCTCTTCTCAGTTTCGCCAATCCCCATTTCAACCGTCATCCCGGGCCTTGTGCCCGGGACCCCTCTGTCCGCCGCAAGTGCGGTGGTGTGGCGCGCTGGCGCGCCAATGCATCTCACGTGGAAGCTGAATCAGGGGTCCCGGGCACAAGGCCCGGGATGACGGTTGTTAAGTTGAGAACAAAATGGCAACATATGGTGGTAAAGGACGTGGGAGCTCGCCATGGTCGGTCGCGACGCCTGGATCGCCGTCTACATCATGACCGATCACTATCGGGGCACGCTCTACATCGGCGTGACCAGCGCCTTTCAGACGCGAATGGTCCAGCATCGCGAGGGCGCGCTGCCGGGCTTCACCAAGAAACACGGCCTGACACGGTTGGTCTGGTATCAGCTTTACGACCGAATGACCGATGCGATCCAACGCGAGCGATCGATGAAGGAGTGGCCTCGGCAGTGGAAGATCAATCTGATCGAACGGGACAATCCGCGATGGGATGACCTCTATGCGAGCGTGTTCGAATGGACGCCCGTGCCGCCCCAGGTTTGATCTCCCCGCGCGATCCTGAAAATCTACCTTTGAGATTATAGTCAGCTCTTTACAACCTGAATTGACAGGCGTCGGCCAAGCTGGAAAGCTGCCGGCCGCCAAGCGCGCAAAGCGCGGCTTCAAGTCAGCGGGGAGAGCCGGGATGCCCAATGTCAGGCGCGATGTCGCATCGTTCGGCAACGGCTGGTCGCCCGCCACCGAGTGGTATGCGCGGGCCGTGCGGGCCCTGGCGGCCAAGCCGGCGAGCGACCCCACCAGCTGGGCCTTCCAGGCCGCCCTGCACGGGGTCGACATAGCCGGATGGCAGCGGTTCGGCATCCTGCCGTCCGGCCAGCCCATGGCCCCCCAGTGGCGGCAGTGCCAGCACAGCAACTGGTTCTTCCCGCCCTGGCACCGGGGCTATTGCGCCGCCTTCGAGGCGATCATCGCCAAGACCATCGTCGGCCTGGGCGGCCCGCCCAACTGGGCGCTGCCCTACTGGAACTATCTGAACGCCGCCGATCCCAATTCCCGGCGGCTTCCCCGGGTCTTCACCCTGCCGACCCTGCCCGACGGCTCGCCCAATCCGCTGCTGATCATGCCCTATGGCGGCGGCCGCAACCCCTGGCCGCGCGAGAGCACGGTGCTGGCGCCGCGTCCGGGCATCCCCACCGACATCAATCTGGGCGCCATGGGCCTGCCCCGCTACACCCCCGCGCCGGGGATCCAGGGCTTCGGGGGCACGCCGACCGCGGCCGGGGCGCTGGAGCTCAATCCGCACAACACGGTGCACGTGATGATCGGCGGCTCCAGCGGCTTCATGGGCAATCCCCGCTACGCCGCCCTGGACCCGGTGTTCTGGCTGCATCACTGCAATATCGACCGTCTGTGGGCCGCCTGGATGAGCGTGCCGTCCAACATCCGCGAGACCGGCTCGGCCTGGTCGAACGGCCCGGCCGTGCCGCCGTTCACCCTGCCCGACCCGAACGGCGTCTTCCGCCTGTTCAAGCCCGGCCAGACCTTGCCCGGCGGTCCGCTGGCGCCCACCTATGACGATCTCTACAAGGGCACCGGCATCCGGCCGCCCCCCGTGAGAGGCGCAGCCATGCCCGCAGGTCTCGACGACGACGGCCCCGCCGCCGTTTCCGCCACGCCAGAGCCGCCCCCCTCTAGCCTGGTGGGCGCCAATGTCGCCAACGTCGCCGTCCCGCCGGGCGAGAGCGTGGCCGCCGGCCTGGGCCTGGTCACCGCCAACGTCCCCGCCGGCCTCGACGACGCCCCGCCGCGCTACTACCTCAATGTCGAGAACGTCACCGGCGAGGCCGCCAACGCCGTCCTCAGCGTCAATATCGGCGTCAAGGGCCAGGCCAAGGACGCCCCCGGCGCGGCCGACGAGTTCGTCGACAGCGTGGCGCTGTTCGGCCTGGAGGACGCCTCCGATCCCGAGGGCAAGCACGGCGGCAACGGCCTGAGCCTGGTGCTGGACATCACCGACGCGGTCGAGGCCCTCAAGCGCAACGCCAACGCCGAGCTCGAGGACCTGGAGGTCACCCTGACCCAGTCGTCGTCCGGCGAGGGCGCGGCGCCGATCAAGGTGGGCCGGGTCAGCGTCTACAGCGCCCCCGCCGAAGTCGTTCCCGACTCCCCCAATCCCGACGCTTAGAGGGTGATCGCCCAGCTGACCTCCGGCCTGGGGCGCTGGTCGCGCGCGGGACCCGTGGCGGTCAGCGTCGCGGCCTTCGCCCTGGCCTTCGCGCCCTGGAGCGCCGGGGCCGGCCAGCCTGCCTGGATCGGCGTCTGCGGCCAGGGCGTGTCGCTGGACATGCTGTGGATGAACCTGCGGCTGCTGGACATGCCGGGCCTGGTGCTGCGCTGGATCGCCATGCTGTGCGCCATGATGCTGCCCCTGCTGATCCAGCCGATCGAGCATATCGAGCGCAAGACCTTCCGCCGCGACCTGCCGCGCTCGGTGGCCCTGTTCGTGGGGGCCTATCTGGCCGCTTGGCTGCCCGTGGCCGCGGCCCTGATGGTGGCGATGATGCTGCTGCGCCAGCTGTTCACGCCCGAGCAGCTGTTCGGGCTGGCGGCCGCCGGGGCTCTGGCCTGGAGCGCCTCGCCCCTGGCCCAGATGGCCCGTAACCGCTCGCACCGCATGCCGCCGCTGTCGGTCAACGGCTGGGCCGCCTGGCGCGATTGCCTGGCGTTCGGCTGGCGCACCGGCACCTGGTGCGTGGCGGCGTGCTGGCCCTGGATGCTGCTGTGCGAGGCGGTGCCCGGCTCGCACATGCTGGCCCTGCCGTTGATCGCCCTGATCCTGGTCGCCGAGCGCGCCATGCCGCCCGGCCCGCCGCGCTGGCAGGCGCCGCGCCTGGTCTCATTCCTGGCGGTGCTGAGGCCTTACAAGAATTTGGGCAGGGCGTAGGGGCTGCGCCCCTAAAGAATTTGGGCGGGCGTAGGGGCTGCGCCCCTACAGGGACTTGGGCAGGGCGTAGGTGCTGGTCTCGCCGACGTTCCAGCCGTCGACCTCGTTGTTGACCAGCTTGCGCACGCGGTCGCGCTCCCAGGCGTTTCTGGCCGGGAAGGTCAGCTCCACCCCCGCGTCGCCGCGCGACTCCAGGGCCACGTCCTCGATGCCGGTGGTCTGGCTGATCTGGACCTGAAGGTCCTCGATGGTCGCGGGCGAGGCTTCGACGAAGCCGTCGCTGGGAAAGAGCATCAGCTTGGCCCGAGGACCGTCCGTCACGACACGCGTCTCCTGACTACGAGGCCAGACCATACCCCTCCTGACCCCTTTGCGGAAGCTTCAGGGCCCGGGCGCCGCCGATCAGCAGGCCCAGCATGGCCGCGCTGCGGGCCGCGTCGCCCATGGCGTTCAGCACCTGGGGATTGTTGGACAGCACCCGCGCCAGGATCCCCGACACATAGGGCGCTGCCATCGAGGTTCCGGAATCGAACCACCACTCGCCGCCCGGGAAGGTGGAGACGATCGCGTGCCCCGGGGCGGCGAACTGCACCTGGGGTCCGAAGTTGGAGAAGCTGGCCAGGTAGATCGACTCGTCGTTGGCCGACACCTGGTCGGACTCGTATTTCAGGAACTCCGGCTGGGGCGGATAGGCGCCCTTCTTGCCCAGGGCCGTCACCGCCACGCAGTTGGGGTGGGCGGCCGGATAGCTGACCGGCTTGCCCGCGCCGTTGCCGGCGGCGGCCACGCAGATCACCCCCTGGTTCCAGGCCTCGGTGATGGCGCTGCGCACCCCGTCCTCGCGCAGCTTGGCGCCCTCGATGCTGAGATTGATCACGTGGCAGCCGTCGCGGATGGCGGCGATGATCGAGTTGATGATGTCGATGTTCTCCGCCCCTTTCTCGCCGCCGGGGTTGTCGGGGAAGATCCGGTAGCTGCACAGGCCCGCGGCCGGGGCCACGCCCCCGGGACCGCCCTGGTCCGGCCGGGCGGCGATGATCCCGGCCACGTGGGTGCCGTGGGCGGCTCGGGCGGCCGAGGCCGCGCCCCAGTTCACCGGCCGGCCCTCGCCGGGGTGGGCGTCGGCGATCAGGCAGCGCGAGGCGCTCAGCGATCCGGCCAGGGCGGGGTGGGTGAAGTCGATCCCGGTGTCGATCACCGCCACATTGACCCCGGCCCCCAGGGCGCCCGCCGCCAGGCCGGGCAGGAAGGCGCTCTTGAGGTCGCTTCCCCAGACCACGCCGTCGGCGCCGAGAGCGCTCTGGGTGACTTTCGCGGCGGGGGCGGCGGCCACCGTGGCGGCCTCGGCCTCGTCGGGTGCGGGCTTGCGACGGCGGCGGGCGCTGGCCTCGGTGTCGGGCAGGCTGTAGCGGGTGACCGGCAGCACCCGCACCCCCGGATTGGCGGCCTCGAAGCCCAGGCGGGCGGTCGAGGTCAGGCTGACCATGGCCGGGCCGTCGTCGAACTGCTGGGACAACACGCGGTAGTCCTCGTCGCCGATCTCGGCGGCCAGCTGGTCCATGGCCGCCGCCGGGGCCTCGACCATCGCCTCCATCGCGCCGAACGGCCCGGGACCGCTTGCCTCGAACAGCGAAGCCGCGCTGACCGCCGCCCGCAGCGACTCGCCCTGGGGCTGGCTGCTGGACGACTCGAAAGCGCCCACCCGCAGGGCCGGCTCGCTGAGCGCGGCCTGGATGGTGTCGCTCAGAACCCCGCTGCGCGGCATGACCACGTAACGCGTGCGTCTTTCCCGCATGCTCGAACCTCCCCCGATGACGCCGTGTGCTCATGGCGTGTGTATTGTCCATGCTCGGCTTAAGGTGGTTTTCTGTCGATAGCTATCCAGACATTTCAAGCATCTGCGCTTGCCCCAACATCCACTCATCCCGGCGAATGCCGGGACCCAGATGGAATGGCTCTGGGCCTGACGCCATGAACGCCGAGCTCTTCCAATCATCCCCAGCGCCATAGGATCTGGGTCCCGGCATTCGCCGGGATGAGCGGATTTGAAAGTTGGGATTCAAACCCCGACGGCCATGCTCTAGACAGGCGCCATGTCCCGCCCCGATCTCCGTGCCGTCCTGCCTTACGTCTGCCTGGTCGCGGCCATGGTGTCGCTGTGCGCGGGCACCTCGTTCGCCAAGAGCCTGTTCCCGCTGGTGGGGGCGCAGGGGACCAGCGCCTATCGGGTGGGGTTCTCGGCCCTGATCCTGTGCCTGGTCTGGCGGCCCTGGCGCATGGCCATGACCCGCGCGGACCTCAAGGCCGTGGCCGCCTATGGCGCGGTCATGGGGGTGATGAACCTGTGCTTCTACATGGCCCTGCGCACCATCCCCCTGGGCCTGGCTATCGCCATCGAGTTCACCGGCCCGCTGGGCCTGGCCATGATGCATGCCAGGAAGCCCATCCACTTCCTGTGGATCGCCCTGGCCGTGGCGGGGCTGGGCCTGCTGCTGCCGCTGGGCGACGTGGGCATGCATCTGGACCCGGTGGGCGTGGCCTATGCGGCGGCGGCGGGGGTGTGCTGGGCGCTCTACATCGTGGCCGGCCAGCGGACCGGACACCTGCACGGCGGCCGCTCGGTGGCCCTGGGGATGGCGACGGCGGCGGTGGTGATCGCGCCCTTCGGCCTGGTCGCGGCCGGACCGGCCCTCTTGAACCCGGTCGCCATCGGCCTGGGGCTGGTGGTGGCGGTGGTCTCCAGCGCCATTCCCTATTCGCTGGAGATGGTGGCCCTGCGCGGCATCTCCAAGCGCAGCTTCGGGGTGATGCTGAGCCTGGAGCCGGCCGTCGGCGCCCTGGCGGGCCTGCTGCTGCTGGGCGAGCACCTGATCGCCCGCCAATGGCTGGCCATCGCCCTGGTCATCGCCGCCTCGGTGGGGACCGTGGCGACGGACCCTTCGCGGCGAGAGGTCGAGGCGCCGCTGCACGACTGAGGACTGAACGGCGGCTTCAGACGGCGTCGATCCACAAAGTGGAAGCGGGCGTTTCTTCATACTTGCGTTTTGGTTAAGCTTCCGCACATGAGGTGCCTAAATCGCATAGTCGCGACGGTTCGACGCCATCGCCTCCTAGCTATTGGACTTGCGCTGAGTGGCTTTCCTTTAGGGGGCGCGGTGGCGACAGACGGCCTCTTTGGGTCTGTTACTGCCGCTTGGATTCAAGCCGTCGGATCAATCGCTGCAATCGTTTCGGGGGTGTGGATTGCCCAAACCAGCGAGCGTGCACGGCAACAAGACGCCAAAGAGCGTGAACGTGATCGGCTCGAGCTGGTCGCGCACCTCTCCGGTGATTTGGTGCGGAATGTTCGGCTCCTGATGAGCCGCGTCCGAGGAAGAAGAAAAACACGCATAAGCACGCTTGGTTTGAAGCGTGCTTTAACGGCACTCTACAACTATCCGATCTCTGATATGCCAGGTGGTTCAGTTGCTGTTTTAATGCAAAATGTTATCGGGCAAGCGGAGCATTTTCTCGAGTTCCATGAGCACTGGATGAATGGAGTTGAAACGCAAGGAAATCAGTATCTGGATTGGAGCGTCCAGCAAAAGAGAAAGAGTGCGGCAGCAATACTTATGGAGGAGGACTATGAGGGCATGCGCCGCGCGCAGCGTGTGATTGTCGAAGCCTGGCAAACTGCTGTGCTCAAGAGGCCGCCTTTTCCCCGAGATGTCCTAGCAGCGCAGGTAGGCCTCGTTCGATTGCGAAAGCTGTACTAGCTAAATCGGCGTCGGACCTCGGTCCTGGTTCTACAGCTTGTTTCCTCAAACCAAGCCACGATCTGGCAACCGCTGTTATTCCACCCTTGTTTTACACCCGTTCAACAGTACGCTCACGGCCACGCTCCGCATCCGGAAGAGGCCGCCATGTTTCGTTCGATCGTTCGACAGACTTCCGCCCTAGCCTTGCTCGCGACGCTAGTCGCCGCGCCGGCCTTCGCCGCCGACCGCACCGCCGACCAGAGCCAGATCATCGCCCTCAGCGACAAGGCCGCCCCGGCCGTCGCGGCCAACGCCCTGAAGATCTGGAGCTTCGCCGAGATCGGCTATCACGAGACCCAGAGCTCGGCCCTGCTGCAGGCCCAGCTGAAGGCGGCGGGCTTTTCGGTGAAGGCGGGCGTGTCGGGCATGCCCACCGCCTTCGTGGCCAGCTACCGCACCGGTCCCGGTCCGGTGATCGCCATCGTCGGCGAGTTCGACGCCTTGCCGGGCCTGTCCCAGGAGGCCGTCCCCACCCGCAAGCCCATCGAGGGCCAGCGGGCCGGTCACGGCTGCGGCCACCACCTGTTCGGCGCGGCCTCGGCGGGGGCGGCCATCGTCCTGGCCCAGTGGATGGCGGCCAACCACGTCCAGGGCGAGATCCGCTTCTACGGCACGCCGGCCGAGGAGGCGGGGGCGGGCAAGGTGTTCATGGTCCGCGACGGCCTGTTCGACGACGTCGACGCGGCGATCAACTGGCACCCGTCCGACCTCAACAGCGCCGCCCAGGAGCGGAGCCTGGCGGTGGTGGGCATGCGCTTTCGCTTCCACGGCGTTTCGGCCCACGCCGCCGCCGATCCGGAGAAGGGCCGTTCGGCCCTGGACGGGGTCGAGATCATGAACGTGGCGGTCAATTACCTGCGCGAGCACGTGCCGCAGGAGACCCGCATCCACTACGTGATCAAGAAGGGCGGCGAGGCTCCCAACGTGGTGCCGGACCTCGCCGAGTCCGAATACTACATCCGCAGCCCGACGGCGGCCCAGCTGGGCGAGGTGGTCGAGCGGGTCAAGAAGGCCGCCGAGGGCGCGGCCATCGCCACGGGCACGACCTACGAACCCATCCTCGACAGCGGGGTCTATGATCTGCTGCCCAACGACGTGCTGGGCCACATCGCCGACCGTAATTTCCGCCTGGTGGGCGGCCTGACCTATGACGCCGCCGAGACTGCGTTCGCCAAGACCCTGTCCCAGAGCCTGGACAAGAAGACCTACACGCCGGGCAGCGAGACGGTGATCGAGTCCTACCACTCCGGCGACATGAGCTACGGCTCCACCGACGTGGGTGACATCAGCTACGTGGTTCCCACGGTCGGGATCGAGACCGCCACCTGGGTTCCGGGCACCTCGGCCCACAGCTGGCAGGCGGTGGCGGCGGGCGGCACGACCATCGGCACGCGGGCGGCGGTGCTGGCGACCAAGGTCATGGCCCTGACCGGCGCCGACCTCTTCCGCGACCCCGCCGCGCTCAAGGCCGCCAAGGCCGAACTCGACCGCCGGCGCGGCCCGGACTTCAAGTACAAGGCCCTGCTGGGCGACGTGGGGCCGGACCTGACGTACGGGGATTAAACCCTCTCCCAGAGGGAGGGGCCCGAGCGCAGCTTGGGAGGGTGAGGGGTTTAGACGTCGGACGGCGGCAGGCAGGGCGGTCGATATGGCAAATCGCTATTTGCTATCGAGATAGTGAGAGAGCGTCAGCCTCACCTCTTCAGCAATGCCACGGAGGCTCGCTGCCTCAAGCCCGCCAATAGGCGCGTCGCCATTTGGTCCGGACGCGCGATAGGGCATTCCTTCGCCCGTCTTGGCCTTATGAAGGTCCGCAGGAATGGTCTGATCGACATGAGCGCCCCCATCGGTGTCCGCGACCTGAGTCACGAAGTCGTAGCGGCTGAACTCGACCGCACCGATTCTAGCGACCTTCCGGGTCCACCAGGCATCAAATGCAAGTTGGTTGGTCACGGGCATTGTGAGCGCATTGGCCGTGAAACGTGTCCCATCATCGTCCATCAGGAATGACGCGAGGCCTGGAAGCACGAAGAAGCCGCCAGGTCTTGGCTCTATAGGAGGGACGCTGTCGAAGAACGGTCTATTTCGCAGCCCCAGCTGACCCAAGATCGAGCGGGAATTTTTGGTTTCATGAAGAAGGACTCGCAGCACTACCGCGATGTCCCTGGCCGCGTATAAGTCTCCACCGTCATAGCCTGCAATAGCGCGATCAAGGCGTCGCCGCTGACCATTCAAATGGTTCTGTTGGTCGTCGTCGCTTTGTGGAGTTCGAGCCATGAATCAATCTCGTACTGAAGATTGATTAAGTCCAGCTCGATAGCAGCCGGCGAGGGTGTAACGCCTCACCCTCCCACGACTTCGTCGCGGGCCCCTCCCTCTCCCTCTGGGAGAGGGCTTTTACTCCGCCGCGTAGACCACCGGGTGCACGTGCGCCCACAGGTGTGCGCGGTAGGTGTCGAAGCACTGCTCGCCGCAGATCAGGCGCATGACCGCGCCCTCGGCGATGAAGCGGGCGCAATGCGGAAACTCGCTGACCAGGGGATGCAGGGCCTCGGCGTTCCAGGCCTTGGAATGCTCGATGTCCAACTGGGCGTGCAGGGCGAAATATTTGCGGGCCGAGGGCGAGACGCCCAGGCGTTTGAGCCCCGCGTCTACGCAGGCCACCCGGCCGGGCGCGGTCAGCTCGACCACCCCCAGGGCGCCGATCGACTGGTAGGTGTAGCGCCGGGTGGTGGCGAAGGCCGTCATGGTGTTGGCCAGGCACAGCGACTGCCACAGGGTGGAGTCGATGGTGGGCGTCAGGCCCAGGACTTCGGTGGTGCGGGTCAGCATCGGGCCGTGCATGCCGGCGGCCGCGCCCCGGCCCATCTCGTCCCAGTAGTTGCGGGCCAGTTCCAGCTTGGCGCGGTCGCTGACCTTGACCTGGGTCATGGCGACCAGATCGTCGAAGCCGGCCTCGCCGGCCGCCTCCTGGGTCAGGAACCACTGCAGGTCGGGCAGGGAGGCCGCGCCTTCCAGCCAGTCGAACAGCGGGTCGTCCTGGCCCGGACCCGTTTCGCGCAGGTCCTCGAACCAGGCCACGAAGGCGTCGGCATCGGTGGGGACATCGGCCACCAGGGGCAGGACGTGGTCGCGGAACTGCTCGACGAACTCGCCCTCGATCCGCTTCATCCGGGCCTCGTCGGCGACGTCGGCGCGCCAGTCGGGGTCGGGCGTCCCGACCGCTAGGCGGCGATGGTTCCAGTGGGCCAGGCCCTTGTGCAGGGCTTCGGCGTCGGGAAATTCGGGACTGAAGGCGCCGAGGCGCGACAGGCGTTCACCACCAAACACGGTCACTTGCTCCTGAGGTCTTGTAGGGGTCGTTCCAGGACGAGAAAGGCCGCCTTCGGGAGAAGGCGGCCCTCGTCTCGCGCGCTATGGATCAGCGCTGGCCGGTCTTGCCGGGCTCGATGGCGCCGGTGTCGACGCCGCCTTCCAGCCCGTCTTCCAGGCCTTCGTTGCGCACGCCCTCGATGCCTTCCGGATCGTCGCGGCGCGGCTGGCGCTCGCCCTGCTGGTTTTGCTGATCGGCCTGGCGGCGTTGTTCGTCGCCGGGTTGCTGTTGCAGGCCGTCGCGTTCGTTCTGGTCGCCCATGGTCGTTCTCCCTGATCGCGCCGGAGGGTCCGGCGGGGAGATCAACGGGGCGCGAGGCCAGGCGTTCCTAAGTCGAAAAAGCGACAAATCGGCTCTGGAAAGCCAAGCTTTTCAGCGCTTTCGCCTCAGCGTCCCTGCGGCAAGGTCAGGCGGTAGACCAGGATCACGCTGTCGTTGTCGCCGGCGCCCGCGCCCTTGTCGTTGGTCAGGCCCGCGTCGAAGGGCTGGCCGTTGACCTGGCCCTTGGCCGTGGCGAAGTCGTTGTCGTTGCCCACCAGCAGGAAGACGTCGTTGGGCGCGGCCGGGTCCAGGGCGGGGGCCAGGGCCATGGCCTCCCACTTCTCCGACAGGCTGAATCGATCGGACGGGGCGGTCGACAGGTTCATGCCGAACTTGGCCAGCTGGACGGGGTTGAGCAGGTTCACCAGCTCGGCCTGCCTGACCGGCGTCAGGCCGGCCGCGAGGGCGCCGTCGACGGCCACCGGCTGGGTAGTCTGCTCGTAGGGCGTGCCGGCCAGGTTCGTCGCGCCGTCGGTGTCGATCAGCAGGATGCTCTTGAACACCGGAGCGCGGGTCGAGCCCTTGCCCCGGCCGCTGCCGTCGCGGGCCAGGACCAGCAGCTGGTGGTCGTTCAGGGCCAGGGCCTCGGACTGGGCGGCGGTGACGTCGGCGGCCAATCCACTACCAGGAAGGCCGTCGCCGTTTTCACGGACCGTGGGCAGCTGCAGCAGGTAGTGGCCGACGGGCGCCTTGGGCGTGCGGGTCTTGGAGATGTCGTAGACCAGGACGCGGGTGTTGTTGCGGGTGGCCGCGTTCTTGCCGGCGGTGTCCTGCACCGTGGCGCTCTGCAGGATGGCGATCAGGCGCTGGCCGTCGGGCGTCACCGACAGGGCCTCCAGGCCCTGGTTGTTGCGGCGGCCGGCGTCGGGCGCGCTCTCGGCGCCGAAGTCCAGCTTGCCGGCCTTCATCGGCAGCAGGGCGGGCGGGGCCTGGATCGCGCCGATCTGGCGGCCGGTCTTGTCGAACAGATAGATGCCCGCGGCGTACTCGTCGGAGACGTAGAACGACCCGTCCGGCAGATAGGCCACGGCCTCGGAATCCAGGCTGATCTTGCCCGCGCCTTCGCCGCTGGCCGGGGAGGGGTAGCGCACGCCGTCGCGGGTGATCACGCCGGCGCCCGGATCCTTGCCGGTGAAGGTCTGGCCCGTGGCGTCCTTCAGCAGGAAGCCGCCGGTGGGGGCGATGGTCAGCTTGCCGCCCGCCAGGGTCAGGCGATGGGCGTGCAGGCGGTTGGCGTAGTCCACCGTGCCGGCCACCGAGCCGACGCCGTTGGGACCCCGGTCGGGCAGGGTCATCAGCTCGCCCGTATAGCTGCCGTCCGGCAGGCGCTTCCACGACCGCAGGGCCATGCCCGAGAACGAGCCCAGGCTGTCGCCCTGGAAATCCCGCGTGGCCGCGTCCAGCCGCCCCACGGCGACCAGGCCGTGGTCGACGAAGGTCTGGCCCTGGAAGGTCACCGTCTCGTCGCCGGGCGCCTGGCTCCAGTGCTTTTCGACATAGGTCGACGACTGGGCGTGGGCCGCGCCGGCCAGCAGGGCGGCGGCGAGGGTCATCGGGATCAGACGGCACATGGGAGCTCCTTGGACGAGAAAGGCGGGCGGCCGCTGGGGCCGCCCGCCGATGCGAGGTCTCTGGTCGGGCGCGGACGCCCTAGAAGTCGAAGCCGACCGTGGCGAACACCTGGCGCGGGGCCGAAGAGTGGAACACCAGGATCGAGCCCGCCGCGTCGTCCGGGGCGAACACGCTGCTGTCGAAGTTGGAGGCGTAGCGCTTGTTGGTCAGGTTGGTGACGTTCAGCGAGGCCTTGGCGCCCTTCAGGAAGCCCACCGAGCCGAAGTCGTAGCCCAGGCCCAGGTCGAAGGTGGTGTAGCCGCCGAAGCTCTGGTCGTTGGTGTAGGTGTAGTAGCGGCGGCCGGTGTACTTGCCCTGCAGCGAGGCGAAGAAGCCGTCACGCTTCACGCTGAGCATGCTGGAGAACATCTCCTTGGGCGTGTCGACCTGCTGCTTGCCGGCGGTCTGCTTGATCACGCAGGTGGTGGTGCACCAGTTCAGGTTCTCGTCGTAGGTCGACTTGTTGTACGAGGCCGAGTTGTACCAGCTCAGCCACTCCAGCGGCTTCCACAGCACGCCGATCTCGGCGCCCTTGCTGGTGACGCTGCCGGCGTTGTGGAAGGAGTTGCCGCAGCCGGGGTTCTGCTGCTGGTTGGTGGGGCAGGGGTTGTACTGCAGCAGGCGGTTGTTGAAATCGACCTCGTAGGCCGAGACCGACAGCTGCAGATTGTCGCCCACATAGCGGTAGCCGACGTCGAAGCTCTTGGAGGTTTCCGGCTGCAGGTACTTGCCCTGGGCGTCCCACACGGCCTGGCTGACCGACTGCGGGCCCAGCTTGAAGCCGCCCTGGAACATGGCCATGTTTTCGGCGTAGCTGGCGAAGACCTCGTGGCCCGGGCGGATGCGCCAGCGGGCGCCCACTTCCGGCAGGAAGTCGTCCTTGGCCTTCAGCACGCCGCTGGCGAACTGGCTGGACGCCGTCACCGGAACCTTGGCGATGCCGCGCTGGGCTTGGGCGTCCGACTTGGCGTGGGTGCTCTTGAAGCCGAAGTCGATGCTGAGCGCGTCTTCCAGCAGGGTGACGGTGTCCTGCAGGTAGAACTGCTGGGTGGTCCAGTCGGTCTGCTGCACCCACTGGGCGGTGTCGGGCACGCCGTCGTCGTCCAGGAACTGGGCCAGGCTGAACGGGCCGGTCACGTTGGTCCAGATGTAGCGGGCGGCGCTGGAGGTGTTGTCCTCCAGCCAGAGGCCGCCCTGGATGTGGTGGGCGCCGACGGTCCAGCCCAGGCTGGCGACCACGCCGGTGCGGTTGATCGTGTAGCGGGTGTCGCGGATCTGGACGGGCAGGTCGTCGGCGGTGGACGTGGTGCCCTGGTTCGACAGGCCGGTGATGAAGTTGTTGCCCGCGCCCTTGTCGGCGTGGTGGTAGACCTGGGTGTGCAGCTTGACCGACGGGGTCACGTTGAAGTCGCCCGCCAGGTAGTAGAGCTCGTCGTTACGCAGGATCTGGCCGTTGGTGAAGGTGACGTCGGCCAGCTTCTCGGGCGCCGTCGAGGGCACGCACTTGGCCGCCAGCGAGGCCACCGAACAGGCCGCGCGGGCCACATAGGCGTCCCAGTTGGGCGCGTAGCCGCCCCAGTCCCAGCCCAGGCGGCTCTGCATGTCCTTGGACAGGTAGGCGTCGTCGGCCTGGTTGGTGCGCGAGATGTCGGCGAAGGCGGTCAGCTTGCCCACTTCGCCGAAGCGATAGACCACCTTGGCGTTGATCTGCTTGCCGGTGGACTTGTTGTAGACCGGCTGGTTCACGAACAGGTCCTGCTGGGCGTAGTGGCCCGAGAGGTAGGCCGACAGGCCGCCGTGCTCGCCGCTGTCCACGCGGAAGAAGGTGCGGGCGCTGTCCTCGCTGCCGACGGTCTGGCTGACCGACAGGCCGGCGTCCTTCTTGGGATCGCTGGACTGGTAGATCAGGGCGCCGCCCAGGTTGCTGGTCGAGGGGATCGACAGGCCGGCGATGCCGGTGGCCAGGTCCGCGCGGGCCAGGTTCTCGGAGATCAGGGCGCGGCTGATGGTCAGGCCGTTGTAGTTGTTGTAGGCGCCGTCGCCCAGCGGCATGCCGTCCAGGCTGTAGCCCAGGTGGGTGGTGTTGAAGCCGCGCACCTGCAGCGACAGCGACTGCTCGTTGACGCCCAGGGCGTCGATCGACTGGGCCATCACGCCGGGCAGGAAGTTCAGGGCCTTCTGCACGCTCGTGCCGGGCGGCAGGACTTCCAGGCTGGCCGGGGTCAGGGTCGAGACCGAACGGGTCTGGCCGCTACCGACGATGACCACCGCATCGACCTCGGTGCTGTCGGCGGCGGGCGCGGCCGGAGCCTCGGCGGGCGTCTCGGCCGCTTGAGCCTGGGTGGCGAGCATGAGGCAGGCGGCGATCGCCACCGCGCTGGTGGTCCGGAGCAGCATTCGGATATCCCCCGATATCAAAGGTGGCCGGGGGACTCGCTGGTCCACGGCGCCGGTGTTCCGGCGTCGCGTCTATTTCACACCTTGATGACACTTTTTCTGCAACAGCGTGTGGTGCGGGAGTAGGCAAAGTTCTTTCCCTCCCCCTTGTGGGGAGGGTGGCCCTGGCGGCGCCAGGGTCGGGTGGGGGTTGCTGAGTCAGCAAATCCACCCCCGTCCAGCACCCTGCACCGATCCCCCACCCGACCCGCTACGCGGGCCACCCTCCCCACAAGGGGGAGGGAAGGCGCAGGGCTCTACCCCGCCAGCGCTTCGCGCTTCTCCTCCAGCGCCAGCCAGTCCTCTTCCGCCGTCGCCAGATCCGCACGCGCCTTGTCGAGGGCCTTCATGATCTTGTCGAAGCCGGTCGGGTCCTTGGCGTAGAGGTTCGGGTCGTCGAGCTTCTTCTCCAGGTCGGCGATGATCTGGGGCGAGGCGGCGATCAGGGCTTCGCATTCCTCGAGGCGCCGCTGGTCCTTGTAGGACAGCTTGACCACCTTCTTCGGCGGCGGGGCCGAGGGGGTGATCACTGCCTTGTGCGAACCCGTGCCGGTGGCGAAGTCGCCGGCCGCGCCGCGGGCGCCCTTGAAGAAGTCCGGGGCCTGGTCGATCAGGTCGGTCCAGCCGCCGGGAGTCTCCAGCACGCGGCCGTGGCCGTTCATGGCGATGGTCGAGGTGGCCAGGCGATCGATGAAGTCGCGGTCGTGGCTGACCAGGATCAGCGTGCCCTCGAAGTCGGCCAGCACCTCTTCCAGCAGGTCCAGCGTGTCCATGTCCAGGTCGTTGGTCGGCTCGTCCAGCACCATCAGATTGGTGGGGGTGGCCAGGGCCCGGGCCAGCAGCAGGCGGTTGCGTTCCCCGCCCGACAGGCTGGTGACCGGCTGGCGCAGCTGGGCCTCGGTGAACAGGAACTCCTTGGCGTAGCCGGCCACGTGCTTGGGCTGGCCGCGCACCAGGATGGAGTCGCCGCCGCCGGGGGTCAGGAAGTCCCACAGGGTGATCTTGTCCGACAGCGCCATGCGGTTCTGGTCGACGTAGGAGATCTCAAGGTTGGTGCCCAGCTTGATGTCGCCGGAGTCGATGGGAATCTCGCCCAGCAGCATGCGCACCAGGGTGGTCTTGCCCGCGCCGTTGGGGCCGACCAGGGCCACGCGGTCGCCGCGCAGGATGCGGGTGGAGAAGTCCTCGACGATCACGCGGTCGCCGAACTTCTTGGTGACGTGCTTGGCCTCGACCACCTTCTTGCCCGACGTGCCCGAGCTCTCGACGGCCAGGGTCATGGTCCCGCGCTTGTCGGCCTGCAGGTCCTTTTTCTGGGCGCGCAGGTCCAGCAGGGCGCGGCGGCGGCCCTCGTTGCGGGCCCGGCGGCCCTGGACGCCGCGCGCCAGCCAGGCGTTCTCGCGCTCCAGCACCTTGTTCAGGCGGCGCTCCTCGTCGGCCTCGGCGGCCAGCACCTGCTCGGTCCAGGCCTCGAACTCGGCGAAGCCCTTGTCCAGCCGGCGGACCTTGCGGTGCTCCAGCCAGAACACCCGGTGGGTGACGCGGTTCAGGAAGGCGCGGTCGTGGCTGACGATCAGGGCCGCGCACTTGGAATTGGCCAGCTCCTCTTCCAGGGTCTGGATGGCGAAGATGTCCAGGTGGTTGGTCGGCTCGTCCAGCAGCAGCACGTCGGGCTGCTCGGCGAAGGCGCGGGCCAGGGCGGCGCGGCGCCGCTCGCCGCCCGACAGGCCGACCGTGCTCTTGGCGTAGTCCAGGCCGAAGTCGGCCAGGGTGGCGTGGGCCTCGTAGTCTTCCGCGCCGCCGGCCGTGCAGTAGTCCAGCAGGGTCTCGCCGGTGATGTCCGGCTCCTGGCTGACATAGACGATCTTGGCGCCCGGCTGGGCCGAGCGCTCGCCGCTGTCGGCCTCGATGCCCTGGTTGGCCAGGATCTTCAGCAGGGTCGACTTGCCCGCCCCGTTACGGCCCACCAGGCAGGCGCGCACGCGCGGTTCCAGCGCCAGGTCCACCCCGTCGAACAGGGGCTTGGCGCCGTCGGCGAGACGGACGTCCTTGAGGGCCAGGACAGGGGCGCGGGTCGGGGAAGCCATGGTGGGGAGGTCTTACTGTCGACGGGGAGGGAGGAGATGGGGGCGTATAGCAGGGGAGGCGAGGGGGCGGGGTAAAATCTCCTCACCCGTGAAACGGGGGAGGTGGCGCGAGGCGCAGCCTCGTGACGGAGGGGGCGTCCTGCCGCCGCCCCGACGCCCCCTCCGTCACGGCGCGTATCCGCGCCGCGCCACCTCCCCCGCTGCGCGGGTGAGGAGGAAGTTCATGCGGCCAGCTTGATCTCTTCCTCGGCCTTCGCCTTCGGCGCCAGCACCCGGTCCCGCAGCCGCAGGAACGGCCGCTCGACGGCGTAGTGCAGGAGCACCGCCGCCGCGAAGGCCGCCGCGAAATAGGCCGCGAACCCCGTCCACCCGGAGAGCCAGAACCGCTCGTTCAGGGCGTGGAACACCGGCTTGTGGACCAGGTACAGGCTGTAGGCCAGGCCCGCGGTAAAGGCCACGCCCGGCAGGCGGAAACGGGCCAGGCGGGGCTCCAGGTCCAGCAGGGCCGACAGCAGCAGCGCGCAGCCCAGGCTGAACAGCGGATAGACCACCACCACGCCGGCGAGGGGCAGCATGATGCCGGTGTCGCCGATGATCACGAGGGCGCCGGCGATGGCCGCCACGCCCAGCGGTCCGGTCACGACCGGCGGGCACAGCCGCGCCCAGGCGTCCGGCAGCCAGGTCCGCGCCGCGGCCAGCAGGACGCCCAGGGTCAGGCCGTCCAGCCGGGTCCAGGTGGGGTAGTAGATGGTCTTCAGGAACAGCGGCCCCGACGGCGGCAGGGCGGCCAGATCCCGCCACAGGACGTAGCGCAGGGCCATGCCGCCCAGCAGGATCGCGCCCGCCAGCAGCAGGGCCGGGGCGGGGTTCCGGAACCGCCGCAGGCCCAGCACCAGCAGCGGCAGGGTCAGGTAGAACCACTCCTCCACGCACAGCGACCAGGCCGAGGTGAAGGTCCCGGTCTTCGAATAGTCCAGGCCCCAGTTCATCGTGAAGGTCAGGAACTGCCAGAGCGGCCGCATGGCCTCGCCCTCGGCGAAGCCGGGCAGGGCCAGATAGAGGGCCAGCACCACAAGATAGGCCGGCAGGATGCGGAAGGCCCGGCTGGCCCAGAACCGCTTCAGGTCGGGCGTCTCGCCGCGCGAGATCGGCCGCAACAGCTGGCCGCCGATCAGGAAGCCGGACAGGACGAAGAACACGTCCACCCCCATCCAGCCGTAGGGCTTGATCGCCAGGATCACCCCCGGCGCCGAGGCCTTGGACAGGTGCTGCAGCATCACCAGCAGGATCGCCACGGCCCGCAGCAGGTCGGGCCCCACGGCGCGCGGAACCGACGCGCGGGAAGGCGCGAACCACGAGATCAAAACCGACACGAAACGCCCCCGGAGGTTGTGTTCCTCCATAGGGCCGGGTGGCGGAAACGTGTGGTCACAGGTGGGTGATTTTCACGGGATTCGAGCGGTGGTCGGCGGCGCGAAGGGGAGCGCGGCCGGGGACACACGCATGCGTGTGTCCCCAGTTGTGGTCTGGGGTGTCTTTTCCCGAAGAGGCAGGCCCGAATCCAGCGCGGCATGGAAGCGCGCGCGGTCACTGATCGAGACGTCGACATCGAAGAAGCTGCCCATCTCGCTGCTCAATCTATTCGCCAGAGGCTCGGGATTGAGGAGTGGGTCGGACGCCCCGTTCACATGCGCCGCCACGCTCGACCAAGGCCAGTCTATCGCGCGCTGAACCAGGCCGGCCCGAACCGGATTGAGGCCGACATAGCGGGCGCAGAGACGCAGATAGGGCTCGTCCATGGGGAAGGAGCCGAAACGCCCTTGCCATAGACAGCCCGTCCAACCTTCGCGCTGGTTGATCCGCCAGGAGTACCTCTGATGGGTCAGGGCGACCGCGCGAGTCAGGCCAGTGTCCGTGCTGGGCGTCGCGATCAGATGGACGTGGTTCGGCATCAGGCAATAGGCCCAGACCTCGACCTTGGTCTCGGCGAAGGCTTCGGCCGCGATGGCGAGATAGGTCGTGTAGTCGGCGGGGCCGAAGAAGGTTGGCTGACGCCTGTTGCCCCGTTGCACGACATGGTGCGGCTCGCCTGGAATAACGATGCGTGGGCCGCGTGGCATGGCGCTTCCCTCTCTGGGGTGAAGATATGATGTTCTTTGTTTGTTCTTAAGGCAAGGCTTTCGTGATGCGTTTGGGGACACACGCATGCGTGTGTCCCCGGCCGTGGTCGCTGCTTGCTCCGCCCCCAAAAGAAAAAGGGGCCGCCCTTTCGGGCGACCCCTTTCCATCTCATCGGGAGCGAACTGATGCTCCCGTACGCGAGATCTCCTTGACCTGGTCCTAGTACTTCAGGCGGACGCCCACGCGGAAGTAGCGGCCCACGGCGCCGGCCTGGGAGTAGGTCGGGTTCCAGTTCACCGCGGCGTAGTTGGCCGGGTTGAACATCGGGCCGGCGTCGAACAGGTTCAGCACGTCGGCATAGACCTTGGTCTTCTCGTTGATCGCGTACGAGCCGGTCAGGTCGAAGTCGTAGAAGTCCTTGGTGTGGCACTTGAAGCCGTCCACGCCGTAGAGGCACGACTGGTCGCCCGTGTAGCTCTCGTCGATCGACCGCAGGCCGCTGACGTAGGACAGGGTGCCCGTCACCGAGACCGGGCCGCGCTCGAAGGTGTTGGACCACGAGGCGCGGTACTTGGGCGTGCCGGCGCCGGACGACAGGACGTAGGGCGCCTGCTTGCCGACGTAGTTATAGGTCACGCCGTCCTGGGTGTACTTGAAGTCGAACATGACGGTGGCTTCCAGGTCGCTGGTCCACTTGATGTCCGCCGGCAGGTACGCGGTGTTCTGGACGGAGAGGTCCATGCCGCTGGTGCGCAGGGAGTCGGCGTTGATGTAGGGCGAGGCCACCGACAGGATGCGCGGCAGGGCGTTGGGGGCGTCCGGATCCGGCAGGTCGGGGGTGACCACGTAGCCGGCCGGGATGGCTTCGCCGGCGTAGTAGGCGGCGATCGCCGTACCCGCGCTGGCCTGCGCGATCACGTCGTTCTTCTTGATGTGGTAGTAGTCCAGCGAGACGCTGAAGGTCCGCGTGGGGGCCCACACCGCGCCGACCGTGAAGCTGGTCGACTTTTCCGGCTTCAGGTCCGGATTGGCGGCGGTGATGCTCGAGAGCGAGTAGGTCTTGGTGTACTCGCTGCCGCCGTGGGCGGCCACGAAGTCGGGGTAGTTCGTGAACGAGAAGTTCGTGAAGCCCTGGCTGGCCGAGTCGCCCGATTCCGAGAACGACGGGGCGCGGAAGCCCTTGGAGACGGTGGCGCGCAGGGCGACCTCCTTCACCGGGGTCCACTTCACGCCGATCTTGGGCGACAGGTTGCCGCCGAAGTCGGAATAGTGGTCGTAGCGGCCCGAGACGTTGACCTCGACCTGCTCGGTCACCGGCATGCCCAGCTCGGCGAAGGCCGAGGCGACGGTGCGGTTGCCCTTGGTGCGGGCGTTGCCCAGGCCCTGGGCGTCGTTGACCGGGTTCAGGGCCGGGTCGTTGGTGGCCTCGTAGCGCAGCTCGCCGCCCAGGCCCAGCTGGGCGGGGCCGCCCGGCAGGTTGAAGACGTCGCGCGAGGCGCTGAAGTTCACCGAGTCCATGTCCGTCGTCGACGTCTTGGCCAGGGTCGGGGCCAGGGCGTCGCGAACCGCCTGGCTGTTCTGCGAGGGGTTGATGAAGTTGTACGTGCCGTTGTTCACCGCCGCCAGCAGGGCGTTGTAGCTGACGAAGCCGTTGACTTCGCTTTCCAGCCAGCCGTGGGCGATCACGAGGTTGGCCTGGTAGTTCCAGTCGAAGGCCGAGCCTTGGACGCCGCCGACGATGCGGGCCATGTGGTTCTTGTATTCCGAACCGGTGGCCAGGTCGCTGAAGCGGTAGCGGATCAGGGCGTCATAGCCTTCGGCCGCGAACGGGTTGTTCGGGTTCAGCTGGCCGTTGGACAGCAGGGCCGGCAGGACGATGTTGCTCAGGTTGTGCGGGGTCGACGACGAGATGCCGGGCGGGGTGCCCGTGGTCGAGGTCGTGCTCTGCATGTAGCTGGTGCTGATATAGGCCTGGAAGTTGTCGTTCGGCTTGATCGTGAAGCGGCCGTAGACACCCGCGCGCTCCTGCTTGGGCTGGACGTCGCCGTACAGGGCGTTGTTGGCCGCGCAGTAGGAGCCGCCGGCCGAGGTGGTCAGCGGGGCGTCCGACGAGCACGACAGCAGGGGCTGCCACAGGTCGCCGGTCAGGGCGACGCCGGTCGAGATGTCGCCGGGCGTGCCCATGGTGGCGCGTTTGACCTGGCCGTAGATGGTGCTGCCGCCGGCGCCGGGGTTGTCGTTGGTGCCGCCCGGAATGCCCGACAGGTCGAAGGTGTTGTACGGATAGCCGCGCTGGTCGACGCGGATGCGCTTGTCCAGCTGGTACTCGACGTCCAGGTACATGTTGTACTTGTCGGTATCCAGGTCGCCGTAGCCGACTTCGCCGTTGAAGCGGTACTGGTCGCCGCCGCCGTGCTGGGACGTGCCGAACGAAGCGTCGGCGCCCATGCCCTGGAAGTTCGACTTCATGATGATGTTGACCACGCCGCCGATGGCGTCGGCGCCGTACAGCGACGAGGCGCCGTCCTTCAGGGTCTCGATGCGCTCGACCGCGTTGAACGGGATCGAGTTGAGGTCGACGAAGCCGCGCTGGCCGTCGTCGGCCAGCGGGTAGTTGGCGTTACGCAGGCCGTCGATCATGACCAGGGTCGAGTTGACGGTCAGGCCGCGCAGGGCCACGCCGGTCGAGCCGGCGGCGAAGCCGTTGCCGAAGGCGGCCGGGACCGAGCCCGAATTGTCGGCCGACAGGCTGCGGATGGCGTCGGCCACCGTGGTGATGCCCTGGGCCTTCAGCTGCTCGGAGGTCTGGACCTGGACGGGCGACGGGGTCGCGGTGTCGGTGCGGCGCAGCAGCGAGCCGGTGACGACGACGGCCTCGACTTCGTCGGGCGCGGCGGTGGCCTGAGCCGCCGGGGCGGCGTCCTGGGCGTGGGCGGCGAAGCCGGCGAAGGCGACCCCCGCCATCATCGTCGTCGCGAGCAGGCGCCCGCGGGTGATCTGGAATTTCATGTCGGTCCCTCCGGGTCGGCGGGGCCTTGGGTCTTACGACCCGCTCGTCCGTCGCCCTGTCAGTTGCAGGTTTCCCGAGCGGCCTTAGCCCCCGGTTGCCGCTGGGATAGGCGCCGGCAAAAACGAGCGTCAATCGCGCACGCCGTTATGTAATCAATATGTCGACTAACTGTCACATCAAAGCAACGGCGGGGAGATGATTGCGGCGAGAATCTGACTTTATGATGTCTGGCACGAAATGTGACGCATAGAGATCGCCGATATCTAAGCTCAACTACAGGTAATGGGGTTCAAAGAACCTGGTGATTTGGCGCGAATCCTTACCGACCTGTAATTATTATAACGTTGCTCATTGAAAGTCGATATTTCGAGATCGATAAACGATATGTGTGAGTGCACGGAGGGGGCGTCTCAGGCGGTTTGTCAGGGGAGTGGGTGCGGGCCGACATCGGCGACGGAGAACAAGCGCGCTATTGTGGCGAGCTTCTCGGTAACTAACGCCAAGGTCGAAGTCACACTGGCTTTTTAGCGACGATATGTGACCATGGCCCGCCATCACCTCGGGGGCGGGACACGTGGCCGAAGCCGATGAAGACGCAGGCGAACACGGGCCACGGACGCACGTCCTGATCATCACCGTTCCGCCCATTGCCGAATTCCGGCGATGGTTGCCCTTTTCGGCGGAAGCCTCTGCCGATGCTGTCGCCACGTGGTTGGACAAGAGTCATCACAACCCGGACGCTCCGATCAGCGTGGTTCGAAAGGTCTCGTCGACGGACCGTGGCGGCACGTCCACGATCCGTCAGGTCTACAGAGAATGGCTGACGGATGTTCGGTCGCATCCCGGCAACATCGCGGTTCTCTATGTCTGCGGCCTTGCGGTGTTCGACAAGGACGAGGTGAACGTCGTGGTCGAAAGCACCAGCCGGGGTGGCGACACCACGTTGGATTTGACGGCAATCGTGCGAACGCTGATTACGACCCCACAAAAGCAGGTGCTGTTATTCGATCTGGGCCGGGCGAACACTTCTCCCTTTCCAGAGGGGGCGTTGCTGCCGCCGGCCTTGAACGCGGGACGGATGACCTTGGCCGCCGTCGCCGATTGTGATGTCGAGGAGGAGGAACGGTTCTCCCCCAGTCCCCTGGCGCGCGCCTTTGTCGAAGTGATGTCGCGATCCGGTGAGGAGGTGGTGGATACCGATTTCATGGCGAAAGCGATCGGTGCTCGCGCCCGTGACTTCGGCGTCGAAGCACCGTTCCTTGTCGCCAAAGCCGGAAAAGCCGGTCAGCGCCTCGTGGTTCATGGTGCGACCCATGGGAATTTCGAATTTCAACATCCCCGACCGTTTTCGGACCCCCGCGCGCCAGACCAGGATTTCGTCTCCGACGACGCCGAGGTGGAAAGGGATGCCTTCGGCAGGGGAGTCCTGGCGGTGGTCTTCGCGCGGCGTCTCCACTCCATCTGGCGCACGCTCAATGCCGAGGGGGCATCCACCTCCGGCGGTTCTTTCGTCGCCCATCTGGACTCCCCGTGGGGCGGGGGAAAGACCACCTTCGCCAACTTCGTCATGCGGGCGCTGAACCCTTCGGGTTTCGGCGCGCGGCCCGCGTCATTTCTGCGCGATCTCTTCCCGAAGGGCGCCGACCTACGGGCCGCCTTCCTGCCCGCCGACCGCCGGAGCGTCACCGATGAGAACCACCGCCGGCCCTGGATTGTGGTGGAATACAACGCCTGGAGGCTGGAGCACTGCGCCCCGCCGTGGTGGACCTTCTACCAGGCGATCCGCAAGAGCTGCTTTAGCGCGATCCGCAGCGAGGGGGACAAGCCGCTACCCCTGGATGACGGCCCCACGAGCCCGCCTTCGGGGGGCGAGCGCGTCGGGCGCTGGGGCTATCTCTGGCTTCAGGAGCTGGGGTGGCGTCTCTTCACGTGGCGACTGATGCTGCCGCTGATGGCCTTCCTGCTATCAGGCGTGCTGGTCTGGGGCCTGATGCAGGGCGAGGTCATACGTCCGACACCGCCGCCCGCTCAGGCCTCGAAACAGGCGCCGGCCGCGATAGCAGCCACGTCCGATGCCGGCTCGTCCGCAGCCAAGCCGCCAACGATGGCCTTCAATCTGGGCAATCTCTTCGGCGGCATTCTCGCCGGCGTCGCCCTGCTGGCCGGCCTGCAGTCGGCAGTCACTCTCGTGCTGGAGACGGCCGCTCCGGGCGAGGACCCTCTGGCCGAGCGCCTCGGTCTAGGACGCGGCGATCCCCTCGAACGCTTCCGCCGGCACTTCACGGCGACCCTGAGGCGGATACGCCGCCCCGTGCTGGTGGTGGTCGACGACCTGGACCGTTGTCGGCCGTCGGTGATCGTCGACCTCGTCCGGGGCATGCAGACGATCCTCAGGAGCCCGCGCATCGTCTTCCTGGTGCTGGGCGATCGGGAGTGGATCGAGCGGGCCTTCGAGGTGGAATACGAAAAGATGGCCAGGTCCGGCGCGGGCTTGGAGCAATCGCTCGGCGCGCGGTTCGCGGAGAAGGCGATTCAGATGTCGTTCCTTCTACCGGGCGTGAGCGCCGACCGGCACGCCGCCTATGTGAACGAGGTGCTTCGGCGGGGGCACGGACAGTCCCCGGCCACACAGTCCGCGACCAAGGCCCTGCGCGCAGCCATCCGCCGGCAGGCCTCATCCCAGCATGCGCTCAGTCCTGAAGCGCTTCGGCGGTCGGCGAAGCGGAACCTCGGCGAGGCTGGCGACTATCTGCGGGAGGCCAGAGAGATCATCCGAGGATTGCCCGCCGAGGTCGGGCGCGCCTGGACCGAGGCCGAGGTCACCGAAAAGGCCGAGGAAGCCTTCGAGCAGCTACTGCAGGAGGAGGGGGCTCTGCTCGCGGCGGGGGCGCCCGAGGAGGATATCCGCGCCGCCGAGCGGTTGCGAGAGGTCGCGCCTTGGCTGCCGATCAATCCCCGCCAGGTGAAGCGAATCCTCAACGCCATCGCCCTCTATGAAGCGGCGGCCGGCGGGCATGGCTTCGCTCTGACCGGAGATCGCCGGACGCAGCTGGCGCGCTGGCTGATCCTGATGAACGAATGGCCGATCACGTGGCGCCTGCTCGCCGCCTATCCCGAGATGGCCGACGCTCTGAACGACCCCACGCCGCGCGCGTGGCTGGAACAGAAGGCGACCGAGGGCGTGCGCTTACCGGGCTCGTTGGCGGCGACGGAGATGGCCTTTGCCCGCATCCTAGGCGAGCCGCGCCTGAAGGGCTTGGTGAGTGGCCTGGACGCCAAGATCATCAGCGAGCTTGCCCTGCTCACGCCGCTCCACAACCCGCCGGCGCCGTTGGACACCCCAAAGCCGGACGGCGAGGCGCGAGGTTCCCCCTAATACGGCAGCTGCTCCGGCGCCGGAGCCGCCCCCGGCGCCACCGCGTCCGGCGTCTCCACCGGCTCCAGCTCCGAAGCCGCCCGCGCGAACTCCGACGACAGCATCTCGTAATACCCGTTGCGGGGATCGGGCGAGGATAGCGGCGCCGGGTCGGGCAGCAGCCAGGGGAAGTCGCGCACGGCCAAGCCCTCGTGGGCGGCCAGCATGTAGCGGCGCCAGATGCTGGCCGGAATGTCGCCGCCCACCACCTTGTTCATCGGCTTGTCGTCGTCGTTGCCCACCCAGACGCCGGTGACGTAGTCGGCCGTGAAGCCCACGAACCAGGCGTCGCGCCAGTTCTGGCTGGTGCCGGTCTTGCCCGCCGCCGGCCAGCCGAAGGCCGCGCGCCGGGCGGTGCCGACCTCGACCACCTTCTTCATCATCTTGACCATCATGCTGGCCTTGGAGATGTCGTAGACGCTGGTCGGCGCGTCTCCGGGCGCGGGGACGGTGTGGGTGAAGATCGGCCGGCCGTCCTGGGTGGCGATGCTCTCGATCACATAGGGCGCGATCCGATTGCCGCCCTGCTGGAACACCTGATAGCCGCTGGTCATCTGCAGCAGGTTCACCTCGTAGGCGCCCAGGGCCACCGACAGGTCGGGGTTGGAGGGCAGGGAGGTGATCCCGAAGCGGCGCACCAGGTCGCCGATGGCCGGGCCGCCGGCTTCCTGGGCCAGCTTGACGGCGATGGTGTTGACCGAGTTGGTCAGGGCGTCCTGCACGGTCATCGGACCGCGATAGCCGGCCTCGTAATTGGCCGGTTTCCAGTCGCCGAACTGCACGGGGCCGTCCACGCGGATGTCGGTGGGCAGCACCCCCTTCTCCAGGGCGGCGGCGTAGATGAAGGGCTTGAAGCTGGAGCCCGGCTGGCGGCGGGCCTGGACGGCGCGGTTGAACGGGCTCTCGATATAGTCGGTCCCGCCCACCATGGCCCGGATGGCCCCGTCGGCCGACAGCGACAGCAGGGCCGCCTGGCGGGCCCCGGCGTTCTCGCCGCCGACGGCGATGGCCTGGCGCACGGTCTCCACGCCCACGTGCTGCAGGCGCGGATCGATGGTCAGCCGCACGACCAGATCGGGGGCGTTCTGGCCGGCGATGCGCACGGCCTCGCTGGTGGCGTAGTCCAGCACCCAGCCGTAGTCGCCCTCGTCCTGGATGGCCAAGGGCGACAGGCGCGGCGTGTCGTCCAGGGCCCGGCTCTCCTGCTCGGGGGTGATCCAGCCCTCCTTGCGCATATTGGCCAGGACCAGGCGCGAGCGGGCCAGGGCCCCGCTCATGTCGCGGGTCAGGGCCAGGCGCGAGGGGGCCTTGGGGAGGCTCGCCAGCAGGGCGGCTTCCGACAGGGTCAGCTGGCTGGCCGGCTTGCCGAAATAGGTGCGGCTGGCGCCGTCCACCCCGAAGGTGTTGGCACCGAAGAACACGCGGTTGAGGTACAGCTCCAGCACCTCGTCCTTGGTCAGGACCTGCTCCAGGCGATGGGCCATCAGCATTTCCTGCAGCTTGCGCTTGACCGTGCGGTCGGGCGTCAGGAACAGGCCCTTGGCCAGCTGCTGCGAGAGGGTCGAGGCGCCTTGCCTGGTGCGGCCGGCGCGGTGGTTCACATAGGCCGCGCGGGCGATGCCGTAGAGGTCGATGGCCCCGTGCTTGTAGAACCGCCGGTCCTCGGCGGCCATGAAGGCCAGGGGCACGTAGTTGGGCACGCCCGCCAGGGTGATGCGCTGGCCATAGCGCGGGCCGCGCGTGGCGATCACCTGGCCGTTGCGGTCCTCGAAGCGGATGCCCGGGGCGCGGTTGACGGCGAACAGGGCTTCCCGCGACGGCAGGGTGGGGGTGTCGCGCAGGTACTTCCACCAGACATAGCCGGCGCCCGAGGCGGCCGCAGCCAGGCCCAGCAGCACCACGATCCCCAGCGTCCACCAGATCCAGCGGCTTTTCTTGGCCTTGGCGTGCTTCAAATCAGCGCGGAAGGGCTCTTCCGGCGGCGGCTGGCGAGGGGGCTCGGGCGGGGGAGGCGGGGGTGGAGCAGAGCCGAATTCCGGCGGCCGCGCGGGCTCCTGGCCCGCCGGCTTGTCTTCGAAGCGGTAGGGCGGCAGCGTCCAGTCGTTCAAGTCGGCCCCACGGTCGCGTTTGGTCCCCCGTTTGTGGTGAGGACGGTTTGGGTTTAGGACGCCGCGATGATGGCGCGCAAACCTTTCTGGGAGACGAAGTCCCTAAACCAGATGACCGTCCCCGAGTGGGAGAGTCTATGCGATGGCTGCGGCCTTTGCTGCCTGGTTCGCTTCGAAGACGAAGATACCGGCGAGATCATCCCAACCAGGGTGCACTGCCAGCTGTTCGACGAGCACCGCTGCGCCTGCAAGGACTATCCCAACCGCAGGAAGACGGTCCCAGACTGCATCAAGCTGACGCCGCACAACATCGAGGACCTGGAGTGGATGCCGGCCTCCTGCGCCTATCGCCGGTTGCACGAGGGCAAGACCCTGCCGGCCTGGCACCCGCTGGTCACCGGCGATCCGGACAGCACCCACAAGGCCGGCGTCTCGGTGCGCGACCAGACGGTGTCGGAGCTCAGCTTTGAAGACCCGGAGGACGCCCTGGACTTCGTGGCGACCGACCTGATGGAAGACAAGGGCGAGTGGCCGTGGGAGCCGGAAGGGTAGAGACGCCCCCTCCGTCACGATGCGTATCCGCATCGCGCCACCTCCCCCGTTTCACGGGTGAGGAGGACGCCGCGGCGATCCTCTCCTCCCTTGCGAAGCGGGGGAGGTGGCGGGCGAAGCCCGACGGAGGGGGCGTCCCGCGCCGTATCCCCTTCCGCCGGCCCGAAACCTAGGATTCCCCCTGATAGACTCCCCCCGGCCCAGGCCGGATCGTCCACGCCGGACAAGCTTCCGGAGGCCGACGATGGACAGACGCCGTTTCACCCTTCTGGCCCTGGCGGGCTTCGCCGCCGCGGCCGCCGCCGAACCCGCCCTGGCCGCCAAGGCGCCGGCCGAGTGGGACGGGCTGGTCAAGGTCAAGGCCAAGAAGTTCCAGCTGGTCTATCTGCGCCCCGGCGCCGACTTCCGCGGCTACACGAAGGTCATGCTCGACCCGACCGAGATCGCGTTCCAGAAGAACTGGAAGCGCGACTACAACAGCGACGCGGCCACCCTGGGCAACCAGCTCAGCGACAAGGACCTGCAGCGCATGGCCGACGAGGGCCGCAAGGGCGCGGCGCAGATTCTCCAGAAGGCCTATGCCGACGGCGGCTATCCGGTGGTCACCGAGGCCGGCCCCGACGTGCTGCGGGTGCGCACGGGCCTGGTCGACATCACCGTCACCGCCCCGGACGTCGACACCGCGGTGATGATGCGCAGCTACAGCCGCGACGCGGGCGGGGCCACCCTGGTGGTCGAGGCGCGCGACTCCCAGACCGGCGCGCTCCTGGGCCGGGCCGTCGACAGCCGCACCATCGACGACTTCACCATGGAATGGCGCAACCGCGTCTCCAACCGCGCCGACTTCGAGATGCAGATGAAGACCTGGGCCAAGAACAGCGTGAAGGGCCTGGACGAGCTGAAGGCGCTGTCGCCGATCGCGGGGACGGCGGGAGGGAAGTGAGGGCTTGATCCGCCCATCCCCGCGCGGGACGCCCCCTCCGTCCGCTACGCGGACACCTCCCCCGTTTCACGGGGGAGGAGAAGGTTCGCGCGGCTTCCTCCTCACCCGCGAAGCGGGGGAGGTGGCGCGAGGCGCAGCCTCGTGACGGAGGGGGCGTCCCGTGCTGGGAAAGCTCCTTAGGCCACCAGCTTCGACAGGTACCCGTAGCTGATCCCCACCGACTCCAGCCGCGAATGGGCGAAGGGCGGTTCCTGCTCCACGAAGAAATCCCGCACCCCGGCCGCATGGGCCGCCGGCAGCAGGCGCTTCCAGTCGATCATGCCCGAGCCCACCTCGGTGGGGTCCTGCTCGAAGACGAAGTTGGGCTTGGTCGAGGCCTTGATGTCCTTGACGTGCATGGCCGTGAACCGGTGCGGATGGGCCTTCAGCAGGGCGAACGGGTCCTGGCCGGCGGCGGCCACCCAGCCGGCGTCCATCTCGAAACTGACCAGGGCCGGGTCGGTGCCGGCCAGCAGGATCTGGTAGCCGTTGCCGCCCTTCTCCAGCGGCGAGAACTCGACGTTGTGGTTGTGGTAGGCCAGCTTCAGTCCCGACTTCGCCAGCACCGCGCCCTTGGCGTTGAGGAAGTCGGCGTTGAACTTCCAGTCGTCGGCGGTCATGGCCGCGCCGATCCGGCCCAGGAGCTGGCCGAACGCCTCGCCGGCCCGGGGCTTCATCTCGAAGCGTTCGGGGGCGTAGAAGATCGGCATGACAATGGTCTTCACGCCCAGCACGTGGGCCTCGTCGGCCAGGCGCGACAGGTCGCCGTCCAGGCTGGACTCGCCGCCCCGGGCCTGGACCTGCACGTGGGCGCTGGGCGTGACCAGCCCCACCGCCTCCATGGCCGCCCGCAGCTGGGCCGGCGTGCGGCCCGCATAGCCGGCCAACTCGATGCTCTTGAAGCCGATGTCGGCCACGGCCTTCAGCGTGCCCTCCAGGTCCGCCTGGGCCTGGTCGGCCAGGGTGTAGAGCTGCAGGCCGACGGGCAGGCCGGTGCGGGCGAAGAAGGGCTGGGCGGTCGCCGAACCGATGCCCGGCAAGGCCAGGGCGCCCAGACCGGCAGCCCCTGCGCCCATCAGTCCGCGCCGCGATAGTCCAGCCATGACGTCCTCCCTGGTGTGTCCTGGCCGGGGACTATGCATCGATAGGACGCGGCGTCGAGGCCAGGTGCGCGCGGGCCGTAAAGCCCAGCCCCTCCCGACCTCCGTCCGCAGCGGCGAGGCCGCGCCTTGAAACCTTGGAGGCGAGCCTGCTCTGTCGTCTGGCCGTGTCAATGACCGCCTCCGGCGGCCGCGTCGCGGCGACGCGACGCGTCGTCATTGACACGGCCAGACGACAGAGCTCCGATCCACCAAGGCTTCAGGGCGTGGCCCCATCCGGGGCGGATGCGGGCTTGTGCCAAGCGGCCGCTCGGGATGTGAGCTGGGGGGATGTTGGAAGTCCGGTCATCACGACCGCAACCTTCCCAGAAGTTTTCCGCGCCATCCGGCACGCCATGTGTGGGGTCGCGAGTTTTCAAAACGGGCAGCCCAACTCGACAATGCTGGACCAAAGAACGCCTGCATCGCTCTGAGCTGTCCACGCCCCTGCAGGTTCTCGATGAAGCTGACAGAGATTACGTTGGTGGCTGACTCATCGCCTTCCTTCCACGCCTTTTCCAGCAAGGACAGTGTTTGGACAAGAACAGTCCGATCTGTGTCCGAGCCATCCTTGAGACCGATTAGAAAGGGAGTTAGTTCGCCAAAGAAAACATGGGGAAGCACCTCATCATAGTCAGCTATGTGTTCTGCGAGCATCGGTGCAAGGCCGGGAACATCCCGAACCAACTGATCTACGAGCGCGAAACTGTCCATGCGACGACGTTAGCCTAGGCACGGAAGTGACCAAAGGTCCGATTTGGGTCGAAACCAGACATGAAGGCTAGTCCCCGACCACCCCTGACGGGGATAGAGCGCCGTCTATCCCCCGCGAATAGCCGGCGGACCTGAGCGAAATCAAAGCTCTAAACTTTCTCGAGCTAAGTTATCGGCGGCGCCCGCTGCTCCCGTATCTTTGTGTCATGGCCGGGAGAAGCGAGATGAGCCCCGAAGAACGGATCCGAGACAGCGACGCCGTCCTGGCCGACCTGCAGACCTTCAATGTCGATCGGATCAAGCGCGGCGCCGAGCAGACTTCGCCGGCCGAGCTCAGCAAGCTGATCGCCGGCGCGGGCCTTTCCAGCCGCCGGGTCAGCGGGGCCCTGGCGGCCAGCCGCAAGGGCGTGACCGATGCGGCCAACGCTGCCGCCGCCAAGGCGCTGAAGGCCCTGGCCGCCAACGAGAACGACATCGACGCCAAGCTGGAGACCGAAATGGATGACGACTCTGGTCGAACCCCCGAGCGGATGGCGGAACTTCACGCCGATCTCCGCCGCAGACTGGATGCTGCTCGAGCCGCCCGAGAATCTAAGCAAATGGGAGGAAGCGGCGCCCTTCCAGCGGATCGTGCGCTGCCAGGCGGCATGGAAGCCGCCGGCGGAGCATCAGAGCCCGCCGTCTGATCCCTGGACGACCTGGCTGTTTCTGGGTGGACGCGGTGCGGGCAAGACCTTCGCGGGCGCCGCCTGGATCAAGGAGGAGGCCCAGAAGGGCGGGCGCTTCGCCCTCGTCGGCCCCACCTTCCACGACGTGCGCGAGGTGATGATCGAGGGGCCTTCGGGCATCAAGAGCCTCTATCCCGTGGGGGCGCGCCCTCGATGGGAAGTCACCCGTCGTCGCCTGCTGTTCGACAACGGCGCCGTCGCCCAGGCCTTCTCGGCCGAGGACCCCGACGCCCTGCGCGGACCCCAGTTCCACGCCGCCTGGGCCGACGAGTTCTGCGCCTGGCCCAAGCCCGCCGAGACCCTGGCCATGCTGCGCTTCGGCCTGCGCCTGGGGACCGATCCGCGCCTGGTGGTCACCACCACGCCCCGGCCGATCCGGGCCCTGCGAAACCTGATCGCCGAGCCGGGCGCGGTCCACACCCGCGCGCCCACCAGCGCCAACGCCGACCACCTGGCGCCGGCGTTCCTGTCCACGCTGCAGAGCCTCTACGGCGGCACCCGTCTGGCGGCCCAGGAGCTGGACGGCCTGATCGTCGAGGGCGAGGGCGGCTTGTTCCGCGCCGAGGACCTGGCCCGCTGCCGGGGCGCGCCGCCGGCCGGTTTCGACCGGGTGGTGGTAGCGGTCGATCCGCCGGCCACCGCTACGGGCGACGCCTGCGGGATCGTGGTTTGCGGCCGGTCGGGCGACCGGGCGTTCGTCCTGGCCGACCGCACCGCGCGCGGCCTCTCGCCCAACGCCTGGGCCCGCCGCGCGGTCGAAGCCGCCGCCTCCTGGAACGCCGACGCGCTTGTCGCCGAGGCCAACCAGGGCGGCGACATGGTCCGCACCGTCCTGGCCCAGGCCGACCCGCCGTGCCCGGTGAAACTGGTCCGCGCCTCGGTCGGCAAACGCGCCCGGGCCGAGCCGGTGGCGGCCCTCTACGAGCAGGGCCGCGTCGTCCACTGCGGAGCCTTTCCGGCTCTGGAGGAGGAGCTGATGGCCCTGGGCTCGGGGGATCTGGATCACAGTCCGGACCGGGCGGATGCGCTGGTCTGGGCGCTGAGCGAGCTGATGCTGGGGGTGGGGCGGCGGCCGAGGTTGAGGGTGTTGTAGCCACTTGCCCCCTTCAGTCGCTCCGCGACAGCTTCCCCCCGAGGGGGAGCATCCGAGCGCGGTAAATCCTCCCCCTCTGGGGGAGGTGGCCCAGAGGGCCGGAGGGGGGTCAGCGCCGTGCTTCCGAAAGGATCGTGGCCAGCGAGCCATCCACGGATTCCAACACTTCGATGGCTGGAATCCTCAACGTCCTGATCCCCTGCCGGATCATCCAGTCGTCCCGAATGGCGTCCTGACGTGGCCGATCGCCGAAGCCATGGGATTCGCCGTCCACCTCGACCGCGAGTTTTGCTTCGTCGCAGTAGAAGTCGAGTACGTAGGGCCCGATCGGATGCTGCTTCCGGAAATGAAGACCTTCGAGACGACCCGCTTTCAAGCCGAGCCAAAGCAGAACCTCCGGCAGTGAAAGCTCGCGTCTTAGCCGCTTCGCCAAAACCTTCGTGCGTCGCGGCGCGTCCAGTTTCGCCTCCACCTCAGCAGACCCCCTCCGGCCCTCTGGGCCACCTCCCCCAGAGGGGGAGGATTTACGCGGCGCAATGCTCCCCCTCTGGGGGAGCTGTCGCGGAGCGACTGAGGGGGGTCTTCCTTTTTTTGTCTGCCTCTCACCCCCTAACATGTTCCCTATTCGTTCTCAACCTCCGCGAGCCCCCACATGCCCCTGTTCAAACCCCGCCCGCCGGAGACCAAGGACTCCCGCGCCGCGCGTCTCATCGCCCTGACCACGGCCGGGCGGCCCCGCTGGACGCCGCGCGACTACGGCGCCCTGGCCTCCGAAGGCTTCGCCAGGAACGCCGTGGCCTATCGCTGCGTGCGGATGATCGCTGAGGCCGCCGCCGCCGTGCCGCTGGCGGTGTTCGTCGGCGGCCAGCGGGCCGACGACCATCCGCTGCGGCGGCTTCTCCAGGCGCCCAATCCCGAACAGGGCGGGGCCGATCTGATGGAGGCGTTCTTCGGCCATCTGCAGGTGGCGGGGAACGGCTACCTGGAAGCCGCCGGACCCGACGGCGCCCCCACCGAGCTCTACGCCCTCCGTCCCGACCGCATGACCGTGGTGCCCGGCCCGCGCGGCTGGCCCCAGGCCTACGACTACCAGGTCGCCGGCCGCACCGCCCGGATCGGGCGCGACGCCTCGGGCTGGCTGCCGGTGCTGCACCTGAAACTCTTCAACCCCACCGACGACCACTACGGCTTCTCGCCGCTGGAGGCCGCCGCCTTCGCCATCGACGTCCACAACGCCTCGGGCGCCTGGAACAAGGCCCTGCTGGACAATTCGGCCCGCCCGTCCGGCGCCCTGGTCTATGCCAGCCGCGAGGCCGGCGACCGGCTCAGCGCCGAGCAGTTCGAGCGGCTGAAGGCCGAGCTCTCCGACGCCCACGCGGGCTCGGCCAACGCCGGCCGGCCGCTGCTGCTGGAGGGCGGGCTGGACTGGCGGCCGATGTCGCTGAGCCCCGCCGACATGGACTTCATCGCCGGCAAGCACGCCGCCGCCCGCGAGATCGCCCTGGCCTTCGGCGTGCCGCCCCAGCTGCTGGGAATCCCCGGCGACGCCACCTACGCCAACTATCGCGAGGCCAACGCCGCCTTCTGGCGCCACACGATCGCGCCCCTGGCCGAGCGGGCGGCGCGGGCTCTGTCGGTGTGGCTGGAGCCCAAGTTCCCCGGCGCCCGCGTGGCCTGCGACCTGGACGCCGTGCCGGCCCTGTCGGCCGAGCGGGATGCGTTGTGGGCGCGGCTGGAGGCGGCCAGTTTCCTCACCGACGCCGAGCGGCGGCGGCTGGCGGGGTTGGAGGGCTGAACCGGCGTGGCTCTTCCCCCTATGGGGGAGGAGCGCCGAAGGCGCGGAGGGGGCAAGTCGGCGCGCACTGCCTCCCCGCTTGCCCCCACCTGACCGCTTCGCGGTCTGTCCGCCCCCATAGGGGGCGGAGCCGCGCCGAAGACGGAGACTTCCCATGACCACCAACACCCGCTGGCGGCTGGACCGCCAGGTTTCCATCGGCCTGCTGGTCGCCGTGGCCCTGCAGGCGGCCGCCGCCCTGATGTGGGCCGGGCGGGCCTCGGCGCGGATCGACGACCTGCGCCAGCGCCTCGACGCCCAGGCCCCGGTCGCCGAGCGCCTGGCGCGCCTGGAGACCCAGGCCGACGCGACGCGGGCCTCGCTGGCCCGGATCGAGAGCAAGCTGGACGGAGACCGACATGACTGAAGACGACCTGCCCATCGAAGGCCATGCCAGCCTCTTCTGGACCCGCGACCTCAACGACGACGTCGCCGCCGCCGGGGCCTTCGCCGCTACCCTGGCCCGCACCGGTCCGGGCGGGGTGAAGATGCTGCACCAGCACGACGACGCCGAGCCCGTCGGCGTCTGGGACGAGATCGCCGAGGACGCCTCGGGCCTCTACGTGCGCGGCCGCATCCTGCGCACCACGCCCCGAGGCCGCCTGGTCGCCGCCCTGGTCGAGGCCGGGGCGCTGGACGGTCTCTCCATCGGCTTCCGCGCCGTGAAGGCCCGGCCGGACGAGACGGGACGGCTGCGTGTGCTGACTGAAGTGGAGCTGTGGGAGGTGTCGATCGTCACCTTCCCGATGCTGCCGGGCGCGCGGCTTAGAGCACCTTCAATGCAACGTACGGATTGGAGATAACATGATCAATGCGCAGATGGGTGACGGTATGCGTACCATCGAGGAGAACGCGAGGGCCTTCTTAGCGGACTTCAATGTGCTCTGTAGAAAGTATGGCTTGGCCATCGCCGACGCTCCTCACATTTTCATCATGGAAGTTGAGGACTATATGTTTTCGTACATTTGCGACGACGATGGCCGTTTAGTGCTAAGCTAACCGGATGCTAAGCCCCGAATTTGGCATGGGTATACCGATTTCCGGCTCCACGCCTTTCGTACGTCGAAGCACGTCGAGAACCTGTTGTGGATCGAGATTGGTTCCAATCATTTGCTCGGATTCCGGGCGAGGATTCATTGTTTGCTTTGCTCTATAGACTTCTAGGCGCTTTCCTTCAGCGAGCGCCCGAAGCGCAAGTCCCCGCATGAAATACATATTGAATTGGCTTTCCGCGAGCGTCTGGGCGGCGGTCACTGGAACGTTCGCCATTGTGAAGCCTCCACTGGGCTTTTTGCGCTCGACCTGCTGCTTGAAGGCTCTGGCGGCTCCGAGCGAGGCCGCGAGGCTATCGTCGTTCCCAGTTTCGGCAGCGGCTCTTAAGAGGCCTGGCCACGATGCTCCACCTTCGCTCGTAAGGTAGTTGCTCGTATAGAAGCCTGCCCCGTTTGCGTCCGCGTCGATCTCTGCGAGCATCGCTGTTCGTGTGGCTTCATTCAGATCAAAGAAACTTAAACCCATGATCGCCTCCCCGTTGTGTTTAGGTGAGGCTTTCATCTTTGGCGGTCCTGGTCAAATCGCGAACAGCTCTGAGCTGGCCTATTGTCGCAGGCACTTACCACCTTCTCGAAGCTCCCGGGCGCGCGGCTGAAGCGGGTTTGACGTGGCCTGCATCGCGACTGCACGCCGCCCGGTCTAGGATCGTGGCCACTCTTCTCGGAGCCTCTCGCCTTGCAGGATTTCAGCGACCGTCCCGAGTTCGCCCTGGGCCTTGGCCTGACGCCTTTGCTGTTGCTGGCGGTGGTGCTGGTGTTCCTGCTGATCGGGACCCGGGCGAGGGGGCGGCCGCTGCGGCGGCTGTTCCAGGTGCTGGCCTGGATCGCGGGCCTGGCCTTGGCCGCCGGCGTGGCCTGGACGGCGTTCGCGGCCGCCTGAGGCGGCGCGACTTTCGATACGGCTGACCTTCCGCACGGACGCGCCTGGGGCGCGGCCGCGACGGCGGCTGGCTGACGAAATCTCCCTTCCCCCTCGATGGGGGAAGGGCCGGGGTTGGGGGTGTCTTCGGCGGTTCAACGCCACCCCCCGCCCGACAATGGGTCGGACGCGCCGCGTCCACCCCCACCCCAACCCCTCCCCCATCGCGGGGGAGGGGCCTTTTCGGAGATCCCCATGAAGGAAACCAAACAGGCCGCGGCCTCGCCCGAGGCCCGGGCGGCGCTGCACGAGGTGCTGGCCGCGTTCGAGGGCTTCAAGGCCGCCAACGATCAGCGCCTGGCCGCGCTGGAGACCAAGCGCGCCGACGTCCTGCTGGAGGAGAAGGTCGCCCGCATCGACGAGGCCGTCTCCAGCGCCCAGGCGCGGCTGGACCGCGTGCTGAGCGACGCGCGGCGGCCTTCCATTGGCGGTGACGCGCCGCTGGCGCGTGTCGACGAGCGCAAGGCCGCCTTCGACCGCTACATCAAGACCGGCGAGACCCCCGGCCTGCTGCTGGAAGCCAAGGGCCTGTCGGAAGGCGTGGCCACGGCCGGCGGCTATGTGGCCCCGGCCGAGCTGGAGCGGCAGATCCTGCGCCGCCTGGCCGCCGCCTCGCCGATGCGCGACATCTGCCAGGTGCGCACCATCGGCGCCGGGACCTTCCGCAAGCCGGTCTCGACCGCGGGCCTGGCCGCCAGCTGGGTGGCCGAGACCGCGTCGCGTCCGGAGACCACGGCCCCGACCCTGGACGTGATCGACTTCCCGGCCGGCGAGCTCTATGCCAGCCCGGCCGCCACCCAGGCCCTGCTCGACGACGCCTATGTCAACATCGACGAGTGGCTGGCGGAAGAAGTGCAGGACGCCTTCGCCGCCCAGGAGACCTCGGCCTTCATCAGCGGCGACGGGGTCAACAAGCCCAAGGGCCTGCTGGCCTACACCGCCGCCGCCGACGCCACGGCCACCTGGGGCCAGGTCGGCTATCTGGCCACCGGCGTGGCGGGGGCCTGGCCGGCGTCGAACCCCACCGACAAGTTGATCGACCTGATCTACGCGGCCAAGACCCAGTACCGCCAGAACGGCCGCTTCGTGATGAACCGCCGCACGGTCAGCGCCGTGAGGAAGTTCAAGGACGCCCAGGGCAACTACATCTGGAACGCGGCCCTGCAGCCGGGGCAGTCGGCTTCGCTGCTGGGCTATCCGGTGACCGAGATCGAGGCCATGCCCGACGTCGCGGCCAACGCCATGGCCATCGCGTTCGGCGACTTCGAGAAGGGCTACCTGATCGTCGACCGCGCCGGCGTGCGGGTGCTGCGCGACCCCTATTCGGCCAAGCCGCACGTGCTGTTCTACACCACCAAGCGGGTCGGCGGCGGGGTGCAGAACTTCGACGCGATCAAGCTGCTGAAGTTCGCGGTCTCGTAAGGCGCGACCCACTTGCCCCCACCTGACCGCTGCGCGGTCTGTCCGCCCCCATAGGGGGCGGAGTCGCGCAGGGCGAGCCGAAGCTCCGCCCCCTATGGGGGCGGACAGGCGGCGAAGCCGCCAGGTGGGGGCAAGTCCTCATCCCCGAAGGAAATCCCATGCCCCTCTCCACCACCCTGGCCGAGGCCAAGGGTTTCCTGCGCGTGGCCGACGCCACGGAGGACGCCCTGGTCGGCCTGCTGATCGACGCGGCCGAGGCGCGCGTCGCCACCGCCACCGGCCTGACCCTCACCCCCGCCAGCCCCGCGCCGCTGCGCCTGGCCGTGCTGATGCTGACGGCCCACGCCTACGAGCATCGCGACCTCTCCGAACCGCCGCCCGGCCCGGTCGAGGCCTGGCTGGCGCCCTATCGGACGGCGCGGCTGTGAGCGCCGGTTCAGACGCGGCCCTGGCCGCCGCCGTGGTCGAGGCCCTGAAGGCCGCGCCCGCCGTTTCCGCCCTGGTCGCCGCCCGCGTCCATGCCGACGCGCCCCGACGTCCCACCTATCCGTGCGTCAGCCTCAGCCGCCAGGAGAGCCGGCCGTTCGGACCCGACGCGGACGGCCTCGAGCACCTGCTCACCGTCACCTGCGCCAGCAAGTTCGGCGGACCCGAGGAGGCGCGCGCCGTCACCTCGGCCGTCCGCGCGGCCCTGCACAACGCCCCGCTGACGGTGGCCGGCCGGCGCCTGGTCACCCTGCGCGTCACCTATGCCGACGTCTTCCGCGCCGCCGACCGCGAGCTGTCGCTGGGCGTGCTGCGGGTGCGGGCGGTGACGGAGAGCGTCTGAAGGACGGTAGCTCACCCGCTTGCCCCCACCTGACGGCTGCGCCGTCTGTCCGCCCCCGTAGGGGGCGGAGGACGAAGAAAACAGTCCTCTTCCCCCTCCGGGGGAAGGAGGGCCGAAGGCCCGAAGGGGGCAAGTGCTCGCCACAATCCCACAAACCGAAAGGACACCCCATGGCCGCTCAAGCCGGCAAAGACCTGCTCCTGAAGATCAGCGACGGCGCCCCGACGCCGGCCTTCGTCACCGTGGCCGGCCTGCGGGCCCGGACCATCAGCCTCAACGCCCAGACCATCGACGCCACCGACGGCGACAGCGCCGGTCGCTGGCGCGAGCTGCTGGCCGGATCGGGCGTGCGCTCGGTCGCCGTCTCGGGCGCCGGGGTGTTCCGCGACGCCGCCTCCGACGCCATGGTGCGCGACAGCTTCTTCGCCCAGACGGCCCGCGTCTGGCGCCTGGTGATCCCCGACTTCGTGCAGCTGGAGGGGCCGTTCCTGGTGACGGCCCTGGAATATGCCGGCGACCACGACGGCGAGGCCGCCTTCGCCCTGTCGCTCGCCTCGGCCGGGGCGGTGACGTTCACGGCGATCTGACCCCTCACTTGCCCCCACCTGACGGCTTCGCCGTCTGTCCGCCCCCGTAGGGGGCGGAGGACGAAAACGCGGGTCCTCTTCCCCCTATGGGGGAAGGAGGGCCGCAGGCCCGAAGGGGGCAAGTGCGTAACCGAAAGGCCCCTGGACCATGCCCACCCCCAACCCCGCCCGAGGGGAGGTCGTCGCGCCCCTGGCCGGAACGCCCCGCCGGCTGTGCCTGACCCTGGCCGCCCTGGCCCGGATCGAGACGGCCCTGGACCTTCCCGACTGGAGCGCTCTGCCCGAGCGGTTCGCCCGACTGTCCGCGACGGAGCTGACCGCCGTCCTGGCCGCCCTGCTGCACGGCGGCGGCGAGGATCCGGCGGTGCTGGACGCCGCGGCGGTGTCGATCCCCGAGGCGGTCTCCGCCGTCGCGGCGGCCCTGGCGGCGTCGACATGAACGCACACTGGCGCGCGGCTCTGCGCCTGGCCGTCCTGCGGCTGGGCCTGACGCCGGAGGCCTTCTGGCGGCTGTCGCTGTCTGAATGGCGCGCGCTCGCCGAGCCCTTGGCCGAGACCCCGGCCGCGCCGGTCCTGGACCGGGCGGCGCTGGACGCCCTGATCGCCCGCTTCCCCGACGAGGAGACCCCATGAGCGACTTCGACCCCGATGGCCTCGACGCCGTCCCCGCCCGCGCCACCGAGGCCGCCGCGGCCCTGGCCGCCCTGCGCGCCCCGGCCGAGCAGGCGGCCCGCGCCATCGACGAGGCCTTCGACAAGGCCGGCTCGAGCCTCGCCCGCTCGTTGGCCCGCGCGGCGTCCGACGGCAAGGTTAGCCTGGCCGAGCTGGCGCGGGCGGTGATCGACGCGGCCTCGGCGGGTTCGGGCGGAGGCGGCGGCCTGGTCCAGGCCCTAGCCTCGGTGGTGAAGTCGTCGTTCTCGGGAGCGCGCGCCGACGGCGGACCGGTGACGGCCGGCGGCGCCTATCTGGTCGGCGAGCGGGGTCCCGAGGTGTTCCGCCCCGCGACCGGCGGCGCGATCGAACCGGCCGGCGCGGGCGGCGTGAACGTCACGGTCAACGTCCAGGGCGGCGACGTCGCGGCCCTGGCCCGCTCGGACGCCCAACTGGCCCAGGCCCTGGCCCGGGCCGTGAGTCTGGGCGCGCGGCGGCTATAGAAGGTTTCTCTCCGAGGGGCTTTCGACCTAGGCCGCCGTCGCCGGCGGCGGGCCGTATCGGTTCTCGCCGGGTTGGCCCTTGGCGAAGCCCAGCCAGACCAGGAAGCCCAGCCAGATCGCCAGGCCCGCGACGCTGGCCAGCAGGCTGTTGGCGGCGCCCGGGATCAAGGCCGGGCTTTCGGGGAACAAATCCATCACGCTCAAGGCGGGCACGGCGATCATCGCCAGCCAGGAGGCGAGCACCACGACCACCCACCACCCGGACAGGCCCAGGTCATGCAGGCGCTTGATGTGCAGGCAGGTCGAGCCATAGGCCAAGAACAGGATCACGACCTGGCCCACGAAGGGCAGAGCCTGCGCGAAGTGGCCGACGCCTGTGAGCGCCAGCCACCCAAGCCAGAAGATCGAACGTTCCAGCCGCCCCCTCGGCGACAGGAACAAGGTCTTGAAGCTCATCAGGCGGTCCACTTGCGAGTGAACCGCCTGAGTAGATCAATCGGTCGAGCTACACCATGGCCGGGGTCAGCGGCGGGGCGCCGTAGCGGTTCTCGCCGGCCTGGCCTTCGGTGATCCCCACCCACAGGGTGAAGGCGACCACCGAGATCGCGGCTATGGCCAGGCTGACGAACAGGCCGCCCACCCCCGCCAGGGCCGCCAGGCCCGCGTCGCCGTTGGTGATGTCGGCCAGGATCGCGCCGAAGCCGATCCACATGGCCGAGCCGATGATCAGCACCGGGCCCAGCACGATCGGCACGACCTGCCACCAGCCGGTGCGGCCCATGTCGTGCAGCCGCTTGGTGCACAGGCACACCCAGGCGAAGATGGCGGCCAGGGCGATCAGTTGCCCCAGCACCGGGATCCAGCCGGCCACCACGTGGGCGCCCAGCAGCATCAGCCAGCCGATCCAGAACGCCTGACGACCGATGCGGCCCTCGGCGGTGAAGAAGAGTGATTTCCAGTCCATATCCAGCTCCCAAATTCTGAGAAGAGATTAGGGCCGGCAAGCTCGCGGTTTAAGTGAATTGCAAGTCATGACGCGGGTTTAACCCGCCGACATATCTCGGGGCCGACGACCGCGCGCCCAGCCAGGCGGTGAAGGCGGTCGCCAGGACGGTGACGACCGCCAGGTCGACCGCCATCGGCACCAGCACCGCCATGCCTTCCTCGAACAGGGCGCAGGTCCAGGCGATCATCGCCGCGTGGAGGAGCAGGAGCGCCACGCCGAAGGCGACGGGCGCGCCGACGCCCTGGCCCGCGTCCCGCGAGCGCTTCAGCATCAGGCAGGCGGTGACGTAGAGGCGCGCGGCCAGGATCGCCAGGGCCGCCAGGGTCGAGACGTCGGGGGCTTGGCCGCCATAGAGGCAGCCCGCCACGGCGCCGACCGCGAAGGCCTCGCCGACCATCGGCAGGGCGGCGGCCGCCGCCGGGCCGTCCAGCCGCAGCAGTCCTCCGAAGACCATCAGGCTGACCAGCAGCAGCTGGGCCAGGCCGCTCCAATAGGCGCGCCGGTCGATGGCGCCGCGCGGGTCGAACAGCAGGGACAGCAGGCGCATCGGGCGGGTCTCTCCAAGGTTTCAAGCTCTATAAGTGAATGTTCACTCACATGCAAGGAGACGGCGCCATGACGGCGTTCCACGACACGCACCTGCCCGCGCGGCTGGCGTTCGGCTGCACCGGCGGGGTCGAGCGGCGCACCCGGGTCACGACCCTGGGCTCGGGCTTCGAGCAGCGCTCCAGCCCCTGGAGCCAGGGGCGGCGGCGCTATCTGATCGGCACGGCCGCGCGGCCGCTGGACGACGCGGCCGAGCTGGTGGCGTTCTTCGAGGCGCGGCGCGGGCGGCTGCACGGCTTCCGGTTCCGCGACCCGGCCGATTGCAAGTCGTGTCCGCCCTCGGGGACGCCGGCCGCGACCGACCAGGCCCTCGGGTTCGGCAACGGCGTGCGCAAGGTCTTCGCCCTGACGAAGACCTATGGCGCGGGCGAGACGGCGGTGGTCCGGCCCATCGCCAAGCCGGTGGCCGGCACGGTCAAGGTGGCGGTGGACGGCGTGCCCCTGGCGGCCGGGGCCTACGCCGTGGACGCCGCGACGGGTCTGGTGACCCTGGCCGCCGCCCCGACCCTGGGCGAGGCGGTGACGGCGGGCTTCGAGTTCGACACCCCGGTGCGCTTCGACGCCGACCGCATCGACGTGACCCTGGAAAGCTTCAACGCCGCGCGGATCGGGGCCCTGGCCCTGGTCGAGGTGCGGGTCTGATGCGGGCGGTTCCCGAGGCGCTCGCCGCCCGGATCGCCGGCGGCGCGGCCGGCCTGTGCCACGCCTGGATCCTGACCCGCGCCGACGGGGTGGTCATGGGCTTCACCGACCACGACGCCGACCTGACGGTGGATGGCGTGACCTGCCGGGCGGCCAGCGGCTGGACCGCCGGGGCGGCCGAGACCGCGGCGGGCCTGTCGCCGGGCCTGGCCACGGCGCTGGGCGGCTTCGACGACGCGGGGCTGACGGAGGGGGATCTGGCGGCCGGGCTCTATGACGGGGCGCGGGTCGAATGCCGGGTGGTGGACTGGTCGGCGCCCGCCCTGTCGGTGCGGCTGTGGACCGCCACGGTCGCCGCCGCCAAGGCCGAGGGCGGGGCGTTCACGCTCGAGCTGGAAGGCCCGCTGGCGGCGCTGGACCGCGTGGCGGGGCGCACCTTCGCCCGCACCTGCGACGCGGCGTTCGGCGACGCCCGCTGCGGGGTGTCGGCGGCGCCGGGCGTGGTCTGCGACAAGCGGTGGGTCACCTGCCGGGATGTGTTCGGCAACGGCGTGAACTTCCGAGGCTTCCCGTCGGCGCCGGGCGAGGACTTTCTGACGCTGTACCCGACGGAGGGGGATCGGAACGATGGTGGCCGGCGGTGAGGGACCTAACTTGCCCCCACCTGGCGGCTTCGCCGCCTGTCGCGGCGAGGGGGCGGAGCCTCGCGCTCGGCGCCGACGGCGGGACTCTTCCCCCTATGGGGGAAGACGACCGCGAAGCGGTCCGTAGGGGGCAAGTGGTCGCCGCCGAAGTGCCAGCCGCCCTCCAAGAAGCCCGCCTCTGGCTCGGCACCTCCTACCAGCACCAGGCCTCCGCGCGCGGCGTCGGCTGCGACTGCCTGGGCCTGGTGCGCGGCGTCTGGCGGGCGTTGCACGGCGCCGAGCCGGAAACCCCGCCGCCCTATCGCCCCGACTGGGCCGAACTGGGCGGCCGCGAGCTGCTGCACGAAGCCCTCTCCCGCCGGCTGATCCCGCTCGACCCCGCCGACGCCCGCCCCGGCGACGTCCTGCTGTTCCGCATGGCCCCCGGCGCTCCCGCCAAGCACTGCGCGATCCTGTCCGCCCCCGACCGCATGATCCACGCCTATTGGGGCCGGGCCTGCGTCGAGAGCTGGCTGGGGCGCTGGTGGCGCGAGCGGCTGGTCGCCGCCTTCCGTTTTCCCGAACCCTAAGGAGGCCCCCATGGCCCAGGTCATCCTCTCCGCCGCCGGCATGGCCCTGGGCGGTCCCTTGGGCGCGGCCATCGGCGCGACGCTCGGCCGGGTGGTCGACGACGCGGTCATCGGCGCCCTGACCCCGGCGCGCCGGGTGGGGCCGCGCATCCCGGAGCTGCGGCTGTCGGGCGCCGCCGAGGGCGCGCCGATGGCCGCCGTGTTCGGCCGCGCCCGCGTGGCCGGCCAGGTGATCTGGGCCGCGCGGTTCAAGGAGCGCTGGGTCGAGGGCCGGACCGGCGGCGGCAAGGGCCCCCGCACCAGCCAGGCCGCCTACAGCCTGTCGTTTGCTGTCGCCGTCTGCGAAGGCCCCATCGACGGCATCGGCCGGGTCTGGGCCGACGGCAAGCCGATGGACATGGCCGGGGTTGTCATGCGCGTCCACACCGGGGCCGAGGACCAGGCGCCCGACGCCCTGATCGAGGCCGTGGACAGCGAGGCGCCGGCCTATCGCGGCGTGGCCTATGTGGTGTTCGAGGACCTGCCGCTGGGCGCCTATGGCAACCGCCCGCCGCAGCTGTCGTTCGAGGTCTTCCACCGTCCGCGCGCCGAGGCGCCGGGACTGGAGGAGCGGCTGAGGGGCGTCTGCCTGATCCCCGGGGCGGGCGAGTTCGTCTACGCCACCGAGCCGGTCCTGCGCCGCGACGGCCTGACCCGGACCACGGCCGAGACCCTGAACAACACCGAGGGGCGGCCCGACCTCGTCGTGTCGCTGGACCAGCTCCAGGCCCAGCTGCCGAACGTGGAGGAGGTGACCCTGGTGGTCTCCTGGTTCGGCGACGACCTGCGCTGCGGGTCGTGCGCGATTCGGCCCAAGGTGGAGCAGGCGGCCAAGGCGACCATCCCGTTCGAGTGGCGGGTGAACGGGATCGACCGCGCGGGCGCGGCGGTGGTGTCGCTGCACGGCGGCGGCCCGGCCTATGGCGGCACGCCGGCCGACCGGACGGTGCTGCAGGCCATCGCCGAGCTGAAGCGGCGGGGCCTGAAGGTGACCCTCTATCCGTTCGTGCTGATGGACGTGCCGACGGGCAACACGCTGCCCGACCCTTACGGCGGCGCGGCCCAGGGCGCCTATCCCTGGCGGGGCCGGATCACCTGCCACCCCGCCGCCGGCCGGCCCGGCTCGCCCGACAAGACCGCCGCCGTCGGCGCCCAGGTCGCGGCCTTCTTCGGCGCGGCCACGGCGGTGCAGTTCGGGGCGGCGGACGGCCTGCCGACCTATGGCGGTCCGGCCGGCGACTGGGGCCTGCGCCGTATGCTGCTGCACTACGCCAAGCTGGCCCAGCTGGCGGGCGGGGTGGACGGCTTCGTCCTGGGCTCGGAGCTGCGCGGCCTGACCACGGTGCGCGACGGGGCCGGAGCCTATCCGGCGGTGACGGCGCTGAAGGCCCTGGCGGCCGAGGTGCGCGGTCTGGTCGGTCCCGCGACGAAGCTCGGCTACGCCGCCGACTGGAGCGAGTATTTCGGCCACCAGCCTGGCGACGGCAGCGGGGACGTGCGCTTCCACCTCGACCCGCTGTGGAGCGACGCCAATATCGATTTCGTCGGGATCGACTTCTATCCGCCGATGGCCGACTGGCGCGACGGCGGCGATCATCTCGACGCGGGGCAGGGCGGGCCGCACGACATCGGCTACCTGCGCGCCAACCTGGCGGGCGGCGAGGGCTTCGACTGGTTCTACGCCTCGCAGGCCGACCGCGCCGCCCAGGTCCGGACCCCGATCACCGACGGCGCTTACTCCGAGCCCTGGGTGTTCCGGCCCAAGGACCTCATCAACTGGTGGAGCCGCCAGCACTTCGATCGTCCCGGCGGCGTGCGGTCCGTCACGCCGACCGCCTGGGTCCCCAAGTCCAAGCCGCTGCGGCTGGTCGAGTTCGGCTGCGGGGCGGTCGACAAGGGCGCCAATGCGCCGAACCTGTTCGTGGATGCGAAAAGCGCCGAGAGCGCCCTGCCGCCGTTTTCGGACGGGACCCGCGACGAGCTGGGCCAGAGGCGGGCGCTGGAGGCGGTGCTGGAGGAGCTGGCCGACCCGGCCGCCAATCCGGTCTCGCCGGTCTATGGCGGGCCGATGATCCAGGGCGCGGCGGCCTGGTGCTGGGACGCCCGGCCGTTCCCCGACTTCCCCGCCCGCGAGGCGGTCTGGGCCGACGGTCCCAACTGGACCCTGGGCCACTGGCTGAACGGCCGCAGCGGCATCGCGCCCCTGCCCGAGCTGATCGCCGCCCTGGCCGCGCGGGCGGGCGTCGAGGTCGATCCGGGCGAGGCGGGCGGCAGCCTGGTCGGCTACGTCATCGACCGGCCCATGGCCCTGCGCGACGCCCTGGCCCCGCTGCTGGAGGCCTTCGCGCTGGACGCGGTCGAGCGTCAGGACGGCGTCGCCCTGGTCGGCCGCTCGGGACCGCCGGCCCTGGCCCTGGGCGAGGACGACCTGGCCTGGCCCGAGGACCGCGAGGCGCCGGTCTCGGCCACCCGCGCCCTGGCCCCGCCGGTCCAGGCCCTGCGCCTGCGCTTCATCGACGCCGCCCGCGACTACCAGACCGGGGCGGTGATCGTGCGTCGCGACGGCGGCGAGGGCAGCGCGGACGCCGACGCCCCGCTGGTGCTGGCCGCGTCCGAGGCGTGGGCGGTGGCCCAGCGGCTGCTGGCGGCGGGGGAGGGGCGGTCGGTCACCGCGCACCTGTCGCCCCTGACCGCCCTGCGGCTGGAGCCCGGCGACCGCCTGTCGCTGGACGGGGCCACCTGGCGGGCGACGCGGATCGATCTGGACGATCACCCGCGTGTCCAGCTGGCCCCGACCGTCCCGGCCATCGGCGTCGGCGGCGACATCGACTGGACGCCCGCCCCGCCGCGCGAGATCCCCGGCCCGCCGGTGCTGCACGTGCTGGACCTGCCGGGCCAGGAGGATGACCGGCCGCTGGTGGCGGTGGCGGCCTCGCCCTGGCGGGCCTTCGACGTCCACGCGGGCGCGGGCGAAGCGGCCCTGCGCGTGCGGGCCACGGCGAGCGTGCCGGCCACGGTGGGCGTTACCCTGTCGGACCTGCCGGCCGGACCCCTGCACCGCTTCGACCGCGCCACGCGCCTGACCGTGCGGCTGGAGGGCGCGCCGCCGGCGAGCCGCGACCGCGCCGCCGTCCTGGCCGGGGCCAACGCCCTGGCCGTGCGCGGAGCCGGTGGCGAGTGGGAGATCGTCCAGTTCCTCACCGCCGAGCCGGTCGCGCCCGACGTCTGGACCCTGTCGGGCCTGCTGCGCGGCCAGGCCGGCAGCGACCCGGCCATGGCGGCCCTGACCCCGGCGGGGGCGGCGGTGGTGGTGCTGGACGAGGCCCTGGTCCGCGCCGAGCTCGTCGCCGCCGAGCGTGGCTTGCCGCTGACCTGGCGCGCCGCCCCGGCCGGCGGCCCGGCCTCGGGGCCGTCGATGAGCCAGGCGTCCGAGACCTGGCGCGGGCTCTCCAGCCGCCCTTGGTCGCCGGCCCACCTGCGGGTGAAGACCGTCGGCGGCGACAAGGTCGTGACCTGGATCCGCCGCGCGCGCCTGGCCGGTGACGGCTGGGACGCCGAGGTCCCCCTGGGCGAGGAGCGCGAGGTCTATCGGGTCGAGATTCTGGACGGTGAAACCGTGGTCCGCACGGTGGAAACCGCCGCCCCGGCCTTCACCTACGCCGCCGCTCAGCGGGCGGCCGACTTCCCCTCTGGACCGACCGGGGCCTTGGCTGTCAGGGTCACTCAAGGCTCGGCCCTGTTCGGGTGGGGCGCCGTGTCACGCACCTTGCTGTGATATTAATGCAACATAACGCTTGCGCGGCGCGCCGAACGGCCTAATTGAGGCGTTCAGCCCATACGAACTGACGTGAGGAGCCTCCTTGGCGCGCGACCCCTATCTGGAGCTTGGCGTTTCCCGCACCGCGAGCGCGGCGGAAATCCGCAAGGCGTTCCACAAGCTCGCCAAGCAGCACCACCCCGACGCCAACAAGGGCGACAAGAAGTCGGAAGAGAAGTTCAAGCAGGTCAGCGCCGCCTTCGACATCCTGGGCGACGCCGACAAGCGCAAGAAGTTCGACGCCGGCGAGATCGACGCCGACGGCCGCGAGACCATGCGCGGCTTCGGCGGGGGCGGCGGCAATCCGTTCGGCGCCGGCTTCGGCGGTCGCGCCCGGGGCGGCGGCATGGGCGAGGGGCCGGAGATCGACCTCAACGACCTGTTCGGCGACATCTTAGGCCGCAATCGCGGCGGCGGGGCGGGCGGCGGCTTCGGCGGCGGCGGCTTCTCGCCCAAGGGCGCGGACGTGCGCGCGCGGCTCGACATCGACCTGGAAGAGTCGATCAAGGGCGGCAAGAAGCGCGTGGCCTTCTCGGACGGCCGCACCATCGACGTCACCATCCCGGCCGGCGCCCAGGAAGGCCAGACCCTGCGCCTGAAGGGCCAGGGCAGCCCGGGGCGCGGCGGCCAGGGCGACGCCCTGATCGAGCTGGCCATCAAGCCTCACCCGATCTACCGGCCCGAGAACGGCGCCCTGGTCATGGACCTGCCGATCACGGTTCCCGACGCGGTGCTGGGCGGCAAGGTCGAGGCCCCCACGCCCGACGGCCCGGTGACCCTGACCGTCCCCAAGGGCTCCAACAGCGGCGCCAAGCTGCGGCTCAAGGGCCGGGGGCTGTCGGACGCCAAGGGCGTGCGCGGCGACCTCTTCGCGCGCCTGGTCGTGACCCTGCCGGACGCGCCGGATGCGGAGCTGGAAAAGTTCGCCGAGACTTGGCGCGAGAAGCGGCCTTACGCGCCCAAGCGGCGATAGGTCTGTATCGACATTTGTTGACACGTTCTCAATGCGGGTCGATGCTTGCGGACCAAGCGGCCGGAGCATCGACATGCAGGTTCTGATCAAGAAGTGGGGCAACAGCGCCTCGGTGCGCATTCCGGCGACGGTGATGGCGGCGGCTTCGCTGAGCGTCGACCAGGCGGTCGAGGTTCGCGAGGAGAACGGCCGCGTCGTCATCGAGCCTGTCCGAGGGCCGATCTATAGCCTGGTCGCGTTGCTGGCGGGCATGACGCCCGAGACCTTTCCCGACGACGAGGATTTCGGCCCGGCCATTGGCCAAGAAGTGTGGTGATGGCCGCCTACGTGCCCGAAGCTGGCGATATCGTCTGGCTGGAATTCGACCCTCAAGCCGGCCACGAACAGGCCGGACATCGACCGGCCCTCGTGCTGTCGCCGGCCGCCTACAACGGCAAGCGCGGCATGATGGTCTGTTGTCCGATGAGCAGCCGGGTCAAGGGCTATGCGTTCGAGGTCCTGGTTCCGGGCGTAGAACCGAGCGTCGTCCTGGCCGATCAGGTCAAGAGCCTGGACTGGGTGGCGCGCAAGGCGCGAAGGAAGGACGTCGCGCCGACCGCCGTCCTGGCCGATGTCCGCGCCAAGCTGAAGGCCTTGCTGGCCCTCTGACGCTCCGCGCGGCGGCCTGCCTATCGACAGCGATAAGCTTACCCCTTGTTCAGCGGCAACGCGGCCTTCTTGACCAGGTAGGTGCCCTGGCCCAGGCCGAAGGCGGCCAGGAGGGCGGGGTCGACGTCGGGCAGGGTCATCTCCCGCACCACGGCCAGGGCGCTGAGGGCGTCCACGGCGGCGACGGCGAAGATGCCGGCCGAGACCGCGCTGATCAGGATCATCTGGAAGTCGCCCAGGTCGGCCTCGCCCTCGGCGTTGGTGAAGAGGTCCTTCAGGCGCGGCTTGACGTCTTCCTTGCGCGGGCGGGGTTTCTCGGCGGCGGTCGGGGTGTCGGCGACCTTCTGCTGGGCGTCTTGAGCGGCCTGGGCCGCGTCCTGGGCGGCCTGGGCGGCGGTGTCCGGCGCGGGCGAGCCGGGGCCGGCCAGGGCCGCGACGGTGGTGGCCGAGGCCTGGGCGGCGGCCGCGGTCGTCTGGGCCTTCTCGGCCTCGGCCTTGGCCTGGGCGTGGGCGGCGTCCTGCTTCTGGGTCGAGATGATCTTGGCCCCGCCGAAGGTCAGGCCGCTGAGGCCGGTCAGCATCAGCACGTGCTCGGTCAGGCCGATGCCGCCGATGAAGTCCGGACCCAGTTCCTTGAAGCGCAGGATCAGGGCCGCGCCGTAGGCGACGGCCACAACCCCGAACCACAGGGCCATCTGGCACTGGGAGTTGCTGAGCCGCCCGTCGTGGCCGACCAGGAAATCCATGGGCTTGCCGCCCGTCGCCACATAGACCGCCAGCCCCAGCAGCAGGATGACCGCCGCCGCGGCCCAGAAGAGCTGGACGCCGTCGACCGGCCGCGTCAGCTCGGCGATCTTGACGATCTTGGTGGGGGCGGCCGGGTCGTCGACCTCGATGACGATCCGGTCCTTGGGCTTGGCGCCCACCTTCAGCGCCTCGCGGGCGGCCGGGGTGGCGACCGGGAGGGTGAAGGCCGGATAGCCACCGTCGGGCTGGAATTCGATGGAGTCGAAATTGGCGGCCTTGGGCTGGGTCCAGCTCGTCTTGCCGGTCTTGTCGGTGACCTCGACCTTCGTCCCGATGCTGACGATCGTGCCGGAGAACTGGGTGAAGGCGGTCTGCGGCTTGGAGGCGTCTTTCTGTGCGCCGGTCGCGCCGGCCGACGGGTTGGCGGCGCCGGACTGGGCCGCGCCGCCGGTGGCATTGGCATTGGCGTCGGCGGTGGGGGCGGGCGCCGGATCCGCCGTTTGGGCGGTCGCGCCGCCCGTCACGGCCAGGGCGAAGGCGAAGGCGAAGGCGCAGGCCATGGCCAGGCGCCGGATAATGGTGGTGATCGATCGCATGAAGCCCTCCCCCGAACGCTTCCCGTTTCGCCATGGCGGGCGAGCTGTCGCCGCCATGCGCGTGGAGATTGAACGGTAGAGTTCTCCAGCTTGGCTGACAAGTGCGCCGCCGGGTGCGCGGAGGGCGGACGGTTCGGGCAGAAAGACCGCCCCCGCGCCGATCCGCGCCGAATCCGTGACAGAACGACGCTACCCGTCCATAACGGCCGTGTTCAGCCTCTATTCAGCCGCCACGCTCTAAACCGGAGCCCATGAAGCCGATCCATTTCCTCTTCGCCGCCGCCTTGGCCGCCGCCGCCCTCCCGGGCGTGGCGTCCGCGCAGCGCGGCCCGGACTCGCTGGGGGCCGACTGGCGCGCCCGGCAGGATCGGGCGCGTGGCGGCGTGCAGTCGGGCGAGCTGGTGCCGCTGGGGCGGGTGATCGACCAGATCAGCCGCCGCACGCCGGGCCGCGTGCTCGACGCCGGCCTGGAAGGCCCCAACTACCGCGTGCGCTGGGCCACCACCGACGGCCGCCGCATCGACTTCATCGTCGACGCCCGGACCGGCCAGATCCTCAGCGCCAACTAAGCGACATCAAGCGACAATAAAGGCCCTCCCATGCGCATCCTGCTTGTCGAAGACGATCCCGACCTGTCGCGCCAGCTGAAGCTGGCCCTGGGCGACGCGGGCTACGCCGTCGACCACGCCGCCGACGGCGAGGAGGCCCAGTTCCTGGGCGAGACCGAGCCCTACGACGCCGTCGTGCTGGACCTGGGCCTGCCCAAGGTGGACGGCGTCTCGGTGCTCGAGCGCTGGCGGCGCGGCAGCGTGGCCACGCCCGTGCTGATCCTGACCGCGCGCGGCTCGTGGAACGAGAAGGTGGCGGGCTTCGACGCCGGCGCCGACGACTACCTGACCAAGCCCTTCCATACCGAGGAGCTGCTGGCCCGCCTGCGCGCCCTGCTGCGCCGCTCGTCCGGCCATGCGTCGCCGACCCTGTCGTGCGGCGGCCTGCGCCTGGACCCGCGCGCGGCCCGGGCCAGCGTCAACGGCGAGCCCCTGCGCCTGACCTCGCTGGAATACCGCCTGCTGCACTACATGATGATGCACCAGGGCCGGGTGATCGGCCGCACCGAGCTTGTCGAGCACCTGTACGACCAGGACTTCGACCGCGACAGCAACACCATCGAGGTGTTCATCGGGCGGCTGCGCAAGAAGCTGGGCAGCGACCGCATCGAGACCGTGCGCGGCCTGGGCTACCGCCTGACGCCGCTGGAAGGCGAGACGACCGAGTGATGCCAACTCGCCGGGCCTGCTGAGCATGTGGGATCTTTCCAAGCGCTCGCTGGTCCGGCGGCTGGTGCTGCTGGCCACGGCCTGGAACCTGGTGGTGCTGGTGGTGGCGGGCGTGTTCCTGACCGCCCAGTTCCGCGAGGCGGCGATCCGCCGGTTCGACCAGTCGCTGGCCGTGCTGACCGACGATCTCTATGCCGGCTCGACCGTCGAGGACGGGGTGCTGAAGGCCCCGGTCCTGACCGACATCCGCGCCACCCGGGCCTATTCGGGCCGCTACTGGACGATCTTCGACCAGCCGCCGGGCAATGCGGCGCTGAACGTGGTCGAGCGCTCGCGGTCGCTGTTCGACAGCGACCTGGCGATCCCGGCCGAGCAGTCCGAGCGGCTGATGGCCGAGCCGGGCAAGACCCTCTATTTCGACCTTCGGGGACCGCAGAACCGGCCCCTGCGCGCGGCCGCCCTGCTGGCGCGCCTGCCGGGCTATGCGCGGCCGGTGGTGTTCATCGCCGCCGAGGACCGCTCGCCCATCGACGCCGACGCCGACCGCTTCGGCCGGATCACGGCCGTGGCCCTGGTGATCCTGGGCGGGGGCCTGATCGCCGCGGTGGTGGTGCAGGTGCGGGTGGGCCTGTTGCCGATGTTCCGCCTGCGCCGCGAGGTGGCCTCGGTGCGGCGCGGCAAGGCCGAGCGGCTGGAAGGGATCTATCCCGAGGAACTGGCGCCGCTGGCCGTCGAGCTGAACGCCCTCCTGGCCCACAACCAGGAGGTCGTCGAGCGCCAGCGCACCCACGTCGGCAATCTGGCCCACGCCCTGAAGACCCCGCTGTCGGTGATGCTGACGGAAGCCAGTCAGCAGCCGGGGACCCTGGCCGAGGTGGTCGAGCGCCAGGCCCAGACCATGCGCGAGCAGGTCGACCACCACCTGCGCCGGGCCCGCGCGGCCGCCCGCTCCCAGACCAGCGGCGAGCGCACGCCGGTCGAGCCGATTCTGGACGAGCTGGCCGTCACGCTTGAGCGGATCTTCCAGGGCAAGGCCGAGGGCCGGGGGATCGAGATCGACTGGCGCTGTCCCGAGGACCTGGCGTTCCAGGGCGAGCGCCAGGACTTCATGGAACTGGCCGGCAACGTCATGGAAAACGCCGGCAAGTGGTGCAAGGGCAAGGTCCGCGCCGTGGCCGTGGCCAGCTCGCCCGAGCAGATGACGCTTACGGTCGACGACGACGGCCCCGGCCTGCCGCCCGACCGCTGGGCCGACGCCCTCAAGCGCGGGCAGCGGATGGACGAGCACACGCCGGGCTCGGGCCTTGGCCTGTCGATCGTCGACGAACTGGCCCGCGCCTACGGCGGCTCGGTGACCCTGGGCGCCTCGCCCCTGGGCGGCCTGCGCGTGACCCTGGTGCTGCCGAGGTCGGAGGGATGACTGTCGCTCTCCTCCCCCGTTTTCACGGGTGAGGAGGACCAGCGATTCGGTCTCTCAACCCCACATCGCACGTTCCGCAACCCAACATTTCAAAGACTTGGCGCGGTAACCGGTTCCCTCCCGTCGCGACCGTTTGACGCTGTTCCCTGAACGGCAAAAACATATGGTTTCGGAAAGTCTTAACCTCGTTGGCAACATGGTTGACGCGGCCCGGAGTGGGGCCGATCCGCGGGGGACTATGGCCGCTATCGCCGCCAACAAGTTGCTGATGGTCCGGAAGCTGGTGGAAACCGCGCCCGACGCCGCGCTGCGCAGCCTGGAGCTGGCCCTGGCCGGTCCGGCCGGCGGCGAGGGCGCCCTGGCGTCCGTGCGCCGGCTGGTCGAGGACGAGACGGCCGCCCGCTATGTGCGCAACAGCGTCCTGGCCCCGATCGTCCCGCTGTGCGCCGTCCACGGCCCCGACCAGATCGCGTTCCCGCCCCGCACCCTGTCCCTGCTGTGGATCGCGCTGAGGGAAGCCGCGCCCAAGAAGGTCGAGGAGGCGGCCGCGCGCTGCAATCCCTGGGACCTGGAACAGGGGCCGCCCGAGGTCTTCAACGAGCTGTGCAAGATCGCCGCCCGGGGGCTGCGCGCCCAGGCCGAGCCGGGCTTCGTGGCGCTGGACGCGGTGTGCGACACCGACGAGCTGGCCTCGTGCCTGGAGCTGTCGATGATCGTCCGCTCGGCCCTGCCCAAGCTGTCGGAATGGGTCAGCAAGATGACCGACGAGCGGGCCTCCTCGGCGCGCCTGGCCTATAACGACGCCTGCGACATCCGCTCCGACGCCGGGCCGCTGCTGTTCGAGATGCTGGCCGCCCACCTGCCCGACGAGTGGCGGATCCTGCGGGTGATCTCGGCGGTCATGGACCGGCCGACCGACAAGTTCTGGGCCTCGTCCGAGGTCGGGGTGTTCGGCGAGCGGGTGCTGACCGACATCGAAAGCAACATCGCCTTCATCCAGGGCTTCGACGCCGACAAGGGCGAGGCCGAAGGGCGCAAGGCCGCCCTGGCCGCCCAGCGGGTCTCCCACGAGATCACCGAGTTCGAGCAGTCGGTGAACCTGAACAAGGACGGCCCCTGGGGCCGCCGGATCGCCAAGTACAAGCAGGCCATCGCCCAGGCCGTCGAGAGCCGGATGAACGCGGCCGAGAAGGAATTGCTGGCGGCCCTGCCGCTGCGGCCGATCTCGATCCTGGGCGGCAAGAAGGGCAAGGGCGTGCCCCAGCTGACCGCGGAGCCCGACCCGGCCCTGGGCCGTCGCCTGACCTCGGTGCTGGTGTTCATCGCCGAGATCCGCGCCTGCGCCGCCCAGAGCGGCTACGGCTCCAGCCGGACCAAGGTGCTGGAAAAGCTGAACACGCGGCTGGACCAGTACATCGAGGACATCCTGCACATCGTGCGCACCGGCGACGGCGGCGACCAGAGCCTGGCCCGTCTCTATGTCGACCAGGCCGCCGGCTACATCGCCTACAGCCGCGACGACAAGACCGCCGAGATCGTCCGCCGCCGCGCCGCCGCGGCGATGGCGGCGGCGGCTTAGGGACAGCGGCGCCCTTAAGCGCTTTTTTCGCTAACGGCCGTCCACAATCCCGGCTAACACGCGCGACATGATCGCTTTCTGGATCGCCGCGGCGGGTTTGTCGGCCGTCGTCGCCGCCTTGATGCTGCGCGGCGCGGCGCGCGCGGCCGTGGGCGGCGGGGGCGACGACGCCAGCCTGGCCGTGCACCGCCGGCAATTGTCCGAGATCGACGACCTGGCCGAGCGCGGCCTGCTGGCCGACGCCGAGCTGAAAAGCGCGCGGGCCGAGGCCGGCCGCCGGCTGCTGGCCGCCGCCGACCACCCGTCCGCCTGGCCGGTTTCCAACCCCAAGCTGCGCCCCCTGGTGCTGGGCCTGGGCGGCCTGGCGCCCGTGATGGCCCTGATCGTCTACATGATGATCGGCATGCCCGGCATGGCCGACCAGCCGTTCCTCAAGCGCGTGGCCGAATGGCGCAACACCGATCCCGCCGAGCTGGAGCCGCAGAAGGTCGTCGCGGTGCTGGAGCAGATCCTCGCCGCGCATCCGGGCGACGTCCAGGGGCTTAGGAACCTGGCCCTGGCGCGCCTCGCCGCCGGCGACGCGACGGGCGCGGCCCAGGCGCTGCGCAAGGCCGTCATCGTCGCGCCGGACCGCGCCGACCTGTGGGTGGCCCTGGGTGAAAGCTTCGTGGCCGAGGCCAATGGCGAGATCGGTCCCGACGCCCGCCGCGCTTTCCATGAAGCCCTCAAGCGCGACCCCGACAGCGCCAGCGCCCGCTATCACCTGGCTCGGGCCCGGATCGCCGACGGCGACCTGGCCGGCGGCATCGCCGATTGGCGCGCCCTGCTGGCCTCGCTGCCCGCCGACGACCCGCGCCGCGCGCCCTTCGGCGAGGAGATCGCCCGGGTCGAGGCGGCCGGCGCCCTGCCGACCTTCGCCGCCCCCACCGGCCAGCCGGCCCAGGCCGCCGCCGGCGCCGGCGCCGCCGAGGGCGACGTCCAGGACATGATCCAGGGCATGGTCGCGGGCCTGGCCGCGCGGCTCGAAGCCAATCCCGACGATCCCGACGGCTGGATCAAGCTGACCCGCGCCTATGCCGTGCTGGGCGACGCCGCCCGCCGCGACGCGACCCTGGCCAAGGCCCAGGCGCGCTACAAGGACCAGCCCAAGGTGCTGGCCGCCTTGCGCCAGGCCGCCCAGACTCCCTCCCAAGCCCCTGGGGCCGCTCGATGAGCTTCCTGCCCAAGTCCCGCAAGGCGCGTCGCCGCCTGACCGTCCTGGCCGTGGCCGCCCCCGTGGTGGCCCTGGCCGTGGGCCTGGCCCTGTGGGGCATGCGCGACGCCATCTCGCTGTTCTACACCCCCGCCCAGGCCGCCGCCGCCCACGTGCCGGCCGGCCGCAAGGTGCAGTTGGGCGGGCTGGTCCAGGTCGGCAGCGTGGTCAAGCATCCCGACGGCAAGGTCGAGTTCGTGATCGCCGACCAGAAGTCCACCGCCCTGGTTCGCTACCAGGGCGATCTGCCCGACCTGTTCCGCGAAGGGCAGGGCATCGTGGCCTCCGGTTCGTTCGACGAGTCCGGCGCCTTCGTCGCCAAGCAGGTGCTGGCCAAGCACGACGAGCGCTACATGCCGCGCGAAGTGTCCAAGGCCCTGAAGGAACAGGGCGAATGGCGCGGCGACGGCGCCAAGCCGGCCTATGGAAATTACTCCTCCCCCGTGAAAACGGGGGAGGTGGCGGCGAAGCCGACGGAGGGGGCGTCCCCTTCCGCCGCTGACGCCCCCTCCGTCGCGACGCCAGAGGCGTCGCGCCACCTCCCCCGCGATGCGGGTGAGGAGAAGGCTCGCCAATGATCACCGAATTCGGCGCCTTCGCGCTCGTCCTGGCGCTTGTCCTGTCGTTCCTGCAGGCCTTCCTGTCGGCGGTCGGGGGCGCGCGGCGTTCGGCGCTGCTGGCCGGGGCCGGGCGCGGCGCGGCGGTGGGCGCCTTCCTGTGCGTGGGCCTGACCTTCCTGGCCCTGGTCCACGCCTTCGTGGTGTCGGACTTCTCGGTGGCCAATGTCGCGGCCAACTCCCACACCGCCAAGCCGATGCTCTACAAGGTGGCCGGCGCCTGGGGCAGCCACGAGGGCTCGATGCTGCTGTGGTGCCTGGTGCTGACCGGCTACGGCGCGGCCGTGGCCAGCTTCGGCGAGGCCCTGCCGCCGCGCCTGCGGGCCTATGCGGTGTCGACCCAAGGCGTGCTGGGCGTGTTGTTCCTGGCCTACACGGTCTTCGCCTCCAACCCGATGGCCCGGCTGGTCGACGTGCCCGTCGAGGGCGCGTCGCTGAACCCGCTGCTGCAGGACCCGGCCTTGGCCTTCCACCCGCCGTTCCTCTACTGCGGCTATGTGGGCTTCTCGGTGGTGTTCTCGTTCTCGATGGCGGCGCTGATCGAGGGGCGGGTCGACGCGGCCTGGGCGCGCTGGGTGCGGCCCTGGACCCTGGCGGCCTGGAGCTTCCTGACCGTCGGCATCACGCTGGGCGCCTTCTGGGCCTATTACGAGCTGGGCTGGGGCGGCTGGTGGTTCTGGGATCCGGTCGAGAACGCCAGCTTCATGCCCTGGCTGATCGGCTCGGCCCTGCTGCACTCGGCCGTGGTGCTGGAAAAGCGCGGCGCCCTGCCGGGCTGGACGGTGTTCCTGGGGCTGGCGGCCTTCACCTTCTCGATGCTGGGCGCGTTCCTGGTGCGCTCGGGCGTGCTGACCAGCGTCCACGCCTTCGCCGTGGACCCCACGCGCGGGATCCTGCTGCTGACCATCATGGGCATAGCGGCCGGGGCGGGCTTCATCCTGTTCGCCCTGCGCGCGCCCAGCCTGAACAGCGGCGGCCTGTTCGCCCCGGTCAGCCGCGAGAGCGCCATCGTCCTGAACAACATCATCCTGTCGACGGCCACGGCGGTGGTGCTGGTGGGCACCCTGTTCCCGCTGATCCGCGAGGCGCTGGACGGCGAGGCCGTGTCGGTGGGCGCGCCGTTCTTCAACATGACCTTCGTGCCGCTGATGATCCTGGCCCTGGCCGTCCTGCCGGCGGGACCGTTGCTGGCCTGGAAGCGCGGCGACGCGCGGCTGGTGGTGCGCCGCTTGTGGCTGGCCCTGGCGCTGGCCGCGATCCTGGGCCTGATCGCCTTCGCCGTGACGGCCCCGCGCAGCGCCCTGGCCAGCGGCGGCCTGGTGGTCGGCTTCTGGCTGATCGGTGGCGCGGTGCTGGAGCTGGCCGAGCGGGTCAAGGCCTTCCGCGCCCCCTGGCCCGAGGTGCGCCGCCGCCTGACCGGCCTGCCGCGCGGCGCCTGGGGCACCACCCTGGCCCACGCGGGTCTGGGCCTCTTCGTGCTGGGCGCGTCGTTCGAGACCACCTGGCGGGTCGAGGCGGCCCAGGCCCTGGGCGTGGGCGGCCAGCTGAAGCTGGGCGCCTATGAACTGACCCTCGGCGACGTCGGCACGGTGGAGGGCTCCAACTACATCGCCGAGCGCGGGATCGTGAAGATCACCAAGAACGGCGCCGAGGTCTGCGAGGCCAAGCCCGAGCGCCGCTTCTATCCCACCGGCAAGCAGACCACCTCGGAGGTGGCGATCTGCCCCAAGGGTCTGGACGACCTCTATGTGGTGCTGGGCGAACGGCGGGCGGGCGCGGACGGCCAGCCGGCCTGGCTGGTTCGGGCCTTCGTCAATCCGTGGGTGCGGCTGATCTTCCTGGGGCCGCTGGTCATGGCCATCGGCGGGCTGGTCTCGCTGTCGGATCGTCGCCTACGCTTTGGTGTGGCCAAGCGCGCGGAGAAGGCGGCGTGAAGCGGCTGCTGGTCATTCTCGCCGCCCTGGCCTGCATGGCCGGGGCCGCCGCCGATCCAGCCGAGCGCCTGGCCGATCCGGCCCAGGAGGCCCGGGCCCGTACGATCTTCCGCGAGGTGCGGTGCCTGGTCTGCCAGAACGAGTCGATCGACGACTCCCAGGCCGACCTGGCCGGCGACCTGCGCCAGGTCGTGCGCGACCAAGTGAAGCAGGGGCGCAGCGACCAGCAGATCCGCGCGTTCCTCGTCGACCGCTACGGCGAGTTCGTGCTGCTCAAGCCGCCGTTCTCGGCCGGCAATGCCCTTCTCTGGGCCACGCCGTGGATCGTGCTGGCCCTGGGCGGCGTTCTGATGGTTCTGCTCTTGCGTCGTCGCGCCGTTTCTTCGACGACCGACGAGGATGCGCAAAGGCTTTCCGAAGCCGAGGAAGCGCGTCTTCAGGTGTTGTTGAAGGACGAATGACACGATTGCGCCGCGAAGACGCCGCAAGACCATCTTGAGCGTGGACGCATGATCTCTTCGAAGACCATTGCGCCTTTCGCCAGCGCAACTAGGTTCTCAAGCCAAGGACCCGGCGCCGCGCGCCGAGGGTGAGGAAAGACGTGAAGATGGCTGCTAGGAAGTCTGGTTTCTTTGTCGGCGCCGTCGCCGGCGCGGGCGTGGCCTGCGCGGCTCTGGCCGGGGTCGGCATGCGCATGGGGCCGGCGGGCGCCGCCGAGCCGGCGCAGGTCGTGCGCACCTCTGGCGCGGGCGTGGGTGCTCCCGCCGCTCCGATGTTCGCCCCGCCGCCCGGCGCGCCGATGTCGTTCGCCGACATCTTCGAGCAGGTCTCGCCCGCCGTGGTGCAGATCGACGTCACCTCCAAGGCCGCCGCCGCGCCGAAGCTGCGCATCCCGGGCCTGGAAGGCTTCGACCTGGTGCCCAAGGGCCAGAAGGGCGAGGACGGCGAGGAGGCCCCCGGTCCCAAGCAGCAGTCCTCGGGCTCGGGCTTCTTCATCTCGGCCGACGGCTATCTGGTGACCAACAACCATGTGGTGGCCGACGCCGACGACGACGGCATCAACGTGGTGCTCAAGGACGGCCGCGAGCTGAAGGCCACCATCGTCGGTCGCGACGAAGGCACCGACCTGGCCGTGCTGAAGGTGGTCGATCCCAAGGCCAAGGGCGCGGCGTTCCCCTATGTGAACTTCGAGAACCAGGCCAAGCCGCGCGTCGGTGACTGGGTGATCACCATCGGCAACCCGTTCGGCCTGGGCGGCACCGCCACGGCCGGCATCATCTCGGCCTATAACCGCGACCTGGGCGACAGCTCGTCGACCTTCGTCGACTACATCCAGATCGACGCGCCGATCAACCGGGGCAATTCGGGCGGTCCGTCGTTCGACATCTACGGCCGGGTGATCGGGGTCAACACCGCGATCTTCTCGCCGACCGGCGGCTCGGTGGGTATCGGCTTCGCCATCCCGGCGGACGTGGCCGAAAACACCGCCAAGCAGCTGATCGCCGGCGGCAAGGTGGTGCGCGGCTATATCGGCGCCCAGATCCAGCCCTTCACCCAGGAAATGGCCGACGCCCAGGGCCTGGGCGACGTCAAGGGCGCCATCGTCGCCGACCTGGTGCCCGGCGGTCCGGCCCAGAAGGGCGGCCTGATGCCCGAGGACGTGATCACCGCCGTCAACGGCGTGGCCATCAAGAGCGGTTCGGAACTGACCCGCGAAGTGGCCAAGGGCCGTCCGGGCGACACCCTGAAGCTGTCGATCCTGCGGGGCGGCAAGCCGCGCACCGTCGACATCAAGTCGGGCGTGCGTCCCACCGAGAAGGAACTGGCGCTCAGCGACGACGACAGCGACGACAGCGCCGGCGAGACCCCGACCAAGCCGAAGATCCAGAAGTCCGAGGCCCTGGGCCTGACCCTGGTGCCGATCGACGAGGCGGCCCGCCGGACCTACAGCATCGACGCCGCCGTCAAGGGCGTGCTGATCGACGGCGTGAAGACCAATTCCGACGCCGGCGAGAAGGGCCTGCGCAAGGGCGACGTGGTCACCAGCGTCAACGGCGAGCCGGTCTCGTCGGCGGCCCAGGTGTCCTCGGCGGTCGACGCGGCCAAGAAGCTGCAGCGGCCCAGCGTCAATCTGCGGATCATCCGCGCCGGTCGTCCCACGATCGTGCCGCTGAAGATCGAGCCGTAGGCGGACTGAAGACCTAACGCCGGTACGCGGGGGCTTCCTCCCGCGCCCGGATCACGTCACCATCGCCGTGACGTGACGACAACACGACAGAGGGCGTCATCGATTCGCACGGTGACGCCCTTTCGTGCATCTGGGGATCTGATCTGGCATGCGTATTCTGATCATCGAGGACGATCTCGAGGCCGCCGCCGCGATGAGCCACGGCCTGACCGAGGCCGGCTATCAGTGCGTGCACGCTCCCGACGGCGAGGCCGGCCTGACCGAGGCGGGCAAGGGCGGGTTCGACGTCCTGATCGTCGACCGCATGATGCCCAAGAAGAACGGGGTCGAGGTGGTCGAGACCCTGCGCCGCGAGGGCGACAACACCCCGGTGCTGTTCCTCTCGGCCCTGGGCGAGGTGGGCGACCGCGTGGTGGGGCTGAAGGCCGGCGCCGACGACTATCTGGTCAAGCCCTACGCCTTCCCCGAGCTGATGGCCCGCGTCGAGGCCCTGTCGCGCCGTCGCGAGACCGGCGCGGTGGCCACCACCCTGAAGGTGGGCGAGCTGGAGATGAACCTGATCAACCGCACCGTCCATCGCCAGGGCAAGGAGATCGACCTGCAGCCCCGCGAGTTCCAGCTGCTGGAATTCATGATGCGCCACGCCGGCCAGTCGGTGACCCGCACCATGCTGCTGGAGAAGGTGTGGGAATACCACTTCGACCCGCAGACCAACGTCATCGACGTGCACATCTCCCGCCTGCGTTCGAAGATCGACAAGGGGTTCGAGCGGGCCATGCTGCAGACCGTGCGCGGAGCGGGCTACCGGCTCGATCCGTAGGCTGTCTGGTTTGGCTGTCGGCGGACCCGTGTTAGGCTAGGCTCATGAACAAGCTGACCCAGCCAGTTCCCCATGACGAAGAACTCTTCGGCCCGGAGCTTTCCGACGCTGATATCGACGCCTGGATCGATCGCAATCGCGACGCCCTGAAGGTGGCCCTTCAGGAAGCGCGCGATGAGATCGCGCGTGGAGAGGTCTCGGAACTGGATATGGAAGATATCATCGCTCGAGGCCGCGCGCGGTTCGAGGCGTCGAAGAAGCGGGTCTGAAACCCAAGCATGGCGCGCCTTCTGGTTTCCGCTTCGGCGCAAGAGGATTTGTTGCGCATCTACGAATGGATCAGCGAGCACAATGGTGAGGACCGCGCCGACGCGGTGATGAGACGCCTGAACATGAGTCTCCGGCGTCTGGCGAAATTTCCAAACCTGGCGCCGCCGGCGCGAAGTTTGGACGACGAGGCGCTCCGTCGTCATAGCGTACGGCCGTGGACGGTGTTCTATCGGCCATTGGTAGAAGGCGGCGTGGAGATCATGCGCGTCTTCGACAGCCGTCGCGACGTCGCGATGCTGCTCGGCAAGAAGACCTGAAGCCCATGCGTCTGCCGCGCCTGATCCGATCCACGCCGTTCCGGCTGACCCTGCTGTTCCTGGCCCTGTTCGCGGCGGCCGCCAGCGCGTTCCTGGGCTACATCTACATCGCCACCGCCGGCGAGGTGAACCGCCGCGCCGACGCCGACATCACCCGCGAGATGGAGAGCCTGGAGGCCGCCTATCGGGTGGGCGGGGTCAACGCCCTGAACCAGACCATCGTCGAGCGCGCCACCGGCGAGCGGCCGTTCCTGTATCTGTTGCTCGACAAGGACGGCAAGCGCATCTCCGGCTCGATCGAGGAGTCGCCGATCGACGACTTCGAAGGCCCGGGCCCGACCTGGGAGACCTTCAAGCTCACCGAGACCGACATCGACGGCGCCGAGGTCAAGCGCGCCGCGCGCGGGGTGCAGGAGCGCCTGTCCGGCGGCGAGGCCCTGTTCGTAGGCGCCGACGTTCAGGAGTCGGAAGGCTATGTGATGAAGATCGTCCGGGCCCTGCGCGGGGCCGGGGCGCTGGTCATCATCCTGGGCCTGGCCGGCGGGGTGCTGATCAGCCGCAACGTCTCGCGCAGCATGCAGGGCCTGGTCGATGTGGTGAACGCCGTGCGGGCCGGCGACCTTCACGCCCGCGCCCAGGTGCGCGGCACGCGCGACGAATATGACGAGCTGGCCGAGGGCCTGAACGACATGCTCGACCGCATCGAGCGGCTGATGGGCGGCCTGCGCCACGCCGGCGACGCCATCGCCCACGACCTGCGCTCGCCGCTCACTCGGCTGAGAGCCCGCATGGAGGTGTCGCTGATCGACGCCGAGAACGGCAAGGGCGATCCCGTGGCGGCCCTGGAGACCGCCCTGGCCGACGCCGACGGGGTGCTGAAGACCTTCAACGCCGTCCTGGCCATCGCCCGCCTGCAGGCGGCCGGCGAGGCCCCCGACCAGAAGACCTTCGACGCCAGCGAACTGGCCTCCGACATGGCCGAGCTCTACGAGGCCAGCTGCGAGGACAAGGGCCTGGATTTCAAGGCCGAGATCGTTCCGGCCCTGGGCATCCGGGGCAATCGCGAGTTCATCGCCCAGGCTCTGGCCAACATCCTGGACAACGCCATCAAGTACACGCCCGAGGGCGGGGCGGTGATGCTGCGGGCGCGGCGAACCTCGTCGGGCGAGCTGGAGTTCTCGGTCACCGACACCGGCCCCGGCGTGCCCGAGGGCGACCGCGTCCGGGTGGTCCAGCGCTTCGTGCGGCTGGAGAACAGCCGCAGCGAGCCGGGGGCGGGGCTGGGCCTGTCGCTGGTCCAGGCCGTGGCCGCCTCGCACGGCGGGCGGCTGGAGCTGGCCGAGGGCCCGGGGGAATACGGCGGCTTCGGCCCGGGCCTGCGCGTGGCGCTGCTGCTGCCGCGGGTGGAGTAGCTCCGCCATTGGACGCCCCCTCCGTCGGGCTACGCCCGCCACCTCCCCCGTTGCACGGGGGAGGAGAAGGTCGGCGCGAGTTCCTCCTCACCCGCATCGCGGGGGAGGTGGCGCGATGCGGATACGCATCGTGACGGAGGGGGCGTCCAGCCGCCCCTACCGCCCGTACACCACGTCGAAGCACCGCTTCTGCCCCAGCTTGGTCGGACAAAACCCCGTCTCTTCCGAGCCTTCGCGGATGATCACGTAGCGGTCGCGCCGACAGGCCCACCACTCGTTCTCGAAGTCGGCCCCGCCGTCCTGCTTGAACACCGGTTCGTCGCCCGGGGCGTAGAAGCGGGTCATGCCGGTCAGGCCGCCGAAGCTGCCCCAGCCGTTGACCAGGCCGCAGACCCGGCCGTCGCGCCGGGCCCAGATCCGGCCCAGCTCCAGGCTGTGGGGCTGATCCAGCCGGGCGATCAGCCGAGGCTTGACGCTGGCCCAGCGAATCCGCGCCATCGACTTGGCCGCGACCAGGGCCGCGCCCTTGGCCGGCTGCTTGGGCTCCACCGCCAGCTCGTAGCGGACGATGAAGACCACGATCACCGCCACGCCCACGCCGATGATCGCCATTACGCCCAGGTCGAAGATCTTCTCGGCCAGCGCCTTGCGCCGGGTCCTTATGTCCCGCGCGGCGGGCATCCTGAGGACGAAGGTCATGGTCGCGCCCCTCACGCGTAGATTACATGTGTAGACTAGAAAAGTTACAAATGTAATCTTAAACGTCAAGCCGCTATCGCGCGCGGCCTCACGCGCAGGGCGTCAGTGGTGCAGCTTGGGCAGGGTGATGCCGTCGGTGGGCGTGTCGCCGACGAAGCGGCCCGGCCAGGAGACCTCCTGGTTGGGCAGGGGGCCGCGCGGGGTGACCGTCCAGACGGTCAGGGCGGTGACCACGGCCAGCAAGGCCACGGCCCCGGCGCCGGCGGTCTGGCGACGCGTGCTGGGCTCAGGCCGCGCCAGCAGCTTGACCCGCATCAGCAGCGGATGGGCCGCGAAGAAGCAGGCCAGGGGCGAGCCCGTACGGCGGGTGTGGGCCTCGACCAGGGCCTGGGCGTAGGCGCGGCGCAGGTTGGGGCGCAAGCTCAGCACGGTGGCGTCGCAGGCCATCTCCTGGTCCAGCCGGGCGCACAGGGCGCCGATATGGATCAGCGGATTGCACCAGCCCAGCACCTGGATGCCCGCGATGATCAGATTGGCCAGCGGATCGCCGCGCTTGATGTGGGCGCGCTCGTGCAGGTCGACCATCTTGCGGGCCTGCTCGTCGAAGCGCGTGGCGAAGTCGGAGGGCAGGACCACCCGCGGCCAGAACACCCCCATCACCGCCGGACCGGCGCGGCCGGACTCGGCGCGGGCCCGGAAGGCGCGCTCCTGCAGGAAGATGGCGGTGGCCAGGGCGACGCCGCCCGTCAGCCAGACGGCCAGCAGCAGCACCGCGCGTTCCTCGCCCATCAGGGTGGGCGGCAGGCCCGAGCCCAGGGCTTCGGACAGGCTGGGGAACACCGTGGCAATGGCCGCCACCGGCACCAGCACCCACAGGCGATAGGCCAGGCCCGGGCCGAACACCTTGCGGGTGGGGCCGCGCAGCAGAAGCACCAGCACCACGGCGGCCATGGCGGCCGCTTGCGTGCGCAGCAGGGTCAGGGCCAGGAGTTCAGCCACCATCTTCGAGATCCGCGATCAGCGTTTTCAGTTGCTTGATCTCATCCTTCGACAGCGCGCGATGCTGGGCGAAATGCGCCACCAGCGGCGTCAGCTGGCCGTCGAAAAGGCGATTGAGCAGGCCCTGGCTTTCGGACTGCACATAGTCGGCCCGCTGGATGATCGGGGCATAGCGCGCCCGGCCGTCGATGCGGTCCGAGCGGATGGCCTTGCGCTTCAGCAGGCGGTTGATCAGCGTCTTGACCGTGGCCTCGCCCCAACCCTGGGACTCGGCCACCTCGGCCATGATCTCGTCCACCGTCAGGGGCTGGCGCGTCCAGAGCGCCTCCATGATGCGGCTTTCGGCCTGGGTGATGTTCATGACGCTGCAATCTCCACCAGGAACGATTACGCCTGTAACTTACGGTGTCAAGCGGCCGCGATCATGAGCAAGCTTTAACGCACCGGTGGGCGCGGACGGTGTTATGCGGGTCCATCGTCACCGAGGGTTTCCCATGGATCGCCGCCACTTTCTGAGCTTGTCGATGCTGGGCGTCGCCGCCCCGGTCCTGGCCGCGCCCGGCGCGGCGCTGGCCCGCCAGGCCGCGTCGGCCCCGCCGGCGTTTCCGCCGGTCGACGACAAGAGCGTCTGGCTGGTGGGCGACACCATGCCCTCGGGTCCGGTGCACACGACCGAGCATCTGCTGGAGGTGCTGAAGCGCGGCGGCAAGCCGCGCGATTCCTACCTCTCGGGCGGCGCGGTGGGCGAGCTGGAGACGCGGTTCGCCACGCTGCTGGGCAAGGAGGACTGCGCCTTCCTGCCCACCGGCACCCTGGCCAACCACCTGGCGGTGCGGGTGCTGGCCGGCGACGCCTCGCGGGTGATCGTCCAGCACGAAAGCCACCTCTATCGCGACGAAAGCGACGCGACCCAGCTGCTGTCAGGTCTGAACCTCGTGCCGTTGGCCACGGGCCGGGCCGCCCCGACCCTGGCCGAGATCAAGGCCGCCGTCGACGAGGCCGAGAACGGACCCTATCCGCTGCGCGTGGGGGCGATCTCGCTGGAGAGCCCCGTGCGCCGTGCGAACGGCGAGATGGTCGACCCGGCCCTGCTCCGCGAAATCTCGGCCTACGCCGAGGGCAAGACCATCCGGATGCACTTGGACGGGGCGCGCCTGCTGCTGGCGCCGCCCGGCTACGACATCCCCGCCACCGCCGCCCTGTTCGATACGGTCTATGTCTCGCTCTACAAGTATCTGGACGCGCCGTTCGGGGCGGTGCTGGCCGGGTCCAAGGCCGACATCGCCAAGGTCCGCGACCTGCGCCACCGGTTCGGCGGCACGATCTACCAGGCCTGGCCCAGCGCGGTGCTGGCCCTGGCGGCGCTGGACGACTTCCAGGCCCGCCAGAAGGCCGCCTATGTCGCCGCCGACCAGCTGTTTGCGGCGCTGCAGGCCAAGGGCGCGGCCACGCTGAAGCCCTTCCCGAACGCCTCCAACATCCGCGAGCTGACGCTCAAGCCGAAGATCGCCGAGGGCCTGTTCGACCGCATGCGCGTGGCGGGCGTGCGGATGCTCCAGCCCGAAAAGGGCGTGGTCGAGATCTATGTCAACGAGACCATCACTCGCCGGCCCGTCGAGGAATACGTGAAGCTGTTCACCGGCTGAGGGCGCCGGCTCGGGGGATGACCTCGCCGTCGTCCCGCGCCATGGTGGCCGCCATGACTCGCCTGCTCGAATGTCTCACCCCCTGCGGCCCCGTGGTCGATCCCAAGGCCGCCGAGCGGGCGCACGAGGCGATCGGCAAGCGAGTCGGCGAGGCCGCCCCCCTGGTCGAGGCCGCCTGGCCGGCCTTGGCGCCGGTGTTCGCCGCCTCGTCCTATCTGGCGGGCCTGGCGCGACGCGACGGCAAGCGCCTGCCGCTGATCCTGGACAGCGACCCGCAAGAGCGCCTGGCGCAAATCCTCACCGCCGCCGAGGCCGTGGCGTCCGAGCCCGATTTCGAGACCGCCCGCAAGGCCCTGCGCGAGCTGAAGGCCGACCTGCACCTGCTGACCGCGCTGGCCGACCTGGGCGGCGTCTGGGACCTGGACGCGGTGACCGGCGCCCTGACCCGCTTCGCCGATGCGACCCTGCACGCGTCCCTCGCCCAGGCCGTGCGGCTGGAGGTGGCGCGCGGCGCCCTGACCCATGTCGGCGAGGGGGCGGACGGTCCCGCGCCGGGCCTGTTCTGCATCGCCATGGGCAAGCACGGCGCCTTCGAGTTGAACTACTCCAGCGACATCGATTTCTCGATCTTCTACGAACCCGAAGCCCTGCCGGTGGCGCAGGGCGTCGAGCCCCAGGGCGTGGCGGTGCGCATCGCCAATCACCTGGGACGCCTGCTGCAGGAGCGCACGGCCGACGGCTACGTCTTCCGCATCGACCTGCGCCTGCGCCCCGATCCCTCGTCGACCCCGCCGGCCATGCCTATCGACGCGGCCTTGGACTACTACGAGAGCGTCGGCCAGAACTGGGAGCGCGCGGCCCACATCAAGGCGCGAATCTGCGCCGGCGACTTCGCGCGGGGCGAGGCTTTCCTGGCCGAGCTGCAGCCGTTCATCTGGCGCAAGAACCTCGACTTCGCGGCCATCGCCGACATCCACTCGATCAAGCGCCAGATCCACGCCTACAAGGTGGACGAGCGCCTGACCGCCAAGGGCGCCGATCTCAAGCTCGGTCGCGGCGGCATCCGCGAGATCGAGTTCTTCGTCCAGACCCAGCAGCTGATCCTGGGCGGCCGCCAGCCGGACCTGCGCAGCCCCCGCACCCTGGACGCCCTGGCCGCCCTGTCGGAAGCCGGCCACGTCACCCCCGACGACTGCGCCTATCTGACCAAGGCCTATCGCGACCTGCGCGCCCTGGAGCATCGGACCCAGATGATCGCCGACGACCAGACCCACAAGCTTCCCGAGGCCGACGCCGACCGCAAGAAGGTGGCGGCCCTCTGGGGCCATCCGGCCCTGCGCAGCTTCGACGCCGTGGTCGGCCAGATGCTGAAGGGCGTCAACCGCCGCTACGGCGCGCTGTTCAAGGGCGAGGAGGAACTGTCCTCGAAGTTCGGCAGCCTGGTGTTCACCGGGGTGGAGGACGATCCGGAGACCCTGGCCACCCTCAAGCGCATGGGGTTCTCCCATCCCGAGCGGGTGGCAGCCACGATCCGGTCCTGGCACCACGGCCACATCGCCGCCACCCGCACCGAGCGGGGGCGCGAGCTCTTCACCCGCCTGGCGCCCCGCCTCTTGGACGCGGCCAACGCCTCGGGCGCGCCGGACGACGCCTTCAACCGGTTCGGCGACTTCTTCTCCTCGCTCAGCAGCGGGGTGCAGATCCAGTCGCTGTTCCTGGCCCAGCCGCGGCTGTTCGAGCTGATCGTCGAGGTCATGGCCTTCGCCCCGCGCCTGGCCTCGACCCTGGCGCGCCGGCCCACGGCCCTGGACGCCCTGCTGGACCCCGCCTTCTTCGGCCCCATGGAGATGCCGACCGAGGCCCCGTGGGACCCGGCCGATTTCGAGGGCGCGATGGACGCCGCGCGGCGCCTGTTCCGCGACCAGACCTTCCGCATCGGGGTGCGGGTGATCAGCGGCACGGCCGGGGCGCGCGACGCGGGCGCGGCCTTCGCGGCCCTGGGCGACCTGATCGTGGGCGGGCTGGCGCCGGCGGCCCTGGCCGAGGTCGAGCGGCTGGGCGGCGAGTTCCCCGGCCAGGTGGCGGTGGTGGCCCTGGGCAAGGCCGGTTCGCGCGAGATGACCGCCAAGTCGGACCTGGACCTGATGACGTTGTACGCCGCCGACGAACCGGCCGCGATGTCGGCCGTGAAAGGCTGGGGGGCCGAGACCTTCTACGCCCGCTTCACCCAGCGCCTGGCCTCGGCCCTGTCGGCCCCCACGGCCGAGGGCACGCTCTACGAGGTGGACCTGAAGCTGCGGCCCTCGGGCACCAAGGGGCCGGTGGCGGTCAGCTTCGCGGCCTTCGAGGACTATTACGAGCGCGAGGCCGAGACCTGGGAGCTTCTGGCTCTGACCCGGGCGCGGGTGATCTGGGCCTCGTCGCCCGCGTTCAAGGCGCGGGCCGAGGGCGCCATCGAGGCGGCCCTGCGCCGGGCGCGCGACCCGAAGAAGACCGCCGCCGAGGTGCTGGACATGCGCGACCTGATGGAGCGCGAGCGGCCGGGCAAGGGCGACTGGGACCTGAAACTCACCCCCGGCGGGCTGGTCGACATCGAGTTCTCCGCCCAGTTCCTGCAACTGGTCCACGCCGCCGCCGGCGGTCCGCTGGCCCAGAACACCGGCGAGGCGCTGGTCGCCCTGCGCGAGGCGGGCCTGGCCGACAAGGCGGCGATGACCGCGCTGGAGACGGCCTGGCGGCTGGAGCAGGACCTGTCGCAGCTGATCAAGGTGGCGCTGGAGGACGGGCATGACCCGGATACGGAGCCGAAGGCGTTTCGGGCGCTCTTGGCCCGGGCGGGCGGGGTGCGGGAGTTCAAGTCGCTGAAGACGAAGCTGGCCAAGGCGAAGACCGAGGCGCGGCGGGCGTTCGAGGCGATCGTGCGCTAGCGGCGCACGCACTTGCCCCCACCTGGCGGCTTCGCCGCCTGTCCGCCCCCGTAGGGGGCGGAGGACGTGCGCTCCAAGTCCTCTTCCCCCTACGGGGGAAGGAGCGCCGAAGGCGCGAAGGGGGCAAGTGCGCAACATTACCCAATCCCCTGTAACCATTCCCCCTTCCAGCACGTATCTTCCTGGGCAAGCCTTGGAGCGCCCCCGCCATGCTGATCCGCCAAGCCCCCGACCTGACCGACAACGACGTCACCGACCACGGCCTCTATCTGCGCCGTCGGCAGTTCATCGGCGGGGCGGCGGGGCTGGGGCTCTTGGGCCTGGCCGGTAACGCCAGTGCGCGGGGCCTGGCCTACAAGCCGGGGTTCTCGACCACCGAGAAGCCGACCCCCAAGAAGGACATCACCAGCTACAACAACTTCTACGAATTCGGCGTCGACAAGGGCGATCCGGAGCAGAACGCCGGGTCGCTGAAGACCCGCCCGTGGACCGTTCGCGTCGACGGCGAATGCGAAAAGCCGGCCACCTTCGGCATCGAAGACCTGATCGGCGGCCAGAAGCTGGAGGAGCGCATCTATCGCATGCGCTGCGTCGAGGGCTGGTCGATGGTGATCCCGTGGGTGGGCTTTCCGCTGAAGGACCTGATCGCCGCGGTCCAGCCCACCTCCAAGGCCAAGTACGTGGCCTTCGAGACCCTGATGCGGCCGTCCGAAATGCCCGGCCAGCGGTGGGACACCCTGGCCTGGCCCTATCGCGAGGGGCTGCGGATCGACGAGGCGGTCCACCCGCTGACCATCCTGGCCGTGGGCCTCTATGGCGACGTCCTGCCCAACCAGAACGGCGCGCCGCTGCGGCTGGTCGTGCCGTGGAAGTACGGCTTCAAGGGCATCAAGTCGATCGTGCGCATCAGCCTGGTCGAACGCCAGCCGCGCACCGCCTGGAACGTGCTGGCCCCGCGCGAATACGGCTTCTATTCCAACGTCAATCCGGCCGTGGACCATCCCCGCTGGTCGCAGGCCAGCGAGCGCCGCATCGGCGAGTTCCGCCGCCGCGAGACCCTGCCGTTCAACGGCTATGGCCAGTACGTCGCCGACCTCTATCGCGGCATGGACCTGCGGGCGAACTTCTGATGGCGCGGGACGAACGCAAGCGTCCCTCCAAGACGCGCGACAACCTGGTCTACGCCGCCGTCTGGCTGGCCTGTTTCGCGCCGCTGGTCTGGTTGGCCTGGCGGGGCTTCAGCGGCGACCTGGGCGCCAATCCCATCGAGGCCCTGATCCGCCAGATCGGTGTCTGGGGCCTGCGCCTGCTGCTGGTGGGCCTGGCGATCACCCCGGCCGCGCGCATCCTGAAGAAGCCGCGCCTGGTGCGCTTCCGCCGGACCGTCGGCCTGTTCGCCTTCGCCTACATCTGCCTGCACCTGCTGACCTATATCGGCGTGGACCTGTTCTTCGACTGGAACCAGCTGTGGAAGGACATCCTCAAGCGGCCCTTCATCACCCTGGGGATGGCCGCCTTCGTGCTGCTGATCCCGCTTGCCGTGACCTCGACCAACGGCATGATCCGCCGCCTGGGCCGGGCGACCTGGCAGCGCCTGCACTGGCTGATCTACCTGATCGTCCCGCTGGGCGTGGCCCACTACTACCTGCTGGTGAAGGCCGACCACCGACCGCCCCTGGTCTATGCGGCGGTGTTCGCCGTGCTGATGGGCTGGCGGGTGTGGGATGCGTGGAAACGCGCGAAAATCAGCCAACATCCCGGCGAAGGCCGGGATCTAAGCTGGCGATCCAGATGATGCTCGGAGCCAGGAACCGTCAATGCCGCTTGGGTCCCGGCCTTCGCCGGGATGTTGAAATATTTGGGAGCTTCAGAACAGCTCCGCCTCCGGGTCCCGCGTCTGATCGCGCTTCCACCATCCGCCCAGTTTGGCGCCGCCGCACGGGCCCTTCTGGGTGATCGTCACCTCGTCGGCCTTGAAGGCCGCGTCCAGGCGGCAGGCGTCGGGGCCCGCGCCGGTCAGGGGGAAGCTGACCACGTCCTGGCCCACGGCCACCTTCACAGGCTGGGTGTCGTCGGTGAAGCCCTGGGTCGCGTTCGGATCGCCCAGCATGTAGCCGAGGTTCAGCCCCGTCGGCATGGCCTTGAGGCTGATCATGTCGGCCCCGCGCACATAGACGCCGCTCAGCCGGAAGCCCGGGCTCCTCAGCACCGCGATGCGGTCGGCGTGGATCGTGCGCAGGCAGGGCAGGGCGGAGGCGTCGTCGACGCACAATATGCCGCCCCCGCTCACCTCGGGCGGCTCCAGGGCGCGCGAGCCCACCCAGCCGCGCTGGTTCAGCTTCACATAGGCGGCGATCTGGCCGTCCCAGAGCTTCAGCGCCTCGCCATAGGCCTTGGCCAGATCCTCGTCCTGGCGGGAGAGCTGCGGGTCCTTGCAGATCAGCTTCTCGACCTTGGTGCGGGCCTTGGCGCAGTCGAAGCTGGCCGCGCCGGCGGGCAGCGCCAGGGCCAGCAGGACGAAGCCGGCGAGCGCGGCGAACAGACGGGTCCCAAAAAAGGTCATTGCGCCTCCGACAGATAGGGCGACTTGGCCGGGTCGCGGCGGAAGACGGTCTCGTCGGTGCCCATCCGGCAGGCTTGCGTCTTGGGCGCCGACAGGGTGGCGGTGTCCTGGGTGAAGGTCAGGACACGCGGGCAGCCGGCGTCCTCGAAGGCCAGCCTGCCCGAGGCGTCGACCGTGCCTTCGGCCTGCAGCAGCATGTTCCCGGCCGAGTTGGGACAGATGTAGAGCTCGACCCCGATCCCGGCGTCCGGATAGTTCTGGGCCACGTCCAGATAGACCCCGTCGCCGGGACAGCGCCCGGCGACGTAGCGGCCCATCCATTTGAGGCTGGGATGGGTGAGGAAGCTCAGGCGGCGCTGGTAGTCCTGCTTGAGGCAGGCGACGTCGCCCTTGCAGATCGTGTCGCGGTCCTTCAGCCAGCCGCGCTGCTCGGTGCGCAGATAGACGGACCAGTTCCCGGCCGGCCACAGGCCCTGGGCGCTCTTGAAGGCGGCGGCGACCTGCTCGTCGAGCTTGGACAGGCCCGCGTCCTTGCAGATCGCCTTCTCGGTGGCCGTACCCGCCTTGGCGCAGTCGAAGCTGGCGGCGGCGGACGGAGACGCCAGGGCAAGGCAGAGCAGGGCCAGAGACCCCAGCCAACACGCGACACGGATCATCGGAAGTCTCCCAGCGACGCGGGAGCAACCTAACCGAGAACGTCGTTATCCGGTAGGCGCCGAGGCCCTACTTCGCCGCCGTCTGCTTGGCCGCGTAGTCCTGGGCCTGGCGGACGATGCGCAGCACGTTGCCGCCCCAGATGGCGGCCACGTCGGCGTCGGTGTAGCCGGCAGCCTTCAGGCGGGCGGTGACCTTGGGCAGGTCGGCCACGTCCTCGAAGCCGATCACCCCGCCGCCGCCGTCCCAGTCGGCGCCGATGCCCACGTGCTCGGGTCCCACCAGCTTCAGGGTGTGGGTGAGGCTGGCCATGAAGTCCTCGAAGCTGGCGCGGACCGGCGGGAACTTGGCGTCCACCTCGGCGCGCTTCTTCAGATAGGCGACCATCTGGGCCTCGGTCGCCGTCTCGCTGTCGGGCGCCTCGCCCAGGGCCTTGATCGCCGCGGCGCGCTCGGGGCTGGCCTTGGTGTCCTTCAGATAGACCGAGTTGATGCAGATCACCCCGCCGGCGTCGGCGATCTTCTTCAGGCGCTCGTCGTCCAGATTGCGGGCGTGGTTGTAGATCGCCTTGGCGCCCGAGTGCGAGGCGATGATCGGGACCTTCGACAGCTGGACGGCCTGGTCGACCACGTCGTCCGACGCGTGGCTGACGTCGATCAGGATTCCCAGGCGGTTGGCCTCGGCCAGCCAGCGCAGGCCCAGCGGCGAGAAGCCGTGCCAGATCGGCTTGTCGGTGGAGCTGTCGGCGAACTGGTTGTTGCGGAAGTGCACCGGCCCGGCCATGCGCACGCCGGTGGCGTAGAAGGTCTGCATCAGGGTGAGGTCCTCACCCAGCGGCCAGCTGTTCTCGATGCTCTGGAAGACGAACTTCTTGCCGGCCTTGTTGATCCGCTCGGCGTCGTCGGCGGTGTAGGCCAGTTCGAACTTGTCGCCGTGGGCCGCGACCATCTCGCGGATCTCCGTGGCGCGGTTGAGCGCGAAGTCGCGGGCGCCGCGATAGCCTTCGGCGGTCAGCGGGCCCTGGGTGGTGTAGATCACGAAGAACCCGCCATCCAGGCCGCCGGCGTTCATGCGCGGCAGGTCCACCTGGGTGCCGTCCTCGGTGACCACGTGGCGGTCCAGCATGCTCCAGCCCTCGCGGGCGAAGTGCTCGGGGGTGTCCAGGTGGGTGTCGAGGGTCAGCACCTTCTCGTGCACGGCGCGGTCGGCCTTGGAGACCGGGGCGTCGGCGGCGTGAGCGGCGGTGGCGAGCAGGGCGGCGGAGCCGAGCAGGGCGGTCAGCAGGCGGGACATCTTGGCTCCGAAGCGGAAAACGGCACTGCGGCCACGCTCGGGGATCGGAGCGGCGGGGTCAAGGTGAAGGCGCACTCACTTGCCCCCACCCGACCGCTTCGCGGTCTGTCCGCCCCCGTAGGGGGCGGAGGACAAAACCGCGTCCTCTTCCCCCTACGGGGGAAGGAGGGCCGAAGGCCCGAAGGGGGCAAGTGCCGACCTAGTAGAACGCTCCGTAGATCACGTCCGCGATCCGGCCGGTGCGGGTCTCGACCAGCAGGAGGTCGGGTCCGTAGCGCACCCAGCGATAGCCCCACGGCGGGCCTTCCAGTCCCATCCGCCAATAGTCCTCGTAATAGTAGGTCGAGCTGAGGAACAGCGACGGCAGGACCACGCCGATGGTCCAGCGGCGATAGCGATAGCCCGGCGGATAGCGCCAGCGCGGGCCGGGCACGGGGCGGAAGCCGGGCGGGCGGCCGGCGCCGGGATGGTGCGGACCCATGGGCGGCGGGGGACGCGGCCCGGGCGGCGGGCGATGGCCGCCGCCGCCGGAGGGCGGGCGCGGCGGGGGCGGCTTGGGCGAAGGGCCAGGACCGGGGCCGGGCGGACGTCCGCCGCCGCCGCTAGGCGGGCGTGGGCCGCCGCCGGGAGGGCCGCCTTGGCCGCCGTGGTTCCCGCCATGTTGGCCGCCGCCCTGACCGCCTCCGGGCGGACGGCCGCCGGGCGGTCCGCCCTGCTGGGCCGAGGCGACGCCGGGAACCAGCAGTCCCAAGGCCGAGGCGACGAAAAGACGGCGATCCATGACCCACTCCCACACAGCCGCGCTTTGACGCGTTCACTCGTGAACGCGCGGCGAGCGGCGCCGGTTCAACGGACCTAGATCAGCCCCAGCGCCTTGAAGCTGGCCACGCCCTCGCGGCCCACCACCAGGTGGTCGTGGACGTTGATCTTCAGCGCCTTGCCGGCCTCGACGATCTGCTTGGTCATGTCGATGTCTGGCCGCGACGGGGTGGGGTCTCCACTGGGGTGGTTGTGCAATAGGATTATGTTGGAGCTGGAGAGCTCCAGCGCCCGGCGCATCACCTCGCGCGGATAGACCGGGGCGTGGTCGACCGTGCCGTGGTTGAGGATCTCGTCGGCGATCAGCTGGTTCTTGTTGTCCAGGAACAGCACCCGGAACTGCTCGCGCGGCTCGTTGGCCAGGGCGACGCGGACATAGCCCAGCAGCGCCGTCCAGGACGAGATCACCGGCCGCTTGGCGATCTTGTCGCGACCGGCGCGCAGGGCCGCCTCGTGCAGCAGCTTGATGTCGATGGCGGCCGTCTCGCCCACGCCCTTGACGGTCTTCAGCTCCTCGATGGACGCCGAGATCGCCGCCCCGAACGAGCCGAACCGCGCCAACAGGGCCTTGGCCATCGGCTTGACGTCGCCGCGCGCGAAGGTGCGGAAGAGGTAGAGCTCCAGGAGCTCGTAATCGGGCAGGGCGGCCAGGCCGCCGGCCACGGCCCGCTTGCGCAGGCGCTCGCGGTGGCCGAGGTGATGGGCGGCGGGAGAGGGGCGCTCGGCCAGGCCCGGCGTCAGGGCCGGTGTCGGGGCCGGCGCATCCCCGGCGTTCTCTTCCCGCGCGCCCTCTTCCCGCGAGAGCTGCGCCCGCAATGACCTGCCGCTGACCATCGAGCCCCCATGCGCGAGAGTCGATTAGGTCAGATCAATTGAGGGTTGTCGAGAGGGCTTCAGCCCCCCAGGATCGCCGGCTGGAACAGGCCGGCCGGCGAGGCGGTGAACACCTCGTAGCCGTCCTCGGTCACGCCGATGGAGTGCTCGCACTGGGCCGACAGCGACTTGTCGCGGGTCACCGCCGTCCAGCCGTCGCCCAGCACCTTCACGGCCGGCTTGCCCAGGTTCACCATCGGCTCGACGGTGAAGAACATGCCCGGCTTCAGCACCGCGCCCTGGCCGGGGCGGCCGAAGTGCAGGATGTTCGGCGCGTCGTGGAACACCTTGCCCAGGCCGTGACCGCAGAAGTCGCGCACCACGCTGCAGCGCTGGGCCTCGACATACGACTGGATGGCGTAGCCGATGTCGCCCAGGGTGGCGCCCGGCTTCACGGCCTCCAGGCCGCGCTTCATGCCCTCGTAGGTGATCTCGACCAGGCGGCGGGCGCGCGGCCCGACCTCGCCCACGCCGTACATCCGCGAGGTGTCGCCGTGCCAGCCGTCGACGATGGCGGTGACGTCGATATTGACGATGTCGCCCTCGCGCAGGTTCCAGTCGCCCGGAATGCCGTGGCAGACCACGTGGTTGCGCGAGATGCAGACCGTCTTGGGATAGCCGCGATAGAACAGGCACGCCGGCAGGGCGCCGTGGTCCAGGATGAACTCGCGGGCCAGCGTATCGAGGTGATCGGACGACACGCCCGGCTGGACGTGCGGGATCAGCATGTCCAGGCATTCCGCCGCCAGCTTGCCGGCGCGGCGCATGCCCTCGAAATCCTCGGGCTTGTGGATCTTGATCTGGCCGGTGCGGGTTTCGGCGGCGATCTCGAGGGTGTCGTCGAGGGTCATGGTGGTGGTCTCAAAACTGGCTCAAACGGGCGCGGCTCGGCGCGCCGGGTACAGGCGTCTTCAGGGCGTATGTCGCAACGATAGCACAGAAGTTCAATGTCGGCGCGGGGGACCGTATGCGCTGCCGTTGCCTCCTGTGAATTTACAAGCCTAATATCGGTCATGTCCAAGCTTGGAAGCCTGATCACACTGACGGTGTCGATTGTCCTGGTCGCGGCCTGCGGCGAAAAGCCTTCTCGCGCCGACCTGATGCAGGAGGAGGCGCGGCGATTGCTGGCGCCGCATTTCAGCAATCCCGTGACCATTCAGGTCGCCAGTCCGTCGGAAGACGGCACGGTGATTTGTGGCTATGCGCTCGCGGCCAGGCCGGGGTCAATCGCCCTGCCGATGGCCTTCGTGGCCCATGACGGCCGAGCGACACTGCTTGTCGAAGACCCCGCCGGCTTCGAGGCGGCCCAGCGTCGCTGCGGGCCCGACTGGGTGGCGCCCCGGATACAGCCGGGGGTTCCTTGACGGCGGCAGATCAGGTCTGGCGGTCCCAGGCGATGCGCCGGCTGATCCGCACCGCTTCCGTGCTCATCCCACACGCATAGACCAGCACCTCCACGCCCGCGTCCGCCGCGCGCTCCAGGCCCGCCGCGAAGGCCGGGTCCAGGTCGGCGCAGGCCTGGAAGGTCTCGCAGTCCTCGCGCTGGACCACGAACAGGGCCACGGCGCGGTGGCCTTCGCGGACCTGGGCGGCGAGGTCCTCCAGGTGGCGGGTCGAGCGGGCGGCCTTGCAGTCGGGGAACTCGGCCAGGCCCGGGGTGCGCGACAGGTGGACGTTCTTGACCTCCAGCCAGCAGGGCGGACGGTCCGGATCGGTCAGCAGGAAGTCGACGCGGCTGGCGGCGGCGTATTTCACCTCCGGGCGGATCGAGGCGTAGCCGGTCAGTTCCGGGATGACCCCGCCGACCAGGGCCTCGGCGACCAGCTTGTTGGGCAGGTGGGTGTTGACGCCCACGAGACCCTTGCCGTCCGGCCCGGCGGCCTCGACCAGCTGCAGCGTCGAGGCGAGCTTGCGCTTGGGATCGTCCGACCACGACACCCACGCCCCCTGGCCCGGCAGGTTCACCCCCAGCATGGCGCCGGAGTTGGGGCAGTGGGCGGTCACCTCGCGTCCGTCGTCCAGCACCAGGTCACAGAAGAAGCGCTTGTAGCGCTGGACGATCACGCCGCGCGTCATCGGTTGCGGGAGGAGCATGTCAGCCGCCCGCCGGTCGCATCGGGTTGAACACGTCCACCGCGCCGACGAAATGGCGCTCGTTGTCGGTGACCACGACGCAAGCGTTGGCCTGACCGATGGCGCCGATGATCATGTCGAGCGCGCTGCGGGGCGAACCTTGCCGATGACCCTCGGCCATGAGGTGCGCCCAGGCCTCGGCGGCGGCCGTGTCGAACGCCAGGACCCGTGTCCCGAACAGGGCCTTGGGGCCGAGTTCGCCCGCGTACCAGGCTTCGAGTTCACGGCGCTTGCGACCCTCGGGCTTTTGCAGGATGCCGCGACGGATTTCGGCGAGGGAGAAGGTCGAGATGTAGAGGTCGGAGTCGCGCTGGTGGACCATCCAATCCAGCAGGGGCGGCGAAGGCTCGGGCTTGACGACATTGCTGATGATGTTCGTGTCGAGCAGGTAGCGCGTCATAGATCGATATCGCGCCCGGCGGTGGTTTCGCGAGCCAGGTCGAGCTCCGCGCCTACCAGAGGGGATCCGCGGAGAGCGCGGAGGATGCCGCCGCGTTGCTCCGGCGAAGGCGCGATTTGCGCTTCGATGTCGGCCCTCAGGCGGGCTCCCGCCTCGTCATTGTGCGCCAGCCGCTTGGCGACGGCGCGCAGCAGGGCTTTGTCGGACTCCAGACCGCGAACCTCGAAGCGGTCCAGCCCCTGTTCGCGCAAGCGCCGCCTGTTGTTCTCGACGGCGCGTCTTTGGGCATCGGCCATGGTTCTCTCCTGACCGGTAATATAACCGGTCATGTGCTCGTCGCAAGTCGCCGGCATCGGTTGCGGTGCGGACGCGAGGGCCTTAAGTCGGAGGGAGACCGACGCGGACAGGACCAACACCATGACCACCACTCAAGCCAGGACTGGCGAGCGCGTGACGGCGGCGGTTCTGATCATCGGCGACGAGATCCTGTCGGGCCGGACCCAGGACGTGAACCTGAACGCCATCGCCAAGTACCTGGCCACCTACGGCGTCGATCTCTGCGAAGCGCGGGTGGTGCCCGACATCGAGCAGGAGATCGTCGACGCGGTGAACCACCTGCGGACCAAGTACGACTACCTGGTCACCACCGGCGGCATCGGTCCCACCCACGACGACATCACCGCCGACTCGGTGGCCAAGGCCTTCGGCGTCACCGCGCCCGAGCATCCGGAGATCATGGCCATGCTGCGCGAGCGCTGGGGCGAGCCCAACGCCGCCCGCCGCCGCATGGCCCACGTGCCCGAGGGCGGTGTGCTGGTGAAGAACCCGGTGCAGGGGCCGCCGGGCTTCCAGAAGGAGAACGTCTTCGTCCTGGCGGGCGTGCCGGCGATCATGCGCGGCATGCTCGACGACGTGGGTCCGCGCCTGCGCACCGGGGCGGTGGTGATCAGCAAGACGGTCCGCGTCACCGGCACCGGCGAGGGCACCATCGCCGCGCCGCTGGAGGCGGTGGCCAAGGCCCATCCGGACCTGTCGATCGGCAGCTATCCGTTCTTCGCCCCGCCGGACGTCTACGGCGCCAGCCTGGTGATCCGCGGGCGCGATCCGGCTGAAGTCGACGCGGCGGTGGAGGAGCTGGTCGTGGCGCTGGAAGGCGTCGGCGCCCGGGGGATCGAGCGGGTGGAGGCGGGGGCAGCTTAGCGCACTTCCGCTCATCCCGGCGAATGCCGGGACCCAGATCCTATGGCTGTGTGGATGATTGGAAGAGCTCGGCGCCCCTGGCGTCAGGCCCAGAGCCATTCCATCTGGGTCCCGGCATTCGCCGGGATGAGCGGAGTTTTGTCAGGCCACGTCCGCCGAATCGTCGGGTTCGACCAGGGTCTTGGCGACGTTGAGGATCGCCTTTCGGCCCTTGGGGGTGGCCTGGCCGTAGGCGCGCAGCAGGTCGATGGCGCCGGGGGTCGACAGGGCCGTCAGCATGGCCACGTCCTGCTCGGCCAGCACGTCCTCGCCCACCAGGCTGCCCACGGTGGTCTGCAGCTTGGCGGCGATGCGCACCAGCATCGAGGCCGAGACCCGGTTGGTGCCGCGCTCGTATTTCTGCACCTGCTGGAAGGTCAGGCCCAGCACCTGGGCCAGGTCGTCCTGGCTTATCTTGAGGTGGCGTCGCTGGACCCGAATGCGGGTTCCGACCGCGACGTCGATGGGATCCGGACCGGTCGGCGTGTTCAAGGCGCGTCTCAAAACTGAAATGGCTGTTTCCGAACTATCGGCTTGGCCTTCGCCAACTGCAATGCATTCTTGCACCGTACGCGGCGCGTAGGGCGTTCGCGGCCACAGTACTCTCGAGTCATGGACCGGCAGCGACCTCCCGTTCCCCCGATCGAACTCTTGACCCAGCGTGAACGCGAAGCGCTGCGCTGGGTTGCCGAACACCGTTTGTCCAAGGAAATCGGGCCCTTGATGGGGGTCTCCAAGTCGCGCGCCGATGCCCTGGTCGAAAGCGCCTGCCGCAAGCTGGGCGTCAACGGCCGCCGCGCCGCCGCTCGCGTTCTGACCGCCCACGAACTGCAAGGTCCGGTCGCCGTCCCCCTTGGAGAGGGCGACGAGGGCTATGGGACTGAATCCCACCCCGACTCAATCCGACTGCCGCCCGGCGCCGACGCGCTCTCTCCTGACGTCTCCACACCCAACGAGGCGGAAACGGATAGTGAGTATGATCGGCGTAACCAACGACAACGAAGCGACCAGCCTGGCGGGCTATCGGCTGAGCCTGATGGTCCAGAGAGCGCTCCAGGTCCGGGACGCGGTGGAGGTGTTCGACCGCGACTGGCCGCCGTTGCTGAGCCGCTCGCCGATGCCGGCCTTCGCCTGGGCGGAACTGGAACGCCAGCTGCAGAGCCTGGCGCCGGCCGACATGGCGCCGGTGATCCGGGACCTGGTCTCGGCGGTGCGCAAGGAGGCCAGTCCCAAGCCGCCGGAGATGGTGCTGCGCGAGATCCTGATCATCGCGGCCACGGTGATGGACGAGGAGTTCCACACCAAATGGGCGGAGGGCACGATCATGTCCTGAGCCCAGCCGCACGCATCCTGATCGTCCTGGCGATAGCCGCCGCCTTCAGCCTGCTGATCGGCGGGCTGCTGGGGACGAGGCAGGTGGCCCACCTCTTCCAATTCCTGCGCCACGGCTGACCCCCAACAGAGGGGCGTCGCGGCGCCCTTCAATCACTGAAACGCGCCCAAGGGCGCTGGGGGAACTACTCATGAAGCGTCGCATCGTCGCCGAGCAACTGGCCGGCCAACTGTTCACCACCGAGGAAGCCATCGACACCACCCTGGCCCTGATGGGCGACCTGATCGCGGCCATGCCGCGGGCCCGGCTCGAGGCGGGGCTGGGGGCCGGCGTCGGCCAGCAGGCCGTCGACCACGTGCTGGAGGCCGCCTCGGGCATGGCCCACGCCCGCCGCTCGCTGATCGCCGCCCACGGGGCCCTGGCCGAGGCCAAGGATCAGGTCGGCCTGCGCCGCGTGACCCTGGTCGGCGGCGGCGACAAGGCCGAGGACGACGTGCCGCGCACCGGCCAGCTGCGCGCGGTCAAGAGCGCCTAAGCCTCGATCCCACCGGTCGCCTTCGGGGGGAGGCGATCAACCAAGGGCCTCGCGCGACGCGTGCGAGGCCCTTGGCGTGTTTGTGATTCGTGGGACACATGTCGGGTCGCCCAGAGTTGCGTAAGGGCGCGGGGGCGACATGTTCCATTTCTTCAACTTCTTCTCGATCCTGCCGACCCAGATCGCCGCCATGGTCATGCTGGCCATCTGCGGCCTGGCCCTGCTGGTCGGCCGGCGGTTCGAGCGGCTGCTGGCGATCGTGACCGTCGCGGCCTGGTTCATCTCCGCCGCCGTCCAGATCCCCGACCGGGGCGTGACCCAGTGGGGCATCTTCACGGTCGACGTGATCTATCTGCTGATCCTGGTCGGCTTCTGCACCTTCGAGCGGCGGCTGTGGATCCTGTTCATGACCGCCTTCCAGCTCTTGGTGGTGCTGACCCACGTGGCCTTCATCGTCGACTGGTCGCTGATGCAGTGGAGCTTCTTCTCCACCTACTACCTGTGGAGCGACGCCCAGCTGGCCGCCTTCGCCGTGGGCGTGGCCCAGGCGGGTTGGGAGCGGTGGAGGGCGCGCAAGGGCGGCTAGGGGAGCGCCGGCTCTCCCGCGTCCGGCGCGGGTCCCCTCCGCACCCCGTCGTCGGGCGAGGTGCGCGCCTCGCGGGCGGCCAGGGCCACGAAGGCCGCGCGCTGGTCGGCGATGTACTTCTGGTAGCCCGCCGGATCGACGAAGGCCTCGGCGCCGATCCTGGCCGCCCGCGCCCGCTTGCCCTCCAGGTCGAACCGCTCGGTATGCGAGACCAGCCAGATGTCAGGCTTCAGCGCGGCCAGCCGCGCGCCCGTGCGGCGGTAGTCGTCGGCTATGCCCGGATAGGACGGCCGGTCGCCCAGCCGGTAGCCGGGATTGACGCTGAGGCCGTCGGGCCAGACCACGACATACGACTTGCCGTGGTCGGTCACGGTGGTGGTCCAGCTGGTGTCGCCGCGCGTGTGGCCGGGCGTGGCCAGGGCCGTCAGCGCCACCTCGCCCAGCCGCACCGTGTCGCCGTCGTGCAGCACGCGGTCGACCTTGGCCGGCGGCCAGCCCATGGTCTTCCAGTCCCAGCCGTAGTGGAAGTCGCTCTTGCCGCCGTCCTCCATGGACGCGACGTCGCCCTGCATCATCGCCAGCTTGGCGCCCGACAGCGACTTGAAATAGGCGACCGCCCCCACGTGGTCGGCATGGGCGTGCCAGGTGACGATGATCTTGATGTCCTTGGGATCGAAGCCCAGCTTGCGGATCGACTGGGCGATCATCGGCCCCGACGAGGGCAGGCCCGTGCCCATCAGGATCAGCCCGTCGGAGGTCTTGAACATGTAGGAGCCCAGCCCCTGGGTCCCGACGTAGTAGATCGGGCCGACGATCCGCATCGGTTCGGCGGGCGCCTCCCACCTCAGGGTCTTGGTCGCCCGCTCCAGGAACAGCCTGTTGTCGCGGGCCAGGGCCTCGCGCGTCGGCGGGGCCGCCGACGGGCCGGCCGCCGTCAGCAGGATCGCTCCCGCCAGTCCCGTCAGCCCGACGAGCACCTTCCGCGCCATGGCCGCCTCCCGGTTCGAGGCCAAGACGCTAGGCTCGCCGCAGGGGCCGGCCCATCGGGCGAAACCCCGAGCGCCGCCAGGGGGAGGCCTGATTTCGCGAAACGAGGTTCAAATTGTCCGACTATAGCTATTGATACCGCTACCATCACCGTGTAGCCCTTTGATCAACGAAAAGGGAGGAAGCCATGTCTTTGTCGCGTCGGGCCATCATGGCCGCGCTTTCCAGTCTGCCGTTCGCCTCGGTCGCCCGGGCCCAGGCCGCCGCCAAGCGCACGATCGCCGTGGACGCCGCCAAGGCGGGCGGACCGGTGGACCGCTTCTTCGACCTCTCCATCGGCTCGGACTATCCGGGCACCCTGATCCGCTCCGACAGCCAGGCCCAGCTGAAGACCACCGTCGACGAGCTGGGCTTCCGCTACATCCGCTTCCACGCGATCTTCCACGACGTGCTGGGCACGGTGAAGGTGCGGGACGGCAAGATCGTCTATGACTGGACGAAGCTGGACCAGCTCTACGACGCCCTGCTGGCCAAGGGGATCAAGCCGTTCGTCGAGCTGGGCTTCACGCCCGACGCCATGAAGACTTCCGAGCTGACGATCTTCTACTGGAAGGGCAACACCTCCCACCCCAAGCTCGGGCCGTGGCGCGACCTGATCGACGCCTTCATCAAGCATGTCCGCCAACGCTACGGCGCCGAGGAGGTGCGGACCTGGTTCTTCGAGGTGTGGAACGAGCCCAATCTCGACGGCTTCTGGGAGAAGGCCGACCAGGCGGCATACTTCGAGCTCTATGACGTCACCGCCCGGGCCATCAAGGCCATCGACCCGGCCCTGCGGGTGGGCGGTCCCTCCACCGCCGGCGCGGCCTGGGTCCCGGAGTTCCTGGCCCATGTGAAGCAAAGCGGCTCGGCCGTCGATTTCGTCACCACCCACACCTATGGCGTGGACGGCGGCTTCCTGGACGAGAAGGGCGAGCAGGACACCAAGCTGTCGGCCTCGCCCGACGCCGTCGTCGGCGACGTGCGCCGGGTGCGCGAGCAGATCCAGGCCTCGGCCTTCCCGGGGCTGCCGCTGTACTTCACCGAGTGGAGCACCAGCTACACCCCGCGCGACAGCGTCCACGACAGCTACGTCAGCGCCGCCTACATCGTCGAGAAGCTGCGGCGCACCCAAGGCCTGGTCCAGGGCATGAGCTACTGGACCTATACCGACCTCTTCGAAGAGCCCGGCCCGCCCACCGCGCCGTTCCAGGGCGGTTTCGGCCTGATGAACCCGCAGGGCATCCGCAAGCCCGCCTGGTTCGCCTACAAGTACCTGAACGCCGTGAAGGGCAAGGCTCTGGCCTGCGCCGACGACCAGGTCTTCGCCGCCCGCGACGGCGACCGCGTGACCGTCCTGGCCTATGCCTGGCGCCAGCCCGACCAGAAGGTCAGCAACCGGCCGTTCTACACCCGCCTGCACCCGGCGACCGACGTCGAGCCGCTGACGCTGGACCTGTCGGGGCTGAAGCCCGGCGCCTACCGCCTGCGCGTGCGCCGCGTCGGCTATCGCGCCAACGACGCCTACAGCGCCTATATCGACATGGGCCTGCCCAAGACCCTGAGCGCCGACCAGCTTCGCAAGCTGGAGGATCTGACCCAGGATCGGCCCGAGATCGACAAGACGATCAAGACCGATGGCGCGACCAGCGTGGACCTGCCGATGCGGTCCAACGACGTGGTGCTGATCGAGCTGATCCCGGCCTGAGACGAGACATGCCCATGAACCGCTCCCGTCGCGACGCCCTGCTGCTGGGCCTGGCCTCGGCCGGCGCCGCCACCGCGCCCGCCGTGGCCGCCGCGCCCGCCGGCAAGGCCTGTCCGCCGCCGCCCGCCCCCACCTGGCGGCCGGGCGTCGAGGGCCAGCGGCAGAGCGACCTGGGCGACGGGCGGTTCCTCAATCCGGTGCTGTCGGGCGACCGGCCCGATCCCAACATCTTCAAGGACGGCGACGACTACTACGCGGTCTTCACCTCGTTCCTCTACTATCCGGGGGCGGCGATCTGGCGCTCGCGCGATCTCGTCAACTGGACGCCGGTCTGCGCTGCGCTGGAAACGCCCCTGGGCTCGGTCTGGGCGATGGACATCGCCAAGCACGACGGCCGCTATTTCATCTACATCCCGGTGCTGGTCGCCGCGAAGGCTGACGGCCTGCCGTTCAAGATCTACGTGGTCCATGCCGACTCCATGGCCGGTCCGTGGAGCGCGCCCGTCGACATGGGCGTCGATGGCTATATCGACCCGGGCCACGCGGTGGGCGAGGACGGCAAGCGCTACCTCTTCCTCAACGACGGCCACCGCGTGCGCATCAGCGACGACGGCCTGCGCCGCGAGGGCGAGGTCTCGAAGGTCTACGAAGGCTGGCCGATCCCCGACGACTGGGTGATCGAGGCGCCCGCGCCGGAAGGCCCGAAGATCCTGCGGCGGGGCGAGTGGTTCTACCTCTTCTCCGGCCAAGGCGGCACGGCCGGACCGCCGACCAGCCACATGGTGGTGGTCGCCCGCTCGCGCTCGATCCACGGGCCGTGGGAGAACTGCCCGCACAATCCGATCGTGCGCACTGCCAGCAAGGTCGAGCCCTGGTGGTCGCGCGGCCACGCCACGCCCGTGCAAGGCCCGGCCGGCGACTGGTGGCTGGTCTATCACGGCTACGAGAACAGCTTCCGCACCCTGGGCCGGCAGATGCTGCTGGAGCCCTTCGACTGGACCGCCGACGGCTGGCCCAAGGCGCGGGGCGGGGTGCTGGAGGGGCCGCTGCGCAAGCCGGTCCCGGCCTCGCGCGGCGAGCACAACCTGGCCCTCTCCGACCTCCTGCGCCGCGACCGCCTGGGCGTGGGTCTGCAGTTCTGGGATCCCAAGCCCGGCTATCTGGACCGCGCGCGCTTCACAGCCGATGGCCTGGTCCTGGCCGGGCAGGGAGCCGGCCCCGCCGACGCCTCGCCCCTGGCCTTCGTGGCCGGCGACCGCGCCTACGAGGTGACCGTCGAGCTGGAGCTGGTCGGCGACGTCCAGGGCGGCCTGCTGCTGTTCTACGACCAGAAACTGTTCTGCGGCCTGGGCGCCAAGGCCGACAGCCTGGCCGCCTACAAGACCGGAACCGCTCAGTCCTATCCCACGCCGGGACCGGCCGTCGGACGACGCCTGGCCCTGAAGGTGGTCAACGACGAGAACGTGGCGACCTTCTTCGTGCGGGCTGACGGCGGCGCCTGGCGCAAGGCGGTGTCCTACGAGGTGGCCGGCTACAACCACAACATGGCCGACGGCTTCGTCAGCCTGCGCCCGGCGGTGTTCGCGTCCGGAGGCGGCGAGGTGGTGTTGCGCAAGCTGACCTACCGCGCCCTGCCGCCGTCGGCCTGATCGGCCAAATCCTTCGGTCAAACCAGCAATCGCCCCGATGGCCGCCGACCGGCCGCGCGCCCAGCCTGCCGCCAGGACAAGGCCGGAGCCGTGGCATGGTCGAGAACACCCTTTCCCCCTCGGGCCTGCCCAAGGACCTGGGGACCCTGCGGACCGTCATGGCCGCCGACCGCACCCTGATGGCCTGGGTGCGCACCTCGCTGTCGATGCTCAGCTTCGGCTTCACGATCTACAAGGTGCTGGATACGGCGGCCAAGCAGGGACACCTGGCTCGTTCGGAAAGCCCGCGCGAGGTGGGCCTGTTCCTGGCGGCCATGGGCACCGGCTCGATGATCCTGGGCGTGATCAGCTACTGGACGACGCTCAAGGACCTGCGCCGCACCGAAACCTTCCGCCTGGGCCGCCCCGTCCTGATCGTCGCCTTCGTCATGGCCCTGGCCGGCCTGGCCCTGTTCGTCTCGATCGCCGCGCGGGTGGCGTAGGGCTATTGAGTCGGCCAGGTGGCATAGAGGGTGATGTCGCGGTTCAGATCGCGATTGCAGCGCATCGTGTAGGTCTCGATGGGACCAGACCCGCCCTTCTTTCCCCGGCAGTCCTCGACGCGCTGGCCGTAGCCCGGATGCTGCTTGGGCAGGGCGATGTTGGCGATGCATTCGTCCGTCTCGCGTTTCACCCGGGCTTGAACCGCGCGAGCGCAGTAGGCGGGAATCTGTCCGGGCAGGGGCTGGATTTCCGCGTGGGCGGATGCGGCGATCAGGAGGGCGAGCGCGCCTCCCGCCGCCAGAGAGGTCGGCTGCATGCGATGTCTCCGCTGGTCGATAGAGGCTGAGGCGGGTACGCAACTGGTTCTGGCCGTCCCCCGGAGCGTAAGGAAATAGTATCAGGGCAAGCTTGACTAGCAAGCGTGTCGCGTGGCTTGCCGCTCTTCTGGTTGAGTGCTCGGCGGAGTGGTCGTGGAAGCGACCCTGGAGCCTGGTGCGGGCGGCCGGGGTCGAACCGGCAACGGATTGCTCCGGGCGGATTTTAAGTCCGCTGCGTCTACCAGTTTCGCCACGCCCGCGCTGGTCATGCTCGTATAGGGGGAGGGCGCGGCCTCGCCAAGGCCGTCGCTTCGCGGCGCCCTGTGGAAACTGCGCCGTGGCGCCTCGACGCCCGCGCGGCGCGTGATAGCGTCGCCGTCCTCGGAAAGAGGTCCGGGTGCGGGGGTAGTGATCATGCGGCGTGAACTGACGGTTCTGGCTTTCCTGGCGGCGGCCTGCGCCGCGCCTCTCGCCCAGGCGGCGGACGTGGAGGTCGTGCGCGCCGCGCGGCTGCTGGACGTGGCCACGGGCAAGTATGTCGACAATCCGCAGGTGACGATCACGGACGGCCGGATCACCGCCGTCGGCAAGGCGGGCGACGCCACGCCGGCCGGGGCCAAGGTCGTGGACCTGCCGGGCGCGACCCTGCTGCCGGGCCTGATCGATATGCACACCCACATCAGCGCCGTGGCCGAGATGGGCGGCTACAACAGCCTGCAATATAGCGACGCCTTCTGGAGCGTGGTCCAGACCGCCAACGCCAGGAAGACCCTGGAGGCCGGCTTCACCACCATCCGCAACGTCGGCGCCGACCGGTTCGACGACGTGGGCCTGCGCGAGGCGATCGACGAGGGCTATGTGCCCGGCCCCCGCATCGTCACGGCCACCTACGCCATCGGCGCGACGGGCGGCCACTGCGATTCGACCTTCTTCCCGCCGTCGATGGACCAGAAGGCGCCCTACAACGTCGACAGCCCCGACGAGGGCCGCAAGGCGGTGCGTACGCTGAAGAAGTACGGCGCCCAGGTGATCAAAATCTGCGCCACCGGCGGGGTGTTCTCGCACGGCGACGAGCCGGGCCAGCAGCAGCTGACCCTGGCCGAGATGCAGGCCATCGTCGACGAGGCCCACATGGCCGGGCTGAAGGTGGCCGCCCACGCCCACGGGGCGGCGGGAATCAAGGACGCCATCCGCGCCGGGGTCGACACCATCGAGCACGCCAGCCTGGTTGACGACGAGGGCATCAAGCTGGCCGTGGCCAAGGGCGCCTACTTCTCGATGGACATCTACAACACCGACTACACCCAGGCCGAGGGCGCCAAGAACGGGGTGCTGGAGGACAATCTGCGCAAGGACCGCGACATCGGCGAGATCCAGCGCGAGAACTTCCGCAAGGCGCTGAAGGCCGGGGTGAAGATGATCTACGGCACCGACGCCGGGGTCTATCCGCACGGCACGAACGCCCGGCAGTTCGCGGTGATGGTGCGCTATGGCGCCACGCCCCTGCAGGCGATCCAGGCCGCGACGATCACCGCTTCGCAGGCCCTGGGCCGCGAGAAGGACGTCGGCCAAGTGGCCGTGGGGCGCTACGGCGACCTGATCGCGGTGGCCGGCGATCCGCTGGCGGACGTCACCGTCCTGGAGCGCCCGGTGTTCGTGATGAAGGGCGGCGAGGTGGTGAAGGCGCCCTGACCGGCGCCTCGCGGTTTCCGCTTCAGAATGTCGCGGTGGTTGAGTCGGCATGGTAACTTATTGGTTTTTGGAGTGATGATACGCACGTTGGAGTAGACCTCCGGAGACGTCGTCGCTCATGAGCCGGACCGCCGCCCATCGCGCCTTTAGACGGACGATGACCCTGATCGCGGGCGGCAAGTCGCTGGCCACGGTGCTGGAGGCCATCGTCCAGGCGGTGGAGGACGAGGATCCGGACATGGTCTGCAGCATCCTGCTGCTGGACACGGACGGTCGGCGCCTGCTGCTGGGCGCGGCCCCCAACCTGCCGGGCTTCTACAACCAGGCCATCCACGGGATCGAGATCGGGCCGTCGGTCGGCTCGTGCGGCACCGCGGCGTTCCTGGGCCAGCGCGTGGTGGTCGAGGACATCCAGGCCGATCCCCTGTGGGCCGACTTCCGGGGGCTGGCGGCGCAGGCGGGCCTGGCGGCCTGCTGGTCGCAGCCGATCCTGGCCGACGAGCGGGTGGTGGGCACCTTCGCCATCTATCACCGCCAGGTCCGCGCGCCGGACGAGGACGACATCGCCTTCATCGAGACCGCGGCCGAGCTGGCCGCCATCGCCATCGACCGCCAACGCGAGGGCGAGGTCCTGGCCGCCAGCGAGGCGCGGGCGATGGGCGCGACCGCCAACGCCCGCGAGATGGCCCTGAACCTGTCGACCTTCTTCGACGTCTCGCTGGACATGCTGTGCATCCGCGACATGGAAGGCCGCCTGGTCAAGCTGAGCCGGGCCTGGGAGCAGGTGCTGGGCTATCCCATCGAGGACCTGCAGGGCGGGCCGCTGCTGCCCCTGGTCCATCCCGACGATCTCGAAGAGACCCTGGTCTATATGCGCCAGGCCGAGACGGCCGGCGAGGTGCTGGGCTTCGTCAACCGCTACCGCCACGCCGACGGGAGCTATCGCCAGCTGGAATGGCGGGCGCGGCGGTCGGGCGACCTGATCTTCGCCGTGGCCCGCGACGTGACCGAGCGGCTGAAGGTGGAGGCCGAGATGGCCGCCGCCCGCGTCGCCGCCGAGGCCGCCAACCAGGCCAAGAGCGACTTCCTGGCCAATATGAGCCACGAGATCCGCACCCCGCTGAACGGCGTGATGGGCCTGGCCGCCGCCCTGTCGCAGACGCAGCTCGACCCCGCCCAGCGCGAGATGGTCGACCTGATCCAGGGCTCGGGCGAGACCCTGGAGCGGCTGGTCTCCGACATCTTGGACGTCTCCAAGATCGAGGCCGGCCAGATGACGCTGCACGCCCGGCCCTTCGACCTGGGCCCGGCCCTGAAGGGCCTGCTGGACCTGACCCGCATGCGCGCCGACGAAAAGGGCCTGGCCTTCCGGGTCGAGGGCCAGGAGGCGGCGCGCGGAGTGTTCCTGGGCGACGCCGTGCGCATCGGCCAGGTGCTGGGCAACCTGCTCTCCAACGCCGTGAAGTTCACCGACCGGGGCGAGGTGGTGGCCCGGATCAATCTGGAAGAGGCCGACCGGGATGTGCCGGCGCGCCTGATCCTGGAGGTCCAGGACACCGGCGTCGGCTTCGATCCGGGCCAGGCCGAGATGATCTTCCAGCGGTTCAGCCAGGCCGACGCCACCATCACCCGGCGGTTCGGCGGCACGGGCCTGGGCCTGTCGATCAGCAAGATGCTGGTGGAGATGATGGGCGGCGACATTCGGGCGGTGTCGCGGCCGGGCCGGGGCAGCCTGTTCCGCGCCATCCTGCCGCTGCCCCGCGTCCAGGGCTCGGCCGCCGGTCCGGACGCCGCGTCCGACGACGACCTGGCCGACTGCGAAGGCACGCTGCGGGTGCTGCTGGCCGAGGACCATCCGGTCAATCAGAAGGTGGTCCAGCTGCTGCTCGAGCCCTACGGCGTGCGGATGACCACGGTCGACAACGGCGCCCAGGCGGTCGAGGCGTTCCGCGAAGGAGCCTACGATCTGGTGCTGATGGACATGCAGATGCCGGTGATGGACGGCCTGGCCGCCACGCGGGCCATCCGCGGGCTGGAGCCGGCCGGCGTCCACACGCCGATCATCATGCTCAGCGCCAACGCCATGGCCCGTCACCGCCAGGACGCCCTGGCGGCCGGCGCCGACCTGCACGTGGCCAAGCCCGTCACCGCCGCCGCCCTGATCGGCGGCATCGGCGAGGCGATGAGCCTGGATCGACGCCAAGCCGGCTGATCGGCAGCGGTTTTCCTTCACCTTTCGCCGCCGAGCGCCTAAATCGTCGCGCTTGCGGTCCATCGGGCCGATGGACCTTCGCTTCGGGCGCGCCGCGTGATCACCTTTCAAGACGTTTCAAAGACCTATGCCGGAGGCGGCGGCCGCGCCGCGCTGTCGGGCGTCAGCCTGTCGGTCGCGCCCGGCGAGGTGTTCGGGGTGATCGGCGCCTCGGGCGCGGGCAAGTCCACCCTGATCCGGCTGATCAACGGCCTGGAGACCCCGACCGGCGGCAAGGTGATCGTCGACGGCGACGACGTGGCCGCCCTGGGCGTGGACGGCCTGCGCGACTTGCGTCGCCGGGTCGGCATGATCTTCCAGCACTTCAACCTGCTGTCGTCCAAGACCGTGGCCGGCAACGTGGCCTTCCCGCTGAAGCTGGCCGACAAGCCCGACGCCGAGGTCAAGGCGCGCACCGCCGAGCTGCTGGCGCGGGTAGGCCTGTCCGACCACGCCGGCAAGTATCCGGCCCAGCTGTCGGGCGGCCAGAAGCAGCGGGTCGGCATCGCCCGCGCGCTCGCCACCGGCCCCAAGGTGCTGCTGTGCGACGAGGCCACCAGCGCGCTCGATCCCGAAACCACAGAGCAGATCCTGGAGCTGGTCTCGGGCCTGAACCGCGAACTGGGTCTGACCATCGTGCTGATCACCCACGAGATGGACGTGGTGCGCCGCGTCTGCGATCGGGTGGCGGTGCTGGAGGCGGGCAGGGTGGTCGAGACCGGCGCGGTGGAGGAGGTGTTCCTGCACCCGGCCAGCGACACGGCCAGGCGCTTTGTCATGGAGGCCGACGGCGTTCCGGGCGAGGCCGGGGCGGCGGTGGGCGGCCGCGTGGTGCGTCTCACCTTCAAGGGCGAGGCCACCTACAAGCCGATCCTGGGCGCGGTGGCCCGCGAGACGGGCGTCGACTATTCGATCCTGGGCGGCCGCATCCATCGCCTGCGCGAGACGCCCTACGGCCAGCTGACCCTGTCCCTGACCGGCGGCGACATCGACGCGGCCATCAAGCGGTTCCAGGCCGACGGCGTCCGGGTGGACCTGGTGACGGAGGCGGGCCGATGAGCGGCTTTTTCGAGAACATCGACTGGTCGGAGATCGGCCAAGCCACGCTCGACACCCTGTCGATGCTGGGCGGCTCGCTGGTGCTGACCGTGGTGCTGGGCCTGCCGCTGGGGGTGATTCTGTTCCTGACTGGCAAGGGCCAGATGCTGCAGAACCGCGTGGCCAACGGCGTGCTGTCGCTGGTGGTCAACATCCTACGCTCGGTGCCGTTCGTGATCCTGCTGATCGTGATGATCCCCCTGACCGTGGCCCTGGTCGGCACCTCGTTGGGCGTGGCCGGGGCGATCCCGCCGCTGGTGGTGGGCGCCGCGCCCTTCTTCGCGCGCCTGGTGGAGACGGCCCTGCGCGAGGTCGACAAAGGCGTGATCGAGGCCAGCTTCGCCATGGGCGCCAAGCGCCGCCAGGTGGTGCTGGGCGCGCTGCTGCCGGAAGCCATGCCGGGCCTGATCGCGGCGGCGACCGTCACGGCCATCGCGCTCGTCTCCTACACCGCCATGGCGGGCGTGGTCGGCGCGGGCGGCCTGGGGGACCTGGCCATCCGTTTCGGCTACCAGCGCTTCCAGACCGACGTGATGGTGGTGACCGTGGTGCTGCTGCTGGTGCTGGTCCAGGCGCTGCAGATGGTCGGCGACGCGGTGGTGCGCCGGGTTTCGCACCGCTGACGCGGTCCCCCTCAGTCGCTATGCGACAGCTCCCCCAGAGGAGGAGCATTGCGCGGCCTAGATCCTCCCCCTCTGGGGGAGGTGGCCCAGAGGGCCGGAGGGGGCCTTCCGGCGTTAGACATTTCGAACTGGAATTCCCATGACCGACGACGACATCATCCTCCCCGGCCCGCCGCCCGAGCATTGGGACGAAAGCTTCGCCCAGGGCCTGGTCGGCAAGATCATGCTGGTGAACCTCACCTTCCTCGACGCCGACGGCGAACTGGAAGGGCGAGAGGCCTTCTACGGCGTGGTGATCACCGCCGATGCCGAGGAGGGCATACTGCTGGACCTCCTGGGTCCCCAGGACGGCGACACCACGACCCTGCCGCCCCAGACCTCGAACATCCGCGCGGCCGCGCCGGGCCTCTATCCGCTGACGGACGGCGAGACGGTGGAGAACCCGGACTTCCTGTCCAGCTGGACCATCGCCGGACCCGAAGAGCCGGCGAACGACGAGGAATAATAAAACCGCTCATCCCGGCGAATGCCGGGACCCAGATCCTATGGCGGTGCGGATGATTGGAAGGGCTCCGAGCTCTTTGCGTCGGCCTCAAAGCCATTCCATCTGGGTCCCGGCATTCGCCGGGATGAGCGGAATTTTGATCAGGCCTGGTCGAACGGAAACGGCAGGCGCCCGGCCTTGAACAGGATCTGCGGGTTCTCGTCGTAATCGCCCAGCTCCACATCGGCCGAGGCGGCGAAGGCCACGACGCCTTCGCGGATCGGGGCCAGGCGCTCGGCCTTGCGGCGGGCTTCCTCGGCGTCCTTGCAGCCGACCTGCTGCTCGGCCTTCAGGCCCTTGCCGCGGCCGGCCTTGTAGGCTTGGACGATGTAGACGGTTTCTCTGGCCATCCCCACCCAGGCGACCTGTTCGAGGCCGGGGTCAAGGCGCGATCTTGAAATGATCCAAGACTCTGCGCGCCGGTTCAGGAAAACTGATTTCCCGATCCGCTGGCGGGCGGGCAAAACCCTACCCGTCCAATCGCCTTTATGGAGCCGTTCATGGTCGCCCGTCGCGCCGTCCTCGTCAGCCTCGCCGTCCTGTCCCTCGCCGCGTGCGCCAAGAAGCCCGCCGCGAGCGCCGGCGACACCCTGACGGTCGCCGCCACGGCCATCCCGCACGCCGAGGTGCTGGAGTTCATCAAGCCCAAGCTGGCGGCCGAAGGGCTGAAGATCGAGGTCAAGGTCTTCAACGACTACGTCCAGCCCAACATCCAGGTCGCCGAGAAGCGCATGGACGTCTCCTACTTCGAGACCCTGCCGTATCTGGAGACCTTCAACGCCGACAAGGGCACGAACCTCGTGCCGGTGATCGGGGTGCACATCGAGCCCATCGGCGCCTATTCGCACCGCCACAAGTCGGTGGCCGACCTGCCCCAGGGCGCGACCGTGGCCATCCCTAACGACGCCTCGACCGAGGACCGGGCCTTGCGCCTGCTGGCGCGCGGCAACGTCATCGCCCTGGATACGAGCAAGAAGTCGCTGAGCCTGAAGGACATCAGCGGCAACCCCAAGGGCCTGAAGTTCAAGGAACTGGAAGGCGCGACCCTGCCGCGCACGCTGGACCAGGTGGACCTGGCGGTGATCAACACCAACTACGCCCTTGACGCCAAGCTGGACCCGTCCAAGGACGCCCTGCTGATCGAGGACAAGGACAGTCCCTATGTGAACTACCTGGTGGGCCGTCCGGACAACAAGGACGACCCGCGCGTCCAGAAGCTGGCCAAGGCCCTGACCTCGCCCGAGGTGAAGGCGTTCATGGAGCAGAAGTACCACGGCGCGGTGGTGCCGGCGTTCTAAGGCTTCGACCGGGGACACACGCATGCGTGTGTCCCCAGCCCCGTTCTCGCTCCGGGCACGCCCCTAAGTAGAATACCGGCTGGCGCGGCCTGACATTTCACCGTACATATCAGGCCTGCCTTCTCGCGGAGCCGACCCTTGCGCAAGTCCCTGGCCCCTGACGACGCCACCGCCTCCGGCGCTGTCCAAGCGCAAAGTGGCCGCGACCGGATGCTGGTGCTGGACGTCTGCTCGTCCTCGGGCCTGGAGGACTGGTCGCCCGACCTGCAGAAGGCCAAGGTCTACGAGCGTATCCTGCTGGACCTGATCCTGGGCCGCCTGGCGCCCGGGGCGCGGCTGGATGAGCAGTCGCTGGCGGCGCGCTATGACGCCGGCCTGGCCGGGGTGCGCGACGCCCTGGGGCGCCTGGCCCTCGAAGGCCTGGTGATCCGCCGCGCCCGTTCGGGCACCACCGTCGCGCCGCTGGACCTGGTGGAGCTGCGCCAGGGCTACGAGGCCCGGGCCCTGATCGAGCCGCATTGCGCGGGCCTGGCCGCCAAGCACGCCAGCAAGGCCGAGGCCGCCGCCATCCGCGCGGCCTTCGACGACGGCGAGGCGGCGGCGCGCGACCGCGACCTGCCGGCCCTGGTGTCGATGGACCAGCGCTTCCACGCCGCCGTGGCCCGCGCCGGCGGCAACCTGGCCCTGGCCCGGATTCTCATCCCCCTACAGCACAAGGCCGCCCGCTACTGGGTGTTCTCGTTCGGCGCGGCCACAGAGGCCGAGCTGATCGCCGACGTCGAGCAGCACCGCGCCGTGGCCGACGTGATCGCCAGCGGCGATGTGGAAGGCGCCAAGCTGGCCATGATGCGCGTGCTCAACATCATGCCCGAGGCGACCCGGCCGATGGTCGAGGGCTGAGCTTACGATTGGGGACACACGCATGCGTGTGTCCCCAGCCGCGTCCCCGACATCCCCAGCATCCCTGATAGCGCATCAATATAATTTCTTCTGAAATGTCAGATAACGGTTTGACGAACGTTGCGTAAGGTCCCATTGGCTAGCTCCACCGTCGCTCCCCCGACGGATCCGGAGCCTTGTCGATGTCGATCCGCGCCCTTCTGCTGGCCTCGGCCGTGACCTTCGCCGCCGCCGCGCCCGCCCTGGCCCAGGACGCCGACACCGTCGACGCGGTGATCGTCCAGGCGCGCGACAAGGCGGGGCTCCTGGAAAAACAGCCCAGCACCACGGTGTTCGGCCTGGAGAAGTCGCTGCTGGAGACCCCGCGCTCGGCCAGTTTCGTCAGCGACACCACCCTGACCCGCTACGGCATCGAGACCCTGGACGGCCTGACCGCCGTCTCGCCGGGGACCTACACCGCCAGCTTCTACGGCGTGCCCGGGGCGCTCAACATCCGGGGCACCCTGGCCGAGAACTACTTCCGCGGCTTCAAGCGGGTGGAGAACCGGGGCACCTATTCCACCCCCATCGGCGGGGCGGCCCAGATCGAGATCGTGCGCGGCCCGCCGACCCCGATCTACGGCGCGGGCAAGGTGGGCGGCATGCTGAACTTCATCCCGAAGTCGGCGCGCGACGAGGGCCGGTTCCTGACCGATCCCAAGGGCGAGCTGACCGCAACGGTCGGGGCCTACGACAAGAAGAACGTCACCGGCCAGATCGCCCTGCCCGTGAAGCTGGGCGCGGCCGACGGCGGGGTCTACGCCTATGGCGAGATCGACGATTCCAAGAGCTTCTACCGGGGCCTGCATCCCAAGCGGCAGCTGGCCGAGGTGTCGGCGGATTTCGACCTCAACAACGGCTGGAGCACGGCCTTCGGCGGCATGGTCTACCACTCGACCGGCGACATCCAGACGCCGGGCTGGAACCGCCTGACCCAGGACCTGATCGACCACGGGACCTATGTCACCGGCCGCGACACGACCCTGGTCGACGCCGACGGCAACGGGCGCCTGACCCCGAACGAGGTGGGGCCGTACCCCTTCGGCAACGCCCTCTACATCCCGTACTACGGCTTCCCGGCCAGCGACGCCAACCACACGCTGGACGTCGGGGTGGGCACGACGAAGCTCTCGCCCCGCACCGTCTATGTCAGCGACGCCGACTTTTCGAAGACCCGCACCAACACCCTCTATTTCGATCTCGCCAAGCGGTTCGACGACGACGGCGTGCTGAAGCTGCAGCTGTTCTACGACGACCAGGAGAACAAGCGCTTCGTCTCTTACGGCTATCCGGCCTGGTTCGACAGTTCAGTCTGGGAGGCGCGGGTCACCTACGCCTTCGCGCGGGACTTCGGGGCGGTGGCGACCAAGACCATCGTCGGCGCCGGTTATCGCGACTTTTCCGGCCGTCGGCGCGAGAGCTTCAACAGCGGCATGATCGCCCTGGACCGCCGCGACATCAGCTATGGGGCCACGGCCACCGACATCATCGACAGCCCGTTCTCGACCGAGCCGGCCGGCGTCCAGGGGCTGGAATGGGAGAACGACAACCGCAGCGACTGGAGCCAGACGGGCCTGTTCTTCACCAGCGACGTGAAGCTGGGCCAGCGCCTGACCCTGACCCTGGGCGGTCGCTACGACTGGTACGACGTGACCTCGGAGGATACCGGCTATCTCACCTTCACCGCCCCGGGGCGCCAGAAGGACAGCAAGGGCAAGGGGACCTATAGCGCCAGCCTCACCTACCAGACCCCGGTCGGCCTGATGCCCTATATCAGCTACGCCAAGGCCTCGGCGCTGGAGGTCAGCCAGGCGGGCGATGTCTCGCCGGGGCTGGTGGCCGACGACTCCTGGCTGTCGGACAGCGACTTGGCCGAGGTGGGGGTGAAGTTCCAGCTGCTGCGCGGCACCCTGGTGGGCTCGCTGGCCGGCTATCGCCAGAACCGCACCCAGCTGTCGGGCCTGACGGCGGTGGTGCAGGGCACGCGGGCCAAGGGCGTGGAGCTGGAGGTCCGCTGGCTGGCGTCGGAACATTTCAGCTTCACGGCTACCGGCAACGCCCAGCACACCACGGTGAAGGGGCCGGACGCCTCGTTCCAGTACATCCCCGCCTATACGGCCGGCGTGCCCGGCGCCAAGGCCTATGGCGGCTCTTACGTGGTGTGGAGCTTCGCCAGCCTGCCGGGGCGCGGCGGCGACTACGACTACACCCTGATCCCCAAGTCGGTGGTCAGCCTCTACGGCGCCTATACCAGCGACAGGCACGACTGGGGCCAGGCGGGGGCGACCCTGGGCGTGACTCACGTGACCAAGACTTCGGGCACGGTGCAGGACGCGGTGACCTATCCGGCATATGCGGTGGTCAACGCCTCGGCCTATCTGACGCGCGGGCCTTACACGGCCGAGCTCAATGTCGATAACCTGCTGGACAAGCTTTACTTCACCCCCGACGCCGACACCTACGCCAACCTTGGCGCCTTGCCCGGCAAGGGCCGCGAGTGGCGCGTGACGCTGAAGCGGAGCTTTTAAACCCTCTCCCGGAGGGAGAGGGAGGGGCCCAAGCGAAGCTTGGGAGGGTGAGGGGTTACGCCCTGACCGTTTTCCTCCAATGATCCTTTCAAGACGTCGAACGCCTTAATCCCTCACCCTCCCACGCCTCCGGCGCGGGTCCCTCCCTCTCCCGCTGGGAGAGGGTTCAAGAGACGCCGATGACCCCCACCGCCTTCCGCCCCTGGCTGCTCGTCGCCGCGTTCAGCCTGCTGCTGTTCCTGATCACCGCGGCCACCTATTCGTCGCTGGGCGTGGTGATCCCGGCCATGGTCGGCGAGCTCCATTGGAGCTGGGAGCACGCCTTCGCCGGCTTCTCGATCCTGGGGGTGTTCACGGGGCTGTCGTCGTGGTTGCCGGCCATGCTGATCCGGCGGATCGGGGCGCGGGGGGCGATCCTGGTCGGGGTGGCGGTGATGGCCGGCGGGCTCTTCTGCCTGGCGCGGGTGCACGCCCTGCCGATCTACTTCCTGGGCGCGGCCCTGTGCGGGATCGGCTTCCAGATGGCGGCCCTGATTCCCGGCACCCACGTGCTGTCGGCGATCTTCAAGGAACGCGCCCTGCCGTTCGGGATCTACTTCACCTTCGGCGCCCTGGGCGGGGTGGCCGGGCCGTGGATGGTGGTCAAGGCGCTGGAGGCCACCCATGGCGACTGGCGGCTCTATTGGGCCCTGCAGGCGGTGGCGGTGGGGCTGGTGGGCCTGGCCTGCGCCGTGGCCGTGGGCGGTCCGCGCTGGCTGGAGCAGGCCGGCGCCGCCCTGGATCGCGAGCTGGACGCCGAGGCCAAGGCCGGCGAAACGCCGAGCGGCGTCTATCACACCGACCACGAATGGAGCGTGCGCGACGCGGTGCGCACCCCGCAGTTCTATGTGCTGCTGGCCGCCTATTTCAGCCATCTGCTGGCGGGAATCAGCGCCGCCAGCCTGACCCAGGCCCACCTGACGGGGCTGGGCGTGGCCGGGGCGGCGGCGGCCGGGGCGCTCAGCCTGGAGGGGCTGATGCAGGTGGTGGCGCGGCTGGGCGGCGGGGCGATCGGCGACCGCATCGACCCGCGCTGGCTGCTGGTGGCGGCGCAAGGCCTCTTGGTGGCCGGCCTGCTGGCCCTGTCCCACGCTACGACGCCGTTGCTGCAGACCCTCTACGCTGTGGGGGTTGGGGTGGGCTTTGGCCTCACCGTGCTGGCCGTTAGCTTGCTGTTGCTGAACTATTTCGGCCGCCGCAACAATGTGGAGCTGTTCTCCCTGACCTGCCTGGTCGGGGCGGTGTCGGCGGCGGGGCCGATCGTCGGCGGGATGGCGCGCGACCGGCTAGGCTCGTTCACCCCGGCTTTTCTGCTGTTCGCGGCCGTGGCGGCTGTGGTGTTCGTGGCGGCGCTGTTCATGCGGCCGCCCCGGGCTAGGGTCTAAGGCTCGGGCAAAAGAAAAGCCGCCTCGCTGGGCGAGGCGGCTTCCTTTAGATCGCTAAAGCGTCGTTCTTAGAACGAAGCCTTCAGGCCGACGGTGAAGCGCGAGCCGTAGATCTTGCCGTAGCCATGCTCGTCGGTGTCCGAGTAGCGCATGTCCAGGCCCAGGTGCGAGGTGACGGCGTAGGTGGCGCCGACGTTCCAGGTGGCGTAGTCGCCAGCCGAGTCGATTTCCTGGTGACCCAGGGCGCCGCTGAAGCTCAGCTTTTCGCCGGCCGGGATCGAGCCGTTGACTTCATAGTACAGGGCTTCGCCGGTCTTGCCCGGGAATTCCGGCGAGTAGTAGGCGGCGAGGCCGACGGTGGCCGGACCGATCGGACGCGAAGCCGCGGCCTTGACTTCGAAGTAGCTGTACGAACCGGGGGTCAGGCCCTTGTCGTCCACGTAGCCGTAGTACAGCACGCCCAGGTCCAGGGCGGTGTCGCCCACGGTGGGACGCACGCCGGCGTACAGGTCGATTTCAGCCGACGGGTCGTCGGCGCCGAAGTCGACGTTCGAAGCCCAGACGCCGGCGTAGCCGATGCCGTAGGTCAGGTCGACGCCGCCTTGGATGGCCGGGTCGTTCTGGGTTTGGCTGACGCCGCGGAAGATGTAGTCGCTGACAACGCCGACATTGTACGAGAGCTTCAGCTCCTCGGCCATCGCGGCGCCGCTCATGGCGACCGAAGCGGCGGCGGCGACCAGCGCCAGTTTCAGAACCTTCATGTGATCTATCCCCTTAATCTCTGTTTTGCCGACCGAAGGGCATGGAGCCTTCATCGTTCATCGACGCCTGCAAGCGCATTGAGCACAACGGAAGTAGTTGTCGACCTCGCCTTAGTTGCAATCACGGCGGTAAAATCGCCAGCAGAAAGGGCGCCTGGGCGCAAAGTTTGGGCGTAGTGTGACGATTTTGCTTCAGAAGTGGCTTGGGGCGCCACAGTCACGAGAATGGGTTTGTTTGCGCTTTACCTGCGGCTTTAGCGCATCGCCAGACTCGCCGATCCCAGGTGCAATCCGGCGTCCACCAGCAGGGTTTCGCCGGTGACGTGACGCGAGGCGGGCGAGGCCAGGAACACGGCCGAACCGGCGATGTCCTCGGCGGTGGAGGCCACCTTCAGCGGCGCGGCGGCGGCCGAGCGCTCGCGCAGGCGGTCGGTGCGTTCCTCGTCCATGACCTTGCTGAACCAGGGGGTGTCGATGAAGCCGGGGCACACGGCGTTGACCCGGATGCGCGGCGCGAGCGCTCTGGCCAAGGACAGGGTCATGGTCGTCAGGGCGCCCTTGGAGGCGGCGTAGGGCACCGACGAGCCGTTGCCGACCACACCCGCGATGGAGGCGGTGTTGACCACCGCGCCGGGCTGGGGCGCAGCCTCCAGCAGGCTGCGGGCGGCGCGCACCATCTGGAAGGCGCCCACCACATTGACGGCGTACAGCCGCAGGAAGTCGTCGGCGTCCACCGCGTCGAGGTCGGCGTGGTTGGGGGCGAACTTGGTGATCCCGGCGTTGTTGAACAGGGCGTCGATGCGGCCCGTGCCCGCCGCCGCTTCGGCGATCCTGCGGCAGTCGGCGTCCTGGGCCACGTCGCCCTGGACCAGCACGGCCTTGGAGCCTTCCGCCTCGATCAGCCGGGCGGTCTCCTCGGCTTTCTCGGCGCTGCGCGCGAAGTTGACGACCACCAGGCCGGCGCCGCGCCGCGCGGTCTCGACCGCCATGGCCCGTCCCAGGCCCGTGGAGGCGCCGGTGACCACCACCGTGAAGCCGTCGAAATCGCGTCCGCTCATGGTCTTTTCCTGTCCCAACGTTTGTTTGGCGCGACGATAGCGACGCCGCGCGCGCTTGTCTCGCGAAGGCGCGGGGCCTAGATGACCGCCATGACCGAACTTCATGTGACCCAGCTGGGCCAGGTGGTGGAACCCGCCGCCAGCCCCGACCAGGCCGTTCTCGAGCGGGTGCCCAACCCGCAGAGCGACGTGACCTATCTGGCCCGCTTCGTGGCCCCCGAATTCACCTCGCTGTGCCCGGTGACCGGCCAGCCCGACTTCGCCCACCTGGTGATCGACTACGCGCCCGGCGACTGGCTGATCGAGAGCAAGTCGCTGAAGCTCTATCTGACCAGCTTCCGCAACCACGGCTCGTTCCACGAGGACTGCACGGTCAAGATCGGCCGCAAGATCGTCGAGATCGCCCAGCCTCGCTGGCTGCGCATCGGCGGCTACTGGTATCCGCGCGGCGGGATCCCCATCGACGTGTTCTGGCAGACCGGCCCGGCGCCGGAGGGCCTGTGGGTGCCCGACCAAGGCGTGGCGCCCTATCGCGGCCGGGGCTGATTTCGGCCAAGGCCTGAAACGACGAAGGGGCGCGTCCGCCAAGGACGCGCCCCTTTTTCTTTGGGCCTAGAACGGCGGCGGAGGCGGCTGGGTCGCGCCCGACCCGGTCCCCGCCCGCGACGCCGGCGGCGGGGTGGGCGAGGGCGGGTTCGCGCCGGGCGGCCGCACCGGACGGGCCGGTCCGATCAGCTTGCGGAAGCTGAGGCGCACCGTGCGGCCGATCGGGTCGCGGAAGGCTTCCTGATAGGCCTGGGGCGTCTGGCCCGTGCGGTCGTGGACGTCCTGGCGGGTGTCGAACACGTTCTGGAACTGCAGCTGGACGCGCGAGCCGCGCAGCCACGGATGGGCCTGCATCAGCTGGGGCCGCTGCGAGGGGTCCATGAACAGGTTCAGGCTGAACGTCGACTGGTCGCCGAAGAACAGGTCGTTGTCGGCGGTCGCGCCGTTCAGGCGGTAGCTGCTGCGCCAGCTGCCGTTCAGGAACATGCCCATGCCGCTCTTGAACACGCCGACCTGCAGCTGGACCTCGTGCTCGGGACCCGCGCCCGAGCCGCCGTCCAGGCGGTCGATCACCGGCAGGCCGTCGCGGATGGTCACTTCGTCCTTCAGTTTCCAGGTGTGGTAGAGCGAGACCTGCACCTGGCCTTGGCCGGGACGCATGCCGCCGCCGCGGAAGCCGCCGCCACCGCCGCCACCACCACCACCGGGGCCACGGAAACCGCCACCGCCTTCACCGCCGCCGGGAGGCGGGCCGCCGCCGCCCGGACCGCCGCCGGGGAAAGGGGACGGCATTGCGTTGGGCTTGCCGAACGGCCGCGAGAAGTTGAAGCCCCAGCGCACCGTCTCCTGCTCGGACTTGGCGTAGTTCACCGGCCGCGCGTCGATGGCCACCAGCTTGCCCTCGGCGTCGCGGACGATGCGGTCGGGGAAGGCCTGTTCGATGTCGGGCGTGATCGCCGGGAAGCTGTTGATCGAGTCGTCGATGCGGGTGGAGGTGTAGTTGGCGCTGATCTGCAGGTTGCTCTTGGCGTCCTTGGGCAGCGGCTTGATCGTGACGCCCAGCTTGATCACCTGGCGGGTGTCCGAGTTCAGGTCGGGATTGCCGCCCTCAATGCGGGTGATCTGCACGGTCTCGCCGGTGACGAAGTCGTAGGTCGAGACGTTCGGCGTCGACAGGATCGGATCGTTCAGCTGCGAGGCGCTGGGGGCGCCCTGCTCGTGGGTGTAGCTGACCAGGAAGCTGACCGGATCGACCGGCGACCAGTTGGCGCCGCCGCCCAGGGTGGACAGGCCGCCGAAGTCCGACAGCTGCTCGTATTCGAGGTTCAGATTGGCCGACAGATCGCCCACGAACGGCAGCACGCCCTTGGCGCGGCTGGTCAGCGGCACGTTGATGCTGGCCTGCAGGTCGCCGCTGGTGCGGTTGATGTCGTTGCTGACCCCCACGCCGTTGCGCAGGCTGCTGGAGTCGAGGAACTGGGTTCCCGCGCCCACCTTGAAGGTGGTCGACACGCCGCCGGCCGGGGCCTGCAGCAGGTTGCCGACGAACACCGCCTCGGCGTTGGCGACGTTGGAGGTCGAATTGGCCGTGTTGGGCGACTGGCGGCGCAGCATCGAGGCCGGGATGTTGCCGAACGGGTTTTCGCCGCCCGCCACGGCCGCGCCGAACAGCGAGGCGTCCACGCCCCGTCCCGTGGTGGTCTCGCTGGTCGAATAGACGTAGCTGCCGGTGGTGCTCCAGCGCCATTCCTTGATCCGGCCGTTGGCGGCGGCCGACAGGGTGGCCTTCTGGGTGTCGGTCTGGCGCGTCATCGACACGTAGTCGTCGACATAGCGGTAGAGCTCGACGTCCTGGTCGAACGGCGAAGAGGGATTGCCGTCCGGCACGGTCAGGCGCACGCCCGGCAGGCCCATGTAGCTGAGCGAGGTCGTGTCCTCGAAGGCGCCGCTGTAGGTGATCAGCGAAGACTTGCCCAGCGGGCGGGTCAGGGCGCCGGTCAGCGAGGCCGAGGTGGTGCGCGGCGCCAGGCTGCGCCAGGCCGTCAGGTCGTCGCTGGCGACTTCGCCGGCGTGGCTGGTGAAGTCGGCCAGGCTTGCGTTGCCGGTCACGGCCGAGGTCGGCACGGGCATGATCACGTCGGGGCCGATGGGCGCGCCGGTCACGCCCTTGACGTTGCCGGTCAGGTCGTAGGGCTGGTCGGGAGCCGAGCGCCAGACGCCGCGGTCGTTCTCGAACAGGCTGGTGTCGTGCGAGACCTTGGCGTTGAACAGCCAGCGCTGGTCGCCCTGGACGCGGAAGAAGGTCTCGGTGATGTCGGTGGAGGTGCGGTCGCCGGCCGTCGGGACCTTGATGCCCGCCTCGGTGGTCAGGGCGCGGAAGCGGCGGCGCAGCACGATGTTCACCACCCGCTGGTCGGGGCGGTAGCCGTAGGTCAGAGACACTTCCTCGGGCAGGATCTCGAAGCGCTCGATGGCCTCGGGCGGAATGTCGCGGATCTCCTGCATGCCCGAGATGCGGCGGCCGTTGACCAGCATGACGGGCGAGCCGTCGCCCCGGCTCTGGCTGGTGCGCAGCTGCGGCTCGAGGAAGGCCAGCAGTTCGGAGATGCTGCCCGCGCCATAGGCGCGGATCTGGGCCGGGCCCAGGGTCAGTTCGGGCTTGATGTCGCCCTCGACCGAGCCGCGCGGCTTGCCGGCGGTGATCTCGATGGCGTCGACCTCGTTGGCGTAGGGATCGGCCTCGGCGCCGGCGGCCGTGTGCGCCGGCTGCTGCGGTTGCTGTTGCTGCTGCTCGGAGGTCTGCGGCGCCGCGGGCGCGGAATCCGGCGCGCCGTCCAGAGCCGCCGCCAAGCCGATAATCAAGAAAGAGAGCGCCATGAACCCCGTCGGCGATAAGAGTGTGGTCTGCGTGTAAGTACGCAGACATCGTCAAGCTGGGCCTTAGGCAGGCCAAGGCCAGATGACAAGTTACCGATGCTTAAGGTGGATTTGATGCAGGACTGTTACATTCGATGTCGTGGCTGATGCATGAACAGGTTCGCATCACTTAAGTCCCATGCCGTGGGATTTGAGACTAGTTGCGCGGCGATTCTGCGTCGGAGCGCGGCTTTTTCACGCAAGAGCCTCGCGAGAAACCGCCGCCCCGATGCGCGGAGGCAACAGTCAGCCGGCGGTCCATTCGGTGGTGATCGCCGCCACGTCGGGCCGCACCCGCTCCTGCGGGGCTTCGCTGGAGGTCCCCAGATACACGAAGCCGGCCACCAGCTCGCCCTCGGCCAGGCCCAGGATCGCGGTGGCGCGCGGGTCGTAGGAATACCAGTCGGTGATCCAGTTGGCGCCCCAGCCCATGGCGGCGGCGGCCAGCAACAGTTGCTGGCAGACGGCCGAGCCGCTCTGGCGCTGCTCCCATTCGGGGATCTCGCCGGGGATGTGGCGCGAGATCACGGCCACGCAGACCGGCGGGCGGGTCAGCTTGCGCAGGGCGGCGTTGGCCTTGACCGGGTTGGCCTGGCTGTCGGCCAGGGCGGTGATCTTCTCGGCGAAGGCGTCCTTGGCCGCGCCCTTCAGGATCACGAACCGCCAGGGCGCCAGCTTGCCGTGGTCGGGCACGCGGGCGGCCAGGCGCAGCAGGTCCGCCAGTTGGGCGTCGTCGGGGCCGGGCGCGGTCAGGCTCATGGCCGAGGCCGAGCGGCGCTTGGCCAGGAAGTCCAGCACCGCCTGGGACGGCTCGATCGGCAGCACTTGTCCGAATTCGGGGGCGGGGGGAACGGAACCGGTCAAGACGACCTCCAGGAAGAAGGGTAAGCCAAGCACACCTATGGCCGGGCCCTTCCCGCCACAAGTCGCGAGTCGTTCGCATGTCGAAGAATTCCAAGCCCGAATGGCTGAAGCCGCATGGAACGCCCTGGGGCGTGACCAGCAGCAAGCTCGCCTACGACAATCCCTGGATCAGCCTGACCGAATACCAGGCCGTGGCCCCCACCGGGCGGCCGGCGCTCTACGGCAAGGTCACGTTCAAGAACCGGGCGATCGGCATCGTGCCGCTGCACGCCGACGGCACGGTCACCCTGGTGGGGCAGCACCGCTTCCCGCACGCCAACTACAGCTGGGAGATCCCAGAGGGCGGCGCGCCGCTGGACGAGGACCCGCTGGAGGGCGCCAGGCGCGAACTGGCCGAAGAGGTGGGGCTGCTGGCCGGCGACTGGCGGCAAATCCTGGTGATGGAACTTTCCAACTCCATCACCGACGAGATCTGCCACGGATTCCTCGCCATGGACCTGACCCCCACCGACACCGCGCCGGACGAGACCGAGGACCTAGCCGTGGCCCGCGTGCCCTTCGGAGAAGCCCTGGAGGCGGCCGTCGGTGGCCACATGCCCGACTCCTTGACGGTGGCTTTACTGCTCCGCGTGCATCATATGGCGGTGAAGGGCGAGTTGCCCGGCGACCTGGCGAGACTTGTGCTGGCCTAAGCGCGTTCTTAAGTGGCGAACACTTCAGCGGCTTGGCCGTTGAAGCGGTAGGACGTCTGGAGCATTTCTAAAAAAGATGCTCTATAGGCGGCTGGGAGAGGGAGATCCCGATGGCCAAGCATCTCGAAGTGGTGACGCAGGAAACCACGCCGCCCGTCTGGGCCGCCCTACGCAACCAGGCCGAACACGCCGCCAAGGCCGAGCCGGCCCTGGCCTCGCTGCTCAACGCCGTGATCCTCAGCCACGACAACCTGGCCGACGCCCTGACCTTCCAGTTGGCCCGCAAGCTGGGCGACCAGGAAATGCGGGCCATGACCGTCCGCGAGTTCGCCGCCTCGGCCTTCCTGAGCGACCCGTCCCTGGTGGCCGCCGCCGAGGCCGACTTGAAGGCGGTGTTCGAGCGCGACCCGGCCTGCAAGGGCTATGTCCAGCCGTTCCTGTTCTTCAAAGGCTTCCTGGCCCTGCAGACCCACCGCGTGTCGCACTGGCTGTGGAACGAGGGCCGCGAGACCCTGGCCTTCTATCTGCAGAGCCGCGCCAGCGAGGTCTTCCAGGTCGACGTCAATCCGGCCGCCCGCATCGGCAAGGGCGTGTTCATCGACCACGGCACCGGCATCGTCATCGGCGAGACCGCGGTGGTCGGCGACGACGTCTCGATGCTGCACGGCGTGACCCTGGGCGGCACCGGCGCCGAGCGCGGCGACCGCCACCCCAAGATCGGCAACGGCGTCCTGCTGGGCGCGGGCGCCAAGGTGCTGGGCAACATCACCATCGGCGACTACGCCAAGGTGGCCTCCGGCTCGGTGGTGCTGAAACCCGTGCCCCCACACTGCACCGCCGCCGGTGTCCCGGCGCGGATCGTCAACTGCCCGACGTGCGAGGAACCGGCGCGGACGATGGATCATACGCTGGCGGATGTTGTGTACGACTACGTGATCTAGAGCCCCGAAACCCCTCTCTCATAGAGAGAGGGAGGGGCCCATGGCGAAGCCATGGGAGGGTGAGAGGTTACACTCTTTCAGAACCCAGCACTGTCGTTCAGTGGCCTTCGGGCGGTTATCCAATTCGCGGCGGTGGTTGCATCTAGACGGAACGCTAGCGCCTTTCCGGCTGACGGTGAAACCTCTCACCCTCCCACCGCTTCGCGGCGGGCCCCTCCCTCTCTCTATGAGAGAGGGGTTCAGTGCCCGCGCCGCGCCAACTCCGCCTGGACCAGCGCGTGGATGTCGATCCCGTAGATCGTCAGCCCCTCGATGTTGGCGTTGTCGATGGCGACGCCCGACAGGTTCACGTCGGTCAGCCGCGCCCCGCGCAGGTTCACGTTCGAGAAGGCGGCCTCCGCCAGGTTGACGTCGTCGAAGCTCGCGCCGGGCAGGGCGCAGTCGTGGAACACCGCGCCGGCCAGGTTCCGGCGTTCGAACCGCTCGGCTTCAGGCGCGCCGCCGAGCGGCTGGCCCACGTCGATGCGGTTGCCGTCGGGGTCGGCGAAGACGAAAGCGCGCAGGCCGTAGTCCTTGTCGGCCAGCGACTTGATGATCCGCACGCCCGCCTTCACGCAGATCGCGTGCAGGGCGTCGACGTCGTCGACCATCAGGTGGGCGACGTTGGTGGTCGAGGCCTTGTGGTCCTTCACCAGGTTCAAGTGCAGCTCGGCCTTGTCCTTCTCCAGGATCATGAAGCCGACCGGATCGCCGTTCTGAAAGACTTTCTGAAAGCCCAGGACGTCGCGATAGAAGGCGTGGGCCTTGTGGGTGTCGCGCACGAAAATCCCGGCCGCCAGGCGGCCGAAGGCTAGGGTCGAAACAGGTTTGGAAGTCATCGCTCACGGTCTCGTCGGGCGAGCAGGGGCGGCGGTGCGCGTGCTCAGGTGTGGAGCGGTGTCCGTAAGGTCAGTCTGCCATAAGGCGGCGAAGCGTCAAAGGCGCCTCGGCGGGCGCGGCCGGGGACACACGCCTGCGTGTGTCCCCATCGGCTGATCTAGTAAACCACCCCGCCGACGCCGCCGTCGAGGCTGAGGCTCAGGCCCGACTGTTCGCGCACGGTTTCCTCGCGATAGGCGGTGTACTTCTCGGTGGTCAGGATGGTCAGCACCTTCACGCCGGCGCCGTAGCGGCGCAGCAGCGAGCGTTCGTTGCAGTCGCGGGCCGGCTTCTGCGGGCGGCAGGTGGCGTTACCGCCCTGGGCGCCGGGCGCGCCGGGCGAGTAGTAGAGCGCTTCGTTCTTGCCGCAGACATAGGTCTCGCCGCCGAAGTTCGCCTCGCTGTAGCCCTCGTAGGCGCCGATCACGTATTGCATGCGCGAGCCGGCGATGCAGCGATAGAGCTCGCCGTCGTAGTCGCGGTCGATGTCGCGGTCGGGGGTGACCTGCGAGGCCGGATGGGGCACGTCGCGGTCGTCCAGGCAGACGGCGCGGATGACCACGCGCTTGAAGGTGGTGCGGGTGGCCTCGTAGGCGGCGCGGCGGCGGCCCTCGGCGCCTTCCACGTTCAGGCCCTGGATGTAGCCGGTCGAGACCGGGCCGGAATAGTAGCCGCCGTGCGTGCCGCCGCCGTAATAGACGGTCGAGCCGGCCGAGGCGCCGGCGCCCGCACCGGCCCCCGCGCCGGCCGTGGCCGTGCTGGTCGCCGAGGCGCTGGCGTTGACGACCACCGAGCCGCCGACGTGGATGTTGATGCCGGGCACATAGACGTTGTGGCCGCCGCCGCAGGTGTTGCAGCCCGACGGCGGGGTGGGCGGACGCGGCGGGGCCGGCGGCGGGGTGCAGCAGGTGGGCGGCGTGGGCGTGCAGCCGCTGTTGCACTGGGCGTAGGCGACCCCGCCGAGCACGAGCGCGCCCAGGGCTGTAGCCAGGCCGATCCACAGCTTGGACAAGGTCATTTTCGGCGCCTGCATAGGCCTCTTCCCTTCACAACACGTCGGCGTGCCGCGTGGCTGAAAGCCAAGCAAGAAACGCGCCATGCTCGGCGTTCCACCGGGAAACTGTCCCAGGACGATACGGTCCGGGGACTGGCCCGGTTCTCCCTGCAAGCCCGATGCGGTCGAAAAGGGGACCGCGAGTGAGCCCGCGAGGGGAACGACGATGTTCCATCCAAGCACGGAACGATTGATAGACTATTGGCGTAGCAAGGCCGTTAACGACGCCGTGCCCGCGCGCGCCGACGTCAGTCCGGGCGATTTCCTGGATCTGCTGCCGCAGGTGTTCATCCTGGGGCGTGACGGTTCGGGCCGCTATCCGGTGCGTCTGGCGGGCGGTTTCGTCACCGATCTGCACGCTCGCGACCTGCGCGGCGAGGACGCCCTGGGCTTCTGGGCCCTGTCGCACCGTCTGGAGGTCAAGTCGGCCCTGGAGGTCGCGCGCCGCCGGGGCGAGCCGACGGTGATCACCGCCGATATCCGCGCCGTGGGCGCGCCGTCGGTGGGCATGGAGGTGCTGCTGGCGCCGATGGTCGGCGTCGACGGCGAGGTCGACCGGTTTTTGGGCCTCTACCAGCCCATCGCCATGATCCAGCGCCTGATGGGCCGTCCGGCCTCGGAGCTGGGCGTGCGCAAGATCCAGGCCCTGGGCCCCGCCAACGAGGAGGCGCCGCGCCTGCGGCTGGCCACCCTGCACGGGCGCCTGATCGCTTAGGGGAATTTCGGAGCTTTTCCGTCCTGGGGGGGCGGAAGGGGCGGCGCGGGCAGGGGGCGCGCCGCACGAACGGGAAGGGGGCGCCGGAGGGCGACCCCTTCCCGTTTTTCGTTTCTAAAACCCGCTCATTGGACCGAACGCGTTGACCTAACCCGCCGCGTTCAGGCTCTCGATCACCTCGGCCGGAAGGGTCAGGCGGGCGGCGGCCATCAGCTCGTTCAGTTGCTCGACGCTGGTGGCGCTGGCGATGGGGGCGGTGATGGCCGGGTGGGCCATGATCCAGGCCAGGGCCACCTGGGCCGGGCTGGCCGAGACGGCCTTGGCGGCGGCGTCCAGCGCAGCCAGCACCCGCAGGCCCTTGTCGTTCAGATAGCGCCCCACCGTGCGGCCGCGCGCCTTGCCCTCCAGGTCGGCGGCGTCGCGGTACTTGCCGGTCAGGAAGCCGGCGGCCAGGCCGTAATAGGGGATCACACCCAGGCCCTCGCGCGCGGTCAGGGCGGCCAGGGCGCCGTCCACCTCCTCGCGGTCATAGAGATTGAACTTGGGCTGGATCGTCTCGTAGCGCGGCAGGCTCTTGTCGGCCGAGGTCCTCAGCGAGGCTTCCAGGCGCTCGACCGTGAAGTTGGAGGCCCCGATGGCGCGCACCTTGCCGGCCTTCACCAGGCGCTCATAGGCCTCCAGCGTCTCGTCGATGGGGGTGTCGGCGTCGTCCTGGTGGGATTGATAGAGGTCGATGTAGTCGGTCTGCAGGCGCTTGAGCGAGCCCTCGACGGCGGCGGCGATATTGGCCGCGGACAGGCCCGGCTGGGCCGGCCACATGGCCACCTTGGTCAGGATCAGCACGTCGTCGCGCTTGCCCCGCGCCTTGAGCCAGCGACCGATCACGTTCTCGGACTCGCCGCCCGCGTGGCCCGGGACCCAGGCCGAGTAGACGTCGGCGGTGTCGACCGCGTTGAAGCCGCCGTCGACGAAGGCGTCCAGCAGCCGGTGCGAGGTGGCCTCGTCGGCGGTCCAGCCGAAGACGTTGCCGCCGAACACCAGCGGTGCGGTGGAGAGGCCCGAGCGGCCGAGGGGGCGGTGGTTCATGGGATCGTCCTTCGTGAGAGCGGCCCCTTAGATATCCTCTCCCAGAGGGAGAGGAAGGGGCCCGCCGCGAAGCGGTGGGAAGGTGAGGGGTTACACCGTCGGACGGCGTGCCGGCAGGGCGCTGAGAGAACTGCGGTGAGGGTGTAACCCCTCACCCTCCCACGCCTGCGGCGCGGGTCCCTCCCTCTCCCTCTGGGAGAGGGTTACTTTCAAGCCGCCGCCGCCCGTCCGTCCTCGAACACCGGCGCGTCCACCGGCGCCAGCGTCGCCTTGCCCCGGATCAGGTCGCTGGCCCGCTCAGCGATCATGATGGTGGGGGCGTTGGTGTTGCCGCCGATCAGGGTGGGCATGACCGAGGCGTCGATCACCCGCAGGCTCTCGATCCCCTGCACCCGCAGCTGGTCGTCGACCACGGCCAGCGGGTCGCCCGCGGCCCCCATGCGGCAGGTGCCGACCGGGTGGTAGATGGTCTCGGCCTTGGCGCGGATCCAGGCATCGATGTCGGCGTCGGTCTTCACCTCGGCGCCCGGCGCGTATTCGGCGTCGCGATAGGGATCCAGCGCCGCCTGGGCCACCACCTCGCGGCCGATCTTCACCCCCTCGCGGATCGCGCGGCGGTCCTCTTCGGTCGACAGATAGTTGGCCAGGATGGTCGGATCGGCGAACGGATCGGCCGAGCGCAGCCCCACCTTGCCCCGGCTCTCGGGACGTAGCTGGCAGACGTGCAGTGTGAAGCCGTCCTTCTCGACCATGGTCTTGCCGTGGTCCTGCATGATGGCCAGCACGCCGTGGATCTGCAGGTCGGGGCGGTCCAGGTCCGGGCGCGACTTGAGGAACGCGCCGCTCTCCAGGAACTGCTGGCGGCCCAGCCCCTTGCCCAGCAGCATGTAGGACAGGCCCGTACCCAGCTTGTTCAGCCCCTTGTTGGCCGAATAGGCGGTGACCAGGTTCTTGCTGGTCCACGACAGGCAGACGTCCAGGTGGTCCTGCAGGTTGGCGCCGACGCCCTTGCTCTCATGCACGGTGGCGATGCCATGGGCCTTCAGGTCGTCCGGCGCGCCGATGCCCGACAGCTGCAGGATGTGGGGCGATTGCACCGCCCCGGCGCTGAGCAGCACCTCGGCGTCGGCATGGGCGACCAGCCGCTCGGGGTTGGCGCCCACCACATATTCGACGCCGATCGCCTTGTTCTTCTCGACCAGGATGCGCGTGGTGCGGGCTTCGGTCACGCAGGTCAGGTTCGGGCGCGAAAGGGCCGCCGTCAGATAGGCTGCCGCCGCGCTCCAGCGCTTGCCGTCGCGGATGGTCAGGTCGTAGGGGCCGAAGCCCTCCTGGCGGAAGCCGTTGAAGTCCTGGGTCACCGCGTGTCCCGCCTGGCGGCCGGCCTCGATCAGGGCCGGATAGAACGGGCTCTTGGACTCCCCGCGCGACACGTGCAGCGGGCCGGCCCCGCCGTGATAGGGGTCGCCCCCGCCGTGGTGGGTCTCAGAGCGCTTGAAGTAGGGCAGGACCTCGGCATACGACCAGCCATTGAGCCCCATCTGCCGCCACTGGTCGTAGTCGCGCGCGTGGCCTCGGATGTAGATCATGCCGTTGATCGCCGAGCTGCCGCCCAGGCCCTTGCCGCGCGGCCACCACAGCTTGCGGAAGTTCAGGCGCGGCTCCTCCTCGGTCCAGAAGCCCCAGTTCTGGTCGCCCTTGGCCTTGATCAGCTCGCCCACGCCGGCGGGCATGCGCACCAGGATCGAGCTGTTCTTGCCGCCGGCCTCCAGCAGCAGGACCTTGACGTTCGGGTCTTCGGTCAGGCGCGCGGCCAGGACGCAGCCGGCCGAACCGGCGCCGATGATGACGTAGTCGTAGCGCGTGCTGGCCATGGCCCGACGTCGCCTCCCTGGAATGTTATCGTTGTTAAGACAGAGAGTGACCCGGCTTTCGGCGGGCGGCAAGAGGCCGTTACGTCAAGCCGGCGGCCACGTCCGTGATCAGGGCGCGCAGCCAGCGGTGGGCCGGGTCGTGGCGGTAGCGGACGTGCCAGCCCATGTGCATGGGGAAGGTTCCGAGATCCACCGGGGCGGGCACGATCTTCAGCCGTGGATCGCGCGACAGCTGGCGGCAGATCAGGCGGGGCAGGGTGGAGCAGTAGTCGGTGCCGGCCACGATCTCGGGCACGGCCAGGAAGTGGGTCACCGACACGGCCACCTCGCGGCGCAGGCCCTGCTGGCCCAGGGCCTGGAAGAGGCCCGCCCGCAGCCGGCCCGGCGGCAGGACATTGACGTGCTTCAGCGCCTCGTACTGCTCGCGCGAGATCGTGTCGCCGACCTCCGGGTGGTCGGCGCGCACCACGCAGGCCAGGCCGTCGTCCATCAGGTGCTGGACCACCAGGTTGTCGGGCGGATCGACCAGGCGCCCCAGCACCATCGCCGTCTCGCCCGAGATCACCCCGGTCTCGGCGAGATCCGTACCGAACGGGATCAGCCGCAGCTTGATGCCCGGGGCCCGCCGGCGCAGCTGGGCGACGATGGCCGGGGCCATGACGAACTCGACATAGCTGTTGGGCGCGATGACGAAGAGGCGGTCGGCCGTCAGCGGATCGAAGTCCTGCTGGCCCAGCACGATGTCGTCCAGTCGCGCCAGGGCCTCGGCGATGGCCGGCGCCATCTCCTCGGCCTTCTGGGTGGGTTTGACCCCGTAGCGCTCGCGGATGAACAGCGGGTCGCGCAGGGTGACGCGCAGGCGCGCCAGAGCGTTGGACAGGGCCGGCTGGGTCATGCCCAGCCGCTGGGCCGCGCGTGTGACGCTGCGCTCCTCCATCAGGGCCGCGAACACCGGCAGCAGGTTGAGGTCGTACCGCATGCGACATCACTGTGATGAATATCTACAATCACAGCAATAAACTTCTGCAATATGTGCCTGGGGCGCATGGTGAGGCCGTCCAAGAGGACGCCACGCAAACTTCCAGACCGCAGGAGGTCACCATGTCGAAGGGTAAGGTTCTCATCGTCGGCTCCAACGCCACCCGGATCGAAATCCGTGGCGGCGGCTTCGGGGCCACCGGTCAATATCTGAACGAGACGGTCGTCCCGGCCATGGCCCTGGTCGACGCCGGCTACGAAGTCGTGCTGGCCACGCCCAATGGCCAGAAGCCGCACATCGACCCGGCGTCCGACAGCGCCGACCACTTCGGCGGCGACGAGGCCGCCTGGCGCCGGGCCCGGGCCTTCTACGACACCGACCCGGCCATGAACGCCGTGCGCACCCTGGGCGCGGTGATCGCGGAGGGCCTGGACCGCTATGCCGGCGTCTTCGTGCCCGGCGGCCAGGCCCCGGTGGTCGACCTGATGCAGGACGTGGAGCTGGGCCAGATCCTTCGCCACTTCCACGAACGCGCCAAGCCGACGGCCCTGCTATGCCATGGCCCCATCGCGGTGGTCTCGGCCATGCCGCACGCCCGCGAGTTCCGCGCCGCCCTGATGGCCGGCGACACCGCCAAGGCGGTCGAATGGTCGAAGGGCTGGCCCTATGCCGAATACCGGATGACCGTTTTCTCCAATACCGAGGAGAAGGTGGTGGAGGACCATATCCTCGACGCCAAGCTCTACTTCAACGTGGCGGACGCGCTGGAAATCGCGGGCGGCGAGGTGATCGTCAACCCGGTGGATTTCGAGCCCAACGTCGTGGAGGACCGCGAGCTGATCACCGGCCAGAACCCCCGCTCGGACCATCCGCTGGCCGCCAAGCTGGTGGCCGCTCTCGACCGCGCCCTGGTCGCGGCCTGACCGTTTTGGTCTCCGGCGGCGCATCCGCCGGGGACTGGCCTCGAATTAAGGAAAACCCGATGTCGAACCTCGTGAAGATCACCGCGATCCTGAGCGCCAAGCCGGGCAAGGCCGCCGCGCTCGAGGCCCTGCTCTTCGGCATGGCTCCGGCCTGCCGGGCCGAGCCGGGGAACCTGCGCTGGGACGTCTGGCGCGACAAGGCGCAGGCCGACCGCTTCGTGCTGGACGAGCTCTATGTCGACGACGACGCCGTCGCCGCGCACCGCCAGACCCCGCACTTCCAAGACTATTTCGCCCGGATCAACGACCTGGCCGACCGCACGGCCCTGGTCCTGGATCCCGTCAATCTTGCCTGAGCGCAAAGCTCAGAACCCAAAAGGATAAGACCATGTCCCTGAAAGACATCCTCCCCAGCCGCCTGGGCTTCGGCGCCGCGCCCCTGGGCAACATGTTCCGCGATATCCCCGAGGCCGAGGCCCAGGCCACCGTCGAGGCCGCCTGGAACGACGGCATCCGCTACTTCGACAACGCCCCGTTCTATGGCGCGGGCCTGGCCGAGATTCGCATGGGCCAGGCCCTGGCCGGCAAGCCCCGCGACCAGTACGTGATCAGCACCAAGGTCGGCCGGGTGATCCTGGACGAGGTGGAAGACGCCGGCGCCCGCGACAACGGCGAGAAGGGCGACGTCTTCAAATACGGTCGTCCCAACAAGGTGGTGAACGACTATTCCGAGGACGCCACCCTGCGGTCCATCGAGGACAGCCTCAAGCGCCTGAACACCGACCACATCGAGATCGCCTTCGTCCACGACGTGGCCCAGGACTTCTACGGCGACAGCTGGCTGGAGGTGTTCGAGAGCGCGCGCAAGGGCGCCTTCAAGGCCCTGGACCGGCTGCGCGACGAAGGGGTGATCAAGGCCTGGGGCCTGGGCGTCAACCGCGTCGAACCGATCGAGATCCTGATGGACCTGGAAGGCCCGCGCCCCGACGCCTTCCTGCTGGCCGGCCGCTATACCTTGCTGGACCACGACCGCGCCTTGCAGCGGGTGATGCCGACCGTGGCCCAGAAGGGCCTGGGCATCGTCGTGGGCGGTCCCTACAGCTCCGGCGCCCTGGTGGGCGGTCCCAACTTCGAATACGCCCCGGCCACCCCGGCCATCCTCGACAAGGTGGCTCGCATCAAGGCCATAGCCGACCGCCACGGGATCAGCATGAAGGCCGCCGGCCTGCAGTTCTCCCTGGCCAACCCGGCCGTCGCCGCCGTGATCCCCGGCGCCAGCCAGCCCAGCCGCATCGCCGAGGACAGCGCGGCCCTTGCCGAGGTGGTGCCGACCGACTTCTGGCGGGAGCTGCGCGAGGCGGGGTTGGTGAACCCGGCCGCGCCGTTGCCGGGGCTTTAAATACTACCGTCATCCCGGGCCTTGTGCCCCGGGACCCCTCTGTCCGCCGCAAGTGCGGGAGGGTGGCGCGCTGGCGCGCCAATGCACTTCACGTGGAAGCTGAACCAGGGGTCCCGGGCACAAGGCCCGGGATGACGGCGTTGGAGGAGGGGCTTAACCCCCGGCGCCCGCTGTCCGCTCCGAGCCTTCCCGCCCCGCCTCCAGCGCCCGGGATACCGCCGCCAGCAGGTCCTCCCGCCGGATGGGCTTGGCGACGTGGTCGTTCATGCCGGCGGCGCGGCAGCGGGCGATCTGGTCGGGCAAGACGTCGGCGCTGAGGGCGATGATCGGGGCGGCGCCGCGCGGCGCGGGCAGGGCGCGGATGGCCCGGGTGGCGGCCAGGCCGTCCATGCCGGGCATGTGCACGTCCATCAGGATCAGGTCGAAATCGTCGAGCCGCGCGGCCTCTACGGCCTGGACGCCGTCGTCGGCGGTGACCACCTCGCAGCCGGCCAGGGTCAGCAGGGCGTGGCCCAGCTCGCGGTTCATCGGATGGTCGTCGACCAGCAGCACGCGCGGCGCGTGGTCGACGTCCAGCACCACGGGCGCGGCGGTCGCGGCGACGTCGGCCGGGGCCACGGTCTGGGCGGTCAGGGCGATCCAGAAGCGCGAGCCTTGGCCCGGCGCGCTGTCGACGCCGATCTCGCCGCCCATCTGGGTGACCAGGGCCTTGCTGATCGCCAGGCCAAGACCCGCGCCGCCGTAGCTGCGGCTGATCGAGCTGTCGGCCTGGCTGAAGCGGCGGAAGAGGCGGGCCTGCACCTCCGGAGCGATGCCGATGCCGGTGTCGGTGACCTCGAAGCGCAGGTCGCCCGGGCCGGGGCCGATGGCCAGCCGCGCCACGACCTCGCCCTGGGCGGTGAATTTCAGGGCGTTGGACAGAAGGTTCAGCAGCACCTGGCGCAGGCGGGTCTCGTCCAGGGCCAGGCGGGCGGCTTCGTCGCCCTGGCCGGTGGTCTCGATCCGCACCGACAGGGCCAGGTCCTTGGCCTGGGCGGCCGGGGCGACGATGGCGGCGGCGTCACGCAGCAGGGCGGCGGGCGAGACCGGCTCCAGCCGCAGGTCCAGCCGCCCGGCCTCGACCTTGGCGAAGTCCAGCAGGTCGCCGACGATCTCGGCCAGGGAGCGGCCGGCGCGCTCGACCAGGTCCAGCCGGCGGCGGCTCTCGGCCGACAGGCCGGGGTCCTCGCCGACCAGGGCGGCGAAACCCAGGATGCTGTTGAGCGGGGTGCGGATCTCGTGGCTGATCGTGGCCAGGAAGTCGGACTTGGCCTGGTTGGCGGCCTGGGCCCGGCCTTGCGCGGCGCGGGCGACGGCCTGGCGGCGGACCAGCAGGGCCTGCAGCCGCGTCTGGCGGCTGAGCGCCAGGGCGGCGACCAGGCAGACGGCGTACAGCACCAGGTGAAACAGCTGAGCCTCGCGGATGGGGGCCAGCGCCACGGCGGGGTCCAGGCCGAACTTGCGGATCACGGCCGGGATCGTCGCGGCCATCGACAGGGTGACGACGATCGCCGCCGCCCGGGGACCGCCCCGGAACACCGCCAGCATGGCGGGAGCGAACAACAGCACCTGCAGCGCGTTGCCGGCCGAGAACACGACCACGGCGGTGGCCATGACCAGGGTGGTTCCGGCCAAGGATTCGATCAGCGGCACCCGGAAGCCCTGCAGGTGGCGGCGGTCGAACAGGATCAGCACCGTCGGGATGGCCATGGCCGCGCCCAGGACGTTGGAGGTCATCCAGCCGTGCCAGTCGGTGAAGAACGGCTTGCCGACGTCGAGGGACAGCAGGCCGCTCTGGAGCACGCCGGTGGCCGCCGTGAACAGGGTGGCCACCGAGGTCAGGGTCAGAAGGCCGCTCATGCTGCGGATGCGGGTGGGCAGGTGGAGGGCCTGCACCAGCATCACCAGGCCGACGATCTGCAGGTTGTCCAGGACGGTGACCTGGATGGCGAAGCGCAGGGTGTCCTCGGCCACCAGCTCCAGGATGATGTGCAGGATCGAGGTCAGGACCAGGAAGAGGGTCCCGTAACGGCGGTTCAGCAGCAGCAGGCCGGCGACGGCCACGGCGTTGGCGGTCCAGATCGTGGGCAGGCCATGGGTGGCGCCGGCCAGGAACACGCTGTAGCAGACGGCCGCGACATAGGCGGCCGTGAGGATCGCCAGGCGGCGGTTCACCGGACTCCAAGCTCGCCGAAGATTCACCGCTGAACTCGCACCCCACGCCATCGCGTCAGACTGCCATGGAATCCGTCGGTTTTCCGTTAAGTCCGGTCAGTCCCGCCGCGACAGTTCGGCGCGGTAGCGTTGCCAGTTGGCGACATAGCCCATGGCCGAGGCCTGCAGGACGAAGGCGTGCTGCTCGCCGATCTCGCGCACCACCTTGCCCGGCGCGCCCATGACCATGGAGTTGTCGGGGATCTCCTTGCCCTCGGTGATCAGGGCGCCGGCGCCGATCAGGCAGTTCTTCCCGATCCTGGCGCCGTTGAGCACGATCGAGCCGATGCCGATCAGCGAGCCATCGCCGATCGTGCAGCCGTGAAGCATCACCATGTGGCCGATCGTCACGTTCGCGCCGATGGTCAGCGGGCTTCCGATGTCGGTGTGCAGTACTGAGCCGTCCTGGACGTTGGTGTTCTCGCCGATCTCGATCGGATCGTTGTCGCCGCGAACTATTGCGCCCCACCAGATGCTGGAATTGCGCCGCATAATGACGTTTCCCATCACGGCGGCATTGGGCGCGATCCAATATTCGCCTTCAGGGGGGAGCTGGGGACCTGTGGCGCCCAAGGAATAGACAGTCATCCGTACACACCGTGTTCTAAAAGCGGGCAGGGCCTTAACGGCTCATAAACCATACGAGCCCCATTGTATTTGTGCGATTCGAGGGGGAACACTCCCATATCGGGAGACATTCTTCCTTGTATCCGAGCCGCGCTCGATCGCCGAACGCGGCCTCCCGGTAACGGAGACCTTGGGTGTCGGTTTTGGGGTTTGGGCGTTCATTTCCGCCTTCGGGGGCAAGCTCCGAACCGCCCGGCCGCGCTCGCGTCTTCGTTTCTTTCCTCCCCACCTGCTCCAAGGACGTCGCCATCCGGCCGCGTCCTTTTTTCATGCCTGAATGGAGGCTTACATGACCAAGCGAGCTCTCAAGCGGATGGTGCGCGAAGGCGCGAACGACGCTGGCCGTTACGACGACGACGCCAAGGTGCGCCGCCTGCCGGTGGAGCACCGCAATGCTTGGTCGCCGCTGGGAACGCCGGGACACGAGGACCGGGACCAGGGTTACCTCAAAACGATCAAACCCAAATCGCCAGGCCAGGCCAGCCTGATGGAGGCGATCGACGACAAGAACCTGATCATGGCCCTGGGCCCGGCCGGCACCGGCAAGACCTACATCGCCATCGCCAAGGCCGTCGAAGCCCTGGAGGCCGGCAAGGTCGGCCGCATCGTGCTGTCGCGCCCCGCCGTCGAGGCCGGCGAGTCGATCGGCTACCTGCCGGGCGACATGGAAGACAAGCTGGCCCCCTATCTGCGCCCGCTCTACGACGCGCTGAGCGACCGCCTGTCGGTCAAGCGCATGCGCGCCCTGATGGCCGAGGGGGCGATCGAGATCGCGCCGGTCGGCTTCATGCGCGGCCGCACCCTGAACAACGCCTTCGTGGTGATCGACGAGGCCCAGAACTGCACCTACATGCAGCTGAAGATGCTGCTGACCCGCCTGGGCTGGAACTCGACCATGGTCGTCACCGGCGACCCGAACCAGTCGGACCTGCTGCCGGGCATCTCGGGCCTGGCCGAGGTGTCGGACAAGTTCGAGGCGGTCGAGAACATCGCGGTGGTCCGCCTGGCCGATCGCGACATCGTCCGCCACCCGCTGGTCGCCGAGATGCTGGGCGTTCTTTAGGCGCCTGCCGCCGGCGCGAGGGGCAAGCCTTCGCGCCGGCGGTCATGCCTGTTGACTTGCAATCTTAAGTGGCGTCACCTTCCTGTCGTAGGAAGCCATTGGAGGGTGAGATGATGAAGCGCTTGATCATTGCCGGGCTGCTGTGCGCCGCCTCGGCCTTCCCGGCCCAGGCCGCCAAAACGCCCTCCACGCCTTCGGGCCTGCCGCCGGCCAGCGGCTATTACGTGGCGCCGACCCTCAATCCGCTGGCGACCGACCAGGCGCTCTGGAGCGCGGCCCTGTCCGGATCGGGCGTGTTGGCGCCGACCAAGACCCAGTGGATGAACGCCCGTCGCGCTGCCGAGCTGATCAACGCCGGTCAATGCCGCGAGGCCTACGACTACGCCATGAAGAGACGCGACAAGTTCCTGGCGACCCGCGTGACGCAGGTCTGCAGCGGCGGTTCGTGACGAGGCGCCAGACGGCCGGCCTCGCGGGGCCGGCCGTCTCGATCTCGACCTTTTAGACTCATGGGAGAGCGACCTTGAAAAGTCTGATGATCGGCCTGATCTGCGCCGCCTCGGTGGCGGCCCCCGCCTTCGCGGGCGAGGCCCCGCAGTATCGGGTCTCGGGCGACAACACCGTCGTCCTGCCCAAGATCTCGGGGCCGCCGCTGCCGCCGCTCATCAGCGGACGAGCGCAGTGGAACACCAGCTTCAGCGCGTACCAGGCCCTGCCGACGCCGGCCCAATGGTCGCGCGCCCGACAGGCCGCGACCCTGATCAACGCCAATCGCTGCTCGGACGCCTACCAACTGGCGGTCGACGCCAGGGACACCAGGCTGGCGACACGGATCGAAGAGGTTTGCTCGGCTTCGCGGTCATAAACGACCCGCAAAACGCAAAAATGCGGAACAAGGCTTGAGTTTGGGGCGGTCGGACGTGCAAGGTCCGACCGCCTTAACTGTTTTCAGGACCCTGCATGTCGTCCGACGCCGCTACGACTCCCCGTTCGGAGTTCACTATCCGAGGGGTCCTTCTCGGGATCGCCATCACCATCATCTTCACCATGGCTCAGGTCTATCTGGGCCTGAAGGTGGGTCTGACCTTCGCCACCTCGATCCCGGCCGCCGTCATCTCGATGGCGCTGCTGCGGATGTTCCGGACCGGCACCATCCAGGAAAACAACATCGTCCAGACCATTGCGTCCGCAGCCGGGACGCTGTCGTCGGTGATCTTCGTGCTGCCGGGCCTGCTGATGATCGGCTGGTGGAGCCAGGTGCCGTTCCTGGCCACCTTCGGGGCCTGCCTGGTCGGCGGCATCCTGGGCGTGATGTACACCATCCCCCTGCGCCGGGCCTTGGTGACCAATTCCGACCTGCCCTATCCGGAAGGCGTCGCCGCCGCCGAGGTGCTGAAGGTCGGCACCGGCTCGCGGGCCGGCGCGGCCGAGGGGCAGAAGGGCCTGGTCGCCGTGGTGCTGGGCACCGTCGCCTCGGCCCTGTTCGCGGCGCTCGCCGCCGCCAAGATCTTCGCCGCCGAAGTGGCCGGCTACTTCAAGGCCGGAGCCGGCGCGACCGGCCTGGGCGCCTCCAGCTCGCTGGCCCTGATGGGCGCGGGCCACCTGATGGGCATCACCGTCGGCATCGCCATGTTCGCGGGCCTCGCCATCGCCTGGGGCGTGCTGGTGCCGCTCATGACCAGCCTGCACCCGATGGAAGGCGTCACCGTCGCCAAGCACGCCCTGACCGTCTGGAAGACCGAGGTGCGCTTCATGGGCGCCGGCGTCATCGGCGCCGCCGCCATCTGGACCCTGGGCAAGCTGGCCCTGCCGATCTGGTCGGGCCTGGTCTCGGCCTTCGAAGCCAACAAGGCCCGCAAGGTCGGCGGCGCGGTCATCCCGCGCACCGAGCAGGACATTCCGATCGGCATCGTCGGCCTGGTGTCGCTGCTGCTGCTGGCCCCGGCCGGCTGGTTCCTGGCCCACTTCCTGACCGGCGGCCCGATCGCCAGCCTTTCGGCGCCCCTGGTGGCCATCGGCATCGGCTATGTGCTGATCGCCGGCCTGCTGGCCGCCGCCGTCTGCGGCTACATGGCCGGCCTGATCGGCTCGTCCAACAGCCCCGTCTCGGGCATCGCCATCCTGACCGTGCTGGGCGCCTCGCTGATGGTCGGCGTCGTCGGCCGCGGCGTCATCGGCCCCGACATCGCCAAGGCCCTGGTCGCCTACGCCCTCTACGTCACCACCATGGTGCTGGCCGTGGCCGTGGTCGCCAACGACAACCTGCAGGACCTCAAGACCGGCCAGCTGGTCGACGCCACCCCGTGGAAGCAGCAGGTGGCCCTGATCATCGGCGTCACCGCCGGCGCCATCGTCATCCCCTTCGTGCTGGAACTGCTGAACCAGTCGAACGGCTTCTCCGGCGCGGCCAACCTCAACACCGTTCCCGGCGCCACGCCGCTGGACGCGCCGCAAGCGACCCTGATCTCGACCCTGGCCAAGGGGGTGATCGCTCACGACCTGAACTGGACCCTGCTGGGCTACGGCGCCCTGATCGGCCTGGGCCTGGTGCTGGTCGACATCGTCCTGCGCCGGGCCAGCAACGGCCGTTTCAGCCTGCCGCCCCTGGGCGTGGGCCTGGCCATCTACCTGCCCAGCGCGGTCACCGCGCCGGTGGTGGTCGGGGCCCTGGCCGGCTGGATCTACGAGAAGGTGGTCGCCAAGGATCGCATGGCCGAACCGGCCAAGCGCCTGGGCGTGCTGGTCGCCTCGGGCTTCATCGTCGGCGAGAGCCTGTTCAATGTCGCCTTGGCCGTGATGATCGTCGTCACCCAGAAGGCCTCGCCCCTGGAGGTCCCCTTCGCGCCGTCCGAGCACGTGGGCATGATCTTCGCCCTGATCGCCGCCGCGGTCGTGGTGACGGGGCTCTACGGCTGGGCGCGGAAGTCGGCGAACCAGATCCAGGCCTGATCGCGCCGACCTGATCGGAGAAAGGGACCCGGAGGGCGAGAGCCTTCCGGGTCTTTTTCGTTTCTGGCGTCCTTCTCCCCTTGCGGGAGAAGGTGGCCGCCGAAGGCGGTCGGATGAGGGGTTGAAAGTCCTGTCCGGCAAGGGCTGTGCGACCCCTCACCCGACCCCGCTTCGCGGGGCCACCCTCTCCCGCAAGGGGAGAGGGAAGCGTCCTAAACCGCCTCCAGCACCGTCAGCACCTGCTCGCATCGGAACCGGAAGCCCAGCGCCTCGTAGAGGGCGATGGCGCCGGCGTTGTGGTCATAGCTGTGCAGGAACGGGGTTTCGCCGCGCGCGACGATCTTGTGGGCCACGTGCAGCATCAGCTTGGCGGCGTAGCCCTTGCCGCGATGGTCGGGATGGGCGCAGACGGCGCTGACCTCGGTGAAGCCCTCGGGCCGCATCCGCTCGCCGGCCATGGCGACCAGGCGCCCATCGACCTTCACCCCGACGAACTCGCCCAGCTGATGGGTGCGCGAGAAGAACGGCCCCGGCGCGGTCAGGGTGGCCAGGGCCACCATCTCCGGGCTGTCGGCGTCGGTCAGGGGCGTGATCTCGAAATCGACGGGCCTAGGGGCCGCCAGGATTTCGGCGACCATCTGGTTCAGCACCGCGCGGCGATTGACCCGCGTGCCCGGGACGGGCGGCGGATCGAAGCGCTCGACGATCCCCACCTCGCCGGGATGGGCGCGGACCAGCCGGCCCAGGGCCTCCAGCGTCTCGGGCGCATGGTCGGCCGTGGCGACGAACAGGCCGATCTCGGGATCCACCCGCAGGGCGCCGCCGTCGCGCAGCGTCAGAGGCGCCTGGCGCGTGGTGAAGGCGTTCCAGACCACGCGGTCGAGGGGATGGGCGGTCATCTGCAGTAAACCTCGATCAGCGCCTTCACCGCTCCGACCACGGCCAGGGCGGGCTTGTCGTCGTCGTCGAACATCTGGCTGGAGGTGAAGACGCCCTCGATCAGCAGCATCATCGCATCGCCCAGGGCCTTGGGATCGGACGCGCCCATCTCGACGGCCTTGGTCCGCAGCCGCGCGCGCAGGTCCTGCTTGTGCCCTTGCGAGACCGCCCGGCCGGCATGGTCGCGGTCGGGATATTCGACCACGGCGTTGGACAGGGCGCAGCCGCGATAGTCGGCCCCGCCCGAGCGCGCGGCCAGGCCTTCGAAATAGGCCACCATCTGGGCCTTGGGATCGTCAGGGAAGGCGGCCTCGGCCGACTCGAACCGCTCCCAGAAGCCGGTCTCGACCTCGCGCAGCACGGCGGCCACCAGCTCGTCCTTGGACTTGAAGCTGCGATAGAGGCTGGGCTTGGTCACGCCCGCCTTGGTGACGATCTCGTCGACTCCCACCGCGCGGATACCCTCGCGATAGAACAGGTCCCGCGCGGTCTCGAAGATGCGCTCGGCCGCGCGCGCCCCGGGATTGTAGGGCTGCAGGTGAGGGGGAATTTCGTTGTTTTTCGTCATGGCGCTTGACGATGTTACTTACCGGTACGTATGCATGGCGACAAGCCCCGTACCGATCGGTTACATCGCATGATCCAGACGCTCCGCCGCACCCTTGGAAACCGCTACGCCTTCGTCGTGGCCGTAGCGACCTTCCTGGCCCTCCTGTCGGCCGCCGGCCTGCGCGCCGCGCCGGGCGTGCTGATCCTGCCGCTGGAGAAGGCCTTCCATTGGGATCGCGGCGCGATCAGCCTGGCCGCCGGGATCGGCATCTTCCTCTACGGCCTGACCGGACCGTTCGCGGCGGCGCTGATGCAGTCGTTCGGCGTGCGCCGCACGATCGGCCTGGCCTTGCTGCTGATGGCGGTCTCGACCGGGCTCTCGAGCTTCATGACCCAGAGCTGGCAGTACGTGGCCACCTGGGGCGTGATGGCGGGCGTGGGCAGCGGGGCGGTGGCCATGGTGCTGGGCGCGACCATCGTCAATCGCTGGTTCGTGGCGCGGCGCGGCCTGATGCTGGGTCTGCTGACGGCGGCGACGGCGACCGGCTCGCTGATCTTTCTGCCGGCCATGGCGTGGATCGCAGACCACGGCGGCTGGCGGCCGGTGGTGCTGACCGTAGCCGCCGTCGCGGCGATCATGGCCCCGATCTGCTGGTGGCTGATCCCCGAAAGCCCCGACGCCATCGGCCAGCGCCCGTTCGGCGCGCCTGAAGACTGGACCCCGCCGCCCAGAGGTTCGGCCGCCAACGCTCTCTCCGCCGCGTTCGGGGCCCTTCATCGCGCGTCCAAGACTCGCACCTTCTGGCTGCTGTTCGGCGGCTTCTTCATCTGCGGCCTGACCACCAATGGCCTGATCGGCGTGCACATGATCGCCTTCTGCGGCGACCGTGGCATGCCCGAGGTCAAGGCCGCCGGCCTGCTGGCCCTGATGGGATTGTTCGACCTCTTCGGCACCACGGCCTCGGGCTGGCTGACCGACCGCTACGATCCGCGCAAGCTGCTGTTCGTCTATTACGCCCTGCGCGGCCTCTCGCTGATCTACCTGCCGTTCTCGGACTTCTCGCTGATGAGCCTGTCGGTCTTCGCGGTGTTCTATGGCCTCGACTGGATCGCCACTGTGCCGCCCACCGTGCGCCTGGCCACCGAGGCGTTCGGCGACCGCGACGGGCCCATCGTGTTCGGCTGGATCGGGGCGGGCCACCAGCTGGGCGCGGCGACGGCCGCCATCGGCGCGGGCGTGATCCGCGCGCAGCAGGGGCAATACATGGAGGCCTTCATCATCGCCGGCGTCGCGGGCCTTCTGGCGGCGGGCGCGTCGCTGATGGTGCGGCGGGGGATGGTCGCCGGGGCGGTGGCCTAGGCAGCCCACGGATCGAGGATCGGTCCGCCCCAACCTTGGAAGTCTCGGACGTTGCGTGTCACGAGGGTAAGGTCGTGGACCTCGGCCGTCGCCGCGAGGAAGGCGTCGATCGCGGGCATGGTCCGGCGAGCATTTTCGGCCGCTCGCCGAATGCGTCCTTGGGCCATGGCGATCTCGGCGTCGACCGGCAGGAGGCGTCCGTCGAAGTCGACAATCACGCTGCCGAGCCACTGACGAAGGTCATCGGCCTTGCGACCGGCCGGGAGGCTCTCGATCCCATAGCGGGCTTCGGCGAGAGTCACGACACTGACAAAGAGGGTCGTGATCGGCTGAGCTTCCAGCCACGCCGTCACCGCCGGACTCGGAACCAGCTTGGTGGAATCCGACAGGACGTTGGTGTCGAGCAGGAACATCAGAAGCTGATGACGCGACCCGGATCTTGGTCACGGCTGAACACCGCGTCGTGTTCATCGTCGCTCAGAACTCGAAAACGGGAATCGAGCCAGGCGGGGGCGCGCTTCGGGGCGCCGCTACCGACTTCGCTGAGCCGCCGGTAGTCCTCGGCCGACAGCACGACGGCGGCGTCCTTGCCGTTCTTGGTCAGATGCTGGGGGCCCTGCGTCTTGGCCCGCTCGACCACTTCGCTCAGCTTGGCCTTCGCGTCGGCCAGGCTCCAGGTTCCATCGGGCATGCCGCCCTCCAATGACCACTTCGACCAAAAGATAGTCAAAGTGGTCATTTTTGCCAAGCGGCGGAGAGGCCTTAGCCTTCCAGGTCTTCGGCCAGGATCGCCATTTCGAACATGAACGAGCCGTCCTCGTCCTCGTCCTGGAAGACGACGCCGATGAATTCGCCCTTCACCTCGACCTCGGCCGAGTCCTTCTGCTTGGGACGGGCCTTCAGGGCGATGTGCGGGTTGCCGAAGGTGCGCTTCAGATGGGCTTCGATCTTGGCGATGGTGGCGGCGTCCATGACGGCTCCTGATAGGTTGGGGCGCGCGAGGGCGCGGGGGATCGGCGGAACCTAGAGGGCCGGACGCGAAAGTGTAAGGGGTTTTGCTCAGACGCGCGCGGCGGGCTGTTGAGAACCGCCGTCCGCGCCCGGCGGCGGCGGGGTGGCCGCGCCCTGGGCGACCAGCCAGTCGCGGAAGCGGCGGGCCGCGCGGGTGGCCTTGCTCCGGGGCGTCAGGGCGCAGACCTGGGCCTGGCCGGGGATCATGCCCAGCGGGGCGACCAGGCGGCCCGACTTCAGGTCGGTCTCGGCGAAGGCCCAGGGGCTGAGCGCCACGCCCAGGCCCGCGGCGGCGGCCTCCAGCATGTAGAAATAGTGGTCGAACTCGCGGTCGACCTGCGCCGGCGGCAGGACCAGGCCGGCGGCGCTTTCCCACTCGGCCCAGCTTTCCAGGAAGGTGCGGGTGTGCAGCCGGGGCAGGCGCGCCAGGCTTTCCACATCGTCGACCTGGGCGGCCAGGGCGGGGGCGGCCACCGGGCCGACATAGTGCTTGAGGAAGGGCGTGACGTCGGAATCGGGCGAGGGCGGGGCGTCGGGCAGGCGCATGCGGATGGCCAGGTCCACCCCGTCGGCGCGGTAGTCGAATGGGCCGTTGGACTCCACGATCCGCGCCTGGACGTCGGGATGGGCGGCCACGAAGTCGGGCAGGCGCGGGATCAGCCACTTCATGGCAAAGGTCGGCAGGCACGAGACCACCAAGGCGCCGTCGCGGTCGCCGGCCGGGCGGGGCAGGGCCGCGTCGATCTGGTCCAGCGCCTGGGTCAGGGCCTGGGACAGGGTCAGGCCGGCCTCGGTCAGGGTCAGGGCGTTGCGCGGCCCCTCGGTCAGGGCCACGCCCAGATGGTCCTCCAGCTGGCGGATCTGGCGGCTGATCGCCCCGTGGGTGACGCACAGCTCGTCGGCCGCCAGGGTCATGCGTCCGCGCCGGCCGAAGGCCTCGAAGGCGCGCAGGGCGTTCAGCGGCGGGAGCGAGCGGGCGACCATGTGACGAAACCTCACAGACGGCCGCTGATAAGTCGTTATCCCCGGCGAGGCAACCGCCCGATAACGACGCCATGACCAGGACCAAGCCCCGCGACGTGACCCTCGCCCAATGGCTGGCCGTGCTGGCGGTCTGGGGCCTGGCGGCCTACGGGGCGTTCGGGGAAAAGCCGGTGGAGCCCAGCGGGGACCAGGTCCATCTGATTGGCTGCCAATAACGCACAGCTCCAAAACTCCCGCTCATCCGGCGAATGCCGGGACCCAGATCCCTTAGCGGTGTGGTTGACTGGAAAGGCTCAGAGCCTTTGGCGTCAGCCTCAAAGCCATTCCATCTGGATCCCGGCATTCGCCGGGATGAGCGGTGTTTCAGGGGTTACTTCCCCTCCGGCCGCACGATCATCGTCCAGGACTTGTCGTCGCCCAGGAAGTCCTTGGCGGCCTTCTGGACGTCGGCGGCCGAGACGCGTTGCAGGCCGGCCAGGACCGAGCGGGTGGAGTCGATCAGGCGCGGGTCGGCCTGGGCGCCCGACAGGGTTCCCAGCCAGTACTCGTTGGTCTCGCGGGCCTTCTCGATCTGGTCGATGCGCGGCTTCTTGGCCCGCTCCAGCTCGTCGGCGGTGACGGGCTTGTCGCGCAGGTCGGCGGCGATCTTGCGGATGCTGGCGACCACGCCGTCGATCTTGTCTGGCGGGGTCTCGACGCTGACGGCCAGATAGCCCCAGTGGTTGAACACCACGCTGGCGGTGGCCGAGGCCGAGGGCGAATAGGTGGCGCCCTGCTTCTCGCGCAGCTCGTCGGTCAGGCGCAGCTGCATCACCTGGGCCAGGATCTGGGTGTTGCGGGCCCGCTGCAGGTTGGAGAACAGGTCGTCGGTCCTCCAGGCCATGTAGAGCGAGCCCTGGTCAGCGCGGCCCTTGTGGGTGCGGACCACGGGCGTGGCCGACGGCGCCGGGAAGGGCGCGTCGCGGGCGCCGGCCGGGGCCGGGGTGTCGGCGCGGACGGGCAGGGCGCCGAAGGTCTCGGCCACGGCGGCGACAGCCTTGTCGACCGTGGTGTCGCCTACGATCACCACCTCGATGTCGTCATTGGCCAGCGGGCCCGAGATCGAGGCTTTCAGCTGGTCCAGCGAGGCGGCGGCGATGTCCTGGCGACTGGGGAAGGTCCAGCGGCCGTCGCCGCCATGCATCAGCCCGCCCAGGTCGCGGCCGATCACCCCGCCGGGGGTGGACTCCAGCTGGTCGTGGATCGTGCCGTAATAGGTCTTGATCCGGTTGAAGGCCTCCGGACGCCAGCCGCCCTCGGTGGCGTAGGCGGCCAGGACCTGCAGCTCGGTGTCCAGGTCGTCGGGACGGGTGCGGCCCGACAGGGTGAAGGCGTCGTCTTCGACCCCGAGGCCGGCGTTCCAGACCTTGCCGTTCAGCACGCGCTCCATGTCCTGGGTGCTGATCTGCTTGAGGCCGCCCTCGATGAAGGCCGAGCCGGCCCACATCGGGCTCTGGCGATTGGTGGGCAGGTCCAGCAGGCCGTGACCCAGCCGCGCCTTCACCAGGATCTGGTCGTCGCGGAACTTGGTCGGCTTGACCGTCAGGCGCACGCCGTTGGCGAAGCGCACGAAGACGGTGTCGAGATCGATGACGTCCTTCTGCTCGGCGACCACGCCCTTGTCGCCGAAGACGGCGTAGGGCCAGGCGGTGACGCCGGGCGCGGCGGGCGCGGCGACGGCGACCTTGCCCGAGGCCAGGTAGGCGTCGGTCACGGCCTTCTCGCCGCCCTCGATGGCGGTGGGCGTGGGGATGGTGATCAACGGGCCGGAGCCGACGAACTGGGCCTTGAGCAGGGCTGAGACCGTGTCGGCGGTCAGGCCCTTGGTGGCCTCGTCGAACACCGCCAGGTTCTGGGACGGGCTGGTGACGATCTCGCGGTCGCCCAGGGTGCCGACGATGGCGCCGGCCAGGGCCGTGGTGCGCTGGGTGGCCTCGCCCGCGGCGGCGGCGGCGAAGCCTGCGCGCATGGCAGCGATCTCGCGGTCCACCTCGTCCTGGCGCACGCCGTACTGCATGACGCGGCGCTGTTCCTGGTCCAGCGCGGTCAGGGCCTCCTGCCAGTGGCCGGGCTGGACGGTGGCGGCCAGGGTGGTGATCTCGGCGGCGTGCTCCTGGTCGTTGCGCACGGCCATGGCCACGATGAACGGCGGGGCGTCCGAGCGGGTCAGGGCCTGCAGGCGGCGGTTCATCACCGCGAAGCCGACGGCCTGGATCAGGTCTTCCTTGTCCTTGGCCTTGGTCTCGAGCGCGAGGTCCGGGGGCGAGACCCAGGCCATCTGGACCGAGGTCTGGGCGCCGGGCTCGACCAGCACCTTGGCGGTCAGGCCGCGCTTGGCGACGGGGCCCAGGTCCGGCTTGGCGCCCGGCTGGCCCACGCCTTTCCAGTCGCCGAACCGGGCCTTGATCTTGGCCTCCATGGCGTCGACGTCGAAGTCGCCCACCGCCACCACCACGGCGTTCTCGGGCCGGTACCAGGCCTGGTAGAAGTCGCGGATGGTCTGGGCCGGGGCGTTCTTGAGGATGTCGGTCTTGCCGATCGGCAGGCGCTGGGGCAGGCGCTGGCCTTCCAGCTGGAAGCCGAACGTGCCCACGAAGGTGCGGTAGCCGGGGCTGTCGCGGGTGCGTTCCTCCGACAGCACCACGCCGCGCTCGCGGTCGACGGCGTCCTGGGCGATGGTCAGCTCGCCGGCCGCCTCGCGCAGCAGCATCAGCGAGGTGTCGACCGTGTCGTCGTCGGTCTTGGGCAGGTCCAGCTGGTAGGTGGTTTCGCTGAAATTGGTCGAGGCGTTGGTGTCGGCGCCGAACGACAGGCCGTGGCGTTCCAGGATCTTGATCATCTCGCCTTCGGGCACGTTCTTGGACCCGTTGAAGGCCATGTGCTCGAGGAAGTGGGCCAGGCCCTGCTGGTCGTCGGTCTCGTCCAGCGAGCCGGCGTCGAACCACAGACGCAGGGCGGCCTGGCCGGGTGGGGTGGCGTTCTTCTGGATGGCGTAGCGCATGCCGTTCGGCAGCACGCCGAACCGCACGCGCGGATCGGGGGCGACGTCCGACACCGCCTGGGGCCACTGGCCGGGCTTCACGGCGGCGATGGTCGGGCCGGCGGGGGCGGCCGGCGTCGGCGCGAGAGCCGCCTTGGCGACTGGCGCGGCGCTCTTGGTCTCGCCGCCGGGCTTGAGGTTGGACAGGGTCGCGCAGGCGGAGAGGCTGAGCCCGGCGGAGAGAACGAGCGCCAGGCGCGAAACGCGGATCATGAGCGACCTTGGAGAAAAGGAGCGGGAAATCAGTACCGTGAAGGAGCGGCACCTTGGCCCCGACACGTGGCGCAAGCAAGGCGTCGGCGCGGCGAACTTGGCCGCTCGGTGTCGGGGCTGCGACGTTCGGTCCGGCCCGCATCGCCTCGATAGGGCCATTGCCGCGACCATATGTGCAACTGCACCTGACCCCCTCGTTCGGCTATAAGTAATAATTCTATGACTTACGACCCTGCCTTGTCCGCGCCGCCGGGCCTGCCGTTCGACACGGCGGGACTGGATCGCCTGCGCCGGCCGGTCTGGGTGTTCGACGACGCGCGCAAGCGCAAGGTCTACGCCAATCCCGCCGCCGTGGCCCTGTGGGGCGCCGACAGCCTGGAGGCGCTGCTGGCCCGCGACTTCTCCGACCAGTCGCCGGCCGTGGCCATGCGCATGGCCTCGGTCGCCCGGCGCATCGCCGGCGGCGAGACGGTGACCGAACGCTGGACCTTCTATCCCCTGGGAACGCCCACCTCGGTGTCGACGGCGATATCGGCCGTGACCCTGACCGACGGGACGGAGGCCATGCTGTTCGAGGCGGCCCCCGCCGAGCTGCAGCCCGAGGAACTGCGCGGGGCCGAGGCGCTGCGCCACACGCCGGTGCTGGTGGGGCTGTTCGCCGCCGACGGCGCGCGGCTCTACGCCAACCCCACGCGTCGGGCCACCTTCCCCGACCAGGCCCGCTTCCACGACGCCTTCGTCGATCCGGACGAGGCCCACCGCATCTGGAACGCGGCGCTGGAGAACGGCGTCTGGGTCGGCTCGTCCCAGGTGCTGATCGGCGGCGAGATCCTGTGGCACGGGCTGGACGCCCGCCGCACCCGCGACCCGGTCACCGGCGAGACGGGCGTGCTGGTCTACCAGGTCGACATGAGCGACGAGATCGAGGCCCGCCGCGAGCTGGCCCTCGCCCACGCCCGGGCCGAGGCCGCCGCCCGCGCCAAGGAAGAGTTCCTGGCAAACATGAGCCACGAGCTGCGCACGCCCCTGACCAGCGTGATCGGCTTCGCCGGCCTGCTGCGCGGCGCCGCGCTCGACGACCAGCAGCGGCGCTATCTGGACCGCATCGAGGACGCCGGCCAGGCCCTGATGTCGACCCTGAACGACGTGCTGGACCTGTCGAAGCTGGAGGCCGGCGGTGTCGAGCTGGACTGCCGCCCGTTCGACCTTCCCGCCCTGCTGGACCAGGCCCTGGGCATCCTGGAGAGCCAGGCCGGCGCCAAGGGCCTGGTGCTGGACAAGCGGGTCGAGCCCGACGTGCCGGCCGCCGTGGTCGGCGACCCCGAGCGCCTGCGCCAGATCCTGCTGAACCTGCTGGGCAACGCCGTGAAGTTCACGACCCGGGGCTCGGTGACCCTGGGCGCACGCCGTCTCGACGATGGCCGCATCGAGCTGTCGGTCACCGACACCGGCATCGGCGTGGCGCGCGACATGATCGACCATGTCTTCGAACGCTTCACCCAGGCCGACGCCACCGTCACCCGACAGTTCGGCGGCACCGGTCTTGGCTTGTCGATCACCCGCCACCTGGCCCTGGCCATGGGCGGCGAGGTCGGGGCCGAGAGCGAGCCGGGGCAAGGCTCGCGGTTCTGGTGCGCCCTACCGCTGCCGGTCGTCGAGACGCCGGACCCCGAGGCCGTCGAGGACGCGGCCGAAGCCCCGGCCGCCGGCGTGCGCGTGTTGCTGGCCGACGACAACGAGGCCAACCGCGAACTGGTCGGCGCCCTGCTGCGCGCGGTCGGCCACCAGGTGGACCTGGCCGTCAACGGCGTGGAAGCCGTCGCCGCAGCGGCGCGGGGCGAGCACGACCTGGTGCTGATGGACGTGCAGATGCCCGTGCAGGACGGCGTCAGCGCCACCCGCGCCATCCGCCGCCTCGCCAGCCCCGCCGGCCGCGTGCCGATCATCGCCCTCAGCGCCAACGTCCTGGCCCAGCAGGTGGAGACCTACCGGGCCTGCGGCATGAACGACCACGTCGCCAAGCCCATCGCGCCGGCGGAGCTGCTGAGCAAGGTGGCGCTGTGGGGTACGGGAAGCTCCCCTCTCTCATAGAGAGAGGGAGGGGCCCATGGCGAAGCCATGGGAGGGTGAGAGGTTATACTCTCTCAGGATAGAACTGGGCCATTCGGTCGCTGAAGCTCAGATGTCATCCCGGCCGAAGAGCCGGGACCGACGCGTGAACTCAGAGCTTCGGGTCGGTCCCGGATCGGCGCGCTACGCGCTTGTCCGGGATGACAACGGAGGGATTGGGGATTTTCCGGCAAGCGGTGAAACCTCTCACCCTCCCACCGCTACGCGGCGGGCCCCTCCCTCTCTCTATGAGAGAGGGGTTTCCGCCCTCAGTCGCCCCCCGTCTCCCGCATCTTGGCCAGGGCGTCGTCCACCGTGAAGGTGTTGGGCCGTTGCACGGGCGGGAAGTCGACGAAGGTCTCGGCGAACTTGGCCGCGCCCGTCTGCGCCGCGTAGATGAAGTAGGCGTTGTACAGGAACCAGTCGTAGTAGCTGTTGGACGTGATGTCCGCGAATTCGTACGGGTCGGTGCGCAGGTTGAAGATCTTGGGCAGGCGCAGGCGGGTGAACGGTTCGGCCCAGACCTTCATCGTGCCCTGGCAGCGCTGCTCCATGAACACCAGCTTCCAGTTGTCGTAGCGCATGCCCAGCATGTCGCCGTCGTCGCTGAAGTAGAAGAAGAAGTTGCGCGGGCTCTCCTTCTCCTCGCCGGTCACGTATTTCAGCAGGCTCATGCCGTCGATGTGGTTCTTGTAGGTGCGGCCGCAGGCCTCGTAGCCGGTCTTCAGTTTCTCGACGACGTCGGCGGCGCCGGCGGCCTCCAGGAAGGTGGGGAACCAGTCGTGGTGCTGGACGATGCCGTTGGCGATCGAGCCAGCGGGGATCTTGCCGGGCCAGCGGGCCAGCTGCGGAATCCGGAAGGCGCCTTCCCAGTTGGTGTTCTTCTCGCTGCGGAACGGGGTCATGCCGCCGTCCGGCCAGGAGTTGCGGTGCGGGCCGTTGTCGGTCGAATAGACCAGCAGGGTGTCGTCGGCGATGCCTAGCTCGTCCAGCAGGTCCAGCATCTGGCCCACGTTCTTGTCGTGGTCGATCATGGTGTCGTGATAGGGCGACTGCCAGCGCCCCGCCTGGCCCAGGCTTTCCTTCTTGGTGTGGGTGAACATGTGCATGTGCGTGGTGTTCAGCCAGACGAAGAACGGGGTGTCGTCGGCCTTGGCGCGCTTGATGAAGTCGGTGGCGGCGGCCACGAACTCGTCGTCGCAGGTCTCCATTCGCTTCTTGGTCAGGGGACCGGTGTCCTCGATCTTCTGCTTGCCCACCTTGCCCCAGCGCGGCTGGTCGGTGGGGTCGTCGACGTCGGTGGCCCAACTGTGCATCACCCCGCGCGGACCGAAGTGCTCCCGGAATTTCGGGTCCTTGGGATAGTTGTCCATCTCCGGCTCTTCCTCGGCGTTGAGGTGGTAGAGGTTGCCGAAGAACTCGTCGAAGCCGTGGTTGGTGGGCAGCATGTGGTTCAGGTCGCCCAGGTGGTTCTTGCCGAACTGCCCGGTGGCGTAGCCCTGGTTCTTCAGGGCGCCGGCGATGGTGATCAGCTTGTCGTTCATGCCGATGGGCGCGGCCGGGATGCCCACCTTGGAAAGGCCCGTGCGATAGACGCTCTGGCCGGTGATGAACGACGAGCGGCCGGCGGTGCATGACTGCTCGCCATAGCTGTCGGTGAACAGCACGCCCTCTTTGGCGATCCGGTCGATGTTGGGCGTCTGGTAGCCCATCAGGCCGTGGGTGTAGCAGCTGAGGTTGGACTGACCGATATCGTCGCCCCAGATGACGAGGATGTTGGGCTTTCCGTTGGGCATGGCGCGGCTCCTGCTGGACGCCGATACTTGGCCCGAGCAGGGCGCGGCGGCCTATGGGGCGAACCGCTGAGGAGAGGCGGGGGGATTCCCGATGAGGCAGGGTGGGGACGCCGGGGACATGCTCTCATGGCAAGGCGTCTGCAGGTTGGCGGGGCGCCCGGGGTGAGTGCGTGTCCCCCAAGTCGTCCGCTGAGTCTGGGGTGTTTAGCGCCGCGACCGAAGGAGGGGACACGTACTCACCGCATGGCCGTTGATCACCCCCGGCAAGGCCGTGCCGTGAGTACATGTCCCCGGCGCTTCGGCGGCCACGGCTGGGGACACACGCATGCGTGTGTCCCCATCAGCGGGTTCGGCGCTCTTCCTCCTCACCCGTGAAACGGGGGGGTGTCCGCGTAGCGGACGGAGGGGGCGTCGGGGCCGCCGCACGACGCCCCCTCCGTCACGATGCGTATTCGCATCGCGCCACCTCCCCCGCTACGCAGGTGAGGAGGAAGGCGCGTCTATTCTCAGCGGATAGCGACCGGACTTCAGCGATTTCAATCGCTTGAACTTTCTCGACCTAACTTATCCCCCTCGTGCGGACCTGCCGTATCCTTATCCCACCTGAAAGCACGGGAAGGGCGCACGTACGGCGACCGTTGCGGCTTTCGGGGGCGATCGAGCGGGAAGCTCTGTCGGTGGTCCTCTTCGGTGGACCAACCTCGTCCATCTGGTGCCGGCCGGGCCTCGAAAATAAACGGCGTTGGATGGGGGCCGACAGAACAGCAGGCGGGCGGTGATGCGCTCGCGGTCCGGGATCAGGCGCGTTGGTCTGGTTCCGCCCGTCGGAGGCTTCAAGGCGGCGAGGCCCTAACAGGGCTCAGCGTCGCGGGCTTTCGGATAACGGTCGCGCGAAGCGCCTGAACTTCGTCGAAACGGTATTCAAAACTGCAAATCATCCGGGCGAGGCCCGGGCGCTTCGCACCCTTCCCCACCTGTCGGCGCCTGCTGATGGGGACACACGCATGCGTGTGTCCCCAGCCGTGCGCTCACAACGCCTCCCCACAGGGGGAGGGTCTGAGGTCAGTTGGAGTTCGTCACCGAGAACGTGGCGTTGTTGCCCGTGGCCGTCGACACGCCCACCACCGAGCGGCCGGTGCTGCGCACGCTGACCGTCGAGCGGGCGCTGACGTCGACATTGTTGGACTGGCTGTTGGTCGCCGTCATCGTGCCGCCGCACTGGTTGCAGTTGTAGCCGCTGACGGCGTTGCCGATGGCCGTGGCGTTGGCGCCGGCGTCGTAGCCGTCGTGGCCGTCGAAGCTGGCGATCACCTCGACCCCGCCGCCGTCGTTGACCTGGACGTTGTCGAGCACCAGGCCGGGGCCGTTGTAGTTGGTGGCCATGGCCGAGTTGCCCACGCCGTAGGCCGTCGCCTGGGCGCCGCCGAACTGGTAGGAGGTCTCCTCGGCCTGGGCCCGCACATAGGCGGTGTTGACCTGGTGGCTGGCCACGTCCAGCAGCGTGCCTTCGTTGCTGGCGTTGAGGTTGTTGCCGGAGGCGGTGGCCGCCGTGGTGGTCAGGTAGCTGTTGCCGTAGGCCGTGAACTTGGTGGCCGTGACGTTGTCGGCGACGTTGTTCTGGTCGGTGATCACCCGGGCGGCCGAGCCGTTGGCGCCGGTCAGCTCGATGTTGTTGCCCGCCGCCGTGCCGTTCACGACGGCCGTGCCCGAGACGTACTGGATCACCGCCCCGCCGTCGGCGGCGACGTCGGCCTCGTTCTTCTGGCTGACCCGCGCGCCCATGGCGCCGTTGACCATCAAGAGGCCCTGGCTGTTGCCGGCCGCCAGGCTGCTTTCGACCACGTCGCCGGCCTGGGCGGTCTCGCCCTCGATCTGGCTGCGCGCGGTGACCTTGGCGCTGTTGGTCTGGACCATGAAGCCGCTCAGCGTGCCGTAGGCCGCGAAGGCCGTGCCGCTGTTGCCCACGGCCGTGGTGGTGACGTTGCTGCTGTCGCCCAGCGAGCCGGTGACGTTGACCACGCCGTGGCCATAGACCTCGCCCTGGTTGACCTGGTTGGAGGTCAGGCTGCCGTCGGCGTTGGCCACGGTCATGCCGAAGGTGTTGGCGCCGGCCGTGGTGGTGGCGGTCACGCCCTCGTCGGCGGTGACGACGTTCAGGGTCTGCTCGGCGAACAGGCCGCCGACGTTCAGCTGGTCGTTGCTGGCCTGGCCGGTGGTCTGGCTAGTAGCGACCCCGGCCAGCATCACGCACATTGGGATCGCTGCGATCGTTCCAGCGAGACGGGTCTTCGCGGGTCTGCGCATTGTTGGTTCCCAGATTGTTGTAGGCGGGGACGAAGGCCCCGGTCGCACCCACGGTGTTGGCGGCGTAAGGATCGTATTTCAGGCAGCTCTGCGGACCCGGCATGCCGTAGAGATTGGCGCTCATCTCGATGGTGGCCCGCTCGATCAGCGAGCGCACGGCCAGCTGCATCGGCTCCAGGGCCCCGCGGCCGGCCGAGATGTCGAAGATGTTGCCATTGAGGAAGTCGAAGACGCCGGCGCTGATCTCGCGGCCGACCACCTGCTTCTGGTAGGAGATGACGTCCACCACCTCCAGCGTGCGGGTGTTGATCAGCCGCAGGTCGATGGCGATGTTCATCACGAAGACGCGGCGGCGGAAGTTGCCCTTCAGCCCGTCGGTGTCCTTGTCGCCCACATAGGCGTCGGCCCCGACCGAGCGGATGTTGTAGTTCAGCTCGGTGATGCCGCCGGCCACATAGAAGTCCGAGCCGGGCACCTGGCCCGCCAGGATCTTGCGGTACTCGGCCGGCACGTCGGCGCCGGGCTTGGGATTGTCGGAGATCAGCTTGTTGTTGGCGTATTTCAGCTCGTACTCCGACACCGAGGTGTCGAAGCGCTCGACCATGGGCATGCCGGCCTTGGCGAAGGCGGTCATGGCCAGCAGCGAGGCGCCTTGCGTGACCTTGCGGCCCGAACCGTCGGACTCTTCCTTGCCGGTGTAGTCGGCGATCCGGCCGATGGCGACGCGCGGGGCCACCACGTGGTTGGCGCGGGCGTACTGAGCCAGGCACACCAGGCCCGCCGTATAGGGCGTGGGGTTGGCGGTGACGGGCGCCGTGCCGATAGGCGTGGCGTAGTTGCCGTCCGTCATCGTCTTGGGCACGCCGCCGCAGGCGGTCAGCGCCGCGCAGGCTCCCGCCAGCAGAAGGTAGAGGCGCTTACTGGCCATTTCCCGATTTCCCGACGTTCGTACCGGCGCTGATATTGCCGTTGTTGATCTGGTTGGAGTTGACGATCACCGTGTTGTTGTTGCCCTGGGTGATGACCGTCAGGTTGTTGCCGATCGCCGTGGAGCTGCCATAGCCCCCCAGGCTGCCGACCCCCGAATAGCTGTCCAGCGAGCCCGACGAGTGGCTGGACGAATAGACGCTCTGGTCCGCGCCGGTCAGCATCACGCCGTCGACGATGACGCGGTTGCCGTTGGCGTCGCGGGTCGAATACTCGACCACGTGGTTCTCCGAACCGGCGACGCGGCCGTAGCCGGCGTTGAAGGCGGCCGAATTGCTGTCCAGGGTCTGGGCGTGGGCGGGGCTGGCCAGGATCAGGCCGGTCGCGGCCATGCCGAGGGCCAAAACGACCGCGCTGATCGCCAGCACGCGACCGTCTCCCGGCAGTTTCTTCCCATAAGCAGCCATGATGAGCTCCGCGAACGCCGACACGGGAGCGTTAAGCAACCCTCGTGCCAAAATCGGACAGCGTTCGGTCTAACCCCGAAGGTCTCGCGATTTGGTTAAGCCTGCGGGGGATGGGCGCCGCTTGGCGAGGGGCGCGACAATATGTGTTCCCGTCCCCGCGTTTCCTCGAAGGGCGATCCGCCATTGATCGGGGAGCCGCTTTGCGAGACCCTGCGTTAAAACAACTATCAGGGAGGATTGAGCTTTGCTGGTTTCTCAGATCCTGAAGGACAAGGGCGATCTGGTGTTCACCGCCTCGCCCAACGAGACGGTGGGAGCGGCCGCGGCCCTGCTGCACACCCGGCGGGTGGGCGCGATGGTGGTGCTCGAGGAAGACGAGACGATCGCCGGCATCCTGTCCGAACGCGACATCGTGCGGGTGATCGCCAAGGAAGGGGCCGGGGCCCTGGGCAAGCCGATCTCGTCCTGCATGACCCGCGACGTGGTCTTCGCCCAACCGGAAGAGACGGTCGACGCCCTGCTGGAGCGCATGACCGACCGCCGCATCCGCCACCTGCCCGTCTGCAAGGGCAAGCGCCTGGCCGGCATCATCTCGATCGGCGACCTGGTGAAGTACAAGATCCGCGAGGCCCAGGCCGAGGCCGAGGGGCTGAAGGCCTATATCGCCGCCGGCTGAAGCCGCGCGGCGCACTCTATATAGGTCGCTCTATATATAGGGCGCGTCTCAGCGCGTGGGTTCGCTCAGCAGTTCCGCGCCCGAACCGGCGATGGCGTCCGACAGGCTGTAGCCTTCCAGCACCGATGCCGTGGCGTCGCGGGCTCGCAGCAGGGCCTCGCGCAGGGCGCAGGTGGCCAGGTCCCGGCAGTCTTCGCAGCGACGGAAAGCGGTGCGGCTGACGCAGGGGGTCAGGGCCAGCGGGCCGTCAACTAGGCGGATGATCTCCGCGAAATTGATCTGGGACGGCTCGCGTCCCAGCAGATAGCCGCCGAACTTGCCACGGCGGCTGGTCACCAGGCCCTGACGCGCAAGTGTAAGAAGTATGGCCTCCAGGAACTTGCGCGGCGCATCGGCCCGCACCGCCAGTTCGCCGGCCGTGACCTGTCCGTCTTCGCGGGCCAGCTCGATCATGGCGCGCAGGGCGTAGCGCGCTTTCTGGGACAACATGGACGCGTGGTCTCCTCTCGAGGAGGTCTATGGCGCTAGGGGAGGGGTGGCGCAAGCGCCGTGGCCCGGGCGCGCGGGAAACTTGGCCGCAAACCATTCACAGATCCACGCACAGGAGAAGCGATGCGTGCGGTTGATCACGTCGCTTTTGCGGTTGCGACTCTCCAGGGGGCTGGCTACACACCGCCCTCGCTTCGGGGCCACGGCCTTCCGGACGAATTCGAGGCCTTCGGGGCTTGCATTCGGAAGGGTGGATCGCTAGGTTCCGCAGCCTCAATCGACTCGGTGACGAATTTGCGAAGACCCTGTCTTCAAGGGCTTCGTCGCCGCGCTTTTGTCCTTCGAAGCGACCTCGGTCAGCTCATCGACGAAAGTGAAAAGGCCGGTTGACAAGATTGGGTGGCTTCAATAGAAACCGCCCTCCCTTGAGGTAGATCGAAGAGTTCGCAAGAATTCGGAAGTTTACTTCAACCAGTTCTGAAGTTTTTCTTTTGAAAAAGTTCTTGACTGGATCGGCGGTTTTCTTCTAGAAAGTCGCCTCCGGTTTTGACCTGAAGCTTTTCGGGGCGAGATTGGAAAAGTTGAAACGTTTTGAAAAAAACGATTTGACATGGAATTCGGGGTTGGATAGATAGCCGCCTCCGCCGACATCGGGCGTTAAACGG